>CAVUDA010000030.1:0-666373 GCA_963740035.1 uncultured Acidobacteriota bacterium
CCGCGAGCGGAGACTCTTCAGGGGGAAGCGATGGGAGTGCGAGACGCTTGGGTTGAGAAGCGATTGAAGGAAACGGCGGCGGCCAACGGCACAAGGAACGTGTCGCAGATGCACTACGCGCGCCAGGGCGTGGTCACCGAAGAGATGGAGTACGTGGCGCGGCGCGAGAAGATCGAGCCGGAACTGGTGCGCAGCGAAGTCGCGCGCGGGCGCGCGATCATTCCGGCGAACATCCATCACAAGGCGCTGGAGCCGATGGGCATCGGCATCGCGTTCAAGTGCAAGATCAACTCGAACATCGGGAACTCGGCGACGACTTCGCACATTGACGAAGAGCTGAAGAAGCTGCATCACTCGGTGCACTACGGCGCGGACACGGTGATGGACCTGTCGACCGGCGGCGACATCCCGACGATTCGCAAAGCGATCATCGATGCATCGCCCGTGCCGATCGGGACGGTGCCGATCTACGAAGCGCTGTCGCGCGTGAAGCGCACGGAGGATTTGACGATCGGGCTGATGCTGGAAGTGATCGAGGAGCAGGCCGAGCAGGGCGTGGATTACATGACGATCCACGCGGGCGTGCTGCGCGAATTTGTGCCGCTGGTGCGCAACCGCATCACGGGGATCGTGAGCCGCGGCGGGGCGCTCTTGGCGCATGGATGAACACGCACAAGCAGGAGAATTTCCTGTACGAGCATTTCGAGGCGATCTGCAAGATTTTCAAGAAACACGACGTAAGTTTTTCGCTGGGTGATGGCTTGAGGCCAGGGTGTCTGGCGGATGCGAGCGACGCCGCGCAATTCGCCGAATTAAAAGTGCTGGGCGAGTTGACGAAGAAGGCGTGGGAGCACGACGTGCAGGTGATGATCGAAGGCCCGGGGCACATTCCGATGGATCAGATCGAGCTGCAGGTGAAAAAGGAAATGGAGTTGTGCCACGAAGCGCCGTTTTACACGCTGGGGCCGCTGGTGATCGACATCGCGCCGGGGTACGACCACATCACGAGCGCGATTGGGGCGGCGATGATCGGCTGGCACGGGGCGTCGATGCTGTGCTACGTGACGCCGAAGGAGCATTTGGGCTTGCCGAACGCGGAGGATGTGAAGCAGGGCGTGATCGCGTACAAGATCGCGGCGCACGCGGCGGACGTGGCGCGGCACAGGCCGGGCGCGCGCGACCGCGATGATGCGCTTTCGTACGCGCGCTTTCTGTTCGATTGGAACAAGCAGTTCGAGTTGTCGCTCGATCCGGCGACGGCGAAGGCGATGCACGACGAAACGCTGCCGGACGATTTCTACAAGGACGCGAAATTCTGCTCGATGTGCGGGCCGAAATTCTGCTCGATGAACGTGACGCAGCTGGCGGAATCGGCCGGAGGGCAGGACCAGTCGGAGCGCCAGCAGAAATTCGTGGAGCTATTGGCGAAGATTGAGAAGTAGGAGTAAGTGGCGCAGGCTTCAGCCTGTCGGGGTTTAGTTCTTGCAAGCACCAAAACCCACAGGCTGAAGCCTGTGCTACTAAAACCTACCTCCCGGGATCCAGATCTCTCATCACGACATGAAGCACTTGCGTGGTGCGCCGCGCGTCGTGTTCGGTAACGGTCAATTGTGAATTGCCGTCGGCGTCAGGATATCTCGATATCTCCGCGCAATTTCCGGCAACCGGGCGCACCCGCCGCGAATAAGTCCGGTCTTTTCAGCCACGGTCAGGCGATCGTTGAACGACCAATCACCGATTTTTCCCGCAGGAACTTCCGCGGAAGCCAGCGCATCGAGTCCCTTGTGTTCCAGCGCGTCGGTCACGATCGCTTCAAGAATTCCGCTGGAGTTGATCAGCGCCACGCCGTAGTTGCCTTGTTCCAGCGCGTCCCGGCTGTCGGCATATGCCTGCTCGAGAACAGGGCGGAGTTCGACGTTGTGAACGAAATCAAATCGACGAGGCGGCGGCGCGGCCTGCGGCGATGCGGAAGCGCCCTGATCATCGCCCATGCGTGACAGCGAATGAACGGCTTGATCCAGAACGCCGACAAGGCGCTCGACAATTTCCGCCGGCGCCACCGTTTCGATGACCTGGCCGGACGCCGTGCGCAACAAAAACGCTTCGCTAAACGAGCGCGCCAGCCAATGGGCTTTGCTGCCGCCGGACAATTGATTGATCGCCACGCCGCAGTCCTGCTGCCAGGCGCGATTGGCCACGAGCGCGGATTTGTCGGAAGGATCCTCAGCTAAAGTTTCGCGAAGCCGGCGTCCGCGGCGGATCAGGCCATCGAGATGCGAAAGATTTGAGTCGATCTGCGCTCGCAGGCTCTCGTCCATGGATTGCGTCTCCGGTTACTTGGCGGGCGGGTTCGGACCCTTGTGCGCGGGCACGTGCAAATCGGCGATTTGATCGATGTGGTTGTACATCGCTTGCGAAGCTCCTTCGGCGTCCCGGCGGCGCAGCGCGGCAACCACGGCTTCGTGCCCGTCGATGGATCGCGCGGGACGGCCCTTCTGCCTCAGCGATTGCGTGCGCGATTCCACGAGCAAATCGTTCAGCGTCGCCATGATGCTCATGACCACGCGATTGCGCGTGGCCCGCGCCAGAATCGCATGAAACGCCGTGTCCTCGGCGATGGCCGATTGGCCGGTCTTCAGCTTTTGGCGTTGCGTTTCGAGGATGCGTTGCAGATCGGCCAAATCTTCCTCGGTCGCGCGCAGGGCCGCGGCGCGCGCGACGGCGGGCTCGAACATCCGGCGCACATCCAGCAACTCATCCTGCAGATCGGACCGGTAGGCCATCACCGAAGCCAGAGGAGCGACCAGGCGGTCCACCGAAAGCTCGTGCGGAAACGTTCCTTGCCCGTGCCGCGTCTCGAGCAGACCAATCGTTTCCAGCGTGCGCAACGCGTCGCGGATCGACCCGCGGCTCACGCCGAACCGTTCCGCCAGATGGCGTTCCGAGGGCAGCGGCTCGCCCGGCGGAAACGTGCCGTCCAGCATTAGCACGCGGATGCGGTCGGCGACTTCCTCGGCAACACGCGTTTTCTTGATCGGCGTGATGAGGCGAGCCTCATCGCCGGAAGAATGCGCAAAACGCTTGACACCGTTTCGCGCGGATGGTACATTTTCGTTATCAAGTGGTTCAATCACTGGTCCACTGTACCACAGATCGCGATGAGTGAAAAGCTTTTTGAGTTCATGACCACCGGCTCCCCCCGCGCCGTCTCCGGCGCGATCGAGCAATTGGCAATCGGCCAGGGCAGCCTGACCGCGATTGTCGTGCCGTGGGAGAGCGATGGCACCACGCTGTGCATGGCCGTCGCTTCGACTCAGGGCGAGGGATGGGCCATGGAGCACACCAACTTGGGAACGATCCGCCTGACCGACATGGGAAATGAAACGACCCGCGTGGAAATTCTTGTGGACCTTCAGGG
This sequence comes from uncultured Acidobacteriota bacterium, assembly GCA_963740035.1. Classification (GTDB taxonomy): domain Bacteria; phylum Acidobacteriota; class Terriglobia; order Acidiferrales; family UBA7541; genus Palsa-360. Next base: position 3,419 of record CAVUDA010000030.1, read on the forward strand.
TCATGCCGAACATCAGAAACTCGCCAAGCTCTTCGCCCGATTCAGCAGCCAAATCCAATCTCAATTCCAGGTGGCTCAGTGACGGAAATTGTTTCATCCTCACTCGCGGCCACGCTCACGTTGCGTGTTGCGGAAGCGCGCGTCGAGGATGTGGGCCGCGCCATTGCGCGCCTCGCGCCGGCCGATATGCAGCGCATCGGCGCGCGATCCGGCGACGTGGTGAAAATCACCGGCGGCACGTCCTCCGTTGCGCGCGCGGAGCTTTCCGACGAACAACACGAAGGCGTCGTCCAGATCGACGGCACTGCCCGCAGCAACTGCGGCGTGGGCCTGCAGGAACAGGTGACGGTTGCGGTCATCGAGCACTCGCAGGCCGTGGCCGTGCGACTCTCGCCCATGTGGGTGGGCGCCGCGCCGGCAATCATCGCGCCCGAACGGATCGTCGAGGATCTGACGGGCGTTCCTGTCACGCAGGGCTGCGTGGTGCGCGTGCCGACGTTTGCCAAGGCCGTGAATTTCCAGGTTGTGCGCACGATTCCCTCAGGGCCGGTCGTGATCGGACCGCGAACCGATATCCGGATCGTGGAGGGCGAGCAGACCGCGACCCGCGCCCCCGCGGTGTCTTACGAAGATATTGGCGGGCTGGAACGGGAAGTGGCGCGCGTCCGCGAAATGGTCGAGCTGCCGCTGAAGCACTCGCGCATTTTTGAGCGATTGGGAATCTTCGCACCGAAGGGGGTGCTGTTATACGGCCCGCCGGGCACGGGAAAAACCCTGCTGGCGCGCGCCGTGGCGGCGGAAAGCCGCGTGCACTTCATTCCCCTGAACGGCCCGGAAATCATGCGCAAGTTTTACGGCGAGAGCGAAGCCAAGCTCCGCGAAGTCTTCGAGGAAGCGGCGCGCCGCGCTCCCTCGATCCTCTTCATCGATGAAATCGACGCCGTGGCTCCCAAGCGCGCCGAAGTTTCCGGCGAAGTCGAAAAGCGCGTCGTGGCGCAACTGCTCAGCCTGATGGACGGCTTCGTATCGCGCGGCCAGGTGATCGTCATCGGCGCCACCAATATTCCCGAAGTTCTCGATCCGGCGCTGCGGCGTCCCGGGCGGTTCGATCGCGAAATCGAAATCGGCGTGCCCAACACGCAGGCGCGGCTGCAAATCCTGAAGATCCACACGCGCGCCATGCCGCTCGCGCACGACGTCAACCTCCAGGAAATCGCCGAGCATTCCCACGGATTCGTCGGCGCCGATCTCGAAGCGCTGTGCCAGGAAGTGGGCATGATCGCCCTGCGCGGATTCCTCGCCACCGCTCCGCTGGAAACCGACGGCGCTCCGCCTGCCGATCTGAGCGGGCTGCAAGTCACGCGCGACGATTTTCTTGCCGGTCTGAAGGAAGTCGAGCCCAGCGCGACTCGCGAATTTTTCATCGAGAAGAGCCCTTCGACGTTTGCGTCCCTCGGGGGCCACACCGATTTGAAACGATTGCTCGATGCCGTCGTCGAGCACTCGCACGTGCACAACGATATCTACGATCAGGTGGGCCTCGCGCCGCCGCGCGGCATTCTGTTCGTCGGGCCGTCGGGTACCGGCAAGACCGCCATGGCGCGGGCGCTCTCGGGCGAGAAACAGATTCCGCTCATCGCCATCGATGGCCCGCAGCTTTACTCGAAGTGGCTCGGCGAATCCGAGCGGGCGTTGCGCGAAGTTTTCAAAAAAGCGAGACGCGCCGCGCCCTGCATCCTGTTCTTTGACACCATCGATGCGCTCGCGCCAAAGTTCGGCGCCGATCATCTGGGCTCCGACATTTATCAGAGGATTCTCAGCCAGCTCCTGCGCGAAATCGACAACCTGCGCGACGTCAAGGGCGTGCTCCTGGTGGCGGCCACCAATCGCCCGGAGCGCGTCGAGCCTGCCCTCTTGCGCAGCGGAAGGTTTGACTATATCCTCCCGTTCGCCAAACCCGGCGCCGCAGACCGGGCGGCGATCCTGCGGCTCTGCTGCCGGCGCGTGCCGCTCGCGCCCGACGTGGACATCGACGAACTTGCATCCCGGACCGAGGGTTCGACGGGCGCCGATATCGAAAGCCTGTGCAAGAAGGCGACGTTGCTGGCGATTGCGAAGTATCAGGAAGACGCGCAAACAGCCCCGTTCGCCGTTCGGCGAAGCGATTTTCAATCCGTTCTGGATTCCCATCGCGGCAGCCCCATGCCGTTGAGGGACGCGGCGCGGTCCGGCGATGCCGAGGAATTTAAGATAGCAACGCATATCCATCTGGAAGACAAAGAGGATCGATCATGAGCTATACCGAACTCACCGTGTGGACGCGCGGCATCATCATGGACAAAGAAGGCCGCGACATCGTCAATTCCATCGCCGCTTCGGCGCGGAACGAGGGCAAGTTCTCCCAGGCGATGGAAAATTACGTCGACAATCCCGACCGCACCAACGCCCCGACACGCAAATATTTCCGCGTGAGCGACAGCGAAATCGAAAACGCGCTGACCTACGAGAACGAGCATCCCAACATCGTCGTCCTCGTCGAAGGGACGATGGTCAAGGGCTGGGACTACATGCGCGGGATGCCTCCGGGCGGAACGCTCATCATCAACACGCATTACACGCCCGAGTACATGATCCGATTTGTGCCCGGCGCCGAGCGGCTGTCGCAACTCGTCTGCGTCGATGCCGCCAAGCTGGCCGACCACAAATGGCTCTATTACCGCCTGGGCGAACTCGGCCTCGACCGTCTCTCGACCGAAGGCGCTGCCGAGCGAAGCAAAGCGGTTGCGCCGGACATTGCCGCTCCGCTCATCGCGGCGGTGGTCAAGACGACAGGCATCTGCAAGATGGAAACGATTGAGCCAATGATTGCGAATAAAGCGGCGTTCCATGCGGCGCTCAAGGAATTGCACATCATGCCGCTGAAGCCGGTAGCTGCGTAGACTAATTTTTTTCGAGGGGTTAAAAATGTCGACTAAAGGAACACACATTCCCGATTGGCTCAACGTGCCGTTTGCCGGGATCACTCCGGCTCCGTCACAGGATAAGGGCCAGGATCTTTTTCCGACCGGCAACTGGCGCTCGATCCGGCCTGTCTACCGGGACAAGCTGCCGCCCTGCAACAACGCCTGCGGCACCAACGAAAAGATCCAGGGCTATCTCGACCTGGTGAAGCGCGGCAAGTACATCGACGCCTACTCTCTCATCAAGGAAGACATGCCATTCCCGTCGGTCACGGGCCGCGTCTGCTATCACCCTTGCGAGCAGGCCTGCAACCGGGGGCAGTACGATGAAGCCATCTCGATCCGCGCGGTCGAGCGGTTTCTCGGCGACCTCGGCCAGGCGCTGGCGCGCGACGTAGTCAAGCCCGGGCCGTCCAACGGCAAGAAAGTCGCCGTGATCGGGTCAGGCCCCGCCGGACACAGCGCCGCGTACCAACTGGCGCGCCTTGGGTACAAGGTAACGATTCTGGAGAAGTCGCCGAAAGCGGGCGGACTGAATCGCGGCGGCATTCCGGACTGGGTTCTGCCGCAAGCAATCCTCGATCGCGAGATTCAGCGCCTCGTCGAGCTTGGCATCGAGATCAAGACAAACGTCGAGGTCGGCAAAGACGTCACGCTGGACGATTTGAAAAAGAATTATGACGCCACCGTATTCGCCGTGGGTCTCACCGAGTCCAACAGCGCGCGAGCCGAAGGCGAGGACAAACCCGGCGTGGTGTTCGGCCTTCCATTCCTTCGCGACATCGGAATGGGCACGTCCAAAGTGAAGCTCGGTCCTCGCGTCGCCGTCATCGGCGGCGGAAACACTGCGATCGACTGCGCGCGCGAAGCGCTCCGTCAAGGCGCCGTCGAAGTGACCATGATCACAGTCGAAGGCAACCGCCAGGAAATGCCGGCCTCCCCGGAAGACCTGCACGACATGCTGGAGGAAGGCGTGGAGTTGATGCACGGGCGGGCCATGACGGCCGTTCTTGGCACAGGGAAAGTCGAAGCGTTGCAACTGCATCCGGCGCGCTTCACCGGCAAAATCAACGCCTCGCCGATCGCCATCGATCGAGAGGCTCCCGCCGAGCGCTTTGCTGTCGACAACGTGATCATCGCTGTCGGGCAAAAGGCAAAGCTCGACTGGATGCCGGCGGAGTTCAAGACCGAGCGCGGCACAATCAAGATCGACCAGTTCGGTCGCATCGGCAACACCAACTTTTTCGCGGCGGGCGATGTGGTGCAGCTCGGTTCGGGCCAGCCGCTGATGGTTGTGAACGCCGTTGGCGACGGCAAGCGCGTGGCATTCAATCTGGACAAGGTGCTCCGCAACGTCCCGCTCGAGCCGCGCACGGTTCCCATCGATGTGATCGTCGACTTGAACCGCATGAACATGACCTATTTCCCGCACTTCCCGCGCGTCAAGCAGGCCATGCTTGCGCCCATGGCGCGGCGCAGCACCCAGCAGGAAGTTATCCTGGCGTATACCGAAGAGCAGGCGAGCGAAGAGGCGAGCCGGTGTTTCAGTTGCGGCACCTGCAACGCTTGCGACAACTGCTACCTGGTCTGCCCCGAGCCTTGCATCGTGCGTTCGGTGCGGTCGAACGGGCTCTACAAGATTCTGGTGGATTACTGCAAGGGCTGCCGCGTATGCATCGAGGAGTGTCCGACGGGATGCCTTGAAGGCGTGCCCGAACTCGATTTCGATACGGGCGTGATCCGAATGGATACGGCATTCGCGATCTCGCAAGGTCTGCATGGCCGGCAGGCGGAAGAGCTGATTAATCTGGGAGACCGCCCGGCCAAGAGCATTTAGTAGGACAGGCTTCAGCCTGTCGGTTTTGGATTTCGTTCACGGGGAAAACGACAGTCCGCCGCGGCGGACTGTCCTACAAGTTAGCGTCCGCCAAGAGGTGGACCGCGCGGAGTGAGACATGGCAACGCTTGTCGAAGGAAGAAAGAAGACGGTTCGGATCAACGGCTGCGTTGCTTCGGCGCAGGCGGCTAAATACGCCGACGTCGATGTGATCACCGCCTACCCCATCCGGCCTTATACGGCAACGATGATGGCGCTGGCGCAAATGGTGGCCAATGGAGAGCTCGACGCCGAATACATCGTGGCCGACAGCGAGCACTCGCAATTGAGCATCGCGCACGGCGCTTCTTCGAGCGGCGCGCGCGTGTTCACCGGAAGTTCGGGAGTCGGCGTGCAGTACGGCTACGAACTCTATTCGCCCATCTCCGGCAGCCGCATGCCGGTGCAGATGATGATTGCCGACCGCACGCTCGATCCTCCGGGCGATTTCGGTTCCGAGCACACGGACGCGCTCTCGACGCGCGACATGGGATGGCTCATGGGCTGGTCCTGCGACGCCCAGGAAGCGTTCGACAATCACATCATCGGCTACCGGATCGGCGAAGACCCGCGCGTCCTTTTGCCCCAGATGGTTTGCCAGGACGGGTTTTTCGTTTCGCATATCGTATGCGATGTCGAGCTACCGGATCCGGGCCAGGTAAAAGAATTTCTGCCGCCTTACAAGCACCCGTACCCGCTCGATCCGCGGCATCCAGTGTCGCACGGCCCGCAGATCATGCCCGAGCAGGGTCCGCCGCTTCAGCTTGAGCGCGCCCGCGCCATGGAAGGCTCGATGGCCGTTATCGAGCAGGCGCACACGGAATTCGCAAAAATCTTCGGGCGCAAGTATGACCCCTGGGTCGAGGAATTCATGACCGATGACGCCGAGGTAGTCTTTTTCCTGCAGGGCGCTCACGGAGTGACAGCGCGCTATGCCATTAAACACATGCGCGATCGCGGCGCAAAGGTCGGCATGGTGCGGCTGCGGACGATCCGGCCCTATCCGACCGATCGCGTGAATGAAGTCCTCAGCAAGTTCAAAGTGGTCGGCGTGATTGAGACCAACATGGGGCTGGGCAGCGTGAGCAGCGGCGGTTCCCTCTATGCGGAAGTTTGCGGCGCCCTCTATGAAAGCAAAAAGCGGCCCCTGGTCGTCTCGTTCATGGCTGGAATGGGCGGCGAAGCCATCGTGCTGAAGGAATTCTATTGGATGACGCAGAAGATGCTCGAAGCGCAGAAACGCGGCAGCATCGAAAAGCGTACGCATTGGGTCGGATTCGAGGATTAGTTCATTTCGAGGAGTGGCCAGTCAATATTGATGGGACGGACTTGAAGGCTTGCACTATGATAGTTGTGGTGCAGGATTTTGGGGCCGCCATCCGGAGGATCTAAAATGTCAGTCATAGAAATCGAGCGACAGATATTGCCGATGCTGGGCAGCCCGAACCAGGGCGCGCGCTTCTACAATCCGGAGTTGCCGGCGAGCGAACCCTTCGTCCCCGGCCACCGCACGTGCGCCGGTTGCGGGCCGTCCATCCAGTACCGGATGACGAGCAAAGCGTCGGGCGATAACACCATCCTGGTCGGACCGACCGGGTGCATGTATGTCGCCAACAGCTCGTACTTGTGCACGCCCTACAATGTGCCGTGGGCGCACACGCAGATCGGCAGCTCCGGCAGCTTCACTGCCGGAATCGCCGCCGCCTACGAAGCGATGATCCGAAAAGGCAAATGGAAGGGCGCCTTTCCAAACATCATCTGCGAGGCGGGCGACGGCAGCGCCTCCGACATCGGGATCGGCTCGATTTCAGGCGCGCTCTACCGGAATCATGACTGCCTGATCATCTGCTATGACAACGAGCAGTACGCGAACACCGGCATTCAGGCGTCGTCCCGCACGCCTTACGGCGGCATGACGACGTTCTCGCCTCCAGGCCCGAAAGTTCCCGAAGCGAAGACGCTGTTCCCCAAGGACTTGGCGCGAATGATGGCGGCGGGCCATCCTCACTGCTATGTGGCGACCGCGAGCGTGGGTTACCCGATCGACCTCATGAACAAGGTGCGCAAGGGCCTCAACTTCAAGGGCGCATCGTTCCTGATGGTCTACACTCCGTGCCAGAAGGGCTTCGTGTACGAGACGCCGCGCTCGATCGATCTCGGCCGGCTCGTCGTCGAATGCGGGCTCTATCCGATCTGGGAATGGAACAACGTAAAGCGCGAATACGATTACAGCTTCCGCCCGCAGAGCATGCGGCCCGTTTCGGAATACTTGAAGCTGCAAGGGCGCTTCGGCCACTTGCACGCCGAGCACATCGCCACGCTGCAAAAGTTCGCCAACATGCAGTGGCAAATGATGGGCGTCCCTCTTCCCGAGGCCTTGATCAAGGCCACGGATGCGAAAAATCTGGTGAACATGGGGGCTGCGGAAGCGGCGGCCACCGTGGCGGAGACCGTATGAGCACGAACAATCCCAATCCCCTTCCTGCGGGGGAAGTGCAGGATCTGTATGTCGTAAGCGAAGGCAAGAAGCACGGGGCCACGCGCGAAGTCCGCCCCGAGGCCGCCTTTGACAAATACTATACCGTCACGCGCGTGCATGCCGGCGACGCCATCCTCAACGACAACTGGCACACGAACGAAGTGTTCAGCCACGCGCGGAATAATTTCGAGGGCTACACGTTCGCGATGCGCACGCTCGAAGCCTGGGGCGCAATTTTCCAGAACGACCACCGCGCCTATTACACGGCGGGCGGCCGCATCTGGGTTTTGGATCTGGAGCCGTCCGAAGGCAAGAAGGCGAGATTGCCCGGCAACTACGCCACGAAGTAGCATCCATTTGCGGCGCATCCTGCTCATCGACGATACGCCGGAGATTGCCGAGCTGTTGTCGTTCGCTCTGCGCGATCGCGGCTTCGAAGTCTTCGCCTCCGGCTTTGCCGACTCCGTGAACGACCTGCTGGTGGAGCAGCGCGCCGAAGCGCTGGTGCTGGACTGTTCGGTGTACAACATGAGCGAGTCGCTCTTCGACACCGTTCGCAACGACCCGAATCACGCCGAACTTCCCGTCGTCATCATCAGCGATACCCCCGAAGAGGCGGACAAGAGTCTAAGTGCCCGGGACGCCAAGAAAGTCATGCTGATCCCAAAACCATTCACCGGAGCGCAGGTGGCAAGAGCGCTGACCGAGTTGCTCGGCCCTTAGTGGCACAGGCTTCAGCCTGTGGGGTTTAGTCCGCGCAAAGTCCAAAACCCGCAGGCTGAAGCCCGCGCCACCGCAACACGGAGAGAAATTGCTATGGCTTCCTGGAGCATGGACAACTGGCGGTACGTCGAGCGCCAGGCCGTAACCGACCCGAAAGGGAGGCAATGGTCTGTCGCGCTCATGGACATCCTCGGACAGGAAGGCGATCCCGAGATGCCCAGCAAGCTGCTCGAACTTCAATATTCTTCCGGACGATTTTTCACCCTCATTTATTCGGACACCGGAGTGGTGGTATATGAACGTGGCTACCCGTCGCTTCCCGAGGCGACAAATTTCTATGAGCGCCTAATCGTTGACGTCATGGATGGGGTGCTCGATCTATCGGTACCCGTGTTTCGGGAAGATTTAGAAGATTAACCTAACAGCGGACACTTCCATTCGCCGCGGCGGAGTATATCGTTCTCGCGGAAATTCTCACTGTGTCTTAAATATTTCAGGCAAAGCGTCGGCGGCGCGGCCCATGGCGCGGGCAAGGCTTAGCTTGGCGATGTTGTAGGCGAAGACGCCGTTGATATAGTCGAATTCGGCGTCGGTCACTTCTTCCTGCGCGTGCACGAACGTCACATTGTCGATAACGCCCGCTTCCTTTTTTTGGCGCGTGAGCTCGAGAGCTTCCTTGTTGACATCGACATTTTTTTGCGCGACTTCCACCTGGCTGGCGGCGGCTTGCAAATCGAGATAGGCGCTGCGGACGTCGCTCTCGATCTGGCCTTTCAGATCCTCGTACTCGGCGCGGCGCTGGGCCAGCGTGGCGTCGGACTGCTGAATGTCGGCCTCGGTGCGGCCGCCTTGCCAAATCGGAATTTTCAGGCTGGCCGTGGCGGTGTAGGTGGTTTGCAATTGGCTGGGGTTGACGCCGATGCCGCCGTAGTCGGCGGTGGCCCCGAGCGAGGGGTAACGCTCGGCGCGGGCAGCGGCGTGGGCGCGTTCGGCGGCGCGTACCTGAGCGTCGGCGGCTTTCAAATCGGCGCGCTGCTGATACGCTTGCGCGAGCGCTTCTTCGACGCCCAGCGGAGCGGCGGGCGAGAAGGGAACTTCGTCCGTGAGGTCGTACTGATCGTTGGCCGGAAGGCCGATCATGCGCGCGAGATTTATTTTTTGCTTGGCCAAATCATTTTTGAGCGAGAGCAGCCGCTGCTGGTGCGTCAGAGCCTGCACCTGGCTGCGGTCCGCGTCCACTTTGGCGATGAGCCCCTGTTCAAATTGCTGTTTGCTCTGATCGTATCCGGCATTCGCGCTTTCGAGCTGCGCTTCTTCCGAAGCCATGCGCGCTTTCGCCGCAATCGTTTGCAGGTAGGCGCCTCCGACGGCGAGCACGATGAGTTCGCGCGCGTCCTGCGCTGAATAGCGATTCGCATTCGCGACATCGCGTGCGCCGCGGTAATTATTGATGGCCGTGAGATCGAGAAACGTCTGCGAAAGATGCGCGCGAAGATCGATGTAGTTGAATGGGCCAATCACGGCGGGAATCGCGAACCCCGGAAAATTGAATCGGAATCCGAGCGCCTTGAGGTCGGTGGTTTGCACGTTTTCGTTTATTGTGCCGTCGATGTTCGGGAGCAAGCTGCTGAGCGCCGCCTTGCTCTGTCCCTGCGCTTGCCGCAGCGCCTGGGTCGCGCCGGTTTCGCCGAGGTTGTACGCGAGCCCGCGCTGAACCGCTTCCCGCAGGCCAAGCTTTCCGTTGAACGGCATCTTCGCGACACCCGGCGTGCTTCCCGCGTACTCGCCTTGCACCTGCACGCTTGGATTCAGCGTGTTCACGGTGGCCGTAGTGCTCGGCGCGGGCGCCTCGGAGGTTTTTACCGTGCCGCTTGTTTGCGCCGTTCGTCCGGAGAGCGGGAGTTGCACGGCCTGCGTGCTTCCCGATTGTCCCGGAGGCGGGCCGAGTTGCGCGAGGGCCGGCGCGGCGAGCAATAGCACCGCCGCGAGAAGAGGCGCCATGCCGGCCAATCGCCGGCCACTCAGGTTCGAGAATTGACTTGAGAAAAATCTAGCTTCTATTTGATTGCACATATGACTCCCTTGAGCCGGACCTAGCTAAGTTGTTTTCTGAATCGCCAAATGCTCAACGCAACGAGCACAACGGTGAACGCTAAGAGGGCAAGAAAATTGGGCCAGAGCGTGCCGATCCCGCTTCCCTTTAACATCGCGCCGCGCGAGATCATCCCGAAGTGTTGAATCGGATTGAATTGCGCAAGAGGCTGGAGCCATTTCGGCATCGCTTCCACCGGCGTGAAGGCCCCCGAGAGCGATGTCAGCGGAGGATTCACAAAAAAAAGCGTGAGCTGCGCCTGCCGCGCCGATTTCGTAAACGTGGCGATAAACGTCCCGATGCTGATGCCGCACAACAAGCAAAGCGCCGCGGCGGCGATGACCAACAAAACATTTCCGCGGAAGGGTATTCCGAACACCACGCGCATGATCACGATCGCCATCGTGCCCATCATGCACAGCAGGACGAAGAGCGGAAAAAGTTTCGCGACAATGATCTGAGTCGTCGAAGCGGGCGACATCAATAGCTGCTCAAGCGTGCCGGCCTCGCGCTCCTTCACGATCGCCGCCGCGGAAATCAGCGAGCCGTTCAGGATCAGCAGCACCCCGAGAATTCCGGTCACGATAAACCACGTGGGCTCGAGCCCCGGATTGTACAAGTAGGCCGGATGCAGCAGGACCATGCCGAGGCGGCTCACGTTGGGCGCCGCGATCTCCTGGAAACGCGCATGAATTCCATCGCCCGCGAGCGTCTGGTTGTAGGACGCGATCACGCCTTGCGCGTAACCTTCGCCGATGGTAGCCGTGTTGGAATTCATGGCGTTCAGCAGCACCTGCACGGTGGCGGGACGGCCGCGCTGCAAATCGCGCGCGTAGTCGTACGGGATCACGAGCCCGGCATCCAGATCGCCGTTTGCGATTTTCTTGCTCATCTCATTCACGTCAATGAAGGCGCCCGCGCCCTGGAAGCTTTTGCTTTCGGTCATGATCGCGACGAGCTCGCGGCTCTCGGGAGTCCTGCTGTCATCCACAACGCCGAGGCGCAGGTTGCTGACCGTTGCATTGAGCGCGAATCCGAAAAGAAGCAGTTGCAGCGTCGGCGGCAGGATCAACGAAATGGCCAGCCGGCGATCCCGCAAGATCTGGCGAAACTCCTTGCGGATCAAGGCCAGCATGCGGTACCCGAAAAATGCGCGAAAGCTATTCATGTCTTAGTCCTTCAACTGCATTCGCCGCATGTTGCGCCACGCGACAAAATAAAAAATGGCACCGGTCAGCGCGATCGCGAGAACTTTGAGCCATACCGACGGCCAGCCTCCGCCAGCCAAGAGGGCGTCGCGCACGATTTCGATGTAGTAGCGTCCCCAGACGAGATTGGAAATCCAGCGAATAGCGGCCGGGATATTTTGTACGGGGAAGAGCAAGCCGGACAGCATATACACCAGCAGGAATCCGGTCAGCGCAACCGCCTGCATCGCGGCCACCTGGCTCGGAATCGCCGCGCCGATCAGGTTTCCGAAGGCTGTCACGGTAAACATGTACAGAATCGTGGCGACCAGAAACGGCGTGGGATCGCCGGCGAAGCGCAGCCCGAACCCCATGAACAATATCGCCATCATGATGATGGCTTCGGCGGTGGCCACGATCATGAACGCGGCAATCTTGCCGAGCAGGAATTCATGCGCGGAAATGTTCGAGACGTACACCTGAAGGATCGTCTTCTGCTCGCCTTCCTTTGACATGGCCAGCGTCGCCAGCAGCGGCGGAAAAAGGGACATGGCCAGGACGAAGATTCCGGGCCCATAAAATTTCTGCGACGAGCGGCTCGGGTTGTACCAGAGCCGGATCGCGGCGGTGACGGCTTGCGGGCGGGTCGCTCCCGCGTTTTCCGCGTTGTACGCGCGAACGATTTGCGCCGCATCGCCCGAGATGATTTGCGCGGTATTCTCGTCCGAAGCATCGACCAGAATCTGCACCGTGGCGTCTTCGCCGCGCGCGATCCGGCGCCCATATTCTTCCGGGATGATCAGCGCGCCGCGCGCTTTGTTGGAAGCGAAAGCTTCCTCCGGCTGTTTGTCCGTGGGCCACGAGGCGACGTGGAAGCTCAGCGACTGGCGAAACGCGTCCACCAATCTCTGTGACGCCTGCGATTGATCGAGGTCCTGCACGATGATGGGAAGATCGCTCACGGTCAGCGAGATAGCAGTGGTTTGCAGCAGCAGCAAAATGACGGGGAGCAGAAGCGCGAGCATCACCGCCAGGCGGTCACGAAGAAGTTGCGTCAACTCTTTTTGGGCTTGCGCGAAAATTCGCCGCATGATTCGTTCCTCTACTCTTCCGCGCCGATCTTGCCGCGCTCGCGGGCCTGCTCGACAACGCTGATGAACACGTCTTCCAGCGAGAAGCGCCCTTCGCGCGCCTCGAGGACTTGAACTCCTCCAGCTTCCAGCCTTTGCGTGTTCTCACGAATGCCCGCATCCACTCCGCCGTCCGTGATGATGTGAAGCCGGTTGCCGAACAGCGCAACACGCCAGTGTTCCGTTTCAGATTTCAAAAGATCGGCTGCGCGCTGCGGCTGATCTACGCGAAATTCCAGCAGGTGGCCGTGCTGCCGCGCTTTGATTTCGCTTGGCGTTCCCTCCACGAGCAGTTCGCCTGCCACCATCAGGCCAAGCCGGTTGCACTGTTCCGCTTCCTCGAGGTAGTGCGTGGTCACGAGAACGGCCGTGCCCGCGTCGGCTAGGCGGTTGATCATCATCCAAAACGCGCGTCGGGCCAGCGGGTCGACGCCCGAGGTCGGCTCATCGAGAAACACAATGCCGGGCTCGTGCATGATGGCGCTGCCGAACGCAACGCGCTGCTTCCAGCCTCCCGGCAAACTGCCGGTTACCTGATTCTCTTTGCCCTCGAGTCCGGAAAAATCGAGCACCCAGCGTTCTTTCTCTTTAAGCTCTTCCGCGGGGACTCCGTAGACGCCGCCGAAGAAATCCAGGTTCTCCGCGATCGAAAGGTCGTCGTAGAGCGAAAACTTTTGCGACATGTAGCCGATCTGCTGCCGGATTTCGGTGGAGCGAAATGCGCCGCGCCCGCCCGCAAGCTGCATGTTTCCCGTGGAGGCTTCCAGCAAGCCGCACAGCATCTTGATCGTCGTCGTTTTCCCCGCGCCGTTGGCTCCCAGCAATCCATAAATTTCGCCGTAGCGCACTTGCAGGCTCACGTCGTGCACCGCGGTGAAGGAACCGAACTGCTTCGTGATATGTTCCGCGCCGATCGCGATCTGTCCGCGCTTGTCCCTGTGGTCGCGGCGGGAAGGGAAAGGCGTGTCGTGCATTTCCTGGCTGAGGGAACGGAGCGTCGCGACAAACGTGTTTTCAAGCGTGGGAGCATCCACGCGCACGCTATCGATCGCGATTCCTTCCGCGTGCATGATTTCTTCCATCTTCCGCTGCGCGGCTTCGGGAGTATGCGACAGCAAATCCAGGCGGTCTCCGAAGCGCTGCACGTCGAAGATGTCGCTGCCTGGGCCCACTACTTTGCTGACGGCGCGCAGGGCTTTGCGGAGGTCGGGCGTGCTCAATTCAATGCGCTTCGCTTTCAAACTCGCGCGAAATTCATCCGGCGTGCCGATTTGCAGGATCTCGCCGAGATGAACCAACGCAATGCGGTTGCATCGCTCCGCTTCATCGAGATAGGGAGTGGCAATCAGCACAGTGAGGCCCTCGCCCGCCAGATGCGCGAGCGTGTCCCAAAATTCCCTGCGCGAGACGGGATCCACGCCAGTAGTCGGTTCATCGAGCAGCAGAATATCCGGCTCGGAAACGAGCGCGCACACTAGCGCCAGCTTCTGTTTCATGCCGCCGCTCAACTGCGCCGCCAGCCGCTTGGAGAAGCGGTCCATGTCAAACATTTTCAAATAGCGGGCGCCGCGCTCGTCGATTTCCGCCGGAGGGACATGCCGCAATTCGCCGATGTAACGGATGTTTTCGGTCACGCTCAAGTCGGGGTAGAGGCTGAACGTTTGCGTGAGATATCCGGTCCGCGAACGCGCGTCGCGCGCCGGCCTCCCGAAAATTTCCGCCGTGCCGGCCGTAGCTTCCATCACTCCGGCGAGAATTTGAAATGTAGTGGTTTTGCCCGCGCCGTCAGCGCCGATTAGGCCGAAGATTTCCCCGCGCTGTACTTCGAAGGAAATTCCGCGGACGGCCTCGAGAGCGCCGTAGCTTTTCCTAAGCCCGCGAACATCGATGGCAGCACCGGAAGCCGCGGTGTCGCGAGCGCGTGGGTTTTCAACATCCGTGGCGGCAGCATTCATTGCGCGGCTCGTTTGTGTGGCGGCCAGGCAGTACCGCTCGTCAGGATTTCGCCGTCCGCGGGCATGCCGGGTTTCGCGAAGCCGATCCCCTGCGTCAATTGCACTTTCACGCCCACGACCTGCTTGACGCGGTCGTCGCGGAAATACGTATTTTCAGGAGTGAAGGTCGCTTGCGGGTCGATGCGCAGAACGGATCCGTCCAGCGGTTGATTTGAATTGGAGTCGAGAAAAATATGCGCGGGCTGGCCGACTTTTACTTTGCCGATTTCGCCTTCCGGAATAAAACCGCGCAGATACACTTTGGAGAGATCGAGCAGCGTCACGATCGCGGTGCCCGCCTGGACCACTTCACCGGGTTCGGCGGCGCGGGTGAGCACGGTACCGGAAAATGGCGCGAGCACCGTCAGATCGGCCCGATCCGCTTCCGCCTGCGCGAGCGTCGCCTGCGACTGCGCGGTCTCCGCTTTCGTCCCGGCGATGGTGGATTGCTGTTGAGCGATCTGCGCTTCCGTGCTGGAAACTTGCGCGACGTGAATCTTCGGATTGTCCAACATTGCCTGCGCCGTTGTCAGTGCGCCGCGCGACGATTCCACCTTGCGCTGGGAGGCGGCCACGACGGCCGCTTGCTGGTCGGCCTGCACCTCGGCCTGGAGTCCCTGCTGCTGTGAGGCGGCGCCGGTTTTGGCAAGCCTCGAGTATGCATCGCGGTTAAATTCGGCGAGCCGCAATGCGGCTTGCTGCTGCACGAGGTCCGCTTCCGCGGCCGTCAGGTCCGCTTGCGCCTGCCGGACGCGGCCCTCCGCATCCATCGTCGATTGGCCCGTTTGCAATTGATTTTGACGCAACTGTTCCTGGAGCACGGCGATCTGATCGCGCGCGCCCTGCATTTTCGCCTGCGAGTTAGCCAGCGCGGCGCGTGCCTGGTCCTCTTTCGCGCGCACCTGCGCGTCGTCGAGACGCGCGATCACTTGTCCGGCCGTTACGGTGTCACCTTCGCGCACCGTGACTTCGAGAATTTTCCCGCTCGTCTTCGGCGACACGGCGGAATCGTCTCCTTCAATGCGCCCGCTGAGCGCAATGATGCTGGCCGGCAGACTCGGCGTGGCAAAAAATATTTTCCAGATTACGAGCGCGGCGAAGATGATGCCTGCAATGAGGAAGATCCTTGCGACGCGCGAACGCGGCGCCTTATTTTCCGCCGCCAGCGGCGCGCCGGATGCGTGAGGCGGCGGAGTGCGCTGCTCCGCGGCGGGCGGCGCTTGCGTCATCGTGCTGGTTTTCAGTTCATCCATGTTCTTTTCCTTGACCCACTTTCTTCAAATACGCCATCGAGAAATCCGCGATATGGTCCGCGATGCGGTCCAATTGATCCGGTGTGAGCTTCAGCTCCGGCTGCAAATGCGAGAGGACCGGCCAGGAGAACGTGTAGAACAGAATTTGTCCCACGATGCTGTTCACCGAAAGCCGGGTGGTCTCGTGGTCCGGCGGCAGGCCGATGACCTCGCCGACGGCCTTCCGCACGCGGTCATAAATCGGGCGCATGCCCTCATCCACCACGCGGGCCATCGCCGGCGTGGGCTGCGAGAATTCATGGATCACCAGGCGAAGGTGCCAGTCCGGGCGCGTTTCCTGGCAAAGGCTCATCAGGCGCGCCCGGATGACGGCGCGAATGGTCTCTTCGGCAGAGAGGTTGGCATCCAGGGCGGCGCTCATGGCCGCGGTTTTGGCCGCGCGGACGGAGTGTCGAAGGACTTCGGTGTACAGCCCCATCTTGTCGCCGAAGGTGTAGTTCACGGAGGCGACGTTGGCGCCCGCGCGGCGGCAGATTTCGCGGATCGTTGCGGCGCGATAGCCGCGCTCGGCGAAAACGTGTCCGGCCGCCTCGATCAGCTTGTCTCGCGTCAATTCGGGGCGCTTGCGCTTGGCGATCGTGCGGGGCGGAAGGGAAACTCGCGATGTCGCGCTGCGGGGCATATCAAACATATGTTTAAAACATCTGTTTGATTTTGTCAAGCGGAGAAATTTGAGGCTGGAGATTACTCGGCGGTACGGCGAATCGCCCGGCTGGTCAGCTCTTCGACGAATTCACCCTTTGCATTTATATAGCCGGGCCGGTCTTCCCGGAACTGCGAGGCGAGCGCCCTTTTAAGATCACCGTAGATCTTGGCATCCTGCGGATGGGCCCGGAGGTAATTTCGGAACGCCAAGTGCCTCCGAAACTCGGTACTGCGAGGTGGGCAAACGTAAAGATGATGGGGCGGATCGCCGGCGGGCGCCAGGAAAGCTTCCCGCTCGGGAACGCCCAAGTTTCCCTGACGGATGTAGCCCACGCTCGCGAGACGCTCGATCGCGGCTGGAAACATCGTTTCGGATGCTAATAGCACGTCAATGTCGATAATGGGTTTGGCGGCCAGATTGGGAACAGCGGTGCTCCCAACGTGCTCAATGGCCGAGGCCATGTCCCCGAGGGTCTCGACGATTCGTTGGCGGAGAGACTGAAAAACGACGGGCCAGTTGGGGTCGTAGTCCTGCACGATGACAAGTTTTGCCGTGGCTGATTGGGGCATAGAGATGTCCACAAAATAGGATGACGAAGGGCCAGGCAAAGTTGCTAGAAATTGTGTGAATGAGGAGGGTTGAGGAAACAAAAAGTCGCCGGCTGAAACGGATTCAACCGGCGACGGGAACCATCCGAGCGATCTTAAACGTCCAAAGACATCGAGACCGCCGGCTCAGGCGACAGAATTCTCGATTTCTCTGCGGAAAGGTATGACTCCGGGAATCAGCCACTTCTCCCACATTTCGTCGATTTTCTTCTGGAAATATTCGAAGTCTTCTTCCACGAAGTGGGCAAAGCGGCCCTGCCTCAGCAAATAGTCCTTCACCGGGCCTCTTTTGTAGCGTCCGGAAGCGATCTCTTTGGTTTTTCCGACGAGGCGGAGGACTCCATTTTCGATTTCGTACAGAGGCCAGATGCCGGTGGTGACCGCAAGTTCTCCCAGCTCGTGCGACTGAATCGGGTCGTAATCCCAACCCTTGGGGCAGGGATCGAGGGAATGGATAAACGTCGGGCCGCCAATCGAGAGAGCTTTGCGCACGCTGTTCATCGCCTGCAATCCGTAAGACATGCACACGGTCGAGACGTATTTGCATTCGGGATGGCCGGCCGCCAGCATCCCCGCCATGTTTTTCTTCCAGCGGTGATGGATGATCCGCTTCACTTTTCCCGGAGGGCTGAAGGTGGTGTTCGCGCCATAGGGCGTGCTGCCGGACAGTTGGATGTCCGTATTCGCGTACGATTCGTTGTCGTACATCAGGATCAGGCAGTTGTAGTCCGGATGCGTCAGGGTCGCAGAAATCGCGGAGAGGCCCATGTCGGCGCCGCCGCCGTCGCCGCAGAACGCAATGACGTTGATCGGCTCCTTCTTCATCTTGCCTTTGCGCATCAGCGATTTCAGAGCCGCGGCCGTACCGAGAGCGGCTGATCCGCTGCTGCCCAGCTGCGTGTGCATCCACGGGATCACCCAGGACGTGCTGTAGTAAGTCGTGTTCGCGACGTACATGCAGCCCGTGCTCCCGAGCACGATCGTGCGCGGACCCGCCGCCTTGGCCATCATCTTCATCACCAGGGCGGATTCGCATCCCTGGCAGGTCCGGTGCCCCGAAGTGAAGAACTCTTCGAGCGGAATATTTTTCTGGCCCTTGATAGGGTCCAGTTTGGGGAGAGTAACATCGAATGTTGCCATGGCTAAGACCTCCTCGCCGCCGGCGGCGGCACGAGCAAAAAAATCGTTATTCGCGAACTCCAATCCACTGCGTCGGCGGCTGCGTTTTTCCCGCGGCCGCGTCGTACACGATTCCCGTCATTTTCTCGATATCCTGGAACAAAACCTCGCGCCCGCCGAGGCCGCAGATGAAGCCCAAGACCGGCGGATGTTTGGCGCTGCTGTTCATCGCCGCCCGCACTTCCGTGGCGAGCACTCCGCTGTGGAAGGGCGAGCCCAGGGAGAAGTCGCGGTCGATCACGCCCACGCCCTTGAACCGCGACAGGCACTCGGCCAATTCCTCGGCGGCAAACGGACGGAACCAGCGGATGCGCACGAATCCGACCTTCTTACCCTCTTGCCGCATTTTGCGGATAGCAACTTTGACCGGAGTGGACAGCGTTCCCATGCCAAGCAAAACTACGTCCGCATCTTCGGTTTCGTATTCCTCGAAGAACGGGTTGCCATAACTGCGGCCGAAGATTCTCTCGAAGTCCTTATAAGCCTCGCGAATCACCCCTGCCGAACGCTCCATGGCGGCAGCGGTCTGGCGGCGGATTTCCATGAGCCAGTCCTCATTAGCCTGCGGCGCAATCGTGATGGGATTATCCGGGTGGAGCAGCAGATCCCCGCGGTCATATCTCGGCAGGAATTCGTTGACCTTTTCCTGCGACGGAATCTTCACCAGGCCCTGGGAGTGAGTCAGGAAAGCGCCGTCGCAACTGATCGCACAGGGCAAGAAAATGCGCCGGTCTTCCGCGACGCGGTAGGCGATCAGGGCGGTGTCCAGCGCCTCTTGCGCGCTGTCCACCCAAACCAGTTGCCATCCGAGGTCGCGCACGGCCAGGGCGTCGTTGTGTTCCACGCCGAAAGCCCCCGGATCGTCGAGCGCGCGATTGCCCACCATGGCGACCATCGGAACTCGCAGCGCCGGCGTGACAGTGAGGGCTTCAAACGCATACATCCAGCCCACGCCGCTGCTTCCGCAGAAAACTCGCGCCCCGACCACCGAAGCGTGCTTGACGATCTCGAATTGCGAGTGCTCGCTCTCGGCCACGATGTATTCGCAGTCGAGATCTCCGTCGGCGATCAGTTTGGCGATGTACTGGATCACCGTGTCATACGGGCGAATCGGGTAGCCCGTAATCACGTCCACGTCGGCCAGTTTGCACGCGATCGCGATCGCTTCGCTTCCGGTGATCAGTTCCACTTTCTCCGGTGTTTGTCCCTTGTCGAGTGTTACCGATGGCGCTGCCATGTTGGCTCCTTCCCTGTTTCAAAATCTTTTCCAAACAAGAATCTCTCAGCCCTTCAAATCTTATTGACGCCGTTTCTTTCGCCGATCCCGGCAAAATCTTCTAGTCTGCAGGCGGCGGAGCAGGCTTCGCCATCTCGGCTATCTGCTCCTGATATTGGCCGCGATAACGGAACCCGTGGGATCGCTCCTCCCGGTTCTCAATCTTGCCGTTGAGGAAAGCAAGGTAGCCCGGCTGGTCTTTCCGCCACATCTCCCACTGGCTGGCGTTGTCGTGGAATTCGACCTCGTTCACCATCGTGACGCAGTCCTTTACCGGACAAACGGCCTCGCAAACGCCGCACCCGCAGCAAGCTTCCATGTTCGCGTCGTATAAACCCTCGGGCGTAACGTCAAAACAGGAATCGGGGCATTGCAGCCAGCAAAGCGTGCACTTGATGCAAGTGTCGAAGTTGAGGATCGGCCGCATCGTTCGCGTGGTGAATTTCTTGAACGTGGGATTGCGCGCCGGCTGGAAGCCGCCGACCGCCTGATTCTGCGGATCCTTCATGGCATGGCCGGCCGCGATGTTCGGGATGGTTATTCCATCGCGCATCTCCTGCCACTTCGGCATCTCGAACTTGTACGGTATTTCGGGATTGCCCTGGTTGGGCGGGACGGTCACCGTCGAAATCCGCTCATAGGAACGCGCCGCGGAAACGGCTTTCAAATCTCCGCCCGCGTCCTTCTTGATGACATTTTGCACGGACTCTAGGCTGAACAATTCCGGGAGGAGCTTGGCGATGGCGCCTAGAATACGAGCATCGGTGTGGTCATCCTTATAGACCCACAGGCCTGAAAAACTGGGGATCCCTTTCAAGATAGCCAGCTTGTACGGAAATTCCTTGCGATGGCACATCGAAATAAGGGTTTCCGGCTCCTCGCGCGAGGTGACAATCAGCGTGGCGTCCTTCTTGGTCAGTCGATTGATCGGCTGCAAGCCGTACCATGCCCAGGACTCGACGCCCTTGCATAAAGTGTCGTCCACGGCGATGGTGATATCCACTTCTTTCGGCTCGTACTTCGCCATTCCCTCTTCGAGCGTGAGGTTGTCGGTGGCGACAATCGCAAACGCTTTCGCGGGAATCCCGTTGCGCTCCGGGCTATCGCCGTAGCGCCCAAAGGAGATGCCCGGCTTTCCTTCTTCATGCGCCGCCAGCACAATCGCGCGGGTGATGTTCTTGGCGAGCGTCTTCTGAAAAATTCCGCGATAGACGACCTCAACTGCAAATAGCCAGCCCATGGGACGCCTCCTTTTTCGTTACATCTTTTTCAATAGCAATCCTTCAATCGTTGTAATGTGCCTGCGCATGGCCTTCTCGGCGGCCGCCGGATTCTTTCGCGCGATCGCATTCAGGATTCGCCGGTGGCTGTTCAGCGATCTTTGCGGGCGCCCTTCCACCTGCAGCGAAAGCTCCCGGCTGTCTCGAAGGTAATCCATGAAAACGTCGAGGACCTTCAGGACCACGCTGTTTCGCGCGGCCTGAGCGATCGTGTAATGAAACTTGGAATCCTCTTCAATCGCCAGCTCGCCCCGATCTATCTTCGCTTTCTGGCGGCTCAAAATATCTTCGAGTTGGGCGATTTCTTCTTGCGTCGCATTGGCCGCGGCGCGCGCCGCGAGCGTGGGCTCGACCATCAAACGAAATTCAAGCAGCTCACCGACGAGCGCCCTCTTTTGCACCAGCATGACGGAGAGTTGATTTACCAGGGGAGCGGCGGAGAGGTCGCGGACGACCGTTCCTTCTCCATGGCGCGGCTCAACGAGACCCATGGATTCCAGCGCAAGGATCGCTTCGCGGAGGGAACCGCGGCTGACATGCAATTGTTCCGCCAGCTCGCGTTCCGGGGGCAGCATGTCACCGGGGCGAAGCAGTCCATCACGAATGATATCCTGAACCTGCTTTACCACCTTCTGGTAGAGTTTGGTCCGAGGGACCGCTTCGAATTCCGCTTTGGCTGGAAGCATCCGCAAACCTCAATACCCGGATGGTCCGATGACTAGGCCGAATGGGTGCACTCAACACCCGCGCATTCGATTTGTCAAGTAGTATTTTTTGTTTTTTCTTTGCTGGTACTATCCTCCGTCCGTGCCACACTGCACGCATCAATGAAAATAATGAAGTGATGCTCGTGAGGAATTGCGGGCTTTCCCCGTCCATGGCTCTCCTTCGCGCTGTCAAGACGGATGGGTGGCCGGTGCGGATTTGAACGACGGACATCAATCGTGTCAATTTGCCCGGCGAATTATGGACCGAACAGTTGGACGGAGCTTAATTCGCTTTGGTTCAATTCGCCGGCTCGAAATTTGCAAGCAGGCCAACCTTGACGCCCGTATTTTCCAGCGCTCACCAGGGCGCTCAAAAATTACGGTGACAGGACGCTATGCTCATTCGCTTGCAAATGCTAAAATGACGGTCGCAGAAAACCAGCCTAGGCCCGTAGCTCAGTTGGTTAGAGCGCTACCTTGACACGGTAGAGGTCTGCGGTTCGAGTCCGCACGGGCCTACCATCTTTATCAACGACTTGCGGATTCGCAGGAACCGCCGAGACCGGATTTGTGACGTGGTTTGTGCCGTAACCTCCCCCGCCACAGAGGGCTTCCAGGGCCCTTCGCTTAGCTTCGATGCGTACATGGCTGTAGTGTTCAAGCATTCGCTGCGAGACGTGCCCTGCGATGCTTCGAATCACTTGATCGCTCGACTGTCCCTCAGCTAGTTCGGTAATGGCGTGATGTCGCAGATCGTGGAACCGCAGATGCGAAATTGGGCTCTTGATGTCCCGAATGTTGCCCTCACACTCCTTACGGCTACAAATGACTCCAGGATTCTGAACCTGTCCGCATTCGGGGCAGTGAATAGCCTTCGTTAGCTTTCGCCATGCTGTACGCCAAGACGCCTGTGCCCGCATTGCGTTTATCTTGCCGTTCTCGCACGCCGGGAACACGAAGTGGTCTAATAAGGCCGCGTTGAACGATTCAGAACGTTTGTACAGTTCAAGAATGGCTTTCATCGCGTCCCCATTGAGCGGGATCACGCGCTCGCCCGCTTCGGTCTTGCTCTTGTTCACCACCAACGATGCGCCAATTAAGTCTACGTTACGCCAGCGAAGACTTCTGAGTTCACATCCTCGCAGCGTTGTGTTGAGCACAAGCACGGCGGCGCAGTAAGCAACCTGCCATTCAGGGCGGCTTCCAGCTACGCGCAAAAGATCGATCTTTTGCTCGTGGGATAGAGCGCGCCCGATACCGCCATGTTCTTTGAGCGGCTTCAAATCATCAGCCATAAGGTGCCAGCGCCGCGCTCGCTTGAGGATTCTTCGAACTGCACCCATCTCCATGTTGATGTAGCTCGCCGCCCGGCCTTCGGCGGCTCTTCGCTCCCGGTATGCGCGCAAATCCTCGGAAGTAACGCGGTACAGTTGCGTCGTGCCAAAGAATGCGCGAGGTTGTCGCAGGACATATTTTTCTTTTTCGAGGCTCGCCGCTGAGAGTTCGAGCCTTCGACCTTCGAGATAGCGGTCTGCGGCTTCAGAGAACGCGAGCCGCGCGAATCGCTGGCTCGACGGGGCGAGTTTCCCGGTGCTGGCTTGGGTGATCTTTTCCTTCTCCCGCGACTGCGCTTCGCGCCAATCCGTCGTATCGAGCGAAATGCGGTAGCGCACACCGTTCACGGAAAAATCCGTCCACCACGTTTTGCCGCGCTTAAAAAGACTCATTGTTGACGTGCCCCACTTTGTGGAAATTCAACAGCACCGAGCGCTTTCATCGCCTCTTTGGACCGAGCCGTTTCACAACGCCAGCACCCGCAGACCTTTTCCGAGTCGCTCCACAGCGGCCCGCTCGCAGTATGTTTCATGTTGCGTATCCGTTCGATTGCGGTCATTGGACTCACACCGACCATAACACCGGCCATCCCTCGAGCGAGGTATTCTAAGCGCGAATCGGCCGCATAGGAGGAGCGCGGAAACCGCCGATTGCGCTTCATCGCTAGAAACGCATCTGCATTCGAAACGACGTATGCGGGGTAGATTGCCATTCCAGCGGCTCGAACATCGGCAAGATGCTCCCATTGCTCGCACGCCCGCCGCACCGCTTCACCTTTCCGTGCGCGAATAAGCGCGTCCCAAATCGCCTGGCGTTCGGCCCGCGCGCGAATCTTCCTTGGCTTCAATTGTTCAAGGGTGGCGATTCGTTCGCCGATAAAATCCTCCGCAAAACGGAGATAAGTCTCGGTCGGCTTCAGAAGCTTTCCTTGCCGCTGTTCCCAGATTGCGACGACTTCTTGGGGCTCTGTCTGTTTGAGCAACCGAATGCCCGCATCGATCTTTTGCGGCGTAAGCCCGGCCAGGTCCGGGTCAACCCATCTCGGCGAGGGGGCCTGCACGCCATCGCGCAGCAAATGAAACGCTTTGTTCCACTCATACTCCCAACTGTTAAGGATCCCTATCTCCACCGGCTTTCGCCCCCGCTTATTCAAGTAGATGCCTCCAATGCCATATCGTGCCAAATAATGCCACGAGTATTTGACTTTAGACGATACTTGTGCAATCGTCAAGCTTGTTGCTGATTCCAGGAGGCTACACCGTGCAAGATAACGGCCAGCTAGCTCTAGACATCGTCGAGGCGGCGAAGCGATTGAGCCTTTCGCCGCGAACAGTGGCCTCGCTAATCAAGACTGGCGAACTGGGCAGTCTCAAGGTGGGCCGTCGCCGCATAATACCTTTGGTGGCAATCGAAAAATTCCTCGGGCGCGACCATCCAACCCAACCGGCGGCGCGTTAGTGACATCTTCCGCGAAAACTCCGACTACGCTCGTCGCAGGGTCCCCAATACCGAAGAGTTTGAAAGCTCAGCTCGCACCAAAGTGAAGACCAACAAGCACAAAACACTCCAGCTCATTCGAAGGCAAGGTACCGCCCATTCCAAGGATCTTGTCAGGCACTTTGGCTACGGCCCAGGTACCGCGCGGTCGTACCTCTCGCATTTGAGGCGGCAAGGTCTATTGGAACAGGTAGCAGGAGGGTATGAGCTTACGGCGAAGGGAATGCTACGCGTGCGGTATTTCGATGTCTTGGGGTGCGCAGGGATTACCTGTCCCCTCTGCAAGGGCAAGGCGGGTTATCTGACTTGTCCCAGTTGCGGGCACCGAATCTCAAAGAAGGATGCCAAGATTTCAAAGGAAAGAGACTTCCTTCTCGTGCTTCGCCACGCGGGTGTTTATTGCGACCGATGCGCAACGCTGATCGTGGACGAAGCTCAGGGCCAACTGCTAGGAATAGCCAGGGAGGAATGAATGGAAGGCATTGGATGGGAAATACAGCCCGTCGGTTGGCTCCTTTTAGCCATCCTGGGGATTTGCTTGATCCACTTCATAATTCGTTGGCTGCAGCGTAATTTAAACAAAAACCCCGGAAATATCTGAATTGCACAAGAAATCCGCACAATTCATTTTGCAATTCTGAATTTGTGCAAATTTTCAGCGAGTGAAAACAACATACACAACTGACAGAGACAAGCTAGTTTACTCACTCGGCCGGTTTTGCTCAAATATCCGGGAAACGCCTACCGTTTCGGGTAAGCGTTTCCCAATCGGCGGGGCATCCGTACACTCGCGAGCGTACAAAAAAGCGGGTCAGTGCGGGCCAAATAGCCACATTCCGATAAGAGGACTTGGCGCGGCGGGTGGATGGCTGCAGTGGGCCTATTGGCAATAAAGCGGGAGCGCCTGTGGAAAACCTGTGATTAACGAAACTGGTTTACCTTGCGCGTTATCTATCCCGATGCTATATAGGCTACCTCCGCAATTGCCCTGACCCTCAGATGGAGGTCCTCAGTGTCCAGTTGTCCCATGCATCATAGGTTTCCAGAAGGTTCAACGAACCGCGATTACGACATTTTCGAGGAATCGCGAGATGGCTCAACAGTCTGGCGGGCATGCGTGTTTGGAATGGAAAACGTTGAACTGAAGTTCCGAGAACTAGCAAAAGAGACACCCAATAGAATTTTTGCCATCAGCTTGCTGGATCAGTCCGTCCCTGTAATCCGCCCCTGGAAATCGACTGGTAGACAGGATTTACGTCGCGTCGGCTAGATTCCCACATTCCGAGAACGCGACTTCACAGGACTTGGCGCGAGTTGTGACGTGGTGGGGGGGGCCGAGGATTACTTACGGTTTGCCGACCAACTGCCCAGTGACAGCCGATTCTGCCCAATGACATGCCGAGGAAGGAAGTAGAACGAGGGCGAACCAAAGGCCGCCCTCGCTTTCCTTGATTTAGTTCTTTGGACTAAAGCGGTTGGAATGCTTGTTCGCTTCCGCTGAATCGCACCTGAGTGATCTTGTCGCCAGTGGACTCAGCCCCTGAACCCGAGGCCTTTTGCGGAATCTTGACCCACTCCCCCTGCACGGTCGCGATGATTTTGCCGTGCTGCAGGATATTGAGCTCCTTTTTGGTGTCATCGGCCGTGAGGTCGTAGGAACCAGGCTTCAGTTGGGCGCTTCCGATCGTCGTGTTGTTGGTGAGGGCCAGCGACGCCTTGTAGGTGCGAGCCCATACCGGCATTGTCAGTGCCAGAACCGCCAAGCATGCGAGGTAGTGCTTCGCTTGAAAACGCATTTGTCCCTTCCTCTCAGTAGTAAGTATGAATTCCCCGGAAGATTATGCAGACCTGCCGAATTCCTGTGGGTGAGTGTTGAGCCCGCCGGTAGAAAAGCATATCCTCAGAGCCACTCAATCGTACTGTATACCGTCAACCTTAAGGTCACATGAAAATCTGGCGCCAAGTCCTGATAAACAGGGATTATCATAATGTGGACGACAGGATAAACTTGGAACCCGCGAGCGACGACCCACGTCCATGACTGCAAGTACCACTCGAAAGGGTAGGGAGCTACCACCAAGCAAGCACCCACCGTTAACTTCCTACCCTTTTAATTTGCAGGTCGTACGATTTTTAACCACATATTTGCGCTGGGACGAGAGAAGGTAGTCGAGTAGATCAGATCAAACAACGCTGCACCCAATCGGAGTAATCAGGTCATTGGGATAAAGGTCCCTTTCGGATATGTCTTGTGAAACGGATTATCGGAATGTGGCTCGCGGGCCTTCCAACTCACAAAGGAAAAGGAAGCAGCATTGGTATTACCGCAGCTGCTCCCCGGGGTGTGTCGAGTGATTGGGAACGGTATATCACCATTTGTGGGGTAAGGACACATCAATATCTGGCGACACCGCGCACGTCTTTCGATGCCCAAGTCCTGGGAAATAGGGATTCTCGGAATGTGGCGGGGCCCAATCAGAATGATGGACGATCACCCAATGCGCTTGGTTAGTCGCGTATTGATCCAGACTAGTGTCGTGCCCCCAAGGATCGCTCCCACCCCCATTGCTGCAAAATACTCAAGGACGGCTGCGACGCTGTGCAATACATGCTGTGCATCCGCAAAGACGATTTCGTGAAGATACCCAAACGCGGCAGCGCCGGGGAATGCACCAATGACAAACACAAAACAATTGGCTAGAGTCGGACGTAACTGGAGAAGCCCGCTAAGTATAACCGATCCGGCGATGCTGAAGACTACGCAACCCATCACGAGGGCAATAAGCGGCAAGACCATCGCGCAAGAACGATACCATCTTATGTCCCGCTCTCGTGTCTCCTGGCAGTAGATTCTTATTGGAGTGCCAAGTCCTGAGAAACGGGATTACCGGAATGTGGGATTTCGTGGCTCCAATACTTTCCGAATCCCCACGGAGGGCAGTCAGGCAAGACTATATCGGCAGGGGAAGGCCGAGGTCACCGTTTTCGTCGCCATTCCATCGCAGCTTGCCTCTGCACTTTTCATTAATCCCAAAAAGGATTCCACCTGCGTTCTTCATAGCAAGCTGCAATGCTTGCACCGAATCGATCCCGACAGAATACGAAACCTCCGGTGCATTTTACTCGTGTAGAATCCGATGAGGGCAATAAGACGAGAACAGCCGGGCCGCATGCAAAGATCACGGAAAAAGAGCCAGTCAAATCCCCTAGCAATTGAGCGAATGTTCGACCGGCCAGTGAACGCCACACTTGGAATTCCCCCAGGTGCAAGCCCTAAGGTTCTCTACCACTACACGAGATGGGCAGGTGCCGAGGGAATCATTTCAAGCCAACAATTCTGGGCCACAGCCCATGATTGCACGAACGACAAAGCTGAGTTGGTCGCAGCCGATGAGATCATCATCAGGACTGTTAGAGAGCTGCGTCGAAATGTTGCTCATCCCGCGTCCGATGTCCTGGATTTGTTTCTGCAAAACTATGCCAAACAACAGGTGACACTGGTCATTCCGGTCTACCTCACCTGCTTCTCAATTCTGAGAGATGATAAGAATCAGTGGCAGAGATGATGGCCGTGGTGTTTGTCTTGGTCTTCGGATGCTCAACGAACCGAAATCCCAAGGCCCAGACCTCGGCGACGGCTTAGTAAAGGTCGACTACTCGGAAGAATCCTGGCGGGAAAAGATCAGAAAAAATATGGGACTCATCTGTTCATTTCTATCGTACCGCAATTCCTCTCGGAGACACCAGGCGTTGGCTTTGTCGGCGCTTTACCGAATCGCGGCCTTCGCTTCGATCATGGCCAAACAGCAAGCGTGGGAGGTTGAACAAGAGTTCCGCCACGTCACAATTGTCCATCCGGACGCCAAGGTCCAACCTAGAGAACGACAATTAGGCGGCAAGACCATCCGATATTTGCCGGTTTTGGTCAGGGACAACGGAAAACGGATTGCATTCGCAGAAATCATCACTGGTCCGAATCAAAATGCAGAATTCGCTCACGAACGATTAAAGGGGATACTGACGCAAACGGGTTATAACGTCGGCGAAATGGAATACCCGAAGATTGTGGCCTCGACGGTGAAGTCTTGGGGAGTATAGAATCGCGCACCTGACGAATCGCGGTCTTTTAAGGGCGGTTTTGGGTTCTACAATGGTTTTGAGGCGGTATTGTGACGGCGCTTACGGAACCGATTGCTGCGGTTCCGGCTCTCGGTAAAGGCCGATCGACTCCTAGCCACGCGGCAAAATGCCACATTCCGATAATCCCTGCCGGCTCAACCGGTCGATGCAACACCTCTTAACCGGTTGATCTGATAGTGCTTCCCGTTGAGAATCAATCTGTACGGCCGTACTCAATCAGAACCTAAACAGGGCTTTTGATTTGTTTGAATTGACGCCCGCGAACAAAATCAGGCTCCTAGGCCCCTACGAGAGAACTTTGGGCAAGTGTTGCATTGACCCATTGAGACCGCCCCGTTTATCAGGACCTATGTTGGGCTACACCGTGCTGAGCGGGTCAAGATTCATTTTTGTGTGATCGTGCGGCATTCATCTCGGCTCCATTCTATGCTGGCGTAGTGCTCTGCGTCCGTGCCCCCATTTCGAAAGATATTTACCTTCTCCCAAGTCCCCGCTGTCCCATTACAATCTTGCGTTGGAAAGCAGACCGCGTTCACGAACGTACCCATCAGGTACTTCCCTCGTTGACTCTCAGGAACAATTTCGTTGACGATTTCCGTTAGCTGCTTGGAATCGAAGGTGCTGTTCCAGAGCCTCTGCGGGCTCACGACAATCTTGCAGATGTGACCGCTTGCGCCGTAACTTGCCGAGGCCACTATCCCTGGCCGAACGAGATAGGATTCAGAAATGGGCTGGCCGTACTGGTTCCTCAAGGACTGTGGGGTATCGGCGGGAAATGACGTTTGAAACGAAAAGAACAAGAAGGCTGTACCTAGCAATCTTGGCCACATATCCGATCCTTTCTTTTGTCAGAGGTCTACACAAACGCGGAGCATGAAACCCGTAGTCTCACATGGTGTTAGACACCACACTTACGGCCCTAGTTTCCATGAAGTCCACCTTTAGAAATGATGACCGCCAGCGAAAAGCCAGTTACCGATAATCCCGTTTCTCAGGCGGAATCCCGGAGAGGCTCACAATTCCGTTATTCACGTTCGTGCTTTTGTGGTCACGCGAGATGGGCTTCCATCCAAGGTTGGACGATCTTCCGATTGCTGACGAACGCAAACCCACCCTTGCTCCGCTAGAGCGGGGAACCCTAAAATTCAACGTCAAAGGACGGCGCACCCGGTTTGCCGTCCTTCCACGTTCGCGAACGTCAGAAACTGAAGATGGTCTGAATTAACGGCGCCCAACCGGTCATACCTGCGGTGTACGGGGTAATCGCGCTTCCATAAGCGGATTTGTAAACCCGTATAGCCTCGCCCTGCAACCACACACGCTGCGTCGGGACGAAATACCACTTGAAACCACCTGCGTACTCATAAGAGTTGCCAAACTGCCCGAAGATTGCCGATGTGCGTCCCTCCAGCATCCACTTCTTCGGAACGACAAAATAGCTCACCGACAGTTCGCCGCCATGGTCGAACATGGATTTGAGGGGAAGCGGGCCGTCGGCAACGAAGTCGTTGACCCAGCGAGAGTAGAATTGCCCATTGACCGCAAGCCCTTGCCATTTAATGCCGCCGTCGATTGCCAACATCCGGTATGTGGCCAGGTCGACGGTTACACCGGGCGCAAACGCGCCGGTCGAGAAGGTAAGCACGCCGTCGGAATTGTACATCGACGTGTTCTCCGGATTACTTTGATCGAGATTTGTAAAGCGGTCCTCCCGGGATCTGGTGTAACTGGTCCCGACTCGAATGACAGGTTTCTTGGAGATAAAATAATCGTCGTACATGAAGTGTGATCTGCCGGGGGGCCCGAATGGTCCTAACGGCTCCCACCAAACACTGGCGGAATATGCTAGGTGCGAATCGGTCTTCTGCACCGGGATCGCCAGCGTGTTCAAACCGTCTCCGATGAACACATCGTAGTTGAGCCCCTTCACAGGTTCTCCGGTGAACCAGATTCCCTGGGTGAACCCAGGGCGAAAGAAGTTGTCCGCCAGACTCCGCTCAGGTTGAGTAAAAAATGGAAACGTGAAAGTCAGTGTTCGGGAACCTGGAACGGCCCAGTAACCGGAATTCAGGGTGATGGCCTTGTTGAATCGCCAGCTGACGTTGCCGGACACGACTACCGCGGTGGTCGTGGCGGAAGTCCAGGTAAAGAGACTGAACGTCAACCTCTTGTCGAAAATGTAGCCGCCAAAGGTAAACATTTCGCGATTTATGGTGAAGTCATTGCGTTTTGAAACCGGTCGGACAATGCCCAGATGGTCGGTAAAATTGTCGTTAGTAGCCAGGGTATTGAGATATCTGAATTGAGAAATATTAGTGAACCTCAGCTGGAACGGGATTTTGGCGTGCTCGCCCGAATCCAGGAGAATAATTGCGTCTTTATAACGATCGTCCGCCGTGTTCGCATCTCCCTGGGGTGCGCGTAGCGAAGATAATGAAGCCCCCACTTTCGAGCTCGATAGGGCAAGGTCTCCCCCAGCTTCGCCCGGGCTTGGTGGCTCCGCAGGGCGTGACTCCTCAGCGACTGTCGAACCATCAAGCCGCTTCTGCAGACGGTCGACCAGTTCCATCATTACCCTCTGTTGTTCCAACATTACTCTCTGCTGTTCCAGCTGATCCTTCTCCTGTTCGTCCAACTTGCGCAGCTGTTCTCGAAGATCGGCGTTATCAGCCACCAGAGCCGCCACTTCGTCCCCCAGGTCGGTGGGGCGCGGTTTCTCGGGAAGGAATTTTTTTTCCAACTTGCTAAACTGGGACACCTGAGCCGCTGCGACTTCGGTGTCCGGGCTGCCTGGAAGGTTCGCTGGAGACTGTCCGTAGGCAGAAGGGATGAACAAAGTTACTGACGTCAACGCCAATGCGACTGAGAGCCTGCACCTCTTTCGCACACTGATATATGGTCCCCACTTCTTACAAGGTACACTCTGTTCGAAAGAACTGACCATCATCGCGACCTCCTCAGATCAATACGGACAGATCATGATTGATGCCATTTATTCTTCGCTGGTAAACTTCCACTACGGTACGTGGGTGCCAAAAAACAGGGGATCGGCGACTGGGATTTTGGTCCCCTTAGAATCATTCCTAGTAACCTTTCGCGAATATTTAAGCGCAATTTGTGTGATTAAAACCTGTTAGAAGTAACAGGTAGCGGTCCAAGTCCTGTGAAGTCCGCTTATCGGAATGTGGCCCTCTAGCCAAGAATGAAGCGCAGCGAGGTATCTTCCATATGTGCCCGGTTCGAAGTCGTTATGCCCCGCGACTGACAAGATTCCTGGGATTCTATTGAAGTTTGAGGTATGCTCCCCCGTCCCCAATTTGACCTTAGTTTATTTCTGGAATCATTCCGATACTACGGAGGATCAGCCAATGATTATTGGAGAACGTTTGCGTGTATTGCGTGAGGAAAAGAAGTTTTCACAAGGCGACATTGAGAAGAAGACGGGACTGCTCCGATGCTACGTCTCGCGCGTCGAAAACGGACATACCGTCCCCGCGGTCGAGACGCTTGAGAAATTTGCTCGCGCTTTGGAAGTCCCAATGTACCAACTCTTCTACGACGGAGAAGAACCGCCCAAGCTGCCGAATCTTCCGAAGCGCAAGTCTGCTGACGACCTTCTGTGGGGTAATTCCGGTAAAGACGCACATATGCTTGCCAAGTTCTGTCGCCTGTTCGGTCGAATGCAAGACGGTGACCGGAACGTGCTATTTTTCATGGCCCAAAAGATGGGACGGACAAAACCCATTCAACGTGTCAAGGATTAGCGTTGCAAGCATCGCACATTAACACAGTCTTGTCTGGGTCCTCGAATTTCTCGGCGTGAATCAATCCGAGACACGTTACCCCTGTGTACTCCCTATGGGGACGTGGGAATTGTTCGCCTACCATGGCAGCGCATCCAGTGCAGTACCTATCGCCTAGTTGGTGATCCCGCCCAGTAACTCGAAAGCAGAAATTCATTTTCGAAGGTTAAGTGCGGGAAGCCCAAATTTCAGTGTTCTACATCACAAATCAGCTTCTCTGAATTCGCGTTCGACCAGAGAGTCATCCATGTGAGCGGCGCGGATAGAATTGCAACTTATGGCCAAGTCCTGATAAGTCCGCTTATCGGAATGTGGCTTTTGTGCCTTTTGGGACCTGATTCCCACATTCCGATAATCCCTGCCGGCTCAACCGGTCAATGCAACACCATCTGATATAAATCTTTTTCTATAAGGTGGTGTTTATGACATTTAGGAGGCGGTTCAAGCTGTCTGAGCACCAGCGGAATGAGATGTGGAGTCGCTGGAAGGCGGGACAGTCGTTGCATGAGATTGGGCGAGTCTTCGGCAAGGATCATGTGTCCATTCAATTTATGTTGGCGCAGCATGGCGGGATTGCGCCAGCAGTGCGGCGGCGCTCGCCGCTCACGCTCACGCTGGCGGAGCGGGAAAATATTTCACGAGGAATTGCCTGCGGTTCATCGATTCGTGAGATTGCCAAAGGATTGCAGCGGGCGGTGTCGACGGTCAGCCGAGAGGTCGCCCGCCATGGCGGGCGACCTCTGTATCGAGCCAGTGACGCCGATCAGCAAGCCTGGGAGTCGGCCTTGCGGCCCAAGCGGTGCCTTCTTGCCCTGCACGTGAAGCTGCAAGAGATCGTTGCGGGTAAACTCATCCTGGACTGGTCGCCGGAACAGATTTCCGGATGGCTGAAGACCGAGTATCCTGACGATGAGAGCATGCGCGTGTCCCACGAAACAATTTATCGCAGCCTGTTCATTCAAGCACGCGGAGTGCTGAAGAAAGAGCTGATTCAGCATCTTCGCTTCAAGCGGCGAATTCGCCGCTCGCGGCACGCTCGGGATAGCGGACACCACAAGGGTCAGATCGTCGATGCCATTTCCATTCGAGAAAGACCCGCAGAGATCGAAGATCGCGCCATCCCCGGGCATTGGGAGGGTGACCTCATTGGCGGGACCAAGAACAGTCATATCGCAACTCTGGTGGAACGACATTCGCGTTTTGTCATGCTGGTCAAAGTTTCCAGCAAAGATACGGCTACGGTGGTCGCTGCGCTGAGCCAACACGTTGGCAAGCTGCCCGCATCTTTGCGGCGCTCGTTGACCTGGGATCGCGGGCTGGAAATGGCCCAGCACAAAAGCTTCACGATGGACACGGAAGTGAAAGTCTACTTCTGCGATCCGCAGAGCCCCTGGCAGCGCGGCTCGAACGAAAACACAAATGGCCTGTTGCGTCAGTACTTCCCCAAACGAACAGACTTGTCAGCGTATTCTCAAGAAGAACTCGACGAGGTGGCGCTGCGCTTAAATCAGCGTCCAAGAAAAACTTTGGGATTTCAAACTCCGGCAGATAGACTGCAAGCAAGTGTTGCACTGACCCATTGAGACCGCCCCGTTTCACAGGACTTGGGAAGGCATAGTCCGAACGCTAGGCTGTGGTATAAACCGGACATTCTGTATGACTTCCGCCAAGACATTTCTGGTTTACGTTCTGGCCGTTCTCTTCGGCTTGTTATTGCTGGGAAGTTTGCGGGGCATATTCAATCCCATTCCCGTTCCGGAACAAAGCAATAGGCTATTGAGGATGGGGTATTGGAGCGGAGCGGCACTGACCATCGTTATAGGAAGCGTCGGTCTATTGTGGTCAATCCGATGGATTCGCAGACACAAGAAACTTCATTAATTTCAAGCTGGCACCCCCTGCCGTTTTTTTTTGGACGCTCACGATCGCTTTCAGTTTCGCATGGAATTTTTCCATATCTACATCGTGATTAGGTCTGTCCGTTTCATCATCAATGCACTACAACCTTGAAATTCTCAATTGCGCCCAATTCAAACCAACTCCAGGAAAATCGGTTTCTGGACATGTGGGAGTCAGCTTCCGACACCGATTGTCAGGACTTAGCTCGAATTAGCAGTCGCCAAGCACATCCTACAATTTCCTAATCCACCGTTCGCGCTTGACAGTCGAGCGTTCATGATGTGAAATAGCTGCTCCAGTTGACAATCAGTTGCAACTAGAATTTGTACGATAGGAATAAATATGCGCACTACTTGCAACTGATTTGCAACTAGAGCTACCGGCCAAGATCGGAAAGATTTATCGAACGGCCTAATTGAATTCGATTTAGAAGTCGGAAGATCAAAATTTATGAACCGGTCTCCACGGAATTCCTTTGATCGAGGTCCATGGAGACCGGCCGTCGTACAACCCAGAGGGCTGGCGACTTACGCATTCTATGGTGCACCAGCCAGGGTTTTCAAGGAGAGAGCATGGCTGGGCGTTGCCCCATCACTTCAAGTGTGTTGCTTCGAGAGTTCCTCAAGAGATTCGGTATTCATTCATCGACACTGGTGTGTTTTGTTGCATGTCTCATATGTTCCTGCCTGCTGTTCTGTCCCCAGTCTTTCGCGCAAGAGAGTCCATATATCATAACTTACGATCATTATCTTGAAGAGCCTGGAAGCCTGGAGGTGGAATATTTCTCGACATTTGGAACCCAGCGCTCCGGCAACGATTTCCATGCGTTTTGGATCGAATTTGAATATGGAGTGAAAGCTTGGTGGACCACCGAACTTTATCTCGATGGGCAAACGACGTTTGGCGACAGCACGGTCTTCACGGGCGCCAGATGGGAGAACCGTTTTCGGCTGCTCAAGCGCGAGCACTTCGTCAATCCTGTGCTCTACATCGAGTACGAGAGGAAGAACGGCGCTGACAAGATTCTCAAGGAAGTTGAGGGCAAAGACGTTGAATCCGATTTTTCCGAATCCAACGCGACATTGCGCCAGGAGCATGTCAACGAGTTAGAGTTCAAGCTACTGCTATCCAAGACATACAAAGGGTGGAATTTTGCTGTCAATCCCCTCGCCGCGAAGAACTTGTCGAACAATCCCTGGGAATTTGGGTACGCGGCGGGCGCGAGCCGCCCTCTCGCGTTAAAGGCATCTCCAAATCGATGCGCTTTCTGCCCAGAGAATTTTACTGCAGGAGTCGAATTATACGGCGGCCTCGGCGACCGATACCACTTAGGTCTACACGACACCTCCCAATACATCGCGCCGGTGGCAGCATGGAATCTTCCCTCGGGCTGGACTCTTCGTGTTTCGCCAGGGTTCGGATTGAACGACAATAGCCATCGTTTCTTGCTGCGATGGGGCGTGTCTCGTGAGTTTTCGGGCTTCGGTGAAATGCTGAGCCATTTCTTCGGAGGGCGCCAATGAGAATCGATATCAGGCGCTCCCTTTCCGTGATGCTTAGCCTGATCGGCGTTGCTTGCTCATTTGGTCTCAGCGTACGCTCGGCGTCCGCTCAAGAGAACAATCCGCCAGCGACCAACACCCAAAAGTGGAATTACGACGAAATTAAGAGGGCCCCTGATAAAGCGCGCATCAGGAAGAATCCGCTGGAAAGCGATCCCGGCGCCGCGAATGCGGGCGGAAAGCTCTTCGAACGGGATTGCGCGGGGTGCCACGGATTGAAGGGAGAAGGGGGAAAAAGGGCCCCGAGTTTGCTGCGCGACGAAGTTCAGCAAGCCACCCCCGGCGCGCTTTTCTGGGTATTGACGAACGGAGTGGTATGGCACGGAATGCCAGTCTGGTCAAAGCTCCCCGAACCGCAGCGTTGGCAAATTGTAACGTTTTTGAAGTCATTCAGAGCTTCGACAGGCTCGTAAGACGCGTGTCAACAATTTGTTCCTGTTCTCAAGTCCCGATAAGTCCTCTTATCGGAATGTGGCTTTTGCCCTCGGGCCAGTCACTGAAGTCGAATTGCCTGTTCGCCTGCCATTAAGTGGCATAGAGCAACGACTGCTTTTCACCGGAGTGTTAGCCTCGACATTCAGTAGGATGTAGGAGGCCAAAGATGAGAGGGATATGCGGTACATGCGAGCAGGCATCCGAGGTGTTTCAGCCCGCCGGACGCACTGACCTAGTTTGCTCCGACTGTTATGTCAACGTCGGAACTGCCATACAGCTATACCAGATGCTGTCTGAAGTGGAACGTACGGGCGGGCGGGAATTAGAACTGGAAGCGCAATTTGAGCTAGCTCTGCACAGGATGTTCAGCCGGGTTCCGTCTGCCGCACGCCGCGCGGGAAATTAAATGCCGAGAGCGCGACATACCACTAACTAAGCCGACACAATCTTCTGGGTTAGGAAGTCCTTCGCCTTCGCTATTTCACTATCCCACTTTGTCAGTTGCTCAGCGGTCAGGAAGCTGACCAACCGCTGGCGGATCGAGTCGCGATTCTCCGCGACCTTTCGGACCAAATCCTCCTTCGACGCCCCCGGATTCTGCCGCTTGTATTCCTGCATTTTTTGGTAGGCATTCGACAAGGACTCTTGCAGCTTCTGCTTTTGAGCCTCTGAAAGGTTCAAGGACACTGAAAATTGCTTCATTTCACCTGTTAGTTTGTCGCGTAGCTCTGGGTTAAGGGACATATTTTCCTCTCCAGTACGGGGGCGGGTTGCCCTCGGGGATTCGCCACCTTGGATCAATCTCCGGTCCGCTGGGAAGCCCGAAACGCGGATGCCTCAGCATAAGTATCCTAAGTAGCGGAACAATCTTTTACATTAGGGCTAGCACAAAGCAACCTGTCAGAGATGACAGCCTCATGCAGCGGATAGCTTGCACAGTCTCAAGCTGTTAGTTCTTACTTTCGACTGAATTTCTGTCTAAAACTGTCGTGATGGAGCCAAGTCCCTCTTATCGGAATGTGGCCCTAGGGCCATTTCCTTCCGGCACTAAAACGGTGCCAAGATCGAAGTAGAATCAGTTCTTCGGCTTGAACCATACGAAAAGTGGCTTACGAGGTTGAAGTGTGCCTTGCTTTACAAGCATTCTAGAATGGCGGCTCCCACGCTAGTGTGACGTTCCTTGTGTCATAACCCACCGTTTCTTCCCCATGCAAATCAGTGCTTCGTGCTACATTGTAGTGCAATGACAGAGCATCACAACTCTGCCTATCTCTAATCTTTCTTTGCAGTTGAATGCGCTTCGTCACTTGTTGGTGCGACATCACCATCTGAATTGACACGGTAGAGGTCTGCGGTTCGAGTCCGCACGGGCCTACCATTATTCTCAATACTTTAGAGAGTTTTCTTCGGAATCCGACAGAAATTTCACCTGTAATTCTTCACCTGTAAGACGCTGTTTTGGGACAGCCGGAGTCGGCCTCGTTCATCGACTTACCCCAAACACGCAGCCTAAAATTTCGTCGCCATTGCTCAAAGTGAAGTTTCGCCTGGTTGGGGAAATCCCAACTCCGGGTTGCCGACCGTCCGGGAGTTGCCCCCTTTAATCACCACAAGCGCGTTTATCGTTGTCGATGTTTGCGAACGAAGATGCCAAGTCTTTATGCCGGGCATAGCGAATGAACGCTTGATGCTCGCCTGATCACGTCGGGAACGTTGTGCGAAGATTTTCCAGTGCTTTAGAGCATTTGTCACATCGCAGGTTTATCCTCAGGGAAGCTCGACGCTGAAGTGGGTATACTCCACAAGATAACGCGAAGTCGCGCAAACACGTTCGTACCGGGTGGCAAATATGGCACATCACGCACTTCTTCAGCTTTCTGGCAGCAAGGGTATCGGTCGCTTTGTTCTGTTCAAAGGGCTCAAGTACACCGTCCTTGTGAAGCCGACAGTGTACGGAAATCCCGTCTTGTCAGTCCAAGGTATCTATTTCCTTGAACAGATGGAATGCGCTGCCCACGTGCGTGATGAGGATGATTTGTCACAATCTGAACTCGAATACATCATGGACAACTATCTATTTGAGTTCGCCAAACAGCATCCAGAAACTCGTATGACTTTTCGTGTGGCCGAGGGAATGTTTTGGCAAGAGGGTGATTTATCTTCTATGTACCACTCGGCTGACCACATGCTCACTGAAACGCTGGCACTCGATCAACTCAACGACACGAGCGTCTTGCAAATTGATGCCTTGGACCCCGCTGACAACATTGATCTAGATGATTGGGACATCGGGGCGAATTACGCGAAAGCGGTTCTGGCCGAATATGTCGAAAACATCAGCAAACTTCTGCAAAAGAAGGTCCTTGTTAAAGTGATGCCATCGGAGGAGAGGGAC
This sequence comes from uncultured Acidobacteriota bacterium, assembly GCA_963740035.1. Taxonomy (GTDB): domain Bacteria; phylum Acidobacteriota; class Terriglobia; order Acidiferrales; family UBA7541; genus Palsa-360. Next base: position 41,935 of record CAVUDA010000030.1, read on the forward strand.
GGCTATTTTGGAAAGCTTAGGGTGGTAAGACCCCAAGCACCGTACATAGATGTTTTCCAAGCTACCGCTTTAGAGGATGTAGATCCTTCTTCGTTGGGTGCGACTCACAACGATGATGTTCCGACCAGTTTTCGTCTATCAGACACCGCAACCTATGGTTGCGAAACTGAACTTGCTGTAGAGAAAATCACCGCCACTAAGACTTACGCACCGATTCTGCTCTCGCACTTTTTTTCGGGAGTCAAAGAGACGAATCCTCTAAAGGCATATTTGGCCTACTACAACGTTCTAGAGTATTACTTCGAAGAGGCACCCGCACTGCTATCAAAAAATGCCCGGACTGAGCTTGAACAACTAAAGTGCGTTATGGATCTGCTCACTACGGAAGCGGGCGTCGCTGCAAAACTCACGAGCATCGATCCTGATATACGCTTTGCAATTGCTTCCCCTTTGCTTCCGTCTGTCGGGCCTGCCATCCTTGGAGTGGATCTAGCTCAACCGTCGCTGCGCGGCGAGTTTGCTAGGTGGCTCTATGAAATTCGCTGCGCGGTTGTTCATTCCAAAAAGACTCGCCGGGGGTCTCCCGCCTCCGGCTTCGAGCCATACACAGCAGCAGCGAAAAGCGTGTCAGTAGGAATTGAGATCGTTAGATGGCTTGCGATCCTCTGCATCGAGAAAGACCATGACCTCGCCAACCCATCTCACCCGTGATGGGATCGGTGATGCCGGGCTCGAGTGGGCCCAATCGAAACAATTCCTGGACACGGACGGGGACGGTCTTCATATCCCTCCCGGCTTTCGTTACATTTGCCGTCGCCTCGGGTCGGATTAGTACCGACATGTCGGCTTGTAGGAAGTGATTTCCGCACTTAACATTGATTCTGGGCGGATGACGGGCAACCCGGAAATTGAATTAAGGTCATTGGACGTAGCGACCTCATCCGGCCCGCATGTGATGGGAGGGAGATGGCACTGCGAAGATTCTCTTCGGTGTGATCGACCTAATCCGCTGCTGCCGTGCTTGTGATTGCCAAGGCGATGTCTTCCTGCGCTTCAAGCTTGGCGGCATCAATCGCTTGGGAATACAGGTCAAGCGTCGTGCTCGACTTCGCGTGGCGCAGAAGCTCCTGAATCGTCTTTACATCCTTGCCCCGGCTAACCAGGAAGGTCGCAAGGCTGTGACGGAAATTGTGGAACCCAAACCGCTGACCAGGTACCAGACGGATTCCGGCCTTAATAGCGGCGGGGCGAATCTTATCGGCCGCCATGATGCTGGCACTCAGCGGTTTTTTGCCTCTGAGCTTCATGGACGGGAATACCCAGTCGTTTGATTTCGTATACGGGCTATTCTGGTTCCACCCGCGAAGAGCATCGGCCAGTAGGTCGCCGAGAGGAACCGGAGCGCCTGAGCCCTCGGTCTTCAACTGCTCAACAATATCGGTCCCCACCCAGACACGCCGTAAGTGAATCATCTTCCCGTCATAATCAAGGTCACCCCACTTCAAACCGAGCGCCTCGCTGATTCGGAGTCCGGTCACAGCTACGAGAAACACTAGCGTCCGGTACGGTTCCTCCAACTCCATCATGATGCGGAAGGCTTGTTCGGGACTGACGATCACTGCTTTGTAGTTGGACTTTGAAGATTGCGTCACGAACCGCACGGGGTTGCCGTCATCAGTCATCGGCAACATGCGGGACTTTTGCCCACGGCGATAGACCACGTTCATAACGCGGCGAATCTTCTCCCGGGTCGGATTCGCCAGCGCAAGTGCGCCGAGCCATTCCTCTATATTGTCAGGATTGATTTCCAGAGCGAAGGTGTCACCCCAGCGCGGCAGCAGATAGTGGTCCAGAATGTGCGCGGTTACGGACTGGGTCGTGATGCGAAGCTTATCGAAGCCTTTCTTCCGATAATTTTCGACTAATTCCAAGAAGGTGACCCGGCCGATGCCGTTCTGACCATCGCTGGGTGTAAGGTGCCTGCGCTCAACTTCCGCCCAGGCGTCCTTTTCGCGACGAAACCGAGACACTGGTCCGAGGGTGACAGTGTTCTCAACACGTTTCCCAGTTTCGGACTTGTCCCGGTAGAAGTGATAGACCCAGGTCCACCCGTTGCGCTTGCTGACGTGTTTGGTCAACCAACCTTTTTGGTGCTGCTGCCCCATGAAGTCTCCTGATTCCTTGCACGACGGGGGACCACGTGGGGCCATACCATACGCGCTTTCTCCTCAGACAAAAACCCAGATTATTTCGTTGATGCGATTGCTGCCGCGATCTCGCTTAGGCGGAAGCGCCAAACGCGCCGGGCACCCTCACCGAGGGGATGGCCGGGGAGCTTTCTTGCCCGAGCTAGATCGAGAACGCGACGCCGCGTGAGTGAAAGGAACTTTGCGGCTTCGTCGGCGTCAACAAACGCTTCTGGTTTTTCTGGGTTCATTTTCGTGCTCCGAAGGTTTAATACGCGGAAACACGACGCGACTAGGCAAATCAGTCGTGGGCCAAAGTCCTCTCCCTCGTCATAGCTCGATGACCAGATGTGTCGATTGCACAAAGTGTTTACCCTTGGGGACGACTAGTCGTTTTCTGTCCGAGAGTACTATCTCGCTTCCCAACTCTGGCGCTTACGTTGGTCGAGCGAAGGCATCCGTATGATCATTGGCCCAGAGGAAGTGGCAAATATGGACAGGAAGTTGAGCATGCAAGAACAGACAGCGATGATTGAGGAAATAGATTGGCAGGCCGAGGCAGAACCGAATGGACCTGATATAGGAGACGGTCAGGTGCTTTACAGTCTCGGCGGCATGCATGGCAAACCTGGTGTGTCGCGATTCAACAAGGATAGTTTCATTTGGTGCGACAAGAAGGGCATTGCAAGGGGAGTCTTAACCTTGGTTCCGGCTTGGCTCGAAGCAGAGCCGCCGATTTACGGCTTCACAATTGTAGTGCACCCCAAGTGGCGAAGGCGCGGTGTGGCAACAAAGCTGTATCGGGCTGCGAGTACAAGTTACAGATTCTACGAAGAAGACTTTGGCCCTATGGGAGCGGCTTGGGCACGGTCATTGACAAAACGTCGCAGTTAGCTTTTCGAGCATCAATCGTCCCCGTTAGGCCGGACAATAGAAGGCCGGATTACGGCCAGGGGCAGCTGACGAGTTCCGGCAATCGGTTTGGGGTTTGGGACTTCGGCAGCCCTCTATAGAGCAGGTTACGTGGGTGGTTACTCCTTCGCCGGACAGCCGCCCCCTTCCTGCCGAATTGTCCGGCGAACAATCTACAATTAGGGAACCGGGCTAGAGGAGTACCTATGATTGATATCGCCCTCATCTCCCGCCTCTCGGCAGCTGGCGTCCATTTTGTTTACACAACGCCGGGCAACTCGCGTTCCAACGTTATGGATTGGCCCGAACTTGCCACGCGAGAGGAGGAGCAACTTCGCCTTTGGGTAAAGCAAGGATTCAGTCTAGTTGCAGTGGCGCGACAAGATGGTGCGTTCCTGATCGACGTTGACGATCTTGAGGCCTGTGTTGCGTTGGGATTGAATCCTGCCTGGCTCAGAGGCTATTTCCACGTTAACACTCCCTCCGGCGGGCACCACTACTATGGGCTACACGACGCCGAAAGCGCGGCTCTGGGCGGGATCGTTCAGATACTCCGCACCAAAGGTGACAGGGATAGCGGCCTTGTGTTTGAACTCAAGTTGCACCATCAAACCGTTGCTGCGCCCACAGCTGAGCGACGCGGACAGAAGAAAAAGGATGGTGCTTATATACCGGATGGAGCGTTCAACGGTATGCGGAAGGGACTTGATCCGGAGTTAGCCGCGTGGCTCAAAGAAAATGCCGAGCAGTTCGGGGCACGCGAATACCAGAACGATGAGGTCTGCTTTCATGAGGATTGGGACCAAGACACATTTCTAGCGGATTACCATTGCACCGAAAAGGAATCGGGCACGGTGGGCAACGCACTGCATGTGGTTGTCCAGGAATGCCCGCTGTGCGATCGTGGCGCAACGAACTCTACTCTGCGTGCGGGTAAGACAAAATTCATATTTGGGGGCGTGCGGTCGTTTGGCTTCATCTGTCACTACTGCGGTGTCAACAGCCGCAAAGAGCTAGAAATCCAACTCAAGGAACGATATCCGGATTTTGAGCCGTGGACTGAAGTTATCTACGCGGACGAAGACAGATGGTCGGGGAATGATGACATGAACGAAACGGAGGAAACACAATTGGGAGTGAAACAAACTTCAGCTCCACCAGAAAAGTGTTATCGCCAAAATTGCAATTGCGGCGGGGAACACGCGCAGACCAGTATGTCACCTGAACGCCGCGCCAAGTTAGACGCGACGATGGCTGAGCTAGAACAGCAAGAAGAAGCAACGCCGGAAGGCGAGGTGCAAGAGCCATCGGAAACTGCGCCAGCCGAGCAGACTCCCAAGATTCTTTCGGCCGAGGAACTCCTGATCGCCCTGACCAACCCCGGAAAAATTGATTACAAGGATCCGATTGGCAGTTATCTCAATAAGCTGGGAGACATTCCCGATACAGCAATGTACGGGCGAATGCGGGAGTGGGCCGAGCAGATGGAGTTGCCGCTAAGTGTTGCTTATCCCGCCATCCTGGGAGCCTACAGCGCGTTGCCTAAATACGATGAAATTCTCGGCGTACGGTTCAACCTCTACGTGGCACTGCTCATGCCTGTGGGCGGGGGCAAGAACCTAGCATTGGAACGCGCCTGCAAAGTGCTAAACCTGCGCCCCGGCCTCGATTACGAAGACGCTACGCTCGGCGGCGCTGGCGGATTGTGGAATGCGCTTGGCGACAAGAAAGAAGGACGCGGGCGAGATGCGACGGCCGTACCGGGGCCGCGCAAAATGCTTTTGAACCCCGCTGAGTTTGGGGCCACGCTCACCAACACAAAGATCGATAACTCGACGCTGGCGGGACACCTGTGTAACCTCTGGGACAAGAATCGCATCAGCATGCCGACGCGAGAGGGTAAACGTGAGGTCAATTGCAGGTTGAGCATCCTCGGTGCGCTTCCGGTGGACAAGAACACGCCGGAACAGTTCTCCAGATTTTTCAGCGAGGAGACGGCGCACGGTCTGCATAGCCGATTTATATTCGGGCACAGCAGCGAAAAATATGACAACCGCTGGGCCGAGAAGTGGCAGCCATCAGCAAGGGCCGACGAGTCAGAAATGGAAGGTTTGATCCCAGATGTGCAACCTGGCACTACGCCGCCAACGGCCTGGGATACGGATGCCACGTCCAACTACACCCTCTATGTTCTCCCCGACGATGAAGATGGACGCGGCTTGTACAATTTGAAGCGAATTGCATTGCTCACAGCTACTGCCAACGGAGACAAGACCGTGACGGTGGAGGCCGTGCAGGCAGCCTGGTTCTTTATGACTTGGCAGGCACAGATCAAACGTGCCTTCCGAATTGGAATCGCCCAAAAGGCTAGTGGTGGAGAACTGTCCGACACGATTCTCCAGAAGCTGCGCCAAATAGATCAGCAGGGTGCATATGAACGTTCCCCGGTGATCGACGGAAGGCTCAACATTAACCTCGCACGGGTTATCCACAAAAACAACTGGGTGTCGCGGTACGGCAGCGAAGCTGTTCAGAGAACGATTTCCTCTCTTTTGAAATTGGGGATGCTGGGGAGAGGGAAAGCGCCTCAATCAACGTCAGAAGGCTGTACCCTCCAAGGATCACGTGGTGGTCGCGAGATTCCCGAAATAAGGCCAGAAATTGAGCGCCCGATCTCACGCCCGTTCTTGCGCCCGAACTGAATCTGTGGGTTCTGCTTTCTTGTTTTCCTACCATGCAACCGTACGACAGTACGGGCGCAGCCCTCTCGAATAGACCCATATCGTGTTTAGTATTGAAAACATTGGCGTTCCGCAGTTCGGGCGCAAGAACGGGCTGGACCTTCTGGAGGGCACAACCGCCCCCGTTACGCTGCGTCCGCTACGTGTCTATATATAGAAGATGCGCCCGCCCGCGCTTGACCGACAGTGGCGCTCGGTGGGAAACGAGGCCAGCCCGCCGACCTGCGCCGTCCGTCCTTGCTCCCCATCAATAACCCGCCGCCAACCCTAGCGGAGCCTCACCGATCGCCGCCCGCCTTGCTCCACGCCCACGAGATTTGGATTTCGCCGATGAATAGAGAATATCCGCTCCCGTAACCAAGTAAGAGTGTAATTATGAAAAGACAAGACAGAATGGCTGCGAGAGCACGAGTCTGGCTTCCCGCGCAACTGGAAGAGGGGCCGCGATTGACAGGCACCAATTATTTGAGAGGGCTGAGGCCGCCGGAATCTCTCGTCATGCTCTTTGCCGCATCCAGCAAGAACTCGATGTACAGACGGCGCGGCGCGGGCGGTAAATGGTGGTGGTATGGTGAGGCTCATGCGTATTTATTCCGTTTGATGAAGCAGAAAGAGAACTCAGCCACGATTAGAGCACCACTGACGGAGTTGTGCATCGTGGATTTTTCGGCTCCCGGAGGCTTCAGGATATTAAAGCTGCCGCCGATGACACAGTCACCAGCCCATACCCATGATCTGCCTGATTCGTTTCCTCGCAGAGTATCTCTCAAGCTGGGTTGACCGTTTCAGCGCGTGGCCACGAGTGGCCAACCAAATGTAAGCGCAGATCAAAGATAGAATACGAATCACGGTATCATTTAACGAAGGACCACGTAGACAGAGCAATTCTGAACACAGAATGAGGCAACTAAGCCACCAAGCGAAGAGGAGCAGGATATGAGCAAGTCACTGATTCGACGAAATTGCCAGATGAAGGACAAGCGCGGTAAGGCTTGCGGCAAACTTGCAGACCGCTCCTTCACAATTAGTGTGCCTCTCGACACCAAAGAAAAGGAATTGATCTTTTGGTGCTGCGACCTCCATTATGAGGCGTTCAAACACAAGTTTCCGCAGGCACGGCTGAAGAAAGTCACGGTCGCTGCCGACGGCTTTGTAGTAAGCAAGGAATGAGCAACGAAAACGATCCGAGCCGCTGATACCGCGCGCCTACTACGCGCAAATTTGAATTTGATGCGCTGCAATGGACGGCGTGCAGGCGAAAATCACCGAAATTCCTCTTCGATCTGAGACCGCCTATCCTTAGGCGGTATGACTTCGACTCCGCGGACCAGCAAGCCCTGTCTCCCTCGTCTCCTCGCCGTACTCCCCATTGCCCGCCCATACCCATGACCTGCCCAATCCGTTCCCTCTGAGAGCATCTCTATCCCTGCGCGGACCATTTCAGGACTCGACCGGGCTGGGGCCGGGAGACGTTGTCTGCGTTGCAGCTGCTCTTCCAGCTTCGGCAGCTTCAATTTCTTTAAGTAAACTATTCACCTGGTACTTGTATATAGCTTCCGCAAACTCGTGCAGGAAGTCCGGGAATGCCGATTCATCCGACGCTATTCTGCTGCTGACAAATTCAAACTGCGCTCTACCGTCGCATGCGGAGTGAAAGATTCCCCGGAGCGGTTCGTCGTCGCATCGATCATACCCAGGCCACATCACTGTGATAAGAGGGGCGCGCTTATCTGCGTATTGTTTGGCCATCACAATCTCCTTTCCTCATTTCTAAATCTACTCATGAGCAGAAACTTCGTGTAAATGTTGCGAACGCGGCCTGCGCCTTTCGTTTCGGGCCTACCTACCTCCTTCTTGCTTCATTCCTTCTCTGAGCATTGCTGAAGCCGCGTAGACCATTTCAGTGTGTGCGGCGGGTTAGTTCAGCCGCATACAAGCACGGATCACATGTCTCCGGGCGAACGCACTTCTAACCGAGAAAACTTCCTGTCCGTAGAGTGATTCCAGGAGGGACGTGATGATCATCAACAAAGACAACAACGGCAAACCAATTGGGTTTATTGAAACTTTGATCTCGAATGAGCGGGTCGTCACTGTCAACGCAACTCGACAGGCAACGACCGTGACAACGCGAGACCGGGCCAATGGAAAAGTAAAGACAGAGACGTTTTATGGGACCTTGCCGTTTCCGGGTAACGACTGATGAGTTGCAGTTGGTTATATCTCGCCTCTCGAACCTCAGCCGAGCATTTTTGCGGCAAGCCGGGGCATCCATATTGCCCGGAGCACAAGCGCGAGATGGATGCGATGCACCAGACCGATAAGGACTGGGATGAAATTCTGGCGTCGCTCCAGGCGGTGTGTGACGAGCCGAAGGAAGAGCAGAAGCTTTGCGCGGTATGCGCCCGCCAGCCGGTTCATACCGATTGCCCGGCTCATAGCGATTGCGTTTACTGCGAAGTTTGCTGCGCGGATGATCCCTTAAACCTCCGGGGACCGCAACGGTAGGCCGCTTCCTCACGCCGCACCACCACATCCCGCTTTCCCCTCCACCTTTGTAATTTCCGTTTCGTAGTGAACGTCCCAATTGGTGAGGTGTTTGATGAGCGATAAAACAGATTCATACATGTCTGAAGACGAGCGTGGTTACGAGTGGCACCTGGAGTACCCATACACGCCTGGAATGCCGTGTCCGTTCCCCATCGTTCCTGCGGGAACACGCCCCAAGCACGATGCGGTTGGACATCTTACTGCTGATGGCAGGGTTCACGTGTTCAACACCGGAATCATTGAGCAATTGGTGCGGGCTGGTTTGCGAGCACGTGTGTCGGGAAATGAACCTAAATCAGATGGGAGATATCGCGGGCAGACCGATAAAGAATGAGCTTGAACACCCCCTCCTCAAGGAGTGGGTAGAAGCTGGTTGATGGATCGAAAGCCCACGGCCCGTCCTCCAGGTCTCAAGTTGGGGCGCACCTGCCTCGTGAGCAGGCGTCGTGGGCTTTACGTAATGCCAGGGACGCTGTGGCTCATGAAATAAGCCAAATTTCTAAGTGATGGCACATCGAATGCCAGCGTCAAATGCTCTTGCGACCTAGCTCCGCGTCCAGAGCGCTGGAGGTTGTTGTGCCGAATGCGGTGAAAGGACTGTTGCCCTACGCATCCGACCCGTTGAATCTTTACTGGGACGCGATTTCGGAAGGGAATGTTTGGGGAACAGGCAGTTGAATTTGTCCTAGTCCTCCTGTCTGTATGGAGACGCAGGACTCTTATCAAGGTCTACGTTCCATATCGGGCAGCGAATCGAAAGCACACCTCACCTCCTTGTTGAGCATGGAAAAGGCAGAATGCGAGTTGGTCTTGATCAGAACGTGTGACCTGGGCGTTTCACGTATCGCACTGCGTCCTGTTTACAAAATGCTAAGCCGCCATTTATGCGGTGTTTAGTGCCAGCCTCCTAAAATTCTGGCCATGATCGCGATGGCAAACAACCTTCCTGAAGTACTCCGGATGCTTTGGTATTGGGCGTGGTTTCGCATCCGGAAGGTCGAATCGAGACACCTTAGATTTATTGGTCCATTGGGCCCCGAATTGAAGGGAGAAGGACACTTGCGCGTATACAAATATCTGGTCACACTTCTAGTAGGCACGTTGTTTGTCTTGCCGGCTACGGGACAGTCAACTGTACCGGCGGGGCAGTCAGAGGCATCGGTCGCATTGTCAGGAGCACAAGGGCAGGATACAAGTTCGACTACGCCGGCACAGCAGCCGACAACCCCGCCTCCAGCCCCGGCAGCGCTCCCCACTCCTTCCATAACGGGTCCGTTGCAGGGACTCCCCCCAGCAATCTTCGACGCCGGACCTTTCGGCAAAGTCGCTGTGAATGGTGTTTTCAGCGGCATGGGCCTGTGGCAGAGCGGTCACATTCCAGGTGATAACTCCACTCAAGCTGCTCTAAGTAACGGGCAGTTGTTCCTTCAAAGAACCGACGGCTGGTTTCAGTTCTACCTGCAGGCGGGCGCGTATAATATTCCGGCCCTGGGGACGCCGTTCCTCGCGACCGGCAAGGCGGTGAGTGACCTCTACGGCCCGCTGCCGGTCGCATTTCTGAAGCTGGTACCAGGGAAGAACACGTCCATCCTCATCGGCGCGCTGCCCACACTGATGGGCGCCGAGTACACGTTCACCTTCGAAAATATGAACATCGAGCGCGGCCTGCTGTGGAACCAGGAAAACGCCGTCAATCGCGGAATCCAAGTGAATCAGACCATGGGCAAATTCACAGCCTCATTGAGTTGGAACGACGGGTACTATTCCAACCGTTACTCGTGGCTGTCGGGTTCGTTAACCTATGCCAATGGGCCTCACAGCTTGTCGTTCATTGGGATGGGAAACCTGGGGCAGACAGCCTTTCAGACCCTGGCCACGCCCGTGCAAAACAACAGCACTATGTACGCTGCCATTTACACTTACACCAAGGGGTCCTGGATCATCCAGCCCTACTATCAATATAGCAATGTGCCGACTAACATGAAGATCGGTGTCGTGAAGGGTGCCTCAACCCAGGGCGGTGCACTCCTGGTGAGTCGCACCTTCAAACACGGCTTCTCGCTGGCAGGACGCGGGGAATATATCACGAGCACCGGAAGCGTTGCTGATCAAGCTGTCAACCTGATGTACGGACCGGGGAGCGCCGCCTGGTCGGCCACTCTGACGCCCACCTTTCAACATGGAGGTTTCTTCGTTCGCGGAGACCTTTCTATTGTTCGGGCGAACAACTTCACGCCGGGTGATGCCTTTGGTCTCACGGGCATGAACCCAAACCAGCCCCGAGCCGTAGCTGAAATAGGATTCATTTTTGGCAACAATATAATTGAGAAGAAACCGTAATTTCAGACGTGCAGGGACGACACGGAAGCGAACCGAAGAAGCGCCGGGCTAATGCTTCGGGTATTGGGTACTCCGGACTTTCCCTCGCTCATGGTAGCCGGCGATCTTTCTCCAGCACTTAGTGATTTTCCATCACAGCCCAATGTAGGTATCGGCGCTACAAAGTGGAAGGACAAACACGCGCTGCCGTTTATGCATATCTTAGAGGCCGTTTATGCGCCGTTTATGGCGCGAGATGTATGGTGGGAACAGAGATCAGTAGGCCGCGGGCGGTAAGGCGGCAGGTGGAGGATACCATGGTCATGACAATTTTTCTCGGTCTTTGCGTTGCGGCCGTAGGTTTTCTGCTGTACTGCCTCTTCAATTTCGGGCAGGAACTGAGGCACGAGCCTCGGATCGGGTCCGATGATGACCTGTGGATCGAATCGCAGAAGTTGAATGTTGTTCCAGTGCAATTTGTCGGACCCGCTTCGATGGTGATCTGGAGTGAGGGCACATGGCGCCGCATTCTCTCAAGTAAGGATGATTCGAAGTCACGCGAGTTGAAAGGCAAGGACGCGGCGAACAGACACTACAATGCTGCCGCATAGGACCTCGCCCAGCTACGAAGCAGGATTGAGCTGTCGTAAGGAGGTGAATGACCCTTTAACGATCTGGGCTCGTTAAAGAGTCTAACGGCTGTGCCGAAGTTTGCTCACCCAGAGTTTTCCATAACGGCGCTTATAAGAACTGCGGATCAAACAGGGGAATGCCGTTCGAAACTTCAATTTGTAAGGTAAAGCTGTGACCGAGCGGTTCAGATTGCTCCTGCGCCATGTTGTGTATAACTTGCGTGGGGGCTTTCTCGTCCGTCCGTTGACTATTGCATTGACGCTGGGTTGCATCGGTGCATTCCTCTCGTGGCTGGAGGAGTCAAACCCCGCCTTCGGTAACTGGGTCCCGAAAGTACTTTTCCTCTCTCGCGCCGATCCTCAGGTGGCCCAGGTCATCCTCGCCGGCATCGCTGCCTCAATTATGACGGTTGTTTCAATCGTTTTCGCGATTCTGCTGATGACGCTTACGCTGGCCTCGATGCAGTTCTCTCCGCGAATTATTGTCAGCTTTGCAAGAGACAAGGTAACGCAATGGACGCTTGGCATATTCCTCGGCACCTTCTTGTATTGTATGGCGGCACTTCCCGCTGCACATTCCCTGCCCCAGCCCTTCTCGCCCGTCGCTACGGTAACGGGAGCAATGCTTTTGGCAATAACTTGCGTGGGATTGCTGCTCTACTTTATCCATCACATATCCCAAGCGATCAGCGTAAATCATATTGTGGATCGGATTGCGTCGGAGACAGAGGTTGTGATTGACGACGTAATGCCATTGCCGCGTGAACGATGCCGGCTCGAACTATCCGATAGCATTGACCTGAGTGCGTGGAATAAACCAGTCTTGTGTAACGAGTCCGGCTATATCCGCTTCGTCGATACAAGGCGTCTTCTCGATCTGGCGACTACCTACCGCGTGAAAGTTCGCGTGGTCAGACGGGTTGGCCAATTTGTTCCGGCGGGGTCTCCATTGCTTATGGTCTACAAAGCGGAGCGGCTTTCTCCCGAACACATTGGCCAGTTTCAAGGTGCGTTCGACTTCGGACCGTCCAGAACCCTGCAGCAGGATGTAGAATTTGGGATCTTGCAGATCGTTGATATCGCCCTCAAGGCGATCTCGCCCGCCGTGAACGATCCCACTACCGCAATTAGCTGCGTTGACCACTTAAGTCGCCTCCTGATCCGCTTTATATCCAGGGAGATGCCGGAGCCTCTGCTCTACGATCTGAAAGGTGTGGCTCGTGTCGGCATCCGATGGGTTGATCTCGAACGGTTGCTGGACTCGGCATTTGAGCAGATACGTATGTATTCGAAGACGGACATCGCGGTTAGCATGCGCCTGCTGCGTGCTTTCGGGGACATTGCCGTTACCACTCAAGACCCAGGCCTCAGAAGGACTCTTTTTGAGCGCGCTCAACGCGTTGTCGCGGGCTGCGAACACAGAATCGATACAGAGGAACTGAAGCCGATGCTCATTCGCCTAACTGCGTTAGAAAGGCTTACGGCCGGTTGAATTCACAGTGCAGATGTTCTTCTTTCGTTTATGCATTTTTCAGACTGTGTTTATGCTCTGTTTAGGCCCTCAAGTCTACTTTGGGGGCATCATTCGGGCTATTCCCCATGTCTCCTCTCCAGTCTGGCGACCAACTCGACCACTACCGCATTGAAAATCTCGCCTCGCAAACTGCCATGTCGTCTGTCTATCGGGCCACGGACCTGCGAAACGGCCGGGCTGTAGCGATCAAAGTGCCGACCTTTGAAGTGGAAAGTGATCCACTCTTCTATGATCGCTTCAAGCGGGAAGAGGAAATTGGGAGGAAGCTCGATCACCCCGGAGTAATCAAGGGACTCGATGATGAAGAACGGAGCCGCGTCTACATGGTCATGGAGTGGGCAGAGGGCCGCCCGCTACGCCATATACTTGCCGAAAACAAAAAGCTTTCCGTCGAGCGGGCCGTGCGCATCACGGTTGGCATATGTGAGGCCCTGGAATACATTCATCGCAACGGTGTAGTCCACCGCGATTTGAAACCCGAAAACATCATGATCGACTCTGAAGACCGCACAAAGCTGTTCGATTTCGGCATCGCTGGCAGCGCGGGCATGCGGCGGCTAACTTTTGGGAAGCTCACTCGTGAAATGGGAACGCCCGACTACATCTCTCCCGAGCAGGTGAAATCGAAACGCGGCGATGCGCGGAGCGATATTTATGCGCTTGGCGTAATGCTCTATGAGATGTTGACAGGGGAGGTGCCCTTTCACGGGCCCAACGTGCTGGCCGTCATAAATGATCGGCTCATCAACGATCCAATTCCACCACGCGAACTCGATCCCGCGATCTCGCCTCAACTGCAGGAGATCATTTACCGCGCCCTGGAGCGCAACCCGGCGAACCGCTATGCGAATGCTCGTGAATTTGCCAATGATCTCAACAACCCCGAGTCGGTAGGGGTAGCCGAGCGCAGTGAATTACAAAACTGGAAATCGCGGCGTTCCTCGGGGCCGAAAGCGATGTTGACGTACGTCATGTACGCGATGATTCCTGTTATCATTTTCTTTTTAATGTTGATTACGGCAAGACACAAGTGAAAACCGGTCTAGCGTTTTAGGCGTGGATACCGAATAATCCGCTGGGCAAGGACTCCCGCCGTAGAAACATCAAAAGCCAGAAAGCGGCAATCTGAATTTAGAGGGTCCATGATCGCTTCAACAGGATCGACAATCCGCTCTGTCTCCGCCGGCTCCTTGCGCCAGGCCGGATACTTAATCTTGCGCCATTTGCTCGCGTTGAGCCTGATTGCCGCAATCACATTTGTGTTTTTTCGTTTGATCCCGGTGAATGCCACGACCGTAGGTTTTTTCTATCTCGTCGCTATCCTTGTAATTGCAACAGTGGGCGGACTCATAGAAGCTACCGTGTCCTCGATTACCGCAATGCTGTGCTTCAATTTCTTTTTCTTGCCCCCTGTTGGGACTTTCACCATCGCCGACCCGCAAAACTGGGTCGCCCTGTTTGCTTTTCTGACTACGGCTCTTACGGCCAGTCAACTTTCAGATCGATTGAAACGACAAAGAAGAGAGGCGCTGGATCGGCAATACGAGATGGAAAGATTGTATGCGCTCAGCCGCGCGATACTGCTCACTGACACCACGCAGCCCACGGCGATGCAGATCGCAAACCAAATCGCCAAAGCCTTTGAGTGTCCTGCAGTGGCGCTCTATGACCGCAAGACAAGTGAAGTCTATCTGGCTGACCGAGACGCGTTCCCCAACATTAATGCTATTAATTCCAAGCTTCGTGAGTCTGCAATCCAATCCACCGTGTTAAAAGAAGGTGACGAAATTCTTATCACACCGATCCGTCTTGGTGGAGAACCCATTGGCAGTTTGGCCCTTACGCATACCTTTCTGTCCGATGCCGCATTGCAGTCTCTCCTGAACCTCGTGGCTGTGGGGCTGGAAAAAGCGCGTGCCCAGGAGGAGGTCAACCGCGCACAGGTTGCCCGACAGAGCGAGGAGTTGAAGTCCACCCTTCTTGATGCACTTGCGCATGAATTTAAGACGCCGCTTACATCGATTAAAGCTGTTACGACTGACTTACTCTCGAATCCTGAAGAATCACTTTCGCAGGAGCAGCGTGGATTGGTCGCGATTGCGGATGAAGGTGCGGATCGTCTGGATAGGCTAGTTACCGAAGCGATTCAACTCGCCCGAATCGAGGGTGGCAAGTTTCAATTAAATCGGGGGGTTCATTTTCCGAGCTCCTTGCTTTCCGCCGCCCTTCGGCAGACGAAGTCTCTCACGGACGGCAGAGACCTCAAAGTGCAGGTGGAGGATAACCTGCCTTTGGTGTTCGTGGATGCCGAACTAATCGTACTGATGCTCGCGCATCTGATCGATAATGCTGTGAAGTATTCTCGTCCTGGCAGTCCCATTTTAATTGGCGCAAAAGCTGACGGGAAAGCCGTGACTATTTACGTGGCTGATCAAGGGCCAGGCATTAGCGAAGATGAACAAACCCGGATCTTCGATAAATTCTATCGTGGTAGGAATGGGCAACATCTCAAAGGCACGGGTATGGGACTTGCAATTGCCCGTGAGATTATGCGTGCGCATGGTGAGGAAATCTGGGTCAAGAGCAGCCCGGATCAAGGTTCGGAATTTTCGTTTTCGTTGCCGGTCGCACCCGTGGAGGTCGCCGAATGAGCGCAGGCCGTATTCTTGTAGTGGACGACGATCCCCAAATTCGTCGCACGATGAAGGCAACTCTTACCGCTCGCCATTACGAGGTAGGTGACTCACGCAACGGCGAGGAAGCCTTAGATAGGCTGCGCTCGGAAACCTACGACCTGGTGTTGCTGGACATGAACATGCCTGGAATCGGCGGAATCGAGACATGCCGGCTTATCCGCTCGAGTTCCGATGTTGCGATCATCATGTTGACTGTCAACAACACAGAAAAAGATAAGGTCGAAGCGCTCGACGCCGGAGCCGATGATTACGTAACTAAGCCTTTTAGCATTCCTGAATTGCTTGCTAGGATTCGCGCGACTTTGCGCCGACTACCCCAAGTCCCCGATGCAGCAGGATTACAACAACTCACACTAGAAGGCGTTGAAATCGATCTTCCCTCGCGGCAGGTAACCGTCCGTGGCCGAACCTCCCGCCTCACGGCGAAGGAGTTCGATCTGCTTTCGTACTTCCTCACACGGCCTAACAAGACAATTGCTCATCGCGAGCTGCTGCAGGCCGTTTGGGGTCCTGACTATGGCGACGAACTGGAATATTTGAGGGTTTTCGTCAACCGGCTACGCAAGAAGATCGAGCCCGATCCGTCCAAGCCCAGGTTCCTGGTTACGGATGCCTGGGCGGGCTACCGCTTTCACCTTCCTGACTGAAAAGTCTTCCCCAATAGCCCGGGTTTCGGACACACTTCCGGTCACGGACTCGCGCCAATGTGATCCGCGTCACCGCGTGTGACCCAGCAAACTGGTTTATTCGTTTGTTAGAAGTTGTTTATGCGCTGTTTATGCCCGCTACTGCATAGTCCGCAGTGGATGGGCACAATGAAAGAGCTACTCAACAGCGCAATCACACAGCCAGCGCGACCATCAGTAAACTTTGAAACGGCTGAAGGGTTCGGGCAGCGGCGGCTTGAGGTAAACGTGATCTTTACTGATCCACAAGCTACGGTGGCTGCCTTGAAGACCGCTGGATCATTGGCACGGGATCTCGGAGCAAGCATTCGAGTACGAGCCGCACTTACTGTGCCGTATGCGTTGCCTCTTGATAGGCCGCCAGTGTCCGCTGATTTCATCGAAGAGTTTCTATCTGATTTGGTTTGTCGTTTGGACCTGGATGCTTTCGAGCCGAGCGTTCACTTATATCAATGCCGAGATCAGGTCGAGACTCTCTTGCATGTGCTGAGTCCAAATTCCTTGGTCGTTATTGGTGGGCGAAAACACTGGTGGCCCACGCCAGAGCGTCGGGTAGCAAAAGCCCTGCAATCCAAAGGTCATCGCGTTGTTTTTATTGGCCTGCAGCCAGGAACGAAATTGGGACTTCAATGAAGTCGAAAACTCCAATTCGACCGGCCACTCAAACAATAGGGGGGATACTTTCCCGTAACGTAAATGAGGATTTGCCAATTTCGTCAGCCATAGTGGGAGTCACTTTACTGGGGGATTTGGAGGATGTTCTGGCAGTGCTTCGAACGGCAATTCTCTTGGCAAGGAGCCTGAAGGCGCCACTATCGCTTAGCGTTATTGGAAAAGACATTTTGTCAGGCGACGTTGACGAAACTCTGGTGCCGGAGCTCTTGGATTCCGCAAAGGCGCAACTTCGCGAGCTTAACGCACCGGCGTTCACCATGGAAGTCAACATCATCGCGGCTTCTTTTGTTAGTGCAGGGTCCATTACGATGTGTGTTCACAGCGGGAATCCGGTTTTAGTGAGTCAGCACAAGTGACAAAGAGAGACGATGCGCAAGAAATGTATTGCATGTGTATTATCTCCCGACTATGCCATCATGCGATGTCGCTCGAAGTCGATGCGAGGTGAATCATGTTGGATCTTTTCTATGTTGGTGTTGTAGTCGTCTTTTTCGTTCTGATGTGGGGATTTACCAAGGCGTCCGATCGCCTGTAGGGGGATTCGATGGAATACGTGATTGCAGGAATTGTCGCCGCATGTTTGTTCGTTTACTTGATGTATGCCCTGCTTCGGCCGGAGAAATTTTGAGGTGGTGAGATGACTTTACTCGGTATTGCGCAAATCGTGATCTTTTTCGCTCGTTGTTGTCGCCATAACGAAACCCATTGGCGTCTTTATGCATCGGGTTTTTGAAGGAGAGCGAACCTTCCTCCATCCCATTTTCCGCCCGCTAGAACGCTTGATCTATGGCTCGGCGGCAGTCCGCGAGGGCGAGGAGCAATCCTGGGTCCGGTATTCAGCGTCCATGATATCGCTGAGTATCTTCAGCTTTCTTTTCGTCTACGCGCTGCAGCGGTTGCAGGGACATCTGCCGCTGAATCCGATGCATTTTTCGACGCCTCAGGCGCCCTCAAATGCTACGCGCGATGACGCCGGACCTGGCGTTCAATACGGCCGTCAGTTTCACGACGAATACCAATTGGCAGGCCTATTCGCCGGACACGACGATGAGCTACTTGACGCAAATGGCTGCTCTCGCCGTCCAGAACTTTGTTTCCGCCGCGGTGGGAATTGCCGTTGCCGTTGCCCTAATTCGCGGATTTGCGCGGCACACTGCGAAAACGATCGGGAATTTCTGGGTGGATGTCACCCGCTGCACGCTTTATATCTTGATGCCCATTTGCATACTGGCCACGCTGTTTTTCGTGTGGCAAGGATCGATCCAAAACTTCAAAGGGCCCGCCACCGCAACAACTCTGGAGGGGCCGACCCAGGTGATTGAGCAAGGTCCCCTTGCCTCTCAGTTAGCGATAAAAATGCTGGGAACCAATGGTGGTGGATACTTCAACGCGAACTCTGCCCACCCGTACGAGAATCCAACACCACTGGCGAATCTTCTGCAGATGTTGCTGATCTTTTCGCTTGGGGCTGGACTCACGTACATGTTTGGCAAGATGGTGCGCGATACCGCGCCAAGGTTGGGCGATCTTTGCAGCAATGGCCCTGATGTTTCTCGCCGGCGCTTTCATCTGCTATTGGGCCGAGCAAGCAGGAAACCCCATGTTGACCAACATGGGCATCGAGCACGTGTATACGGGAAGCCAGCCGGGCGGAAACATGGAAGGGAAAGAAGTCCGGTTCGGCAATCCGATGACAGCGCTATTCGCGACGGTAACGACGGACGCCAGTTGCGGTGCTGTGATCGGCATGCATGACAGCTTTACGCCCATC
The DNA here is from genome assembly GCA_963740035.1 of uncultured Acidobacteriota bacterium. Taxonomy (GTDB): domain Bacteria; phylum Acidobacteriota; class Terriglobia; order Acidiferrales; family UBA7541; genus Palsa-360. The sequence continues at coordinate 60,637 of CAVUDA010000030.1, forward strand.
GGCGGTCTGGTTCCGCTGTTCAACATACAGACCGACGAAGTGATCTTTGGAGGCGTCGGCGCGGGGCTTTACAGCATGTTGATCTATGCAGTCGTCGCCGTCTTCATTGGAGGCCTGATGGTCGGGCGGACGCCCGAGTATGTGGGCAAGAAGATCGAACAAAAGGAAGTCAAGATGGCAATCATCGCGATCCTTGCGACTTCCCTGGTCATTCTTGGGTTCACCGCGCATCAGCTCTATGGCGCCGTTTGCGAAGAGCGGGTACTGGAATTCGCCCGGCCCGGCTGCCGCTAATACGAATAACGGGGCCGCGCACGGATTTTCGGAAATCCTCTACGCGTATTCGAGCGGCGCCGGCAATAACGGCAGTGCGTTTGCCGGAATCAACGCCAACACGCCTTGGTACAACCTGTCGATTGGTATTGATATGCTGGTTGGAAGGTTCCTCTTCATTATCCCGGCTCTGGCAATCGCGGGAAGCCTGGCCGGAAAGAAATTCGTTCCCATAACGAGCGGTACATTGCCAACAAACGGAACACTATTTGTGGTTCTGTTGGTTGGGACCGTCATCATTGTGGGCGCGCTCACTTATTTCCCGGCGCTCTCGCTCGGTCCAATTGTCGAGCATTTCCAGATGCTGAATGGAAAACTTTTTTGATGCCATTGTCAGTTAGGAGCTGAACATGTCAACGGTCACGCCTCCTCCGGTGGAGAGCAAGAGAGAAGGAAATCAAGAAGCCTCCGGGCTTATCTCGAAAGGCGTCCGAGCGCGCCCGCTTTTCGATCCGGAAATCGTGCGGCGTGCGACTAAAGAGTCGTTCGTAAAACTCAACCCGATGAAGGTTGCGAAGAACCCGGTGATGTTTGTCGTCGAAGTCGGTGCTGCATTAACGACGATTTATGTTCTCAAGGATGCGGTCACTGGCGCCGGTAACCTTCTGTTTGGAATTCAAATCGCCCTTTGGTTGTGGTTTACGGTTGTGTTCGCCAACTTCGCGGAAGCCATGGCGGAAGCGCGAGGCAAAGCGCAAGCCGACGCCCTGCGCAAGACCAAGACCGATACGGTTGCGCACAAGGTCCTGCCAAATGGCAAGTTCGAGATGGTACCTTCGACACAGTTGCGCGCCGGGGATGTCGTGTACTGCGAAGCCGGCTATCTCATTCCGGGAGATGGAGAAGTCATCGAGGGCGTTGCCAGCGTCGACGAATCCGTCATCACGGGGGAGAGCGCCCCTGTAATTCGAGAATCAGGCGGCGACCGCAGCGCAGTGACTGGCGGTACGAAGGTTTTGTCGGACCATATTAAGATCCGAATCACTTCGAATCCGGGTGAAACGTTTTTGGACCGCATGATCGCCCTCGTCGAAGGCGCAGTTCGGCAGAAGACGCCCAACGAAATCGCCCTCAACATTCTGATCGCCGGTCTAACCTTAATCTTTCTGCTGGCGGTTGCGACCCTACCGCCCTATGCGAAATACGCCATCCAAGCTGTCAGCAGCGGCACCGCCCCGACCGTTGCGGTTCTCGTCTCCCTGCTCGTGTGTTTGATTCCGACAACTATCGGCGGACTGCTTTCCGCGATAGGCATCGCCGGGATGGATCGCGTCATGCAGCATAACGTGCTGGCGATGAGCGGAAAGGCGGTGGAGGCTTCAGGCGATGTGAATACGCTTCTTCTGGACAAGACCGGCACGATCACTCTGGGCAATCGGCAAGCGGTCGAATTCATAACGGTAGATGGAGTGAGCGAAAGTGAACTGGCAGATGCCGCACAGCTTTCCAGCCTTGCTGACGAAACGCCGGAAGGGCGCTCAATCGTAGTGCTCGCCAAGGAGAAATACGGCCTTCGCGGTCGCGAAGTCGCCGAGCACAATGCTCAATTTATTCCGTTTTCCGCCTATACGCGAATGAGCGGTGTTGACATGGATGGCCGACGGCTGCGAAAAGGCGCGACGGATGCCATCGCTCAATTCGTGAAGGAGGCTGGCGGTAAAGTCCCGCAATCTCTTGTCGAGAGTTCAGACCGCATTTCGAGGAATGGCGGCACTCCGCTCGCGGTGGCCGATGGATCACGGGTTCTCGGCATCATTCATCTCAAAGACATCGTCAAGGGTGGAATGAAAGAACGGCTCGCTTCGCTGCGAGCCATGGGAATTCGCTCGGTGATGATTACCGGAGACAATCCCTTGACCGCCTCTGCGATCGCGCAAGAAGCGGGTGTCGATGACTTCCTCGCCCAGGCCACTCCGAAAGCCAAGCTGGAATACATTCAAAAGGAACAGGGAGAGGGCCGCCTTGTGGCCATGACCGGTGACGGAACCAATGACGCTCCGGCGCTGGCTCAGGCGGATGTCGGCGTCGCCATGAATACGGGAACCATGGCGGCAAAAGAAGCCGGCAATATGGTTGATCTCGACAGCAATCCAACAAAGCTGATCGAAATTGTAGCCATCGGCAAGCAATTGCTCATAACTCGTGGCTCGCTGACTACATTTTCGATTGCCAATGACGTAGCGAAATATTTCGCGATCATCCCGGCGATGTTTGCCGCGATCTATCCCGAGTTGAACAAACTGAATATCATGGGGCTGCATTCGCCACAGAGCGCGGTGCTCGCCGCCGTGATCTTCAACGCCGTAATCATCATCGCACTGGTTCCACTGGCCCTTCGCGGCGTGCAGTACAAACCAGTCAGCGCAGGCCAGATGTTGACGCGAAATTTGCTGATCTATGGTCTCGGCGGAATTATTGTGCCTTTTCCCGGCATTTGGTTGATCGACAAGATGCTTGTGGCTCTGCATCTCGCGTAAGAGCGCGGGCTCAACGTAGAGCCCGCAAGAATAAAGGAGTAGGACATGTTGAAGGAACTTGGACCAGGACTTCGTTTGACGCTGATTTTCACCGTTCTCACCGGATTACTGTATCCCGCGGTGATGACCGGTGTGTCCGAGCTTGTTTTCCCGAAGCAGGCCAATGGCAGCCTCGTCACGGTTGGCGGCAAAGTGGTTGGCTCTAGCCTCATCGGCCAGCCCTTCGCCAAGCCTGAGTATTTCCATCCACGCCCTTCAGCGGCGGGCAACGGTTACGACGCCACTGCGTCCGGCGGCTCCAACCTTGGCCCCACGAGCGCCAAACTTCTCCACGGCACGACAAAAATGGATGACAAGAACAATGAGATCGTCGATTTCGACGGCATCAGCCTTCGCGTCGTGCATTACTGCGTCGATAACGATATCCCATACGAATCGTCGGTGCCGCTTGATCAGTTCAAGGATTCGCACGGCGATCTCGATGATGTAAAGCTGATTAAGGCCTTCAATGATGACAAGGCACCCTTGATGTTCACGCCGAAGGCGCCGATTCCGCAGGATGCTGTAACAGCCTCGGCTTCAGGTCTGGACCCGCAAATCAGTCCCTCCAACGCCGAGACACAAGCGGGACGCGTCGCAAAGGCGAGGGGCGTTTCCGCAGATCAGGTGAAGCAATTGATCCCGCAGTTTACCGATCGCGCCGACTTGGGGTTCCTCGGCGAGCCGCGCGTCAATGTTCTTATGCTGAACATTGCTCTTGATCAGAAATTCCCGGTTTCGAAGTAAGAGGGAGAATGCGACGGCGCGGGAAATTCAATTCAGACTGGCCACTGCAACGTGAGTTCAAGCCGATTGAGCTACCGCGCCAAACTTGTTCTCTTTCTTGTGTGCGCGATTGCGATCCTGTTCCTTGTCGACACTGCTTACCAGGGTCTTAACACTCTTTCGCGTCTGAACGTCGTTGAGGCGGAGCGGGACCAGTGGCAACGTCCGTCCGAGGTTCTTCAGGCACTGGATCTTAAGCCCGGATACGTAGTTGTCGACCTGGGATGCGGTTCCGGATACTTCACGCTCAAACTTTCGGCGCCGGTCGGTAAAAACGGTAGAGTTCTGGCAGAGGACATCCGTAGGTTGCCGCTGGCGTTCTTATGGATCAGGACATTCCAAAGAGGCCAACGGAACGTCCACCTTGTGCTTGGCGAGCCCGACGACCCGCACTTGCCCACTCAACGCGTGAATGCCGTACTCATTGCCAATACGTATCATGAATTTACAAATTCTCAGGCGATTCTTGATCACGTGGTCCGGTCATTGGTTTCGGGAGGGCGGCTGGTCGTAATCGATCGCGAACCTCGCCCGGTTGACCATGGGTCTTCGGAGACTGCGGCAGAGCATCATGAAGTTTCATCCGAACAAGTTGAAAGTGAACTTCGTCATGCAGGATTTGAGATCGTCAGCCGACAGGATCGCTTCATCCAGAATGATCCCTTGAATGAGAACTGGTGGATCATTACCGCCCGCAAACCATAACTGTGTTCGTTCGGAAATGCTGATCAGCATTTCCGAAGGACTAAATAGAGAAGCTTACGAGGCGATATGGACCGACTCACGTGGTTTGGTTTGTTTGCAGTTTCGGCTATGTTGGTGTGCTACGCTCTCGAAAGTCGCAGCCGGTGGTTTATCCTGGCGTTCGCCGCATCATGTGTGCTTGGTTCGGCCTACGGGTTTTTACAAGGGGCCTGGCCGTTCGGATTGGTGGAGGCTGTTTGGTCCATCGTGGCCGTGCGGCGATGGCTGATTGGCGCGGAGCGGTCCCATTAACCAGCTACGATTAGGCATTCCCGTTGGAGTGTGTGCAATTCCAGCGGACAGTGATTCTCAACAATGAACGATTCATTTCAACGACCCACCCCTGAGCAACTGCTCGCGCAAATCGAACAGGAAGAACGGCGGGAGCGTCGCGGGCGACTGAAAGTTTTCCTCGGCTACGCTCCTGGAGTTGGCAAGTCCTTCCAGATGCTCGACGAAGGACGGAGGCGCCGCGAACGAGGGGAAGACGTCGTGGTTTGCGCTCTGCAGCCGGAATATCCTCCTGAAATAGAGGCCGTATTACAAAAGCTTGAGATCATCCCAACCCTAAAGACGGCCGATGGGGAGGCCATAGACCTGGCCGCAGTATTGCGCCGACGGCCACAGGTCGCTCTGGTTGATGGCCTTGCCTATGAAAATCCCTCAGACTGTCTAAACGCACATCGCTGGCAAGACGTGGAGCAACTCCTTGAGGCGGGGATTTCTGTCATCGCGACGGTCAACCTGCAATATCTTGAGAAACACAGCGATGAAGTGGAACACATCACTGGTAAACACGTCTCCTGCACCATTCCGCGCGGATTTTTGGATAAGAGCGCTGACGAAATCGTTGTTGTCGACGCGCCTGCCACAGAAAGTCTATCGCGCCAAGTGGCTCCGGGAGATCGCGCGGTTCTTCTCGCACAGGAACATAAACTTTCCCGGCTTAGGGAACTGGCACTGTTAGTCGCAGCGAGTGTAATTGACCGCCAGCTCGAGAGCTACTTGCGGTCGCATGGGATGGATTCATCTTGGGGGGTACAGGAGCGTATCCTCGTCTGTGTCACTCCTCGGTCCAATGCTACAAAAATGCTGGAAAGCGGCCGGCGCAACGCAGATCGCTTCCAAGGTGAATTTTATGTGGTCTATGTGCAGCAACCCGTTCTTTCGCAGCAAGATCGAAAAGTTCTAAAACAGAACCTGGACTACGCACGTCAACTCGGGGCCCAAGTGGAAGTCCTAACGGGTCTAGACGCGACAGAAGCAATCCTGAAGTTCGCGCGTCAGAAGGGCATTACGCAAATTTTTGTCGGGCACAGCATGCGTGAGGGAGGATGGCGGCGGCTTTGGGGTAACTCAATAAAGCGTCTAATAAGTTCTGCGGAAGGAATTGATGTCGTCGTCTACCCCCATTAGCGGAGGTTCCCGCGTAGATCCGCAACCCGGGCGACGAGGCCAACTTAAGGTATTCCTCGGTTATGCCGCCGGTGTTGGTAAAACCTACCGCATGTTAGAGGAAGCACAGCATCTCATGCGCCAAGGGAACGATATTGTAGTTGGCTACTTTGAGCCTCACGCCCGCAAAGACACAATCGCGAAAACTGTCGGCCTGGAGATGGTCCCAGTTCGCATGATCACTTATCGCGTAAGCACGTTTCGGGAAATGGACACGGACGCCATTTTGAAACGGCGGCCTGCCATATGCATTGTCGATGAATTGGCGCACACCAATGTGCCTGGCTCGCAGCGCGCAAAGCGATGGGAGGACGTTCAGATACTTTTGGATGCTGGAATTGATGTTATGACGAATATGAACATCCAGCATCTTGAGAGTCTCAACGATCAGATTTTCCGAATCACTGGCGTTCGCGTACGCGAGACCGTGCCGGATTGGTTTGTCAAGAGTGCCACTGAAATTGTGATGGTGGACGCGACAACTGGAGCGCTTCTGAACCGGCTAAAAAGAGGAGACATTTATGCTCCGGAAAAAGCGCAACAGGCGATGGAGAACTTCTTCAAGGAATCAACTCTCACGGCGCTGCGGGAACTCGCCATGCGCCAGGCCGCGCACGAACTTGAATTGCGGGAATTCGCAAGCACTTCAGAGGAACGCCGGCTACAGCAGGAACCGTCCAGCATTTCGCCCTCATCGAGAAGAGCAACCACGGATCGCATCTTAATCCATGTCAGCGCCGATTCTTCAACGGCCATGCTGATTAGGCGCGGGCGAAGAATGGCTGATTATCTCGGCGCCGATTGCTTCGCGGTTTCGGTTATGCCTCGGGACCAAGGGCGCTTACCAAAGTCAGACCGGGAAGCTGTCGAAAAGCATTTGAACTTCGCGAGAAATCTTCATATCGAAGCGCGAATCCTGGAAGGCGACGATGCTGCGGAAACGATCGTGGACTTTGCGCGCCGCAATCAAGTTACGCAGATACTCCTCAGTCGTTGCGACCATAGTTCGTGGAGCGAACTGTTCGGGAGTGACCTCATTCTGCGGGTCGTTCAGAAAGCAAAGGATATTCGCGTGATCATTGTTGCCGAACGAAAGGGACCCAGCTAGTCCGCTCTTCTATCAGCAGAATATGGCCGAATTGTTCCCAAGGAATCATCTAGTAGTCACCCTCCCGCTTTCTTCGACGGATATCTTTTGCAATTACCCCGCTAGCAACCCCGCGCACAAGCAACCGTTTAGAGAATGTGTATGCGCCATTTATGCGTCGTTTAGCGGCATGCGCGTAGCTTGGTGTCGATACTCGGCACCAAGCTGCCCCTCATGAGTTCCAGAGAGAGCTTGGACGGATCGAAAAAGGGAGCGAAGTATGTTCTCGAGAGAAAATATACGGATTGAGAATGCAAGGCTCTATCCCTCAGAGGTCGTGGATCGACTCTACGCAGCGTTGTCGAGTGGAGCAGAACTACGCGCCGATCAGTCTCGAACGAATTTCTATGACTGTGAACTCTGAGGGTCGCACGTATTTCATTTATATCTCACCCGCGAACGAGAAAGTCACACTGATTGCCACGTGGGCGCAAAAACGCGCGTCCGCTGATGGCGAATCGGAAGGGCACTCCAGGTGGTGGCAACGAATCGCGGAGCACATCCTTGCGGCCTAAAGATCTTTGGCCGCGACTGTGCATTACTCGAACCGTTTAGAGAATGTATATGCGGGATTTATGCGTCGTTTAGAGGCTGGGGGTTACCGTTACAAACATGAGCGCTGTGATTGATGATCGAGTGGATCTCGCGTTGCCGCAGTTCTTGCGTACCGAACCTGGCACCGAATTGGGTTCAGATTCTCCAAGCATGAACGTGACAGTTATCGCGACGAACGGTCGAGGAACTATCGCCGCTCTACGGGCTGCTGAAAAGCTGGCCGCGAATCTTGGGGCTTCAATTGCCTTAGTGAAGGCACAGATAATTCCTTTTGAATTTCCATTGGAGGACCCGCCAGTTTCCATCGACTTCCTCCAGCGCCAGCTTTATGGCCTCGTGTGCGAAGCAGGTATTGAGGCCCAAAAGATCACCGTCCGCCTTTGGCTCTGCCGAGACAGATTCGTAGGCTTGCGCAAAATCTTGCGTCCTCGTTCCTTGGTGGTCATCGGCGGACGAAAGCGCTGGTGGTCGAGAGAGAAAGCACTAGAGCGATTTCTCAGCCAAGCGGGTCATCAGGTGGTCTTCATTGATCCCGGCGCCGCCGACAGTTTTGAGGCGCGGTCGACTCCCTGGTCCGGGTCAGCGATTCCTGTATTGAAACAGGGAGATTCATGGAGGGATGAACAATGAGTCTCGCAATTTGGATGCCGGCGATGTTTCTTCTGGGAATCGCAGGCATGGGGCTGTGCATCCTGTTTCTGGAAGCGTGCGACAAAATCTGAAACGACAATTGTCAGGGAGCACGGATGATCTACATCACGTTGATTTTTTCGGCTTTTCTTTTTGTCTATCTGTTTACGGCGCTGGTAAGACCGGAGTGGTTTTGATCGTGTTCCACTTCGCGGTTCGATTTTACCTGTGACAACGCGCGGGGCCGAGTCTCGCTGTGACCGCCATCATGGCGAGACCCGCGCGGTCCGTATGGATCAAGAGCTGACGTTTTGATTTTCGTTGCAAGGAATTTGGCAGGACGGCTTTGCCATGAAGCTCCAGGACGAGCTTCTGAATCCCGAAGGCGGACAGCGGCCCAGACGCCACTGCTAGTTGCCGGGCAACCTGGAGAGGAATCATGGAAACGCAAACGAGTGTAGAAACAACGCCGCAACCCCTGCACCGCAAGATCACGCGGGTCATTCGGAAAAGAACCAATCAACTCATGCCGCCTGGGACGGCCGGTCCCGCCTTGAAGCAGGCCGTCACGATGTTGCGACCCGACATCCAGTGGACCAACCCAGTGATGTTTGTGGTCGAACTGGGAGCCTTCCTGACGCTTCTCTTCGTCCTGCAGGCTGCTTTCGGACATTCGTCTAGCCAGATACCCATTACGTATTTCATCGCTCTGGACGCCTGGCTCTTTCTGACCGTGTTGTTTGCTAATTTTGCCACTGCCCTAGCTGAAGCTCGCGGCAAAGCCCAGGCGGAATCGCTTCGTCGAACCCGACGCGACACTGTGGCCCGTCGCCTGAGTAGCACGGGCGTTCTTGAAGAACTCTCTTCAACTGAGTTGAAACTGGGCGACACCGTCGTCGTGGAGGCAGGTGAAATCATTCCCGGAGACGGCGAGGTAATCAAGGGCATTGCTTCGGTTGACGAGTCGGCGATTACTGGGGAATCGGCACCAGTCATACGTGGCGCCGGGGGTGATCGGTCTGGTGTGACGGGTGGAACAAAGGTATTGTCGGATCGCATCGTCGTACGAATTACCGCGAGCGCCGGAGAATCGTTTCTCGACAGGATGATCGCTCTGGTTGAAGGGGCCATTCGCCAAAGAACCCCGAACGAAATCGCACTGACTTTGGTGCTATCCGCTTTTACGCTGATCTTTCTTGATCGTTGTTGTGCCGATCTGGCCGATGGCATGGAATGCCGAACAGTACATGATGGGGTACCTCGGCCTTCAGCAGCCTCTCCATAGTCTGGGCACGGATGTCCCCACGCTCGTCGCGCTTCTGGTATGCCTGATACCGACCACGATTGGAGCATTGCTGGCCGCGATTGGCATCGCAGGCATGGATCGCGCACTCCAAGCAAATATCATCGCCAAGAGCGGCAAGGCCGTCGAAGTCGCTGGCGACATCGACATCGTGCTGCTGGACAAGACGGGCACAATCACAATTGGCAACCGCCATGCCACGGAATTTCTGCCGGTAGAGGGATACTCTGCGGCCGAATTGGGTCGCCTGGCGTCTTTGGCATCCGCTGCGGACGAAACTCCTGAGGGCAAGAGCATCGTCAGCCTATTTGAATCGGATACTCAAGCGCCGGTTGCCGTCCCTTCCGGCGCCGAGTTTGTTCCCTTTACAGCACAGACGCGCATGAGTGGCATCGATCTGGCCGGCGGGCGACGGATTCGTAAGGGTGCCTCCGATGCAATCGCACAATTTGTGAAAGAGCAAGGCGGTATGGTGGCAGCCGAGTTTCAGCCATTGGTCGACGGTGTGGCATCACGCGGCGCCACGCCGCTCGTTGTCGCCGACGGGCCGAGAGTCGTCGGTGTCGTTGTTCTGGAAGATATTCTTAAGCCTGCTATGCGCGAGCGATTCGAGCGGCTGCGGCAAATGGGCTTGCGCACCGTGATGATCACTGGCGACAACCCACTCACCGCAGCCACGATTGCAAAACAAGCGGGCGTCGATGATTATCTGGCCGAAGCGACTCCTGAAAAGAAACTTGAGTATATTCGCAAGGAGCAAGCGGATGGAAAGCTCGTCGCGATGATGGGCGATGGCACAAATGATGCTCCCGCCTTGGCTCAGGCCGACGTAGCCGTCGCCATGAATGCGGGCACTCAAGCTGCAAAAGAAGCCGGCAACATGGTGGATCTGGACAGCGATCCCACAAAGCTTATCGAAGTCGTCGAAATCGGGAAACAGTTGCTGATGACAAGGGGAGCGCTGACGACTTTCTCGGTCGCGAATGATGTGGCGAAGTACTTCGCGATCATTCCGGCGTTGTTTGCCAGTACGCTTCCCTGGCTGAAAACCATGGACATCATGCATCTGCATTCGCCGACGTCGGCGATTCTGTCCGCCGTCATTTTCAACGCGCTCATCATCCCGGTACTGATTCCAGTTGCGCTCAGGGGAGTGAAGTATCGGCCGCTGGGAGCCGACGCGCTCTTGCGAAGGAACTTGATGATCTGGGGACTCGGAGGCGTAATTCTTCCTTTTGTCGGCATCAAGCTGATCGACGTAGTCATGGTCGGCTTGCGTGTGGCTTCCTAAAGGGCAAGGAGGGATTCTCATGTCGAAATACATTTCAAAGAGTGTCTTACTGCTTGGTGTTCACGGTGGTCATCGCTTGCGGTATCTACCCGGGCGCGGTATGGCTGGTGGGGCACCTGTTCTTTCCCTTCCAGGCGGAGGGCAGCATGCTCATGGGACCTGACGGCCAGCCTGTCGGCTCTCAGCTGATCGCCCAGCCGTTCACAAAAGACGAATATTTCCAGCCACGCCCGTCGGCGGCGTCTTACAACGCATCCGCGTCCGCATCGTCCACGCTCGCTCCGTCCAATTACCTGTTGCGAAATCGTGTCGCCACGATGCTCGGACCGATCGTGAAGTATCGGAGTGGACTCGAAAGCGGGTCAATTGGTGGCTCCTGATATTGAAACGTGGTTTCAGCAGGATCGATATCAAGGGAATCCAGGGATCGTCGCCCAGTGGGCAGATCTCCACAATGGTTTGGCGGCAGCTTGGGTTGACCGCCGACCCGTCGCACGGCTCGTTCGTGGATCCTGGGCGAAGGCGCATCAGGCCATCGTTGCCGACTGGATCAAAGCCAATCCAAGCACACCGCAACCTAAGGCTACGGGACCTTGCGGTGGTGTTCTTCGAGACCTTCTCGAAGGAAAATCCGGGCAGATTTCCCTCTGCTGTATCAAACGTAGGCACAGATGGAAAGAACCAGAAATGGCAATCGAACCTGTGAAAGAAGGCTCGGATATCCAGTCGACTTTCTTCGATATGTGGCGGCAAGACCATCCGGATGCTGACCTCCAGGATGTGCCGGGCGACATGGTCACAACTTCTGGTTCCGGGCTCGACCCACACATCACGCTCGAAAATGCGGAATTTCAGTTGGATCGCGTAGCTGCCAAATGGGCCGCCGATACCAAACGGCGATCCGAGCGAAGACTCGAGAACGAAATCGAGCAGATTCTGCAGGCGAATGCCTCGGCTCCGTTTGGCGGGCTGGCCGGCGAAAAATTGGTCAACGTATTGGAAGTGAATCTGGAACTGCGCAAGCGTTACGGCGCCCCGAATTAACCGGACATTTTTAGCTATTCAGGACTTTAACGGGAGGCTAGTGCACATGTGGATTCTTCCGATTTCGATGCTCGTGGTTACAACTCTTCTTGCGATTCCGCTGAGCCGCTATATGACGCGGATCATGGATGGCAAGTATCGAGCTGCCAAGGATTCTGCGGTGGTTTGAAGAACGCCTCAACTCGGTCCGCAGAACTGGAAGCAATACACGGTTTCCCTGCTTATCTTCAATACCGTGCTGTTCATTTTCGGCTTTATCGTTCTGGCGGTCCAGCCGTGGATGCCTCTCAACCCGCAACGCAAGGGGATGCTTGCGCCGACGGCAATTTTTCACACCGTTGTTTCCTTCATGACCAACACGGACGTCCAGCACTATTCGGGAGACGTGCACTTCTCCAATTTCACGCAGATTATTCTTTGCCTTTACGATGTTTTTTCTTTCTGCGTCGATTGGCTTTTGTGCCCTTACGATGATCATTCGGGCTCTACGCAGTGATTCTTCCGTCGGTAACTTCTTCGTGGACATGTGGCGCGTCGTCGTTTACATGTTCCTTCCCATCTGCTTCGTCACAGCAATCTTGTTCGTCCAACAAGGCAGCCCGATGACTTTCAAGAGTTTCCATCAGGTCTGCGACACTGGAGCCAGCGGCAATGGGAACGCTGGAAAATGGCCAGCCAAATCCTCAGACAATCGTAGTGGGACCCGTAGCGGCGTTTGTACCGATGAAACAATTGGGAACCAATGGCGGCGGATTCTATGGCATGAACTCCGCCCATCCGTTCGAGAATCCTACTGCATTCACGAATTTCCTTTCCTGCGTGGCGATGATGTTGTTTCCTTTCGGACTAGTGCTCATGTTCGGCCGCATGTTGAACCGGCTCAAGCATGCTTGGCTGATCTTCGGCGTCATGATGTTTTTCATGGTTGGCACCGTTGTTTGGGCGATCTACTTTGACACGCTGCAGCCAAATCCGGGATTAACAGCCCATTCGGTCGCACAAAAATATGAAGTGTCCAACGCAAACGCCCCTGGAGGCAAGCTGGTCGTGCCCTTCCCGACGGTCGCGGGATTGCCTGTCGATCAGCACCTCGGAAACCTTGAAGGGAAAGAGATGCGCTTCGGTACCTCCGCGGGCGCAACGTTTGCGGCACTGACAGTGGACGTCACCGACGGCGCTGTAAATGCCGAGCACGACAGTCTCAACCCGATTGCTGGGCTTGCTCCCTACGCGGGGATGTGGCTGAATTGCTTTTTTGGCGGCAAAGGCGTTGGCATGATCAATATGCTGCTGTTCGTCGTCATCGGAATATTCGTCGCCGGCCAAATGGTGGGCCGAACCCCGGAATATCTGGGAAAGAAAATCGGTTCGCGAGAAATGAAGCTGGCGATGATCGCACTGCTCGTGCACCCCATTATGATTTTGATACCCACAGGAATTTTTGCAGGAACAAGTTGGGGGATAAAGGCTGAAAGCAATCCAGGCGCGCATGGCTTCTCCCAAATTCTCTATCAATTCTCATCCTCCTCTGCCAACAATGGGTCGGCCTTTGACGGCTTGGGCACAGTTTACGGATTCAATGACAATCCAAGTCCTGCTCCGATGGCGCGCCAGTGGGATATTGCAAGTGCCTTGGTGATTCTCATAAGCCGCTTTCTCCCGATCATTGCGCCCATGGCGATGGCAGCGTTTCTCGGTGCAAAGAAATCAACTCCGTTCGGTCTTGGTACGCTGCGGGATGACACTTCCACCTTTGCCTTCCTCCTGGTAGGCACGATAGTGATCATTGGTGCTTTGCTCTTCCTCCCGGTGGCTGCTCTCGGGCCGCTGGCAGAACACTGGGGCCCCTTGCCGTTTGGCGGCTGACACAATTCCAAGCTGTCGTGACGGTGCGTTCACCCTAAGGGTCGCCGAACTCAACTGTGCCAGAACTGTGCCAAAACCCTACTCATTCGTTCGGTTGGGGTTAGCTTTGAGCGAAAAGCAGATTCCCCGATTTGTTGGAAACGTTGCTAGTTAAGAGTAGAAGAAGGAGCTGTTGGAGTCGAGTTCGGTGCGCCCAAGGCAGGGGGGTTGAGAGCATGTTAGGTGTCGCCCAGGCAATCAACGCTCATTAGGTAGGCTCGTTCAACAGGGCCGCCCATTGCTCCCATTCCAATTCCCGGTCCGCCGTATAGTTCCTAACCCAGCCGCCCCTTGAGTGGCCTTGCTCGTTGAACCTATAGCCGAAGCGACCCACTTCGATATATGTCCCGGTATCAATACGTTTGACCGTGTGCTCAATTCCACGCCGTTCCAGCTTAGCGATGAACTCCTTGTCTGTGACGTGTCGTGATCTCTGAAAGATATCGCCCAGAATATTTAGCATGCACTCACCTCCGCTTTAGTTCTACGGAGCACTTGGGGGAGGGGGCTAAATGCGGATGTACCCCGGCGTGCTCGGGGCAGGAGAAGCACAACGAGCGAAAAATAGCTGTTTCCGCTATTCCCCTCGTAGAACTCAGTTATGAGAATCGGAATCTACGCACGTGTCAGCACGAAGGACCAAAGCTGTGAGCTGCAAGTACGCGATCTACGGGCCTACTGCGCGGCGCGAGGATTTGATCTGACCCGGGAATACGTGGATGTGGGCCAGTCGGGCGCGAAGGATTCACGCCCTGAACTGAACAAACTCATGGATGACGCCCGCAAGCGGCAGTTTGATGCGATTGTGGTCTGGCGTTTTGATCGGTTCGCCCGCTCCACCAAACATCTTCTTTCGGCGCTGGAAGAGTTTCGTTCCCTCGGCATCCAATTTATCAGCTATCAGGAAAACATCGACACCAGCAGCGCGTTGGGGCAGGCTCTCTTCACAATCGTGTCGGCTGTCGCACAGCTTGAGCGTGATCTGATACGGGAGCGGGTCAGTGCCGGGATTCGGAATGCCCGAGCGAATGGCAAGAAGCTAGGCCGCCCGATGAGGACCGTGGACCACGAACGAATTCTTGAGTTGAAGGCGCAGGGCCTCAGCTTGCGGGAGATCGCCGACAAGCTCGGGGTGGGCTATGGGACAGTGCGGGAAAGACTCCGAGCCTCACACTAGTCCTTAATGGTATTCCGGGAGTGTGAAATTGTCGGCTAGTTCCCGGCCAGCGGCAAGGTCCGCGACCAAAGGGATTTTCATGAGATTCATAATCCGATTGCGCAGGAACATCGAGAACTTTGACTTCGGTGCAAATGTGCCCGCAAAACGTAACGCCGACTTTTGCTTCTGGAGAACAAACGGCGCGAATCTTTCCTGGTATCGCGCAAAGCCCGTCGCGTAATCTTGCCCCGCACGGTGAAGTTCGCCCGCAAGAATGTAAGCCGCTGTCATCGCCAACGAACAGCCCTGTCCAGCGAGCAGCGATACGCAGAAGGCCGCATCTCCGACCAAGGATACGCGATTGCGAGTCCATGATCCGGCCTGAGGCCCCATGAAGACTTGGCTCACTCTGTCAAAGTAGAGTTCCCTGACACCGTCGAGTGCGTCTAGAATCTTCGGGCATTCCCACCCGCTCTTCCCAAAGCGTTTTCGCAAGAGAGCTTTTTGAGCCTGGATGTCGTCAATCGCAGCTACTTCGATTTCTGAGGCCGCAAATGTAAACAGAAACAACGTTCGATCACCACGCATAGCGAACCGCCCTACCTGCTGATCAACTTCCGTGTACATCACATAGACCAATTCGTCTCTTGGTCTGTAGCCCTCTACTTCAAAGGCGGCGACTTTGTACCCCAGATACCTTTCGAATTGAATTTGGGGACCGAAGACAAGCTGGCGTACACGCGAATGAAGTCCGTCTGCCCCAACGACTAGATCGAATTCACGCGCGATTCCTGATTCAAACGTGACGTGTACGCCCTGTGCGGTCTGTTCAATGTGAGCAACGCTGTCGTTGAAAATCGTTTCGACCTTGCCTTCGATCGCGTGGTAGATGGACGCGGCAAGGTCTGAGCGTGCAAGGCTGATATAACGTCCTTGGACAACCCGTGAGAGCGATTCGACTGAGAATCCCGATATGCGTTTCCCGCCCGGATTAACAATTCTTACCTCTTGGGCGATGTATCCCTTGCTGCGGATTTCAGGCAATAACCCCATTCGATCAGCAATGTCGAACCCCAACCCCCAGAAATCGATGATGTAGCCACCATTCCGCAATTGCGGCGCTTTTTCGACAATCGTCGGTTCCACACCGTAACGCGAAAGCCAAAATGCGAGGGTTGGCCCCGCGACGCCCGCGCCGGATACTAGGACTCTCATACGAAAAGAAGGTACACGTTGCCTGCTTTCGCTACAACGGACACGTTTGCATCAGGCTGCCACTGGGTGAGCGGAAAACCCTATCGAAAAGTCACTCCGGAAAGCCGCCAATTAAAGGTACTTACCGGGCTGTGTTTGGGCGGGCGGAAATCTTCAGATTTCCGCTGATTTCCGTCTGCCGAATTTCAATCCAGAAGACTCAAGCAATTGATTCTGCACCTTGCAGCGAGTGCGGTGGCGCAGATCGTCATCAATAATTTCTGCGCGACCCATTCAAGGGCGGTATTCATTTGCCCGATGTCGAAGCGTGGAGGATGACGTCGAGAACCTCGGAGGTTTGCCACTCGTTGCCGGGCCACATGTCTGCTACGGTTCCGTCGGCAGCCAGCAAGATCGTATTTAGGCTGTGTGAGATTTGGCTGTTCTGTTCAGAGAAGGAGAGACCAAAACTGCCTGTGAGTTTTTGCAGGTCTGCTGGGGTCGTGGAAACAAAATCCCAGTGCTCAAAACCCTTGGAGTCGTGTTCGAGGTAGGACAGTCCATACTCCCTTAGGATCGGCGGTTTGTCGTAATTTGGATCCAAAGTAATGCTGAGCAAGTGCGTCTTTTGATATTCGTCTGGATTTTTCGCCAGCTCTTTTTGGATATTGGCGAATTGTCTGCTGAGCAGCGGACAATAATCGGGAAATGGGCAGCGCGTATAAATGAGTGTCACAAGAACGACCTTGCCTTTGAATTGGGCGAAATGCAGGGTTTTGCCATCCTGATTGACCAGTGGGACATCGGGAACCTTGTCGCCAACCATGAGGACATGTGGAGTCGGGCCTTCGGCGGATGCTCGACCAGCTGCTTTGCCGATAACCGTCAGGTGTTCCAACCAAAACTTACCTGGCTGGTCCACAATTACATCTGCACGGATGACATCCGCTGGCTGAACCCGTTGGAATCCGTCTGGATCCTTCACCGCGTAGGGCATGGTCATCGCTGCCATAAATCCAGGGATGTCGTCATTGTCGATTATGAGTTGCTGGGTGGCGGGTTGTTTGCTGATGATCCGTCCCGTCAAGGTGTAAGTGGTTGGTGAATTCTTGCAGCTTGAAAGGAGCAAGGAGACACACAGTATGAAGGCCAATCCAGCGAAGCGGAATTTCATTGATTTCGTCATGGTCATGCTGCCTGTTCTTTTAGGTGATCATTTGGCGAACTGATCTCCGGGAACTCTTACGCCCAGTTGTGACGAGAAGACTCCCGAAGTCACTCCAGGTTTAGTAATGGAAGCGGTAGCGAATCTCGACATAAATTTCCCGTGGATAGTTCCAGTGAAAACCTCCGAACGTCTGACTGTTATCCAAAATCACCCGGCGACCAGTCACATTCAACGCGTTCAGTGAGGCTGAGAACCGTTCGCCGAAATCCTTCCCGACCGAAAGGTCGAAGGTTGTGTGCTGCGGCAGGTGGTCTCCGGGATACGGCGCGTCAGGAAACGCGTTGCTGAAGCCGGAGCCGTAGTAAACGTTTGTGGAAGCAAACGATTTCCACGGAAGACTGATTTCGCCGCCGAGGTTGAGAGTGTTGCGCTGGTCGTGATCCAAAGGAAACAAATCAGTCGGCGGCGCGAAGTTCGTCAAGCCTCCGGTGATGGGTAAGGCACCTTCCGCAATTTGATTGGAATAGGCGAGATGGATTTGTCCACGACGGGCAATCCGAGGCGAGCGGAGAGTCAGTTCCCAGCCGCGAATGACAGCTTGGGAGATCGTGATGGGAATGCAGGCCCCGGAACCGATGCAGCTATGATCGAAAAAATTGTGGGCATTGGTTTTGAAGTTGTCGACGTCCAAATCCCATCCATGATAAGGAATGTTCACGCCAAACTGATGTTCTTCGTCGCGTTCACCGTGAAGCGGGATGAAGCCGCAATTGTTGGCAGTGCAGAAATCGAGTAAAGGACCGGAAATAGTAATCAGCGGTGGTGCTTGGTAATAGTGGCCGTAAAAGGCCCGGAAGGTCCAGTTTAGGCGCGGAATGGTTAGAGCAGCGCCAAATCGCGGGCTGATCGCGCTCTCAGTAAATGCGCCAGAAAAGTGCGTGGGCCGCATGCCTGCGGAAAGCATCAGCCAGGAAACAGGCTTGAATTTGTCATCTACGAAGTAAGCCACGACGCTCCCGGAAGGATGCTCAGGATCAGTAAACGGTGGATTGCCGCTTCCGTCGTTGAAGATCGCTCCAAACAGCTCGTTATCGTGCTGGTAGAAACTGTACAACCCGGTCTGAAGATCGTTTCTTGCGAAACTGGCGTTGAAGGCTACTTGACCTCCGGCATAGGTCGAAGCGCGATGGTCGGTCGATGCAATGGGCACATCGTTTGGCGAGCTGTCGAAATTGGCACTGTTGTAGTGGTAGAAAGGCGAGATGGTCAGAAGTGTCTTCGCATTGAGTGTGTGTACCCAGGAAAAATTAACGAACGCATCCCCTTCGTGCTGACCATCACGAAGTCCAATGCTTGGGTACTGCGGCGTAAAATTATTCGCAACGATTGGCGCGTTTTCAATGTCGTTTGGGTTGGGATCGTAAGGAATCTGATAGTAGTCCTTGCGCAACGAGGTTACGAAACGGAGTTGGTTGGAAGGATCGACGTTGTAAATCAGCGACGTAAAACCTCCGTAGCCGTTCGCGGCATCGTGAACGACCTGGGGAACGGGAGGCTGCAAGCCTAGATCGCTTCGATTCCCGTTCACGCTGGCATAGTATGCGAAACGCTCGGTGTGACTCCCAAAGCTTAGCTGCGCGTTCGTCTGGTAGAAACTTCCTCCGCTGAGAACCAACTCCGCTTCATTATTACGCTCGAAGCCTGTACGAGGGACAAGGTTGAACACACCATAGGTCCTATCGCCAAACTCAGCGCCGTAACTTCCACGATTTACTTCCATGTAGTCGAAGTCTTTGGGGTCAAGCTGCGGACCAAGGTTGGATGCAATGTTGGTATTCGGCACTGGCACGCCGTCCACGAGCCAGCTCGTCTGATGTCCGCCGCGAATGTGGAGTTGGTCGTGGGTGATATATGCGCCGGGCACGTAATCCGTAATGATCGCCAAACTATTTGTTCGACTGGCCCCTGGGGTCTCTTGAACATCCAGACGATTCAGAAGCGTCGTAGGCGTGACCGAGTCCGTCGCAGCGATGACCGGCTCGCCGACAACAACCGTTTTGTCGGTAACGGAAGCGAGTTCCAATTGGAAATGTAAAACGGGGCTCGATCCGGATGTGACGACCACGGCTTGCTCGGCCGCCCGAAAACCCGAGAGCGACACAGTGACCGTGTATTCGCCCAATGGCACGGCGCTGAAGTCGAATTCTCCGTCGCCATTCGTTTTTTGGTGCTGTACCCAATCGGAGTGTTGCGCCCTCAGATCGACAACTGCGTCCTGAATGGGACGGTGTTGGGGATCATGAACTATCCCGTGAACGGTCCCGAAAATTTCTGCTTGTGTCGGTGCGGAAATGATCGTCAGTCCAAAAAAGGCGAGAATTAGAACTGATATTGTGTAGACCAAACGCGTATTGAGACTCATTGGCTCCCTCGCTTGAATTGAGAATTAGAACAGCGCCGCAGGGACAATATCCCTGCACGGCGGAAGTCACTCTCAGAATGTGGCTGGCTATTTAGCTGGGGAGCGTGCGAGGAGGGGGGGGCAACGGGATACTTACGATAAACGGAAAGAACCGGGCCGCCTGAATACTTAGGGGTTCCGCGCTCGCTGGATAGCGCACTGCAAGGGGCGCTACGAGTACAAACGTTGTAGTCCCCACGACCGGATCCGGTGCAGTATCACAGGCTCGCATCGAGCAATCGTTCCCCATAGGATTACCCTGGGTGTCGCAATTACTCTTGTCTTTCTGGGGATAGCCCGCTTGGCGATGGTGCATGGGGCAGTACACGGCATTGCAGCAGGCAGGCAAGTCGGAAGCGGCCAGCGATTCGGCCAGCCCAGCGACGCTTGTTGCCAGCAACGCAAAAAGTGCCATGACCGCTTGGAACTTTCTCGCAATTTGCCGTAATTTCATGCAGCCTCGTCAACCCACAATACTCTCGTTCCACCCTTGGATACAACTGCAAAGACAAAGTGTTGCCAGTATGCAGCTTGACACAGGATGTTGCGCCCGCCATTTTTGTCTTCAGTCACCACTTATAGTGCTCCTCCGTCAACTGTTCGGAGACGATCCATTCCATGGCTGGACAAGACGCAACTCTCGATAACTGCTGGGGACAGGACCTTCGCAACACAAATGCCAATACTTTGCTGACCGCAACACCCTTTCATAAGTTGGAGGGCGAAAAACTAGAGTTTTGCGCTCACCTTCCTAGGACAAACTTTCATCAATTCAGAGAAACGCCTGAGCAAGCCCTCAAATCCATTGATTACAGAATTTACGCGGGCTAGGGATTTTTCTCCTCTAAGATCCATTCCCGCGCCTTCGCCTGCTCATCCACCGGAAAAATCCTAACCGCCCCAGGAATCACAAAACTGAAGGCTCGGATCGTGTACCGAATCCAATCAACGTTAGTAACCACGGCGATTCGCTCCCAACGAAGAACATGCTCCATCCCGAC
Source organism: uncultured Acidobacteriota bacterium (assembly GCA_963740035.1). Taxonomy (GTDB): domain Bacteria; phylum Acidobacteriota; class Terriglobia; order Acidiferrales; family UBA7541; genus Palsa-360. The sequence continues at coordinate 81,329 of CAVUDA010000030.1, forward strand.
CTTGAAATCATCCCAGACGGCACCGGGCTCGATCCCGGAAAAGTCGGGGTCAATCTGGTAATAAAGGCGAAGCTTGCCTTTTTGCTTGAGTGCTTCTTCTACTGCTGGAATCAGCACGGTTTCGTAATCGCGCTTCGTGACGTGCCCCTTGCAAGTGAATGCAAGGACCTTCGTGGGAAATCCCTTAAGTGATTCGATCATTTGGCCCTCCTATCGCTTGTGCAGCCACCTGCATGGTCACCTCTCTTCGTACGTCTGATGGAGCCGTTCGAAAGGAAGGCCCTGGCGTTTGCGGCGAACACGTGCAATCCGCTGGTACTTCGGCTTTCGCTAACTAAGTGGGCGTTTCATTTCGCTTTCAACGCTGAGCATGATTATTTCCAATTCCTCCGTAATGGCTTCCTGCCGGAGCGAGTTAGACATGCGGCGCAGCCGCTCCTCGTCTTCTCGAAGTTTGTTGAGAGCGCCGTCCATATGGCGAAGCCGCTCGTGGTTCTCAGCCATAAAGGACTGATAGAAGATTCCGTAGAAAAGCGCAAACAGGTATTGCTCGAAGAGCTGCGGACGTAGGTCTGACGGAGCTAGATTAAGGAGAGGCGGGAACTGGTGTTTCGACCCGGTCTCCGTTCTTGCAAGCTCGAATGGAGAGATGGTTTCCACTTTCGTCCCTGACCCAGTGTAGCTGTTGTGGATAATCTTCCAATCTGATGAAAGGAATCGGGCGATAGTCTTCGCAAGCTGTGAAATTACCGTTGGGATTTCCTCTGCGGCGCTGGGCCCATCGAGAGATGCCTCAACACGCTTGTCTTGGAGAAACTTCAGCGCCAGCTTTCGGCCGACTAGGATCAGCCTGGGAGGAGTGCCGTCGATCGATTGAGTTTCGAGGGTCTTCTGAATTGTCTCGTTGAACCCACCGCAAAATCCCCGCTCAGAACCGATGAGCACATAAAGTGAGGTGCTATCCGTGCCACTGGTCCAGGGCGCTCCATAAAACTGCCGAAAATCGGCAAGGGTTTCATTAACCGAGCGTAGTAGTTCCTGCTGCGTGGCGTAGAAATGGGAGATCTTCGTCATTTCCACGAGCGAAAGATTTTTCATGGCGTTCAGGATGCCCTCGATATCCCTGAGTGCCCGCATCCGAGATCGGAGATCGGATAGCTTGCTCATGAAGAACCGCCCTGCTTTTTCCATGCTTCCAGCGTTGCCCGCCACTGATCACGAGCAGTTGCTAAAGTCAGCCCAGAAGTCGACATCCACTTGAATAGGCTTGCAACCGCCGGACGGATCGTTGCAGGTTTGAATTCATCAAGAAGCCCGTCATTGAAAGCCACCAGCCATGCCATCTGCCATTCGATGGGAACAGGAGCCAAGCGATCCTGTTTCAGGATTTCTCTCAGAATTCGGCCGTGTTCAATCCTTTTCTGCATCGAACGCTCCAGCTTGGCCCCAAAGCGCGTGAACACCTCCAATTCCAAGAACTGGAGATAATCGAGCTTCATTCTTCCCGCTTCTTCCTTGATTTCCGGGGGTTGAGCTTTGCCTCCAACGCGTGACACCGACCTCGTCACGTCGATGGCGGGGAGAAACCCAGAGGCGAAAAGCGCGGAATCGAAGTATATCTGACCATCGGTAATAGAAATGAGGTTCGTGGGAATGTACGATGCGATTTCGCCTTCTTTCGTTTCAATGATGGGGAGCGCAGTCATGCTGCCGCCGCCTTGTTTGGGTGCAAGACAAGTCGATCGTTCCAGCAGACGGGAGTGAAGGAAGAAAATGTCTGCCGGATATGCTTCACGGCCAGGCGGACGCCGTAAAAGAAGCGACAGTTCACGGTAGCTCTTCGCGTGCGCTGTCAGGTCATCGTACACGACGAGCGTGTCACGGCCTTTTTTCATCCAGTATTCGGCGACGGCGCATCCTGCAAAGGGAGCAAGGTACTGAAGGCCTGGGAGCGCCGTGGCTTCGGCAACAACCAATACTGTGTGCTCCAGCGCCTTGCTGTCCTTCAGCATCTGAATGGTATTAAGGACGCTTGACCGCTTCTGACCAACGAGCACGTACACGCAAAGGACGTCTTTACCACGTTGGTTAACTACGATATCGATAGCCAACGAGCTCTTTCCCAGACCGTTGTCACCGATCAGCAGTTGCCTCTGGCCTTTTCCGATTGGAATTAAAGTATCAATGATCTTGTTCCCAGTCAGAAGCGGGCGATTCACGAAATCGCGAGCCACAATCGGGGGAGAAGCAACATCCATGTCGCCCTGGGCTTCGAATCGAGGCTCAGCTTCTCCGTCCAGTGCTTTGCCCAGTGGGTCCAGAACTCTTCCGAGGAGCACGTCTCCACACGGAATATTCAGGCGGATACCTGAGTGATGGGCTATGGTTCCGGCAGTCAGTAGTCTTGTTTGCTCTAAAAGAATTGCTCCGACGAGCTGCTCGGTGAGATGAAACACCATGGCTCGGCTCCCGTCTTCGAGCAGAAGCACCTCATCGATCGAAGCTGAAGGCAACCCCTCGATCCAGACAATTCCATCCCCCACCGACAGGACCTTTCCGCGCTCGACAATACGAGTCTGGAATCTATAGCCCTCCAGCCAGTCCCTTTGCCGCTCAAGCAAGGAAGCAGAAGCCGCGCTGCCGTCGTTACTCATGGTTCCTCATCGCCGAAAAGTATTCGAGCTCATCCCGAAGATTTGCCCGCAACACATAAGATCCGACCATAATTTCCAGGCCCGCCACCAGGTTCTGGTCCACCGCGAATTCTATCGGCGCTTCCGTGCCGAGCTTGTTCTTGAGAATCGTAGTCAGCACGTCGCGTTGCGGCTCTGTTAGGTAATAGGCGGATCGCACGCGCACGGCCGCGCCATGATCCCATGATTGTGCTGCACCGGACGGCAGACTCTCTCGTTCGGTCGAGGAGAGCTGCTTTTCGACCAATTCCACGATCTTCCCTTCGAGTTCTGGGCAAGCCACGTCTTTTAAGACGCGCGATGTGAACTCGAGCGCCTGCTTCATTGCCGCTCGCTCCTCGTTTATTCGACGCTCGGCGTCCTTCTTCTCCTGCTGCGCCTTCGCTTTTTCACGCTCCTCTGCGACCAAGTTTTCGGTCAGCTTCAGTTGTTTAGCGCGTTCCTCGCTGAGTTCCTTTCGGAACGCTTCTTTCTGTTGCTCCTTTTCCGTTTCCCATTCTCGAAGACGGCCTTCGTACCTGGATTGCAAGTCCCGTGCCTCACGTTTTGAGGACTCGGCGTCGCCAAGCGTCTTTTCGACGGCTGCCCGACGCGCGGCGATCGCTCGCTTGACAGGAGCATAGAACAGGCGCTTGAGCACCCACACGAGCACCAGGAAGTTAATGATTTCGAGAATGAAGGTCGTCCAACTCAGTTCCACTTGTGCTCCCGTGTTACGGCTTGACCAGATACTGAATCAAAGGATTGCGGAAAAGAATGATCAAAACGACGACCAAGCAATAGATCGAAAGCGACTCGATCATCGCGAGACCTACAAACAGCGCACGCGTGATCGAACTTTCGGCTTCCGGCTGATGTGCCAGGGCTTCGAGGGCTTTGCTGATTGCCCTCCCCATGGCAAGGGCCGGGAGCATGGTTCCGAGCACGATCCCTAAACCTGCGACAATGGTGGAAATCGTCACGAACGAATTTATGTCTTTCAACTTGCACCTCTTTCCTTTTCTCGCCGGAGTTCTTGGGCTTGAATACCTCCAGCGATGTAAATCAACGCGAGCATGCCGAACAGATATGCTTGAATGACCGCTTCGACCAGATGAAGCATCAGCAGCGGAACTGGAACTAAAAAACCTGCGACCAAGAGAATGAGGGCGTAACCGATCTCAAGACTCATGACGTTTCCAAACAGGCGTACGGCCAGAGCCAGCGTCCGTGATACTTCGCTAATCAGATGGAATGGAAGCAAAATCGGGCTTGGGGTCACGTAGTGCTTCAGGTAAGCTTTCAAGCCCTCCGCCCTGACGCCGAACCAATGGACTGAGAGGAATACAAGAACTGCCAGACTTGAGGTAACCGAGAGGTCAGAAGTGGGAGAATGAAGACCCGGTATGATTCCTGCCAAGTTCGCAAGAAGGATGAAGATCCATAATGTCGCAATAAATGGAAAAACGAGATCACACCTCCCGGGCAATACCGATTCAATTGCATCTTCCATCGTTGAGACGACGCCCTCCAGAACAATCTGGTAGTTGCCAGGACTTTGGCGGAGCATGCGCGCGGACAGCCAGGAGATGCCCGCGAGAAATAGCATGAGGCCCCAAGTCGTGATCACGCTGGGCGAAATCCTGATCTCGCCAATGTACGGCAGCGCACCAAGGAGATTTGCTGAGCTCATCTCACCCTTCTCGTACGAACAAATAGACATCCATTGCGCCAACAAAAACGCCGAGAACGATCAAAGTTACCGTCCAACTGAAGGAATAGCCTTTGATCCTGTTATCAAGCCAGTTGCCGAGGTAGGCTCCCGCGACAACTGGAAGCACGAAGATCAGTCCGAGAGTTCCCAGGTAGACCGTATTGGCAAGGAGAGTGCGCCGCGCTCTTTCGGCTTTTTTGATGCGGCCTACTTGCGTCTGCACGCTCACCTTGAGCTTCTCGCTGTCAATGTCGCCCTTCATATCCCAGGCTTCCTCTTCAGTTCATACAGCCGCTTCATGATCTCCTCATCCAATTGGTGGAGACTTTGCTTGATGTCACGGAGCCCCTCTTCCTCTTGCCGGAGCTGACTTTCCAACGCTGCGGATATTTCATCGACCTCGGGGCTACGCACGAACTTCGTTGTTGCAATGCGAAGCTCATTGTCCACGAAATAGAGAACTCCTCCGGGTAGAGCGAGGTATTCGACTTTGCCCGCCGCATCTTGCAAATGCGCGAGCCCGAAAACCAGAACCGTCATGCGTCGCGAGGCGTTTGCGAGAATGCCAAAACTGCCCGAAGTATCGCGGCCCGTAAATCGGACTACGTCCGGATATCCATTCCGATCGGGTTGCGCTCATGAGATGGAGCCGAAACGTTTTCATCGGGAGAGCTCCGCAATCGAGCCCCGCATATAGAACTGGTCCTCGGAGAACTTGTCTAGCTTGCCCGCAATGATGGTCTCACAATCTGTCACTGCTGCATCGAGCGGCACGGATACACCTTTGATCCCAGTACTCTCCTCGGTGACGTGGAAAGGCTGAGTAAGATAGCGTTGCAACTTCCTTGCTCTCTCGACGATCAGGCGATCCTGGGGGGCGAGTTCCTCGATCCCGAGCATCGTGATAATGTCCTCAAGCTCTCGGTACCTCGCAATGTGTTCCCGAACTGCCTGGGCGACCGAGTAGTGCTGGTCCCCTAGGAAGTAGCGGTCCATGAATTTACTCTTGGATTGCAAAGGGTCGACCGCCGGATAAATTCCTTTAGCGGCCTGTGAGCGTGAAAGAATCACCGTCGTATCGAGATGGCTCAAAATGCCGCTAACAGCCGGGTCCGTCATATCGTCAGCTGGTACATACACCGCCTGCACGGACGTTACAGCGTCACGCTCAGTTGAGAGAATGCGTTCCTCGAGTTCCGCAATTTCGGTCATCAGCGTTGGTTGGTAGCCCACCGCTGCGGGCATTCTGCCGAGGAGCCCCGAAATTTCACTTCCCGCCTGCACGAAACGATACACGTTGTCCATGACGAGCAGGACTTCATGATGAAGCTCATCTCTCAAGTATTCCGCATAAGTGAGAGCAGAAAGCCCTACCCGGAACCGCACGCCGGGCGATTCGTCCATTTGTCCGAAAACGAGAAGCGTCTGGGGCATCACCCCTATGGACTGCATCTCGTGCCAGAGTTCGTGGGCTTCGCGAATGCGTTCGCCGACACCTGCGAAAACCGATACGCCTCGATGAAGTTTGGCAATCGAATGCATGAACTCCATGATCAAAACCGTCTTCCCCACGCCCGCCCCGCCAAACAGGCCCGCCTTTCCTCCTCGGATGAATGGGCACATGAGATCAATTACCTTGATCCCTGTTTCCAAGACTTCGCGTTTGGAGGATGACTCATACAAGGGGGTAGCTTGTCCGAGGATATTCCGAAGTCCTTCGGTCAAGAGGAGAGGACCTCCGTCGAGAGGTTCCCCAAAAATGTTCAGCAAACGGCCCAAACATTTCGGCGATACCGGAACCTGTATTGGAGCGCCTGTGTCGTAAACCGATAATCCACGTTTGAGGCCAGTCGCTCGATGTAGAGCGATTGCGCGCAGATGTCTTTCGTCGACGTGCTGATGAACTTCCAACACATAGCGGTCGCCGTCAATTCGCGTCTCCAGGGCCTGATGAAGAGGGGGGAGGATATCGCAGGACACCGTTACCACGGGTCCACGAACTTCTTTAATAGTGCCAATTGCTGTTGGGTACATGCTGCCCCTTCCGCTCTACCCCACTTCAGTGGTCAGATCGAAGTCGAACAATTTCGACTGAGCATCGAGCATAACGGGTCACTGCCTCAGATACGCTTCCCATCAAAAACCGATTCATACCCTTTCGCCCATGGGAACCAACGACGATTAGGTCGGCGGGCCACCGTTGGCCGTATTCGAGGATAACCTCTCGCGCATCGCCTTCCTCCACGAAATAAGAGGTCTTGAACCCAGCAGAACGGAATTTCTCCGTGGTTTTAGTAAGTAGGTCTGTGGCCTGATCGCGGAGTTTCAGACGCGCGCTTGGAAAATCAGGAACCTCCTTGCTCCCCATATTTTCCGCCAGAGCTGTGGGAAATGGCTCGAGGACGTGCAGCAGTCTTACTTCTGTATCATTCGTCTTCGCTTGGGCGATGACGGCGTTCGCTGCTGCCTCAGAGAATTTGGAATCATCAATGGCAACGAGGATCTTCATAATTTCTCCGGCACGGTCTTCGTCGGATTTGATGGTGCCGCCGCTCCGGAATACGGAGAGGAAAGCGGCGAGAGATGCTCAGCAATCTTCGTTCGTGCTTCTTTTGAACCGATGATTAGGATGCGGTCATTTTCTTGCAAGATTGCAGCTGGAGTCGGGAGAACGATTTCTCCGGCACGCAAGATCGCGACAATTTCCAGGTTGCCATTCCTTGCTGCCTGATAGCAGGATTGAATTGTCCCGCCGACCAGGGTGCTTTGTGGACGTAGCACCCCTATGTTTAGGTGCTTTCGTCCGGGCAGCCGGACCGGGATTCCCGAATCGAGCAGTGTAACCAAATCGATATGCCCCACTTTGGCCGCTCGCGGAATTTTACTCTTACCGAGTAGCTTGAGGGCCAACTCGACATTCTCCAGATAGCGCGCCGGGGATTGACCCCGTCCGAGCACTTGAGCCTCATACAAGCTGAAGTATTTCAGGTGCGCTGACAGTTGGGTTTGGACCAGATAACTGAACAGGAGCGCGAAGGCGGCTGCGGGGAGTAATTGGTATCCCCCCGTCATCTCCGTGACCATTACCAGTGCGGCAATGGGAACTCGGGCGGCCGCCCCAAAAACTGCAACCATGCCCACGATGACGAAAGTTGCGGACGGCAGATGAAGCGAGGAGGACATGAAACCTCCAAGCATCGCTCCTACAAAAAGAGTGGGTGCAAAGACTCCACCGGAACCTCCCGATGAAACAGTCAGCGCGAAGGCGATGATCTTTAGGAATATAAGCACAAACAGCAGCTTGAGCGCGATTTGACCGTCAATCGCTTCCTGAATCCACCCATATCCTCCTCCTAAGATCTGCGGAAACTTTAACGCGAGAAGGCCAACACCGAGCCCACCGATTGCGGGATTCATGGCAGCCGGGAAGGGGAGGGCGCGGAATGCGTCGCGGAGCCTATAAAACACTACGGGGAGCAACGTGGCGACAAGACCGCTGGCGCAACCTAGCACACCGAACCAAACGTAACGTAATGGTTGGAGAGGGATCACGCTCGTGGGGAAATGGAACAGGGGTTGCCAGCCCACAAATAATCCGTTGACGCCGTACGCGACTACTGAGGCAAGCATCGTGTAAAGCAGCGCCCCAGTTTCGAATTCCATGTTTCCGTATAGGACTTCCACTGCGAAGAATGCCGCGCCAATTGGAGACCGGAAGATGGCGGAAAGACCGGCCGCCATGCCCATCAAGACGAGAACTCTTCGCTCTTCGTCCCGTCTATGGCTAACGGTCGCGTAGATTGAACCCACGCCAGCACCGATCAATGCCGTTGGCCCTTCACGTCCGGCGGAACCGCCCGACCCAATGGTGATTGCTGAGGCTACTAACTTAACTGGGGCGACTCGAGCCCGGATGAATCCTCCAGTGCGATGGAAAGCCTTCACGACGGTGTCCGTGCCGTGGCCTTCTGCTTCGGGCGCAAAGGTGTAAACCAAGAAGCCGGAAATCAGTCCGCCCATTGTTGTTACTATCGGAATCAACCAAAGACCGTGGGGGCCAATGACTTGCTGGAGGACACCTCCCTCCTCAGGCAAGCCGGGAGGATGGTATCCTGCAATTCTGTTTAGGAAGAAGTGTTCACTGATTCGCAGAGCGTAAGTGAAGCATTGAGCCGCGAGTGCCCCTACGACTCCCAGAACGGTAGCCTCGGCAAGCAATCTTGGTTCGTTCTCTTTGACCAAGAAACCCTCTGGATTCACAAAAATTCCGTCGCACGAAATCCTCAGACTCAGGGAATGCGTACTATCTCCACCGAACAAGGCGCATGGCGCGCAACGCTCTCCGCAACGCTTCCCATAAGGAAACGGTCGAGCCCTTTCCGACCATGTGATCCGATGATGATCAATTCGGCTCGCCACTTTGAAGCCGCGTCGATGATCTCGGATTTTGGGTCACCCTGTTCCACTTTCGTCGTCACCTTCAGGCCCTTAGAACGCAACTGATCCGCAACCTTCGTGACCAAAGCCTCGGCCTGCTTTGTTTCGCCTTCCCAAACAGCATCGAGGGCCCTGTCATACCCGCCCATCTCCCGGGCTACCAGCAGTGATGGCGGCTCCACGATATGCAATACCTGAATCTCTGTATCCTGAGGTCTCGCTTGTTCGATTACAGCTTGTACCGCTGCCTCCGAGAACTTGGAACCATCAACCGCAAGTACAATTTTCACGTTTCTTGTCCTCGTACGTGATGCTAATCGGCTGACCGTGCCGTCTCTGTGACACAGATCACGTGCTCATGCGATTCGAAAGCTGATTCCGCAGCCGCTACAACAGACCCTCAGCCATCTTAGGGACCAGGGACCTAATCTGTCACCCTTACTTCGCGTTGATCGTCGCCGAACACCACTGCGTACAACTCTTCGCGGGTAAAAGGCGCAGGAAGCGTCGGGAAGTGATAACCCCGCTCCGCCAATTGCTCTAGCGTCTCGGGAGGAACCGACTCTGTAACCAGGACGATCTTCGTTCCAGGACAAATTTCCAGCAACTTGATAGCGGCTTCAACACCGCCCATTTCTGGCATTACGACACCGAGGAGAGCGATGTCGGGCCGAAAAGTGGCTGCCCGGCGAATCGCGTCTGTGCCTCTGCGTTCGACAACCGTTTCGCAATCCCACTGGCTAAGGAGCGTTACGTAATATTGGGCAAGCAAGCGGTCGTCTTCCTCCACCAAGATTTTGAGCATTTCTTTCCTCCTGAATTGTTCAATACTCTTCGGGCAGCAAAATACAGGTGGACGAGCGGTCGGCTTCTGTAATCACCCACAGCTTGTCACCCGCGCTGGTGCGGTAGGCGCTTAGTACCCGGAAGCCGTGCTTCAAACTGAACTCGTTTTCCTTCACGTCTTCGGGCGGGACTTCTCCCAGTCACCACTGACATGGCGAGCAAGAAAATCCCCCGGCTGCTGGCCCGCTTTTTCGAGCGCAGCCAGCGCACCGGGGGTAGCGACCACTTGACCGAGTGTGAAGAGCGGCTTCACGCCGTAACGGAAGCCAAGTGCTTTTCGTAGCGTTCCAGGACGGCGGCGTTTTCGGGCTTCGCCATATACGCATCGCGCTCCTTCCACGTCATCGCGGCGAAGCGGCGGCATTCCTTCCCGCCAATTTGGTTGAAGATGATCTTGGTGAACTTGCCTTCCGCTGTTCGCCGTGCGGCTTTGGCCCGAACTCCGGTCGCAGCCTTGGCTGTGGTCTTCAGTCGCTTGGCCGCTGCCTTTGCCTTCGTTGCTTTCTTCTTCGTCTTCTTCATGAGCGTTCCCTCCTTTGGAACGCCGCTCACCATACGCGTGTTTAGAGAGAAGTAAAGGGTCAATTTAGTGGGTACTTCAGTTCCGTGCGAGTCGCGGGGCGGGCGATTGAGTTCCAGGGAGGCGAGGAGGAAAACTGTTTCCGAAATGTCAGGATTGTTGTTTTGCTTTAAGCAAGTGCTCAAAGACCCCTTTTGGAATGCCGAGTGTTTCTCAGATGCTTTGCTATCCGAGCGACGTGATGACGTTGAAACTCTGGATCGTAGGCGTGAATCAAAGCTACCTCAAATACCTCAACTCTTCCCCAAGGGTTCAACGTGAAACCTTCTGCCTTCACCAGCGCAATCAATCGCCTTCAGTGAAAAGACCGACACCATGATTTCAGGGGGGACGGACAGCAATGCGAGTTTGGGATAGTAACGTGTGTTTCCCACTGATAATGGATGTAAAAAAATAAGGAGCACTGGGCTGCTATGGGGGGCACGTGCTGAGACGATTGCGCTCAGCAGGTAGGCGACGGACAAGAATACTTGAACTTCATCATAAAAATTGATGGTTCTGACTCGCCTGACTGGAAGGAGTGGGCTCAATTGTGGAGGCTGCACGATCTACGGGACATGCAGAGCTTGGGATCTCAGTTGCTGTTACACAAACAAAACAGCTCGCTCAATCTGATTCTATGCGCCTTTAATATCTTATCCCGAACATTCGTCTTACCTAGTCTGCTATTTGTTCTACACTGGGGGCTTTGTGGTTTTGGCGCCAAGAGCAACCGCTGCGATGCCGTTTCCTGAAACTCGCGCCGCAGTCTCATTCCGTCACGCACATGCTTGGACCGTCGGTCTTTCCCGCATATATTTATGAGACCAGAGTGCGGCAAGTACGCCGCATCCCTATCGGCTCTGCATGAGATCGATTGGGGATTAGCGCCACGACGGGGCTTGCCGCGGTGTTCGTGGACATTCAAAAAAGAAAAAAAAAAGACCGCCGTGGATGACATAAACGCTCCTGTCTCCTTCGCATTCTGCCCAAGACACGACCCGCTCCACCGCATGCCCCTCGCTGCTAACGGAACAGGGCAGGCGTGTGACATCGCTTCTTGCGGTTCGGAGGATATCAATCGTCAGCCGCATCATGGACGCCTGAGGAATCTGAAGTAAAAAGCTACGAACACCAAGACAATGCCAACATTCACTGCCAGCCGTTGGGGCGTCTAGGAATCCCATAATCTGGATTTACTGAAGAACGCGAAATCTACACAGACTATGACGGCTAACCATCGCCACCACGTAAAGCACATTAGCTACCTGTCTGCCCATTTCAGTAAGATTGCCTCACTACTGCGTCGCAGTGGACCGCGAAATATTCCTGCCGCCGTTTGCCAATCCTACGCATAGGACGTCGCCACCGCCGCCGCTGAACCAAACCTAGCGTCCGGCTGTAGCAGGACTTCTCTTGCTTCTCACCCTGCTGGGGATTTGCCACGGTTGAAAACACCGAAGTATTCTGCTTCGTGATTTTCCGAGGATTCTCAAATGCGCCCTTGAAAAACTCTGCAATCTCGTCAAGAGATCGGCGCATTGCTATCGGAATCATCATGAAATCAATTGTGCGCGGACTGCCCATTCATCCCGAGTTTTACGACCGCTTGACCGTCATTTTCTGTCACACACAGAACCACGTGCCAATCCACCTCTCGGGGAATGTGCTACTCACCGGAGCCGCTCCGCAGGCGCACCAGGGGCAGGTCCGGGGCTAAGTCCACAACAAGTTGAGCTCAATAACATTTCGCCGCCTGGGGAAATCGGGTAACGGAATACGCAACCCAAGTGCTCAGGGGTGAAAGCTGTCTCGCTCATCTTACATCAAAGGTGAGAACACGCGCCAGGCAATGTGTAGTGCCCGATCGTCCGAGGGACGGTTATGAGCAGCTGAAAGCGGCGCTCTTCCTCTCTCAAGAGCAACAATTTCAGGCGGTGCCTTCGGACGTTGCACCGGTAATAACTGTGCGGTCGCCCCGGCTGCCACGCAGCAGGAAGCGCGCTTGCTGTAGTCGAATCGGACCAGATGGATAACACGTTTTATACAGCGAACACGGCAAATGTTGATACTGCTCTCAAACTCGCCAATCTATACAAATGCGGCGGACCGGGCTACACAGCGCTCATGGCGAATATTGCGATCTTGAAGTTCTGGGACAACCGTTTTGGGGAACTGGGGCTTCAAAGCAGTCTTACCAACTCACAGATACAGGCTTTGGGCTTGAGTGACTTTTTGTCGTGACCACACAGATTAATTGCAACAACATTTTTAACCAAGCAAGTTCAACCGCCGCGTCCATAACTGACTATGATGAATCGCAGTCCCTCAATGGGAATTTGAGCGCCCCGGCAGCTCATCAGCAACAGAACTTTTTTGCATTGACCTCCGCAAGTCCATTCGCGGTTTCGGCAGGGAGTTCATTTGAGCGCAAAAAGGTGATCTTTTCCTGAGGAACGCCGCAGATGTAGGTAACCAACCCGCATCCACCCTGTACCATTGTAGTCGCTCACGTTCGACTCGCAGAAACCGCAGATCACAGGTACGCCCTTCACGGAAGCGCGGGCGTGTCAGGCAACCTACAGGGACAAAACTCGGTGGGTCGAGTGCGGAATTCCTAATGGGTCCTAGCGTCTCGTTTTAGTACGAGTCGTCGCTTGGAGTATCCCCAGGGGTCCGGTCTGCGGTGGATTACGTTCCATCTCTTGACTGCGTTAGCTGACGCTTGGCAGATTTCCTCGTATTGGTCATCGGCTCTCCTTAAACGGATTGCCCTGATAGCGCGTGTCAAATCCCAGATCCTTGAGCTTCGCCACCACTTGCCGAATGGTGTGTTGGTGGGGTCGTTTCTTCAATCGCACAGTTTGTGAATGCCGCCGCGCAACCACAGCAGTGTGAAGTAGTTGATCGTGAAGCGTTTTCACCGAACCTCCGAGCCCAGGTTGTTGCAATGCGGGCAATTCCGGGAGGGACGCCTGCTGCGTCAACACCAACGGGGCGGGCCGGCTCTTGTTACTCCTTTCCTGACAATGACGGTCCATTACGGCAACATTTGCCGTGTCCAAGAAATTGTTAGGGTGCGGATTATATCGGTCTGTGTGAGCGAATTTACCTTCTGGCTTGGCATTGACGATGCCTCCTCGGGGAAGATGATTTGATAATCGCAGATCCGCTGAGCGTGTCTTGCCGCGTGCAGTCCTATTCGGCAATGCTCAACGCAGGCGGGCGAAGTGGCAGCTTTGCGGGCTGGCGAATCTCGTTGTTTTTCACTACTTTGCCGGGACAGAGCTGAACATGCTTAGTGTAGCCAAACGGCTCCCGAAAAAGCTTGAGCGACGCATATTGGAAATGCTTCAGCTGCATTTGCGGGCGCAGCATCTTCGGCATATTCAGGGATATCATGCAAGTCGGGCACGTCTCAGCTCTTCATACAACAGTTTAAGGCCCAAAGTTGGTCCAGCGAAAGATGTGTGAATTATTACGCATCATCATACACATCATATTATTCACCGTCAACACCGACTTTTTGATTCGAGGCATAGAGTTAACAGAAATCCGTACCGATAACGTAGTAACTGGCTTTGCGTACTGGGTCGAGCGTGAACAGGCAATATGAAAATAATCGCTCGTATACTCGCCCAAGTTGGACGCAAAGCGCAGTTAGGGATTCTTGCCGTTCCCGCTTTACATTTCAGGGCTTTCTTTTATTTCAATAAACTTCAAAACTTGATCGTAGTACCGCTCCAATCTCCTGTGGTGTTTTCACGCGTAGGAGGTTGTTACAAAAAAGAGAACATCGTGCCAAGGCTGCAGAGTGCTTTTGACAATCGGCTTAAGAAGGCAATTGAGCGGACAACCCAGCCCGCCCAAGAAGCCCGTGGGCCCCCAGTACGGAGGCGAGGGCGCTAGGTGAAAGTTTTATCTCAGGAGCTAAGGCCGCCAACGACGGCACACTTTGGTTTGAAAACGTAGGCCAGCAAATTGGTAGCATGGATAGCTAATAGAGAGAGGCACGAAAATTCTTCACCTGTAATTTCACCTGTAACGATTCCGTCTTAGCCGCGCTTCCGCGTACTTCCACGGTCCCCGACGCCCTCCAAGTTATTGGAAGTACGTATCCACGCCACTTTGACACGGTAGAGGTCTGCGGTTCGAGTCCGCACGGGCCTACCATCTTTTTCAATGCCGATTCGGGCTGAAGTGATCTTGATAGTAATTCTGGTGAGTTCCCGGCCGAGTGAATAGACTCTCGCAACAGGTAAGCCGGAAAGCTGAGCAATGTGGATGTCGCTATACTCGCTTGGCGAGTTTCATGAGTTCACCCCAGTATCGATTTTTCGGAATGAACGTTGGGTCATAAGATGAAAGTTCCTCGGTGACTTTTACGAGGTGATAATACGGCAGACTGGGTTGGCAGTGATGACTTGCATGTTCGGCGAATCCGTAAGCGCCGAAGATCAACCGCGCAACCAGACCGCAGCTGAAATTCCGTAGTGCCGCTCGCCCAGTCGAAGAAAACTCACCTTCCTCCAATTGATGCTCTGCAATGGCGCGCAGTGTAGCCGCAAAAACGGTTATGGACGCGAGTCCGTATCCGTAAATGAAGCTGTACGCCAAAGTCGCGATGACAAAGGCTTTTGGCCACGGCCGGTGAGCCACGGGCCCCGCGAATAACACAAGAGAGGCAAAAAACAAACTGTGGACCAAAGCTGCCCGTCCAAGCCAAATCGCGCGTTTCGAAGGTTCCTGCCCCCTGCCTTTGTACACGACCGTCTGGACACCGAACTTGCGAAGTGCTTCGATCAGGGTCAAACAGCGCAGCAAGAGGCCAAACAGGTGCAGTCCTTGAATGTTGATTAGATAAGCGTCTTTCGTGTCTCCGTCGACACCGAGGTGAGTGTGATGTTCCCAATGTCGCCACCGATAACCATCAAAATCGGCAATTAACAGCGGACCCACTACCCAACGGCCCAGCAGGTTAGATCCCCTCCGCCCCGAAAAAACGTGGTAATGAGCGCATTCGTGCATGAGATTCAACATGCCATTCATGAGCAGGCCGAAGCAAAGCCATAGGGCAATCCAGAGCATGCTTGGGCCTATGAATACGGCAATGTAAACCGGCGCAAATACTAGTGCCAGGTGCGCCAGGATCGTCAGAAAAGATCGCAGGTCCGATCGCTTGTTGTACTTTTCTAATTCAATGCGCATTGCCATTGTCACCTCGGGCGCTTGAAAGCCACGAAATTGATTATGCCTGGTCTGCCAGACCACAAATCGATTGGGGCCAAGCCGCCAGCCAATGCAACGAGGACAAGCCATTTCCAGCCACCGCGGCGAATACACCCACCCTCCTTGTGCGGTAAAGACCCGAGGCTCACTGCAAGAGCCGCTGGATTGAAGGCTCCCAAGACGCTTGGCATCGAGAGCCCGGATCGCTCGAGCATGCAGCAAAGCCCGGCGCGCGAGAAAATGACGGTGTGCCGCGGGGCGTGATAACCACTCCACTTCTTGCCGAAAACAGATCGTTCCAGAGAATCGGAAGCAGGCGTCTGTCCTTCGAATATTCCCCCGGGCAGTAGCCTGTCCGCCAATGCTGTCACAACACCCAGCGGGTCTGGAAGGTGTTCGATCACGTGATTTAGCGTGATCAAGCCGCAGCCCGGCAGGATCGCGAGGAGATCGCGCAGGCTTCCTTTAACAAGGGTAACCTTCCCTTCGACGAGGGTGCTAGTCTCCGTGCGGTCGGCGATTTCAAATCCCCAAAAATGCCGCTGCGGCAATCTCTTGGCAGCCTGGACCATAAATGCCCCATCGCCGCAACCGTAATCGAGAATCACGCCGTCATCGATCACCAATTTCGAGAGGCGACGAATTCGCATATCATTACGAATTTTGTTCAGCGGTCCGGCGTGAGTCATGCTGTGGTAATCAGAAGGATAAAATGCAGCTAGCTCAGCGAGCGTCGGCATAGGTTCTTGGAATAATGTGCCGCATTCTCCGCATTCCAAATATTGTGCGTTATGACGAAGACCGTATTCATGATCGTGCACTTCGATGGTTTCGCCGCCAACCATAGCGCCGCAGGCAGGACAGTTCAGTGTCATTTGATCACGCGGCGTTTTGGCGGCAATTTGTTTGTTCTGGCTCATTCGAGTCCTGATGTGTACAAAGAGCACAGAGCCTCGAAAAATGGGCCCATACGCGTGCTGGCATTAAACCGAAGATTTTCAATACGATTCATTGTCCATTTGAAATTGGCTGAAAGAAAAATTGAGTCATCCGCTTCGGCCACCTCTCGAAAGATGAAACCCTCTTCCACAAACATGATTGGATTGCACCTAGGATTTCTCTCGGGTTGCGTTGGCCGATCCCGGGGTTGGCGAAAGTCACTCAGCATCTCAGTAGGGACACGAAGGCAAACATAGCGAATCGGGGCATTTGGGACTCGATCATCTTTTCCAGACGGACCCAGAATGGATACGTAAAGCCGGGCATCAAGGTGCGCATACCAACGCCCCCTGAAAGGAGGTATCGAAAAGGCAGAAACGGTCGAATCTGTTCAATGTGCAAGCCGGGAAACTCGGACTCGAAAGTAATGCGGTCCCTCACAAACACGATCCATGGGATGGCGCCGTTGGCGCCGGAAAGAGGTCCGGTGGATGGGAAAGACCAATCTTGAGCCTCAGGAAAAAACGGCTCATGGTGGAGATTCCTAAAAATTAGTTTAGACCAGGAAGTAACCCAGGGTTCAATCATCAGGATTTTGCCTCCCGGACGCAAACACCTTGAAGCCTCTGAGAAGAACCGGCGAACGTCAGGCATGTGGTGAAGTACGTCCGTAAAGACGATTGCGCGGAGCGACCCATCGTCGAACGGAAGTTCCTGCCCATCAATTACGAGTCGCGCTGTCGGACATGGGAAGACTTCCGAGGTGATGAGCCCTTGAATATAATGATCGCAGTAGCCCGCGCCCGAACCAAGTTCCAATACGTCGCCTGTGCCTGATGGAAGTTCCGCGGCAATCATGCGATACCATTCCTCATAAATGGCCCTAAGAAATGGCTTCGAGGAAATAATCCGTCTCCGCATCCTTGTCGTGGCAGGATCGTCCAGCCCCATTCCGGCCGTGAGCGGGTGATCCAACAAGAGATGAATAATCTTTGCGAACAATGAAAATCCCCCAGGACGACCTGGCCTTGTTAAGTTGAGGAAATGCGGTGGAGTCCGGGAAGCTGACCGCATTCGTCTACTTTTCCCTTGCTGGACGTATGGCGTCCCAAACTGTCTTTGGTCAATGCAATTATGGCTGGGGAAATGGACGAATGTCGACTGCTCATCACTGGATGTGCATCTGAATGAGCACACCACCGGAGCAACTGCATTCGACACCGGATGAAGGTGTGGGGTACGCAAACCGGTGAATCAGAAACCTTGAATCAGCGTGTCACGCCCGGCTTGTTGGCTGTCATTTTCGTCCTAAGTGAAAGTCCCCACCCAAATGGGGCCAAACCTTTGCGAACCCGCAGAGAGGTGGCAGTGTGGAGACGAAAGGTCATCCCTCCAAACGGTTCCATGCGTGCCAACATATGCCCAGCATCCGCAAGCCGTTGGAAAACACTTTGGTCATCTTCGTGACGCCGTGGATCCGTTCCTGATAGTGCACGGGAACTTCAATGATCTCGAGATGCAGCTTGCTGGCCCCGAAGAGCAACTCATAGTCACCCCACAGATCCTTGATTCCCCAGCTTCCCAGATTCTCCTCCATGCGGGCCCAATCCCTGCGCCAGAACACCTTTGTGCCGCACAGCGTGTCCTTGATTCGCTGGTCCAACAAAAACGAGAAAGCCAAACCGAACAATTTGTTTCCAATGATGTTCGCAAATTTCATCGCGAGATCCGGCATCGGGTAAACCAACCGGCTTCCGTTGACAAACTCTCCCCGCGACGTCGCTAGCGCGTGGAGAAACATGGGCAATTCTTCCGGCATGACCGTCAGGTCCGCGTCCAGAATCATCAACACATCGCCACGCGCGGCACGGAAACCCGTCCAAACATTTTCTGCCTTGCAAATGCCCGGACCTTCCACCATGCGAATGTCTTTCCATGGATATTGCACCTGCATGCGCCTGATTTCGTCTGCGGTGCCGTCGTTGGATTTGTCATCGCAGAAGAGGATCTCCGTGTGGCGGCCCATTGCCGGGAGACGCTCAACGGCATGTTGAATGTTGCCCGCTTCATTGCGGCACGGTATGACGACTGAGACTGTGAGATCCTCTTCGCGTCGCGGTTCTGCCAGCGGCCGGGCAACCATGACCTGCATCAAGCAGAGCCTTCGCAATCCCGGAAGCCGTGCGACAAAACCATTCATCACGCTTGAAAGAAGCGGAATCCACTTTGGAAATAACATCATGCGATGCTTGTGGACCACGCGGAACCCCGCCAGCTTGAGAAATCCCCGGAGGTCGTTCTCACTGACCCAGTTCGGTTCAACGAACCGTGAACGCAGGCCGACATTGCTGGCAAATTGGAGAATGGGCTGCCATAGCTGATTGTAATTGATCACGACGATCTTCGTTTCGGGTGAACAATGCCGCCGGACACTCTCGAATGCGCGCAGAATGTCAACCGTATCGAAGATATGATTGAAAAGAATGTAGTCAAACGTTTCGTTCAGTTGCAGGTCTTCCGGATTGCTTCTCACAAAATGGAATTCCGGGTGCTGACGTCGCGCGTATTCAACCATGGCGTCACTGATTTCCACGCCAACTCCATAAGAGGGTTCCACGGAAGCCAGCAGTTGGCCGGTTTCACATCGAATCTCGAGAACGCGTTTCCGCGGTTCGACGATGTATTTCAGAACCCGCTTGAGCCGGTTATAGAAATATCGATTGGAATGAATCCACTCGTCCCGGCGCTCCGCAGTCGTTTCCTGATGTTTCCGTCGAGCTTCACGGACTTCGTCCAATGCATCGGGGCCCCAGGTGTTTTCTGTTGTGTGGGCCGTTGTGGTCGTGGACATCGATGTTTCTCTTGGCACTGAGCCTGAAGAACATTCAGCCGCGCCCTTGCAGTATCCGACAAACCGCGGATACACGCGGGAAATCTTCAAGGCGGAGTGAGCACTTGAGCAACCTGTAAGCAACTGGCGCGATTTAGGAAATCGCCCATGATAGGCTGAAAGAGTCCGAGGAATGTGACAAGGAACCCAACCAGTTTCCCATGTCTATCCTTACTGAAAAAGAGCCGGCGCAGCTTCCGATCGAAGGTCGCGGCTTGTCCCCGGAGCCCTGGGTAACGCGTCCGTCCGTTGCGCCCGGTTCCATCGCGGAAAAATCGGCCTTCATCGGGCTGGTCGTGCTGATCTTCTATGCCACGGTCCGCAACATTTGCAACACCATGGTGAAACCCTTGTGGTACGACGAAATCTGCACCGTGCTCCTATCTCAGCAGGAGCATCTTTCCAGGTTGTGGCAAGCCCTCTCGCGAGGCGCCGACAGCGCTCCGATCACCTTTTACCTGCTGGAGCGGATCCCGGCTGCATTCATCCACAATGAGAACCTGGCTTACCGGGGCATTTCCATTCTGGGTTTTGCCGTCACGCTCTTCTGCTTGTTCGTTGCCATAAGAACGCGCAAGGGGAGCGCAATCGCATTGGTTGCCGCCACGGTTCCACTGACGACCGTTCTTTTCGATAGATTTGCCGTGGAAGCGCGCGGGTATTCCATGCTCGTTGCTTGCATCGCTTTCGCGATCGTCTGTTATCAGCGCGTTCCGGCGCGCCGGTGGGTGATTTTGCTTGGCTTGAGCCTGATTCTCGCTGAATCGTTTCACTATTTCGCGGTGTTCGCCTTCCTGCCGTTTCTTCTGGCGGAAGCAGTGCACTATGGGATGACGCGGGATTTTCGCAGGAGCGTTTGGACAGCGCTTCTTGCCGGCTTTGTGCCAATGGCGTGCTCGTGGCCTACGATCTACGTCATGCACAAAACTTACGGCCAGCATTACTTTACACAACCTAATTTGGAAACGACACTGAGCAGCTATAGCGAATATTTTCCCAGGACTGAAATGTGGGGAGGCCTGTATTTAGTTGCGGCAGCGGCCATCGTGGTCCTCTTTACGTTGCTCGCGACACTTCGAAAAACATCACAGGGTGAACACCCTGCGGGTGCACCGGTGCGGGAACTCGCGCTGGTGCTTGGCCTTTTGAGTTTGCCGCTGGTGGGCTTTGCGGCCGCGGCACTGGCCCACAGCGGGATGAACTCCAAGTATCTCCTGTCCTCCGTGCTTGGGTTCTCCCTCGCACTCGGCTTCTCCCTCCCAAGATTACCGCGCTGGGGCCTCTTTCTTCCGGCAGCTTCCGCGGCCGTACTGCTATTTGTGATCGTGCCGCAGGAGTTCCAATTCTGGCGGGGCTATGATGGCCAGTTCGCATCTCCGGCGCAATTTGAGGAGGATTTTGTGAGCGCCGCCGGGCATCCAGACCTCCCGGTGGTTGTTTCTGATACGCACGATTTCATGCGGTTGCAGCACTACGCGAACAAAAGTTGGCAAAAGCGATTTGTCCTCTTAGTTGATCCAGAGCAAGCCGTTGTCTACACCGGGAGTGACACAGGCGACAAGGGAATGGCCATCTTACGCGGTTACACAAATCTGCCCATTTACGACTTCCAGCCATTTCTCGCGGAACATCCCGCCTTTCTCCTTTACTCCAGCAAGGGCGGGCTCGATAGCGATTGGTGGCCTCGCCGCTTGAAACATGATGGATTCCAGCTACAAATGGCTTATGTAATGCCCAAAGAGCTCCATGACTATCACCACCGCGTAATACTCGTGACGCGTTAGAGCATAAGCTGCTGCGCGAGATCAAGTTGCCACTCCGTGTATTCACGGACTCCGCCGAGCATTCAATTTCCCGCAGACCCTTCGCAGTTCGCAGAGGTTGCGATGTCGATCTTTCTTTCCGGATGACCGGTGAATCCATCCGGAATCCAGTCGTGCCTCTCGGTGTGAGGGAATACCGCCATCCTCGGGTATTTCGTCTTCCCCCGTGTAGGAGCGGCGAAGTCAAGTGACCTGAGCCGCCGCCTAAATGAATGGCCAGCAATACCCCGCTGTTGTATTATTTTTTCATTCGAACGAACGGCGAATGGCGGTATCGGAGCGGACTTCAACGGCTCGGTGTGACAAGTCGCGATTGACTGGGATATGGGCATTTGAAGGGCCCATCGCAATCCTTGGCAACCTGCTGCGTGCTACAGGCCTTCGGTTCTTTGCGGGGGCAGCTCGAGGAGATTTTGCAATATGGACGAGCCACAGATTTACACCCGGCTGGGCGAAATATTCCAGGACATTTTTGAGGAAGACTCAATCCATTTGACTCCTAACCTGTCGGCCAAGGACGTGGACGGTTGGGACAGCCTCACTCACATTCGCCTGATGCTTACGGTTGAGAAAGCGTTCAAGATCAAGCTTTCCGCCCCGGAAATTGGAAAACTGGAAAATGTGGGCGACTTAGTGGCGCTGATCAAAGCGCGGACATAAAAGGGACCGTCGCGTCAGGCAGACAGGTGGGTCAAAGCATGGAGGAAATCTTCATGCGCAAGAGAAATCGGGGACAGTCATAGCGCCAATGAATTCACTTTATTCAGAATTGCAGTGGCTGCCGCGGGCCCCGCGAGAGTTTAGGGAGAAGCTGAAATCTTTGGGGAAATCGGAAGGTGACCTCGGGCGCGAACTGCAGTCGCTGGCATCGCACGCCCTGGACGTGAATCAATTGACGAGCCTTGCCAAGGCCATAGGCAAAGCGCGCGCGGAGGGCAAGTCTCTGCATCCGCTGGAGCCCTTCCGGCTGGCGGTGCTCAGCAACTCAACGATCGATTTGATTGTGCCGGCGCTGGCGGCGAGCGCTGCCCGGCATGGCCTGGCGCTCGAAGTAATACAGCCCTCCTACGACCAGGTTGCGCAAGAGGCCTTCACTCCGGAATCCAAAGTCAACCGCTCGAAACCAGATGCTGTGTTGCTGGCGCTCGATTATCGCGCGCTTCCGTTAAAACTCTCTGTGGGAGATGCGGAAACATCTTCCGCCACAGTGCAAGGCGTCCTGGACTACCTGAAGGCGCTTCGCGAGGGCATCCGCGCGAATTCGAATGCCGTTTGTATTTTTCAAACTTTCGCTCCGCCCGTGGAAACACTCTTCGGAAGCCTGGACCGGGCGCTCCCGGGAACGTTGAGAAACCTCCTGGGCCGCATCAACTGCGAGCTGGCAGCGTATGTTCTTGGCTCGGGGGATGCGCTCCTTGACGTAGCCGGCTTGGCGGAAACCGTGGGTCTCGCCGACTGGCACAACACGTCGCTGTGGAATATGGCGAAGTTCCCTTTCTCCGACGAACTCATCCCGCTTTATGCCGATCATGTTGCCCGGATGGCGGCCGCCATCCGCGGCAAAAGCCGAAAAGTTCTGATTCTCGACCTCGACAATACGGTTTGGGGCGGAGTAATCGGAGACGACGGTTTGGAGGGCATCAACATCTCACAAGGCGATGCCACGGGCGAAGCGCATCTGGCGCTGCAGTCTCTGGTGCTGGACTTGCGCCAAAGAGGAATCGTGCTTGCAGTGTGCTCGAAGAACGCCGACGAGTTGGCGCGTGCTCCTTTTGAGCGCCATCCCGAGATGCTGCTGAAGCTAAATCACATCGCCGTCTTTCAGGCCAACTGGAACGACAAGGCCACCAACATCCAGGCCATCGCCGAAGAACTGTCAGTTGGTTTGGACGCCCTGGTGTTTCTCGACGACAATCCTGCCGAGCGCGGGCTGGTGCGCAAGTTACTGCCCCAAGTGGCCGTGCCGGAGTTGCCAAATGAGGCCGCCTATTACGCGAGAACCCTCGCCGCCGCCGGCTACTTTGAGGCCGTTACATTTGCCACTGAGGATCTCGAGCGCGCGAAATTCTATCAAGGCAACGCCAAGCGCGCCGATCTGCAAAAGCAAGTTGGCGGCGTGGATGCTTACCTGGCATCCCTGAGCATGACGATCACTTTTCAGCCCTTTGACGCGATCGGGAGAGCACGCATCGTTCAGCTTATCAATAAATCCAATCAGTACAACCTGACGACGCGCCGGTACACCGATCCAGAAGTGGCCGCTGCGGAGAACGATCCTGACGTCTTTACTCTCCAGGTCCGGCTGGCGGATATCTTCGGCGACAACGGCATGATCAGCGTGGTCATCTGCCGGCCTGGCGAAGCCGGAGTATGGGACATCGACACCTGGCTGATGAGCTGTCGCGTACTCGGACGCAGGGTGGAACACATGGTGCTCCGCGAAATTCTCAAGCATGCCCGCGCCACGGGCGTCGACAAGCTGAGGGGCGCCTACCGGGCCACGGACCGCAACAACCTCGTCATCGACCACTATGCCAAGCTCGGATTCACAAAGGTGGGCGGGGAAGTGCCCGGGGTGACACGCTGGGAACTGTCCGTCAAGGATGCGGATCCCGAAATTGCGCCGATGAACGTCGTTTCACACGGCTTTGCGGCCAAGGGGGAGTCACTCGTGTGACTCAACCCCACACCAGCAATCCGGGGAACTCGAAAGAAGCGAAACTGCCGCGGTGGGATTGGATTCTGCTCCCCGTGCTCAGCCTGCTGACGATTTGTCTTATCGTGGCTTCTTTAGACTTGATTAGCCGGCGGATGTTTGCAAGTTTGTCGGGAGCAGCGGAGGACTGCCTGGTGTTCAACGATCCTTCGACCGGCGTTCGGGGAATTCCAAACAGCGTCTGCCGGGAAAAAATTCCCGAAGGGGAAGTAACGGAATACCGGTTCAATCGCTGTGGATATCGGACGGAATTGGATTGCGGACCCAAGAAGTCCGGCGCTTACCGGATCGTAATGATCGGCGGATCGTATGCCATGGGAGCGCGGGTACCAAGAGAAAAAACCTTTGCCGATTTGCTGCCCGCCGAACTCTCGCTGCGAACAAGGCGCGATGTGGAGCTCTATAACGAAGGCATGCCTTGGCGACCCCCACACATTACCGCTCTTCACTTCCAGGAGGTTTTGGCGGCGAAGCCGGATATCATTCTCTGGATCATCGTGCCATCTGATGTATGGAACCCGGTTTGGCAGACGACTCAACAAGAACCGGCGCAACACCTGTCGGCATACCGCAAGGTAAAGCGGTTTCTGGGGGGCGTCTTGATTCGCGCGAATGCGGAGTTATATTCGCGTTGCGGGATTTTGTTTCGGCACTTTTTGTATGAGAGTCAGAGTCAGTCCATTACTTCGTATCTGGCGGAGGAGCCCGACGCGCCTTATGCGAGGAAGATTCACGGCCCGGAATTCATGAAGGCTGAACCGAGCGTGGAATGGGAAAGCCACCTTAGGGATCTCGACAGCGACGTCGCGGAAATTGTGGCTCAAGCCAGGGACGCAGGCGTGCCTTTGGTGGCTACGCTTCTGCCGGAGCGCGCTCAGGCGGCCATGATCTCCAGGGGAGAGTGGCCGGCGGGCTTCGACCCCTTCAAGCTGGACAACGAACTGCACTCCATGATTGTCAGCCGGGGCGGAATCTATGTCGACATCCTGCCGGCCTTCCGCAAGATACCCAATACCGAGCAGGGTTTCTTCCCGCTCGAAGGCCATCCCAACCCTCAAGGGCACCGGATGATCTCCGCACTGTTAGCCGAAGAACTTACCGAAGGCGCGACGCCTGTGATTGGTGTTGCCGCCACTCAGAACGCCGTCTTGGAGCAAGGAAGATAACGATTGGACACAGCTTCTCTCCAGTTTGTGGTTTTCGGCCTGATCGTAGCATTGATCTCAAATATCAGCCGCTCCCGCACGTGGCGATCGATTGTGCTGATGTCGGCCAGCCTCGTGATTCTCGGCGTCCTGGTGCGAAACCCTCTTGCCCTTTTGCCTCTCGCCGGGTTCTTGCTTCTGGGTTACGCCGGGCTCGCGCTTTTGGAGAGAGGCTGGTCCCGCTCCCTGGTTTGGAGCACGCTGGCAGTCCTGTTTGCCTACGTCTGGTTGAAAAAATACAGCTTCCTGCCGGATGGAGTCTTTATCGACCATCCCTATTTCACACTGGGGCTCTCGTACATTTTTTTTCGCATACTGCACCTGCTCATAGAAACGGGGGCCGGAGACGCCAAGTGGCACATCGGCCCGGGCGCTTACCTGCTCTACAATCTCAATTTCACCACGCTCGTTTCGGGCCCCATCCAGCACTATGACGAATTTGCGCGCGACCAGTTCGCGGAAGAGCCGATCGCGCTGGGGCCGCGCGTGGCCGGTCTCCAATTGGAACGCATCATTCGCGGATTCTTCAAGGTAAACGTGCTGGCGGTGCTGTTGCATTTGGTACAGGAAGACGCACTCGCACAGATGCAACCAGCGTTTCCGTTATCGCTCAAGCTTTTTGCCGCCGTCCGGCTGGCGGTTGTGTACCCGTTCTTTCTGTACGCGAATTTCTCCGGGTATATTGACATTGTGATCGCATTGGCGCGGCTCATGCGAGTGCGCCTTCCCGAGAACTTCAATCGGCCCTTTTCCGCTTCCTCGGTCCTTGAATTCTGGAACCAGTGGCACATTACTCTTTCAAACTGGCTCAAGACCTACGTCTACAATCCTCTTCTGATCGCTCTCATGCGGCGGATCCCCTCGCTCGCGATGCAGCCGTTCCTCGGAGTTTTCTGCTTCTTCGTGACGTTTTTCCTGATTGGCGTCTGGCATGGACGCACTTCGGAGTTCATTTTCTTTGGTGTTTTGACCGGAGCGGGGATTTCGGTCAACAAACTTTGGCAACTCGGACTGACGCGCGCCTTGGGGCGCAAGGGTTACAGCGGGCTTGCCAAGCGTCCCCTCTATGAAGCCTTTTGCCGCGGACTGAACTTTGCCTGGTTCGCCTTTACACTTTTCTGGTTCTGGGGCAATTGGAATCAGATTGACACGGTTTTTGCCGCTTTGGGCAGGGCCCAATGGCTTGGCGTTTGGTTGTCGGTTTGGTGGTTGGCCACGGCGGTGTTGGCTTCCTGGGAATGGCTGCGCGCCGCTCTGCTGTCGATCGAGACCTCCGAGGGGCCGCTGCTCACCAGCCGTTATGCGCTTGTCGTCTATGCGACTGCGCTCGGCTTGGTCGCCCTGGTCATGACGGGCCTGTTCAACCAGCCTGCCCCAAGCATCGTCTACAAAGTCTTTTAGGCTTATCCCCGCGGGCGGGTCGGCAGGAGGATCGGAACAGGGAAGAAGTTTGGTTGCGGAGTCGGGCTAGCCCATCCTGGGGCTCATGCTCACTTGCGTCTATGCTTGCAACAATTCAACTAGCAGATCTACTTCGGTCATAAGCCAGGCGATTGGCCGCATTTCAAAGGCTACCGCCGGGGTGGGACCGCTCACCAGGAAAGACCCTTGATCGGTAAGATGGCGGATCGCGGCGTTTATATCAGGCACCTGGTAGCAAACATGATAGATGCCTCCGCCTTTTTTGAGCGTTCGATCAACGGGCGAAGTTGGCCCAAGAGGGGCTACGAGTTCCACGACCGTGTCCCCTTTCCCCCGGCTCAGAAAGCAGACCGACACATTCTGAATGGGATCGTCAAATGGGCCCGATTTTATCTCGTAGCCAAAAAGGGCTTTGTAAATGGGGATTGCCTTGGATAAATCTCGGACCGCGATGCCAATATGATGAAAGACAAATTGTTCCATCGGCGGTCTTTTCTCACCCTCCGTAAGATGACTGGGAAGCTGGTCGAATGTCAATGTGGTCGAACGTGACTCGATTCTTGGCCAAGTCCGGCCGGGTATCTCGTGAAGATGCGGTTCCTTTCAGCGGCATCGAGACCGGGGATCCCGCACGGGCCTACTCCTCTTTTCCTCCATTGCTGTTGTTTTTATCTTATCTCTTACAAAGCGCGACCGCTGGTCGATATTATATCGGCTCGATCTCTCATATACGGAGACGGATGTCAGAGGTTCTGCGTCCATCAATGCTAACAACCTGGAATCGCAGAGCTTGCTACATGGTGCCGCCACAGTAACGAATTGCTTGGCGCGAGGAGATGACGGATGCGAAATCTGATCTTGTGCGCATGTTTCGCACTGGCGCCGGCTTGCGTTGCCTTGGCGCAGCACCCGGCGTTGACCGGCAAGAGCGCCCAAAGCGCACCGTCAAAGAATGCGACGGCTCAGCCGAAGCTGGCGGAATTGCTGGAAGCGAGGGTCAGGGCCGCATGGGCGGCGTTCCGAAAGAGAGACAAAGAAGGCTACGCGGAATTTCTCACGGATGATTTCGAGGCCGTGGAAGCCGACGGCGACGGCGAGCGCTCCAAGCCGCGTCTGCTCAGCGAAGTCGAGCGCAGCATGTACTCCGATTATTTGCTCCAGCTATTTCAGGTTCAGCCCCTTGGGCGGGACTTCGCGTTCGTCACCTACGAGTCCACCATGCAGTTCCCCACAGGCTCGGCCTCGCGATACAAAAGAGTTTTCATTGGCGAAC
This sequence comes from uncultured Acidobacteriota bacterium, assembly GCA_963740035.1. Lineage (GTDB taxonomy): Bacteria > Acidobacteriota > Terriglobia > Acidiferrales > UBA7541 > Palsa-360. The sequence continues at coordinate 109,054 of CAVUDA010000030.1, forward strand.
TCTGGACCGCGCGGGACGGGCAATGGAAAATGATGCGCTATCAAGAGACGCCTGTCCGCTAGTTGGTTGGGACCTGGTCGGCGAGAACTCAAATCCACTATTGAAAACCGGACTTCCAGCACCGGACTAATTTCAGCTGACCAACTACTGCGACGCGAACACCCCGACACATCCATTGGCGGCCTGCGATTGGCACAAGGGGCCCACGCCGAGCGGCACAAAGATGTGATTACTGTCCGGATCGGCCGCCACGCTGTGAGAGAAACCCGTGGTGGGCACGTTTTGCAGCCACTGCTTGGAGCGCGCATCGATCACGCCCAGCACCGGGTTGGGGACCATGTTACTTGCCCCGAGATAATACCTGCCGTCGCCGGGGTTGTACCATCCCTGGTCGGCTCCTCCAACAAAGTTGATCGTGGAAAGGATGGCCCCGGTGGTGCCATTTATGATGTAGGTGGCGGGTGAAAAAGTTCTCCCGTCATGACCGGCGCAGACGACCAGAACATCCGTGCCCGGCCCCATGCTAACGCTTCCCGGCATACAGTTGGGTATCGGGAAACTGTTGATCACTGCCGGTCCGTAAATAGTGCCGCCACTGGCCGTAGTGAACGCGTGAAACGGATCGATTTCATCGATACTCCCAATGGTCAGGTCAGGGGTCGAATTTTCGTTTGTTAGAAGGAAGTGGCCTGTATTGGGATTGAATGTGGACGCACCCAATCCGGCCGGGGAAATCGCTCCAATGCAACCGGGCGGCGTGCCGGGGCCGGGCGCGCAGAATACTCCTCCCGCTTGCGTGGCGGTTGTTGCAGTGAGCATGGGCCCGTGATGGCAAGGAACATCCGGGTTAAATCCGGCGGCATGTCCGGAAGCGCCAGACGGGACAGGCGGGCCGGGAACTCCGGGAGCGGGACCATTGAATTGAAGAGAAGGATCGGGGCAGGAGAATTTATTTAAGTTCGCGCCCTGGTCGTCGATCACCGTGCTGATATCGTTTTGGGCCGCGCCGTCGTAATAGATCTGTCCAAGGATGCATGAGGAGTAATTCGCGGGGAATGACGAACTCCCTGGACTATAGGGGATGGGCGCAACACCGGGGCCCGGCGCGACTGTCATGTAGGGAAGGCAATGTTGTTGCGACAACGTCCCGGTCTTGTTCACGATTCCCGTCGCGTCAACGATTGTGGCGAACGGAAGACCCGGGTCGCCATTGATGACTAGAAAGAGAAAATGTTTGCTGCCGTCCGGGGCCGCGACCAGACCTTTTGTCGTCGACAATTCATCGGCGCGCAAGTCGCCGCAGGTGGGGTCGGAGAATGCACGCCCGGCAGCCGATTGGATGCACCCGGTAATCCCATTTGGAAGGCCGTTATAATCCGGGGGCGAGCCGGTTACGATGGTGGCCACGACCGTGGGCGCCGTGGCGGGATTGGCAAGGGTGGCGGTCATGTCGAAAACATCGACGCTTGAGGCGCCATTGCCGACAAACAGAAATTTTCCATCGCCCGAAGTTTCCACGCCATTAGGGCCCTGCAACGGGAAAATATTATTGCCGCGGGAGGCGCAGCACTGGCCGCCGACAAATCCTCCAAAGTGGCCGTTGGGACCAAAGAAACCGGGAATGCGAAAATTTCCCGTCTTGCATCCATATTGTGAGTAGTTTCCCTGCGCCGTGGTCATAGGGGGAATGATTTGATTCCCCGACGAATCCTGGAAACACAAACTGGCATTAAATCCGGATTCGACGATGGAACTGTCCCCGCCAATCGCGCCAACGGCGATGTTATTGACCGTGTTGAACGCGGCAACGTCGGTGCCGACGGTGTCCGCGATGTAGTAAATGTGATTGGCCGGATCCATCCAGCTGATATCGAAGAGATTGAACGGCCCGCCTGGCGCTCCTGAGGCGCTGTGTCCCGGCACCGCCATCACGTCGATTAGGCCAACGGTTCCGTTTTTGTCCGTCCCGCAAACAGGACAGCCCGGCGGGCTGCTACTGCAACCCGTCGACGCACAAAGCAACCCGAAAAGGACGACAATGGCCAGACGCGGGAACGATTCCGAAATCATCGAGTCTCCTTCGAGAAAGATAACCTGGTAAACAATGCTCAACCACCGGATTTAGAATCGGAACTGAATCCCTTCCAAAAACACGAAATAATTCCGTGGCAAAATGCCCTGCACGCTCGGATTCACTAGCTGGTTGATGTTCAAGTCCGAACGGACAAGCACCCAATAGTTGAGATACCAATTGAGTCCTGCGGTGATTTGATTGGTGTGGTCGCTGTACGTTGGGACAATTCCCTGCGAAAGTGGGCAAGCCGGAATTGTGGACGCATCACAAGTTGCGCCGGCAGCTCTTCCCTGCACCCAGGAATACCGGAACTTTAGTTGCCAAGCGCCCCACCCCGGGCCGCCCGTTTCACCGGGGGAATTCGGCCCAATCAACGAATGTTTTATTCTCGGCATGGCATTGTCCGTCGTACTCTCGCCGGTCAGGAAATAAGTGACGATCCCATAGGCGCCCTTGCCTACCACGCTGGGAAGGGAATTGAATCCGACTCCCCCGTTGACGAAAGAGCCGATGCCCGTGCGCTTCTCCACCTCTTGTGTGTACTCACCGCGAATAGTCCACGGCCCTTTTAGCACCGAAAAAAATCCGTTATACCGCTGGATTCCGCCGTTGATCCGAAATTGCGGGAAGAAATTGTAGCTGTTGTCAGTCATCAGCCCGCTGAAGCTAAGCTCGTTGGCGAGAGCCTTGGACCGGCTGTGCTCTACGGAACCGCCAATGCTGAAGTCCTTCAGCCAGTTGTTTTCACTTTGTTTCCAGGGAAGGAATCGAACTTTGCCCATAACTTCCGGCTCATTCGTCGTTCCATTTTGAATAAGTCCCTGACCATTGAAAAGACCGACCCAGTACTGCGCGCGGCCGCCTGCAAGGCTGCCGTGGACATCGATGCCGGGAGCGCGGAAAGCGCCCGCCGCGTTCGGGTACAGCACGGCGGCGACGGAAAGCGAATTGAATTCATAAGCGGTTTCCAACCACAATGCTTCCTGGGAGAAGGGAACCCGGTACTGTCCCCCCATGATACTGAATGAGTTCCAGGGCTTGAAATCCAGATAGGCGTCGCGGATGGTGAGCGGGGACGCCGACTCAAAAAGAAATTGATAATCGAGCTGCTTCCCGTAGCTGCCTTGAAGGCCGAATCTTGCGCGCTGGATCGTGAAAGTATCCGGAGGCGCCCCGTCGCCTTTGTAGAAACTATATTGCGCATTAAAGTACCCGATCGGCATGGCCGTAAAGCTGCCATCGGAGCTTTTCAGGAAGAAGTGTTCGCCGTTCCATCCAGCAACGATCGGGGGACCGCCGGTGTTCTGCTGCTGGCGCACAGCGGTTTCTTCCGGAAGAGCTTCGATCACCGATGGTATAGGAGCGATCGTCGGGGCGGTATCGGGGCGGACGGAATCGAACACCGCGCTGGCGGGCACGAGGCGCGCCTCAGCGGGCGCGGTTTTTCCGCTGGATTCCGCGAGTCGCTGAACGATGATTTTTAGTTCCGCAACTTCTTGACGCAGTTGCGCGACTTCTTCTTCGGTCGCGGCTCGGGGAGCCGGTGTTTCCTCAGGCACAGGTAGGGACTCGCTCTGCGCGCACAGGAGCGATCCGGAAGCGAGGAAACACATTCCGAGAAACAGAACGAGCTTTTTTGGCCAGCGCATGTTTGTTCTTCTCCGACAGGGACTTTGGCCTAAAGGTCTGATGACCTTACCGCGAGGATACGGAGCCGTGGATATAACATCTATTTTTCGGATACTCCAGTTGTTAAATTTTAGACTGATGATAACGAAGAGCGCATGCCCGAGTGGCAGTATGCGCATCTAAAATATATCGGTAGTTACTAATCGCTGTTATATAGATGCAGGAACTTATAAGATTTTGCGATAATTCGCCGCTTCGCCAATTCCTGTCGCCTCGGGATATTTTCTTGCGCTTCAATCTTGGCTACGTCTACTGATTTGGAATACAAGTCGAGCATGCTCGCTACTCTTGAGTTGCGCAGCAGTCCCTGAATCGTCTTTGCGTCCTTGCCTCCGTTAACCAAAAACATCGCGAGCCATGAAGGCAAAGGGACTCGGGAATAGTGACTCATGCCTGGAAGTTGCATTCCAAAGCCGCCGGATATATGTTGCCGTGCGGCTGGGAAAGCTCTGCGAATATTTCAGGGGCGGAGGAGAAAGACATGAAGCGACAGATCGTGTTAGCGTTGTGCGTATCGGTTGGAATTGGTTTGGCGCTCATGATGCCGGAGGTGCAGGTGCATTCCTCGGACAAGGAACAGCGATTCCCACTGCTCAAAGTGGAGCAATTGAACGATCAGCAGCGCCCGTTTGCGGATGAGATTTTGAAGTTCTCGAGCATCGGGATTTCCGGTCCGTACAGCATGATGCTGCGCAGCCCGGTCATGGGCCAGCGCATGTTTGCGATGCTCGATTACCTGCGTTTCAACACTTCCGTTCCGAAGCGGCTGAATGAGTTCGCCATCCTGATCCAGGCCCGGCTATGGACCTCGCAAGTGGAGTGGACCGCCCACTATCCGCTGGCGCTCAAAGCGGGGCTGCCGCAAACGGTGGCCGATGATCTCAAGGTTGGCAAACGGCCGGCGTCCATGCAGGCGGATGAAGAGGCTGTGTACGATCTCTTCATGGACCTTGCGAAAGATCACGTGGTCAGCGATGCCACATTCAAAAAGGCGCGCATGGTTTTCAGCGATCAGCAAATCGTCGATCTCATCACGGTGAGCGGCGTCTACATCACGTTAGCCATGTTGAGCAACACGGCCGAGGATCAGACGCCGGGAGGCAAGACGCCGCCCCTGCAGCCGCTCCCAGCGCGCTGAATTTCAAGTGGCACACGCTTCAGCCTGCGGGTTTTGGCTTTTGCAAGAACGAACCCCCGCAGGCTGAAGCCCGCGCCACTGCAACATTGCGAGAAGCGCCGGTCCAGCGTACATTACCGGGTGCCCAGCAATCGGAAATGAGTTCCCGGAGAATTTAAAAAGAGAGAGAAGAAAAATGAAATTTACGCGAACCATCACGATCTGCGCGATTCTGGCATTTTCCGTGATTGTCTCGGCGCCGGCAAAAGCGCAGGCCCCGCCAGCCGCCGCCCCGGCAGTTCCAGGTTTGACGCTGACCTCGCCGGCATTCGAGGACGGTTCCATCATTCCGCCGAAATTCACGCAATCGGTCGACAGCTTTGTCTCGCCGCAGCTGAAATGGACCAACGTCCCGCCGAATACGGTCAGCTTCGTACTGATCGCGCATGATCCCGATGTCGCTTTGGACAAGAAAATCGGCGATGTCCTGCACTGGATGGCTTTTAATATTCCCGGGACCGCTATCGGGCTGCCCGAAGCCGTGCCCGCCAATGCCATGATGCCCGACGGAACTGTGCAGGCCAAGAATCGCCGAGGAGCAGTTGGTTACCTCGGGCCGGGTGCGCCTGCCGTGGGCCCGTATCACCACTACACTTTTGAACTATTCGCATTAGATACAAAACTCACTCTTGGCGCGGATGCCTCGCGAGCGGACGTAATTGCCGCAATGGACGGCCATATCTTAGGCAAGGGTGTACTGGTGGGCCGCTTCCACAAATAGCATTGGTTCTCTAACTTGAATTTACTTCTTCTATATAAAAACGGCTCAGAGAGTATTTAGCCTCCCTGAGCCGTTTTGTTTCCACGTGGATACAATCCACTTGCGCGCTAATTCAAATCAGGTTGATTCGGCGTCGCTGTCATCACGGGGGAAGCCAGAATATAGTTGTGATAGCTCTCCATCATTTGCCATAGGCCGGACTCGTTCGGGGCGAGCACTCGGCTGGACCAGTAGGCTTTGTCGCCGTAAGTCGGCTGTACCGAAACCATCACGACCGCATCTCCGAAATCCCAGGTGCGAATCCACAATGCCGGGGCTGCTCCCACCTTGGGAGCGTCGGCATTTGCCGCTTTGCGCTTGTTCATTCCGATGATCCGGTCGGCCTTGGAAGGAGAAGCGCCGCCGTAAGTGCTGACGACGCGTTGATCCATATTATCGGCCACGTGCACTTCCCAATTTGCCTGGCTGGATTCTTGCGTCTGCCACTCGTCAAGGGAAGCCTTTTCGCCCGGGCTCAGCGGTTTGTACGGCACGGCCTTGCAAGGATTATTGCAGGGGATTTCATAGGTCGGCTCGACGGTCTTGAAATCCCGCTTGGGCATCGATGCAATTTCGGTCGCGTGCAGGAGTTTCCAGCCGGCCGGGCGCTTCACCCAGAATCTCGCCGAATATTTATTGGCCTGGTTCCATTGAATCCACACAACACTCTTGCCATATTTGTGCTCGGTGATCTTGACGTCGTCCCCTGCCGCAATCAGAGGTTTCAATTTGGCGCGAAAAGCATCTTCCTTGGCCCACATGATTCCTTCAGAATCGATCCAACTGAAATCCGGGTCGAGCCACTTATTCGCGGCTACTTTGTCGCCTTTCGTGAGCGCCGCGGCCACGGCTTTGTCCGCGGTTACGACCGCATCATCGGCAGCGGCCGCCGGCACGCTGGCGAGTGTGGCCATCAGGCCCACGCACGCTATCCCCATAGCAAATAAATTCCTAGCCGAATAATTCATACTTCCTCCTTGGATCGGTCAATTCGTGCATTCTATTACAACCGCATGATCCCTCGACGCGGTTTTGTGGCGCAGGCTTCAAGCCTGCGGGGGTTAGTCCTTGCAGGACCAAAACCCACAGGCTTGAAGCCTGCGCCACCGCTAACTATCAGCCGAATCACCAGCCGGCCCGGGAGCAGGAACATCCCAGCCTCCCGGCGGAGCGACGCGCGCGACTTCGCCGGGCCCCCAGGTATTCGGAGCATACGGAAAAACCGGCGTGCCTTTTTTCAACACGGGATCGACGATACGCCACGCTTCCTCCACATAGTCTTCCCGCGCGAAGAGCGAGTTATCGCCGGCCATCGCCGCCCCCAGCAAGCGTTCGTACGCATCCATGTCGCCAGCGCCCGCGGAACTGGTGGCCACCATTTCGCCGGCCTGGAGGGCGACTACTTCTCCTGGCGCCAGAGACATCAGTCCCATCGCAATAACCACATCGGGACTGAGGCGCAGCCGAAGATGGTTCTCCGTCAAAATACTGTCGGGGAGGAGCGTGGGAGGCTTGCGAAACTTGGCCAGTATTTCCGTGCAGGTGATCGGCAACGATTTGCCTGCTCGAATAAAAAAAGGAACGCCCTTCCAGCGCCAGGAATTGATCTCCAGCTGCAAGGCGGCGAAAGTTTCCGTCTGCGAATCCTTGGCGACTCCGTTCTCGTTGCGGTAGCCCTGAAACTGGCCGCGGATCAGATTTTTCTCTTCAATGGGAGGAATCGCTTTGAGCACTTTGACTTTTTCGTCGCGCAAGGACTCGCTGTCGGACCGGACTGGAGGCTCCATCGCCAGGTTGGAGAGCACCTGAAACAGGTGGTTCTGAACCACATCGCGGATCGCTCCGGTCACGTCGTAAAAAGCCCCGCGGCCCTGAACTCCAAAGTTTTCCGCCATGGTGATCTGCACGCTCTCGATATAGTGGCGGTTCCAGAATGCTTCCGCGAACGCGTTCGCGAAGCGAAAGACCAGCATGTTGTCCACGGGCCGCTTGCCGAGGAAGTGATCGATGCGGAAAATACAGGATTCATCGAAGATGGAGAGAAGAATCTTGTTCAGCTCCATGGCCGATGCCAGATCGTGCCCGAAGGGTTTTTCGACAATGACCCGCGCATCTCCGGCGCCGTGCGATTTCGCGATATTTTCGACCACGGTTTCAAACAGGACCGGCGGAATGGCCAGGTAATACGCGGGGGAATGCGCGTCTTTCAGCTGATTGCGCAGGGCCTCGAACGTCGCGGGGTCCTGGTAGTCGCCGTCCACGTAACGCAGCAGGCCGCTCAACTTTTCAAAAGCCGCGGCATCGACTCCGCAGTGTTTTTCCAGGCTGTCCTTGGCCCGCGCGCGAAGCTGATCCAGATTCCATCCCGCCTTGGCCACGCCCACCACGGGCACGTTCAGGTTCCCGCGTTTCACCATCCCCTGCAGCGCCGGGAAAATCTTCTTGTAGGCCAGGTCGCCGGTGGCCCCGAAGAAAACCAGCGCGTCGGAATGTTGATTGCTCATCAATTATCTCCTTACACAGGATTGCGCGCTTTCGGCGGGCTGTTCTATTTGCGCTGTCAGACCCGGAGGTATTCTACATTCGCTCTAACCGGCGGCTTTCAGGGGATTGCCCTTGCCGATCGTGGCGCTCTTGGAGGCGATCACTGCCATCAAGTCATTCCAGGACGCCACAAACGATTTCGCTCCTTCGTCCTGAAGCCGCGCGGCCAGTGCATCAACGTCGACGCCTGCCTTGCCGAATTCCGCAAGCACAGCTTCGCAGTCGCCGCCATCCTGGGGCATGAGCCCGGTTAAATTGCTGTGGGCGGCAAGCGCCTTTAGCGTGGCCTCGGGCATGGTGTTCACCGTGTAGGGCGCGGCCAGGGCCTGGACGTAGAGGAGATCCGGCGCTTTCGGATCTTTATTTCCCGTGCTGGCCAGAAGCAGACGTTGCGGGCGCGCACCGAAATTGTAGGCGCGCCGCCACCGCTCCGAACTCTGCAGCGCGCTTGCGGCCTGGTAAGTTCGTTTCGCGATGGCGATGCCCAGCTGGTTGCGCAGCTTCTCGGGAACTTTATCGGCGACGGCGACATCCCACCGGCTGATAAACACGGAAGCGACCGATTCAACTTTCGGATCGAGGCCCGCCGCGATGCGCCGCTCGATGCCTCGCAGAAATGCGTCGGCGGCCGCCAGGTATTGTTCGCGGGAAAACAGGAGCGTGACATTTATAGGCACGCCGGAAAAGATCGCTTCCTCAATCGCGGGAAGCCCTTCCTTCGTGCCGGGAATCTTGATGAACAGGTTCGGGCGATTCGCGCGCGCAGACAAATCCTTGGCGGCAGCAATCGTACTCGCCGTGTCATACGCCAGAACCGGCGACACTTCCAAGGAAACCCAGCCGTCCACGCCGTTCGTCTTTTCGTGTACGGGTCGAAACAGGTCCGCCGCGCGAGTGAGATCTTCAAGAGCCAGCTCGAAGAACAGACCCTCACCGGATTTGCCGTTTTTAAGTTTGTCGGCGATAGACGCGTCGTAGGCCCCGCTATTCTTTATGGCGTGGTCGAAGATCGTGGGATTGGAAGTGAGGCCCGTGACCGCCCACTCGTCGATGTATCGTTTGAGGGTGCCGTTATCGAGCAGGTCGCGCGTGATGTTATCGAGCCAAATGCTCTGGCCTTTGTCGTGAAGCGATTGCGGCGCATTCATGTTGTCACCTCGAACCTCGGATATCGAATTGCGTTATGTCGAGCAGGTCAGCGGCGGCCCTCATAGTTGACTGCAACATTGCCGACGCAGGATGTCCATCCTCTAAAGGGTAGCACAGGCAACTGGCGCCAATCATTCCGAGCCAGGCGGGGCGAATAAGCTTTCAATGTAAATACATCATCCGCCGGCAAGGCCTTTCCGCACCGGCCATGCGAGTGGTGTGGCTGTTGGTGGTACAATCGCTCCTCCGAGTCATCCTATGCCTGACGCCCCAGCACTTGGCGAAGCCGTTCTCGATGTCGTTTCGCCCGAAAACACGCGCCGGTCGGTGCCCGTCACCGAGTCGCCGTTTTCGATTGGCCGCGGTGAAGTGGGAAACCAACTTGCTATTCCGGACCGCCGCATTTCGCGCAACTGCGCGGCGATTCTCTCCGATGGCGGCCAGTATTTTCTAGAGGATCGCGGGAATCAGCTCGGCGTTTTTGTCAACGGCGAGCGAATCACCAAGCGGCCCTTGCATGATGGTGACGTAGTCACGTTCGGCCTGGACAATTCCTACCAGATCATTTTCCACCCCACCGCCCGGGAGATCACGGTTGAGAACCTCCTCACCCGCATGGGACGCATTTCCAACAGCGAGTCTTCCCCCATCGGTCTCGGCAAACTCAACTTGCTCCTGGAAGCGACCATGCTCTTGCATTCGCAGCTTCCCCTCGATGCCGTCCTCGAAGCCATGCTGGATCGCGCTATCACCATCACCAACGCCGAGCGCGGCCTGTTGCTCGAGGCCACGCCCGAGGGATCGCTCCTTCATCGTCTCGCCCGCCGCGCCGGCGGCGGAAGCATGCCCACGGAAGGTTTTTCCCCCACGCAGACTGCTCTGCGCATGGCCATCGAAAGCAAAACCGGCGTGATCACAGGGGATCTTCAGCAAGCCGATCTCATGCTTCAAGGCGCGCAGAGCATCGTCGCGCAACGGCTTCGCTCCGTTGTGGCAATACCTCTCTATGCCATGCCACGTGCAAGCAGTGCGGAATCCATCATTGGCATCCAGCGTGGGCAATTTTTGGGTGTTCTGTATCTGGACTCGCGCCGCCCAGCTGCATTTTCCAAACTCGACCGGCAGATTCTCGACGCCCTGGCCGTTGAAGCCGCCAGCATCCTGGACAATGCCCGCCTGGTGGAGCGCGAGCGACAACGCCAGCGCCTCGAGCAGGAACTGAGTATCGCCCGGGAAATTCAACAAGCGCTACTGCCTCGCGGCTTCCGCGATTTTCCTCACCTGGCCATCTCCGCCGTCAATACTCCCTGCCACGCGGTTGGCGGCGATTACTTTGACGTCTTCCCCATGAGCGAGGACCGGACTGCATTTGTCATTGCCGACGTGGCCGGAAAGGGAATTGGCGCCGCTTTGCTCACCACCATGCTCCAGGGCGCCCTTACCGGCATGACGCTCGGCGCCGATCCCGCGCGTGTTTTCCACCATATTAATGATTTCCTTTGCGAGCACTCCGACGTCGGCCGGTACGCCACGATGTTTTTTGGAATGCTCGACCTCCATGGCAATCTCGACTATCTCAACGCCGGCCACCCCTCGCCGTTGCTTCTCCGTCGCGGCGCGGTCAGTGAAATTTTCACGGAAGGCTCTTTTCCGGTGGGGCTGATCCCGGAAGCCAAGTACTCCGCAGTGCGCGTGACGCTCGAGCCCGGCGACACGCTGGTCCTTTTCAGCGACGGCGTCACCGAAGCCGCGGATCTCGAAGAGCGGATGTTCGGTATTCCCCGACTCAGCGAAGCCCTCGCCGGACACCACGACGCGCCGCTCGACCAACTCCAAAAGAGAGTGGTGGATTCCGTCGAAAATTTTGCGCGCGGGGCCAGCCAGGCGGACGACATCACACTCCTCTTCATCCGTTACCGTGCCGCCTCGCAAGCCGCCGAATTCGGATCCTAGGTAGCACAGCCACTCTTGGCTGTGTGGGTTTTCGATCGTCGATCGCGCAGGATTGTGTGGAAATAGCGAAACCCACACAGCCAAGAGTGGCTGTGCTACTCGATGAACCACACCTGCGCGCATGTGGCCGTGCTAAAATAAAAAATTCCATCCCATGGACACGCCAAAGAAAATAGGACGATACGAAATCCTGGAAGAGTTGGGCCACGGCGCAATGGGAACCGTGTATCGCGCCAAGGACCCGGCCATGGATCGCGTCGTCGCGCTCAAGACAATCATTGCTCTCGTGCTCTCCAGCGACCAGGGAAGCGATTTTCGCGAGCGCTTTTACCGCGAGGCGCGCGCGGCGGGAGCCCTGGCGCATCCGGGAATAGTTCCCGTTTTCGACGTCGGCGAACACGAAGGCTTGCCCTTCCTGGTGATGGAGTTCATCAGCGGCAAGACGCTGGCCGACGCCGTGAGAAAAGGCGAGCGCATGACGCTCGACCGCGTCTGCGAAATGGGCCAGAAGATCGCCGAGGCGCTCGGTTACGCGCACCAGCACGGGGTCGTTCATCGCGACATCAAGCCCGCCAATATCCTTCTCACTTCCAAAGAAGCGCACGGCATCGAGCGCCCAAAGATTACCGATTTCGGAGTGGCCAAGCTGGCGGCAGGGCATACGACACTTACAGGGCAGATCCTGGGGACGCCCGCATTCATGCCCCCGGAACAATTCACCGGGGCTCCGATCGACGGTCGCGCGGATATCTTTTCACTCGGCGTGGTGCTGTACTGGATGGCGACGGGCGAGCAGCCTTTTCCCGGCGAAAGCATGACGGCGGTTTCATACAAAGTCGTTCACACCGAACCCGTGCCGCCGCGCAAGCTGAATCCGTCCATCCCCTTAAAACTCGAAGGCATAATTCTGAAGTGCCTGGCGAAGAATCCGGACGAGCGATACCAGACTGGCGAAGACTTGGCGCGTGATCTCGGTGAGCTGCGGACCGTAAGTACGTCCATGGGACTGAAGAGCCCCGCGCCCGAAGTGGCAGCCGATGGCTCCGACCCGAATGCCACGTACATAGAAAAACCTGCCCCGACGCAGGCTGGCCGGACCGCGGCACCGCTGCCAACTGCGCCCGTAGTTGCGCCTAAAAGCAATTCGAACAACCTTCTAGTTTTGGCCGCCCTGGTCGTCGTAGTGATCGTTGCGGGAAGCTGGTACATGTTGCGGCACAAGGGCACGCCGGCCGTACAGCCAACGCCTCCACCAGCCGCAGTCGCAAGCGTGGCGCCGCCCGCACCAGTCTCACCCACCTCAAACATGCCGGAACCCGCAAAATCGGCGGCCAGCGCTGCAAAGAAGCCGGAACCGAGTCTGGCTGCGCCGGAAAAGGCCCCTCCCCCGAAAGCGAAAGCTCCGGCGCCAAAATCGGAGGCCGCCACGCCTGAACCTGCTGCACTGGACTTCAATCCGAAGTCGCTCGATCCCAAAGCAAACGCAAGGCTTAAGATCGACGCCGTTCAGGTGCCGGCGGCCCTGGATTTTACAGTGGAAATGAATGGGAAGCGTTACTTGCGGAGAAGCGCCGAGGGAAACAAAACGGAATTTGACGACCTGTACGTCCCTCCCGGGGTACAGGAGTTTCGAGTCACGGCGGAGAGCGGCTCGGTGCGAAAGAGTTCGAACACGGTGAGCACCGAGTTCGTGGCGAAAAAACGCCACACGCTGAAGATTAAATTGCGAACGCAAGGCACCCCGACGGGCGCCGGAGTCCCGCAAGGGCTCTACGCGGACACACAGATTGTCCTGACGCTGAAGTGAAGGGGATTAGCGCTGTAACAATCCTGTAACACTCGGTGGAGTATTATTCAGCCTGCCCTGTAAATTCAGTTGCGCCATCCGGCTTTGATTTCCATTGGATTTTTCACGGCTGGAATAGGGTAGGGAGCCAAAGAAATGCCAATCTCCACGGAAGAGCTGGAAGGCGGAATCACCAGGGTCATTCTGGAAGGCCGTATGGACATCGAGGGCGCCGCTGCCGTGGACATGCGCATGAACGTGATTGCGGGCACCAAGAAGGCTGTGATCGTTGACTTGCAAAAAGTTTCTTTCCTGGGATCGATGGGGCTGCGAGCCCTGGTCGCCCCGGCCCGCGCCATCAAGGGCCGCGGCGGCAAGATCGTGATCTTCGGCCCCAACGAGCTTGTCGAAAAAGTTTTGAAGACCAGCGGCGTGGACACCATGATTCCCATCCATCACGAACTTCAAAACGCAATCGCTGCGCTACAATAACCCTCGCATAGACTGCCGGAAGGACCAGCGCGCCCCATGACTGGGAACGGCAATGACACCACCGGTGAGCGGCTGAACCTGCGAAGCCGGATCTCCGAATTGGCGCATCTTCATCCGTGGATCGACCGCCTATCATCGCGGCACAAGATCCCCGCGAACACTCAGTTCGCGATGAATCTTTGCCTTGAAGAAGTAATCTCGAATATCATCCGGCACGGGTACTGCGGTGATCCGGACCATTCCATTGCGATAATCTTTACCAACCCTCGGGAAGACAACTTTGTTTTCGTAGTCGAGGATGAAGCGCCGCACTTCAACCCCGTCGAGTCGCCGGAGTTGCCGCCATTGAGTTCGCTCGAAGAGCTTGCGGTCGGCGGCCAGGGCATTCGTCTGCTGCGGCGATTTGCCGACGCGCTCGAATATCAGGCGACGCCCGCGGGCAACCGGCTGAGCGTTCGTTTCACTGCCGCCGGTTCTGCGATCGCAAAAAAATGAACTCGGCCTGGGACTCCCTTGCGATCTTTCGCTTCGGTATATTTTGAGTTGCACGGAAGGAAAATTAATCCAGAGAAAAGGAGAACGTATCATGCCAACGATCACGACCAATGATGGCGCGCAGATTTACTACAAGGACTGGGGTAAAGGGCAGCCCGTGGTATTCAGCCACGGCTGGCCCCTGAGCGCGGACGCCTGGGAAGATCAGATGATGTTCCTGGCCGACCGGGGTTACCGCTGCATCGCGCATGACCGCCGCGGCCATGGCCGTTCCAGCCAGCCCTGGAACGGCAACGAAATGGATACCTACGCCGACGATCTCGCGGCGCTCACCGAAGCGCTCGCTCTGCATGACGCGATCCACGTCGGCCACTCCACCGGCGGCGGCGAAGTCGCACGCTACATCGGCCGCCATGGCACAACGCGTGTTGCCAAGGCTGTGCTCATCAGCTCGGTGCCGCCGCTGATGCTGAAAACGCCGGCAAATCCCGACGGGTTGCCGATCGAGGCATTCGACCAACTTCGCGCCGGCGTCCAGGCCGACCGCTCGCAATTTTTCAAAGATTTGAGCGCGCCCTTCTACGGCGCTAACCGCACCGGCGCAAAAGTCTCGCAAGGCTTGCGAGATTCCTTCTGGCTCCAGGGCATGCAATGTGGATTCAAGGCCGCCTACGACTGCATCAAAGTCTTCTCCGAAACGGACTTCACCGAAGACCTGAAGAAGTTCGACGTGCCCACGCTCATTCTTCACGGAGACGACGACCAGATCGTCCCCATCGGCGCCTCGGCCCTCCATTCTTCGAAGCTGGTCAAGGGCGCAACGCTGAAAATCATCCCGGGCGCTCCACACGGCATGTGCTCCACGCTCAAGGATCAGGTCAACGCGGAGCTGCTTGCATTCATGCAGCGCAGCCAGCAAGCGTCGGCGTAAAGAAAAATTCAGGCCGGAACATTCGATGCGGGCGGGACCATGGAAAAAGATGGCGTCAGAAGTGTAGTTGTCCGCGGCAGCGCCGCCGGATTCGCCCAGGAAATTCACGCGGGTCCTCATCGGTTCCATGCGGACGAACCGGAGTCTGCCGGCGGTACGGATACGGGACCGTCTCCCTACGATCTTTTGCTCGCCGCTTTGGGAGCGTGCACTTCGATGACGGTGTCGATGTATGCTCGCAGGAAAGCATGGCCGCTCGAGGATGTAACGGTCCATCTGTGGCACTCGAAAATTTACGCCGCCGATTGCGCCGATTGCGAAACCAAGGAAGGAATGCTCGATCATATCGAGCGCGACATTCATTTTGCCGGGCCGCTGACGGACGAGCAGCGAGCCAAACTGCTGGAAATCGCAAACAAATGCCCGGTCCACAGAACCCTCACGTCCGAAATTGATATAGTGTCGCGAGCGGTTTAAGTAGCACAGCCACTCTTGGCTGAGTGGGTTTTTCGATCGTCGATCATGCATGATTGCCTGGAAATAGCGAAACCCACACGGCCAAGAGTGGCTGTGCTACTCAGCTTATTCGTGAAGTGATCTGATTCTGCACACGCAAGAAATACAAGGGAGATCTCCATGGCCCCCAGCCTAGTTCTGCTCCTGGCATTTCTGATCGGCGTCGTTTGCGGCCTGCGTTCTCTCACAGCCCCCGCCATCGTGGCCTGGGCCGCTCACCGGGGCTGGATCCATCTCAACCACGCCCGCCTCCACTTCCTGGGTTCGACCGCCGCCGTCGTGGTCTTCAGTCTGTTCGCGGTAGTCGAGCTGGTTGCCGATCAACTGCCTTCCGCTCCCAGCCGGACAGCGCCTCCTGGTCTAATCGCTCGCATCATTCTCGGCGCATTGTGCGGAGCGGCCATCGCGGTGTCGGGTGCGCAATCCATCGCGATTGGCGCTCTCCTGGGTGTAGCGGGCGGCGTTGCAGGAGCGTTTGGCGGCTATCAAGTCCGCACGCGCCTCGTGAAGGCGCTGAAAGTTCCGGACTTCGTGATCGCAACATTGGAAGACGCGTTAGCAATTGGCGCGGGGCTTTTCATTGTGTCGCGATTTTGAACAGGCGCTTGCTTTTCTTTCCACAGCGAGTGTGTGCTACAGTTCCAGTGGGAGCGTTGAGAGATTTCCGGCGCGCAGTGTTTTTCCCGGCTTGTGTCTCAGAGGAACCCTACCACTAGGGATAGACAGTTTGAGCACGCGGCAACAAGATTTTGTGCTTATTTCTGCATTTCCCCCTTGACAGATTTTTCGCTCTTGATTACATTGCGCCCTCGGATTCAGGGATCGTGATTCGACAAGCGGCCGGCAACATCACCCCCGAGTACACCGCAAAGTCGATTGACGCAACCCGTCGAGATTCAAAGAGACATCAAGGAGGCTCTCTTTTACTCCCCGTGGCCGTCGCTCCCAGCGCGGTCGGCGAGGGACAGCGTAGCGCCGGAGGCCGCAAGCGGCCGGGGCGATGCGCACAGGGAGGCTTTTTCTTTTTTCGGGTGCGGATTCCACTTTTGCGCGATACGCATCAAGTGGAAACTTGAGCCCCTAAAGAATGCTCGTGAATCCCCGGCGATAAGAATTCGATTTGAGCAGTGACCTGCTGAGAATCAGGGAACTGCGTGCTCCCAGACACGCATTTCGGGAGTAAAATACAAGGGTTCCCTCTGCGCGGGGGAGCCTACCTGCGCGGAGGCGATGATGGCACAGACGAAAATGGCTTTGAACCAGAAGACGCCGCTCCAAACCGGCGCGATGCCCGAGGATGTCGAGGTCCGCACCGGCCTCGAATTCGAGCGGTATTTTACCGACGGCCGCACCTCGCCGTTTGACGCGGTCGAGTGGGAACGCCGTGTCGCATTGATCGGCAACGAAAAAGGCAAGACGATTTTCCGCCAGGAAGATGTGGAAGTGCCGAAGGGCTGGTCGCAGACCGCCACCAACATCGTCGCCTCAAAATATTTTCACGGCAAGCTCAACACGCCCGAGCGCGAAAATTCTGTGCGCCAGCTGATCGGCCGCGTCGTAAATACGATTGTCGGTTGGGGCGAAAAGGGCGGCTACTTCGCGAGCGCTCCCGCGCGCGACGCCTTCCGCGACGAACTGACCCATCTGCTCGTCGAGCAGAAAGTGGCCTTCAATTCGCCGGTGTGGTTCAACGTCGGCGTGCAGCCCAAGCCGCAATGCTCGGCCTGCTTCATCAACTCGGTCCAGGACAACATGGAATCGATCATGAACCTGGCCAAGACCGAGGGCATGCTCTTCAAGTGGGGCTCCGGCACGGGCACGAATTTTTCCTCGCTGCGCGGCAGCCGCGAAACGCTCTCCGGCGGCGGCATCGCCTCCGGGCCTGTGAGTTTCATGAAGGGCTTTGACGCCTTTGCCGGCGTCATCAAGTCCGGCGGCAAAACGCGCCGCGCCGCCAAGATGGTGATCCTGAACGTGGATCATCCGGACATCGTCGAGTTCATCGACTCGAAAATGAAGGAAGAGCGCAAAGCGCGCGTCCTCATCGAGCAGGGCTACGACCCGGCCATCGACGGCGAAGCCTACTCCTCGATCTTTTTCCAGAACGCGAACCACTCGGTCCGCGTCACCGACGAATACATGCAGGCGGTCGAGGACGATCGCGACTGGTGGACCCGCAATGTCAACGACGGAAATCCCGTAGAGAAATTCAGCGCGCGCGAACTGCTGCACCGCATGGCCGAATCCACCTGGCAGTGCGGCGATCCCGGCATGCAATACGACACCACGGTGAACCGCTGGCACACCTGCAGGAACACCGCGCGCATAAACGCCTCGAACCCGTGCTCGGAATACATGTTCCTGGACGACACGGCCTGCAACCTCGCGTCGCTCAACCTGATGAAATACCTGAACGCGAACGGCTCCTTCGACGTCGAAGCGTTCCGCCACGCCGTCGACATCACCATCACGGCCCAGGAAATCCTGGTGGACAACGCCAGCTACCCGACGCCGCGAATCGCCGAGAATTCGCACAACTTCCGTCCGCTCGGCCTCGGCTACGCCAATCTGGGTGCGCTGCTGATGTCCATGGCGCTGCCGTATGACTCCGACGGCGGGCGCGACATGGCCGCCGCGGTCACCGCGCTGATGTGCGGCGAAGCCTACGCGCAGTCCGCGCGCATCGCCGAGCGCCTGGGCCCCTTCTCGGGCTACGCCGCCAATCGCGAGCCGATGCTCGACGTCATTCGCATGCACCGCGATTCGCTGCGGCCCATCAAGCCCGAGAACGTGCAGCCATCGCTGCTCGGCGCCGCGCAATATTCCTGGGACATGGCGCTGGCCCTCGGCGAAAAATTCGGCTACAAGAATTCGCAAGTCACGGTGCTCGCGCCTACCGGCACCATCGGCTTCATGATGGACTGCGACACGACCGGTATCGAGCCCGACCTCGCGCTCGTGAAATACAAGAAGCTCGTCGGCGGCGGAGTGATTAAAATAGTAAACAACACCGTCCCGGCGGCCCTGATGAAGCTCGGCTATTCGCCGGAAGAAACCTCTCAAATCGTTTCGTACGTGGACCGCAACGGCAAGATCGAGGGCGCGCCCGGCTTCAAGCCCGAGCACTTGCCGATCTTCGATTGTTCGCTCGCCGCCGTCGGCGGGCGCTCGATCGCCTGGCGCGGCCACTTGAAAATGATGGCGGCGGCCCAGCCCTTCCTCTCCGGCGCCATCAGCAAGACGATCAACATGCCCGAGGATTCCACCGTCGAAGACATCATGCAGGCGTACATCGAATCGTGGAAACTCGGCGTGAAGGCCGTGGCCATTTATCGCGACAACTCGAAAGGTTCGCAGCCGCTTTCCGCCGCCGGCGACAAGAAAGACACCGCGCAGCAGGCACAGCCCGCAGCGGCGGCCGCCAAGCCGGCCGAGGCCGCCTCGGGGGTCGCCGAACAGCGTGAGCTTTTCATTCGCGCGCATCGCCGCAAGCTGCCGAGCGAGCGTTCCTCGATCACCCACAAATTCTCCATCGGCGGGCACGAAGGCTACATCACCGTCGGCATGTACGAAACAGGCGAGCCCGGCGAAATTTTCATCAAGATGGCAAAGGAAGGCTCGACGCTTTCCGGCTTCATGGACGGCTTCGCGCTTTCCGTTTCCATCGGCTTGCAGTACGGCGTGCCGCTCAAGGCGCTGGTCGATAAGTTCATCAACACGCGTTTCGAGCCCGCCGGCTACACCGGCCATCCGGCCATCCCGTACGCCAAGTCCGTCCTCGATTACATCGCGCGCTGGCTCGGCGGCCGTTTCATTTCACCCGACTACCTGACGCACAACGGCGACGCCGCGCTGCCCGTAGCCACTGTAACGGCCACGCCCGCCGTGCCTCCCGCGGTAGTTGCCACGGCCGATGACGACCCGTCGCCCGCAGGCGCAGGCCCGCTTGCAATGAACGCCCGCAGTGAATCGCGCCCCATGTTTGACGGCGCGCCCACCTGCTCCGAGTGCGGCATGCTCATGACCCCCAACGGCGCCTGCTACAAGTGCGAAAATTGCGGCGGAACCTCTGGCTGCAGCTAGGCCAAATCATTCCAAATAAATTCACCAAAGGGCACGGTTCGCCGTGCCCTTTGCGTTTTTGCGCGTCCCAAGTGGAACAGGCTTCAGCCTGTGGGGGTTGGTAGGAGCACGAACGCCCACGCGTACACCAACCCCACAGGCTGAAGCCTGTTCCACTTGGGACGCGCCTTGCCGGGCGGAGCCACGTGTGCTCCAATGTTTTCTCGATGCTAGCCGCCGTCACACGCCGGAATCACATTGCCGTTATTCAAAAACCTCTTCCGCGATTAAGGCCAGGCTGGGCCCTCGTTCGCGTCCGCCTCGCGGGAATCTGCAACACCGACCTCGAAATTCTGCGCGGCTATCATAATTTTCGCGGCACGCTCGGCCACGAATTTGTGGGCGAAGTCGCAAGCGTCGCAAGCGCGAAGGATCGCAACTGGGTCGGCCGCCGCGTCGTCGGCGAAATCAATCTGGCGTGCGCCGGCCTCGGATTCCGCAAGCCATGCAGCTATTGCCGCCGTGGAATCCCGACGCACTGCGCGCGGCGGCGCGTGCTTGGAATCATCGGCCACGATGGCGCGTTCGCCGAATACCTCGCCCTGCCCATCGTGAACCTGCATCGCGTGCCCGCAGGCATTCCCGATGAAGCAGCCGTCTTCACCGAACCGCTCGCCGCCGCGTGCGAAATTCTGGAGCAGGTAAACATCCGCGCGCACCGCGATGCAGCCGTGATCGGCGACGGCAAGCTCGCGCAGTTGATCGCGCGCGTGCTGCGCGCCGCAGGCTTGCGCGTCGTAATGATCGGCAAACACGCGAGCAAATTGCGCCTCGCGCATCTTGCGGACATCCAAACGGAGAGGGTGTCCTCTCCCCGCGCGCACCGTTCGAACCAATTTTCACTGACCGTCGAGGCCACAGGCTCGCCCTCGGGCCTGACTCTCGCGCAGCACATAACTGTTCCACGTGGAACACTCGTTCTAAAATCCACATTTCACGGCGCCGCCGATGTCGAGACATGGCCAATCGTCGTGAAGGAACTGACCGTAATCGGTTCGCGCTGCGGCCCGTTTCCTGTCGCACTTAATTTCCTGCGCTCCGGACGCGTGGATCCGCGGCCTTTGATTTCGCACGTCTTCTCATTGAAGGACGCAGCCAAAGCAATTCGCTATGCGCAGCAGCCCGACGTAATGAAAGTGTTATTGCGCTAGTGGGTCACTTTTGAGGAACCCGGCTTATCGGCAGGAATGGAGGAACAAGCCGCAGGACAATCGAAATGGCAGTGAGGACACCTGGAGTTCTCTTACCTTAGAAATTCCGGAAGCTCGCCCAACTGGAGCTTAAGAGGACCATACTCTGTTACTTTCAACCCTGTTTGGTTTGGAACTACTGAGATTGAGAAGAAACATACTCCCTTGACATTCTGATCTGTGGTCGCCGCGTAATAGAATTTTCGCATCGGATTTTTGCGCCCGTCTAAGTAAATCTTGAAACCAGTCTCATCATGTTTGAACTCGCTGTCAAGCGGTCGGCCACAGTAATCGAAGAGTTTCCGAAGCGCGGCCTCGGCCTGCCCGCTCCCGACTGTTTGAACAAATTCTGGCTCCATTAGGCTCACAGCATCATTGACCTTATTCGCGACCAGGTCTGCCATGAATGAGTCGCTTACTTTCCGGGCGGCTGCATAGTCGATTGATGCCCCATTTGGGACCAGGCCGCACCCGAGACAAAGGACTATGACTAAGGTGACGCACCTCCTAAGATATCCCATGACGCGCAACGATACATCATTTGAGACAACTGCCGGAAGCGCATAAACGCAACACAAGATTGGATTGGATGCTCTCTGAGAGTGAGCCACCATTGCTTCTTTGCCTTTCTTGACATTCATCTGAATGGCCACCTAGACTCACTATTCCCGTGCAAACCATGAACCAGGCGGAACACAAGACGATCATTGTAGGTGTCACCGGAGCATCGGGGGCGGTGCTGGCGCAGGCGGCGCTGCGGATGCTTGAAGCCGATGCGCGCGTGGCGCGGATTCACCTCGTGGTTACGGATACGGGCGCGCGCCTGTTGGCGCACGAATTGAACATTGCCACGACCGACGCGAAAAAGCTGCCGTCCCTGCTCGTCGGCGCGCGTGCGGCAAAAACAGAAGTCCTGCCGAACAAAGACGTGGGCGCATCGATTGCCTCGGGCAGCTATTCGGCGGACGCGATGGTGGTGATCCCGTGCTCGATGGGCACGCTGGCGACAATTGCCGCGGGGACGAGCGACGATTTGATCGCGCGCGCCGCGGACGTTTGCCTCAAGGAAGGCCGGCGTCTGGTGCTTTGCGTGCGCGACACGCCGTTCAGCCGGATTCATCTCGAAAACATGCTGCGCGCGCAGCAGGCGGGCGCCGTAATCATGCCTGCGATCGTGTCGTTCTATCATCAGCCGAAAACGATCGACGATCTTGTCAGGCAATACGTCTATCGCGTCCTCGCGCAAATGGGTTTGCCGCAGGACGAGATGTACCGCTGGGAAGGCCAGGCGAAAGGCAGGGTTTAGTAGGACACGCTTCAGCCTGTCTGCTTTTGACTTCTGCCGGCGGCACAAAAATCAAAACCAGACAGGCTGAAGCCCGTCCTACATGAAATTGGGAGATCCGAAGTGAGCCCCACCCGCATCCGCACAATTCTCGAGATGATCAAGTTCGAGCACTCCGTGTTCGCGCTACCCTTTGCGCTGACGGGGGCCCTCCTCGCGGCGCGTTATGCGCAGATTCCGAGTGCATCGCCGGGCTGGCCTTCGTGGCGGCAAATTGCTTGGATCATCGTCGCGATGGTGGGAGCGCGCTCCGCCGCGATGACCATGAACCGGATCATCGACCTGCGCTACGACCGCGAAAATCCGCGCACGAAAACTCGCGCCCTCGCCACCGGCGCGCTGACAGTGACCTTCGCGTGGACATTCGCCGCCGCGGCTGCGGCTGTCCTGGTCATCGCGGCATGGCAGTTGAATCCTCTGGCGTTCAAACTTTCGCCCGTCGCGCTGGCCGTTCTGTTTTTCTATTCCTACACCAAGCGGTTCACATCCTGGTCGCACCTGGTGCTGGGGTTCTGCCTGGGAATGTCGCCCGCGGCGGCATGGATCGCCATCGCCGGCTCGCTTGATTGGCGGATGGTGATTCTCTGCGCGGCGGTCACGCTGTGGGTCGGCGGCTTCGACGTGCTCTACGCCTGCCAGGACCTCGAGTACGACAAGTCGGTCAATCTTTTTTCCGTGCCCAAACGTTTCGGCGTCGCCAAGGCGCTGGCCATCGCGCGCGCGATGCACATCCTGATGATCGCGCTCCTCGCATGGCTGGCGTGGAGTTTCCTTCTGCCCTGGCCCGCGTGGGCGGGAATCGTGGTGGTTGCCGGGCTCCTGGCCTACGAGCACTCGCTCGTTTCCGCGAACGATTTGAGCCGGATGAATGCTGCGTTTTTCACCGTGAACGGTTATATTAGTCTTTTGTTCCTGCTGTTCTGGGGCGCGGCGGTAGCGCTGAAGTAGCGCGTAAGTAGCACAGACTTCAGTCTGTGTATTTTCGTCACTTCGCCCGGGCCGCGCGCGTGAGCCAAGATCAAATGGAACCCCACAGACTGAAGTCTGTGCTACAAGAAGCCGTGCTGCAAAGAGAATGAGCGACCTACATATCAACGACGAGCAGTTGAGGCCCATCGCCGAAAAAGTTCTCGCCGGCGAGCGCCTGACCGCCGAAGACGGCATCGCCCTCTACCGTTCGCCCGACCTGCTCGCGATCGGCTGGCTCGCGAATTACGTTCGCGAAAAGCGCCACGGCAACACGTGCTTCTTCAACGTGAATCGCCACATCAATCCCACGAATGTTTGCGTCGCGCACTGCAAGCTGTGCGCCTTCGGTCGCGATCCCAACGCCCCTGGCGCTTACACTTTCGCGCTAGAGGAAATATATCAGCGCGCGGAACAAGGCATGCGCGAGGGCGCGACGGAATTCCACATGGTCGGCGGCCTGCATCCCGATCTGCCGTTTGAATATTTTCTCGACATGATGCGCGGCCTGAAGAAGCGCTGCCCGTCCGTGCATTTGAAAGCATTCACGATGGTCGAGGTAGGCTATTTCTCGCGCATCTCGAAGCTCTCCATTCGCGAAATACTCGTCGCGCTGAAGGAAGCGGGCGTGGATTCGCTGCCCGGCGGCGGCGCGGAAATTTTCAATCCGCGCGTGCGGAAAATCATCTGCGACCACAAAGTCAGCGGCCGCCAGTGGCTCGACATCGCCCGCACGGCGCACGAAATCGGACTGCGCTCGAACGCCACGATGCTCTACGGCCACGTCGAAAGCGAAGAGGAACGCGTCGAACACTTGCTGCTGCTGCGCGAATTGCAGGATGAGACGCACGGTTTCTCGGCGTTCATTCCGCTCGCGTTTCATCCGGACAATACGGGCCTCGCGCATCTGCCGCCGCCCACGGGCTTCCACGACCTGAAATCGATCGCCATCTCGCGCCTGCTGCTCGATAATTTCGACCACATCAAAGCTTATTGGGTGATGCTCACGCCGAGCATCGCGCAAATCGCGTTGCGCTTCGGCGCGGACGACCTCGACGGCACCGTGGTCGAAGAAAAAATTTATCACGATGCCGGCGCCAAGACCGCCGAGTTCACTCCGCGCGTAGAACTCGAACGCCTGATCCGCGAAGCCGGCCGCGTCCCCGTCGAGCGCGACACGCTCTATCGCCCCGTAGACCGCTCGAAAATGCCTCCTCCTCCGGGCCCCCGCCCCGATGTCACGCTTTCGATCAACCTTTAGTTGTCTTTTGTTTGGAGAGGCTTGTCGAGCCTTCGATTCATTCAGTCTTTATAGCTCACGTAATAGAGCTTCATATTTTTGCGATCGTACAACGTGATGTTGGCGCTGTTCGGGCGGCGGTCAAATACATCTACATCCCCAAACTTTATTTCCATGTTTCCGGAATTCGCTACTTCCGGGGATGGAAAACAGGAATTCCCTAGGTGCGCGCCATTTGCGCCCTTTTCTAGTGCTTCCGCCAAGATTGGATTCTGTTCAGGCCCGTCGTGCCAGAAGTTCTTCGCTCGGTCCGCGACCTCAAACTTTGCTAGCTCAATACAGTGGTAGTCGAGATGATCCCCGGTGAAACTTCTTGAAGACTCATAACTTGCCAATACATTGAGATTTTGGTTCGTCGCGATTTCGCCCGAATTCAGAATAAAAAGAACATCCTTAGGCTTCGCTTTGTTAACCTTGTTGGAGCTCTGCCGAATGATTGAGACACCCAGGACGATAAGGAAGAAGAGTGACACCGCTCCAACGATCTCAAGTCCAACCCGAACCCATTTCAACACCAGTTTCATATAGAGACCCCAAGATAGCGATTAAGTTAGATTTGAGGGTATTACAGATGGTAAAATTCTAGTGCTAGAATTAGTTGAGAAGTTGCTTCACCAGGAGAGCTATGACGCATAGAGTTATTCTCTATCCCGGCGAAGATGGCTATTGGGTGGCAGAATGTCCGAGCTTGCCGGGTTGTATAAGTCAAGGAAAGACGAAAGCGGAGGCCCGATCCAACATCCGCGAAGCCATCGAAGGCTATGTTGCGGCCCTGAAGGAAGACGGTCTCCCGATCCCCTTCCGAAGAAATTCCCACCCCAGCAATGCATAAAAAGGCGCATAGCACAGCCACTGAAAAAGGGGATCGAAGTGCCACACTCCAATCGAGCGATAGTTGAGGAAAATTTTGTAGGAGAGAAATTCCAGAATCGTGAGCAGCAGCCAAGCCGGGCTCGGATAGAAACACAAAAGCGGGACGATCCACGTGAAGTACCACGGATACCCGTTTGGCGCAAAGAGCAGAACCGTGCCGATTAGCAGGAACGCAGCGCGAGTCGGGTCGGCACGACGCACCGCTAGCCACAAAGCCAATCCAATGACAACGCCTTCGCCCACTCCGGCGGCGATTTCATTCGAACCAGTAAGCCACAGCAGGGCCGGATAAATACTGGAATGGTAGTTCCGGAAAATGAGCTGGTAATACTTGAGCATCCCGAGAAATTCGCGCCAGCCATGCCGGTAAGGCCAGACGCACACCGCAGCTAGCGCAGCGCAACCGCCGGCCGCAAGCCACCCGCGCAACTTCGCAGGCCAGCCTGCGCGAAAGAGCGCCAAAGGCAGCAGCACGGCAGGGAACGCCTTGGCCAGCGCCCCCGCCGTCAGCGTAAGCGTTGACATTGCCGGAGCGCGTCTTATAATCATGAGCGTAGCGACTACGCCGGCGATGGCAAGTGCGTCGTTGTGGCCGCTTGAGGCGAATTCGACCACAACCAGCGGATTCCAGGCGTAAATGGCTACCTGGTAGTTCCGTCCCCCAGTCGAACGGATCCACCCGGCGAGCAGCGCCGCGACGGCAAGATCGGCAAGCAGAAACGGCAGCTTGAAACCAATTATAGGCGGGATCGAAGCAGAGCCCGCACCTGCCGTGTCCGGAAACAAGCGCCACGTCGCGCGAAACACCAGCTGAGCGAGCGGCGGGTACATCGTGGGAATTTCCGGCACAGGCATGACGTACCAGCCCGGATCGCGCAGCGGCGCAAGCCGCGGGTCCGTTGGCGCTACCGCATAGGGGTTCCAGCCTTCGTTCTGGACGTGGCCGTCCCAACGGTAGCGATGCAGGTCGGTCGAGAGCGATGGCGGCTGCGGGAACAAAGTCAGGCGAAAGGCCAGCGCGCCCAGCAGGACGAGCCACAGCACGGCCCGGTTGTCGCGCGTGTGTTCCAGGGCATACAGGGCGATGAAATACAGAACGCCGCCGCCCAGCGCGAGGGCCATGAATTCGGGGATGTGGACGGAGAGGTCCCCGAGACGCGCCATCGCGGCAAAGACTGCTTCGAGCGCCACGATGGCGACGAGCGCGATCAGAACTTGCGGTTCGAGGCGCCGACTCGAAGCATTCAAAGTTTGTACTCTCGCGGCCTGATTTTTCGCAGATTGTATTTTGGCAAGGGGGGCTTTCCGTTTTGATTTTTGCGCAACATACGATCAGTCTGCTTGCAGTGGCGGCGCAAAGCCCGTTCTCGAATTATTGGACTAAGCTCACCGACCCGGGTCGCAATCCCTTCCGCGGCCTTTACCAGCTCAACGCCTTCGACTTGGCCATCATGATTCCGTATTTCGTGGTGCTGGTGATCCTCGCCGCGTACGGGTTGCACCGCTATTTCCTGGTGTACGAGTATTTCAAGAATCGCCACAACGTACCCGGCCCGCCGCCCGCGGTCGCCGAGTGGCCCAAGGTTACCATACAGCTTCCGATCTACAACGAGCGCTACGTGATCGAGCGCCTCGTGGACGCCGTCGCGCGCTTCGATTATCCGCGCGAACTGCTCGACATTCAGGTGCTCGACGATTCGACGGATGAAACGCGTGCAAGTCGCGCGCGCCTGCGTGGAGCGCTACCAGGCGCTCGGTCTGCCGATCCACTACCTGCATCGCACCGACCGCACCGGCTACAAGGCCGGCGCTCTGGCCGAGGGACTGAAATCCGCGACGGGCGAATTCGTCGCCATCTTCGACGCCGATTTCTTGCCCTCGCCGGATTTTCTGCGCCGCACGCTGCCCTATTTCACCGATCCCAAAATCGGCATGGTGCAGGCGCGCTGGACCTACCTGAACCGCCATTACTCCGCGCTGACCGAAGTCGAGACCATCCTGCTCGACGGCCACTTCGTCATGGAGCACGGCGCGCGCTCGCGCAGCGGCAGCTTCTTCAATTTCAACGGCACGGCCGGCATGTGGCGCCGCCGCGCCATCGACGAAGCCGGCGGCTGGCAGCACGACACGCTCACCGAGGACACCGACCTTTCCTACCGCGCGCAGCTCCTCGGCTGGCAGTTCCTCTACCTGCCGGACGTCGAATGCGCCTCCGAGCTGCCCGTGGAAATGAACGCCTTCAAGGCGCAGCAGGCGCGCTGGGCCAAGGGCCTGATGCAGACGGCCAAAAAAATACTGCCGCGCATGCTGCGCTCGGACGAGCCCACGCATATCAAGGCGGAAGCCGTCTTCCACCTCACCGCCAACATCAGCTATCCCTTCATGGTGATTCTCTCCACGCTGCTCCTGCCCGCGATGATCGTGCGTTTCTATCAGGGCTGGTTCCAGATGCTGTTCATCGACCTGCCGCTCTTCATCGCGTCCAGCTGCTCGATTTCCGGCTTCTATCTCACGTCGCAGCGCGTCCTGTATCCGAAGACGTGGAAGCGCTCGATCCTCTACATGCCGTTCGTGATGGCCGTCGGCATCGGCCTCTCCGTGCGCAACGCCAAAGCCGTCCTCGAAGCGCTTTTCGGCGTGAAATCGGAATTCGTGCGCACGCCAAAATTCAAGATCGAAGGCCAGGCCGGCACCTGGAAGAAAAAAGGCTATCGCAATCGCGCCGGCTGGATGCCATATCTCGAAATCGCTCTGGGCCTCTACTTCGCCGACAACCGTGGTGTACTCCATCCAAAATGAAAATTACGCCACCGCCCCGTTCCTGTTCCTCTTCGTCTGGGGTTTCCTCTACACCGGAGTGATGTCGGTAGCGCAAGGCTGGATCGAGCGCCTCCGCTTCGGCGTGCAACCTTCCGCCGCGTCAGCCGAAGCCCGCGCTTCCGCTTCGGGCGCGCCTGGGTTTTAGCAAGCATTGCAATCGACTTGTAGCAACTCGGGAAGCGTTATTCCGCCGGGTCTAGCTCCGTGGGCGGTCAGTCTGGTATTCTCCTTGTACAGGCTAATCTAACGCGCCGGTTTGGAACTTCATGTCAGCGACCCATTTGCGGTACGAGCGACCCCCAATAACCGAGGCAGTAATAGATATTCGTGTGGAATTGCCTGATCAGTTCAAAATCGAAACGCTTGATCGAATTCGCGAGCTAATCGCCACAGCTTATCCAACCCACGAGGAATTGAACGAAATAAAGGGATCTTTCACCCTCGGCGCGTCCGTAAAAAGCATTCAGCGAAAGTTAGGGTATCGAGACTGGTCGGGCGACAAATTGTACGTTTTGCAGACACGCACAAATGGGTTCACATTTAGCCGCATGCCGCCATACGAACATTGGGAGCCCTTTAGAAGTGAAGCGAGGAGACTCTGGAATATTTATTGGGAAGTTGTGAAACCCGCTCGCGTTAGTAGAGTGGCAATTCGCTATATCAATAGGATCGACGTACCGACAACTCCCATTGAGTTGAGCGATTATTTCCGAACGTTTCCCGAGATCTCTCGGGCATTGCCTCAAAAGATGAGCGGTTACGTCATGCAATTATTTATTCCGCAAGAAGATTTCGGCGGAATGCTATCTCTCATACAGGCCACCGCGCCAGCTCCAAGAGAGGGTGTAGCGTCTGTGAATCTGGACATTGACTTGTTCAAAGAAAGCACGAGCGAGTTTGATTCGGAAGAGAAGATATGGAATCTGATCGAGTATCTCCGAGATAAGAAAGATGAAGTTTTCGAAGGCTGCATAACCGATAAGACTCGGGACTTATTCGGGCTGGTCAAGAAATGAGGGACAAATGGCACAACTGGCAGAATTAGAAGGCGAGCCAGAAATCGAATTGATCCGGGGTTCCCTCTACAATACGAGCCGGGCGGTAACGAAATGGGAGGAGGCTCAGAGAGAACCAATGAGAAGTTTTGGCGTCGATCCAGGGCGCTTCTCCGAGTATCTCCGGTATCTGCAGATGATACCGAAATTCGAATGGCTGAAAGAAACACTTGCGGAGATGACTGCACTAGGGACGAATTGGGATACGTACGGCGCAGAGCCGCCAGGCAGGAATGCCCTATCTAGGGCCGACGAGATCTTGCTGATGTTGAGGCGGTCGTCTTTGCTTCCAACTAAGGTCGTGGCCTCTTCGGAAGGTGGCGTCGCAATATGCTTCATTGAAGGTGACCGCTACGCCGATATCGAGTGCCTCAACACGAACGAGACACTTGCAGTGACATACAAAGGTACCGACGAACCAGTGGTATGGGAGATCAGAAACAACCAGGATGGACTTCGAGATGCGATAGAGCGAATTCATGCACACTTTACCGCGTAAACGCCCAGAACGGATGAACCGTGATGGCAGACCCCCAGATCAAGAATTCCGTCCCGAGGAATTGTTGTATCGTCGATATATCCAAGAACATTTCGAAAATGGGAAAATTGTCGACGCTCACTTCAGCTTTCCACCTTCCACAAATAGACAGAAATATAGCGAGCCTGAGGATGTTCTATTCTCCGAGGATGGCCGTTTCGATAGCTGTGGCGTACTTGAATTCGAAACAATCGCCATTCCAGTGGAAGTAGCAGATGATCAGGGAACGATATTCGTCTTTTTTCCGAGACATGTTCCTGAAGAAATCAACTACAGTCATGCCGAGGTCTGGTGCGAACGCGCGCAACAGCGAGGAAAGCATGCTCTGCCGAGTTCCACTGCCAAAAAGAAATTTCGCGCCAAACTAAGCCAGCGCGTCAGAGTAAGGATTCAGGCAACGCGGTAGCGAGCCGGCCTTCTATTTCTTCCAATGACCCAGGTATACGGTCCTGTAGGTCTTTGTTAACTCATCACAGATCATATTTAGAACGTGATGCATCAAATTAGCGCTCTTCAACCGGTTCCGGATGAATCGTGACGCGGGCGATCTGGGGAAAATGCTCCTTCACGCGTTCTTCCAGCGCTCCGGTGACGTCGTGGATTTGGGTGATAGGCAGGCTTCCGTCCATGGCGCAGTGGCAGGACACCAGGATTTTGTGCTCGACCTGGCGCACGTGAACTTCGTGGCAGTCCACCAGCTCGTGAAATTCGTGGGGCAGTGTGTTGATGTACTTTTCGATGGCGCGGCCGAGGCCGGTCATTTCGCCGCGCTGGCCATCCACCGCAGCGATGTGCGTGCCGAGCGGCTCGATGTGAATGTTCACTTTTGCGTGGGCACGGTCTGAAGATGCCGCCACGCCGGGAAGTTTGCGGATTTCCTCCTCAAGCTCCGTCGCGCGGCGATGCGCCTCCCGCAAGCTCAAACTTTCGTCGACTTCCAGGTGCATCTCGATGAACAGGCGTCCGTCGAGCTGGTCGGCGGAAATTTCATGCACGGCGAGGCCGAGTCGCGCGGCGATCACGCGGATGGCGTCAAACAAATGTTCTCCCACGGCGGCGCGCGGTTCCATGTGCACCATCACGTCCGCGGGGACAATCTCGCCGACGCGGCGCTCGACCGCGTCGGAAATGGCGTGCACCTGCTCGAAGCTGGCTGACCGAGGAACGCTGATCGTAACGTCCACGAAGTGCTTGTTTCCTGCGCGCCGCACACGCACGCGCTCGGTGGAAATCACGCCTTCGAGTCCCTGGACTTCTTTCGTGACGCGCTCTTGCAGGCCAGGGGGCGCCACGTCCAGCAGCGCCTCCAGCGTGCGTTTCCCCAGCCTCGAACCCACCCAGATGACGATGGCCGCGACGACGAGCGCCGCGAGCGGGTCGGCATTTTGCAGCCACGCGATGCCCCAATGCTGCCCGGCCCACACCGTCCCCATCCCCAGAATGACGACGAACGTGCTCCAGACATCCGTCGAGAAATGCAGCGCGTCGGCTTCGAGCGCTTCGCTCGGATATTCCCGCGCCACTCGAGATAGCGCCCGCGACCGCACCACATCGATGCCCATCGCGATGCCCAGAATCACCATGGCCAGCGCGCTCGGCTGCAAATGCACTTGCTTGAACAGGAGGCGCACAAACGCCTCGACGATGATGTACACCGAAGTCGCGAGAAGCAGCCCCGTCTCGACGAACGCGGAGAAATTTTCAAATTTTCCGTGGCCGTACGTGTGCCCGGAATCCGCGGGCTTGTCGGACACGCGCACCGAAAGCCACGTCAGGATGGCCGCGATCAAGTCCAACCCGGAATGCAGCGCCTCGGAAAGAATGCCCAGGCTGCCCGTGGCGGCGGCAAGAAATACTTTCAGGCTCACCAGAATAATCGCGGAGCCGATGGACCCAAGCGCCGCCATCTGCTTTGCCGATGTAGGAGATCGTGTGATGGAGGAATCCTCGGAAAGGATTATACGATGGCGCGCTAACAAGTGGCGCAGGCTTCAGCCTGTGGGTTTTGGTGCTAGGCACGGGTGAGCGTGCTCCCACAAACCCCCACAGGCTGAAGCCTGTTCCACTTAAGGTCTCTCGTCAGTTAATCGGTGGAGGAGGAACGAGCGGCAGCCGTTCCGGCTCGCCGCGCGCGCCGTGAACTTCCACGTCATCGAGCAGCAGCGATGGCGCGATCACGGTGGACGGCACCCCAGAATCAGCCGAGCCGAACGCGGCCAGCGCCGTTCCGGCAAAACCCGCCTGCTGGCTCTGCATGAAATCGAAAGCGGTGGCGTCGTTCCCAACCGCGGCGATATTGCGGACCGCGCGAAGCGTCAGCCCCGTGAGGCGCGCCCCGCGAATCAGCGACTCCTTCCCGTCCGCGACGTCCACGCGATACACAAGCAACGGCAGCCGCTCGCCCGTGGCCGCACCCGACGCCGCGCCCATGACGATGTCGGAAAGATCTTCCTGCTCGCGCACACCGAGGACAGGATTATCCATTTCGCGCACGATCAGGCACCATTTGTTGCCGTTCTGCTTGCACTCGTCCATGAATTTTTTCTTCATCGCGTCCGGGGAAATGCCGTCCAGGGACGTGAAGAACAGATTGCTGGCCATCGGGCGCGGGTCTCCCAGATACGCGGCGCGGCCGTGTCCGTTCGAATGATCGAGATCAGGGCCCGGGCGCCGGGACATCAGAAAATTCAGCAACAGGCCGCTATTCACGACCTCGACGCGCTGCGCCTTCACGCCTTCCTGGTCCACATCGTACGAGCCCAACAAATCCCGCCCTTGAAATTGCGTGGCGGTCGGGTCGTCCAGCAGAGAAACCGGGCCGGGCAGGACGCGCGAACCGAGTTTCCCGGTCCACTCGCTGCGCCCGCCCAGGCGGTCCATCAGTTGATCGAAAGCCGATTGCATCGCCAGCGGGCCGCGCGCCCCGGAAAGGGACGGCCCCAGCATCTGCGCGAGCAACGACCCGGCCGCGGGCGCTTCGAACAGGACTGGGCCATCGTAATCGGCTGCGGGAGGCGAAACACGGAGCGTGATCAATTGCTCGCCGGCTTTTTCGAGGTCCTTTCGAACGGCGTCGGCCGCGGGCAACTGGTCGGGGCGGTGGCGATAAGCGGCATAGAAATTGTGCAGAGCCATACCGTCATCCGACTCGGTTTCGAGGCTGGCTTCAATCGCCGCGAGACTGTGATTCGTGCGAATTTTGGTTCCATCGGTATTAAGCAGATAGCTCGTGGTGTAGATCAGGTGGTACGTGACGCGCGAGCTGTACAACTGCGGGAACTGTTTCAAGGCGGCGGAAACTGTCCTGGCCTCTTGTTCCCAGTTTCGCGTGGTCCAATCCGGCTCAGTCAATGGATCGACCATAACGGTGGCCGTCGCCGGAGAAAAATCAGGGATGCTGGGCGTATTGGCCAGGCGCGACAAGAACGCCTGCTTCTTGGAGTAATTCTCGACGGCGGCTTTGAACGCCTGATCGCTGGCGAGCCACAAATCCTGGCGCAGGGAATCGTAGTCGCGATCGATCCCTACCGTGCCCGTCGAGCCGAGAAAACCGGCGAAGCCTTCGTCGGTGATGAAGTTCGAGCTGTCCAGTTTTTCGTTTCCAACGCGGACGTCCACACTCATGATGCGGTTCCGGCCGTGCGTGGAAGAAACCAGCGCGCCGAATTCCGCGACAATCGTGCGCACTTCCAGATCGAGAACGCGGTACTGGATGTAGTAAGGGCGCGCGGGTTCATTCGTGTCCGGAATTTTCAATTCGAGGCGCGTGCGCGCGCGCTCCAGTTCATCCTGCATGGCCGCGAGAGTCTTGTCCGAATCGGCTGCGGCGGTTTGCTGCGGCTGGGCCGATGTTGAGGCAACGGGATGCCGCGGCGGAGCCGCGGAGGCAGGCCCGGCGGACATCAGGGATATCGCAGCCATTGCGGCCAGCGCCGGGAGAAAATTGAATTTGAATATTTTCACTGCGTTGTCCATCAATCTTTTCCTGGAAAAATTCACTGGCGCACCGCCTTCGGATCATGAGCAGGGGGCGGCAGGATCGGAGGCTTATCCGTCGATGTTTCTTTTTTCTCCACTTCCATTTCGGAAACCAGCATGGCCGGAGCCGCGGCGGAAACGGGTACGGAACCGGATTCCGCGCCGCAATATCCGTTGAACACCTCCATGGTGTCTCCGGTAGCCAGGATTTTATTGAGTGAAATCAGAGGCGTGCCCCCGATATTCACTCCGCGGACCAGTTCGTCCGGGCGCCCATCCGGATACACTTTGTACACGACCAGGGGTTCTTCATGAAACGCCTGCGGCTGGCCACGGCCGGTAAACGTAAATCCTCCGGCGATGTCGTCAATCTGCAATCCGAAGGGTTTTCCCTGCCGCTTGATTTCCTCGACCAGTTTTTTGTGCAGCTCCGCGTTGCTTACCTTGAGGCTGCTCTCGATAATCAGATTTCCCTGACGCGAAACCGGTTGGGCGCCAATCTGGCGACGTCCGTGCCCATTCGAGTGGGGAAAATCCTTGAGCGCCTGGCGGGACATCTCGAAATTCCTCAAGATTCCGTGATCCACGAGGGTGACACGCTCGGAGGGTATCCCTTCGTCATCGAAGGGGTAGTAGCCCAACAACATGTCCTTGCCTAGTTTTTTCTCGGTTGGATCGTCGTAGATCGATAGGAATGTCGGAACGATCTGTTCTCCAACCTTGCGGGCAAAGGTCTGCCCTTCGTTGACATCCTTCTGGCGGAAGCCTTCCGCGCGGTGTCCGAACACTTCGTGGAAGAAAACGGCCGTGGCGCGCCCGGTCAGGAGGACGGGACCCGCATACGGCTCGACGAGCGGCGCCGCAACCAACGCTTCCAGCTCTTTGCGAATCACGAGTCCCTGTGCGAGAACGGTTTTGTCATCCGGAGCGTCGGCCGGGTTGTTCCAGTCAAAATTGTAGTAACGATTGATATCCATGCCGTCCGGGGCTTTTCCCTGAATGAACAATTCCAACCGGTAGTGGACTTGGCCAAACTGTAGGC
Source organism: uncultured Acidobacteriota bacterium (assembly GCA_963740035.1). Classification (GTDB taxonomy): domain Bacteria; phylum Acidobacteriota; class Terriglobia; order Acidiferrales; family UBA7541; genus Palsa-360. Next base: position 143,849 of record CAVUDA010000030.1, read on the forward strand.
GCGTGCCTTCACTGGTGACTTGATACTGATTGTCGCCCGTCGCGCTGAACGTCACGATGGAATTCAGAATCTGCGGAGACTCGCGAAAGGCTCGCGTGTAGAGACGAACTTTTGTCTCCCAGGGTTTGCGGTCGGGATGGACGGAAACTTCCGGGCCGTAAAAAGTGTGCGGCTTTTCGCGCGCAAAATCCGGAGCGTGTTCCTCGACCGTTTGGACCTGAACTTCCTTGCTGGTATTAATCTTGATGAGGCCTTCCGAGGCGGCCCGGAATTGCTTGTCGGTCTCCTGCCACATCGCCCGGCGGAGCACGTCGGGAGCGTCATCGATCGGCACCGCCGCTCCGAAACTGCCCTGGCCTGGATTGGAATTGCCGACCTTGTGCGTGTTGTCCAGATCGTAGCTTCCCACGCGCACTTGCGTTTCGAGCCACCGCGAATGGCTGTCCTCGCTCGAAAGCAGCGCCCCGTTCGAGCCCATGACCTCCGAGCGGTCCGACGAAGTCAGGATGTAACTGACAAAGTAAGCCGGCGGAGTGGCCTTGGAAAGGATCGGAAACTCGCGGTCCAGTTCCTGGCTCATCGTCGCGATCAGAGGCGATGGCGCAACTTGAGCCGGCTGCTGTGGCGGCGGCGCGGGAACGGGAACACGAGCGGGCTTATTGGCTGCCCAGGTATTCAAGGAAAGCAAAGACGCGAGTAGCGCAAGACCGAATGTTTTCACAGAACTGCTCCATTCCGCCGACAAAGGACGCAAAAGTTAAGAGTACCAGTGTAAGCCTATGCGCCGCCGATCTCAACGCGCGCGTTTCAATCCGTTCTTCGAGCGGCGGTCCTGAGAGCAAATAACCCAAAATTAGTGGAATGCCGGAAAATGGCCAGGCGTCGCCACAGACCCCACTCCCGTTAGACGCCTGAAAGTGTGACTTGGTGTCGGGGTATGGTGGCGCCGGCATCCCGCCGGCGCTACCGAACCTCGCGCTCCAAAGCGAAGCGCGGAGACGGCGTACCAATTCCCCGAAACATTGAAAGGTAATAAAGCTGCGTTTCCGATCAGCAGGCGCTCGCCAAATTCTTGCATCCCGCCGCCGGGGGACGAGTGCCGCGTGTGGCGATCGGGACGACGATGGCCGGAACGACCACCGCCACCGTCAGCCCAACTATTTGCAAAGTGGTGAGATGATGCGCCGGAGCGCCTGGGATTGTCGCGCCCACCGAAGTCGCGTTCGCCGCCTCGGTCAATTCCGAGGGAGTCGCTTGCGCGGGCTGGTCCGGAGCCTGATGGCCGTCCCGAATCGTGGACATTTGTCCCGCGAGAACATCCACGCAGATGCCATCCAGATTGCAGAATTTTACGTGGCCTTCGTACACGATGATTTGGAACAGGCCGTTCATGTAGCCGAGAAAAAAGTCCGTGCCCACCACGCCGGCAACGCCCACGCCGGTATGAATTTCAAATTTCGCATTGGGCTTGGATTGCTTGACCACCTGCGAACGCACGCGCCCGTACGTCAGCTCGATCTGCGTCTGCTGCGCGGCCGCATTGTGTTGCGTCACCGTAAGCGTAGAACTGGACCCGACATTCAACACGGACCCGTCATCGAGCGCGACCCGCGCGCGTCCCCCGTCGCCCGTCTTGACCACGTCGCCCCAATCCACCAGCGTTTTCACGATGGCAGGCAATTGCTGTGGACCGCGGGCGATGGCCACTTCGGGAATCGCGCGCGAAATCTGGCCAGCCTTTTGCCCAACCTGTGCCGGAACATCCGGCGGCACCACGATCGACAAAGACGCGAGGACGGTTAGAGCAACCAGGAACGGGGAACGAGTCTTCATAAAACTCTCCTGAGAGGGTTTATTCGCGCCGTGCAACAGGACCCTTAATTACTGGATGGGTCGGCCAGTGTCAACGCCGGGAACCTCGTATGTCCCGTAATTGATAATGGGAGAAGCAGAGGGTTGGGGCAGCGATTGTACTCCTGAAATGGCCACAGGCTGTGAGAAAAGCTTGCGGGGCGGTTGGAACAAATTTGAGTTCCAGTAATGAAGCCGCTAAATCAGAGTGTCGTTTCCTGCGATTGTGCTTTTGTTCCGTAGCCCCAATGGTGTGATTGCTTCGCTAATCACCCTGCCGCGCCCGTGATACGATTTCGGAGCCATGAAAACTATCCTGCTTCTTCTCTGTTCAAACATCTTCATGACCATCGCCTGGTACGGTCACTTGAAATACCGCCAGACTCCACTCTTCGCCGCGATCGTCGTGAGCTGGCTGATCGCGTTCGCCGAATACTGCTTTCAAGTCCCCGCAAACCGCATCGGCTACGGCGAATTCACGGCATTTCAGTTGAAAATTATTCAGGAAGTGATCACTTTGAGCGTGTTCGTCGTTTTCGCCGGGTGGTATCTCGGCGAAAGCATCAAATGGAACCACGCCGTTTCGTTCCTGTTTTTGGTCGGCGCCGTGACCTTCGCATTCTGGGGAAAACTGTAATCGCCGGGACTGTGGATCGATTCCGCATTCCTTGACCGCCGTCAGTACGGCGGATCGTCGGACGTGGCGGCGCGGCTTTCTCGCGTAGAACGCAGGATTCCAGAGTCATCTAAATAGAAATTCCGGAAGCCGTAATTTCCGGCCCGGGCCTGGAGCGAAAAAGAGCGGATAGTCCCGCCGGCGTCAACGGGGCCGGGCGTGTACTGGACCTGATAGTTGACGCTCTGCGCGAGCTGCGCGGCCAGCCGCACGCGTTCGCCGACAGCCTCAAACTGGCGAGGATAAGCGCCCCCCTGCGCTCCTGCAAAATCGACCAGCGCGGCTCGAATCTCACGCAAAGACTCGGCGGCACGCGCTTCCGCCTGTGCCGTGGGGTTGCCCTGCCGCTCGGGAACGACGAACCACAGGAAACTCCAGATTGCGGCCAGCAGTACTCCGAGGAGCACGCCCCAGCGCAGAAGAATTTTGCCGAGACCCGGTTTTGCTTTGGGCGCCTCCGAGCCGGCGACCGCTTCGGTCAGGTCCGCGCCGCAATGGGGGCATAGCTCAGTGGCCTGATTGATTTCATTCTCGCATTCGCGACACGTATACATTCGGATGGGGGAGTTCGAGAGCTGTCCTTGGATGTGTTTGGCGGTCCCGCGCGCGGGTCGTCGCAATTCATCGTAACGAAACGCGCAGGCATGAGTCAATTCGAGGCCGTTGCCGTTGCCGCCAGACATGCGCGAAAGACGAAATCGGCGGACTAAGTTTTCATTGAGGCACTATCGAGGGGGTGGATTTTCTTGGCGGCAAAAAAATGGAGAAAGCCGTAGAGACTTCCTCCCATGATACTCAATGCCCTGCGCCGAATCCGTCGCTTCAGCCGAGAGGCGCGCTGCTGGAATCCGCCGTGCCGCTGGAAGTACTCCGAATCGTCCCGCTTTGATCGGTGAAGAAAGAGCGCTGGCCGCTTGATCCCGGCGCCACGGGAGTGGCGGTAACCGTGTAGCTGAGCACGTTGCCGGCAGGATCGCTCGCCACGGGCACATACGCGAACCTGTAACCGCTTTTGACGCCGCCCGCGAGCACGGAGTCAATCAAATCGGCTGCCGCCGATGTAGCGGCTGTCCCGCCCGCGGCAGGTCCCATATCGGAAAGGGCGTGAGGGAATCCGCCATAGCTGTTCGAATACAACAGGGCGCTTTCCGTCAGAGCCTTGAGCGCTCCCACCGCCGCGGTCTCGTTCGCCTGGATTTTGGATCGCATCAGGTTCGGAATCGCGATGGCTGCGATGATCAAAATAATCGTCACCACGATCAGCAGCTCGATGAGAGAGAATCCCTTGCGCTTGTTGCGGTGCGTCTTCATGCGATCTCCTGATACGTCACGCGAGGTCCCCCGCGGACCTTCGCGCTAGATTGAACCCTCTCCCTCTGAAAGCGCAGGGGCAGGGAACTCTAGCCCAGTTGATACTCGTAGATGAAGCGGTATTTTACACCCAGAAGAGGAGTAGCGGGGTGACCAGAAAGTACCTTTTTCAGCCACCCCTAAGCTTTGGTAGTCCTGGGTCGGCTATGATGCATCGAAATACCTGGAACCGGCCGAATTCATGCCCAAAGAATCGCCTCTCGCGTCGCTCGACCAATTCCTGGCGCAATACGCGCATCTCGCAGCGGAATTGCACGGGGAGGCCTTGTGCGCGCGTTGGGGACTGCCTCCAGAGGCGTTTGCCGAGAGTCTGCGGCGCAGCGCCGAGAAGCGTTTCTGCGGCGCGCAACCCGATCAGGGCGCCGTCGAGGCCTACCTGAAGTCGCTTCACCTTGAGGATCTGGGGCTCGCTTGCGCCTGCAGCGAGGGGATCGAGCAAGCCTGGGAGTTTTTCATCGCTCACTTCCGCCACGATCTGCGCAACGCCGCGAGCGCCATGCTTCGGGGATCGGGCCGGTCCGATGACGCGCGCGCCGAAGAACTGGCGGATTCTCTCTATGCGGAATTGTATGGCGTTCGTTCCGGCGCGGACGGCCAGCGGAAATCCCTGTTCGAATATTTCCACGGGCGCAGCAAGCTATCCACATGGCTTCGCGCAGTACTCGCCCAAAAACAGGTGGACATGTTTCGAACGATTGGCAAAACGATTTCTCTCGATGCCGAATTGGATGGCGATGTGCCGAGCGATCTCGCCGGGCGCGCCGCATTCGTCCCCGCCGATCCTGACCCTGATCGGGAGAAGTATATTGGGCGGTTCGAAAGGGCGCTCTCCACGGCGCTCGCGAGCCTGACGCCGCGCGAGCGCATGATCCTGGCCTGCTATTACGTGGATCAGCTCACCCTGGCGGAGATTGGGCGCATGCTGCGCGAGCATGAGTCGACAGTATCGCGGCAGCTCGAACGCATGCGGGGCGCGTTGCGCGAAGGCGTGACGCAAGCGCTGCGGCGTGAATCGCCTGCGAAGAACGGTCGCCCAGCGGAACCGGCGCTCGATTTGGCGCAAGTGGAGCTGGCGCTCGAATACGCCGTGGGGGATTGGCCGTTTGACCTGTCGCAGGCGCTCTCGGCATCAGGGCCGGCCGCGGACCCGCCGGAGGAATGATGTGCGGCCCGGCCGAAAAGTGCCGCATAGCAAGATGATGCAAGATTTTTGGATGGAACCGTTCTAAACAAGGAAGAGCTTTGATGGACTCACAAGACAGAGACGAAACCAAAATCCGGCAGCGTCAGGAATTGCTCGCCCAGCGCCTGGGCGAAGCCCTGGACCAGATGAAACCCCTCGACGCGAAAGAGTGTCCCGACGCCGAGGTGATCGCGGCCTATGCGGAGCAGGCGCTCGGGCCGGCCGAATCGGCCGAGTGGGAAGGCCATTTCGCGGCGTGCGCGAGGTGCCGAAAGATTTTGCGCGTGCTTGCCGCATCGGTGGACACGCCGCTGGCTGAGAAAGAAGTCGCTCAGCTAGGGAAACTGGTTTCGGCTGTTCGCGCTCCGGTTGAAATAACGGGGAGATCCGAGGGAAGGGCTCGACCAAAATTTGTGGACTGGCGCACGCGCTGGCTGGCCCCCGCGATCGGCGTGGCCGCCGTGCTGGTTGTGTGGTTCGCGATGCGCCCGCCCTGGCGCGCGACAGATCGAGGCGCTTCGGAGACTCTTGTCGCGCAAGCGCCCAAGGAAGAATTGCCTTCCAGCCCGGCGCCGGCTGCGCTGAACCAACTCTCCAAAAGCGCGCCCCAGCAGGACCGGAAGACGGCGCCCGCGCCTCCACCGGATCGTCTCTCCTCAAATACTGCGCCACTGAATTCGCCTGTAGGGTCGCCGGCGAAAGGTCGCGCGGATGCAGCCGCCGATTTGAACAAAATTTCGCCAAGCGCGGATGAGGCAAGAAGTTCGCTTCAAAAGGAAAAGAAACTGAGCACGTTGCCCGATGCGCGTGAGAGCCAACCCCCGGCATTCTCTCCCGCTGCGCCGCCACCTCCGAAAGCGCAAGCCGCAATGGAAGCTCCATCCGCGCCACAATCAGTGGCAAAAGATGCAACGAGCGCCGCGGGTGCAGCACCTCTTCAGGCTGAAAAAAAGGCAGACGCGATCGGCAGCGTGGCGTCGCGTGACAAACAGGTGGCGACGCTTCAAGGAGGAGTGCAACCCGCCGCACGAAATGAGCGAGCCTTTGGTGCAATTCGGCAAATCCAAAATTATTCCTCAATGTTGAAATCTCCCTCGGGCTCGATCCTGTGGCGCTCCGGAAATGGCGGGGTGATCGAGCGTTCTACCGACGCGGGAAAGACATGGGTTTCGCAGGCGAGTCCGTCCCAGGAAGACTGGCTTGCGGGCGCGGCGGTTTCAGACACGGTATGTTGGTTGGCGGGGCGGAATGGTGCGATTGCGCGAACCGTGGACGGAGCGCGCTGGGAGCGAATCTCGTCGCCGGCGCAAGCCGCCGGGACTGACGCCAAACTGCCGGACTGGACCGGCATCACGGCGCGCGATGCACTGTCCGCTACGATTACGGCGAACGATGGGCGAAAGTTTGCCACAGCGGACGGCGGAAGAACCTGGCAGCTGCAATAGCAAAATAACCTGCAAGAAATTTGGGCAGTCCCGTTCTAAGCAGTGAAGGATGAATTCACGCTTTTAACGGAGACCGCCATGAGAAACGCCACCTTATCGAGATTCCTTACCGCCGCCGGATTCGCAACGCTGCTGGTCGTGCTGCCGTTCCTGCACCGCACGGTATCTGCAAGCTCCGCAAGCCAGGCCCCTGCGCCGGCTGCCGATGGGAATATTTCGACCACTCTCGCGGATCAATCCGATCTCGCGCTCACCGTTTACAACTCGAATCTTTCTCTGGTGCGCGACGTGCGCCAGCTTAACTTGCCGGCCGGAGAATCGCTCCTGCGATTCATGGACATCGCCGCTTCCATCAATCCGGCGACCGTGCACTTCCGTTCGCTCACCGAGCCTGCCAAGCTGAATGTTCTGGAGCAGAATTACGAGTACGACCTGCTCGACCCGAACAAATTGCTGCAGAAATACGTGGGGCGGGAAGTCACCATGATTCGCGGGGATCAGGAAGTAAAAGCCACCCTGCTTTCCGACAATGGCGGACAAGTTTGGAAGATCGGCAACGAAATCGTCACGAACATCGGATACAGCAGCCTGCGTTTCCCTGAAGTGCCGGACAATCTATACGACCGGCCCACTCTGCTGTGGACGCTCCAGAATTCGGGCGCGAGGCGGCATCGAGTGGAAGCGTCCTACCTGACCGCGAATCTTTCCTGGAGCGCGGACTATGTGCTGAATGTCGCGAAGGATGAAACAAGCGGGGATCTCGACGGATGGGTCACGCTCGTCAATCACAGCGGCACGGCGTTCAAGAATGCCTCGCTGCAATTAGTGGCGGGCGATCTTCACCGAGTCGTCGCCCAATATGCCATGGATGAAGTGCGGGCGATGAAGTCGATAGCGGCGGCGTCAAATGCTCCCGCCCCGTTCCAGCAGGAATCGTTCTCCGAATATCATCTCTATTCGCTGAATCGCCGGACGTCGATCTTCGATCAGGAATCGAAACAGATCAGCCTGCTCAACGCTTCGCATTTTCCAATGCGGAAAGTGTACGTGGTCAACGGACAATCCTACTATTACCGTTCGGTCGTGCAACCGGGCGCGCCCTTGAAAGACCCCGTGCAGGTCTTCTACAAATTCAAGAACGAAGAGAAAGCCGGCCTCGGGATGCCGCTGCCCGCGGGGACCATTCGCGTGTACCAGCAGGACTCGCGCGGCGGGTCGCTCTTTGCCGGCGAAGACCACATCGATCACACGCCGAAGGACGAAGAAATCAGCCTGCACATCGGCAACGCATTCGACATCGTGGCCGAACGCAAACAGACGGACTACAAGAGACTTTCCGACCGGCTCTACGAATTCGAGTACGAGATCACGCTGCGCAACCACAAGGACGCGCCCATCTCCGTCGAAGTGAACGAACCGATCGGCGGCGATTGGGAAATGGTCAACTCGACGTATAAATTCACGAAGACCGCCGCGTTCGCAGCGCAGTTCGATGTGCCGGTCGACAAAGACGGCACGTCGGTGCTGAAGTATCGCGTGCGGGTGAGGTATTAGTCCGGATTGGACTTGGGTTTTAGTGGCACAGGCTTCAGCCTGTGGGGGTTGGTCGTTGTATCGATCAAAACCCACAGGCTGAAGCCTGTGCCACCTATTTTTTGCGGCGTTTCGGCTTTGCCGCTCGCGGCTTTTTCGGCGCGCGCGATGTCACGATAGCTTCGGCTTCGATTTCCACCAGCATTTCGGGCGACACCATGCCGCCGATCTGCACCATCGCCGTCGCGGGGCGAATCTTGCCAAAGAATTCTCCGTGGGCGCGGCCGATTTTTTCCCACTCGGCGATGTTGGCAACGAACATGCGCGTGCGCACCACGTCTTCCAGTCGCGCGCCCGCCTTGTGCAGTGCGGATTCGATGTTGCGCAGCGTTTGCACCGTCTGCGCGTAGGCGTCGCCCACGCCCACGAGGTTTCCATCCGCGCCGGTGGCCGTCGTGCCGGAAACGTGGACCGTATCGCCCACCCGCACCGCGCGCGAATAGCCGATGATCGGCTCGTATTTCGTTCCCGTCGAAATATTCGTTCGTTTCATGGTCGTCCATTCTCCTGGCTTGAAGTGGGGGCTATTCTGCCACGAACATGTACTCGTTGAGAAACTGGACAACGCCTCTCGAATCCACTTAAGCTGGTGTCGCGTGGAAGAAAAGCTTTAACACAGAGGTCACAGAGAACACAGAGAAGAAATCCTGGATTTCTCCGTGCGCTCCGTGTCCGCTGTGTTAAAAGGTTTTGAATTTCCGCCTGTCGGAAGGCAAGGAGCCGCTCGTTGCGCTGCAACAACATCCTCGACGCCATTGGACACACGCCGCTCGTGCGCTTGAACCGGCTGACCGCCGGAATCGCCGCGGACGTGTACGTCAAGGTCGACTACATGAATCCGGGCGGCTCGGTGAAGGACCGCATCGGCATTTCCATGATCGACGATGCTGAACGTAAGGGCCTGCTGAAGTCCGGCGGCACGATCATCGAGGGAACCTCGGGCAATACCGGGATCGGCCTCGCGCTCGTGGGCGCGGTGCGCGGATACAAGCTGGTGTTCACCATCACGGACAAGCAATCGAAGGAAAAAGTGGATCTGCTCAAGGCGCTGGGCGCCGAAGTCATCGTCTGCCCGACGGCGGTCGAGCCCGACGATCCGCGCAGCTACTATTCCGTGGCGAAAAAACTCGCCAAGGACATTCCGAATTCCTTCTACCCGAACCAGTATGAAAACATGATGAATCCCGAGGCGCACTACCGGACGACCGGCCCGGAACTGTGGGAAGACTCCGAGGGAAAAATCACGCATTTCGTCTGCGGCATGGGAACCGGCGGGACGATCAGCGGCGTGGGCCGCTACCTGAAGGAAAAAAATCCCGGAGTCCAAATCATCGGCGTCGATCCGATCGGTTCGTTGTACTACGAATTCGTGAAGACGGGAAAAGTGGGCAAGGCCAAAACGTACGTTGTCGAAGGCATCGGCGAGGACATTTTCCCGGCCACCATGGATTTCAAAGTGGTCGATGACGTTGTCCAGGTGAATGATCAGGAATGTTTTGTCTGGGCGCGGCGGCTCGTGAAGCAGGAAGGAATTTTCACCGGAGGCTCGGGCGGCGGCTGCGTTTCAGGCGCGCTGCGAGTAGCCAAGACGCTGCCGAAGGGCTCGTTCGTCGTTGCGTTTCTGCCGGACACGGGAATGCGCTACCTCAGCAAGGTGTACAGCGACGAATGGATGCGCGAGCGCGGCTACGTCGATTCGGAAGTGCCGCTCACCGTCGAAGACGTGGTCAACGCAAAACACAAAGTCGCCAAAGACCGCGACTTGATTGTTGTGGGGCCCGACCAGACCGTGTTCCACGCGCTGCACACCATGCAGACGCAGGACATTTCGCAATTGCCCGTGTTTGAAGCGCAGCTGCCGGTCGGCGCGATTTACGAAGATCAGATCCTGAACCTCGCGCTGCAAGGCAAAGATTTGCGGAAGATGGTGATCCGCGAGGTCATGAGCGATCCCCTGCCAACGGTGTCTTGCGAAGCCCCGGTCGAACGACTCACCTACCTATTGAGCCACGAGGAGCCCGCCGTCTTCGTGAAGATGAACAACGGCCACCTGGAAATCATCACCAAATACGATGTGATGGGCACGATAGCAGGCCTAATGGAGCAGAAGCGGTAAAGTAGCACAGCCACTCTTGGCTGTGTGGTTTTGTACGTCGCACGAGCAGACTGCCTGGGCCAACAACGACCGCAAAACCCGCACAGGCAAGAGTGCCTATGCTACGCCTTCTCCCCGCGCTGAAACAATTTACCGAATTGATCTTGCGAAGCCGGCGCGACGCCGACAATGGAAAGATTCGCGCGCACGTGCTCGACGCGGCTCATGCCCACGAGCGCCGTCGTGATCCCCGGCGTCGAGCGGACAAATTGCATGGCGCGCTCGGCGTCGGATTTCATCCCGAGCGCGCTCGTCACAAACGGCGGCAGGCCGCGCGAGAGCTGTCCCTGAAGCATCGAGGCGCTGGCGACGAGCGTGATGCCCAGCTTGGACGCGGCTTCGACAATCGGCGCGCGCGCGCCGTCGACCGGCTGATTGGCGCGCGTCAACGCCTCGGTCATCCCCAGGTTGCACGGTAACTGCACGAAGCGAAAATGGTGCGATCCTCCGGCCACGTCCCGCGCAATCGATTCCATCGCCGCGAGCGAAAGAAAATCCTGGGCGTTTTCGGTCTGGCGGAAGGCGTTCCAGGTGGCCAGCCCGTAGAAATGAATTTTCGCTGCGGCCACTGCGGATTCGAGAAATTCAAACGCGCCGCGCAGCCGCGTGTTGAACATCTCGCGCGGCACTTCGCCCAATTGCGTTTCCGGATTGTGCAGGTAATACACGTCAATCGTTTCAACGCCCAGATTGCGGCGGCTGCGCTCGAGCTGATCGGCGATAAATTTCGGCGCCATCGAGTGGCATCCGGCGGCGACGTCTCCTTCGCGCAAAATGCCGGTCTCCACGTACTCGTGGTTAAAATATTCCCCGGCGTCGGCGGGCAAGTCGCCATCAGGAGTGAGGAATCCGCCCTTCGTGCAAATCACCATCTCTTCGCGCGCATAGCCGCGGCGCCCAAGTTCCGCAAGCGCTGCGCCCACGGAACGCTCCGAGCGCTGGAAGCGGTAGTTGATCGCGGAATCGATCACGTTCACGCCGGATTCCACGACCTCCACGATCGCGTCCGTATACGCCTGGTCCGTGCGTGCGTCAGGCTCTCCGAGATATGTGCCGATCCCGAGCGAAGAGAGCCACAGGCCCTGCTGCTCGCGAAAGTGCCCCTCGGCGGCGCGTCCGGCAAATCGCGCGGCATATTTCTTCGTGCCGTCAGGTGTCGCAAACGTGGCCATTTCACCTCGCAGATTGGAGAGCCGCAATTATACTCGGACCGGAGAAGAACACGAGCGCCATGCTGTGTTGGCGCAAGCGTGGGTGTAACTCCCAGAATTCACACAGATCGAGCCGTATCCTCGAATGAAAATGCCGTACCGTGGCGCCGGCGTCTCGCCGGCGGTTTTTCTGCCCCTCGTAGACCGCAAAAACCCCGGCGAGACGCCGGCGCCACGAAACTCTGAGTCGCGCTTCAGGATGCAGTGAGGTCGCTCGACGCGGGGCGGCGGATCCCCATTCGTTCCAGGCGCGGAATTACTTCCTGCACGAAAAAGGGTAGCTCGTCCAAATAATTGATGAAGTCGATCGCGACGCCGTCGAAGCCCGCTTTGTAGAAGCGGTTCAACTCTTGCGCGACGCGATTCGGATCGCCGTAGATGGAATAGTTCTCGCCGTATCCAAGAACCTTGCGGTCGGTTTGGATTTTCTGCCTCATCGCTTCAGTTGAGAATGCGCGCGCATTGGAAGGTCCGGCAAGCAGGCGCATCAAGTGTTCCAACGCTTCCCAGTCGGCATGTTCCACCGAGCGGCGCAGGTATTCATCAACCTCTTTCTGGCTTGGCCGGCACACGACACTCACGGGAATCCAGACCTGAATTTCGCGGCCGAATTCGCGCGCCAGGCGTTTCGTTTCCTTGATTCGATCGCTCGCGTCTTCGGGATTCGCGCAATTGCCGAAATGAAGATCGTCAAAGTGAAGATCCGAGTTGCGAATCGCGAAACTGCGCCCCGCTGGAGAAACGCCCGCATTCATCATCACTGGATTCTTGCCGCCGTAGGGCCCCGGCAATCCCTCTAACGCCGATAATTGGTAAAATTTTCCATCGTGCGTGGACGGCCCGGCGCAGGACCAGACTTTTTTGACGACCTCCCACCACTCCTGCCCCTGCTCGTACCGCATGTCGTGCTCGTACTGCTGGATGCCAAACATCTGAAATTCATTCCGGTTAAATCCGCAGACGATATTGAGGCCAAATCGGCCCTGGCCCACATGGTCCGCGGTGACCATTTGTTTAGCCGCAAGAACCGGATGGATCATCGGGACATGCACGGTTCCAAAGATGGAAATCTTGCGAGTCTGCGCCAATAAGCCGCAAGCCCAGGTGATCGTTTCAAAAGACGTGCCGTTGACATCCGTCGCCCCTCCGAAGCCTTTCCATCGGGCGATGGGCACCATGCACTCAAACCCGGCTTCATCCGCGAGCCGCGCGAGCTTCAGGTTGTTATCCCACGAGGCGTCCCACCGTTCCGGAAGCGTGGTAAAAGACAGGCCGCCGGAACAGTTGGACCCGAAGAGCCCCATCTTGAACGGGTTGCCGTCTAGGATTCCCGGATTGCGCTGCGGCATGAACGATTCCCCCAAGTGAAATCCGACTGCGCGAGAATATAAGATTTCGGCTGCTTCTTCGCGCCAGACGTTATGCCAGCCGCTCTCACCTGTCAATCTCAGGCCGCCAAAGTGGTCCACTCTTCTCTCTTGATTGAAGCCGTGAAGATATGTGAATCTCATGGCCACCACGACGGTGAAAGTTTTAAGCGAATAGTTAAGAGCCGAGAGTAAGACCTTTGGACAGGACAATTGTGTTTTTGATTTCTGGCTCTCAACTCATAACCGGGAACTTCCGGGGAGGACTAATCATGCGCGGACTGAGTTTGGCTGTTTTTGCGTTTGCGTTAAGTTTGCCTGCAAGCCTGAGCGCGCAGACCGCTCCGAAACCGGCCAAGGCATCCCGGAGCTACTACAGCGAAGCGCAGGCCAGCCGCGGCAAGCAGCAGTACGAGCAATATTGCGCGCAGTGCCACCTGGCAAACCTGAAAGGCACGGACACGGCGCCGGCGCTCGTCGGCTATGATTTCCTGCACGACTATTACAGCGTGGGCGATTTGTTCAACAAGGTCAGCGTGACCATGCCGGGCGACAACGTGCACGGCCTGAGCACGGAAAATTATTTGAACATCATCGCGTACCTGCTTCAGGCCAACGGCCTGCCGGCGGGAGCGGAAAATCTAAAGCCAGACGTCAGCGCGATGAAGCGCATGGCCATTCTCGAAAGAAAAGTCGCGAAATCGGCGACCGGTTCGCCGGACGGTTTTTACACCGCGGCGCAGGCCGCGCGCGGCGAGGGCTACTTCCGCGGCTCCTGCAGCATGTGCCACGCGCTCGAGCCGGCAAACCCCGAACACAGGGACCTGAAAGCGCCGCCCGGCCGGGGATTTGGGCGCTCTGGCGATGCGGTTCGAATCAATCTCGCCAGCAACGAGTCCATCCCGGCGAGGTACCGCAGCGTCGGAAGCCTCTTCAATAAAATTCGAACCTCCATGCCCCTTTACGACGGCGGCGGCCTCAGCACTGAGGAATACGTGGATATGGCCGCGTACCTGTTGCGTGAGAACGGTTATCCCGCGGGAAAAGAAGAGCTCAAACCCGATGCCGCCACGCTAATGGGTATGCCGCTGCCCGAAAAGGGTTTCACCGCGCTCTTTAACGGTAAGGATTTTACGGGGTGGGGATTTCTGCTTGGAGGCGGCTGCACGCCGCGCCCCGAAGGATGCGGCCAGACCGAGCCCGGCTCAACGTTCAAGATCGAGAAGGGAACGGTTTTCTGCTCCGGTTCTCCTTTAGGCTTCATGTATCCCCAGAAAAAATATCTAAACTTCACACTGCGGCTGGAGTATCGTTTCGAGCCCTATCCCGGCATGGAAAGCAGCGACGAATTTTACGGCAACAGCGGGTATCTGCTTTTCATGCAGGAATTGAGGGTTAGTCCGGACATGATTGAAGTCCAGGGAATGAACTTGGAAATTCTGGACATCCGGCCGTCCAGAAAGAGTACGGAATATACGGTCGATACCGAAGCGCGCAAGAGGGCGGTGCGTCCGGTCGGCGAGTGGAATACAGTCGAAATAGTTTCCAAAAATGGGCAGATCTGGAATTATCTGAATGGAATGCTGGTCTCGCAAGTCACCCACCACGACTATACGGATCCCGGCTATATCGGCTTCCAATCCGAGGACGGGAAGATTTCCTGGCGGAATATTCGGATTAAGGAAGAGTAGTTCGCAAAATGTTCGAGTCGGAAGTTGCAAAAAAGTTGGAATAAAGTTGAAAATTTGAAACCGCGCCAACGGCGCGGAGGATGCCAGCCCGGGGCAACGCCCCGGGTAGCGTACCCAGGTCTTATCTCCGCCCTGAAGGGGCGGCGGAATCCTTGCGCCCCTTCAGGGCGCGTTACATCACGCCATGTCCAAAACCCAGGGCGTTGCCCTGGGCTTGCCTCCGCCGGCGCTTTCAGCGCCGCAAACCTTGCTCGGCGGAATTTTTTCCTGTCAACTTTCTATTGGATTTTCCGGCTCGGGGGGCGCCAGCAGCCGCGAGCAGGCGCGCAGAATGCGGCGATAGGGCCACTCGCTGTTGCGGCGCGTGCTGGCTTCGTCCTGCGGCGCGGCAGCGGAAGAACGCGCCGTGCTTTCGCGAAAGAAGATTTCCCCGGCGCGCGGCTTCTTGTGGAACCAGCGCGCCAGCAAGCTGAGTTGATCTTCGAGTTCGCGATAGCTTTGTTGCGAAGCGGCTGCCTTGGCGGGAAGTGACGGCGGATCTCCCGCGCCTTCGAGCCACTCACGCAGGATTTGTTCGACCGAGCGCGGCTCGCTGGCAAGTTCCGCGAAGCGCAGCAGGCGCGGCTCCTCGATGCGCCCGGCGCGCACCGCGAATACAGCCACCGTGTTTTCTTCCGCCGCTCGTTGGAGAACGACGGCGTTGAGGTCTTCGAGCCGCCGCGCGAGATCGGGCAATCCGCGCAAGGCTTCCCCGGCTTTCTCGATCCGTCGATGAACCGCCGCCGCTCGCTCGAAATCGAGCGCTTCGCTGGCCGCCTCGCGCTCGCGTTCGAGTTCTGCCGTGAGCGAAGCGCCGCCCGTCGCGAGAAACGCGACGACGCGCCCCACTTCCACATCGTAATCTTCTTTCGAGCAGCCCGCGAAGCACGGCGCGAGGCACATCTTCATTTCCGAATAAATGCAGCCGGGAAAACTCGGATCGCGGCGAATCTTGATCTGGCAGCGCCGGATTTTGAACAGGTCGAGAAAGCCGGAAGCGAACGTATCGGCCGCGCGGCGCGACGCGAACGGCCCAAAATAAAATCCGTTCGCGCCGATGCGCCGCGTAGCGTAACACCGGGGATACGCGTTCGAGAGGCTGACCTTGAGCACAGCGGGCGGCCGCAGCCGCACGCGCTCGCGATACCCCGCGGGCCAAAGCCGCCGCGCGTGCTGCCAGTGCAGAAAACTCAATTCAAACGGCGACCCCACGACGCGGTAACGCACGCGCGCCGCAAAGTCGCGCAAATTCAGCCGCTTCGAAGCGGGATCGGGAGGCCCAAGAAGGCGCGAAAGGCGCTGGCGCAAATTCGCGGTGCGCAGCATGTACGGTTTCGCGCCACTTAGCTCCTCGCGCGGCTCGACAGAAAGAAGGGCAGCGCGAACTGGAAGCGCTGCGAAAAATTCTTCGTCACGTGAGGCATCGAATTCAGCGGTGGAATCAAGTTCTTGCATGGGAAGCGCGTGGACTACGAATTCCAATCCAGGAATCGTGATTCGTACGCAAGAAACAGAATACGACGCAGCGGAAAGAGGAAAAAGCGAAAGTTGGCGATTACGCGGTGCACGCTCTGGCAGACACCAGCAGGCTCCATAATTTGCGAAGCCCCCGAAATGCTGTCATTCTGAGTCATGATTTTGCCGAAGAATCTCTCTTTCTTTGCGGACGATCGAAGAGGGATTCTTCGCTTCGCTCAGAATGACAAAACTTAATTCGTGGCTCGCCGTCTGGTCGGATTTTTCCTGTTGGACTCTCAATTGGGATCTCAATGCGTCTTCAACACCCAGGCGGCAATCACGAGCCGTTGGATTTCGCTGGTGCCCTCGTAGATTTCCGTGATGCGCGCGTCGCGGTACATGCGCTCGACGGGATATTCGGCGCTGTAGCCGTTGCCGCCGTGAATCTGGATTGCCTTGTGCGTCGCGCGCGTGGCCAATTCCGAGGCGAATAGTTTTGCGATCGAAGCTTCCATGGAAAAGCGGCCGCCTGCATCCGATTTCCAGGCGGCCTTGCGCACCAGCAGGCGGGCCGCGTCAATTTCGGTGGCCATGTCGGCGAGCATGAACTGGATCGCCTGAAAATCCGCGATGGGGTGGCCGAACGCCTGCCGCTCTTTCGCATAGGCCAGCGCTTGTTCCAGCGCGCCTTGCGCGATCCCGGTGGCTTGCGCGGCGATGCCGATGCGCCCGCCGTCGAGCGTCGAGAGCGCGATCTTGTACCCTTCGCCTTCATTGCCGATGCGATTCGCGGCGGGTACTTCGCAATCGGTGAAGGATAATTCCGTGCATGCCGTGGCGTGGATGCCGAGTTTTTTTTCTTCCTTGCCCACCTGGAAGCCGGGCGTGCCGCGCTCGACAACGAGCGCCGTGATCCCTTTTTCGCCCTTCGACGCGTCCGTATTCACGTACACGATGGCCGCGTCGGCCACGCCGCCGTTGGTGATCCACGCTTTCGTGCCGTTGATGACGTAGCGGTCGCCCTGGCGCACCGCCTTGGTCGCGAGCGCCGCCGCGTTCGAGCCCGCCTGCGGCTCGGTCAGCGCGTAGCATCCGATTTTTTCGCCGCGCGCGAAGGGCAAGAGGAATTGTTTCTTTTGTTCTTCCGTGCCGAAGCGATGAATCGGATCGCAGTACAACGAATTTTGCACGGAAAGGATGACCCCGGTGGAAGCGCACGCGCGGGAAATTTCCTCGATGACGATGGAATAGGAAACGTGGTCGAACCCCGCGCCGCCCACCGATTCCGGCAGCGCCACCGCGGTCAGGCCGAGTTCCGCCGCCTTGCGAAACGTTTCGCGGGGAAAATGTCCGGTCTCGTCAATTTCGCGCGCGAGCGGTTTGACTTCGTTTTCGGCGAACTCCCGCACCGTGCGCTGCAGCAAGGTTTGTTCTTCGGTGAGCGAGAAGTTCAACGGCGGCTCCCGGAAAGATGTAGCGCCCGCCTTCAGGCGGGCATCTTCGTTTCAAGCCCGTGCCCGCCTGAAGGCGGGCGCTACAGAGCGAGCGCTTTGCGCAGCTTCGTGTACGTGGTGGAAAGCTCTTCCGGCTCGAGGCGTGTTTCGCTCACCGTGGTCATGAAATTCGTGTCGCCGGTCCATCTGGGCACGAGATGCATGTGGAGATGATCGGCAATACCGGCGCCGGCCGAGCGCCCCAAATTCATGCCCAGGTTGAACCCGTCCGGATGGTAGACGTCATCGATCGCCGCCTGCACACGCTGCGTGAGCAGCATCATTTCCGCCGCGGTTTCTCTTTCGAGTCCGGAAAAATCCGCGGTATGCGCGTAGGGGACGATCATTACGTGCCCCGACGTATATGGATAGCGGTTCAGTATGACGTAGTTTTTCACGGCGCGCTGGACGATGAGCCAATCCTCGTCCTGATTCGCGGCAGGAGCATTGCAGAAAACGCAACCCACGGCGTTCTTGACTTCGGCAACGTATCGGTAGCGCCACGGCGTCCAGAGGTAATCCATAGGGAGTATTGGCTGCGGACAAAGAAGGGCTAGGCCCGCCGCGCGCCTCTAACTTTGCGGCGTGGCGGGCGCGGAACCCGACCCCGGGGCTGCCGGCGCGCCGGTGTTGACGTGATCCTTCAACTCCTTGCTGGGCTTGAAGAACGGGATCTTCTTGGGCGGCACCTCGACCTTGGCGCCGGTCTTTGGATTGCGTCCGGTCCGCCCGCGGCGCTGGCGCGTTCGGAAACTGCCGAAGCCGCGGATTTCGATGCGGTCGCCTCCTTGCAGCGCGCCGATGATGCTTTCAAAAATCGTTTCGACGACCGCCTCGGATTCTTTGCGTGGAAGTTCTGTGACGCGAACCACTTCTTCAACCAGGTCCGCCTTTGTCACGGTGGAATCGGTCATTGATGTATGCTCCGCCTGCTCCTAAAAATTGCACCACTCGGTGCTGGCCCCGGGCGCGCCTCGGAAACGCGCCACCGACTCGCTGGAGAAAATCTCCCAGCGGGCTGCCTTTGGTGGCAATTCCATATCACCAAACGAGGCTTAAGGGAAATATTATTTACGCTCCGGCTGGGGGTCCGCCGGAGTCCTAACTACAAGGAACGCTTGGCCATAATTGCATCGCCGATCGTGGCTTTCGCCGACGACTTGGTCGACCGGTAATCTTCCATGTCGCGGCGTTCCGCCTGCTTTTGCGCGCCACGGTAACTGAGCCCGATTTTGTGCTGGTCCAGGCTGATCTTGACGATCTTGAATTCGTAATCGCGGCCGGGATCGAGCAACCCGCTCTGCCGCACGCCGGGACGCGGCGGCCCTTGCGGCTTGTCGCCGCCCTTGCCGCGGCGGTCGTCGATCTCCGAAATGTGGCAGAGACCTTCGATCCCGTCGCCCAGCTCCACGAACGCGCCAAACGTCGTGACGCGCGACACTCTTCCGCGCACCAGATCGCCGACCTTGTGCTTCTCAAACCACGTGGACCAGATGTCGTTGACCTGCTTGACGCCGAGCGAAACCCGCCGCGTGCCCTGATCGATCTTCAACACCTTGGCTTCGACCGTGTCGCCCTTCTTATAAACTTCCGAGGGAGTCTTGATTCGACCCGTCCAGGAAATGTCGCTGACGTGAATGAGCCCGTCGAATCCTTCCTCGATTTCGAGGAACGCGCCGAATTCGGTCAGGTTGCGGATTTTTCCGCTCACCACCGTCCCGACCGGATACTTTTCCGCGAGCACTTGCCACGGATCGGATTGCGCCTGCTTCATCCCCAGCGAAATCCGCCGCTCGTTCGAATCAACGCCCAGCACAATGACGTCGACATCGTCCCCGACTTTCACCATTTTCGACGGATGCTGCTTGCGCTTGGACCAGCTCATCTCGCTGACGTGCACCAGTCCTTCGATGCCCGGCTCCAGTTCCACAAATGCGCCGTAATCCGTCAGCCCCATGATCTTGCCGCTGAGCTTCTTGCCCTTTTCGTAGCGCTCCACCACCGAGGCCCACGGATCAGGCAGCAATTGTTTGCGCCCGAGCGACACGCGCCCTTTTTCCTTGTCGTACTTCAGAATTTTTACTTCGACTTCCTCGCCCGGCGAGACAGCGTCCAGCGGGCTTGCCACGCGGCCCCACGACATGTCCGTGATGTGCAAAAGTCCGTCGATGCCGCCCAGATCCACGAACGCACCGTAGCCGGTCACATTCTTGACCACGCCGCGCACGATCTGGCCCTCGGCCATCGATTCGAGCATCGCCTTCCGCTGCGACTCCACCTGTTCGTCCAGGATCGCGCGGCGGCTGACGACCACGTTGCCGCGCTTGCGATTCATCTTCAGCACGCGGACGGTTAGTTCGCGGCCTTTCCATTCGTCGAGGTCGCGCACCGGATGCAGATCGGCTTGCGATGCCGGCAAAAATGCGCGCACGCCGATGTCCACCACCAGGCCGCCCTTGATGTGATCCACGATTTTTCCGGTGATGTCGGACTTCGCCCGGTAAGCCTCTTCAATTTTGCCCCAGGCGCGGCGCCGCTTTACGCGCTGGTACGACAGCAACACCATTCCTTCCTTGCGATCGCCGGTGCGCTGGATTTCGACCGGCTGCCCGACCACCAGAGGGAACGGACCATCCAATTCGGCGAATTCCTGCGCGGGAATCAGCCCTTCGGTCTTGCCGCCCAGGTTGACGACCACTCCCAAATCGGTGATCGCCACGACCTGGCCCGATTCAATCTCGCCTTCCGCCGGCGCCTGATGAGGCGCGGCGTATTGCTCCATGAGCTGTTCCATCTCCGCGTTCGATTCCGTGGGAGGCTCGCCGGTATCCAGAGCCGTTTCCACCGTCTCGCTCACGTTGGAATGTTCGACGGCGGCAGCGCCATCGGGCGCGGCCACCGGCTCCGAGGGAGTCACGGTAACAACGGCGGGCTCGGCAGGTGGCGCGAGTGCAGCGGCGACAATTGGTTCTTGCGCCTGAACTTCCGCTGCCGGGGCTTGCTGCGTTTCTACGTTTGTGGTTTGTTCCGGCGCCGCTGTCGCGGCGGTTGCGGTCTGTCCGGCGGAAAGCTCCGCGCCGGGGTTTTCATTGTCGGAAAACATCTTACTGCCTCCAGTGAGGTCCCTGCCTCGCTCCCAACAGGAAACGCTCGGGTTGTCTTCCGAGTCACGGGGAGGTGCAAGGAAGGAAGTGCGGTTTCCCACCCAGGTACCGCACCGAGGGGATGATACCCGCGCTTTGTGGCCTATGTCAATGAAAGGAGTCTAGCGGTAGAAGGCCAGTTTGATAGGATGAATGCAAGATTTCCGATTTGGTATTCGGACATGGCGAGCGACTATCAACAAGCGTGGAAACGGTACAAACGACTCAAGCTTCAATTGCTTGTAATGTTTCTCGGCATTGTTCCTGTAAGCTGGGGCGTGGATATAGTCTCAGTAAAGATTTTGCACTCCGAGATTCCATCTGCCGTTTTCAAGCTTATCTATTTCATCACATTGTTTGTCACGGGGTGTCGGGTCGCGCTGTGGCCGTGCCCAAGGTGCGGTAAACCCTTCTTTTGGAATTGGTTCCACTCCGATCGATTTTCTCGCACGTGCGTGCGCTGTGGTTTGCCAAAAGATTCAGACTAACCCGCATTCAGTGCTACTAAACGGAGTCAGGCAACGCGAACCACAAATCACGATGCGCTACCTCATCCCCTTGCCTTGCGGACTTCGAGGCGATAGTCCGGAGCTTTGAGCTCGATCGTGCGGCACATTTCATAGAGACGGGAGCGGATCCTTCCTCCCAGGCGATCGGACAGAGAATCCTCCTGCATGGAGGGAACCTCTTGGCCAGAGGGAAGCCGCGGCCCTCGACGTATCGGCATAGGTCCTGCTTCGTCCTTGTCCAGGTAATTCGTGGTCAGCAGCGTGATGCGCCGTTCGTTGTACCTGGAATTAAGGATGTGCCCCACCGTTTCGAGGGCCCATGGAGATGGTTTGCTTGCTCCTATGTCATCAAGGAGTAAAACGTCTGCTGTCAGCACGGGTTCGAGCACGCCGAGTTCGTTGGTCTGACTTTCTGAATTGTAGCTTCCTTGGATTTCCTTGAGCAGTTCACGGTAGTCGTAAAAGAGTCCCGTGTGCCCACGCAAGACGATCTGCCGGAGCGCAGCTACGGCAAGGTGCGTCTTGCCCACGCCGCACTTCCCCATCAGCAGCAGCCCCGTGTCAATGCCGACCGGATAATCGCGTGCAAACGCCTCGATGACCAGCTTGGCCTGCGCGAGGCTGTTATTCCACGTCTGGGCATCTGCGCTGGAGTCATAGATGTCAGTGTCAAAATTGTCGAAGTCGCAATGCTTATAGCGGGTGGGAATGCGCGCGCGCCCGATCGCACGCGCGGTGCGATCCTTGCCCGTGCAATCGCATGGCACGGCCCAGACGCGTTTGGTTGCGTTCGTACCCTCGATGGGTTTTTCCCGGGAACCGCGCGTCAGTTTTTCTTCTTCCGCGACGTGGTCGACAGTCTTCCATCCCGTTCCGCCGCACAGCGGGCAATCCGGTTGCGCCATAAAACCAGCATAGGCGCGCCGCGAAAGTTGCGCAAGCCGTCCCGCCCTGTGGAAAGTGGGGCGCGTGTGGAAAAGCAGGAAAGGGAACCACGGATGCACACGGATTAACACGGATGAAAAAAGTGATTCGTGAAAATAGGAAGAACCTCAAACGGTTGCGGCAGAAATTCACACAGAGGGAATGACTTTCACGGGTCACGGATCACGAGCCACGAATCACGGCTACTTGTGCACGCGGATGACCTTTGGCGGAGGGACGCGCACCAGAGCGTCGTCCTGCGGGCGCGCGGTCACCGAGCGGAGCCCGCGTGCCAGTTCCTGCTGCACGAACGAAGTGAACGCTTCCATCTGGTGCTGCATTTCGGCCATTTTTTCGCGCATGTTCAAAATGATTTCGATTCCCGCGAGGTTGACGCCCATTTCGCGCGTCAGCGTGAGGATCACTTCCAGGCGTTCCAGGTCGGAGTCAGTGTACAGCCGCGTGTTGCCGTCCGACCGCGACGGCTTGAGCAGCCCCACGCGTTCGTAAAGCCGCAGCGTTTGCGGATGCAGTTTGTACAGTTCCGCGACCGCCGAAATCATGTATCCGGCGCGAGCCTTTTTCCGTTTTGGATTTACGCGCGTCATCGCTGCGCTCCTTACGCCTTAGCCCGGTCGAAAAGATCCTTGCGCGGATCTTCCGGCGCGATCTTCTCCAGTTCCTTCAAGAGTTCCCGCACGCGCTCGTCCACCGGCTTCGGCACTATCACTTGCAGTTCCACATATTGGTCTCCGCGGTGTCCGTGGGTGCGAACCGAAGGCACGCCCTTTTCGCGCAGGCGCAACTTCTGCCCGCTGTTTGTTCCCGGAGGAACGCGCAGCAGCGAACGCCCATCGATCGTGGGCACTTCGATTTTCGCGCCGAGCGCTGCCTCGGTGACGGTGATGGGCACGGTGGTGTAAATATCGTCGCCGCGGCGATCGAAAAACGGGTGCGGCTGAACGTCGGTGATGATGTAGAGATCTCCCGGCGGCTCGCCGGCGGTTCCGGCGTTGCCGCGTCCGGGAACGCGCACGCGCGAGCCGGTTTGCACGCCCGCTGGAATTCGGACTTCAATCGTGTCGGCGCGCCGCACGCGCCCTTCGCCGCCGCAAACGCGGCAGATATTTCGAATGCGTCCCGTGCCGCCGCAGCGCGAGCACGTCAGGTTGAAGCGCATCTTCCCGCTCGTCTGCGCGACTTGCCCCGAGCCGCCGCACGCCGTGCAGGTTTGCGGCTGGCCGACCGTGCCCGTGCCATGGCATTCCGTGCACGTATCCAGGCGCGAGATCGTGAGCTTTTTTACGGTGCCGCGAACCGCCTCCCAGAAACTGATTTCGATCTGGTATTCGAGGCTCGAGCCCCGTTCCGCTTCCAAAGGAGCTTCGGCCGCCGCGCCGCCCCCGCGAAAGAATTGGCTGAATAGGTCGCGGAAGCTCGGGCCCGCGCCGCCTGCGCCCTGACCGCCTCCGAAATCGAATCCGCCAAAATCAAAATGAACGTCCCCGGTATTCCCCGGGCCGGGCATTCCTCCAGCCCCCGGAGTTTCGAAGCCGAATTGATCGTACATCTGCCGTTTCTTGCTGTCGGAGAGAACATCGTAAGCTTCCTGCACCTGCTTGAATTTTTCTTCCGAGGATTTGTCGCCGGGGTTCAGGTCAGGATGATATTTGCGCGCGAGCTTCCGGTAGGCCTGCCGTATTTCCTTCTGCGCGGCCTTGCGGGAGACGC
Organism: uncultured Acidobacteriota bacterium; assembly: GCA_963740035.1. GTDB lineage: Bacteria > Acidobacteriota > Terriglobia > Acidiferrales > UBA7541 > Palsa-360. The sequence continues at coordinate 167,689 of CAVUDA010000030.1, forward strand.
CCAGCAGTTCGTAGTAATCTTGTTTGGTCGTTGTGGCCATAGGCTTTCAGTGACCGGTGAATAGTGAGCGGTGATTGGTGCAGCGCCCGCCTTCAGGCGGGCACATGACCGATCCCGACCACTAATCTGCGTTCTACAACTTTTCCCAGTGAGCGTTGATGGCCGCGAGTTCCTGCTGCTCGCGCTGGTGTTCGTCGCGGCGGCGCTTGCGTTCTTCGTCGAGCTTTCCGCCCATGGCCGCTTCCTTCTGATTGGCGCGGTCGATCCACCGGTCGATCCACGCCGTTCTCGCTTCCACGCTCGGGACGTCCGAACGGAATCGAATGAACGCTCCACTGATATCCACTGCGCGTGGAGGAAAGTCCGGCGGCGGGGCTTGTTGTGTTTCGTAAAACAATCGCTTCCAATCGGCTGTCGGCGTTTCCGAAAGCACGACTTGAATCATGAACAGATCTTCCCGCAACTTTTGGATCGCGTGCGGCGGCCCGGTCCGCTTGATGCCCTCGTACGTCGTCAACGCTGGCTCCTGTCGGTCAGGTTGTAGCGCCCGCCTTCAGGCGGGCATCCGCGCGGATGCCGGTCTGAAGGCGGGCGCTGCACTTCCCGCTTAGTTCGGCTTCTTCGTTTCGTCGACGTCCACGTATTCGGCGTCGATCACTTCGCCTTCCGGCGCCGGACCCGACCCGCTCTTCGGAGCCCCTGAGGCTCCGTCCCCGGGACCTCCAGCGCCTGCCTGCGCTCCAGTCGCCTGCGCAGTCTTGTAAAGCACCTCGGCAAGCTTGTGCGAAGCGCTCTCGAGTTGCACCGTCGCCGACTCAATCTGTGGGATATTGCCGCCGGCGAGCGCGGACTTCGCGGCCGCGACAGCCTCTTCGACGGGCTTCGTGTCGGCTTCGGAAAGCTTGTCGCGATTGTCGGCGATCAGCTTCTCGACTTGATACACGCGGTTGTCGAGGATGTTTCGCGCCTCGATTTCCGCGAGTTTCTTCTTGTCGTCTTCGGCGTGCGCTTCGGCGTCGGACCGCATCTTCTCGGCTTCTTCCTTGCTGAGGCCGGTCGAAGCGGTGATCGTGATCTTCTGCTCCTTGTTCGTCGCGTGATCTTTCGCGGAGACGTTCAAGATGCCGTTGGCGTCGATGTCGAACGTGACCTCGACTTGCGGCAATCCTCGCGGCGCCGGCGGAATTCCCATCAGGTGGAATTTGCCGAGCGTGCGATTGTCAGGCGCCATTTTGCGCTCGCCCTGGAGCACGTGGATTTCCACCGACGGCTGGTTGTCCGCCGCGGTCGAGAACATTTCCGACTTGCGCGTCGGAATCGTCGTGTTCCGCGGGATCAGCACGGTCATCACGCCGCCCAGGGTTTCGACGCCCAGCGAAAGCGGAGTCACGTCCAGCAGCAGGATGTCCTTCACCTCGCCGCCCAGCACGCCGCCCTGAATCGCCGCGCCCACCGCGACCACTTCGTCCGGGTTGACGCCCTTGTGCGGTTCCTTGCCGCCAAACAGATCCTTCACGATCTGCAGCACGCGCGGAATACGCGTCGAGCCGCCGACCAGAACCACTTCGTCGATCTTGTCCGGCGTGATGCCCGCGTCCGAAAGCGCCTGCTTCGTCGGCCCAACCGTGCGCTGCAGGATGTCTTCCATCAACTGTTCGAGCTTCGCGCGCGTCAGTTTCAATTGCAGGTGCTTTGGACCGGACGCGTCCGCCGTCAAGAAGGGCAGATTGATGTCCGTCTCCTGCATCTGCGACAACTCGATCTTGGCTTTTTCCGCGGCTTCCTTCAGCCGCTGCACGGCCATGCGATCCTTGCTGACGTCGATGCCCTGATCCTTCTTGAATTCCGCGATGAGCCAATCGACCATGCGATTGTCGACGTCATCGCCGCCCAGATGCGTATCGCCTGCGGTGGCCTTTACTTCGACGACGCCTTCGCCCACTTCCAGGATGGAAATGTCGAACGTGCCGCCGCCGAGGTCGTAGACGGCGATGGTTTCGTCCTTCTTCTTGTCCAGGCCGTAAGCCAGCGCCGCGGCGGTCGGCTCGTTGATGATGCGAAGCACTTCCAGGCCCGCGACTTCGCCCGCTTGCTTGGTGGCCTGCCGCTGGCTGTCGTTAAAATATGCAGGGACGGTAATGACCGCTTTGGTCACCTTTTCGCCAAGAAAATCTTCAGCGGCGGTCTTCAGCTTCTGCAGAATCATCGCGGAGAGTTCCGGCGGGGTATAGGCCTTGCCGAAAATTTCGACGCGCGCATCGTCATGCGGTCCCTTGGTGACTTTGTAGGGCACGCGCTTGGTCTCGTCCGCCACTTCATCAAACCGGTGGCCCATGAACCGCTTGATCGAATAAACCGTGTTTTCCGGATTGGTCACCGCCTGGCGCTTGGCCACTTGGCCGACCAGCCGCTCGCCCGACTTGGTGATGGCCACGACCGAAGGGGTGGTTCGCCCGCCTTCCTGGTTCGGGATCACCACCGGCTCCCCGCCCTGCATCACGGCAACAACCGAATTGGTCGTCCCCAGGTCAATTCCTATAATTTTGCTCATCGCTGACTCCCTTCCTCCCGATCTCGCCCTATCAGATGCGGCATGAGTGCATTGGACGCAGGTAGTTTACATATTGAGTGTATCGTTGTCAAGTATTTTGACTGCCTTATATCCTTTGTATTTACAACCAGTTATGGACATATTTCATTTCTATGCCTCATTTTCACCTCCGGCGGGCGGAACTAATTATTTGCTGGACGGTCGCTCGGGCACGGCAGGCTATGCCCCTGCAAACCTGCGGAGGAGCAATGAAGGTGCCGGAAAGACTCGGAAACCATACCCGGGCGGATAACCCCGCGTTTTCTCCATACGTCTATGAGTGCAGAAAGACTCGTTTTGGGGTTAGAATGCGGTGCACACAAGACTTCAAGGAGATGGTCGCGTGAAAATGCTCTCCGTCCGCCCGATCCGATTTACAATTCTGTTTGCGCTAGGCGTATTGGCGACGGCGGCTTTCGCCAAACAGCAAACTAAACCGCCTGCTACTTCGGCCGCCAAGGTTGCCGTAGCCGCTTCCAACCCGACGTTTCAAAAAGCGATTGGAAATCCCAACGCGCCCATCACGATGGAAGTTTTTGGCGACTTCCAGTGCCCGGCCTGCCGAGGTTTCTTTGAAGGCACGACCAAGCAGGTGATTGACGATTATGTAATCCCCGGCAAGGTGTATCTCATCCACCGCGATTTTCCGCTGGACATGCACCCGTACGCGCGCCAGGCCGCACGGCTGGCCAACGCCGCCGCGGAATTCGGGCAGTTTGAAGCCGTCGAGCGGGCCCTCTACGATCACCAGGATGAATGGTCCACCAAGGGAAATATCGACGAGGTCATCGCCTCCAATTTCCCCGCGGCGCAATTCAAGAAATTTCAAACGTTTGAATCGCAGCACATGAATGAGATCAACGCCTCTATCGAACGCGATCGCTCGCTCGGAATGCAGCGCAACGTGAACCAGACGCCCACGGTGTACGTCACGGCGCACGGCAAGACCGAAGCTCTTCCGGGCGGCGGCGTGGACTACAAGCTTCTGAAAAGCTATTTCGACTATCTGCTGCGGCAATAATCATGGCAACCACAGCGATTCCGCTCGGAGACTTCGCCGCGCACGGCCACATGGCCCAGGACGCTGCTCCTCGTGGGGCGCGTCGTGCTGGGTTCGATTTTCCTTATTTCCGCCTACACCAAGCTTCACTTCAACGGCAGCTGGCACTTTGGCGATTACCATTTCTTCTTCGCCATGGCGGTCGACTCCTACAACATGCTCCCGCTCTGGGCAGTTGAAATTGTGGCGCGAGTCCTCCCCATCCTGGAAGCGGTCCTGGGAGCGTTCCTGGTTTCAGGCGTGGGCCTGCGGTGGGCGGCCTCGATCACCAGCGCGTTGATTCTTGTTTTCATCGGCGCCATGGTGCGCGCTTTAATTTTGCACATTCAGATCAAGTGCGGCTGCTTCGGTAACGACGACCCGCTGACGATTTGGACATTGCTTCGTGACAGCTCCTTCCTTGTACTGGCGCTCGCCGTCACCATCGGCGCATTTCTCCTTACGAAACGGCGGGGCACAGTATCTTCCTGATCCGCGCATCCCTTTCCCTTGTTTGCGTTAGAATGAAGCTCCCATGGTAGAGCTGCCGCCGATCACACTCCGTTTGCGCGGCCGCAAGGTTGTCGGGCGCGTCGCCTTCATCCTGCTGCTGCTCGGCTCGATTGCCGTCGGCGCCACCGCAGGCCTGCTTTTCGTTTATTCCAGCGATCTGCCCCAGATTCACGCTCTCGAGGATTTTCAGCCCGACGTTGTCACCGAACTCTACGCGGACGACGGCCAGATTGTCGGCAACTTCGCCTTGCAACGCCGCGTGCTTCTTACCTACGAACAATTCCCGCAGGTCCTGAAGGATGCCATTCTGACCACCGAGGATCAGCACTTCGAACAGCATTGGGGCGTGGATTTCACGCGCGTGGCCGGCGCGGCCTGGAAGGATCTTGCCGCGCATCGCGTCGTCGAAGGCGCCAGCACCATCACCATGCAGCTTGCCGGAACGCTTTTTCTGGACCGCACCGACCGCAGCATGGGCCGGAAAATTCAGGAAGCGCTCCTGGCCCTGCAGATCGAGCGGCACTACTCGAAAGAGCAGATTTTCACGATGTATTGCAATCAGATTTATCTTTCCCACGGGAACTACGGATTTGAAGCGGCTTCGGAATATTATTTTGCCAAGCCCGTGGGCAAGCTGAACGTGCAGGAAGCGGCATTGCTGGCGGGATTGATCCGCGGTCCAAGTTATTCGCCGATCCTTCATGCTCAACGCGCACTCGCGCGCCGCAATCTGGTGCTGGAGCTCATGGCGCGCTCGGGAAAGATCACGGAAGCGCAGTCAAAGCAAGCCATCGCCCAGCCGCTTGGGCTGCGTCTGCAGGCGCCGCGAAATACGCTGGCCCCGTATTTCGTTGAAGAAATCAGAAAATATCTAGAAAGCACGTATGGCACGGAAATGGTGCACCAGCGCGGCCTGCGCGTGTACACGACGCTCAACGTCACCATGCAGCAGGCCGCCGACCGCGCCATTCGCGACGGTCTCCACGCCTACGACCGCCGGCACGGCTGGCGCGGTAAGCTTGACAACATCCTCGTGGACAAGACCGACACGCTGGACTCCTACGACGACGATGACTGGCGCTGGCCCATCAACAAAGGCGATTACGTGCAAGGCCTCGTGACGGCCGTGGACCCAAAAGCGGCGGCGGCGACCATCAAAATCGGCTCGCTTCACGCGTTGCTCGCGCCGCCGGATTTTGCCTGGACCGGCCACAAGTCTCCCGCTGAATTGCTAAAGCCCGGCGATCTTGTGGAAGTCGGCATCAAGGAGATCAACGGAACGGTCGCGCACGTTCAACTCGAGCAGAATGTCGGCCCGCAAGCGGCCATGGTGGCGATCGACAATCCCACGGGTGAAATTAAAGCGATGGTCGGCGGCTACAGCTTCGATGAATCGAAATTCAACCGGGCGACGCAGGCGCAGCGGCAGGTTGGCTCATCCTTCAAAGTCTACGTTTATTCGGCCGCCCTGGAGCAGGGCTTTACTCCCTTCGACACGATTCTCGACGCGCCGTTCACCACCATGAGCGGCGGCCAGCCGTACTCGCCGCACAACTACGACGAAAAATTTGAAGGCGTGATTACGCTGCGCCGCGCGCTCGACGGCTCGCGCAACGTACCCGCCGTAAAGCTCGCCGAAAAAGTCGGCATGAACGCCGTGATCGACATGGCCCGCCGCTTCGGCATCACCAGTCCCTTGCCGCCCTACTTGCCCATCACGCTGGGCGCGGCGGATTTGAATCTGCTCGAGCACACCTCGGCGTTCACCGTGTTTCCCGACGACGGCATCCGCATCGATCCGCACATGATTCGCCGCGTGACCACCTATGACGGCGCGCTGCTCGAACAAGCGCATCCCCTTGTTCACGACGTGGTGGAACCCGACGTCGCGCGCACGATGACCGCGATGCTCCAGGATGTCGTCCAGCGCGGCACCGGCACTCCCGCACGCGCCCTGGGCCGCCCCGCCGGCGGCAAGACCGGCACGACCAACGATTTCACCGATGCCTGGTTCATCGGCTTCACTCCGGAAATAACCGCGGGCGTCTGGGTCGGCTACGACGATAAATCTGTGTCTCTGGGCAAGCCGGAAACCGGCGCGGTCGCCGCGCTGCCGATCTGGCTCGAATTCATGCAGGGCGCGCTGGACGGCAAGCCCGTTCTGGCTTTCCAAAACGTTGTGCCTCTGGAAAAAGTCGCGCTGACGAAAAATGTAAAAGTGGATACGCCGGACACCGCTCCCACCGAAGCCGGCGAAGGCCCGACCACTCTTGAAGCGAGTCCGGGAAACAGTCCGTCCGTGCCCGAGAATTTGCCGCCCGGCGAAGCTCCCGCCAAAGCGATTCCTTCGCCGCAGAATCCTCCCGCGGCGCCAAGTCCTCGCAGCTAAAGGAGCGGGTTAGGTGGCGCAGGCTTCCAGCCTGTGGGTTTTAGTCTTTGCAAGCACTAACCCCCACAGGCTGGAAGCCTGCGCCACTGGTGCCGAACTAGACTCCGCAGTAGGATACGAAGACTGAAATGTAGGAGGGATTGCAAATGCCCACCCAGAAAAAATGCGAAGAGTGCCTGTTCGCCGCCCTGCTCATTTCACTATCGGTCTTGTTGCTGCCGGGTTCGGCTGGCGCGCAAGTGCCCGCGCGCGGAACGATCGCTGGAACTGTCTCAGCGGATCAAGGCCAGGTGCGCGGCTTCCGCGTAACGGCGCACAATGTGCGCGCCATGATCTGGTACGTAGTGTTTACCAAGGACGGCAAATACACCGTCCCGCAAGCGCTGCCCGGCCCCTACGAAATCAGCGTCCTTCAAGATGGATACGACTCGCCAGTGCAGAAGACGGATCTCGCCCCCGGCGAGACGCGGACAGTGAACATCGCGCTCACGAAGCAGCCCGAAAAACCCAGCGACGTGGTCTACAAGACCTTCGACGAAATGTATCCGCCCGGGCCGGGCCTCGACTTGCTGAAGAAAAATTGTATCGGATGCCACGGCCCCGATTCCTACAACACGATGCACCTCACCGAAGCGGGCTTTCGCATGGGCCTGCGCAAGATGATGCACGGCCCGTTCAATTTGGGAGGCGTCGTGCCTCCCATGTCGCACACCGTCATCACCAAAGCGGAACAGGACGCCATGGTCCAGTATCTCGCGGCCAACTTCGGCCCGAACTCCCCCAATCAGCGGCTGAAGCACGATCCTTATCCGGTGGACGAAGACGCCCTCTCGAAAGCGATCTATGTGGAATACGATTTGACGAATTTGCCTCCGGCGCCATCGATCAAAAAGTCAGAAAAGCAAGCAGACGACGCCGGCCTGACCATCAGTTCGGAGGCGCGCGAAGCGCGCCTCGTGGCGGACCGCATGAAGAACCCCGATCCGAAGCCGTACCTGCACGATCCTTTCATCGCCAAGGACGGCACCATCTGGTATGCCGATCCTCCAACCAACGCCATGGTCCATCTCGATCCGCGAAACACCGATCCCGGCGAGCGCTGGAAATTTTTCCCTTTGCCCGCGGATGCTCCCGGATTTGTTTTCGCGCACGGAATCACGCTGGACAGCAAAGGGCGTGTCTACTGGGCGGAAATTTTCGGCGGTATGGTGGGCGAACTCGATCCTGCCACGGGCAAAATGACGCGGCACCCGCTGCCGACCGTCGGTTCGCTGCTGCAAGTCGTCACCGATCAGAAGGACAACATCTGGTATGACGATGTGCACGGCGAAGGCATCGGCAAGCTCGACGCACAGACGCGGCTAATCTCGCAATTTCCGACGCCCACGCCGGACCTCGGTCTCTACGGAATGGCTGTCGATCCCAAAGGAAATATTTGGTCCGCGGCCTACGCAAAAAGCATGGTCGTGAAATTCGATCCGGTCGCGGAGAGTTACACGGAGTACCCGGACCCGACGCCGGGCGGCAGCGCGCGGCGCATCGGCGTGGACTCCAAGGGAATCGTCTGGTTTTCCGAGTGGTCTGGTGGCCAGCTTGGCCGCATCGATCCCGATACCGGTAAAATCACCGAGTACAAGCTCCCCATTCGCTCGCGCCCGTATGAGACGTGGCCGGACAAGCTCGACAACATTTGGGCCAGCGACGACTTCAACAATTCGCTCATTTATTTCGAGCCGAACGCCAAGAAGTTTACGTACTACCCGCTGCCGCAAGTGTGGCCGGTGGCCGGCGTGCCCAAAGTGGAGATCGAGGCCAACAACACGGTTTGGCTCGGCTCGCGTTTTACGCAGCACATCGTGGCCATCCACTTTTATCCGCACGGCTACTCGGCTAACGCGCCGCCGTTGCCGTAACCTGGGAACGCCAATCTCCCGATTAGCGTTCCCGGGAAACATCACCGAAACGGATCCCAGCCTTTAGGTTGAAGCGGCTTGCCGCGTCCGTCGGGTCTCAAAAGTATGACTCTTTTCTCGCGTGTGATTTCGCCAATCACAGTCACAGGAATCCCCGCCACTTTGCGAGGCAATTGGCGAGCAACCTTCTTCGGCACAGTGAATAGAAGCTCGTAATCTTCGCCGCCATGGAGGGCCAGCTCAAGCGGGTCAAGCCCAAGGCGCTGCAATTCTGGCGCGGTCTTCACCACCGGGATTTTCGCCGCCCACACGGTGGCGCCGACCCCGCTTGCCTTGCAGATGTGCCCCAGGTCGGTCGAAAGCCCGTCCGAAGTGTCGATCATCGACGTGGCGGATCGGTGGGCGGCGAGCCACTCTCCCAATGCCAGCCGCGGCTCCGGATAAAAATGTTTTTTCAAGAGCTTGGTCCAGCGCTTCTGTTTGTGTAATCTCCTCTGGATCAGCCGCAAACCTAGCTCCGCCTCTCCCAGCCTCCCGCTAACGCACAGCAAGTCTCCCGGCCTTGCGCCAGACCGCAAAATTGCGCTGCCACGATCGATTTCACCCACGACGGTGAGGCTGGCCACGACTAACGGGTATTTCGTTGTATCGCCTCCCGCCAGGATCAAGCCGAATCGTCGGGCCGCGCGCGCCATCCCGTCGAGGAAATCATCGAGCCATGCCCCGGTGCAGGCGTCCGGAAGCCCCAGGGTCAAGAAGAAGTATCGCGCTCGCGCTCCCATGGCGGCGATGTCGCTCGTAGCCCGAGCGAGCGCCTTATAGCCCACAGCCTTCGTCGGGTGAATTTTCCGGAGAAAATGCACGTTTTCGAGAAAAGCGTCCGTTGTGACGACCCATTCGGCGCCGCCACGGGCGCGCAGCACCGCGGCGTCATCGCCGATGCCTACACGCAGGCCGTCCCCCTTGTTAGGGAACCGCCGTCTGACCCGTTCGATCAGTTGATCTTCGCTGACCATCGTTTGACCGTCAGTACAGTTGTCCAAAACCCCTTCTGCGTGGTTCCATAGATGACATCTTAGGGTATGGTTGCCGATCGCGTAAGAATTTCGAACGTCCCGAACCGGGAAATTAAGGGTTGACTCTGCCTAAGTCTGAAACTAGACTTGGCGCGGGTTTGGTTTCGTACCATTGCTTCCGGTTCACACGGCTGAGTAGAATTCATGAGCCGCTCAGGGGATGATCGGCTCCAGCTCCCTCGAAAGTAAAGCGTGTTTTGCTTTAGAGATTTCAGACTATGAAGCCTGAAGCGTATACATTTTTTGTGGCCTCCAGCCGGAAGGGAAGTTTCCGCAAGATCACCCTTCCTGGCTATGTGCTGCATTTGGTGGCCATTCTGGCAGTGGTGGGCGGAGTGACCGTGCTTGCGGCGGCAGGTTCCTACACGCGTATGCTCTGGAAAGTGGGCAACTACAATACTCTTCGCCGGCAGCAGGACACCCTCAAGCACAATTACGAAAAGCTCCAATCCAGCGTCAAAGACACCAACGACCGTATGAACTCCCTGCAATCGCTGGCCACCGAAGTCGCCATGACCTACGGTTTCATGCGCTTTCGGCAGAGCCCGTTCGGCGTGGACGAATCTTTGCAGGCCTCGAACAGCGGCTTCGATCAATTCGATCAATCCGTGGCGCAATTCAATTTCCTGGAACGAAACGCGGGACAGGCGGCTCTTCCGGCGGGCAACCTCACGTTGCTCTCTTCGGCGGGCCTGGCGGACCTGACTTCCACGCCAACTCTCTGGCCGGTGATCGGCCATTTGACGGGCACTTTCGGCGAGCGCATGGACCCGTTCAGCGGTGAAGGCGCCTTCCACACTGGCGTGGATATTTCCTCCCAGTACGGCGACTCAGTGCGGGTTTCCGCCGACGGCGTGGTCATCGAGGCCGACGAACGCGCGGGCTACGGGCGGCTGGTCGTCGTCGATCATGGATTTGGAGTGACGACCTATTACGGCCATCTTTCGAGCTTCAACGTCCTCGTCGGGCAGCAACTGAGGCGCGGCGATGCGATCGGCAATGTCGGCGTCAGCGGCCGTTCCACCGGCCCGCACGTGCACTACGAAGTTCGCATCAACGGCGCCCCAGTCAACCCGATGCGCTACCTGCGCCAAGCCTCCGCGGCGGACTGATTTTCTTTCCTGATTGAAATTCCCACATGTTTGGATGGAGCAGGTTTTAGTAGCACAGCCACTCTTGGCTGTGTGCCTTTGCTAAGCTCTGCAAAACCCCACGGCCAAGAGTGGCTGTGCTACAAAAACCGATCCCTGACTGACTTTTTCCTCAGCCTGTGAAGTCAGCACCACTTGATGAATGTTGGTTTCTGGATTATTGCGGTTTACTTGTCTGGCCAAGCTTGAAAACGTCGGGCGTCAGCTCAACCAAAATGCGAACTCGCTCCGCCGCCTGCGTGACTTCCGCGCTGGTCAATAAAGTCTGAAGCATCGCGAGTGTCGCTTTGTCCATCGACTGGCTCGGTTTGGCATTTTCCAGCCCCGCGCGCGCGAACATCCGCATGAGTTCCAGCGCGGACTTGATTTGCAACGCGTCCGTGCTGTTGTCGCATTCCCCCTCGAGCGAAATGCGCAGGTCGTCGCCCTCGGCTCGCGCGGCCAGAGTAACCCACTGCACCGATCGCGCCAGGCTCATCAATTGCGCCGACGCGGCTCCCTGCATTCCGCCCAAGCCGGCATTGTCCGGAATCGGCGGCACGTGCGCGATCATGAACATGGCCGCGCCGTCCAGGCGCGTAGCGCGTTCGCGGGCAGGGTCAGCGGCGGCGGGATCGTTGGAATTCGCCGCGAAGAGAGGCGCGATGCTTGGCCCGGTGACGAGGGCGAGTCGATGGTCGTCCAGGAAAGTCATGGAACTCATTCCCATCCGGTCTTTCGCGGGGAAAAGAAACACTTCGCGCCCTTGCTGGTGATCGAGTTTTCCCTTTTGCGCGGCGTAGTCGCGAATTTTTGCCCGATCAAATCGACCCTCGGCGATCACCACGTTTTTCGTCGGCTCTTTGCTGGACGGAGCGGGCCACGACGCAACCACCGCGCGGTCCAAATCCTTTTCAAAATCAAATCCCGTCGAGCGCACAAAATCCGCATAGTCCTGATTGGGGACGGCGATGGGCCCCTTGTCCGGCCGGTGCTGATAAAAGGACGAAGCGCGCATGGCGGCGAAATCCAGATAGACCAGCGTGGGCGCTCCCGCGGGCAGCTCGGAGAGCAGACCCGGAGCGGGCGAAGCGTTCGCGGTCTTCCCGTGCGCGAAACTTAAATAGAAAAGCCCGCACGCAACGATCGTGCAAGCCGCGAGGGCCGCGCCGACGCTACGAGTTGTCCTGTTTCTTTTCATGACGAACTATCTTCCCGCACAATTCTCTCAGGTGCCGAGACGCGACGCAATAAGACTGTACTCTTGCAGTTCGTAACAACCGACCCATTTGTTTGTGTAGCTTCATTATTTCAATTTTCGGAGTTCACCCAAACCGGGGTGCTGCAGGATTGTGCCAAACTATTTCCCCCACTCCGAGGAATACTAGGTGTAGAATAATGCTTCCAGCACGGACTTGAGGATTGACGGTGGGTTTGGGCTCAAAATTGAGCCCAAAGGCGTAAGGTCAAAGTTTGTACAGGTCTTCCACAGGGGGCCCTTGCAATTCAAGTTCCCTTTTGTTATATTTCCTCGGTTTGCGCCGTGCTGGCGTAGCTCAGTTGGTAGAGCATCTGATTTGTAATCAGAGGGTCGGGGGTTCAAATCCCTCCGCCAGCTCTGCCAAAATTTTTCGAGTCAGGGGAAGAATCCCAATTGATTGCGGGAGGCAGGTTCCTGCATCGCGAAGCAAGCGTGAAAGTGTCTTTTGTCATTGCAAACTTCGCGGATGCACTGCGGCCTTCTTTGCTTCAATTTTACTTCAATCCCCCCGTGCGGACGGGTGGGTGAGTGGCTAAAACCAGCAGACTGTAAATCTGCCGCTCCTTGCGGGCTACGGAGGTTCGAATCCTCCCCCGTCCACCATCTGGTCGCACCGATTGGCCCATCGCTGGGAATGATCCTAGCGGCAAGCGATGCGAGCCGACCGAGGTGCAAACATGACGCTCAAGCCGAATCCCATAACCGGCGTTTTGGGTGCACAAAAGCGGGACGATGTCGATGTGGTGGCTCAGGTCGAGTTTGTTGAGCAATTACCGGGTGAGACGGAGTTTGACCAGATCGCCAAGGCGCAAGCCAGCGCCCCGCAGGTAAGAAAGCGGATTCTCGAGTTGGAGGATTGTTTATGTTCTGTGGCAGACGCACTGGCCGCGCACGAAAGCGAAACCTCACCGCTCGTCGGGCGGGCCAAACTCTTACTCAAGAATAGGCTTGAGGTGGAAACGTAGTGTTCGGAAGGGCAGCCTTCGGCCCATCGCAGCGAACAGAGTTCGCCTGGGTAGCTCAGATGGTAGAGCGCGTCCTTGGTAAGGACGAGGTCACCGGTTCAATCCCGGTCCCAGGCTCCAGAGTTTTCGGGCTTCGTCAGTGAAAGCCCTGTGGAAAGTTCGGTGGACGGGAGCGGGCGGGGGTAACTCAACGGTAGAGTCTCGCTCTTCCAAGGCGATGGTTGCCGGTTCAAATCCGGTCCCCCGCTCCAAGATTTGTTCGGCACAAGTTGCGGTCAGTTCTCCTGAGGGTAACGGGCAATGGCGAAGGAAAAATTCGAGCGAACCAAGCCGCACCTGAATATCGGGACGATCGGGCACATCGATCACGGCAAGACGACGCTGACGGCGGCGATCACCAAGGTGCTGTCCAAGCACAACCCCAAGGTGGCGTTCCGGGCGTTTGATTCGATCGACAACGCGCCCGAGGAACGCGAGCGCGGGATCACCATCGCGGTGTCGCACGTGGAGTACGAGACGGCGAACCGTCACTACGCGCACATCGACTGCCCGGGGCACGCCGACTACGTGAAGAACATGATCACGGGCGCGGCGCAGATGGACGGAGCGATTCTGGTGGTGGCGGCGACGGACGGGCCGATGCCGCAGACGCGGGAGCACATCCTGCTGGCAAGGCAAGTGGGCGTGCCGTCGATCGTGGTGTTCATGAACAAGTGCGACGCGGTGGAAGATCCGGAACTCTTGGAACTTGTGGAACTGGAAGTACGCGAACTCTTGAAGCTGTATCAGTTTCCGGGGGATGAGATACCGGTGATCCGCGGCTCGGCGCTTGGCGCGCTGAACGGGGAAGAGAAGTGGGAAAAGCAGATTGATGCGCTGATGGAAGCGGTGGACAAGTACATTCCGCAGCCGGTGCGGGACGTGGACAAGCCGTTTGCGATGCCGATCGAGGATATTTTCTCGATTTCAGGGCGCGGGACGGTGGTAACGGGGCGCGTGGAGCGCGGCAAGGTGAAGGTGGGCGAGGAAGTGGAGATTGTGGGCTTCCGTCCGACGATGAAGCGGGTGGTGACGGGGATCGAGATGTTCCGGAAGCTGCTTGATGAAGGGATGGCGGGAGACAACGTGGGGCTCTTGCTGCGCGGGACGGAAAAGGAAGAAGTGGAGCGCGGGCAGGTGCTGGCGAAGCCAGGCTCGATCACGCCGCACACGAAGTTCAAGGCGGAAGCGTACGTATTGACGAAGGAAGAAGGCGGTCGGCACACGCCGTTCTTCACGGGCTACCGTCCGCAGTTTTATTTCCGCACAACCGACGTGACGGGAGACGTGAAGCTGCCGACAGGCGTGGAGATGGTGATGCCGGGAGACAATGTGAGCGCGGAAATCAGCTTGATCACGCCGGTGGCCTTGGAGAAGGGGCTGCGCTTCGCGATTCGCGAAGGCGGCCACACCGTCGGCGCCGGAGCGGTTTCGGAAATCATCGAGTAAGCCAGAGGGAATCTTATGCGCGAAATCATTACGCTGCAGTGCAACGATTGCAAGAACCGGAATTACACGACCACCAAAAATCGGAAGAAGCATTCCGACCGGATGGAGACGAAAAAATTTTGCAAGGCGTGCCGCAAGCACACGGGTCACAAGGAAGTGAAGTAGTTCCCGGTCGAGATTTTAGGGGAGTAGGTTCAACGGTAGACCATCGGTCTCCAAAACCGAGAGTGGGGGTTCGAATCCCTCCTCCCCTGCCACTTCGGCAGCCGATGGCGGGCGCGGCAGAGTAGATGCAGGAAACGGGCTGAGGGCGGAGAGAGAAGCGAGCGATGGCGACGCAGGTGGGAAAATTGAAGACCGATGATACAGAGGGGCGCGGCTCACCACTAGAGATGCTGGGCTTTTTCGCCCGCCTCGCGGAGCATCCCCGCCGGTGGCGCGGCTTTCTGCACGAGGTGCGCGTCGAAATGCGCCAGGTCACCTGGCCGACGCGGCGCGAGGTGTTCGTAACCACCTGGGTGGTGATGGTCACGGTCGCGTTTTTCGGGGTCTTTTTCTTCGGCGTGGATAGCGGCGTGAGCTGGCTCGTCCAGCGCATCATCAAACTTTTTGCGCACTGAGGTATCCGTTGGATATGGAAAAGCAGTGGTACATCATCCACACCTATTCGGGATTTGAGAAGAAGGTGAAGGAGAGCCTCGAGAGCCGCGTGGCGGCCTTCGGGCTCCAGGACAAGATCGGCCGGATGATGATTCCGACCGAGGATGTGCTGGAAGTTCGCGGCGGCAAAAAAGTCGTTTCCTCGCGCATGCTGTATCCCGGCTACGTCCTGGTCGAAATGGACATGGACGACTACACCTGGCACGTCGTCCGCAACACGCCGCGGGTCACCGGATTTGTCGGTTCGGGCGAGACGCCCACGCCGCTTTCCGAAACGGAAGTGGAAGGCATTTTGCATCGCGTGACCACCTCCGCGGACCGGCCGAAACCGAAGCTGGTGTTCGAGCGCAACGAGCAGGTGCGCATCATCGAGGGACCGTTCGCGAATTTCACGGGCGTGGTCGACGACGTGAACGCGGACCGCAACACGCTGAAAGTTTCCGTCACGATTTTCGGCCGCTCGACGCCGGTGGAACTGGATTTCGTGCAAGTCGAAAAGATGGCTTAATGTTTTAGCGGCGCTGTTTGTTAGGCCGCGCGCAGGGGAATCAGGGGAACTCGGATGGCAAAGAAAGTACAAGCAACCGTAAAATTGCAATTGCCGGCAGGCAAAGCCACGCCGGCTCCGCCCGTGGGCACCGCGCTCGGTCCGCAGGGCGTGAACATCATGGATTTCGTCAAGCAGTTCAACGCCAAGACTGCCAAGGAACCCGATGGCATGATCATTCCGGCGCTGGTCACGATCTACAGCGACCGCTCGTTCACCTTCATCACCAAGACGCCTCCGGCCTCCGAGCTGCTCAAGCGCGCGGCCGGGATCGTCAAGGGCTCGGCCGAACCGAATCGAACCAAGGTCGGCAAGGTGACGCGCAAGCAGGTCGAGGAGATTGCCAAGACCAAATTGCCGGACTTGAACACCACAAGTCTGGACTCGGCGGTGCGCACGGTCATGGGCACGGCGCGCAACATGGGTCTGGAAGTGGAAGGGTAGGAGAAGAAATGGCTAAGAAGCCGGGGAAAAACATCACCAAGGCGCGCGCGACCATCGAAGCGCGTCCTTACAAATTTGCGGAAGCCGCCGAGGCGATCAAGAAAGCCCACTTCGTCAAGTTTGACGAAACCGTGGAGCTGGTCGCGAACCTCGGTGTCGATCCGAAGCAATCGGACCAGATGGTGCGCGGCACGGTGGTCCTGCCGCACGGCCTCGGAAAATCCAAGCGCGTTCTGGTCATCGCCACGGGCGAAAAAGTTCGCGAGGCGCAGGAAGCCGGCGCGGATTTCGTCGGCGGCGAGGACATGGTCCAGAAGATTCAGGAAGGCTGGACCGATTTCGATGCGGTGATCGCCACGCCGGACATGATGCGTTCCGCCGGACGCCTGGGAAAAGTGCTCGGCCCGCGCGGCATGATGCCCAATCCGAAAACCGGCACGGTGACGTTTGAAGTCGCGCAGGCGGTGAAGGAAATCAAGGCCGGAAAAGTGGAGTTTCGCGTGGACAAGCAGGGAATCATCCACTCGCCGATCGGCAAGGTCAGCTTTGACGCCACGAAGCTCGCCGAAAACGCGCACGCGCTGATCGGAGCGATCCTGAAGGCCAAGCCTTCGGCGGCCAAGGGAAAATTCGTCAAGAAAGTCACGCTGACCTCCACCATGGGCCCCGGCGTAACGATCGACGAGGCGGAAGTCGAAGCCGCCGTCGCGGCCTAAGCGCCGCGGGAATTTTGCGGCGCGGCCTGGCCTGACCAAAATAGTTTCAGAATTCGGAGCTGGAAATGAAAAAGCGCAGTGAAAAACAGGAAGATCTCGACAAACTGAAAAATCAACTGGCCACGGTTTCAACCGTGATCCTTTCCACCTTTCAGGGCATCACGGTGGAAAACGACAACAAGCTGCGCCGCGCCGTCGAACAGGCCGGCGGGCATTACCAGGTCGTGAAAAACACGCTCGCCGAGCGCGCCGCTTCCGGCACGCCGATCGAGCCCCTGTTGAAAAACCTGACGGGAACCAATTCCATCGCTTACACGGCGACAGATCCGGTATCGCTCGCCAAGGCGCTCACCAAGATCGCGAAGGACGTTCCGGCCTTCCAGTTTCGCGCCGGGATCGTCGAAGGGCGCGTGCTTTCGATCGCGGAAATTCAGCAGCTATCGTCGCTGCCCTCGAAGGAAGAACTGATCAGCAAGATCATGTTTCTGGTCAACGCGCCGGCGCAGCGCATCGCCTCCGCGCTGGCCGCGGTCAACCGCAACCTGGCCGTTACGGTCAGCGAAGCGGTGAAGGCCAACAAGTTCGGACCGGGTTCCGCGCCGGCACCGGTCGAGACGGCTCAATAAAGAATCTAATCTGCATCTAATGAGGAGAGGACACAGCAATGGCAAATAAGGTGGAAGCAATCCTGGAAGAAATCAAGGGCCTGACCCTGCTCGAAGCGGCTGACTTGGTCAAGAAAATGGAAGAGACCTTCGGCGTTTCGGCGGCGGCTGCGGCTCCCGTGATGATGGCGGGCGGCGGCGCGGCGGGCGGAGCGGCCCCGGTCGAGGAGAAGACGGAGTTCTCGGTCGTGCTCACGGATGTGGGCGCGAACAAGATCAACGTCATCAAGGCGGTCCGCGAAGTCACCAGCCTGGGCCTCAAGGAAGCCAAGGACCTGGTCGACGGCGCGCCCAAGCCGATCAAGGAAGGCGTCAACAAGGACGAGGCGGCCACGATTAAGAAGAAATTCGAGGACGTCGGCGCCAAAGTCGAAGTGAAGTAACGGCATCGGAGTAACCCAGCAATTCCGGCGCGAGGCGGCCCGGCTTGGCCGAGCCTGCCGCGCCCTGAGGGGTTTGCTTACGCAAGTTCCAAAACGTGATTTGTCAACCTTGACTCGGTCCCGCCGGGACCCGGGGCGGCGGTGTCTGCCATGCCGCCCATCGGCGTTTCGGCCCAACCCTGCGCAGTTCGTGAGGTCATAGCATGCCGAATGGAAACGGGAATCATCATATGCGAGAGCGCGAGCGCCTGGATTTTTCCAAGATCCGGAGCTCGATTCAAATTCCGAACCTGATCGAGGTTCAGAAGAATTCCTATCAGCGATTTCTGCAGATGGATTTACTTCCGTCCGAGCGCGAAGACGGCGGCCTGCAATCGGTGTTCACTTCGGTGTTTCCGATTCAGGATTTCCGCGGCCTCTCGCAGCTGGATTTCGTGGACTACTCGATCGGGAACTGGGAATGCAAGTGCGGCAACCTGAAGGGGCTGCACCACCTGCGCGCCACCTGCCGCAATTGCGGCGCCTCGGTGGTCACCGATCCGTATAAGACGGGCGACGTGCTGTGCACCAAGTGCGGCACGTTCAATAAGAACACGCCCACCTTTTGCGAAAAGTGCGGCGACCCGGTGGGCATGCAGCTCAAGTACGACGTGAACGAGTGCCAGGAGCGCGGCATGACCTACGCCGCCCCGCTCAAGGTCACCATCCGTCTCACCATCTATGACAAGGATCCCGACACCGGCGCGAAAAATATCCGCGACATCAAGGAACAGGAAGTTTTCTTCGGCGACATTCCTCTGATGACCGACAACGGCACGTTCGTCATCAACGGCACCGAGCGCGTGATCGTCAGCCAGTTGCACCGCTCGCCGGGCGTGTTTTACGAATCGGCCAACAACCGCAGCTATTTCCTCGGGAAAATCATCCCGTACCGCGGCTCGTGGGTCGAGTTCGAGTACGACACCAAGAATATTTTGTACGTCCGCATCGACCGCAAGCGCAAATTCCTCGGCTCGATTTTCCTGCGCGCCCTGGGCATGAAGTCGAACGAGGAAATTCTGCGCACCTTCTACCAGGTCGAGCGCGTTACCCTGCGCGACGGCGACCTGCACTGGAACCTTTCCGAAGGCCTGATCGACCGCAAGCTGTCCCACGAAATCAAGAGTTCCAGGAACGACGAAGTGCTGGTCGGCGCGCACAAGCGCATCACCGAAGCGCTCTACAAGGAACTCGTCAAGGCGAAAGTTCCGGCCGCGCATGTTTCCGTCGCGGATCTCGAGGGCGCCTACTCGGTCGCCGATCTCGTGAACCGGCAGACCGGAGAAGTTCTGCTCGAAGCCAACAAGCCGCTGACCGCTGAAATCTGGACTTCGCTCGCCGAAGCGGGCATCACCAGCGTCGATATCTTTTTCCCCGACCGCGACGACGTCGGCGTGGTGCTCTCGCGCACTCTCGACAAAGACGCGATCAAGTCGCCCCGCGAAGCGCTGATCGAAATCTACAGGAAACTGCGCCCCGGCGATCCGCCAACGCTCGAAACGGCCACGGCTTTGTTCAACGGCATGTTCTTCGACCCGCGCAAGTACGATTTCAGCCGCGTGGGCCGCTTGAAATTCAACATTAAGTTCGGCCTCGAAACGCCGCTCAACACGCGCACGCTCGATGCCGCCGACTTCGTCGCGGCCATCCGCTACCTCATGAAGCTGCGCAAGAACATCGGCACGCTGGACGATATCGATCACCTGGGCAACCGCCGCGTGCGGGCTGTAGGCGAGCTCTTGGAAAACCAGTTCCGCATCGGCCTCGTCCGCATGGAGCGAGCCATCAAGGAAAAGATGTCGGTGTACCAGGAAATGTCCACCGCCATGCCGCACGATCTCGTGAACGCCAAGCCGGTCATGGCCGCGATCCGAGAATTCTTCGGCAGTTCCCAGCTTTCGCAGTTCATGGATCAAACCAATCCGCTCTCCGAAATCACGCACAAGCGGCGCCTCTCGGCCCTTGGGCCGGGCGGTCTCTCCCGCGAGCGCGCCGGGTTCGAGGTGCGCGACGTCCATCCGACGCACTATGGACGCATCTGCCCGATCGAAACGCCGGAAGGACCGAACATCGGTTTGATCAGCTCGCTGTCCTGCTACGCGCGGATCAACGAATTCGGCTTCATCGAGTCGCCCTACCGCAAGGTGAAGGGCGGCCGCGTGATCGACTACGTGATGATCGTCAACTCGGGAGAAAGCGAATTCAAGGCCGGCGAAATCATCGAGCGCGACAAAGTGGAAGCGGTGAACGAGGAATTGAAGCGCCGCAAAGTCACGAACGACCCCTACTGCTTCTACCTTTCGGCTTGGGAAGAGGACCGCTACGTCGTCGCGCAGGCCAACGTGCCGCTCGACGAGCGCGGGCGCATCACCACCGAACTCGTCAACTGCCGCCAGGCCGGAAACTTCGTCCTGAAATCGCGCGACGAAGTCGATTACATCGACGTCTCGCCGAAGCAGCTCGTATCGGTCGCCGCGAGCCTCATTCCATTTCTCGAAAACGACGACGCCAACCGCGCCCTCATGGGTTCGAACATGCAGCGCCAGGCCGTGCCGCTGATTCGCGGAGAAGCTCCCCTCGTCGGCACCGGAATGGAACGCGTCACCGCGCGCGATTCGGGCGCCGTGGTCATCTGCCGCCGCGACGGAATCGTCGATCAGGTTGACTCGGAACGGATCATTGTCCGCGTCGAGTCCGACCACTCGGGCGTGCTCTCGCGCGAAGTGGGCGCGGACATCTACCAACTCATTAAATTTAAACGCTCGAACCAGAACACCTGCATCAACCAGAAACCGCTCGTGCGCGTGGGCGACCGCGTCCGCCAGGGGCAGGTGCTGGCCGACGGGCCGTGCACCGATCGCGGCGAACTGGCGCTCGGGCGCAACGTGCTCGTCGCGTTCGTGCCGTGGCGCGGGTACAACTTCGAGGACGCCATCCTGGTCAGCGAAAAACTGGTCAAGGACGACTACTACACCTCCATCCACATCGAGGAGTACGAAATCGAGGCGCGGGACACGAAACTCGGCCCCGAGGAAATCACGCGCGATATTCCCAACATCAGCGAAATGTTTCTTCGCAACCTCGATGAAAGCGGCGTGATCCGCATCGGCGCGACCGTGCGGCCGGGAGACATCCTGGTCGGCAAGGTCACTCCCAAGGGCGAAACCACGCTGACGCCGGAAGAAAAACTGCTGCGCGCGATCTTCGGCGAAAAGGCCGGCGACGTGCGTGACGCTTCCCTCTACTGCCCACCGGGCATCGAGGGCACCGTCGTGGATGTGAAAATCTTCTGCCGCAAGGGCGCGGAAAAAGACGAACGCCACAAGGCCATCGAGGCCGCGCAGGTGTTCAAGCTCGAAAAGAACTTGTCGGACGAAATCCGCATCCTCACCGACGAGCGCCTCAAGCGTCTTTCCGTGCTCCTCGAAGGCAAGGCGCTGACCGCCGACCTGCACGACGAAAAGACCAACAAGCGCCTGATCACGAAGGGCACCGAGCTGACGCGCGACATCATCGAAAAAATCGCCACGCGCAACCTCAAGCGGTTGCGTCTCGCCGATAAGGACCCTCTGCTCATCGAGAAAATCGACGAGATCGAGGAGATGACCTCGCGCCAGATCGACGTCCTCCGCAAGATTACCGAAGAGCGGAAGGAAAAGCTCCGCAAGGGCGACGAACTTCCTCCGGGCGTCATCAAGCTCGTGAAGTGCTACATCGCCATGAAGCGCAAACTTTCGGTCGGCGACAAAATGGCCGGCCGCCACGGCAACAAGGGCGTCATCGCGCGAATCGTTCCGGAAGAAGACATGCCGTATCTGCCGGACGGCACGCCCGTGGAAATCGTCCTGAATCCGCTCGGCGTTCCGTCGCGTATGAACGTCGGACAGATTCTCGAAACGCACCTCGGATGGGCCTCCAAAGAACTGGGTCGCAGCGTCGCGCGCCTGCTCGATCAGAACAAGCGCTCCGAAGCGTTGCGCCGCTGGTTCCGCGAAGTGTTTTCCGACACGGCCATCTGGAAGACGCTCACGGATCTTGACGACGACACGCTGCTCGAATATGCCGACAGCTTCCGCGAAGGCATTCCGATGGCGACGCCCGTATTTGACGGCGCGCGCGAAGCGGAAATCCGCCACCTGCTCGAAGTCGCGGGCCTGCCCAACGCCGGGAAAATCACTCTGTGGGACGGCATGACCGGCGAGGAATTCGGCCAGGCCGTCACCGTCGGATACATCTACATGCTCAAGCTCTCGCACCTCGTCGACGACAAGATCCACGCGCGCTCCATCGGGCCGTACTCGCTCATCACCCAACAGCCGCTCGGCGGCAAGGCGCAGTTCGGCGGACAGCGCTTCGGTGAAATGGAAGTCTGGGCGCTAGAAGCGTACGGCGCGGCGCACATCCTCCAGGAATTGCTGACCGCGAAGTCCGACGACGTTTACGGCCGCGCGAAAATTTACGAGGCCATCGTCAAGGGCGAGCCGGGCATCGAGCCGGGCGTGCCCGAATCGTTCAACGTCCTTGTCCGCGAGCTGCAATCGCTCTGCCTGGACGTGGAATTGATGAAGCGCCAAAAAGCCGCGGAAAAACCCGCGGCCGATTAGGCCAAGATTTTGTAGCGCCCACCTTTAGGTGGGCACATTGCGCAGCCGGTCGGATGCCCGCCTGAAGGCGGGCGCTACACAAACCGGTCTCAAGCGGATTTGGAAGGCGCAACGCAAAGGTCGAAGTGAGCAGTACCCGAGTTTCACGGCTTTTTCTTTCTCCCGGCACGCCGGGATGGCTCCGATGAAATCCACCGGAGCAGGAGGGACATACCTTGTATCGAAGCAGCCCTTATGATCGTGCCAGTTTAATCGCGGATTTCGATTCCATCCGGATCAGTCTCGCGAGTCCGGAAAAAATCAGGTCCTGGTCGCACGGCGAAGTCACCAAGCCGGAGACCATCAACTACCGTACCTTCAAACCCGAGCGCGACGGCCTGTTCTGCGCGAAAATTTTCGGTCCCGTCACGGACTGGGAATGCCTCTGCGGCAAGTACAAGCGCATGAAGCACCGCGGCGTGATCTGCGACAAGTGCGGCGTGGAAGTCACGCTCAGCAAAGTCCGCCGCGAGCGCCTCGGACACATCGAGCTCGCTTCGCCCTGCTCGCACGTCTGGTTCTTCAAGGGCCTGCCGTCGCGCATCGGCTATCTGCTGGACATCTCGATGCGCGATCTCGAGCGCATCCTGTATTTCGAGGGCTACGTGGTTATCGATCCCCTCGAAGTTCCCGGCATCAAGGAACGCGAGATGCTCCCGGAGGAAAAATACCGCGAGCTGCAAAAGGATTTTCCCGGGCAATTCCGAGCGCAAATGGGCGCCGAAGCCATCAAGGAACTTCTGAAGCGCGTGGACATCGAGAAGCTCTCCGAGGAATTGCGCGAAAAAATGAAGGTCGACCCCAGCCTCCAGAAGCGCATCAAGTACGCCAAGCGCCTGAAGGTGGTCGAATCGTTCCGCAAGAGCGGCAACCGTCCCGAATGGATGATTCTCGACGTCCTTCCGGTTCTTCCGCCGGAGTTGCGCCCGCTCGTGCCTCTGGACGGCGGCCGTTTCGCCACGTCCGATTTGAACGATCTTTATCGCCGCGTCATCAACCGCAACAACCGCCTGAAAAAGCTGATGGAGCTGCATGCGCCGGACGTCATCGTCAGAAACGAAAAGCGCATGCTCCAGGAAGCCGTGGACGCGCTGTTCGATAACGGCCGCCGCGGACGCGTTTTGCGCGGCACCAACAACCGCCCGCTCAAATCGCTTTCCGACACGCTCAAGGGAAAGCAAGGCCGCTTCCGCCAGAACCTGCTCGGCAAGCGCGTCGACTATTCGGGACGCTCCGTCATCGTGGTCGGTCCGGAATTAAAACTGCACCAGTGCGGCCTGCCCAAGAAAATGGCGCTCGAGCTGTTCAAGCCGTTCATCTACCATCGCCTCGAAGCGCAGGGCCACTGCACCACCATCAAGCAAGCCAAGGAAATGGTCGAGCAGCAGGAGTCCGTGGTTTGGGACATCCTGGAAGAGGTAATCCGCGAGCATCCGGTGCTTCTGAACCGCGCTCCCACGCTGCACCGCCTCGGCATTCAGGCCTTTGAACCCGTGCTCGTCGAAGGCAAGGCCATCCGCATCCACCCGCTCGTCTGCACCGCGTTCAACGCGGACTTCGACGGCGACCAGATGGCCGTGCACATTCCGCTTTCGCCCGAAGCGCAAGTGGAAGCCTCCGTCCTGATGCTCTCGGCGAACAACATTCTCTCGCCGGCCAACGGTTTGCCTCTCGCCGTTCCGACGCAGGACATGGTTCTCGGCATTTACTATCTGACCAAGGGTAAGCCCGGCGCCAAGGGCGAAGGCCGCGCCTTCGGCCACACCGAGGAAGTCGTTCTGGCGCTCGAGTCCGGCGAAGTCGAACTGCTCACGCCGATTCGTCTCCGCTACGAAGGCGAGATGATCGACCTCGCCGCCGCCTACGACGATCAGGACGTGCCGCACGCCGAATCGGTCACGCTGAAGCGCCAGTTCATCAACACCACCGTCGGCCGCGTGATCTTCAACGATCACCTGCCCAAGGAAATGCCGTTCATCAACGGCCTCATCAAGAAAAAGGGCGTGCAGCAGCTCTGCTATTACTGCTACCTGCGCTTCGGATTGAAGCGCACCGTGCAGATGCTCGACGAGCTCAAGGAACTGGGCTTCCAGTACGCCACCAAGTCCGGCATCTCCATCGGCATCGACGACATGGTTATCCCGGGCGACAAGTTTTCGCTGGTCGAAAACACGGAGAAGGAAGTCGTCAAGGTGCAGCAACAGTACCTGGACGGCGCCATCACCAACGGCGAGCGCTACAACAAAGTCGTGGCCATCTGGAGCGACATCACCGAAAAAGTCGCCGAGCAGATGTTCAAGGCGATGGAGAACCAGGACAAGGAAGGCATCATCAACCCGATTTACGTCATGGCCGATTCCGGCGCCCGCGGATCGAAGCAGCAGATCCGCCAGCTCTCCGGCATGCGCGGCTTGATGGCCAAGCCCTCGGGCGAAGTCATCGAAACGCCCATCACGTCCAACTTCCGCGAAGGCCTGACCGTGCTGCAGTACTTCATCTCGACGCACGGCGCGCGCAAGGGCCTTGCCGACACGGCGCTCAAGACCGCCGATTCGGGCTACCTCACGCGCCGCCTCGTCGATGTGGCGCAGGACGTAATCATCAGCGAAATCGATTGCGGCACCGCCGACGGCATTTACGTCGAACCGATCACCGAGGCGGGCGTCGAAGTCGAGCCGCTGCGCGACCGCATCGTGGGCCGCGTCTCTCTCGACAAAATTAAAGACTACGAGGGCAACATTATTGTCGACGTGAACCAGGAGATCAACGAGGAGCTGGCGAGCGCCGTGCAAGCCGCCGGCATCGAGCGCGTCAACATCCGTTCCGTGCTGACGTGCGAATCCCGGCGCGGCGCCTGCGCGCGCTGCTACGGACGCAACCTGGCCACGGGCCGATTCGTCGAACTCGGCGAAGCGGTCGGCGTGATCGCCGCGCAATCCATCGGCGAGCCGGGCACGCAGCTCACCATGCGCACGTTCCACATCGGCGGAACGGCGACGCGCATCACCGAACAATCGAAACTCGAGTCCCGCAACAGCGGCTTCGTCCGCTTCATCGACATGAACGTCGTGCGCGGCCGCGGCGAGCACCTGATCGCCATGAACCGCAACGGCTTGATCGCCATCGTCGACGAAAAGGGCCGCGAAAAGGAGCGCTACCACGTGGTCTACGGCGCGCGCCTCCGCGTCGAGGAAAATCAGCCCGTCAAGCTCGGCGAACTTCTTGCCGAATGGGACCCGTACACGTTCTCGATCCTCACCGAAGCCGGAGGCACGATCCAGTTCAAGGATTTGCAGCCGGGCATCACGATCGAGGAACAAGTCGACGAAGTCACCGGCCTGTCGCAGCTCGTCGTCACGCTGCCGCCGGGCGATGAAAAACACGCGCCGACGATTCAGGTTCGCGACTCCGCCGGCCGCACCCGCAAAAAATATCTCATGCCTTCCCGCGCGCACTTGATGGTGCAGGATGGCGACGAGGTGCAGCCCGGAGACGTGCTCGCGAAAATTCCGCGCGAGACCACCAAGACCAAGGACATCACCGGAGGTTTGCCGCGCGTCGTCGAACTCTTCGAGACCCGCAAGCCGCGCGACCCTGCCGTCATCAGCGAAATCGACGGCGTCGTGAAATACGGCGAAATCAGCAAGGGCTTGCGCAAGATTTACGTCGAAAGCGAAGACGGCCGGACGCAGAAGGAATACTCGATCATCCGCGGCGTGCACATCAACGTGCAGGAAGGCGAACACGTCAAGGCGGGCGAACCGCTGATCGACGGCCCGCTCAACCCGCACGATTTGCTGGCCGTCCTCGGCGAAAAATACACGCAGGCGTATCTGGTCAACGCCATCCAGGAGGTCTACCGCCTCCAGGGCGTCAACATCAACGACAAGCACATCGAGACCATCGTCCGCCAGATGATGCGCTGGGTGAAAGTGGAAGACGTGGGCGACACCGCGTTCCTCCTCGACGAGCAGGTGGACAAGTTCCGCTTCCGCGAGGAAAACGACCGCATCATCGCCGAGGGCTCACGGCCCGCCACGGGGCGCCCGCTGCTCCTCGGCATCACCAAGGCGTCGCTCTCGACGGATTCGTTCATCTCCGCCGCCAGCTTCCAGGAGACCACGCGCGTCCTCACCGAAGCCGCCGTCGCCGGCAAGGTGGATTACCTGCGCGGCCTCAAGGAAAACGTCATCATGGGCCGCCTGATCCCGGCCGGCACCGGCCTCGAGCGCTACCGCAACATCCAGCTCCTGACCGAAATGCCGCCTCCGCCTCCGCCCGAGGAGATCATGCCTCCCGCCGATCTCTCCGCAGAAGAAGCCGCCGCGCTCGACTTCCTGCGCAAGGATGCCGATGCGCTGGCGGAGGGTGGTTCGGACTAGCCTTAACCTCGAATCCGACAAAAAAAGGGGCTGCCGGTTGGAATGGCACCCCCTTTTTTTATGCTTTCGTTTCGCCAAAACCTAACTGGTTCTCAGCAATCTCCTTCGAATTACGTGCGATTAAAGCCTAGTATTTGTGGGTTGTTCAAATTTCTCTAGAAGAGATTTGATCTCTCTGTCTGCAAAGGATTGACAGTCCACATAAAGTTTCGTAAGCAGCGGCGGCAGGGCTTCCTTCATGGAAGGGAGTATCCGCTCGAATTCAGCGAACTCCTTCCGAAAGGCAATAATTCTTTGAATATTCTCGGCCAAATGGAGGCGCCGTTCTGATTCGTCCGGCCACACATTTTGCCAATATCGGCAAGTCCCGCACATTCCCACACACCGGGCTCCATCATGAGAGAGGAACGATTCCCAACCCGTTGCTGCTAGCACGAGGACCTTGAGCGAGTCATCCCTTCGTTTCTCGCCGTTGCACCGTTTGCATGCGACCAACACATTGCCGGGAACGTGGAGGCCTGCACGCAGACGATTCATACCATCTAGGTGCTCGATCACTGCTCCCAAGATTCCCAAATCGCCGGAACAATAAGGACATTGACCATTGAACCTTTCACGAACCAGGCTCTCATATTCTTTGCTTTCAACCTTTATCGCCCAATGCTCACTAATTTTGCGGCTCAGTTCGTGCAGAAACATGCTGATAAGCTTGTTCGCAACGTCCGACTTTGCTCGTCGCGTCGCGGATCGCAATTGTGAAGCTGAATCTGTCAGTCCGCGAGGAGCCACTTAACCTCCACCCCCAGCGCATTGGCAAGAGCCTTAAGCTCGTAGTCGAG
Organism: uncultured Acidobacteriota bacterium; assembly: GCA_963740035.1. Taxonomy (GTDB): domain Bacteria; phylum Acidobacteriota; class Terriglobia; order Acidiferrales; family UBA7541; genus Palsa-360. Next base: position 195,371 of record CAVUDA010000030.1, read on the forward strand.
CACGTAGCGGCGGTTGGTTTCGATCTTTGCCACCGCCGCACGGTCAAGCTGAATCCCTAGTCGGGCGAGTTTTCCCGAAAGAGCGTCTTGGGTCAGAGCTGGCTTAAGGGCACGCCTGGCTTCAGAAACACGCCTTCCAACAACATTTTTCCCTCTCCGCTTTTTGATCACTGCCAAAGGGTACCTTTTATTAATGCTGGAAATGTTCTAGAATAGAACACTCACAATTCAAGGAACGCACCTCGCAGGCCTATCGATTAATTGCAGCCCTGCATATCGGATGGCGGGGTCCTGGTGGAAGTGTGGGGGACAAAATGCGACGGTCACCAAACGCTCAATTAGCTGTGGACCTCTACAATGAACTCCAGGGGCGATATTCTTGGAATAGTGAAAGTGCATGGCAAGGAATCGCACGCCTACTGCTATCGTGCGAGGTTTACAGGACGAGGTGGGAGCCATTTCACAACGTGGTTACATATGTGGATAGCAACCGGTTCACGAAAGGGAATGAGCGACCGCATGCGACGCTACGACGCGCAGAACAACTCAGCTCCTTTTTGGCTGCGCAGCTGAGTGTAGATCGTCGGGAGCTATGTGAGAACATCGGGCTGTACTGGCGACATTCGAAAATCAGACAAAAGCAACCGCACAATCTTGTGGGCCATGCCTTTCGTTCGCTTGCCATGACGGTTCTATCGTTGTTCGGCGACAGCGGGATAACTTATGAAGAGGTGGTCGATCCGCGTGCCGAATTTCCTGGTGATTCATTAGCGACTCATAGTAAGAATCCCAAGATCGACGTGATTGCCCGGCGCGGCAATCGAACGGTTGCGACTTTAGCGGTGAGTTGGAGGATTCGTCACAACAGACTCGGCATCCTGCGCGACACCCTCGCATATGCACCTGCAGTGCAAAGGCATAATCCGAACAGCAAACACTACGTGATACTAGGAGAATTTGACGGTGGACGATTGCGCAAGGTGCTTGCGAATTGTGCACCCATTCTTCCGCATGCGGCCATCTCTGCGGCCGTACACTTTGCGCCCCAGCTGATTCGGGAAGGACTCCGCGAAAACGGTACCCTTGAATTTCTGCGTAGCCTTGCTTGGCTTGTTGGCGAGACATTCAGGTGGGGCTGAGAGGCTGCGATCATTGAGGACATCGGGCGATGGCGGACTGGCTAACTAAGGAGCAACGGTCGCGCAATATGGCGAGTATCCGGTCGACTGGAAAGAAATCAACTGAAACACAATTCCTCAAAATACTCCGTGCGGCAAAGATTTGGGGCTGGCGAAGACACCCGAAATTGAAAGGCAATCCGGACTTTGTGTTTAATGAGCACCGCTTGGCCGTTTTTGTCGATGGCTGCTTTTGGCATGGCTGCCCTCGCTGCTACAAAATGCCCCGCGACAATCGGAGCTATTGGAAATCCAAGGTCGAATCCAACCGGCGACGTGATCGCCGAAACGCCAGGTTGCTACGGTCGCTGGGATGGAAAGTCACACGCGTCTGGGAACACACTCTGAAAACTGCAATCGGCCGGGAAAGGGTCCTCGCTTCGTTGCGAAGCGGGCTAGGCAAGGATTGCGCGGCCGGGGTGCCCCACTCTTCCGTCTTGAACGGTGGGGGATGTGACGTGCATTAATTCAAGGGAGGAAAGCTATTCGGTTTCCACGCGTACGTCCGCGAATTTTCTGAAACCAAGATCGAAAGTCGCGACCGGGATCCTTGCTTCCGCTGCGGTCGCCGCAATCATGCAATCCACGAAGTGAATCTTCGTTTTCCGATAGCGGTCGAGGGCGTCGAGATGAATGGGGACACGTTCGATTTCAATTCCGGGACTTGAGATTAACGAACCGAGCGCCGAGGCAATCTCTCCTCGCGCACACTCGTAAAAAGATTCAAGAACGAAAACGCATTCAGCCAGCACGGCCGGGAGCACCACCATCACGAGGTCGCCGTGGTCGCAGGCCGCGAACAGCTTTCCGGCAGCCTCGGCGTGCCGTTCATGATCCTGTACCAGATAGCGAACGATGAGATTGGTGTCGACGAGCCTTCGCTTGCTCACCGAACGCCCTCGCGCTTGCGGGCGGCTGCAGCCGCGGCGTTACGGATTTGAGCGAAGGACATGCCCTTGCCCTTTTTACTGGAGAGGGCGCCTTTGAGTGCCCGAACCCCGGGGTGTACGCGGATGGTCGCGTGATCCCCGTGCACGACGTACTCGAGTCTGTCGCCCGATTTGATGCGCAGGGCCTGCCTGATCTTGCCGGGAATGGTTGTTTGCCCTTTCCTCGTCACTGTGGAATGCACAGAAGAATCTCCTTACATTAAGGAATTGCATTACCGCCCCATTATCTCCTACTTCTTCCTCTTTGACAATGAAACGCCGCGTGCCCATCCTCGCGGGGTTACCGGGCATGAGTGGGCGGCCAACCCTCCCGCTGCAATGCGGATAATCGATTTCTACGCGCACGTCAGCTGCTTTCCGGAAGGCTACAGAGCCTGTGTGAGAACGCGGTCCTGGATCATGTAGCGCCCGCCTTCAGGCGGGCATCTGCGTGATTCCAAAGTGCCCGCCTGAAGGCGGGCGCTACAAATGCGCGCCGTTTCCCGCCGAGGATTTTAGCTTTCTCGCTTGCTCCAGAATCTGCAGGATTCCGGCGGGGAGCACGCGGAGAATTCGTTCCTGGAAAGATTCTTGGGCGCGAAGAGCAGAAAGTTTTTCGGCGACGCAGACATTAAACCACTGGTTCAGGGATACACGTTCGGATTTTGCCGCCTTGCGCGCCTCCGCAATCAACGAAGGCTGCAGGCGCAAAGAATAGCAGGGTAATCTGTTGGCTCTGTTCCCGCCGCCGGCTTTTCCGTAAGGGCTCATGAAGACTTATTAAGGCCTGGGGCCTGGAACGTCAAGAACTGTTCGATATCCAGGTGGAAAACTGTTCGAACAATAACGTTTCGGCGGCTAAAATGTCTTGTTCTGTCATTCTGAGCGAAGCGAAGAATCTCTCTTCGATCTAGGCACAAGAAAAAACAAGGAGAGATTCTTCGCTTCGCTCAGAATGACAACGTTCTGAGTTTTCAGCAGCATCAGAAAGGCGGCGGGTGTAACGGGTTTTTCCAGCATTTGAAAGGCGTCGCGGGTGCCCGACTCTTCCCGCATTTGGAAGGGTCGTGGTTTTGACTTCCTTCCCTTAAAAGGGAGACCTTGCGCCGCCGCGTTTGGTCTACTGGATCTGCGGACCGCGGTGAAGCGCCTTGAAGGCACGAGCTTTCACATCGCACCGGAAATCCTGAAGCGTTTATTGAAGGATCTCCCTTAAAGAAACAGCGGGCGTCCCGTGTAGTCGGGGCGCCCGTTTTGTTTTTTGGTGTCGATGATATAGGCTGTGCGTTTTGATCCACCAAAATCGGCAATCATCGATCACGCCGGGCGGGGTGGGCTTCGATCCATGTTTCACGCGGGAACTCAACTCAAGAAGGCGCTTATCTTCATCCATCGGTGGATGGGCGTGAGTCTCTGCCTGCTTTTCCTGTCCTGGTTTGCATCGGGAATTGTCCTGATGTATTCGGACTATCCCGCCGTGTCGGAGGCAGATCGATTGAACCGGGCGCCAGTGCTGGATGCAACCGGGATTCGGCTTTCCCCTCAGGAAGCCTTCGCGCGGATGCAAACGGATCTCCAACCCGACCACGTGAAGCTTGGCATGTTTGACGGCCGTCCGGCGTATCGGTTCCGTTTTGGCGACTCGGAGTCCATCGCCTCCGCGGTGGACGGACAGACACTGGCGGAATTTCCGCCGGAGATGACCCTCCGGATCGCTTCCTCGTGGACTGGACAGCCTCCCGTAGACGCCAAGGTGGAAGAGAACACGGAAGAAGATCAGTGGACGGTGGCCGAAAAATTCGAAGACCTCCGGCCCATGCGCAAATACAGTTGGCCGAACGGCGAGCAAGTGTACGTCTCCACGGTGACGGGCGACGTTGAGCAATATACGACTCGAGCGTCTCGCATAGGCGCTTACTTCGGCGCCATTCCTCACTGGCTCTACTTCACGCCATTGCGAAAGCGTGCGAGCGTCTGGGCCAGGATTGTGATCTGGGCCTCCGGGCTGGGAACGGTTGCGGCGCTCTTTGGAATTATCATTGGCGTTTCGGCGTACTCCCCGTCAAAGCAATACCGCAAGGAGGGAGCGCCGTCGAGCCTGCCGTACACCGGCCAGAAACGCTGGCATTCGATTCTTGGCCTTATTTTCGGGCTGCTTGCCTGCAGTTGGGCCTTTAGCGGAATGCTTTCCATGGATCCATTCCCCAGGTTGCAAGGAGAGACTTGGGATAGCACAGGCGCGCGTCTGGTGGAGGCGCTGCGCGGCGGCTCATTGCACCTTGCGGATTTCACTGAACGTCCGCAAGATGCGCTAGCCCGGCTCGGGTCCGATTTTCACGTGAAGGAACTGGAACTTGATTCATTCGCTGGAGAGCCGGTCTACATGGCCACCCGCGAGCGAAATCAGAGCCGCATCGTTCCCGTTCGCGGCCAAGTGGCTGCAGAGTTCGACCGGAACAAGATCATCGATTTGATTGGAAAAGCGGCTCAGCCCTATACAATCGCGGAAGTAAGGCTTGTAACGCAATACGAAGCGTATTACCTGGATCGCCATCACCGGAACCCGCTGCCGGTTATTTTTGTGCGATTAAGCGACGATGAAAATTCAGCCTACTACATCGATCCGAAAACCGCCCGGATCGTTCAAAGCTATAATTCCCACGCGCGTTGGAACCGCTGGCTCTATCACGGCCTGCACTCGATGGATTTTCCTTGGCTCTACAACCATCGTCCATTGTGGGACATCATCGTCCTGATCTTATTGACCGGCGGCATTTCCCTCTGCGTTACTTCGTTGATCCTCGCGTGGAGAGTCGTGCGGCGGACGCTTGGACAAACTTTTCTTGGTCCCTCGTAGCGTTGCACTGAAGAGCGGCACTTTTCGTTTCGCAAACGCCGCTCACGGAGACTCAATTCATAGAAAAATACCCATCATCCTCGACAACACATTCTCAGCTTTTCACGCCCGTTGTACCAGAGCCATCATATCGGGCGTGTAACGCTCTCCGACGATTTGATACTGCGCGACGCGATCCGCAATTTTCTTGCGGTCGCTCTCGGTCAGGTTTACCTGGAGCGCGCCCATGTTGTCCTCCAGGTAGCGAAGCCGCTTGGTCCCGGGGATTGGAATGAGGTCTTGGCCCTGAGCGAGGACCCAGGCCAGCGCCAACTGTGCGGGCGTCGCGCCTTTGTCCTTGGCCAACTCCTTGACTGCCGCAGCCAGCTTGAGGTTTTCTTGCAGGGCTTTCTCTCCGAATCGGGGATTCGTCCGCCGCCAATCGGTCGGGTCAAGATCTTCGAGCTTTTGGATCGCGCCTGTCAGGAATCCGCGCCCGAGGGGGCTGTACGGGATGAATGTGATGCCAAGATCGCGGCAAGTCGCGAGCACGCCGTTGGCCTCCACTTCGCGCGACCAGAGCGAATACTCGCTTTGCAGTGCGGCGATCGGGTGGACTTTCGCGGCTCGCCGTACGGTTTCCGGACTGGCTTCCGAGAGTCCGAGCATCCGGACTTTTCCCGCCGAAACAAGCTTGGCCATGGCGCCGACCGTTTCTTCAATCGGAACTTTCGGATCGACGCGATGCTGGTAATAGAGGTCGATCGTTTCGATGCCCAGCCGCTTGAGGCTTCCCTCGCATGCGCGCTGAACGTTTTCGGGAGAGCTATCGACGCTCCGAATCCCGCCGGGAGCGATGCGGAAACCAAACTTGGTCGCGACGATGACGCGATCGCGACGAATCTCGCGCAAGAAACGGCCAAGCAATTCCTCGTTCTTGTACGGCCCATAAATTTCGGCGGTATCCAGGAAGTTGCCGCCGAGTTCTAAATACCGGCGAAGAACTCGAAGCGATTCCTCGTCATCCGTCGGCCCATAGGCAAAGGACATTCCCATGCATCCCAGTCCAAGCGCGGAAACCTGCGGTCCATTCTTTCCCAATTTTCGGTGTTCCATGATTCCCCCTCGTATGCTCGCTTATAAGATATTCTGCGCTAGACGTACGGTACGGCCCTCAGTCGAAAAAGGCAATCCTCCTCGCCGATGTCTAGCCGAGCCGCTCCCGCAGACCCTCGTGAAGTGTTAACAACTTCGCTATCCGGCCCCAGTCTTGCGTTGCCCCCGCCTTTATTCCCCCCCATAATTTTCAGGCAAGGCGAGCCTCCCGGTTCTCCCGCTCATCTGGAGGCGCCTTCCAACACAACTTGCTGATGAACAACGATTCCACGCCCCGCGCGGATGCCCCCGCCGAATCGCCGTCGGCGCCATTAGAACGCGACCACCTGAGCCGCCGCGAACGCGGAGTCTGGCGCGCGGCCCTGCTGCTCCTCGGCGCTCTGGCGTTGGCTTTCGCGGCAATTTCCTGGCAGCCCGTTCAATCCATGCCGCATCATCTCGGGGCCTTGCCCGTGGGTCTCGTGATCCTGGTGTTTCTGTTCGTGGCCTATGCATGGAGTAAGACCAATGAAATCGCGGAGTTACGAGGCCTCGTCCGCGGAATCGAGCAACGCGCGAACGTCGTTCACGATAACGACCAGCTCGATCAACTCTTTTCCCTGATTTCCAGGTCCCAGCAAGGCTATCGCGACCTCATCGACACCTTCGAAGACCTGTTATTTTCCGTTTCCAACGACGGCAAGGTCCTCACCGTCAACCGCAGCTTCGCCGACCTGCTCGGCCTTTCCTTTGCCGATGTGGTCGGGCGCTCGCTGGACGAATTCTTTGAGCTACCCGAAGCCAGCGACCGCCTGGCCCTGGAGCATTGGCTCCCGCGCTTTCTCCAGCGACGGCGCTGGACCGGCGTGGTTCGCGCGCGCGTCAAGCAGACGGGAGCGCTTCGCTATTTTGATTGCGTCCTGCACGCCATCGTGCGCGACGACGTGGTCCACGGAATCAGCGGCTTTGCCCGCGATGTGACCAAGGAACGCGAAAGCGAAACGCGTTTCACCGAGCTATTTCAGACCCTGCGCGAAGGCGTTTATCTCGCGGCCGTGGACGACCGGATTACCGAGGTCAACCCTGCGCTGGCGCAAATGCTCGGGTTTGAGAATAAGGAAGACCTGCTCAATCGCGAGATCGCTTCCCTGTACCGCAGGCCCGAAGACCGCGCGGAAGAACAGAACCAGTTGAACGACCTCGGATTCCTGCGCGCGCACGAAATCACTCTGAGGCACCGGCAAGAGGGACGCGATGTGGTCGCTGTCCACACGACCGCGGCGATCCGCGATCCCGCCGGGAAGTTTGTGCGCTACCAGGGGACTTTCGTGGATGTCACCGAGCAGCGCGAAATGGAGCGCCGCCTGCACCGCGAACAGGAATTCGCGGGCCGCCTGATGGACAGCTTCCCCGACCTGGTCATCGCCCTCGATACCGATGGCCGGTACACATTTGTCAGCCCCCAGATTTTTGAAATTCTCGGTTTCCGCCCGGAGGAATTGATCGGGAAGAGGATGGGAGGCCGCACCGATCCCGCGGACCGGACCGCCATGCTCGAGATGTTCGACGATTTGATTTTCAAACGGCTTTCCGAGGGCCAGATCGAGTACCGCACGCAGCACAAGAACGGCGCGTGGCGCGTGTTCCGCGCTTCCGCGCGGCCTCTCCATGATGAAACGGGGCGCATCAACGGTGTGATTGCTTCGGCGCGCGACATTACCGAGCAGCAGCGGCTCCAGCAGCAGCTCATTCAGTCCGAGCGCCTCGCGGCAATGGGCCAAATGATCGCCGGCGTGGCGCATGAACTGAACAATCCGCTGACCGCCATTCTGGGCGTCACGGAATTGCTGCGCGACCAGTCCACAGACGAAAACGCGTCCCGCCAGTTGGACCTTGCCCATCGCCAGGCGCGCCGCGCCGCGCACATCGTGCAGAGTCTGCTTGTCTTCTCGCGCCCCTCGACGCCGCGCAGCACGCTGCTCCACTTGCCGGATTTGCTCCAGCGCACTTTGCAGCTCCACGAACACTCCCTGCGCTCGAATCATATTCACGTGGACCTGGCCGCGCGTCCCGATCTCCCCACCGTGCTGGGCGATTCCAATCAGCTCACGCAGGTGTTCCTGAACCTCATCGTGAACGCCGAGCAGGCCATCCACGAAGTGCGCGACCGCGGCACGCTGCGGATCCGTTTGGGCGTCGTCGGCGAGCGAGTGCTGATCACCTTCCAGGACGATGGCGTGGGCATACGCCGCGAATTGCTGCCGCGCATTTTCGATCCGTTCTTCACCACCAAGCGCCCCGGCCGCGGCACCGGCCTCGGCCTCAGCATTTGCATGGCGATCGTTCGCGAGCACAACGGCGATATTTCCGCGCAGCCCTTGCCCGACGGCGGCTCGGTCTTCACCGTGTCCCTGCCGGTTTGCACGGAGTCGGTCGCGCTCGCCGAACCCGCAGCGCCTCCCGCGAACGCTCCCCGCGTGGAAACCCCCGCGGCGACCGATTTGGCGCTCTCCCACAAGAAAATCCTGGTGGTTGATGACGAGGAAAGCATCCTGGAACTGGTGACCGATACCCTGGGCGCCCGAGGCTGCACGGTGGATCGCGCCTCCTCTCCCAAACAGGCTCTGGAACTCGCGAATCGAAATCCGTATGACGTGATCCTCTGTGATTTGAATCTGGAAGCCGGCTCCGGAAAAGTGGTTTCCGGATTCGATCTTCACGACCAAATCCTGGAGGAACTGGCAGCCCGCTCCGGCGCTCGCCCGTTTTTCATTTTCATGACCGGCGACCTTATTGACGCCGCCGTCGGCGAACAAGCCAGCCGCGAAGGCAACCGCTTCCTCCAGAAACCGTTCCGCATGACCGAATTGCTCGCGCTCCTGAACGATCTGCCTTCCCCCGCTGTCCTGCAGCCAAAGGACAGCTCCGCCTAGATCAGAATATCCACTGAGCACGCAAAGGTAGCTCTTCCTAAGACAAAACATAGTCGCGCCCAGCCACCACTGGATCCTTGTTGCCGCCATATACCACAGTGTGGTATATATCTCATTGTGGTATTCATTGAGTCGCGGGCGTTCAGCCGCAGCCTTCTGGCACTTGGTAAGGAAGGCTCAGCGGAAGTGTTGAGCGCCATTCAGTCTGATCTGCTCGGCAATCCGGAGCGCGGGCGAGTTGTGAAAGGATTGGGCGGCATCTGCAAAGCACGGGCTGCCGATCCCGCCCGTGGCAAAGGTAAACGCGGTGGATTCCGGTATCTGTATCTGTACTTTGTGTCCGATCAGGAAATTTACCTGCTCTATTTATTCGATAAGGACGAGCAGGAGGACCTAAACCCCGAGCAGCGAAAGCTTCTTCGCGATCTGGCTGATGAAAGCAAACGGTAGGGAGAGACAACGTGGCACGGAAACGAGTAAAGATTTTCGACGATCTGAAAGGCGCTTTGGAGAACGTGCGCGATTACCGTCTGGGCAAGCGAACGGATCTCCGCGTAACCGAACTCCCGGCGCCGCCGAAGAGGATCGCCCCAGCGGAGATCCGCCGGATTCGCCGGGCTCTAAAAGCAAGCCAGACGCTGTTCGCCGTCTACCTGAATGTCAGCCCGAATGCAGTCCGGAGCTGGGAACAGGGCACGCGCCGCCCACAGCACGCAGCGCTAAAACTGCTGGCGATCGCAAAGAGGAACCCGCGCGCGCTACTGAGCGCGTAAATCGCGAGACAAAGAAGGCGCTCACAGGAGATGTTCGCATGTTCCGCTCCTTAAGATTTGTCAATGGCGGGGCTTTTGCCGGAACTTACTCTTACTTTGTTTTTGATCCCGGAAGATCGATTCCGAAATCCCAGACATAGCCATTGATGCCATCGTCGGTCATTTCGACGAAGACGTATTCGCCGGGCTCGAGACGCTGGTCGACGGTGTAGCGGAAGAGGCCGCTGGCGGGAGTCCACGTTTGGATTTCGATATCGTTTGTCTTGTGGGTTTCCTGGCCCGTGAAGTGGATGCTGACGTCATCGATGACGCGGTGGCCGCCCTTGATTTCCGTGCGCAATAAACGGAACCGCGGCTCGCGTGAATCGGCGGGACGCATGAAAAATTCAGGTTCGGGCGTGTTGAGGCGCATGGCCGCGTGCTCGCCGGGGATTTCCATCGTTTTTTTGCTTGGGATCAGCGACACACCGCTCAAAATTTTCTCGACTTCGCGGCCCGTCGACATCTTGATGACCGCCGTGCTCTGCTTCATTTCCCGGATCGTTTTGCTGCGGTCGAGGGCGTAGAATCCGACTGCGTCCGGAAGAAAGAGTCCCGGCTTGATTTCCATGCTGCGATCGACGTCGATGTCCTTGGTCAGCTGGGCCACTTGGGAAGCGTGGATTTTCGCTTTGAGTTCCGCGTCCTGCGAAGCCTGTTCGGCTTCGGCCTTGTGCGTGGCATCCCAGTTCACCAGACTTGTAGGAATTTCTTCCCACTGCGATCGCTCGACGCTCCAGTATCGCACCCGGTCGCCCTCCACCGTATACTCGCGCGCCAGTTGAAAGGTCCCGTCCGTCAGAATCAGTTTTTTGCCTTTGGGAAGAGCAACAGGGATCTGGGACCCCGCGGCAGATGCCTTTGAATCGGCGTCCTGTTGCGCGGCCAAGGGTGCGGGCGCAGGCGTGCCCGAAAGGCTGGGCAGCACTGCGAGCAGCGCCACGAGCTGAATTACGATTTGCGCTGGGAACTTCATGGTGTCCGTGAGTGACCCGCTTCCTGCACAGGTTTTACGATGCCGGTAAGCCCGTACAGGTTTTTCCGTATGCTTCGAGGATAACGCTCGAGCCCGTTGCGCGCAACGGCGGGGTTTAAGTAGCACAAGCTTCAGCCTGTGGGGTTTTGTAGTTGCTAGGACTCACCCCCACAGGCTGAAGCCTGCGCCACTAAACCATTTACCAGTAAGATTTCGTAGGAGAATCGAAAAAGGACGCGCCCTCAGTGCTCGCAGCGTGGAAACAGGGCGGTGAGGACGCTCAGATCCGTATTGGTGAATAGCCAGCGCTCCACCTGCCCTCCGGCAGCGCCGGCGGCGCGCACCAGGGAGCCGAGGTGTTTGCTGCGGGCCACGTCGCGAAGATGCTCGGTGCAGATTCCCGTCAGGCTGGAAATTTCATCCTCGGTGAAAACTTTCTGAGTGGACTTGACAGTGATCATTCTCCGCCATCCTCCGCTGTTACCAGCACTGATCAGATTCTTCAAAAAGGGAATTCGTCACACCACAACGCTTATTTTCCTAGCAAGAGTCCTGCCGTTTGATTGACCCGCGCCGCGTTGCTCCCTCGAATTTTGCAAACATTACGAATCACAAGCTTTAGCGGTAGTTAGTAGAAGAGGAAAATCGAGTCGGGAGGCGGAGGCCGAACTTCCAACCTGAAAAAGTGTGTTATTTTTTGTACTCTTCTACGAAATTTTGTGCACCTTTGGAGCACTCCGCGGTTTGGCGCACATACTCGGTTCGACAGATCCTGATCAAGCTTTGTAGCGCCCGTCCGCCGTGGCGGACGGGCATCTTAGATCGGGGCCGGTGCCCGCCTGAAGGCGAGGGCTACAAATTCTGTCCGCCTGCTTGCTCAAACGCGTGAGCCATGTGAAGCACACGATCTTCCCCGAAAGCCGGCCCATAAATTTGCAGGCCGACAGGAAGACCAGCGGACGTCTTTCCGGAGGGAACCGAAATGCCCGGCACGCCCGCCAGAGAACCCGTAACCGTATATATGTCAGCCAGATACATTTGCAGTGGATTGGCGGTTCGCTCGCCCAGGCGGAACGCGGGCACGGGTGAAGTTGGTGTCACGATGGCGTCAACTTTTTCAAACGCTTCGCGGAAATCCCGGGCGATCAGTGAACGAACTTTTTGCCCCTTCAAGTAGTACGCATCATAGTATCCGGCCGAAAGAACGTAGGTCCCGAGGACGATGCGCCGCTTCACTTCGGCGCCAAAACCGCGCCCGCGCGTCTTTTGATACATCTCGATCAGCGTCGCACCCGGAACGCGCGGTCCATACCGCACGCCGTCGTAACGCGCCAGATTGGAGCTCGCCTCGGCCGTGGCGATAATGTAATAAGCCGCGATCGCGTATTCCGTGTTCGGCATGCGGATGGATACGCGCCGGCAACCGAGCTTTTCCAGCAAAGCGATTCCCGCCTCGATCTTCGTTCGCACTTCAGGATCGATCCCCTCGCCGAAATAATCGTCGGGAATACCGATGCGCAAACCGTGCAGGGACCCGCCGAGACCTGCGGCGTAATCGGGAACGGGCACAGAGGCTGAAGTCGCATCGCGCGCATCTCGCCCGGCGATGACGGACATCACCGTCGCGGCATCGCGGACCGTGTGAGTGAATGGCCCAATCCTATCCAGCGACGAGGCGTAAGCAATCAAGCCGTAACGAGACACGCGGCCATAGCTTGGATTCAGCGCCGTGACCCCGCAAAACGAGGCCGGCTGACGAACCGACCCGCCCGTATCGCTGCCAAGCGCCGCCACGGCGAGATTCGCGGCCACCGCTGCGGCGGAGCCTCCGCTCGAGCCCCCGGGGACATGATCGGTCGCGACAGGGTTGCGCACCGGGCCATAGGCGGAGTTTTCGTTCGAACTCCCCATCGCAAATTCGTCGCAATTTGTCTTGCCGAGGATAATCGCCCCCGCATGTTCGAGCCGGGTGACTGCCGTGGCGTCATATGCGGGCCGGTAGCCTTGCAAAATGCGCGAACCGCACGTGGTGGGTACGCCGCGCGTGCTGATGACGTCTTTCACGGCCACGGGCACGCCGGCCAGCGTAGGCAGCGCGTCACCGGCGGCGATGGCGGCGTCGATCCGGTCCGCCTGGGCATAGGCGCGCTCGGGCGAGAGGGCCAGAAAAATGTTGAGATCGGCGTTGCGCTGCTCGATGCGCGCGTAGAACTCCTTGACCAGTTCGCGCGCCGAAATTTTTCGGGCATCGAGGGCCGAGCGAACCTCCGGAATCGTCCATGCGGCCGGGGCGCTCACTTTTCAATCACCCGGGGGACTCGGAAATAGGGCGCCTCTGGATCGGGTGCGCCCCGGAGCACTTCCGTGATCACATCGGCGCGCACGATGACGTCATCGCGCAGGGCCGAATCATCCGTAGAGGCCGCAACCACTTGCGTCAGCGGCTCGACACCCGAAGTGTCTATCTCATTCAGCTTGTCAATGTAGGTGAGGATATCGTCGAGGTGGGCGCGATAGGTATCCACCTCCTCGTCAGACAGCTCCAGGTTCGCCAGAGCCGCCACTTTCAACACGTCTTCTCTGCTGATTTTCATAACACGGCCGAACCCCTCGGAATCAAGTGCAAGATTCTAGCACAGGCGCCCAACTGGTCCTGCAATCGCGCCCGGGCCATGAGCCTGTTTGCATGCCGTCAAGTATAGCAGACCGTTAGAGCGACGAGTCGCAGCCCAAAGGGGAAAAGGCTGGGAATTTGTTTAGGCATTGGCTTTCTCGCCAAGGCCAGGGCCATGCTTCCAATGTCCATAATCCGGCAAGCTACTGAATTCAATAACCTTACGCGGTTTCCTAGTCCCAGTACCCCGATACCAAAAAAATTGAAGCTGGCCGCCTATCGGTCATTTTCACTGGCTGTGTTTACAATGGCATTGCAGTCAGAAGTGTCGCGCAGACCAGGTATGCGCCCAGTCCACGCACTGAAAGTGAGCAAGGCAAGCGATCTTAGAAGTATTTGTTACCCGTTTCCGAGGATCTGAAGAGAACAATTATGACCTGGCTCACTCCCGCGATCGCAACCAATGTCGCCTACGCAGCTTGCATGCTTCTATTCGGGCTGCTTGTTCTTTCGGTGAGGAATAGAAAAATGGCCGCCAGATCGTCCTACTCGCCTTATGCTTCGCCCTTGTTCGGCGCAAGCCGTCCCGCACCGAAGAGCCAGCCGGCGCAAGTTACGCGCCGCGCGAAAACTGTGGTCCAGAATTCCGGACTTCTTCTAAGTACAGGTCTCGAATACACGCCCCGCGAACGGGCGATTCCCAAGGCGCCAGACAGCTTCGTGAATCCATTGGCCGCGCCACTGATATTTCCGGCTCTGCAAATTCCAGAAGAGGTGAAAATGAACTCCCCGTCATTTCCATTCGAGAGCGTTGATCCCGTTGCGCTGGCTGAAAGGTCCGAGTCTGCTCTATCCGAGACGACGGCCACAATCCACGAGCGCATTCCTACTTTACAGGAGGCGTACGGGCTCCTCGGAATGGAAGAGCTGAGAGCGCGGGAAATTGCGGTCGCGCCGGATCCTCAACAAGGGAATGACAATGCTTCAGAAACAGCCACCGTCGCGGAAGATAACGGTGCGGAGCGGAAAGCGATAGAGGAAGTCGCATTTGGCGCACAGGCGCAGCCCGTTGACGCCACACCCGAAAAAACGGCGCCGGCAAATCTGCTGGACTTTTACGAACTGCGGCAGCAGCCCTTCGACGTTACGCCGGATCCGGCTTACCTGTATTTAAGCCCGTCGCACCGCGACGCGCTGGCGACTCTCAAGCAAGGGATCGAACACTTCCGCGGGTTCATGATGCTCGTCGCCGAGCCCGGCATGGGCAAGACCACTCTTCTGAACAAGCTGATGGAAGAGCTGAGCGATTCCGCACGCGTCGTGTTCTTGTTCCAGACGCAGTGCAGCTCGCGCGAACTGCTCTGCTTCATCTTGAATGAATTGGAAGTCGACCACACGGGAATGGACGTCGTGGCCATGCACCGCGCGTTGAACCAGGCCCTGCTCGAGGAAATGCTGCGCGGGCGGCGGTTCGTCCTGATTGTGGACGAAGCGCAAAATCTGCAAGAACCGGTGCTGGAAACGATCCGCCTGCTTTCCGATTTTGAGACTTCCCATTCCAAGCTGATTCAAATCGTCTTGGCCGGGCAACCGCAAATCGCGGAGACGCTCATGGCGCCCAGCCTCGTGCAATTGCGCCAGCGCATCGCCGCTCTCGCCAACTTGAAATCGCTCACCCCCTCCGAGACCGCGGCCTACATCGAGCACCGCCTGCGCGCCGCGGGCTGGAGCGACAAAATGATTTTCTCCAGCGACGCTCTGGATCAGATCGCGGAATCGAGCGACGGCGTTCCTCGAAGCATCAATAATTTGTGCTTCAACGCGTTGCTCGAGAGCTTTCATCGCGGACTGGACGTCGTCGACGCGGACATCGTCAAGGAAGTGGCCGGAAAGCTGAACCTTGAGGCGCTGGTGCGGCCTCCGCAAATGGACGCCAATACTCATCCGTCCGCCGCGCCGGAAGGCAATGCGGCCACGCAACTCGCGCGCGCTTTGGCCGCCGCGCTCACCCCGGAAGCCGGGCCGGATATCAACTCCCCGAATTTCATCGGGCCGAAGCCGAAACCCGAAGTCGTCCTGTCCGGCAATCTCTCGGAAAAAGTCCGAAGCCAGGGCTGGAGCAAGCATCACGAATACCGGATTCTGGTCAGCCTGGAACGCGATCCCATTTCTGGCATCCCCGTTGCCGAGCGCTACTATTGCTGCAGCCTCTACGTGGACGAAGCCCAGGCCGCCGGCCTCAAGCCCGGCAAGCCCGTGCGAATCAAGATCGAGCAGGAGTAAGTAGCACGGCCACTCCTGGCTGTGTGGGTTTGGGTGTTGCACGTGTGGCTACCAAACTAGCGGCCATCGCAAAAACCACACAGGCAAGAGTGCCTGTGCTACATCACACCTGATTCAACCGTGGGTTACGCCAGCACTCCCGGCTTCTTCAAATACTTGTCCACGATGGCCTCGGCGGTGCGATACGTCAGCGCGAGGATTGTGGGAGTGGGATTCGCCGCGCCGCTATTGGGGAATGTGGACGCGCCGATTACGAACAGATTGGAAATGTCCCAGTGCTGCTGGTGCATGTTCACCACGCCGCGGTCGGGAGACTTGGCCATGATGGTGCCGCCCTGGACGTGCGTGGATTGGTAGCGCGTCACGTCGTAGTTGCCATAGCCGGGGAAGGAGTTCACTTCTTTCGCGCCCATGGCGTGGCCGATCTCGACCATTTTCGCGTTCATGAACTCGACCATTTTTCGCTCGTTTTCCCGCCAGTTGATCGTCATTCGCAATAGCGGATCGCCCGCCGGATTTTTGTACGTGGTGTCGAGATCGAAATAGTTTCCGGCGTAAGGGATGTGCTCGCCGCCAAACCCGATATTGGCCACGCGGTCGTACCATTCGATGGACGCTTTCTTCCAGGCCGAGCCCCAGCGCCGCAGCTTCATCGAACGCGGAAGATCGCCGAAGGTGGAAATCGGCTGCGTGCCGGTCATCGTGGCGCCGATCACGCCTCCCCGGATGAAGCCGACGTTGCTGTGATCGAAGACGTCGGCGTCGAAATCGGCCATGCGGATTCCCGTACCGCCGGCGCCCATAAAGCGGTTGAGCGGCTTCTCCATAAACACATTCACGCCGAACTGCAGCTGGTGCGTGAGATTTTTTCCCAGCGTGCCCTTGCCGGTTGAGGGATCGTAGGGCGTGCCGATGCCGGAAAGAAACAGCAGGTGGTTGTTGCCCAGCGTGTACGTCGCTAAAATCACCAAGTCGGCGGGCTGAAAAATTTCCTCGCCGGATTCATCGAAGTACGTAACGCCGCGCGCGCGTCCGCCATTGGGGCCCTTTTCATGCACGATGCGACGCACCGTGATGCCGGTCCTCAGCGAGACGCTCTTCCGATTTCGCACTACGGGCAGATAGACGCTGGTGGGCTGCGCCTTGGCGCCGATCATGCACGGTGTGCGTTCGCAGAATCCGCAAAAGGCGCAGGGCGGGCGCGTGACCCCGTCGGGATTCGTGTACTCCACGCTGGGGATCGCCGTGGCGTTGACGAACGGATGGTAGCCCAGCGATTTCACCGTGGCGCCGAACAGCGTGGGGAAGTACGGCACCTGCGTCGGCCCCATCGGGTATTCGGAACTGCGCGAGCCCTCGAAGATGTTGCCGCCTTCGATTTTTTTTCCGTTCAGATTTCCAGCTTTTCCGGAAATGCCCACCTCGCGCTCCGAGCGCGCATAGTACGGTTCCACCTCGTCGTAGGTGATGCCCCAATCCTGGATCGAGTGGTCTTCCGGCAATTTCTGTTTGCCGTACCGCTCGACGGTTTTGGAGTACATCTCGAAGCAATCGGGCATCAAGCGCGGGTAGACCGCTCCCCAGTGCTCGCCCGTGCCGCCGACGCCGGTGCCGGGGAGGAACGCGCCGAATTGCCGGATGGGGCGCGAGCGTTCGTTGGCGCTGTAGCGCAGCGCGATGGCGTCGGTCGATGGATCTTGCATCATGTGCTTACGGACAAAAAATTCAAGCTCGTCCATGCCGTCGATGTATTCAGCCATGCGCGGGCGGCCGCGCTCGAGAATGGTGATCGACAACGGCGTGCGCCCGCTGAGTTCCTTGGCCATGAGCAGGCCGGTCCAGCCGCTGCCGATGATGAGGACGTCGGTCGAAGGAAGGGTCTTCATGGGTTTCGGTCCTGTCCTTCGTCCTCGGTCGTGCGAACTTTTCGTCCGATGGATTGCTCGAGGCTGATGGGTTTGGGGCGGAACGCTTCGCCAAAATGTTTTGTCAGGTCGTCGTAGTTGCTCATGCGCGGGCCGGGAAATCCGACGAGTTGCCAGCCGACCATATCCACGTTGCCGCCGTGAACGGGATCGCAGAACATGCCCTCGATCGTGTTCTCGCGCAGTAGGGCAAAAAAGTGCGTGCTTTCGATTTGTTGCAGCTTTTTGTCCTGCTCTTCGGGAGAAAGTTTGTCGAAGCCCTTCAGTCCTTTCAAGCCTTCCCGATACGTTTCGCGCGGAGTGGCTTTGCCCTGGTAGCCGAACTCACGCGGAGCGTTCTCATCGAACGGCGCTTGCGTGTAGCGATAGCGGTCGCGCCCGTAGGGGCCGGCAAGCTGGCGGTCGATGTAGATCACCACGCCGGCTTCCTTGGCGCCTGGACCCGAATCGTCGGTCGGGAAAATGCGCGCCGCAGCGGCGGCGACGATCAGCGCTTCTTCTTCGCTGAAAAAGCGCAGCGGAATTTTCAGGGTTTGGGCTGCTTTTTCCTGCGCGAACAGGCGCGAAGCCCGGCGGTCCAGCGAATACACCAGCACGCCGCCGATGCTTGCCGCGGAAAGAACGAGAAATTGTCTGCGCCGCATAAGGGGGGGAGTTTACCACAAGAAATACGGCCAGTTAGCGGCGCGAAGCATCGATCTCCGAGCGGCAGTTCGTTACTGCAACATCGTGCGGATCAATCCCAGTGTGACCACGCGTTGCCTTCCTCTTCGTGTTTTTTCCTTGCGAGCGCCTCGATGCGAATCCTCGCCGAACACTCATCGCAGATCGTGTTTTCCGATGTTTTGCCGCAGATATTGCAAACGTGCCTGGCGTGTTCCGGCCTGACCGTGGCTGGTTTCGTTGCATCCACCTGAGTCTCCTTCCACTACCGAACTGGGCGGGAGTACAGAGCTCCGATCTCGTAATCCTCTAGGTACAGTATATCGCAAAACGATATAATAAGAAACTTTCTGGAATGACGGGGAATGGTTCAGTTTGACCGCGAAGATGCCCGTTCCGTCCCGAAATACACGGGACGGAACGGCCGCTACAAAACCGTCCTGCCTGGAGGCTCTCGGGTTTTGTAGAGGCCGCCCGTTTTTAGGGCGGGCAGCTGCTTGCTTCGCAAAACAAATGAGTACGGAGGGCTATGCGACAGGGCGGAACGGCATCAGAACTTCGTGACCGTGTCGTCCAGATTTGCGGAGGCAAACTCGCTCACCATCACTTCCTCTTCGCGCATGGACGGATGACGCTCACAAAGGGAAAGGAAGTGGACGAGCGCTTCCTGATAGGTGGGAGTCTCGCTGTTGCGAAGGGCTTCTATCGAGTTCCACACGGAGATTACGGTTGCTTCCAATCCTTCTCCCGGGCCGGTTCGCAGCACGAGCAAGCCGCGGAATCCAGCCTCTCGTCGCAGAATCTCCATCCCGGTCTTGGCGGCAGTCGTAAACTCCTCGACTTTTCCGGGGAGGATGACAAGCTTCCAGACCCTCGCGTACATATGCACCTCCGGGCGGGTCAGACTGAATG
This sequence comes from uncultured Acidobacteriota bacterium, assembly GCA_963740035.1. Lineage (GTDB taxonomy): Bacteria > Acidobacteriota > Terriglobia > Acidiferrales > UBA7541 > Palsa-360. Next base: position 214,527 of record CAVUDA010000030.1, read on the forward strand.
ATGGGGTGGCCATCGTTGCATTCCGTCCAAGTTTGACCGAAAGCCTAGTCCTCCTGCCTCGTCGTGTCAACCGCAAGCGGCGCTGGCTCATAGGCAGTGAAGCCAGTGCGGCGACTGATTCCGCCATCAAGTCTCCAGGGCGCAGGCGTGACGCGGCTCACGTCGTCATGTAACCCGCATCACTGAATTCTTCCGAAAAAGGAACACACTGAGCACGCTTTTGCTGCCAATGAGCATGACATTCTGGAAATTCTCACAATTGGCAACAACGTATTGGAATCTCGAATCGCCAATGACTATCAGAGGAGGGGAACATGAATCCGAATCAATCTGGCCGGAGGCGATTCTTGAAGGACAGTGTGGCGCTGGCCGGATTTGCTGCGGGAGCGCTAGCCATACGGTCCGCGAGCGGCCAGACGCTCGGGTCCGCGAACGACCAGGCGCTTGAGGGAACGCCCGGCATCAGCGAGGGGCAGCACTTCGATGCCATTTACGGCGTGCGCTCCCGTTATGAGACTGCGGGGCGCATCGGCGGGATAGGCGCTTACTCAACAGGCCCGGACGGGAAGGTCGTTCGCCCTTACATCGGAGGATTAACCCCGATTCAGAATTTGATCGGGGTCATCACGCCTTCCGCGCTCCATTACCACAACACCCACGGTTACCCGCCTCCGGACATCGATCCCCAGCAGCACCGTCTTCTGATTCACGGCATGGTGGACCGTCCTATGATTTTCACGATGGAGGACATCTATCGCCTGCCTTCGGTGACCCGAACTCATTTCCTCGAGTGCAACGCCAATGGCTTCACCACGCCGCCTCGGTTGGCGCCGGGAGCGACAGCCCAGATCACGCACGGGCTCATGGCCTGCAGCATTTGGACCGGCGTGCGGGCGTCCCACATCCTTGAAATGGTGGGCGTACAAAAAGGGGCGAGTTGGATTGTTGCGGAAGGGGCGGAGGGGGCTCACCACTCGAAGAGCATTCCGCTGGAAAAGATCATGGACGACAGCCTGATCGTCTACGGCCAAAATGGCGAGGCCGTGCGCCCCGAGCAGGGTTACCCACTGCGGTTGTTAGTCCCCGGGTATGAAGCGATCAACAGCATAAAGTTTCTGAGACGAATTAAAGTGGTGGACGGGCCCTACCTTCAACAGAGGGAAACCAACGCGTACCAGACCGTGGTACAGGCCGGCAAATATGCCGATGGCAAAGCACGCTGGTTCCAATTTGAATTGGGACCGAATTCCGTGATCACTCGCCCATCCGGCGGACAGCGTATCGGGAGCCAGGGATTTTACGAGATCACCGGCCTGGCCTGGTCGGGTGCAGGCGCTATCCGCAGGGTTGAAGTTTCCACCGACGCCGGCCGGACGTGGAAGGCCGCGGAACTCCAGGGGCCCGTGCTTCCAAAGGCGCATACCAGATTTACGTATTCCTGGAAGTGGGGCGGAGAAGAAGCAGTGCTCATGTCCCGCTCTACCGATGATCGCGGCCAGATTCAGCCGTCGTTAGCGGAAGTGGGCAAAATCTGGGACGTCACTGTGGATTATCTTAAGAAAGCGACAGTTGGTCACACCAATGCCATTCAACCCTGGAAGGTCGCGGAGGATGGGAGGATTTACAATGCGATCGTCTAATCTTTTTGTTCTAGTGGTGGCACTGGCGACTTGCGCCGCGGCCGCAGCGCAGACGACCCCTTATCAAAATATAGGCAGGCCCGCGACCGCCGAAGAAATTCAAGCTTGGGATATTTCTGTCAGCCCCGCGGGAAAGGAACTTCCGCCCGGAAAGGGAACCGCCAAGGAAGGCGCCTCGATTTATGCGGCCAAGTGCGCAGTCTGCCACGGCCGAACCATGGAAGAAGCGGGCCCGCTCGGCCCCGCATTGGTGGCGAAGAAGGGAGGGAATCTAAGGGGCACAGTAGCAGCTTGGCCGTATGCCACGACGATATGGGATTTCATCAACCGCGCCATGCCCCGATTTAATGAAGGAACGCTCAAACCGGAGCAAGTTTATGCTGTTACAGCGTATTTGCTCTTCCGCAGCGGGATTATCAAGGAAGACGACGTCATGGACGCCAAGAGTGTGACGGAGCTCCAAATGCCATACCGGAATGCGTACGTTCCTTCAAACCTTGCGGAAATCGGCAACATAAAAAAGCGCGGTTGCAATCTCGGACATTGCCCGGGGCCTGAACCTACTGCGGCGCATTGATGCTACGTCGTTAACCTTTTCTTCGATTCTGAATCTAGGCATCAGCAAGCGCGAGGCAGGGTGATGTCTAACGCGCCATCGTCAACTGCGCCTTGATGGTAGAGGAACTCTGTCAAGAACTCGACTCGCGTCATGCTCTCGGTCGCAAACGAAAAACGGCAACTCCCAACTGATCCTATGGGACCGATTGCCCGGCGTGCATCCGTTGGTAGTCGATCCGGTAGGGTCGATAGGTCGCTCGAACCGTAAGCAGCATCAAAGCGGAGGCTGAGCCAATCGTGATGGCAAGTGAGGCCCCGATCATTTTTTCGTTTTGAAACACGTAGTCGTTTAAGAGTCCGGGCAACAAGGGACCCAGGCTGAGGCCGCCCATATTAAGAATCAGAAGAAATAAAGCCGATACCTGGCCTCGCACCTGGTTCGGGAAAATAAATTGGATGGCGGCATAGGAACTCCCAATCGGGAGAGCGAGAAAGAAAAGGGCGGGAGCAGCCAAAAGCAATGTCCAATCGGCTTGTTTTGCCGACATTGCTACTACAAACAGAATTCCGGCCCCAATGGCGCTGACTACGGCAACGCGGAGCGGGGCCTCCAAAACGCCCTTCTTTTGCCAGTGATCGCACAGCCGGCCGCCCGCGGACATTCCGAGACACCCGAACACAAGGATGATCAAACCAAGGGCACGGCCGGACTGCCCGGCAGACCAAGCATGAATTCTTTGTAGAAATGCAGGGGCCCAGCCAAAAAAAGCATAAGCGCCCATCGACTGGAAAACCATCCCTACGGATATCCCCAGAAACGACTGCCATCGCCTTCTCAACTCCGCGACAACTTCATGGAACTGCAGGCGTACTGGGGTGCCGTCGGATGCCCGCAGCAACTGGCGCCGAATGGGTTCACGCACCGTGTAGAGCAGGAGAGCTATCGCCAGGCCAGGCGCGCCCACGATCAGAAACGTGAAACGCCATGGGGCGACAGCGCCCAGAAGAGGCAGTGTAACGGCGGACATTCGCGTCACAGCGTCCACCACCGATCCGCCCGCGATCAGCGCGAGGCCTGAACCGATGAAAATGCCCATGGAATAGACGCTGAGCGCTCCGCCAAGTTTTTCTACCGGAAAATAGTCCGAGATCATCGAAAAGGCCGAGGGCGACAAGGTCGCTTCACCTAGGCCCACTCCCATGCGCGCCAGGAACAGCGACCAGAAACTCCTTGCCGCGCTACAAGCGCCGGTGAGGAAGCTCCAAAGGACGACGCCGACGATAATTACATTGCGCCGGTTGCGAGTGTCGGCGAGCCGGCCGAGCGGCAAACCCATCAGGCCGTAAAATAGAGCAAACGCGACGCCCTGCAGCAGCCCGATCCGGGTATCGCTGATGGCGAGGTCACGCTTCAGCGGCCCGACCAACAAGCTGAGAATTTGCCGGTCGACAAAGGAAAGCGTGTAACAAACCATCAGTATCAGTACGACATACCAGGCGTACCGAAGGCTGGGCTCGTCTTGTGTCGATCGCAATGAAGACGCGGCGCCTTCCGAGGATGGGGCTAAAGTCGCGGCTCGTTCGGATGATTTCATTCGGGGTTGAAGCGAGCGAATTCTATCAGTCCACGCCTGTTCCTCGTGGGGAAATGTTGCAGTTGGCAGCGCGAGGCAGCTTTTAGCGAGCCGGGGGATTTATCTTTTTCAAAGTTACGCCGGCCAATTGCGCCGTGGCGGCCAGCGTCGTCTGGGCCGCGTTCAAACCGAGACGAAAATCCTTGTCGTTGTACGTTGCGTAAAGGTCGGTGGGCTGATGCCACTGAGGGTCCCATCCGTTGCCGATCTCGGTGCCGCGCTCATTTTCCCGCACGCTGATCGCGGCCACTTCGTTCATGAATGACGACGAATCCGTGTTCGTCATGTGGCTGCCTAAGGTTGCCGGATAATCCGTTGCGTACTTTTCATCGGCCTGCTCAAGCGTCCAGGCAAGCGCTTGCGACTGCGCGGCGAATTTTGAATTCAACTGGAATTCAACGTTGAAATCCGCTTCCGGGCGCTGCTCCTTGCTCACCGTGCCATCTTCGCGAGGCGCGCCATGATCGAACAGCATGATGTCGTGCTGAATCATCCCGAGCCATCTGGGTTCAGGATAATTTCCCGATCCCGGGGGAACTTCCTTGTCTTGGAGGTCCTTGCGCTGCTCGACGTACGCGGCGCTGCCGTTCAGTCCCGTTTCCTCATTGTTCCAAAAAATAAAACGAATCGAACGCTCGGTCTGCACTTCCGGACTGCTCAATATGCGGGCCAGCTCCATCACCAGAGCCGTGCCCGACCCATCGTCGTTGGCGGCTTCGCCCCAGCCGATGCCGTCAAAGTGGGCGCCGAGGATGTACATCTCATCGGGGCGCGTGACGCCGACCTTCGTGCAGTAGATTTCTTCCCGGAGTCCCGCTGCCGGCGGTTGGGAATTGAGCGCGCGCAGTTTCGGGTCCGGTTGCGCGTTGGGATCATTGTTCACACCGGTGCGGACGCGCAGCCCCCTTGGCCGTCCTCCCCCGACGGCAGTGGCCGTGGCCGACGTGGGCGTGCCGGGACCTCCCGCGGTATTCGCCATGGTGTTGCGCAGGTCCGGAGAGGGCGGCTGGTAGTTGTACTTGAGGCGCTCGATGTTTGCGCAGCCGTAACTTTTGAGCTGGGCTTCGATCCAGTCGATGGCTTGGCGGTTGCGATCCGTTCCCTGCTTTCGATCGCCGAATTGCGTCAGCCCCTTGATGGTGGCTTTGTAGCGTTCCAGATCGAGCCGATCGACGAGAATTTTCGCTGGATCAGTAATAGCTTCCGTTTGGGCTTGCGACGCGGCCGCGGTACTGGGTTGCACGAAAGTGCATGGGATGAAGCCCGTCGCGAAAGCGCAAACCGCGGAAATCACCAGAGTTGATCGCATATCCTGTCTCCGCTTCATGCAATCAGCGCCCGGCCTTTTCCAACACCGCTGCCGCGGCGTTGATCAGTGCGCTCTCGCTATCCAGGACTTTCGCCACGCGCACGATTTCGGAATCGGCTTCGGCCCAAAATTTTTCTTCGATGGCCTCGCGAATGCCGGGCAGCGTCTTGACGCCGTAGCCGGAATAAACGCCGGGCGTATAGAGCATGTGCTTGTACCAGGGGCGGCGCGGCAGCCCTTCGGTCGTCGTGAGGAGGCGCTCGCTTTCCATCAGCTTCTGATTCAGATCCTGAAGGGTGGCGGCGGAAACGCCGGCGGGCCAAGCCTTCTTCACGGCTACCTGATAGCGTTCTGCGCTGCGCGTGAGCGCGTTGGCGGCGTTGTCGAGAGGAGCGAAATTCAGAATGGGAGGGATGTCAACATGGGGAGGGGGCACCTTGGGGCGGCGCGGATCATCGGTGGCGGTGAAAACGCCTTCCTCGATTTCCTTGTTTCGCTCGGTCATTTCCGCTCTCTCATCGTCCGCCAGTTTCTTCAATTGTTTCTGGTAGAGGCGAATCGTGTCGGCGAGGTCCGTGAATTCAAAGGGCAGCAAGTCGGCGTTCGCCAGGCGCAGGACGGCCGTGCCGGCGGTTTGCGAAAGTGCGCGCCCGTAGACAAAATCTTTATCGGCGAAATGCGTGAACCAGTAGAAATCATCGTACGCCGAGTGATAAATCCCCGAAGTGTCCTCGCCTCCGAAGCCCACATTCAAGGAAGCGATGCCGATGTGATCGAGGAACGCGGTGTAGTCGGAGCCCGAGCCGAGTGCCGCAATCCGCAGATCGGGCCGCTGCCGCAATTCATTTCGTTCGTCTTCCGTCCTGGCTTCCTCAATCTTGCGCAACTGGGCGCGGCGCGAAACGCTTAGCTTTGTTTCCGGATCCTGAATGTCGCGAGCGACATCGTTCACTAGATGCTCGAGCGAGTGAGAGCCTTCCACTTCGAGGTATCCGCGCTGGTTACTGTCGCTGTTGATGTAAGCGACCGCATGTTGCGCGAGCTCTTTGTCGTGCTCTTCCACCCACTCTGTCGAGCCGAGCAGCATGGGCTCCTCCGCATCCCAGGCGCAGTAGATGATGGTGCGCCTCGGCTTCCAACCCTGCTTCATCAATTCTCCGATGGCGCGCGCCTCTTCCAGCAGGGCGACCTGCCCGGACGTCGGGTCTTGCGCGCCGTTCACCCAGGCATCGTGGTGATTGCCGCGGATCACCCATTCCTCGGGGTTTTGCGCGCCCGGAATCCGAGCGATCACATCGTAGATTTCCTTCATGTCCCAATTAAAATTCACCTTCAGATGAACTTTCGTTTTGCCTGGACCCACGTGATAAGAAATCGGCAGCCCGCCGCGCCATTCCTTGGGCGCCATCGGCCCCTCCAGAGCGGCCAGTAGCGGCTGCGCGTCGCCGTAAGAAATGGGCAGGTCGGGAATCTTGGTGATACCCGGAGCATCCTTGATCGCCAGGCGCTTGGCGTTGGGCGTTGCGCCCACGCCCGGTGTTAAGGGATCGCCGGGACTTGTGGACGGAAAATCCAGCACGCTTCCGCGCTGCACGCCGTCGGACGGGCGCATGGGACCTTGCGGGAAAACATCGTCCACGGCATAGCCGTCGTCGGCCGGATCAGAATAGATCAGGCAGCCGATCGCGCCGTGTTCGGCGGCAACTTTGGGCTTGATCCCGCGCCAGGAATTGCCGTACTTGGCGATGACGATGGCTCCTTTTACGGAAACTCCGAGCCGCTCCAGTTCCTCGTAGTCCTTCGGCAGGCCGTAGTTGACGAAGACCAGCGGCGCGGTCACATCTCCGTCGATGGAGTACGCGTTGTAACTGGGAAGCTGCTCGTTCTGCTGGTTGCTGGTAGGGTCAACGGCGAGCGGCGGCTCCTGCAATTTTGCCGTGAAGTGCGTGGGCTCGACCATCTCGAGCACGCGTTCCTTCGGCGTGGGATACAGGACAGAAAACGTTTCGATCTTCGCGTCCCAGCCCCATTCCTTGAATTTGGAGAGAATCCACTCTGCGTTTTCCTTGTCGTACGCCGATCCGACGTGGTGCGGGCGGGCGCTCAGCCGCCGCATGTACTCGCGCTGGTTGTCCGGGCTGGGAATGGCTCGAAACTTCGCCTCCAACTCGCGTTCCGTCGCAGAGCTTGCGCGAGTGAAACCTTGCAGCGGTTCGTCCTCCGCTCCAATGGAAACGAGGCCAAATAAAAATACAAACAACATTCCCGTGATCGCCATGCGTCGCATCGCTGCTCCTGACATTCGTATCTTGACCGCCACTCCGGCAGGCTGCGGAAGAGAAGCTTACTGCAAAGAAATCGCTAGACCAAGTCTTGCGATTCCCAGAAACCAGGGAACCCTCAAATATTTCCGGCTCGTTTGGGATTGATTTCGCCCATCAGCATCAGGCTGCGTTGCGAAAAAGGGACGTAGAGCAGCGCCGCTGTCGACGCAAGCGCGAGGCCGACGCCGATTTGATCCACGAGCAAAAACGGCGCGAGCGCCCAAAGTCCATCCAGAAGAATCACAAAGGGAAACAAGCGCAGGAATTTCACCGACAACCCGCGATATCCAAAAATCGAGGCGGTCAGCAGGTACAAACGGATCGGAATTCCGGCGAGCGCGGTCACCAGAAGAACCGTGAGGAGCCATTTCGGATGCTCCACCGCCTGTGCGAGCACCGGCTGCACCCAGTGCAGTCTAGCCAGTGCGACAACGTAGAAGCAGAGGTACATGACTTGAATGAGCGAAAAAAGAAATTGCACGACTCCGCGCGGCGCGGGCGGTAGGTCGTGCGCATCGCTGAGCACGAAGCTGCGATTCTGGCTGGAGAGAGGCACGGCTGCCGAAGTTTCCGCGCTGATGCCGGCGCTCTGCTTGGGCTCCCCGAATCGTGGCGCGCCAATCGCGACCACTTCCACCGAGGCGATGAAACGGTAGCCGCGGCGGGGGATGGTCTGAATGAATCGCGGATTGTCAGCCGAATCGCTAAGAGCGTCGCGCAGTTTGTTGACTGCTGTATTGAGGCTGTGGTCGTAATCGACGAACGTGTCCGCGGGCCAGAGCTGCAGCCGCAATTCTTCACGCGTCACCACGTCGCCGGGACGCGAGAGCAGCTGCAGGAGAACCTCGAGCGGCTGCCCCAGGACGCGCGGGCGTGGCTTGCCGTCCTTGCGCAACTCGCCCGTGCCGCCATCCAGCTCGTACAAGCCGAAGCGGAAAATAGATTTTTGATTGGTTGGTTCGGGCACCGACTCTTGCTCACCCACGCGATTCGCTGTCCATTCTAGAGGATGAATACTGATAAGACCATAACTTTATGGGATTTACAGAATGACCGGGATTCGATTGGAATTGAGCCATCCTGTATTGCCAGCGGACCGGGTTTTCGGGCAATCTCGCGACGTACGGGGAGGCAGCCATTCGAAATCGACTTCCATTTCGCCTGCAATCGGCCCTGGTGATTTGCCTGATGGTTGCGCCCCTTCCGGCCGGTGCGGCGGAACTAAGGCCCGAGGCCACGCAAGGATTCGATCGATACGTGCGCCTCACCGAAAGCCGTATGCAGGGCGAGTTGACGCCCGGCGGCGCGTTTCTCCGGGTCGATGGTTTGCCGGAACCACATCGCAGCGAGAACTATGCCCGTTTGCAGCGCGGCGAAGTGATTGCTGCGAGACTCCAGACCTCGGATCCTTCGGGCCAATCCTCCACGCCCGGGGCTCTGATCCATCACTGGGTAGGGACGATTTTCATCCCGGGAGTTTCGTTGGCCCAAGTGCTCGCGGTGGTTCAGGATTACGACCGCCATGCCGAATACTACAAGCCCGAAGTGGCGCAATCGAAAATGGTCGAACACACCGGCGACGATTACAAAGTCCACTACCGCTTGAGGAAGAAGAAAATTATCACCTTCATCCTCGACACCGATTACGACGTGCATCGCCATTCCCTCGACGCCGCTCGCGCTTACAGCAACTCGCTCAGCACGCGAATTGCGCAAGTCGAAAACGCCGGCGAGCCGGACGAGCATGAATTGCCGCCGGGAAAAGACGGCGGATATCTCTGGCGGCTGAATTCTTACTGGCGATATTTCGATTCCGGCAGCGGCGTGTACGTTCAATGCGAAGCCATTTCGCTGACGCGCGACATTCCCGCCGGGCTGAATTGGCTGGTCGGATCGTTTGTCGAGAGCGTTCCCAAAGAATCGCTCGAATTCACGCTGCAATCCACGCGCTCCGCGGTATTGCGCGGGGGATTGCATGCCGGGCAATAGAACCCGCTCGATGGTTGCAACAGGAGGCTAATCATGACGGAGGAAGGAACGCAAATGGCCGCGGCATCGCTCGCAGCGAAGGCAATTCCAATTCAGAAGAATGAGAAATCCGTTCCGTTCAAGGACGCTTTCCGTCTTCAGGAAAGCTTCACAGCGGCCGCCGAGCGCAAGGCCCTCGCGTGGCTCGCGGCGCGGCTGCCGGCGCGAGTGAATTCCGACCATCTGACGCTCCTCGGTTTCGTTGCGATGTTCCTGGCGGGCGCAAGCTATGCGTTCGCGCGAACGCACCGCACGGGGCTGATCTTCGCCACATTGTTTCTGGCGCTCAACTGGTTTGGCGACAGCCTGGACGGGACGCTGGCGCGCCTTCGGAACCGCCAGCGGCCGCGGTACGGTTTCTATGTCGATCACATGATCGATACCTTCGGCGGATTGTTTTTGATGGCTGGCCTGGCGATCTCGGGCTTGGTCGACTGGAGGATTGCGCTCGCAATGTTCGTTGCCTTCCTGATGCTCTCGGTTCAGGTTTACCTGGCCACGTATACCGTCGGAACTTTTCAGCTTTCGTTCGCGAAATTTGGCCCCACGGAAATTCGAATTTTGCTTGCGCTCGGCAATGTGGCGCTGTGGTTTCATCCGGATGCGCGGATCTTCGGCTCGCCCTACCGGATCTTCGACGTCGGCGGAATCATCGCCACTGCGGGAATGTCGCTCATGCTCGTAATTTCCACAATCTTCAACACGGTGAAACTCTATCGCGCCGAGACTCTGCTTTGACAAGACAGCCGCAATCACGAATCGCACGGCTTTTGTGGCACCGGCGTCTCGCCGGCAATTTTGAGCCGCGTGTAGTTTGAAAAAACCGCCGGCGAGACGCCGGCGCCACGAAGTCGGGCGCACCATCTTTGCTAGTTACTGTGTAATTGCGAGGACCAAAACCACGATTGTGAATAGCGGACTATTCCGCTATCGAGCGGACAGAGATCTCGGTTCGATTCGCTTGACAAGACCGCGGCTTGTGACAGAGCATGGGTGTGTCCCCGACAGGAGTTACCATCATGTCAACTCTTTCCGCCGAATACTACTACTTGTTCGCCGTCGTCCTTCTGGTGATTTTTTACCTTTGGATGTCCGTCCGGGTGGTCGGCCCAACAGAAGTGGGTCTGGTCATGAAGCGTTTCGCGTTCCGGAAACTGAAAGACGACAATCCCATCGCCTTCCACGGCGAGGCTGGCTACCAGGCCGACCTCCTGATGGCGGGGCGCCGATGGAAGCCTTGGCTGCTTTACGAAGTGGAAATGTACCCGTGGGTGCAGGTTCCCGCCGGCGAAATCGGCGTGGTCATCGCCCAGGTGGGCTCGCCGCTGCCGATCGGAGCGAAGTCGGCGGTTTACAAGATAGTGTTCGGAAATTTCTCCGATCTCCGCTCCTTTGTGGCGAATGGCGGGCAGAAAGGCGTCCAGCGGCCGGTGTTTCCTCCGGGCACGCTCGCGCCCATCCATCCCGTTGGTTTTCTGATCATCACGAAAAGCCAGGTCTACGGATTGCCGGTCTCGCCGGAGCTCCGTTCCAAGACCAGCAAATTGGACGTGCTTTCGCCCGAAGCTTTCGGTTTGCGCCCCGAGCAGCTCGAATTTGGTGCGGATCGAGCCCAAGGCAACCGGAAAAGACGGCGCGATGCTCGATATGGTTGGCATCGTGACCGTGTTTGAAGGCGACCCGCTTCCCTCCGGCGACATCGCCAGCCGTTTGGGCGGCTTCGCCGATCTCGACAAAATGGAAGCCGCGAACGCGACCGACGGCGATATCATCGAGGTGCTGCTCGGCAACAAAAATAATCTCCACAACAATTATCAGGATTTTCAAGCGTTCCTGGACAGCGGCGGGCGCATCGGCCTGCAGCACGACCCTCTGCTTTACGGCGCCTACGCGCTGAATCCGTTTCTGGTCGCCGTCGAGCTGGTGTGGATGCTGGTCGTGCAACAAGGCCAGGTGGCCGTCGTCAAAGCCTACGTGGGACTGCCGACGCACGACACCTCCGGGATCGATTTCAAATTTGGAACGCTGGTTCGTCCGGGGCACCGCGGCATCTGGCAAGAGGCGCTGCGAACCGGAAAATATCCGCTCAATCCGCGCTGCTACCAGGCGGAAATTGTTCCCACTTCCATTCTCACTTTGAATTGGGCCGACGAAGTATCGGCGGCTCACAATCTCGATGCGCAACTGAAGCAGATTGTCGCGAAGAGCAACGAAGGATTCGTTTTCGCCATCGACCTGCAGGTGCAAATTCACGTGCCGGACACGAACGCGCCGCGCGTGATTTCCATGGTTGGGACCATGATGAATCTGGTGAACGAAGTTTTGCAGGCCGCCGTGGGCAATCATTTCCGCGACAAGTTGCAGAGCATGCCCGCCATTCGCTTCATCGAAACGCGCCAGCAAGTGCAGGAAGAGGCGTTCAAGCACATCAAGGAGCAGCTGGACCAATACCGCGTCGAGACGCGCGGAGTCTACATCCAGGACGTTATCCTTCCCCAGGACCTCGTCAAGGTTCTGACCCAGCGCGAAATCGCCAACCAGGAGATTGAAACCTATCGCAAGCAGCGCGCTTCGCAGGAAGAACGCATCGCCATGGAAAACGCCAAGGGAACCGCGGAAATGCAGGCCGACCTCGCCAAATCCAAAGTGGGCGTGGACATCAAGACCAATAATGCCAATGCGCGAACCGAAGAAGCCCGAGGTGAGGCGGAATTTATTCGCCAGACTGGCACGGCGAAAGGCGCCGAGGTTGAAGCGGTAGGCCTGGCCAGGGCTCGCGGCTACGAGGCGCAAGTGCGCGCGCTGGGCTCAAACGCAACGGCGCTCGTGAACGTCATCACCGCGCTCGCCGATGGAAGCACGAAATTTGTTCCGGACATTCTCGTGACCAGCGGATCGAATGGAGGTGGACCACTCGATGGTCTCGCCGCCACCGCGATGCGATACCTCGGCGGAAATGGCGGAAAGAGCCTGCCCGGAAGCCCGCCTGCCGATTCAGCAGCTGCTCCACCATCAAATCCACCTGCCAAAAAACCGGGGCAAAGTTAGCCCGTGTGAAAGACGAGAGGTTCGGCCTTGAAGGCTTGAGTGACGGCGGCGCGTCTCCCATTTTGGGTTCCGTGCGAGCCTCCAAGTGCCAGCTTGGCACGCAAGAAAATCCCTTGCCAGTTCCCGGAATCTGAAACCGAATTAATGCAGTGCAACCCATTTAGTATGAGTGAGTTAAGAGTTTCACGTGGCGCTAGAGATGGTCTGCAACATGCTCTCTGGATTCACGGAGGGGATTGTGTCCAGGCGCACGCGTGTAATCCACTCACGGACTTTAGCGAGACAGTTCTGCGGGGTTTTCGTTCTCAGCTTCGCCCTTTTCTTTGGCGATGCGTTCGGACAATCTTCGCAACCCACCTCACAGCCCGCGGCACAACCGGTAGGGCAGCGCGACCTCTCCGAGGTCCCCATTGAAGACCTGATGAATATCGAGGTGACTTCGGTTTCCAAGACAGAACAGAAGATGTCGCAGGCAGCGGCGGCAATTTTCGTGATCACGCAAGAGGATATACGCCGATCGGGGGCGGCCAATATCCCGGACTTGCTGCGTATGGTTCCGGGGATGGACGTCTCGCAAATCAACGCCAATAGCTGGGCTGTCTCGGCGCGCGGCTTTAATCAGCAGTTTACTAATAAATTACTGGTGCTCACCGATGGGCGCGCCGTGTATACCCCGCTGCTGGGAGGAGTGAACTGGGACACGCAGGTTGTGCCGCTCGAAGACATCGACCGGATTGAAGTGATTCGCGGGCCGGGCGCGACGATTTGGGGGGCCAATGCCGTGAACGGAGTGATCAATATTGTGACGAGGAGAGCCGAAGAAACCAAGGGCGGCCTAGTCACGGCCGGCGGAGGCACAGAGGGACAGGCGCAAAGCTCAGTGGAATATGGGGGCGGCATCAAGGAAAAAACAAACTACCGCATCTTCGCGAATTATTTCAACTACGGCTCCTTGCCCGGTTTTAGCGGCGGTTCCGGGCAGGATAATTGGAATCTTTTGCATGGCGGCTTCCGGGCGGATAGCAAGATCTCCTCAAGCGATTCGCTCACGGCTCAAGGAGACCTTTATACGGGACAGGAGGGCGCCACCATCATACATGTTTATTCGATCGCCCCGCCCCTGGTAGGCAATTTGAACGTGGACACTCAGCTCTCGGGGGGTAACATTCTGGGCCGATGGAACCACTCCTTTTCCAGCCGTTCGGACACGACCTTTCAGTTCTACTTTGACAACTATGAACGGACGGGTCCTTCCTTGCGCGAAATCCGGAATACCGTTGATTTCGATTTCAATCATCATTGGGCCTGGGGATCGCGCCAGGACGTAATCTGGGGCGCTGGATATCGCCGCACCTGGGACAATACGCTCGGCACGATCGATCAGGCTTTCAACCCGCCCGATACCGCGCTCCAACTCTTCACATTTTTTGTGCAAGATACAATCGCGCTGAAACCCGACCGAGTATTCTTGACAGCCGGGACCAAAGTTGAAAACAGCTATTTTGCCGGATACGAACTCGAACCGAGCGTCCGCCTGGCGTGGACTCCCTCCAACCGGGTGACTTTCTGGTCCGCGATTTCACGCGCGGAGCGAAGCCCGGCCCGAAGAGACACTGATCTCATTGCACCGCTGACCGTGTTCCCGGATCCTGCGGGTACGAACACGCCCGTGGAAATTATTATATTCGGCAACCCCCAATTCCAGCCCGAGCACGTCGTGGCCTATGAGGCGGGTTTTCGAGCGCAACCCAACAACCGGCTTTCACTCGATGTATCGACCTTTTTCAATCACTACGACCATCTGGAAAGTTTGGAGGCGGGCCCGGAAGTTCTGGAGGCAAGCCCTACTCCCGCTCGTTTTGTCATGCCAATTACGTTCGGGAACCTAATGTACGGTACAACGGAGGGCGGCGAACTCTCCGCGAATCTAAAATTGACGGATCGCTGGACGCTGAGCCCAGGCTACGCATTCTTGGAAATGCATCTGCATACCAATCCGTCGAGTCAGGACACATCGTCCGTCGCGGAATACCAGGGTTCGAGCCCCCAACATCAGGCCCAATTGCGGTCTCACGTGGACCTATCGCACGGTCTCTCATGGGACGCCAGCGCTTATTTCGTCGGCGCCCTGCCGATTCAGGGTGTGCCGTCCTATACGCGAATTGATACACAACTGAGATGGAAATTCGCGGAACGCGCGGATTTCAGCGTGGTAGGGCAGAATTTGCTGCGGGACCATCACTTGGAATCGATGGATGCTTTGACGCTTGTCAATTCGTCCCTGATCAGACGCAGCGCCTACGCAAAATTCACCTGGCGTTTTTGGTAGGACGGGCTTCAGCCTGTCGGGTTTCGCCTTTCGAAAATTGCCAAGCTTCGTCAAGCCTTACGCCGTCCTGAATCTCAGCCGCGCAGCACGCCCGGCGGAATATCGTGTTGCCGGGCAAGATCGGCGAGCTCATCGAGCTGGTTCTGGACTTCCAGCACCTGCGCTTGTAAGTTTGCGAGGCCCTCAGTCGGAGTCATGCCTGGGCCATTCTTGTCCAGGGCGATGCCGGGCTCCGTAATCCGGTCAGCCGATTGGTCGATCGCTGTTTGCTGTTGGAGCAGGGCGGCTTGGCGTTTATCCAACTCGGCCTGAAGATCGGAGGCCTGATCGGCATACCAGGCGGGATCGTCGAGCCTGGATGCAAAAACTCGAAACGCGGTTTCGGCCGGCGCTGCGGGCGCCTGCGTCGTTGCAACTGTCGCTTCCTGGCCGACGATGGATATCAGTCCGCGCGCGCGCAACTGGTCCATGTCCTCATTGGTCCATACTTTTTTCTGCTGATTTTGATTGCCTTGCGCGGGGCGAGGTTTCTCTGCCGCTTGCGAAGAACATGCAATGAGCAAAGCAAGAGCCGCCGCGATCGGGAAAGAGTAATTCCGCATAAATCCTCCTCGGCGGGGACAACTCCAGTGTACAACCAAATGGGGATAAGCCAGGGAACAAATCTCACCCGCCGAAATGGGGCAATTTCGGAGCCTTCGCCGGGATCTTTCTGATTTCTCGCAATATATGCCCAGTTCAAGTTGCGACCGGTAAACTCGCAGCGGATACTCTCATTCCCATCCATTGGGCGCTTCTTATCGCTATCGCCGAAGAGGCGAAGTCCGCGATAGAATAATGTCTTTAAGTGGCTCTTCGTGGTTTGTTGTGATCAAGCACTCGCGGTCCTGAAATAGGTCTTTCGTCCAAGTGTGCGGGCGGAGTCGGAGCGCTGATGGCGAGTCCACAAGATTCTCCAAAACCTGATCTGGGCTCGCTCCGAATCCGGGACGACCAGCGCGGCAAGTCTGCCATGCGCAAAAGAGTCGTCTATGCCTCCATTCCAGTCATCTTATTCGCGGCAATCGTCGGAGGCGCATTCACTCTGCGCAATCAGAAGCCGGTCGTACAGGCGGCAATCGTGGCCAAGCCCGATCCCGGCGGACCTCAGACCGCGCTGAATGCCAGCGGGTACGTGACGCCGCGGCGGCGGGCGACCATCGCCGCCAAAATCACGGGGCGCGTCACGGCTGTTTTTTTCGACGAGGGCACGCGCGTCAAAGTGGACCAGCTCCTCGCAACGTTGGACGACTCCGACTACAAACGGGCTCTCGATTCCACGAAGGCGGACCGCGATTCCGCCCAGGCTGCCATCGCGGATCTCGAAGTGCAGCTTCGAAATGCGGTAATTGAATTGAGGCGCGCCCAGCAATTGCACGACGCGGGAATCGGCACGCAAGAAGCCCTCGACAACGCCGCCACCACAGCCGACAGCCTGCGAGCCAAAATCGCCCTCGCCAAGCAACAAGTGGCCGCCTCGGAATCGCGCATTGCCGAGGCGCAGCAAGCCGTCGACAATTGCATCATCCGGGCGCCGTTCGCGGGGATTGTGGTTTCCAAGGACGCTCAGGTCGGGGAAATGGTGTCGCCCAACTCCGCCGGCGGCGGATTTACACGCACGGGCATTGCCACCATCGTGGACATGAACTCCAACGAAATCGAAGTCGACGTCAACGAATCCTACATCGCCAGAGTCAAGGAAGGGCAGGCCGTGAGGGCCACGCTGGACGCCTTTCCGGACTCTCCCTACAACGCCAAGGTTCGCACCGTCATTCCCACCGCCGATCGTCAAAAGGCCACCGTAAAGGTGCGCATTTCCTTTTTGAAGCTGGACGACAAGATTCTTCCCGACATGGGCGTGAAAGTCGCGTTTCTAGAGGATCCCAAGCCTGCCGCCGTCAACAAAGGCGCGGAGAAAATTCCCGAGGCGGTTGCCTACGTTCCCAAAAGCGCGGTGCGCTCCGACTCCAACGCGTCCTACGTGTATCTAATTAAAGATGGCGCGGTAGAGCGTCGCGCGGTCAGCCTCGGAACGGATCGAGGCACGGACGTCGGCATTCTGGCCGGGCTTGCGCCGGGCGACTCGATCGTAGTCAAGGGGCCCGAGAACTTGCGTGACGGCGAAAAAGTCGAAGTCGGGCAATAGGAGAGAACGATGGTCCGAGTGGATGGCAGCGGGAATTCGCAAAGCCTGATCCGGGTGCGCGGCTTGAATAAAACTTACAGCCGCGGCGGGGAAAAGATTCAGGTTCTTCAGGGATTGAATCTTGACGTGGACAAGGGAGATTTTGTCGCCTTCATGGGCCCCAGCGGTTCGGGGAAGACGACTCTGCTGAATTTACTCGGCGGGCTCGACGTGCCGTCGGCGGGGAGCATTACCGTGGACGGCGACGAAATCACGCACATGTCCGGGAGCAAGCTCACGGAATGGCGGGCGCGCCACGTCGGGTTCATTTTCCAAATGTACAATTTAATTCCGGTGCTCACCGCGTTCCAGAACGTGGAGCTGCCGCTTCTGCTGACCAAGCTTTCCAAAGCGGACCGGCGCAAGCACGTGGAAACCGCTCTGGGCGTGGTGGGCCTTACCGACCGCATGCAGCATTACCCGCGGCAGCTTTCCGGCGGACAGGAGCAGCGCGTGACCATTGCGCGGGCGATCGTTTCCGATCCGACTTTCCTGCTTTGCGACGAGCCTACCGGCGACCTGGACCGCAAGAGCGCGGACGAAGTGATGGCGCTGATCGATGAACTGGTGGGGAAATACGGCAAGACCGTTCTGATGGTGACGCACGACCCGGTCGTCGCCGCGCGGGCCCACATCACGCTGCATCTCGAGAAAGGCGTTCTGGTGGAGGCGTCCAAGCTCGAGCAGGACGTGGCGGCTGGAGGCGCGGCATGAAATTCAGCTCCCTGATTTTCGCCAATTTGTTCCGGAAAAAAATACGACTGGTGCTCACGGTCGGCTCGTTTGCCGTGGCTCTTTTCCTGTTTGCTTTTCTCGCCGTCGTGCAGAACGCGTTTAACCGCGGCGCGGACGTGGCCGGCGCCGACCGCCTGGTGGTGATCGACCGCGTTTCGATCATCAATCTGATTCCGCTCAAATACCGCGACCAGATCCTGCAGATTCCCGGAGTGAAATCCATCACGCACAATAACTGGTTCGGCGGCGTCTACCAGGACGAAAAAAACTTTTTCCCCCAATTCGTGATCGATCCAGAAAATCAGCGACAGGTTTTTCCGGAACTCCTTGTCCCCGACGACCAGTGGAATGTTTTCCTGAAAGACCGCCAGGGCGCCATCGCCGGCGCCCGCACCGCGGAGCGCTTTCACTGGAAAATCGGCGACCGGATCCCCATCAAGACCACTTTATATGGAGGCGGTTCCTGGGAATTTAACCTGGACGGCATTTATCACGGGCAGCGCCCGGAGGACGACGAAACCCAGTTCTGGCTGCAGTGGGATTACTTTGAAGAGCGCATCCCCCAGGAAATCAAGGGGCAGATCGGCTGGTACGTCCTCCGCGTGAACAATCCTGACGATTCTGTGCGCGTCGCGAAAGCCATCGACGACAAGTTCGCCAACTCCTCGAGCGAGACGAAAACGGAAACGGAATCCGCTTTCGCCGCGGGTTGGGTCAAACAATTCGGCAACATCCAGTTCCTGATCATGACCATCGGAACGGTCGTCTTTTTCACGCTGCTCCTCGTGACGGGAAACACGATGGCCATCTCCGTGCGCGAACGTACCGCGGAACTTGCGGTCATGAAAGCGATCGGTTACTCCGGGCCCCGAGTTCTCATTTTCATTCTTGCGGAATCCCTGGTGATTGCGTTGATCGGGGGCCTTCTCGGGCTCGGGCTTGCTCTCCTCGCCGTTCCCGCGCTGGCCAGGGCTTTGAACGGCATGCTTCCCACGCTGATTCTCGATCCGTCGATTCTGATTCTTGGGCTTGTCGCCGCTCTCGCCGTCGGAATAGCGAGCGGCATTCTCCCGGGTTTGGGCGCGATGCGCATGCGCGTCGTCGAAGCTTTCCGGAGGGTCTGACCATGGCCATACCTCTCACTTACAACGTTCGCAGCGTCAAGGCCCGCTGGACATCCGCCATCGTTGCGGTGATTGGAATTGCGGGAACCGTGGGCGTCTTTGTGGCCATGCTCTCCCTGGCCCGCGGCTTCCGCGCGACACTGGTGGCCTCTGGGTCACCGGGGAACGCGCTGGTAATGCGCGCCGGCTCGACCTCCGAGATGATGGGCGGCGTCACATTGGATAGCGTCAAAATTATTCAGGATGCGCCGGGAATCGCGCGAGACTCGGCCGGGCCGCTCGTCACTCAAGAAGTGGTAGGCGTCATCCCATTTCCATTGATCAGCACCGGCACCAACGCGAATGTGCAGGTTCGCGGAGTCTCGGCCAATGTCCTGCGCATTCGCACCTTCGTCAAAATCGCGCAGGGACGCATGTTCAACCCGGGCCTGAACGAGCTGATCGTCGGCAAAAATGCGAACACCACGTATTCCGGTTTGACGATCGGAAACACGGTCAAGTTTGGCGGCAGTCCCTGGCAGGTTGTCGGCGTTTTCGACGCGGGCGGTTCCGCATTCGATTCGGAAGTCTGGTGCGACGGACCCATCCTCAATCAAGTCTTAAAGCGCCCGCCGAACATCTTCCAATCGGTCACCGTTCATCTGGCCTCGCCCGATACGTTCCAACAGTTCAAGGACGCCATAACGGCCGACCCGCGACTGAACGTCGACGTGACGCGCGAGATCGACTACTACGCAAAACAGTCCACGCAGATGACCAAGCTGATTACCATTCTCGGAGGCGTGGTGGCTTCTATCATGGCCATCGGCGCCGTTTTCGCAGGGCTCAACACCATGTACTCCGCGGTCGCCGAACGCGGACGCGAAATCGCCACCATGCGCGCACTGGGTTTCAGCGCGATCGCCGTAGTGGTTTCATTTTTGTTCGAGGCCTTGCTGATCTCGTTTGTCGGAGGGGCTGTCGGTTGCGTAGCCGTGCTGCCGCTGAACGGCCTGACCACGTCGACGATGAACTTTCAGACGTTTTCTAGCCTGGCTTTCGCTTTTAGGGTCACGCCCGATTTGCTGGTGCGCGGCATCATCTTCGCGCTGGCAATGGGAATCGTCGGCGGCCTGCTGCCGGCGATCCGCGCCGCCAATACGCCTGTGGCTACCGCCCTCCGCGAGTTGTAGAGTCACCACTGGTCCATCATCTAGGGCGCGAACCGTGCATTCTTTCTTCTTATTTTCCAAGTAACTGTTAGGTCAATCAGAATTTCCGTCCGGTGGACCGCGCCACCGCGACAAACTACCCTGTTTCTAGTTCTGACATCTCGGCCACATGCGGAAAACTCTACAAGCCAAGTACATCGCTTCGGAAATTCATGCCCTTCTGTTCATTTCGATGTGGATACTCTATTCCGTTTTTTCGCAGCCCATGGCAAACGGGCCGTCCGCGGTCCCGTTCGTGATCCTGATCGTTGCTGACCTTCCGATTTCGTTCGTCGCCTTTGGATTTTTGCTCACAAGCGTCAAGTTTGGAGGAGTCGCCGCACTGCTGTGGGGTTTTCTGGGAACGCTCTGGTGGTACCTCATCGGTCTTGTGATAGACGGGCGGATTCGGAGTTACCGAGAGACACTAGTCAGGAAGTTTCAACAAGGTCCAACAGCTGCCGAGGCCAAGGTTAAGGGCAACAACTTCCGCCGAACGGAACTGTTGATCGCGGCCGGCACCGTCGGCGTCTTGATTGTCGCCTCGCTAGCTTGGGCGTGGACCGGGGCGCAGGGACACTTCGAAAAGGGAGAAATTGCCAGTCTTGCGTTCTCACCTGACGCTCGCTCGATCGTTCTTGTCCGCGCAAAGGGCAATTCGTCGGCCATGAAGAAAATAGACCTGGATTCGAAAATCTCCACTCCCTTCAGGATACCCATACCCTGTATCGCAGCTTCGCCAGCTTATTCTCCCGACGGCAAACAACTGGCGTTTGCCTGCGAGAGCAACGCAGACGAACATTTACACATTTTCATAGTGGACGCCGATGGCGGCAATCTCCATCCGCTGTTTTCATCGAACCCAGACGGCTACGATTTCGCGCCGCATTTCTCGCCCGATGGAAATGAACTGTACTTTGCGAGGGCGGTAAGTTTGGCTGCCGTCGCCGGAAGTGGCGCGCCAGATCGGCGCAGTTGGGACCTCTATTCGGCCAGCCTCGATGGAACGAAGGCACGACAACTAACGGACCGACACTTTGAGCTTTGGGGGGTCTCGTACTCAAACGACGGCAGAATGTTGGTCATTTCGGGGGACGTCGCTAGCGGAGCGCGGATATACCTCTACTCGATCAATGATCCTGCCAAAGGCGAAATAGAGATTCATCCCGTAGTGCCGAACGGGCCTCAGTTGCCTGTAGTATCCAACGTTCTCATTGCGCCAGGTGGGGATAGCATATATTTCATGGCTGCGACGGATGGCAAGAAAGCGTTCGATTACGACGTCTATCGCATGGACCTAAACAGCAAGTCCGTAGAGAAGCTTACCAACGCAAATGGATACGCGACTGATTTGTGCCTGTCGAACGACGCCAGAACGGCGGCTTTCTTGCGATGGACTTCTAGATGGGGGTCCCTTCCGAACCTTAGCAGGTTGTACACGCTTGATTTAGTGACAAGGCGCGTGACGGCCTCGGATGTGACCGGGACTCGATAGCGGTGCCGCCAGTTGAAAGCTCGAGGATATCTCGTAGTTCTCGCCATCGGGGACGGATCAGCAACGTTACGAACGGCTCGTAGATGCCGCCGCTGGCGTGGCAGCACGCGGCGCGTATTTTGATTGGATGTAATCATCCACCAATTTGCGGAAGGCGGCGGAGAGTTCGTCGTAGTTGCCGTGAAGCGTGACGGTTTTTTTGCCGTCGATGTAGACGGGGCAGCTTGGTTCTTCTCCTGTGCCGGGGAGGCTGATGCCGATGTTGGCGGCTTTGGATTCGCCGGGGCCGTTGACGATACAGCCCATCACGGCGAGCGTCATGTCCTCGACGCCTTCGTACTGCTGCTTCCATTGCGGCATGCTTTCGCGGATGTAATCCTGAATGCGCTCGGCGAGTTTCTGAAACGTGGTGCTGGTGGTGCGGCCGCAGCCGGGGCAGGCGGTCACGCTCGGCGCAAACGAGCGCAGCCCGAGCGACTGCAGGAGTTCACACGCGGCGTACACTTCCTCGCGGCGGTCTCCGCCGGGGCGCGGCGTGAGCGAAATGCGAATCGTGTCGCCGATGCCTTCCTGCAGCAGAATACCGATCGCCGCCGAGGACCACACAATGCCTTTCGTGCCCATACCCGCTTCGGTGAGACCCAGGTGCAACGGCTGCTCGGTCTTGCGCGAAAGGTCGCGGTACACCTTGATGAGGTTTTGCGGCTTCGAGACTTTGCAGGAAATGATGATCTGGTCGTGGTGCAGGCCGCATTCGAGCGCGAGTTCGGTCGATTCGATCGCGGACTGCACCATGCAGTTGTTGATGATCTCTTCGGAATCGAGGCCGAGTTCGCGGTCGGTATTCTCCTGCATCCTGCGCATCACCAGCTCTTGATTGAGCGAGCCGCCATTCACGCCGATGCGCACCGGCTTTCCATTGTCCACGGCAACCTTGCAGATGGTGGAAAACTGCTCGTCGCGCCGCGCGCCCGCGCCCACGTTGCCCGGATTGATGCGGTACTTGTCGAGGGCCCTCGCGCAATCGGGATATTTCGTCAGCAGGACGTGCCCGTTGTAATGAAAATCGCCGATGATCGGGGCGGTGCATCCCAAATCGCGCAGGCGCGCCACAATTTCCGCGACCGCCGCCGCCGATTCCGGCATGTTCACCGTGATGCGCACCAACTCCGAGCCCGCGTCGGCCAGCTCCTTGCACTGCGCCACAGTCCCGGCAATGTCCGCCGTATCCGTGTTGGTCATCGATTGCACGACCACCGGCGCGCCGCCGCCAACCTGATATTGGCCGACTTTGACGCCGTACGTCTTCCGCCGCGTAATGGGGAAAATCTGCATGTTTTCCTTTGCTTGGTAATGGTAGCACAGGCTTCAGCCTGTGGGTTTTCGTCCTGGCACGCACGAAACCCCACAGGCTGAAGCCTGTGCTACTTAGGCGCTGGCCACTTGATTTCCGCGCAAGCCGAGCGTGTCCGCAACCTCGCGCATCGCGACGATGCAGAAGGCGATGTGTTCCTCGATGGGGACAGCCAATTCTTCCGCGCCTTTGCGCACGTCTTCGCGGTTCACTCCGCGCGCGAAGGCTTTGTCCTTAAGTTTGCGCTTCACTGAATCGGGCTCGACTTCGAAGATGCTCTTGCCCGGCTTGACCAGGGCGCACGCGGTGAGGAAGCCGGCGAGTTCGTCGCACGCGAACAGGGTGTGTTCCAGCGGAGTCTCCCGCGGAATGTTGCAATATTCGGCGTGCGAAACGATGGCGCGAATCATTTCTTCGGGGTAGCCGCGCTCGCGAAGGATCGCCGATCCACCCGCGGGATGCTCTTCCGTGGGGCTGTGCGCCTCATTGGGCCAGCGCTCGTAGTCGAAATCGTGCAGCAGCGCGGTGAGACTCCACAAATCTTCATCCTCGCCGGATTTTCGCGCGTAGGCGCGCACGCAGGCTTCGACCGCCAGCGCGTGTTTGCGCAAGCTTTCGTTTTGCGTGTATTCGCAAAGTAGAGCCCAGGCGTCATTTCTGGTTGGCATGGTTTTCTCCCGAGGCATGAAATGTTCGACGAATCTTCGCTGTCTGCGTCAATAGTTTACGCGGCGCGAAAAACCCCAATGAGTGTGCTTGAGAACTCAAGATTGGCTCGTTTTTTGTAGCGCCCGCCTTCAGGCGGGCACTTTGGAATCAGGCACATGCCCGCCTGAAGGCGGGCGCTACATGAATCAAAACCGAGTTCTCACGCACACTCGCTGCTGCTGGCAGCTATCCTACTGACCCCGGCAAGGATACCGCAACCTCCCTGTTTGTGCCGGGCTGTTCTCTTCCGAAGGCCCAAGTGCGCCAAATAAAAGAACTAATGCATTTACCGATTTGACCGATTTGATTATCGGAATGGAAAAAAAGCTTGACACGGGTTGCGGATACCCCCATGATGTCGTTCGCGCCAGCTGCTGCCTTCCCCCCGTACGAAGTCCCTCTCATCCGCATGCCGGAATAGTCTGCGAGGAGCACCGGTGTCGGAACAAAATAGTACGAATGTAATGAACGGAACTAACGGAAATAAGGTTGCTGTGGATATCGACCTAGACCGCGAAGTCATCCGTTGCAAAACATGCGGGCTCGTGCAATATCGCACCCGCACGGGGAATTGCCGCCGGTGTCTGCGCTTGCTGCCGCCCAAGGTGGAATTTCTAATTCCTCCTCCCGAGCCGCAGGAGCTTCCAGGCGACGACCGGCAACTCTTCGAGAAGTGGCCGAACCGCGAGACGGTGGAGAATATTGGTCAACGCATCCGGCAATTGCGCGAATCGCGCGGGATGACGCAAAGCCAGCTCCAGGCGCGCTCGCGCGTATCCCGGTCGTACCTGTCCCGGATCGAAAGCGGACAGATGACGCCCAGCCTCGGAACGCTCGAGAAGATTTCCGAAGCGCTTGGCGTCGGCTTGAACCGCTTCTTCGTCCCGGAAACGAACGGCGAAGCCCTCCTGGAAGATCCATTCATCCAGGGGTTGCGGCCGTTCCTACGGCAGCTCGACTGGGAACAGTGGCAATCGATTCTGAAGCGCCTGGCCGCGATCAGCGACCACGTCTCGAGCGGCAATGGAATTGTGCGTCCCTTGGCACAGCCACAGCCGTCCCGGATGGAACAACTGGCGCGACGGATGCACCCAGCTGCGATGGGCCACCGGTAGCCAGCCAATAAAGGAATTCTTACAGAACGGCGCGAACTCTTGCTCAACGGGGAGTTCGCGCCGTTCCGTTTTCATTCACGTTTTCATTCGCTGCGGCGAAATTCCTCCACCAACAGGCCGCAATTCTCCAAGTCGACAAACAAATGAAAGCTCGGTCGCGCTGCCGCGCCAACGGCGTGTAGGACTGTTCGGCCGGGGCAACGCCGCGGAGTTTCGCCCGGGAACGCCAATCTCCCGATTGGCGGGTTGCGCCACGCCAATCGGGAGATTGGCGTTCCCAGGGCTAGCATCCTGCGGCGCTCCAGCGCCGGAAGATGCATGCGAGACAAAAAGGATTGACACTGCGTCGTTAGTCGCGGTATGCATGAACAATTCCGGGAACGGGCAGTGGCTATTGATAAATCAACAAACTCGGCAATTTTTGCGAAGCCCAGTTGAAATCGGGTCCGGTGAAAATTAATTCCGGAGGCTGCATGAAAAGTACGCAACTCACGCACGCTGCATTGATCTTCAGCTTTCTGCTGATCTCGATTCCCGTACTGGCGCATCACGGCGCTTCGGAATATGACATGACGAAGATCGTGTCCATGAACGGAACGGTGAAGGAACTCCAATTCGTCAATCCGCACACCTTGCTCACGTTCACTGTGAAAGACGATGCCGGCAAAACCAGCGAATGGGAAGGCGAACTCCCCAGCCCGAATCTTCTGTCGAGGAGAGGCTGGAGCAGGAGCACCCTCAAGCCCGGCGACCAGGTCACGATCATCGGCGCGCCCGCCAAGAATGGTGAAAAAGGGTTGCAGGTGAAAAAGCTGGTCTTCCCAGATGGCCACGAACTCCCGGGAACCGTGTTGCCGCCGGATTCCTCCAAATGAGAGCGCTAAGAATCGTTTCGATTGGATGCGTGGCGCTGCTTGCGTTTTCGTCTGTCCTGCGGGCGCAAACTCAAAAGGCGAGCCAGACGGCTTCGCACACGGGGGATTTGACCGGAGTTTGGTATCCGTCCTCGGTAAACACGTTCAACTTCATCTGGACCGACGCGCAAGGCCAGCACTTGAACGCCCTTCCTCTCACCGCCTGGGGCCAGGAGAAATTCAAAGGCAACCATCCGATCGGCGGCGAATACACGGCGCTCAACTCCAACGACCCGAATTCCGAGTGTCTTCCCCCCGGA
This sequence comes from uncultured Acidobacteriota bacterium, assembly GCA_963740035.1. GTDB lineage: Bacteria > Acidobacteriota > Terriglobia > Acidiferrales > UBA7541 > Palsa-360. Next base: position 240,516 of record CAVUDA010000030.1, read on the forward strand.
GTGCCGAATGTCTACACCCACGCCTACCCGTTTGAAATGCTCCAAGTCCAGGGCCGCACAATCATGTACTTCGAATACGGCCACTTCGTGCGCCAGATTTTCACGGACGGCAGGGATCATCCGAAAGACGCCAACCCGACGTGGATGGGCGACTCCACCGGCAAATGGGAGGGAGACACGCTGGTGGTCGATTCCACCGGCTTCAACGACAAGACCTGGCTGGACGTTGCAGGCCATCCGCATTCCGAAGCGTTGCACATTGTGGAGCGCATGCGTCGAGTGGATCACGACACGCTGATGATCGACATCACCATCGAGGACCCGCAGGCCTACACGACCGTCCTGAAGACCCAGCGAAAATACATCTTGAAGCCCGGCTGGAACATCATGGAGTACATCTGCGAAGACACCCGGGTAAAGTTCGACGAGTTCGAAAAGAAAGTAGGCGCCAAAGGGACCAAAACCGCCGAGGCCACGGTGGACTCAGGTTCCTCCCAATCCATCGTTGGAGATTGGAAGGGCACCATCACCCTGGCGGATGGCCGAACGCTGCCCGCGGCATTTTCCTTTTCCGAGTCTTCCAATGGCTTGCTGACGGTCCCCGACCCCTCTGTATCCATGAACCTTCAATTTCGGAACGTAGCGGTAGCCGCCGGTGGAATCGTCACAGCCCTTACCTCCGATCAAGTGAATTTTCTTGGGAAACTTTCCACCGACGGCAAGCAAATGACTGGAGACATTATCCTGCCCAGCGGAACCGGCCATAAAATTTCAATGAGCCGGCCTTGAAATGAGTAAATGAAGGAACCGCCCGAGACTCAATAGCACAGCCCGTCTTGCTTACAACTCACAACGATGGAAGATGGGTTTGAGTGGCGCGGGCTTCAGCCTGTGGGGGTTAGTTTCTGCAAGGACTAACCCCCACAGGCTGAAGCCTGTGCCACTTAGACCCAGGCTGCTACGTAATATTCGTCTGTGCGCTCAGAGCGATTTTCCAGCCGTCCCCGCGGTTCAGAAACACGCGCAGATTCCAGCTGGTGGGTTTCGCGTTGGGATTTCGCCCCTGAAAAGTCTGCATGATCACCACATTGCCGAATTCAAACATGCGCATGGACTGCACCGCGGAGCCTCCGGAGCCGCCGTTCTCTCCATAAAGTTTGCGTTGCTCGGCTATTTCCACGACGTGCTGCAGTTTGGGCATGTCACTGCGCGGCGTGATGGTCTCGTGATTCTCGTCGGCATGGGCCGCCCAATCTTCCGGATTCGGATGCCATTCATCGTTCTTCAAATGAAACCAAGTGGCCAGGGCCCCTTCTTCCACGGGATTCTCAGGCTTGTAGGGCAGCGTCTTGCAGGGATTTTCGCAGAGTTTGTCCGCCTCGGATGGTGGAGCCGGGACCGCCGTGTAATCGGGCCTCTCGGCCGGAATGGGGATGTTCAGAAAGACGAACGCCTGCCAGCCCGCGGGGTTCTTCACCCAGAGGTGGGCAAAGCGCTGGTTATGGTGAATCCCCAGAACGCGCTCGACCTGGCCGAGAAAGTCCACAGTTCGCGCGTCGATCGCGCCTTCGTTGTCGGCGGCGAGCGGTGTGAGGTCCTCGAGGACTTGCGCCTTCGTGTGGATCTTGCCGTTCGCCTCGACCCACTGGAAGCGATCATCCAGAAGTGGGGCGACCGCCTTCGCGTCTCCCTTGGCGAGGGCGTCGGCCAAGCTTTTATCCGCCCGGCGAAACGCGGACGTCTCGTCGGCAGCGGCGAGCGGCCTGCTCGATAGAGCAAGCAAGCCAGCGCCTAAAAAGAGGCCGGCAGCGAATGTGCATGTGAAGAAGCGTCTCATTGTATTCGTCTCCTTACTGTTGTCGCCTGGATGGATCATGATGCCACTAATGGTCAGGCGAAAGGGGGTGTGAGTCCGTGCCGTGGCGTTATTTCCGCCGGCGGACATCCACGGCCGGATAGTACCACTCCCGGTGGTTTACGCCGAGGGCCGGGTTTGTTTTGGTGATCGCCGGCCATCCTATCCTGTTGTATTACCCGCAAATAGCCTCCCGGCCGGATTCACTATATTACACAAATAGTTATTACATTTGACGAATCTTGCCCCAACGTGGGGATAAACATCGGTGCGGCACTTGGTAGAATCCGGCAAGTAATATGGCCATTGGCCGAATACTGTACTGAATCGAATGGAGAACCATCGTGCGAAAAACCCGTTCTGCGTCCCACCTGGCTTTGTGTGGTCTTTGCGTGCTTGGCCTTTTTGGATGTAGCTCCAGCGGCCAATTGCTGACCACAGATCTCACGGGGCAGCAGGCAGCGGCACAGCCACCGGCTACGCCAACGGAACATTCCAACGGCATAGTGATGGATTGGAGCACGAGCCACACGCTGTATCCGCGCGTTGGCGAAATTAATGCCCTGGTCGCCGTGCAGCACGATCCCCGAGCGATCCTCAGCTGGCAGGCGGCGGAACGCGAAGATTTTCACCGGGTAAGTGGTCCTCGACACTTCCTCCCCGCACAAACCGACGTCAACCGCGATTGGAGTATCAATCTGGGAACTGGTGGAGTGGCGCCGACCATGTACCCCGCAAAATTTACGTTCGATGTTAACGCCGCGCCGACCTGTACAGCGGTATCGCCCGCCATTCCCGATTACGCTGTGTTCCCCGTGAACGTAGCCGGCAGCCCAACTCAGCCGAACATCGTGGCTTTCGATAATCTTTATAGCGGGACGACCCCGTCCAACGGCATCTGCAATCGCGCGGTCCCTCCGCCAGGCGATAGCGGGATAGCGGCGACAACGTTCTGGTCATACAACATCACGGCGGCGGGAGGTAAAGTTGCAACATCTCCAACTCTTTCGCTGGACGGAACCAAAGTCGCTTTTGTCGAGTCAGGATCGGGCGTGGCTCATTTTCACGTTCTGGCCTGGAAGGCTGGCGATGGAGTGGACATTACCACTCCCAGTGCACAAAACGTCTTAAAACCAGTATCGATCACCAGTGGGTTTGCCGCGCTCGCGCCAGTTGCCGCTAGCGGAACCGTAACAGACCTGGCTTTGGGGTCAGCCGACAACACGTTGTCTTCGCCATTCGTTGACTACACAAATGACGTGGCTTACATCGGCAACGACAGTGGGGTTCTTTTCCGCGTCATCAACGTCTTTTGCACCACCTCGGCCTGCACCTCTGGAGGGACTCCGGCGCCGAGCCTGGATCCCACTTGGGGAACTGCTGGCGCGCTTACCGTCGGAGGAACTTGTGTGGGGAAACTGACCGGCGCGGTTATCGACGGTGGGACTGGGCATATTCTCGTTGGATGCGCGGACGGCAATATTTATGGGTTTGACTCTACTGGAGCGTCACTCGGAACCGCGGTGACGGTGGGGAATGGCGCGGCGACAGGAGGAGTAGTTGACCCGCCGATGATCGACGCGGTCAACCATTTTGTTTATGGAGTGAGCGGCGCCTCCGTCGGAGGGACCTCCGTTATGGTCCAAGCATTAACAACAAACTTGAGTGGAGTAGTGACGTTGCCACTAGGTGCGGGTGGATCCCACAATCTTCATTCTCCAGCGTTTAACAGCGGCTATTTTTCCAGCGTCAATCCTACCCATTGGCTAATTTACGAGTGGGCGTTAAGCAGCGGTGGCACTAACATAGAGCTCTACGGCGCCACGTTCAGCGCCGGTCACATCATGAATAACACGATTAACCCCTCAGATGAAATTCAAATCGGTGGTTCCGCTCCTGTCGACTTCTCGCCTGTCACTGAATTTTTGAATGGGAGCAGCGATCAAGTCTTCGTCAGCGGGATTACAGCTGCATCGCCGAACTTCATTGAATATAACATGAACATTTTCATCAACTTGTTCCCGAACAGTTTCCCGCCTTCGGGGATTTCTGGCGCGACCACAACCGAGACGGGTGGAACGAGTGGAATGGTTGTGGACAATACCAGCGGCTCGGCGCAAGCCTCCAGCATCTATTTCGGCAATCTGGGTACCAACTGTTCAGATGTCGTATTATGACGCGTGCGGAGTTCGGGGGCAGGTCAAACGCGGCCGTGAAGCTGACGCAGAGCGGCCTGAACTAACCACCGCTCTGGGAGGCTTGACGGCTAACGGAGTGCAACAGCGAACGGCGAAACAGCTTGTTTGTGACTGACCGGAAAGCACTTCACTTTCGATTCCAGCGACGATTATCCACAAGTGAGAAATTGGTAGTACTTAAGGGCAAAAATTTGCCCTTTACTTCCTTGGCGCTCCGAAAACGTCTATGATTGGATTGAAAATTCATCGGATGTGATTGAAAATAAAGACTTAATTCTGTCCCTCTGCGCTACCAACGGAAGGTGAATTGCTCTTCGACTGTTCGGTGTATTCTCATTTTAAGAGGAATTACCGAGATTTGTATGGAGACGGGATCGCCCTTCGAGCCTCGAGTGATGTCCCGGCGCCTGACGCAGTTCCTTCTCCGCGTTGCCCGGTATGGCAAATAGCATGAGCACAAAGATCGAAAACGAGAACATCCACATGCAGGTTTCCGGTATTCCTCTGACCGAGCGCGAGTATCAGTCTCTCGTCATTGACTTTAACAACTCCGCCGTAACCTACCCCACTGACAAGACGATCGTCGACTTGTTTGAGGCGCAGGCGGGGAAAACTCCCAATCAGACGGCATTGGTGTTCGAAGGGCAGAGGTTGACGTATAGCGAGCTCGACCGTCGCGCGAGCCTCCTCGCGCACGACCTGAGAGGGTTGGGAGTTGGACCGGATGTGCCGGTTGGGCTTTTTGTGGAGCGCTCCGCCGACATGATTGTGGGCCTTTTGGGCGTCCTGAAGGCGGGCGGGTCCTATGTGCCCATGGATATCGCGTTTCCTCAAGAGCGGATCACCTTCATGCTCGCGGATGCGAATGTCAAGGTGCTGGTCACACAAACCAGCCTCCTGGCAAGCCTGCCGACCGGCGCCGTTCGGGCCGTTTGCCTGGACACCGTCGATTGGAACTCCTCTAAAAAGCCAGCGCGAAGTGATGCTCGCGTGCGCCCTGAAAACCTTGCCTATGTGATTTATACGAGCGGCTCGACCGGCCGCCCCAAGGGCGTTTGTATCGAACACAGGAACATCGTCAACTACGCCTTGGGCGTTGCAGACCGGTTTCAGTTCAGCCCCGGCATGAATCACGCGACCGTATCGACCATCGCCGCGGACCTTGGCAACACCGTCATTTTTCCCGCTTTGGTCACTGGCGGCTGCCTTCATGTCATTTCGCAGGCGAGAGCAGAGAATCAGTCGATGCTCTCGGAGTACTTCCAGCGAGAGAAGGTTGACGTTTTAAAGATCGTTCCGTCGCACTTGGCGGCATTGCAGACGGGGAAAGATCCGGAGCAAGTCATTCCCAGATGCCGCCTGATCGTAGGCGGCGAGGCCTCCCAGCTGGACTGGATTGAGCGACTCCGCCGCAAATCCCCAAGCTGCGAGATTTACAACCACTACGGACCCACGGAAACAACCGTCGGGGTGCTGACCTACCACGTGGGCACAACGCTACCCAGCACGCCGTCCGGCAAGCTCCCGCTGGGAAAACCTCTTCCGAATAGCAGGGCTTACATCCTCGATGAGAATCGTCAGCCAGTGCCTGCTGGTGTTCCGGGCGAGCTTTACATTGGTGGCCGTGGCGTGGCGCGCGGTTACCTCAATAGGCCTGACCTGACCGCAGAGAGATTCCTTCCAGACCCATTCAGCACCGAGCCTGGCGCGAGGATGTATCGCACCGGCGATCGCGCGCGCCATCTGCCCGACGGGAACCTTGAGTTTTGCGGCCGGATCGACCACCAGGTCAAAATTCGCGGATACCGCGTCGAGCTCGGCGAAATCGAAGGAGCGCTTCGCGAGCAGGGCTGCTTGCGGGACGCAGTCGTGTCGGCGTATGAAGATGAATCCGGCAACAACGAGCTTGTCGCTTACGTTTTGCCGAAACGCGCGAATCAATCTCTTTGGAATTGCAAAGCTCTCTACACTTTGCCTGACGGCTTGCCGGTCGCGCATTTAAACAAGAACGAGACCTCCTACATCTACAAGGAAATCTTCGTTCTCCAAGCTTATCTTCGGCACGGGATCACAATCCGCGACGGCGACAGCATCGTCGATGCGGGCGCCAACATCGGGATGTTCACCGTGTTTGCCAGCCGCATCGCCAAGAACCTGCGGATCGTTTCCTTTGAGCCCAACCCCGCCGCTTATGCCTGCCTGAAGGCCAACGCGGAAGCATGGGGCGCGGGCGTGAAATGCCTTCCCATGGGTCTCTCTCGCGAAAACAAGACCGCGGAGATGACTTTCTTTGAAGGGTTTTCGCTGCTATCTGGATTCTACGCGGACGAAGCGACGGAGCGCGAAGTAGTCAAGACCTACGCGCTCAATCAGGAATCTGAAGCGGGAAACACTGGGGAAATTGCGACGGAAATCGGGAAGATGCTCGAGGACCGGTTCCATGCCAAGACAGAAACCGCTCAGCTCCGAACCCTTTCCAGCGTGATCGCGGAAGAAGGTTTGGAACGCATCGATCTGCTGAAAATCAATGTTGAAAAGAGCGAGTGGGATGTGCTGCAGGGAATCAGCGCCGCGGACTGGCCCAAGATTCGCCAGCTTGTCATCGAAGTGGACCAGAAGGGAAACCTGGAGCCCATCACCACGCTGCTGGAAAAGCTGGGCTATGACGTTCTGGTCGAGCAGGACCCGCTGCTGAGAAAAACCGAATTGTGTTACGTGTACGCCATTCGGCCGTCCGCGGCGGGCCGCCTCCTGCGGCAGGAGTCCGGCGAAGGGCATGTCCGCTCCCTGCCGCCTGTGAACGAAGAAATATTGACGCCTGCCAGCCTGCGCAAATTCCTGAAAGACCGGCTGCCGCAGTACATGGTCCCGTCTCAATTTGTCCTGATGGAAAAATTTCCGCTGACGGCGAACGGCAAGATCGATCGCCAGGCGTTTCCCCGGCCCGCTCATGAAAATCCACAGGCCATAGGCGAATTCGTCAGGCCACAGACCGAGACCGAGAAAGCACTGGCGCTGATTTGGTCCGAAATGTTGAAGGTTGACACCGTCGGGATCCACGACGATTTCTTCGATTTGGGCGGCCATTCCTTGCTGGCCATCCGCGTCGTGTCGCGCATTCGGGACGTGTTCGGCGTGGATATTACTTTCCAGACCTTGTTTCAAAATCCCACGATCGCCGGGTTGTCCAAGGTAATCACCGCGGCCAAGAGTTCGGGAAATGTTCAGCGCATCGAGCGCCGCAAGGCGTCCGGTCCGGTTCCGCTTTCCTTCGCGCAAGAGCAGCTCTGGTTCCTGGACCATCTCAGCCCCGGCAGCCCTGTTTACAACATGAACGACGTGGTCGATTTCCGCGGAGAGTACAACGCGGGAGCGATGCGCAAAGCCATCCAGGAATTGGTCCGCCGCCATGAAATTTTGCGGACGGAATTCTCCCACAGCGGCGGACAACCCGAGCAGATCATCCTGCCGGAGATGGACCTTCCGCTCGTGGAACTGGATCTCAGTTCTCTTCCGGAACATGAACGCCAACAGGAATGGACTCGCGCAGTGCGTGAGCAGGGACGAAGGCCGTTCGAATTGTCGCGGGCCCCGCTGCTTCGCGCGACCTTGGTTCACCTGTCCACGCGCCAGCACCGGCTGCTGCTTACCACCCACCACATCCTCGCGGATGAATGGTCGATGGAAGTGGTTCACCAGGAACTTCGACAGCTCTATGAAGCTTTTTCAGCCGGGCGGCCGTCTCCTCTGCCCGATCTGCCCATCCAATTTGCGGATTTTGCCGTCTGGCAACGGGAGTGGCTGAAGGGCGAAGTGCTGGAGAGCCAGACTTCCTACTGGAAGAAAGAATTGGCCGGTGCGCCCTCCATCCTGGAATTGCCCACCGACAAGCCGCGTCCTGCCTCGCAAAGCTTCCGTGGCGCGACGGAGACCTTTCAGGTGCCCGGCAAGCTGCTGGACCAGCTGAAAACATTGTCCCGGGAGCAGCAAGCCACATTGTTCATGGTTCTAGAAGCCGCCTTCATGGCTTTGCTGCACCGCTACACCGGACAGGACGACATCGTGGTCGGGACGCCGATTTCCGGCAGAACGCACAGCGAAACAGAAAACTTGATCGGCTTATTTTTGAACACGTTGCTTTTGCGCGCAAAATTCAGTGACCGCCAGAGTTTCCTTTCCCTGGTGCAACAGGTGCGCGAACGCGCCCTGGGCGCCTATGCCCATCCGGATCTTCCGTTCGAACGCCTGGTGGCCGAACTCGCGCCGGACCGCGATCCGAGCCGCATGCCGCTGTTCCAGGTAATGTTCATTCTCCACAACTCGGAAGGTGTCTCCCAGGTTTCCAAGGTGTCCGGCAACCGGGAGCTCGAGACGGGCACATCGAAGTTCGATTTGACGCTGATTCTTTCCGAGAACGAGAAAGGCCTCGACGGATTGATCGAGTACAGCACCGATCTATTCGAACCGGCCACGATCCGCCGCCTCGCCGGCTACTACTCGAGGCTTCTGGAAGCGGGTGTTGCCAATCCGGAGCAGAGCATTTCCGAATTGCCCATGCTGCCCGACGCCGAACGCCGGCAACTGCTGCTGGACTGGAACGACACGGCCGCCGAACTTCCCGGGAAAGAACTTTGCCTGCACCAGTTGATTGAAGCGCAGGCTGCGCGGACGCCGGATCAGGTGGCGCTGGTGTTCGACGAGCAGGAGCTGACCTACGGCGAACTCAACTTCCGGGCGAACCAACTCGCACAACACCTGACTAAGTTGGGCATCGGTCCCGACGTGCTCGTAGGACTTTGCGTTCAGCGATCCATCGAGATGGTTGTGGGGATGCTGGGCATACTGAAGGCGGGCGGGGCCTATGTGCCGATTGATCCCAGCTACCCGAGCGCGCGCATTGCTCTGGTGATCGAAGATTCGCATCTGGGTTTCATCCTCACGACGGAGCAGATTCGCGCGGCTTTGCCGGCCAGCCCTGCGCGCATCATTTCGCTCGACGGCGACGCCAATGCGATCGCATCAAAGAGTCCTGCCGCGGTGCCTGCTTCCGCGAACAAAAATAATCTGGCCTATGTCATCTACACTTCGGGTTCGACAGGCAAGCCAAAGGGCGTAATGGTCGAGCACCGCAACGTCGTCAATTTCTTTGCCGGCATGGACCGGATTATCGGCACCGAACCCGGTATTTGGCTGGCCGTGACCAGCATCTCTTTCGACATCTCGGGGCTCGAACTGCTGTGGACGCTCACGCGCGGATTCAAGGTCGTAATTCATGCGGAAGGGAACTCGGACAAGATTCCGGCGCAAATCCTCCGGCAGGGCGTCACTCATCTGCAATTGACGCCGTCCCTGCTTCGCGCGCTGACCTCCGATCCGTCTTCCCAGAACGCGCTCGGAAAATTGAAAAAGATTTTGGTCGGAGGCGAGGCGCTGCCTGCTTCGCTCATCACATCGCTTCGCCAATCGTTCGGCGGCGAGATTTACAACATGTACGGGCCGACCGAGACGGCCATCTGGTCCACCGTCTATCGCGTCCAGGAACAGCGGAGCAGCATTCCAATTGGCAAGCCGATTGTGAACACGCAAGTCTACGTTCTGGATTCTCAGCTCCAGCTCGTTCCTCCCGGTGGAATCGGCAATCTCTTGATCGGGGGAGACGGGGTCGTCCGCGGATATTTGAACCGGCCTGAATTGACGGCTGAGCGATTTGTCAGTGATCCGTTCCGTCAAGAAGGAAGGCTCTACCGCACTGGAGACCTGGCGCGATTCCTGCCGGATGGGAATCTGGAGTTCATGGGCCGCGCGGATTTCCAGGTGAAAATTCGCGGGTTCCGAATCGAGCTGGGTGAAATCGAAGCGGCCCTCGAGCAGCAGCCTGGGGTCGAGCAGGCCGCCGTGGTCGCGCGTGAGGACCTGCACGCGGACAAGATTCTGGCCGCCTTTTTTGTGGCCAAAGCGGGCAGCGCCGTGAACACGGACTTGTTGCGCGGCGCGCTCGAAGCCGCGCTCCCGAGTTACATGGTGCCGACTCACTTCATCCAACTGGAACGACTGCCGCTGACTGCCAATGGAAAAATCGATCGAAACGCGCTGCCGCCCATTTCGCTCCAGTCCAATATTTCCACCGAGGCCGGTGAGGATCCGCGCGGCGAGTTCGAGCAGGTTCTCGCCAAGGCCTGGGCGGAAGCGCTGGGCCTGAAACGAATCTGCCGCCAGGACAATTTCTTCCGGCTGGGCGGCCATTCCCTGGCGGCATTGAAAATTGCTTTCAAGAGCCAGCAGGAATTCCACGTGGATTTCCCGCTCCAGATGTTTGTGCAGTATCCCGTGCTCAGCGAGCAGGCCAGGAGGCTGGAAGAGATGCTCGTGGAGCAGGCCGATGCGAACTTGCTGGAGAATATGCTGGCCGAGGTAATCAATAAAAGAACGCTTGCGTAATAGCTGACTGGTAATATACTGGGGGCAATCGACCCCCGTCGGATTGAGGAAGAACAAGCCCGTGAGTCTGGCAAGTAAATTAGACAGCCTTACGCCCGAAGAACGGACGCAGCTCGCTCTGCGTTTGTCCCTGGCCAAGCGGCAAGCCGCCTCGAAAAAGGACACCGGTCTCCCCGCGGTTCAGCCGGATGCGGCGAATCGCTTTGAACCGTTTCCCCTCACCGATCTCCAGCAAGCCTATTTGATCGGCCGGTCGGAGGGAATTGAACTCGGCAATATTTCCTGCCACGGCTATGCCGAAGTGGATATGGAAGATTGGGACAGGGAACGTTTCCAATCGGCCCTGCAAAAAATCATCGACCGGCATGAGATGCTGCGTTGCATTGTTTTGCCGGAGGGCCGCCAGCAGATACTTCCTTCTCCACGGAAATATGAAATCAAAGTAAACGATTTGCGCAAGCTGGATGCGGCCACGGCTGCGGCGCGGTTAGAATCCATCCGGGCCGGCATGTCCCACCAGGTGCACGCGTCGGACCAGTGGCCCCTGTTTGAGTTTTGCGTTTCGTTGCTGGACGCAAAGACCAGCCGGCTGCACATCAGCACCGATTTGTTGATTGGCGACGGGCGCAGCTTCGAAATTGTGTTTCAGGAACTGATGCAGCTCTACCGTGACCCCGAAGCGAGTCTTCCGCCTATCGAGCTTTCTTTCAGGGATTATCTGCAGGCGGTCACTTCTCTCGAACAGACCGGCGTATTTCGCGAGTCGCGCGATTACTGGACCAGGCGTATCCCGGCGCTGCCGCCCTCGCCGGAACTGCCGTTGGAAAAAAGTCCGGCTTCGATCGCACGGCCCGTATTCAAACGCCGCTCCGCGTGCGTGGACCCGGAGGCCTGGCGGAAACTGAAAGAGAAAGCCGCCCGATTCCATTCGACGCCCGTCGGCACTTTGCTGGCGGCTTATGCGGAAGTGCTGGCCATCTGGAGCAAAAACCCGCACTTCACGATGAACCTCACTTTGTTCAACCGTCTGCCCTTGCATCCGCAATCGAATTCCATCGTCGGCGACTTCACGTCGGTAAATTTGCTGGAGGTGGATAATTCCACGCCGCCGACTTTTGCGGCGCGCATGCAGCAGCAACAGGAAAGGCTCTGGCAAGATCTGGATCATCGTTACTTCAGTGGAATTCAGGTGATGCGGGACCTGTCGCGCTTTCAGCGCGTCGGCCCGACGGCCATCATGCCCGTGGTTTTCACGAGCCTGCTGAATCTTGGCGATCAAGGCGATGGACTGACGTGGTCCAGCCGGCTCGGCAAGTGCGTCTATGCCATCACGCAGACGCCCCAGGTTTACCTCGACTTCATGGTGTACGAGGAAAAAGGCGCCCTGCAAATCAACTGCGACGCGGTGGAAGAACTTTTTCCCGCAGGACTCTTGGACGACATGTTCGGCGCGTATCAGCGCTTGTTGCACGATCTGGCCGCGGACGATTCCGCCTGGCAGCGAACGCTGGCGGAAAATGCGCGGCGCTTGATCCCGGTGGCGCAAATCGCCTTGCGTGACGCTGCGAACAGCACGGCGGCGCCTTTGACCGGCGATTTGCTGCACACTCCCTTTCTCAAGCAAGTGGCCGAGCGTCCCGAGCAGTTGGCCGTCTGCACTCCCAAGCGGCGTCTCACCTATCGAGAGGTCTACCGTTCCGCTTGCCGGATCGAACAGGAATTGCTGCGCTCCGAGGTAAAACCGAACGATCTCGTCGCGGTGATGATGGAGAAGGGCTGGGAGCAGATCGTTGCCGTTCTGGGGATTCATTTTGCGGGCGCGGCTTATCTGCCCATCGATCCGGAATTGCCGGCGGAACGCCAGCGCTTCCTGCTGGAGCACGCCAATGTGAAAGTGGCATTGACCCAATCTGGCGTGCGAGCGCGCTTGAGCGTGCCCGCCTCCGTCGAAGTGTTCGAGGTCGATCAACTGAAGCCCGCCGACGATGCTGCGCCAACGGACCGGCGGCGGCAAAAACCGGAAGATCTCGCCTACGTCATCTACACTTCGGGTTCCACGGGTGTTCCCAAAGGCGTGATGATCGACCACCGCGGCGCGCTGAACACCGTCCTCGACATCAATCAAAGATTCGGAGTCGGCCCGCAAGATCGGATCCTGGCCGTTTCCCGGCTCAGCTTCGATCTTTCGGTGTACGACGTGTTTGGATTGCTCGCGGCGGGCGGAACGATTGTGATGCCTGCCGCGGATCTGGCCTACGATGCCAATCACTGGGCTGAATTAATTCTTGCGGAGCGCATCACCCTGTGGGATACGGTGCCCGCGTTGCTGCAATTGCTCGTGGATCAGGCCGGGAAGCCGGAACTTCTCGGCGATTCTCTGCGCCTCGTCATGATGAGCGGAGACTGGATTCCGCTGGGCTTGCCGGACCAGATTCGCCGCGTGTTGCCCAAAGTAAACGTGGTCAGTTTAGGCGGAGCGACCGAGGCGTCGATCTGGTCGATCCTGTTTCCCATCGGAAAAGTGGATCCGAATTGGAAGAGCATTCCCTACGGCAAGGCCATGCTCAACCAGAGTTTTCATGTGATGAATCCGGTTTTTGCGCCGTGCCCGACGTGGGTGCCGGGACAGCTGTACATCGGCGGGGCGGGACTCGCCAAGGGATACCTGCACGACGAACAAAAAACGAGAGCCAGCTTTGTCGTGAATCCCGCAAACGGCGAGCGCTTGTACAAAACCGGAGACCTCGGGCGATTTCTGCCCGACGGCAACATCGAGTTTCTAGGCCGGGAAGATTTTCAAGTCAAGGTGCAGGGCTACCGGATCGAGCTGGGAGAGATCGAAGCGCGGCTGCAGGAGCATGCGGGCGTGGATTTGTGCATCGTGATCGTTCGCGAGGATACTCCGCGGGAGAAGCGCCTCGTCGGATATGTGGTGGCCAAGGCGGGAGCGACGATTGATCCGGAGCAAGTGAAAGAGCATCTTCGCGCGAAGCTGCCGGAATACATGGTACCCGTGGCCATCGTGGTCCTGGAGCGTTTGCCGCTGACGCCCAACGGGAAAGTCGATCGCAAGGCTCTGCCGGCGCCGGTGCGCTCGACGGCAGAACTAAGCTTTACGTCGGCCGCGTCCCGGGATTCGCTCGATCTGCAGCTGATCAAGCTGTGGGAAAAGGTCCTGAACGTCCGGCCCGTTGGTCTGCGGGACAACTTTTTCGACCTCGGCGGGAATTCGCTGGTCGCCGTGCGGCTCTTCTCGGAGATGCGGAAATTGTTTGGCCGCAGTTTCCCGCTGTCGGTCCTGTTTCAGGCGCCCACCGTGGAAAAGCTGGCGGACATGATCCGGAAAGGCGGCTGGTCGCCGCAGTGGGTTTCCCTCGTCCCGATTCAGCCGGGAGGAAGCAAACCGCCGTTCTTCTGCGTGCACGGAGGCGGCGGCAACGTCCTCATCTACCGCGAACTGGCGCGCCACCTCGGCGAGGACTACCCATTTTACGGCCTGCAAGCACGAGGACTTGACGGCAGCAAGGATTACCTGACGACGACCGAGGCGATGGCCGAAAGTTACCTGCGCGAGATTCGCGAGCTGCAGCCGGAAGGGCCTTATTACCTGGGCGGGTTCTGCATGGGCGGACAAGTGGCTTATGAAATGGCGCAGAGGCTGCTCCGGGACGGAGAGCAAGTGAATCTGCTGTTCGTGATCGACACGCACAATTTCAATGGAGTTCCGCCGCAGTTCACGTTGAGTGAAAAAGTGGGAAACTTCGGACAGAAGATCGTATTTCATTCCTCGAACATCCTGCGGCTGGGCTTCAAGAGACAGCTCGCCTATTTTGCTGAAAAATCGAAGATCGCCCTGCGAAGAGAAATGGAACGGTTGCGCATCAAGATCGTCCACCTCTTCAGGCTAAACCCGCACCGCGACGTCGTCAGAGGAACCGAGGAAGAATTTATCGAGGACATCAACGATCGCGCATTCCTGGCCTATAGACCTGTTAGCTACGCAGGCAAAATGACGATCTGCAAGCCGCGAAGAAATTACGGATTCTTGCGCGATCCGTTCAATGGTTGGGGAGCCGTCGCCGACGGTGGCCTGGAGATCATCGAGTTGCCGTCCGACCCGGGCGGCATCTTCATCGAACCGTACGTGCAAACACTGGCGGAGAAACTCAAGGAGCAAATCGATCAGTCCGCTTCCGTGCGCGCCGAAGTTCCCGATCCCCCGGAAGCGATTTTGAGGTAGGAATTTCGTGGCGCCGGCGAGACGCCGACGGTACAATACATTTCGGACCTAGCAGAATCCAAAACATCCCGCTGCATTACTCCCAGTTGAAGAATGGTCCTCCCTGAATTATGCTTTTCTCCTTCGAGGTGGGATCATGAATCAGCCCGTCCGAATCTTTTTTTCAACAGCCGCAATCACGTGCCTCATCCTTTTCTCGCGGTCCGTCCGCGCACAAACGAACTCTGACGCAAACTCCACGACATCGGTTGCAAGCCCCACCACCGCCAGCGCCACGCCAACCGCCGCCGCCGCGACAGCGGCCGCTGGAAAAACCTACGAAGTGGACGTTCCCGCGACGACGGTATGGCTCGATACGAAAATCGACCTGCTCGCAGGCGCTCAGATTCAGTTCACGGCCACCGGCACGGCGTCGTATCCCTCGACCGATTCGAAGGGGCAGTCGAAAGTGCAATCCTTCGGCGCCGAGGGACTCGCCCGCGGATGGCGCGACCTCGTCCACCAATATCCCGTCCCAAATTCCGGCCATGGCGCGCTCATCGCGCGCATTGGCTCAGGCGATGGCTCGCAGCCCTTCGCCGTGGATCTGACCCAAAAGACGGCCATTCCCGTCCCTGGCCGGCTTTTTCTCGGCCTCAATCAGGGCGTGCGCGAAGCCGCCACCGCGCAGGGTTCATTCCACGTCACGATCGTGGTGATTAGCGCCGGCACGGGCGATGCGAACGCGCCGTTTTTGCCGGACACTCCTGTCGGCAGCATCAACGCGGATCTCCTGGGAAAAATTCCGCGCCGCGTGAAGGATCCCTCCGGCAATCCCGGCGATATGGTGAATGTCCTGCTCATTGGAACGCAGGACGACGTGACGGCCGCATTCAAAGCCGCCGGCTGGGTGCAGGTGGACCGCTCCGTGGAGGGCACAATTCTCAACGGCGCGCTGGCCACGTTTTCGAAGGAGGCCTACCTGACGATGCCCATGAGCATTCTTTACCTCTTCGACCGCCCGCAGGATTATGGCTTTGCGCACGCCGAGCCCGTCAAAGTGGTCGAATCGCGCAATCATCTCCGCGCCTGGAAATCTCCGTATGAAGCGGCCGGGCGTCCCGTGTGGTGCATCGCCGCCACGCACGACATTGGCTTCGAGCGCGACCAGCGCAATAAAGGCCTGACGCACAAGATCGATCCCTCCATCGATGGCGAGCGCGAATATGTGAACGACACTATTTCGAGCACGGGCCTCGTCGTTCAGCGCACCCATGTCACCCCGCCCAACGCGCTCCTCACGGCGAAGACGGCCACCGGCGGCGAATTCCATTCCGACGGCCGCATCCTTATCCTCGTCCTCAAAGACGCCGCAAGTGGGACAAACTAGCGCAGGTTCGATCCGTGTCCCAGCCGAGTCCCGATAAAAAATCTTATCCGAGTCTGATTTTTTGAGTTCAGGGCGAATTGGCCCGTTGCCGATGAGGCCGTTTCCCGGGACCTAAGCCGATTCTGGAATTCCAAACGTTTGTTCCACGGATTGCACCGATTGCCTTCCACATATAGAATTCACGCACGGTTTGTAACTGGGAGGGCATACGTGCGACGGCAACGGGCCGGCATCGCCTCCGCAATCGTCCTGATGTGGATGTTTGTGAGCGTCGGCTGCAGAACCGGCGGCAATGCCAGCCTGCCTGGTCAGCCCAATGCTGAAGACGGAGCCCGCCTTAAGCAGGCCACTGCTGAGTGGGACAGATTGTTCAATAGTGGCCAGGCTGCAGCTCTTGCCGCTCTATATTCGCCGGACCTCATGTCCATGCCGTACGATGCGCCTACGGTGCGCGGACGACCGGCACAGCAGGCGGCGTTCGAAGAATTTTTCGCGCAGAATCAGAATGCGCGGCATGAAACAACAGTGGAAGAAACCCTCGTAACGAATGAGTGGGCCATAGAGCGAGGGCGCTACAAGATGACGTACACACCCAGGAAAACTGGAATTCAAGTCGTTGAAACCGGTCGCCACGTGATGTGCCGCAGGAAAGTGGATGGCAATTGGCAGATTGTGTGGGAGATCTGGAATACCGATAAGCCCCTTCAATGACTATCCGCGCTGAATTTTTTCCGCAGTTGCGGTCGCGGCCGCAACCTGAAAACAATAAGTCTAACGCAGTTGCCGGTCCCCGATGGGCCAAGGCCCAACAAGTCCTCCTATCGGAATGTGTCCCAACAGTGAGACTCGCGTACGAAGCTAGTTTGGACCGAATTTTTCGGGCGGCCCCGTTGCTCGCACCCAAGTAATTTTTCAGGTCAGATAAACCTGGCCAACCAGGGTTGCTATGAGAATGGACACAAACAGGAACAGTGTGGCTAAGACCAGCATTCGCGCTTCGCTCCGTTGCATCTCGATTCGGCCGCTGGCGAATTTCTTGGTTCTGACGGCCACCATTCCGTGAAGGGCGATCAAGAGCAGAACAAATGTCAGCTTGATATGCAGCCACGGCGCGTGAAGATAGTAGTGAGAGTTCGTCATGATCAGGCTGGCGCCGGCCAGTATGGTCAGTAGCGCTCCAGGATCGGCCAGTCCTCGCAGGAAGATACGCTCCAGGCGAGCCAGAGCTTGGCGCGCCTCCGCCGAGGCTTCCTGGGTGTGGCGCGTAAGCGCCATGGACGTCACCAGCAAACCGCTTACCCAAAACACCAGGCCAAAAACGTGTGCAACAAGAAGCGCAGGAATCACGGCGATCACCCGGCGCAATTCTAACAGGGTGTTGAAAGAACAGGATATTCATTTTGTCCTGGGGTTGGGATCTGAATTGACCGCAGGGTGAAGTCAGTGCGGGAGTTCTAATCGCTCCCTCGCTATTCGAACTGGTCCATGAATCAAAATTTGGCTTTTCACACTTTGGCAAGGATGCCGCGAAGGCACGATGGCACGCTTCTCAACAAAATATTCAGTTAGACGCTCGCCACCATATCTTCGGCCAATTTGGCAGGAAAATTCCGCACGGCGGGTTGCAGACCCTGAATCTGAACCAATCTCAAGGACTGGAAAGATTGCGGGGATGCGTTCCTTGCTTTGAAGTTCTCGCTGGGAATTCCGGTGCGCGCGTAGGATTTTTCGCAGTCCTGGTAAGAGGGTCCGCGCATATTTCCTTCGAGGTAAGCCAGCCCCGGGCAACGCGTGCAGGTTGCGCCATGCGTGCACTGGGAGCAGGAGGGCATGTCCCGCAGCGTGATGGAGCGAACTTCCTTGAGCTGCGGCGAATCACGCCAGATGTCCACAAACTTGGTGTGCCGCACGTTGCCGCTGGGCAGTGGGAATTGGACGCAAGGATAGACGTCTCCGTACGGCGAGACGTAGCAAGCCGTGTGGCCGGCACTGCAGGGCAGCATGTCCAAGGCATCTTCGTCGACGCCCTGCGGCGGCGCGCAAAATTCCTCCACGTTTCCGACCAGCGCTCCGTCCCGGAAAACTTCCCGCAAGGCAGCCTTGTCCACATTCAATTCGAGGGTGGATCTGTCCCCGTCCATCATGGGTGTGATGGTCGGGTCGAGGGTGCATTGCGCTCCCAGTTCGTTCGCCAGCGCCCTCACGCCGGGATAGTCCTGGGCGTTTTGGACCATCAGCACATTGGCCATGGTGACGTGCAAGCCCACCGTCCGCAATAAACGCACCGCTTCGATCGTCTGGCGGAACGAGCCGGGCATTTTCGTAATGGCGTCGTGCACCTCGGCGCGATGCGAATACACGCTGATCTGCACCGATTCCACGCCCAGCGCGCGGATGCGCTCGGCTTCCTTCTTGCGGATCAGAACTCCGTTGGTCTTGAGTTTTATGCTGAACGTGCGGGCGTGCGCGTGCTCCAGGATCTCGAAAAAATCCTTGCGCATCATGATCTCGCCGCCGCTGATGGTCAGAAAGAAGACTCCGGCATCGGCCATCTGGTCGAGGAGGGCCTTGATTTCCGCGGTGTTCATCTCCCCGTGGTCGTCGTGGTCGAGGTAACAATGAATGCAGCGCTCGTTGCAGCGGTAGGTCAAATCCAGTTGCACGCTGAGGGGAATATTTAGCTTGAGGGCCTTGGCGGCCATTTCCGACATTAAGCCGCTCATTAACCCTCCTTGCGTGAACTGCTCGAGCGAGCCAGCGGCTGGTCGGAAAGCAACAGAATGCCGTGTCCCGCCAGATTCTCGACGAGCGCTTCCGCATCCTTCAAGGCCACTTCCGGCGCGATGTCATATTGCGCGCAAATTTTATTGGCGACGATCTCGTCGAGCGGGGTCACGCCGTCGGCTGCATCCCAGATCACCGACGCCACTTCGTCCAGTGTAAACAACGTGGAATTGGTGGCGGACATGACCATCGTTTCGTCGCCCAGCGCGCGCGCAGCGATGGCCGTGCTTCGAGCCACATAACGAGAGTTGTTCATACGATGAGCTCCCAGACAGAGGTATCGGGCACAAACGTCAGCCGGCGGACAGGAACGTGGCTGACGAAATCAAATGCCGAATCGAAAACCAATTTCACAAACTCAGGATCCCGCGCAAAGAACAGAATATTTCCCAGCAACCCGCGCACGGCATCGGCCCCAACGATGGGCTCGATTTTATTTTTCGGGCCTTTGGCGAGCAGGTACAAAGCTTCGATGGGCGCTTGCAGGTTTTCTCCGACACGCGCCAGTTCGCCGAAAAACGGCGTCCCCACCGCGAAGTACCGGCCATCCCGCCGGGTGACATAGGAAATCTCGTCGGTCAGGAGCGCGGCGTCCGGGAGGCGCAAGCCTGGCCATCGTGGTCTTGCCCGCGCCGGATACGCCGGAAAACAAGAACGCCCGGCCATTGCGTATGGCGCTCGAAGCGTGCAGAAGGAAACCGCCCTCGCGGGCCAGCAGAAGCGTATGCACGATGCGCAGCACGGAATCGAGCGAATAGGGATTGATGGTCTGCTGGATGCGCCCGCGCGCCGTGGACGGATTCCACTCGGCGCGAAAATCTCCGCGCTTCATCAGCCAGCGCCCGGAATCCCAGGTCACGCGCACGTCTTCGTCCTGGGATACGGCGCCCGGCGGGGCCAGTTCAATTTCAAAATCGAAACCGGCGTCGTTCGAGGAACCCACGTAACCGGCGTAGCGCTCTTCAATCTGTCGAAGGAATTCGGGACTGTCGCAACGCAAGCGAATGGGAAGGCCGCCAATTTCAACCACCACGCTGGAACTCTGCGCCACCGCCGTCACGCTTGGCACTTGGCCCTCCTGAGGAAAAGATTCCGCCAGCCCGCAGCGAGCCAGAGATAGAGATACGTCACGCGATCGGAAGACTGAAGCAGGCGGACGATCAGACGGCTCGGCTCATGGGGCAGGAGTTCGACTTTTCGATTGTCGCGCTCGATGGAAACGAGGCGGCCCAGCAACTCGGGCGCGCTAACGGGAGGATCCTCGTGACGCAGACGGTCGCCGCGAGTGATCAGGCAAGGTTCCTCGGAACGGTCCGCGGAGGCCGATTCTTTTCGGGCCACAACCCGATGGACAAACAAACGTCCCTCTTGCAAGAACAGCACGACCTCTCCCGGAGAAATTTCGTGAAGGCTGGCACGCTGGATCAAAACCAAATCGCCTGGAAGGATGGAAGGCACCATGCTTGTGCCAAAAACGCGAAGACGAACCTCGCCAAATGCGCGGACAATTTCCTCTGCAAGTCCGCACGCCAACTCGACCGAAGCATTCCCCTGAATGTCCGCTCGCATTTTCAGCGGGTGACTACGAAGCCTTCATGCTGACTTTGCAGGAGCTTTGCGTGCTGGAAATTTTGCCGCACGACAGCGCCGAGACCTCGAACACGGACTCGAATCGTACCGACGGCGTCTTGTACGGCTTCTTCGCCCCCGCCTGTTCAGTAGTCTTCTCGTTTGAAGTGTCTTGGTAATTCAACTGTCCCTCCCCTTGTGCAATACCGCGACTTCCCCTCTCGCCAGGCTGCCTGTTCGCCTTCCATCTGAAACTGGCGGCATCAGTTAGCCACAGCAAATATAATTTGGGAGTGGGCGGCATACCCCGACTTTGTGGGGACGTGATGTGTTAAGCGTTAACCCTCAGGGACTTCCAGTCTGGAACACCTAGAAAGGCAGGACGACAATCCGCCACAAAGGCCCTACAAACATTGAATTTGAGAGAGAATTTGAAGGGATCGACTGCCCGCACTCTTACCCGCAGCCGAACGGACAAAAGAGCAGGTGCGCTAGGTATCTGCTTGAAAAGAATGGTCGGGGCGAGTGGATTTGAACCACCGGCCTCCTGGTCCCGAACCAGGCGCGCTAGCCAGGCTGCGCTACGCCCCGACGACACGCACTCGGGCGCGCCAAAAACGGCCCGAATGGAATGTTCAGAATAGCATAGCTCTCCGCCCGAGCCTAGAGTGCCGTAGGCTTGGCGGGATGGTGTTTGGTTTGTAGCGCCCGCCTTCAGGCGGGCACTTTCTCGAATCAAGGATGCCCGCCTGAAGGCGGGCGCTACAGAACCCGCCGCGCATCCGGCCGCCGCGGCTGAACGGAGGCGCTGTGTTATAGTAAATTCCGCGAATCGGAAATTTTCCGCATCCAGCAATGCAATCCTAAGACCGGGAGAGACACGGGCGGTCGGTCGTTCGTGCAAACCAAGATGGCATTGATGGAACGCATCCAGAAAGATTTGACCGCGGCGATGATGTCCAAGGACGAACTGCGCCTGAGCGTGCTGCGCATGGTCAAGTCCGCGCTCAAGTACAAGGAAATTGAAAAGGTGCGCCCGCTGGAAGACGCCGAAGCGCTTCAGGTGTTGCAAACGCTTATGAAGCAGCGGCGCGAGTCGGTCGAGCAATTTGCCAAGGGCGGACGCCAGGATCTCGCCGACAAGGAAACGAAGGAAATCGGCATTCTCGAAGCCTACTTGCCCGCGGGCGCTTCCGATTCCGACATGAGCGCCGCGATCGAAGCCGCCATCGTGGAGACCGGCGCGAACTCGCCCAAATCGATGGGTGCCGTAATCAAGGCGGCAAAAGCGCGGCTCGAGGGCAAGACGGTGGATGGGAAAACGCTGTCGGACCGCGTAAGAGAGCGCCTGTCCAAAATGGCGTAAAGGCAAGTTGAGAGTTGACAGTAAATTTTTAGCCAGCTGCTACTCTGGTTTCCCAGTAGTTCCAATCTCGGTCATATCGACTTTTTAGCTTCTCTTCCGTATCCTCCCAACGTGCCGTTGCCGGAAACGATCCCCGTTCGCTACACCGAGGAAGAAGCCGGGTACGTAACCGTGCGTCCTCTGGTGCGGCAGACGTTTCGCCTGGATGAACTTCTCGACATGATCCTCAGCGTCGCGGGAAAAGATGTGGCGCGCGTCCGTCAACTTCTGCATTCCGGCACGGTCGTCTATCATTTTTACCGCTATTCCTGGACAGGAATTGACGCGGACGAAGCGGAACTCGCCGCCGCGCTGGCGAGGTTTCCGGACGCCGACCCTTCACGTCCATTTGCGGCAAGCAAGTGCACCAATGCCGTCTTCGACGACGCCGGCGCGAATCCGAGGCACCTGCTGGATCTGGATCGGGAGACCGCTTCCAAGCGCCGGATGTTTCGCGGGCAAAGTTTCTGGGAAGGCCTGTTGGAAATTGCCGTCGAAGAGAAACCGGCGTATCAGAAATATTCATACAGCCGCCGCGCGGACCTCTATCGCCTTGATCTGGACGCGGAAAACGCGGCGCGGATCGAAGACGCGGCGAATCGGCTGGCCTCCGGAAAACTGCGTTCCGCGTTGCGCGTGTTGCCCAGCGCCGCGTGCATTCTTTTCGTCTGCCCGCGGTAGGGAAGTAGTGCAGGCTTTTTACCCTGAGCATCTCTGAAGGGCAGCCTGTGGGGGTTCGTCCTTGCAAGGACTAAACCCCACAGGCTGAAGCCTGTGCCACTAGACAATCTGAGCCATAATGCCGGGAGGTGTTTTTTGGCCACTAAACCCTGGAGTTCGACGGCGCCGCCCGCGGAGTTTCGTCCTTACGTGGACGCGTCGAGCGCGATGACGGAGTTCAGTTGGCGCGCGGTGATTCTGGGCGCGATTTTCGGCGCGCTGTTTGGAGCGGTGTCCGTGTACGTCGGCCTGCGCGCCGGCCTCACGGTTTCCGCGTCGATTCCGATCGCCGTCCTTTCGATTTCCATCCTGCGCGCGTTCGGCAAATCCACGATTCTCGAAAACAACATTGTGCAGACCACCGGCTCGGCAGGCGAATCGGTGGCCGCGGGCGTGATTTTCACTTTGCCCGCGCTGATCTTCATGGGCTTTTCGCTCAACACCGAATACTGGCGCGTCTTTTTTCTCGCGCTGATCGGCGGGTGGCTGGGCGTGCTGTTCATGATCCCGCTGCGCCGCCAGCTCATCGTCAAGGAACACGGGAATCTGATCTTTCCGGAGGGAACGGCGTGCGCCGACGTGCTGGTCGCGGGCGAGCGCGGCGGCTCGTTCGCTAGCAGCGTGTTCTGGGGGCTGGGCATCGGCGGCATTTACACATGGCTGATGAACTCGATGCAGATGTGGCCAATCCAGCCGGAATACCAGCCGAAGTGGCTGCCGGGCGCGTCCTTCCGCGCCGCGATCACTTCGGAATATCTGGGCGTCGGCTACATCATCGGGCCGAAAACAGCGGGCACGATTTTCGCGGGCGGCGTTTTTTCGTGGCTGGTCTTGATGCCTTCGATCCGTTTCTTCGGCCAAAATTTGACGGGCCCGCTTTATCCCTCGACGATTCCCATCGCGCAAATGACGCCGGACCAATTGTGGTCCGCCTACATTCGTCCGATCGGCGCGGGCGCCGTGGCCGCCGCGGGATTGATCACGCTGCTGCGCACGCTGCCGACGATTTTGAGCGCGCTCACAGCCGGATTGAAGGATGTGCGAGCCCAGCGCGCCGGCACGGCCGCGCAGGCGGACCGCCTCGAATGCGATTTGCCGATGAAGTTCGTACTGATCGGATCCGTCGTGATTATCGCGATGATGTGGGCGCTCCTCACGTTCAAGCCGATTCCCGGGCGCGAGCACCGGGCTGTTTTCCAATCTCATCGCGGCGCTGCTGGTGATCGTTTTCGGCTTCCTGTTCGTGACCGTGGCGTCCCGCATCAGCGGGCTGATCGGCAATTCGTCGAATCCGGTGAGCGGCATGACCATCGCGACGCTCATGGCCACCTGCGCGATGTTTCTGGTGGCGGGCTGGACAGGCGGCGCGTTCGCCGCGCTCGCGATTACGATTGGCGGCGTCGTCGCGATTGCGTCGGCCAATGCCGGCGCGACTTCGCAGGACTTGAAGACCGGCTATCTCGTGGGCGCGACTCCTCAGCGGCAGCAGATCGGATTGATCGTCGGCGTGCTGGTGGCTTCCTTTTTTATCGGCCTCACGCTGATCGGCATGAACAAGGGCCTGGAAAAATACACGCCCAACGTAATTCCTATCAACCTCGCGCAGCTTCCCGAAGGCGTGCAGGTGGAAACGCAGAATTACGAGCACGCGGGCAAGACCTACGTGCTCGTCAACGCGCTGGGTTCGCAGGAAGTTCCCGACGGAAAATATCTCTACGATCCCGCGACGAACCGGATCGAAATTCAATGGGTGCAGGGAATCGGCAGCGACGCGGCTCCCGCTCCGCAGGCGCGCCTGATGGCCACGGTCATCAACGGCATACTGACGCGGCGCTTGCCGTGGAGGCTGGTCATGCTCGGCGTCTTTCTGGTCATCGCGATCGAGTTGCTGGGCGTGCGCTCGCTTTCCTTCGCGGTGGGCTCGTATCTTTCGATTGCGACGACGGCGGCGATTTTCGCGGGCGGCGCCGTGCGCTGGCTCGTCGAGCGCAACAAGCCCAAGACCGCCGAAGCCGAAAGCGAAATCAGTCCCGGCGCGCTCTATTCCAGCGGATTGATTGCCGCGGGCGGCGTCGTGGGCCTGCTTGGCCATCATCATCAAGCTCATGGAAATTCGCGGCTGGGTTACGCCGGACAAATTCAACGTGGGCACAAAATGGATCGGCAGCCTGGCCACAAACGATTGGCTCGGCGTCGTGATGTTCGTGCTGCTGGCGTCGTCGCTCTTTATGTTTGCGCGCAGGAAGCTGGAGTAGCCCAGTAGCACAGGCTTCAGCCTGTGGATTTCCATTAGAACTTGGCTGGACGGTTGATCCTGGCGAACTCGAACAGCCCGGGTTCGCTGACAGACCCCACAGACTGAAGTCTGTGCTACTAAAATCGCCGCGTGATAGACTCCCGCCCATGAGCGAAATCAAACCAACGCGCCGCGAAGTCCTGCTGGGAACGGCCGCGGCATTTCTCATGAAGGGCGCTCCGGAAGCGCAGGCCGCGGATTCCTCCATTTGTTTCACGAGCGCAATCGAGATGGCCCAGCTGATCCGCGCAAAGAAGCTCTCGGCGCGCGAAGCGCTGGCCGCGCACCTGAAACAGATCGAGCGCGTAAACCCGAAGGTGAACGCCATCGTGACCCTGGTGCCGGAAATGGCCGCCGACGCCGCCGCGAAGGCCGATGAGATGCAGGCGCACAAAGAAACTTTGGGCACGCTGCATGGCCTGCCGGTCGCGCACAAGGACCTGCTGGAAACGCGCGGCATCCGCACCACATACGGATCGCCGCTCTATCAAGGACTTACATCCCCACCGAAGACAATATCGTTGTCGAGCGGATGCGGCGCGCGGGCGCGATCATCATCGGCAAGACCAACGTGCCGGAATTCGGCGCGGGATCGCAGACGTTCAACAAAGTTTTCGGGGCGACGCGCAATCCCTACGATTTGACGAAGACGTGCGGCGGATCTTCCGGCGGCTCGGCCGTAAGTTTGGCCTGCGGGCTCGCGCCCGTTGTCAGCGGCACCGATACCGGCGGCTCGCTGCGCAATCCCGCGGCTTTCTGCAACGTAGTCGGTTTCCGGCCTTCCGTCGGCCGCGTGCCGAACCCGAAAGCGGCATTCGCGTGGTCGACGCTGAGCACCTCGGGATGCCTCGGGCGTTCGGTGGCCGATCTTGCCTACGTGCTGAGCACGATCGCGGGGCCGGATTCCCGCGCGCCGCTCTCCATCAACGAGCCGGGAGAAATTTTCGCGCGCCCGCTCGACCGCAGCTTCAAAGGCGTGCGCGTGGCCTGGTTCAAGGACCTCGGCGGAGTGCCCTTCGACCCGCGCGTGCGCGCCGTGGTGGACGGCCACCGCAAGACGTTCGAATCGCTGGGCTGCATCGTCGAGCAGGCGGAGCCGGACTTCGCCTCCGCGGAGATCGCCTTCCGCGTTCTGCGCGCGCTCGGTTCGGCGAACGCCTATGGCGCGCGCCTGCATGACCACCCCGACGCATTCAAGGACACGCTCAAGGGCGAGATCGAGGAAGGGCAGCGCCTGACTGGCATGGACGTAGCGCGCGCCGACGCCGCTCACGGCCAGCTCTGGCGCGGCTTTCAGGCCTTCCTCGAAAAGTATGAATACTTCGTCCTGCCCACCACGCAATTGCCTGCCGTTCGACGTCGACACGCCCTACCCCACGGAAATCGCGGGCGTGAAGTTCGACAACTACATCGATTGGATGAAATCCTGCTGGTACATCTCGGCCACGGGCAATCCAGCCGCGTCGGTCCCGGGAGGTTTTACCCCGGAAGGGCTTCCCGTCGGCGTGCAAATCGTCGGCCGCAACAAAGAAGATTTTTCCGTATTGCAAATGGCGCACGCGTTCGAACAGGCGACCGGCTTCGGCAAGAAGCGCCCGGGCATCGTGTAGCACAGCCACTCCTGGCTGTGCAGTTTTGTAGACCGCGAGTCACTTCATCACTCCGCGTGCGATCGCAAAAATCACACAGGCAAGAGTGCCTGTGCTACGCAACCTCCAACCCCGCCTTGCGCAGGCCATCGATCAGGTGCTCGACGAGTTCTGGATCCCACCACTTCGCTAATTCCACGCCGGCGGCTGTGGCGAAGTCCGGCCTTATCGCCAGCAACTCTCGCACGGCGTTGCGTGCAGCTTCCCGATCGCCGAGCTGTCCGTAGGCCGCAGCCAGCGCGAGGTGCGTTCGCCAGAAGCCGGGCATGTTGATCTTGAGGGCGACATCCAAAGCGCCGCGATAATCGTTCTTGCGGTACGCGTCGAAAAAGGAGGGGAACCAATACCATCCAGCGTGATGGGGGTTAATCTGCCTGGCCCGCTCAACTACCGCGCAGCCGCGCTCCCAATCGCCGGCATAGGCGATCTGCATTCCCAGATAGGCGGCGGTAAATCCATCCATGGGGTTGAGCGCAATGGCCCGCTCCGCGGAGTTCCGAAAGGCCTGGAACTCCCGCTGGAAGAATTGGGCCGAGGCCAAAGCAAAGTAAGCGAGGTGATTCGATGGTGCGATCTCAACGGCACGGCGCGCCGCCAATACGGCGCGCCCGATGGGATCAGGCCGGAGGTTGAACCCGTGAGCGTATTCCTCCCGATAGAGGTGCGAGAGCATGGCCCAGCAATCGGCGTTGCCTGGTTCGCGCTGAACGGCTCGTTCCAGTCCGGCCCGCGCGGCGAGGTGTTCCTCCACGTTGACGCGGTGGTGGTAGGCCATGCTGCGTAGCATGGCTTCGTACGGAGCCAATTCCGCGGGGTCTTTGCCACGAAGCGCTTCGCCGATGGTGCGAGGGAGAACTCCGCGCGGGTCGGCGACCGTTGCGACGATCCGCGGGACGAGTTCATCTTGCAGCGCGAAGATTTCATCGGGGCGAAAGGTCCGGTCATACGTCTCGGCCCAAAGATGGGAACCGGAAGCCGTGTCGACAAGCTGCACCGCGATGCGCAGCGCGGATCCCGCCTGGCGAAGGCTCCCTTCCATCACGTAGCGCGCGCCGACTTCTTTTCCGATGGCGCGGACGTCGACCGCCTGATGCGCGAATCGCAATAGGGAGCTGCGCGCGATAACTCGCAGGTAGGAAAAACGCGACAGGCCAGTCACGATATCTTCGGACAATCCTTCACAAAGCGCCGTGATCTCGGCGTTCGCCCCTCTGTATTCAAACGGCAGCACGGCAACCCAAAATCCTTCCTCGGCTCGAAACGCGCCCGAATCTTCTTTTTTCTCGATTGCTGCGCCACGAAGTCCGCTGATCAGGTCGCGCGCAAACTGGAACCGGTCCGCAGCGCTCTTCTCCAGGCAACGCTGGATCACAAGCTCCAAGCCCTTGGGCAATTCGGCCCGCACCTCTTTGACCGGGCGTGGCGTATCGCGAAGGATCGCGGAAGCCAGCTCGGCGGCGGAGCGCCCCTGGAATGGTTTCTCGCCGGTCGCCATCTCGTACAAGAGTGTGCCAAGCGAGAAGATGTCCGTGCGGTGGTCGACCGTGCGGCCCGCGACCTGTTCGGGTGACATATATGCGGGAGTTCCAACAATGACGCCCACTTTGGTGTATTCGTCCGGGGCCAGGGTTGCGCCGCTGGAATTGGCCTCGTAGCTCTCCTTCGCAAGGCCAAAGTCGAGCACTTTAACGCGGCCCTCATTGGTCACCATGACATTGGCGGGCTTCAAGTCGCGATGGACGATGCCCTTGTCATGGGCGGCGGCCAGCGCCTCGGAGATCGCGCCGCCGAATTCCAGAATCCGATCTACGGGAAGACCACTCTTTGGTATGAGCTTGCTGAGCGGCTGGCCTTCCACCAGCTCCATCGTGAGGAAGTGGACGCCGCCAGCCTCCTCAAATGTGTGCAGGGTGACGATATTGGGATGATTGAGGGAACCGAGCATCTTGGCTTCGCGCTGGAAACGAGCGAGCCGCTCGGGCTCGTCAACGAATCCCGCCGGAAGAACCTTGATGGCCACGCTGCGGCCGAGCTTGGTATCGCCGGCGCGGTAGACATCGCCCATGCCGCCCGCACCGATGCGCGAGAGGATTTCGTAGGGTCCGAGACGTGAGCCGATCGCCAACTCCTTCGCTTGAATCGCAGGCTGGGCGAGGAAACTCGATTGCGCTTGTTCGTGCGCGGCAATGAGGGATTCCACCTCGCGGCGCAGAGCCGGCTCGGCGCAGGCCTGGTCGAGATAGGCATGCCGCTCTCCAGGCTCCAGATCGAGAGCGTCGGCGAGCACTTTCTTGACTTCCTGCCATCGCTCCGGCGACACGTTCATGCGTTCCTCTTCAATTCGCGGCGCAGCCAGGCGCGGGCCGTGGCCCATTCCCGTTTTGCGGTGGCCGGCGAAACGCTCAAGACGATGGCAGCCTCCTCGATGGAAAGTCCTCCAAAAAACCTTAGTTCGATGAGGCGGCCCTGCTGCGAGTCTAAATCGGCGAGTTTAGAGAGAGCGTCATCGAGCGCGACCAGATCAATCCCCGTCGACTGAGCCGGGGCGAGCTCCGGATCGAGGGCGAGTTTCGGGGCTCCCGCGCCCCGCTTGGCAGCCATACGGTTGCGCGCATGATCGACCAGAATGTGCCGCATCAGCTGCGCGGCCACGCCGAAAAAATGAGCGCGGTTTTGCCACTGCGGCGTTCCCTGGCGAACCAGGCGCAAATACGCTTCGTTGACCAGGGCCGCGCTTTCGAGAGTGTGGTCGGGACGTTCGCCCCGCAAATGGCGGCGGGCTTGCCGGCGCAGCTCGTTGTAAACCATGGGGATGAGCGCTTCCCGCGCTTCCTCGTTGCCCTGGCCCCAATCGGCGAGAAGCCTATTGATCCGCGTGGATGAGTCGGTGCCCACGGTTACTCTCCAGCCCAAAAGCAGGCATCAGATGTTGATCGGGAAAGTAGCCCCCGGGACAGACAAAGTCAACTTGCCATGCGATGGGATGCGAGGCGGCTCGGGTCGGCACGGGCCGCGACTCAAAAAATCTTTGATTCTGGTGAGCCGGTTTGCCGCTGGTTCTCGCTTAATAGAGTGAAGGCACGATGCGGACTCACATTAGCCAGCAGCCGAGCATCGCCTCAAGGAAAAGGAGAACGACAATGAAAAACTCAAATAACACCCGACTTTCGATCGCAGCGAAACTGATTCTGGGCGTTCTGTTCGCCACTGGTGCGTTCACCGCCACGGCCAACGCGCAAACAAGCTTCGAAGGCAAGTTCACTTTGCCGTATGAAGTCCAGTGGAACCATACCGTGCTCCCCGCTGGAGAGTATTCCATCCAGGTTGACGCGCTAGGGATTCCGGCCGTTCTGCGCTCGACCAGCAGCGGCATGGCGGTCAATACAAACTCTCCGATCGTTGCCGATCTCGAGAAGGGCGCCGCCCGCCTGACGGTCACGATTCAAGGAAACCAGCGCAGGGTCCGTTCCGTGAACCTGCCTCAGATTCACAAGTCCTTGATTTTCGAACCGCTCACCAAAATGGAACGCGAAATGTTTGCCAAGGCACGACAGATTGACGCCGTGCCGGTGATCGCCGCTAGGAAGTAAATTCTGAAAGCCCGCCGAACGCCACGCGCGGAAACCGAGGGGGATGAACCGCCAGGTTGCTCCCCCCTTTCCTCATTTAGTAGTGACTGAAGACTTCCGAAAGCCAGCGCCGCAATTCCTTGGTTCGTTAGGAATAATTCAGCACGTTGACCGGCTTGCCGGACCACTCGGCGAAGAGCTGTTCGTAGGTGCGGCCGATGGCGAAGCCCCAGGAGAACATGCGATAGTTATTGTACTTATCGGGAACGACGTACAGTTCCACGGCATCTTCCACGGGGACGCCCGCCTTGTAGGATTTTTCCGCGTGTTCGGCGATGTCGTCAAAGCACGCGCGCATCTCGGCGACACCTTCGAGGCCCATGATCTGTCCGTGGCCAGGGACGAAGAGCGTGTTCTTGTCGAAGGTTGCGAACTTGGCCAGCGTCGCGCGCCACCGCGTCGGGTAACCGTTGATATTGACGGGGAACTGTCCGCCGGTGAGCAAGTCCCCAGTGTAGATCACGTTTTGCGACGGCACGCGGTAAATCAGGTCGGTGTCCGTATGGCCTATGAAGGCTTCGACCACCACGGTGAGTCCGCCAAGATAAATTTCGATCGGCATCTTTGCGGGATCGAGCGCGTGATTGGGCAGCGCGAGAACAGTTTCGGTGACGGGCTTGAACATTCCGGTCACGCCTTCGATGTCGCTCTTGGCATGTTCGCGCTGGCTGTCGGTCTTGGCGTCGCGCACGCGCTTTTCCCACGGAGCGAGGAACGTGGCCAGGTCCTCGCTCTGCCATTTGGGATAGATCGCGGCCATGCGCGCCGGCACGTCCATGTGCGCCCAGATGGGGATGCCCGCGCCGCCATACACGGAATTTCCAAGCGTGTGGTCGAAGTGCCAGTGCGTGTTGAGAGCTGCGCGGATGGGAATCTGCGTGACCGTGCGCAGAGTTTCGAGCTGAAAGGAAGAGCCGGTGGTCGTTTGGAAACCCTCGACCATGAGTGCGGCGTCGCGGCCAATCAGAAATCCTCCGTTGCACCTCGCCTGCAACCCTTTCGAACGGTCCGCAATCGTGGCGTACAAGCCGTTCCCGATCTTTCGAATGGAGGCGAAGCCCTTGTCGGCAATCGGCTGCGGGGCGATGCGGGGATAGTTGGGCAGCGCCTGCGCGAGCGCAGGCAGAGGCGCGAATTTTGAGGCAGCATATAGCGCGCCCAGCGATGATGCGCCCGCAATGAAACTCCGCCGGGAAATCGAATGCGAAAAATTGTTCATGGGGATCTCCAAGAATCTCGAGGAAGCATACTGGTTTCATTGTCACCGGGCAACCGCGTTTTAGGAGGGTTCTGTAAAACTCTGGCGATTGTCATTCTGAGCGAAGCGAGGAATCTCTCTTCGTCTCGCAGAAACCGACAGAGAGATTCCTCGCTTCGCTCAGAATGACAAAATAAACATTATTTTCGCAAGCTGTTAGGCTTTGGCCGGCTTCTTGATCCCGTCGTAGAGGAGGATGGAAAGCACGACGAGCACCCACCAGGGAAATACTCCCATCCCGGGAATGGCCTCCATCACGAGTCCCGGCAGGAGAACCCATCGCCGGCCGAAAATCAAATAAAGAATGAAGGCAGTGGCCAGATCGAGAACCCATTGAAAAGGCGGGGCAAACGTGATCCATATGGACAGCGCATCCGAAACCGCGGCCACGCCGAAAGCAACGGCCATTTGCGCACGGGTGTGGCGCTTGAATGGGAGGGTGGGCTCTTCAGGAGGCAGCGTGATGATCTTGTCTGTTTCCATCAAGTGTCTCAGAACGCGAACGTTCCATTGATCTGACGAACTTTAAATGATCCTGCCACGTCCGCTCCCAATCCGCAAGTAAGTGAGTTCTCTTCATAAATTGGGCACAACGGCATCGGAATCCAGTGCCTCAGGAAACGGCGTCCTGCTATCATTAACTTAACCGCCCTACTCGAATCGGAGGTTCTACCATGAGGCACCAATCCTTGGTTGGCTATCTTACGCTCATTACTGTACTTTCTCTCTTTGGTTGCCGTAATTCGGGCACTTCGCCTGATCCCGGTATTTCTTCCAGCGCAAACACGGGGAACGCTGCCGCTCCATCCGCGGCGAATGCACCCGCACCCGATGGATCCAGCGCGCAAAACGCCCCGGAATCCGCTCCTCTATCTGTTTTTGCCCCCAAGCCCATTGTCGTGAAGGCCGGCAACAAAATCGTGATCACCGCCGATGAATCCGTCAGCTCGAAAACCAGCAATTCGGGAGACCGCTTTGACGCTTCTATCGCAGAACCCGTCGTGGTCGGCGACAGAGTGGTAATTCCAAAGGGAGCGAAGGCCACCGGAACCGTGATCGACGCCAAATCGGCAGGCAAGTTCAAGGGGAACGCCGCAATTACGGTGACCCTTCGGACTGTCACTGTGCGCGGGGAAGAATACCGGCTGAAAACGACGGAAGTAACCGAGTCCGGAAAGGGACGCGGGAAGCGCACAGCGGTCGGCGCAGGAGGCGGCGCGGCTGTGGGCGCTATCATTGGCGCGCTTGCAGGAGGCGGCAAGGGCGCGGCGATCGGAGCGGGTGCGGGAGCCGGAGCAGGCACCGCTGGCGCGGCGTTTACGGGCGACAAGGACATCGTCATTGCTCCCGAGACGAAGCTTACCTTTGAATTGCAGGAACCTATAGAGGTGCGAAAAAAGTAGCTTAAGTCGCTTCTTATTCTACATTTGCGCGGCGGGTGGCAAGTAGTTCACCCGCCGCGCGATTTTTCTCCGCGATTTCCGAGGGATGTGTGTTATACTGCGCTTGCGCTTAATACATCGGTTGTTTGGTGTGGTTCCTCTGGTACGTGTTCGATTTGAGATAACCCCGCCTTTGATTTCCTCCGTGAGTCTTCAGCGTAATTCAAACTAGGACTGGCCATGCCAGTTGCGTGCCCGCACGGGTGCAGGCTCCATTTGAGCCAAGCTGAAAAAACGTGTGTATGCCGCGACGGCTCCCGCCAGCAGAAAAGACAAAGACAGAAATGCAGAATTTTTCAGAACTAAAGATTTCAGATTACACAAAGGAGCGGCTGTCCTTCGCGAAATTTGCGACGCCGACTCCGGTCCAGGCCGCGGCGATCCCGCAGGCGCTGGAAGGCAAGGACGTGCTCGCGACCGCGCAGACAGGAACCGGCAAGACGCTGGCGTTCCTGATCCCGATCATCGAGCGCCTGCTTGCGTCAAAATCCAAGGGCATCGAAGCGCTCGTGCTCGTTCCCACGCGCGAGCTGGCCATGCAGGTGGTGGATCAGTACAACGCCTTGCGCGGGAAGCAATTGTCCCCCGCGGCGCTGGTCGTGGGCGGATTGCCCGAGGCCAAACAGCTTGCCGCGATCCGCGCGGGAGCGCGGCTCGTGGTCGCCACTCCGGGACGCCTGGAAGACTATCTCGGCCGCAACCTCTTCAATTTTCGCGGACTGCATGTGCTCGTCCTCGATGAGGCCGACCGCATGCTCGACATGGGTTTTCTTCCCGCGATTCGCAGAATCGCAGCGGTGCTTCCCAAGGAGCGCCAGACGCTGTGCTTTTCGGCGACGCTCGAAGCTTCCGTCGTGCATCTCGTGAAGGACTATATGAGGACCCCGGTGCGTCTCGCATTCGGGTCCACACTGAAGCCCGCCGACAACGTGCGCGTCCAAGCCTTTGAAGTTTCGGGCGCCCACAAGCAGGATTTGCTGCAGCAACTGCTTGGGAAAGAGTCCGGACGAGTTCTGATTTTCGCGCGCACCAAGCGCGGAACCGACAAGCTGGCCCGGAACCTCATCCGCGAAGGATTCGCCGCCGCCGTGATTCATGGCGACCGGTCGCAATCTCAGCGAACCGCGGCTCTCACGGGCTTTCAACAGGGGCGCTACCGCATCCTCGTGGCCACGGACGTCGCCGCTCGCGGCATTCACGTGCAGGACATCGCGCACGTCATCAATTACGACCTGCCGGAAATTGCGGAGAATTTCATTCACCGCGTGGGCCGCACAGGCCGCGCGGGCAAGAGTGGAGTCGCTTCCACGCTCTTCGGCCGCGAACAACGGTCGGAACTGATGCAGCTCGAGCGTACGCTCGGCATACGCATGGAACGAATGCAGGCCGACACCAGCAAATTCCCCGAGAGGCCGCAACCCGGCCCCGTTGATCTGGGACGCTTCCAACCCACTCCGATTGCCGGTTCGATCGCGGGGATGGTTCGCCTTCCCGGCGAAGTCTTGCAAGCGCACCTGGAAAACTAACCTGAAACCAAATTTGCCGAAGGGCTGGAATTCCGATCAGTCCTTCGGCAAATATTCCCGCTCAACTTGCCCGGTTGACTTGGTTGGCTGCGGGAAAAAAATTATTTTGTCATTCCGAGCGAAGCGAGGAATCTCTCTTCGGTTT
Source organism: uncultured Acidobacteriota bacterium (assembly GCA_963740035.1). Taxonomy (GTDB): domain Bacteria; phylum Acidobacteriota; class Terriglobia; order Acidiferrales; family UBA7541; genus Palsa-360. The sequence continues at coordinate 275,039 of CAVUDA010000030.1, forward strand.
CAGTGCAACAAAACAGAGATTCCTCGGCGTGCAGCGCGCCTCGGAATGGCAGTTGTGCGCAACGCACTCACCAACTACAAAGTTCGTGGCACGGCGCTGCCGCCCGAAGGAGAACAGCGAAAGCTCGAATTGACTCGCGGGGTTCTCTGATTCACTAAAAATGAACACTAGGAACGAGTATTATTCGTTTGACAATAACAAGGAAATCGTGCTAAAAACTTCAGCTCCGCGGTTAAAGTTGCTCATCTCTAGGAGGACGACGTGCGCACCAGCAACGCACTCCCCTCGTGGTCTATTGGTGTCCTTATCACCGCCCTTTTTCTCGGGGGCTGTGCTAGTGGAGGGGGAAGCGGCACCAACTCCTCGGCACCTCCCCCTCCGGTTCCAACCGTAATAATATCCATCAACCCATCAACAATCTTGGAATCACAAAGCGCAACGCTGACGTGGTCGTCCACAAACGCCAGCTCCTGCATGGCGAGCGGTGCATGGAGCGGAAGCACGCAGACCAGCGGCAGTCAAACGATCTCCCAGTCCTCGCCGGGGACATACACATACACCCTCACCTGTAACGGGAGCGGAGGCAGTGCGAATAACTCAGCTACGTTGACGGTACCGAACCCGCCGACCGTGGCAATAGGCGTCACAGTTCTGGGTCTTTGGGGAACAGGCGGAGGTCTAGTTTTGACGGATAACAACAATGATCCTTTACCTGTGGCGGCAAACGGAATCTTCACGTTTCCAACCAGGATTCAAACTGGGGGCAACTACTCGGTTACAGTGTTGACTCAGCCGGTTTCCCCCGCACAGGTCTGTCTGGTAACTGGCGGTAGCGGAACCGTGATGAATGGCCCTGCAAACATCAGTGTGGACTGCGGCCACGCCGAGTGGGCTTGGATGGGCGGCTCCACTTCCTACAATCAACCAGGCATCTACGGGACCTTAGGTGTCCCGGCTTCCAACAACATTCCGGGAACAAGGATGTCCGCGGCAAGGTGGGCTGACAAACAAGGCAATTTTTGGCTGTTTGGTGGCGTTGGCTTGGATTCGAACGGAAACGAAGGCCAACTAAATGACCTCTGGAAGTTCAGCAATAATCAATGGACCTGGATAAGCGGATCGGATTTAGTTGACCAGGCCGGAACATATGGCGCGAACGGTACGGTTGCGGCAAGCAATTTTCCAGGGGCTCGCGGAGACGCATTAACCTGGGTGGACCCGGAAGGAAACTTCTGGGTTTTCGGAGGCTTCGGTTTCGACTCGACTGGAACGAGAGGTTATCTTAACGACCTTTGGAAGTATTCTAGCGGTGAGTGGACGTGGATCAGCGGCTCTCAATACGTTAATCAATCGGGCTCGTACGGAACATTGGGAACACCCAGTCCGAGTAACGTTCCTGGTGGCCGATATTACAGTTCCGCCTGGCTCGGGAACGACGGCAGTTTTTGGCTCTACGGCGGGGCCGGTTTCGATTCGACCGGACAAGTTGGCTATCTCAGCGATCTATGGAAATACAGCGGGGGCGAATGGACATGGATCGCCGGTCCGACCCTCTGGGGCCAAGATTCTGTGTACGGCACGCAAGGCGTGCCCGCCGCAGGCAACACCCCGGGGGACAGACACGGCGAGGCAACTTGGACGGACTCAACTGGAAACCTTTGGCTCTTTGGTGGCTTGAATCCAAACACGGGGGCCTTTTTGGATGATGTTTGGCAGTATAGCAATGGGCTGTGGACGTGGGAGACCGGGTCTTCTGGCGAACAACAAGGTGTGTATGGCACGCAAGGTGTGCCTGCTGCTGGAAATATTCCTGGAGGACGGTTCTCGCCAGCTGCATGGCAGGACATTTCAGGGAACGTCTGGATTTTTGGAGGGTTTGGCCTCGATTCCACTGGGGAAACCCTGAACTATCTGAGCGATCTATGGCGGTACAGCGGAGGCGAATGGACATGGATGGGCGGACCCATGCTCGCAGCACAACCCGCTGTCTTTGGAACCCAAGGGCTGCCCGCTCCCAACAATGTGCCTGGACCACGATACGAGAGCGTCGGATGGGTGGATTCCAACCAAAATTTCTGGCTATTCAGCGGCTATTACAGCCCCGATTATCTCCACACGTACTACTACAACGATGTCTGGAAACTATTGCCGTGACTTGTCCACTCAACCGCAGGAATGGCCAAGGTCTGTCAAACAGGTTTCTAGGAAACTGGGATTGGCTCTATTCCGAGAAGAGGACATGTGCGGCAGCCGGCTTCTATTCGCGCCGCCGCCCGAACGTGTAGACCAAGTTGAGCGTGGTTCGCAAGTTGGTATGCCCCTGGATGGCCACGTTTGAATTGAAAAATGAAGTGCGCAGGTACTCTACTTCCGGCCGCAGTGACAATGCTTCCGACATCCGGAATTGAAATCCCGCGCCGCCCTCCCACGCAAAGTGGTTCACGTATCCCCGCACCAGAGTTCCGTCGCTCTCGAAGTTCACGCCGGTCTCTCTCGCTCCGCCCGCCAGCACCTGCGCGTGGAAATCGAATTTCCGCCGCCGAATCGGATAGAAAACCGGCCCGCCCATGTACGTCAAGATGTCCGCGGCGCGGCCCGTCTGAAACGCATCGAAGGAACGCGAATACCCCACTTCCATTTTCACTCCAAAGTGCGAATTCAGATCCCCACTGGCCGACGCGACGACCCCTTTCATCGCCAGGTTGCCCTGCGAGGGTATGGTCGACTTCACATACGAGTACCCGATACCCCCCTCAAACACCGGGGCGACTCCCGCAATCACGGGTCCCTGTGCGCGCACCTGCGACGCCAGTGCCAGCGCGACCAGCGGGAGCCACAGTTTGAGTATCGTTCTCATAAGCCGATGTCGACTCCTCGCTTCCCTTATCCACAACACGCAGTCGCAACTACGCTTCCCATCGCCCTCCAGGACCAGGTCGCCTGGAGGGTTGGAAATAAATTACGCGGCTAGCCCAGGAACCCCAGATTGCTGGCCGAAAAATTCACCAGGTTCGGGAAAATGGAAGATAAGTTCGCCGGGCTGACTCCAAACCATGTCGCCAGCGTCGCCGCATACTGATCCAGCGCGGTCGTGGGGATCCACCGGCCATTCTGGTCGGCGTCGTCCGGCCCGCCCAGCGCCAGCGTCGGGAAGGTTCCGTAGATGGCGTTGCCCTTCACCGCGCCACCTAGAATAAATTGGTGGCTCCCCCAAGCGTGGTCCGAGCCGCCGTTGGAACCCGGCTCCATGGTGCGGCTGAACTCCGAAAGCGTGAATGTGGTCACCTGAGTTGGCTACTCCCAGTTCCTGCGTGGCTTGATAGAACGCCGACATGCCCTGGCTGACCGTCGAGAGCAGTTGCACCTGCTGCGGCAATTGGTCCGCGTGCGTGTCGAATCCGCCGACGGAGCAGAAGAAGATCTGGCGCTTTACACCCAGGGCGCTCTGCGCGGCAATCACCTGCGCCACCTGCTGCAATTGTTGTCCCAGATCGCTGCCCGGGAATTTCGTCTGCAAGGGACTGATGTTCTTGAGCGCATCGGAAAGAACCTGCGCGAACTGCACCGCGTGTCCCGTTACCGCGTTGGCGGCCTGCACCATCGACAAGCCGCTGTCGAAGCTCAGCAATTGCTGGGTCGCGGCAAAACGGGCTTGGGATCCCGCCGACGAATCGAATCCGTTCAGGCCCGGCGGCTGGCCGGGGTCCATCGAGAATGGCCTCGTGGTGATTCCGGTGCAGAAAACGGGATTGCCGGAGATCGAGAGAATCGGCGGAAACAGCGCGGAGGCGTTGAAGGTCTGAACGTTGTCGGCGACCTTGCCGGCCCAGCCGGATTGCGGGGTTCCGGCGAGTTGCGCGCTCTGCCACTGGTCCTGCTGGTCGGAGTGCGAGAAAAGATTTTCCGGCAGATTTTTAAACGCGCGGTAAGTCGCTTGCGTCGTGGGCTGCACCAGCGTTCCCACGTTCGCTAGAATCGCCAGCGATTTTTGATTGTTGAAGTACCCCTGCATCTCCGGGATGTTCGGGTGCATCCCGTAAATCGACTGTCCGCCGATTTGCAGCGGCAAGAGCTGGCTTTGCGGCAGCGCCAATACGCTGCGGGTTTGCAAGTACTGCGTGTAACGCGAGTCTGTGGGCACCAGCATGTTGTTGCTGTCATTTCCGCCAAACATGAAAATGCACACCAGCGCTTTGTAATCCGTGGTGCCTTGCGCCAGCGCGCTCACCAGCCCGAATTTGCTCAGACCGCTCACCAGGCTCGCGCCGGCCGCCGAGCAGCACGCCAATCGCAACAAGTCTCTCCGTGTGTGCCGTGTCATCGCTTTCTCCTCTGCCTCAGTGCTGCACTTCGTACATGGACGACGAAAGGTAAAGATAAATCGCTGCCTGCGCCTGGCCCGTCGTGTCCGTGGGATCGACGGCGGCGACCGCAGTGAGGATGATTTGTTTCATTTGAGTCGGCGTGCTCCCGTGCAGGAACAGCGTGTCCAGCCATGCCACCATCTGGTCCGAAGTGCCGGCGGTGATTACGGGACTGAAATCCAGCTTCGTATTCTGTCCGAGCGCCTGGTACACCACGGCGTTAATGAAGTTGTCGCGCGCCAGGCTCGTGTTCGTGTCGAAGATCGCGAACTCGGGTCCATTCAGCGTGGTGCCCGCGATCGGATTGACCGGCGGGAAGAAATTGAACACCGTCGCCGGATCAAAAATGTCCTGGGACATGTTGGAGCTCCAGTTGGCGAGGCCTCCCGCGTCGGTTTTGGCGTGGAATGCCCGCGCGATGCTGGCGATCAACACCACCGGCTCGCGCAGCTTGCCGTCTGTGACAACAACCGTCCCCGGGTTATCGCCGCGCCGCGCTTCCGGATCGAGCAGGATCGCCGCGACCACCGCCTGCATGTCGCCGCGTTTCCCCGATCCGTAGCTGTTAAATGTCCCGGTGTTGAAAGCCGTGGCTACGCGCTGCACGTACGCCGGGCTGGGATTGCTGGTGACCAGGTGCTCGATCATCTGCTTGGCCACGAACGGCCCCACGTTCGGATGATTGAAAATGATTCCCACGGCCGCCGCCAAATCCTGCTCCGCGCTGCCGCCCGCCGGAATCGTTTGCCCCAGAATCGTTTTTTGTCCGGAATCGTGCAAGCTTTCCACCGCCACCATCGGACCGCCGTAGAATTCCGGATTGTGATTCTGCGCCGGCTTGCCCGGGGTCGGCGGAAACGTCCATCCGGTGAACACGCGGCCCAGGTCCATGACGTCGTTCTGCGTATACGTCGGGATCGGATTTCCGCTGCCGTCCAGCACCGGCGTTCCGTCCGGATTCAACTGGTTCAATCCCAGGCAGAACAACTGCATGAATTCACGCGCGTAATTTTCGTTGGCGTGTTCACCCGGCGGAGGCGCGTCGTTGTTCACCATGTTCAGGAAATTTCCCATCGCTGGAGTCAACGTCACATCCGTCATCACATTCTGGTAATTTCCCAGCGCATCCTTGCCGAGCGCGCGGAGGTAATTCGTGTACCCCAGCGGGTCGTTTATCGTGTTTGCGCTCACCACCCACAGTTCGTTCAGCGCCAGCGCCGTGCGCGCGCGCAACTGATCCCCACCGGCAATGGCATTCAGGAAAAACGTCTGCTGGACATTGTTGACGCTGTCATTGGGCCGCGGGTCCGGATAGGGCGTGACCGTCGAAGCGAACTGGTTCTGCAGGTAGGTATCAAAGCCGGTCTCCATCACTTGGTTCACGTTTTCCATGTCCGGCCCGAAAGAAGACTCTTCCAGAAAACGGACCGCCGCCGCCGAACTCTCGGGTGTGCCCGCGGTCGTCACCGTCACATTCAGTCCGTTGGAAGTTCCGCCGCCCGGCGCGGGGTTCGTCACAATCACGGCGACCGTGCCAACCGCCGGCGCGTTGCCGATCGCGGTGAGCATTGTCGGAGTCACGTAGGTCACCTGCATCGGCTGCCCGCCAAATGTCGCCGAGGACGTGCTCACAAATCCCGTCCCATTCAGCGTGATCTGAAAGGACCCGAGTCCCAGAGTCGAAGGAATGATCGACGTGAGTGTCGGCGGCGGATTGATCAGGGTCACGACGGCGCTGTCGGTTTTCGCGGGATTCGCGTTGCTGGCCGCCGTCACCGTAACGCTTCCCAGGCCCACAATATTGTTCGGCGCGGTGTAATTACCCGAACCATCCATCGTGCCTACCGTGGTGTTTCCGAAGCTGACTCCATTGACCGACCACGTCACACTCAAATCGATTGATCCCGTCACCGTCGCCTGGAATTGCTGCACGTTTCCCGCGCCGAGCGTGGCGGTTTTCGGTGACACCGTCACGGTGATATTTGAGTTCGGGCCGACCACCTGCACGTTGAACGGCGCGGAAGTCGAGCCGCCCGGATCGGGATTGACAACCGTGACCGGCACCGTGCCGACTTGCGCCAGCGTGGGTGTGCCCACGGCGATCAATTGCGTCGGAGCAATAAACGTCGTGCTGAGGGGCACGGTGCCGAGGTTCACGATGGAACCGGGGGTGAATCCGGTTCCGTTTACGGTCATTTCAAATTGCGTGCCCGCCGTGAATGTCGTGGGTACAACGCTGCTGATCACGGGTATCGCATTTTCCAGCGTTACCGTTGCGCTGCTGGACCGCGTGGGATCCTCCACGCTGGTCGCGGTCACCGTGACCGTGTTCGGGGCCGGCAAAGTGAGAGGCGCGGTGTAAGTACCATTTGCCGCGATGGTGCCGGTCGTGGAGCTGCCGCCGGCCACGCCGTTAACCGTCCAAGTGACGCTCGTGTTCAAGGCTCCCGTCACCATGACCGTAAAAACTTGTTGATTGCCGGTGCGCACCATAGCCGTCGCCGGCGCCACCATCACGGCAACTCCGCCCTGTACGATGATGTTCACACCCGCGGAAACGCTCGCTCCGGGGTCCGGGTTATGCACCGTGATCGTCTGCGTTCCCGCTTGCGCGCTCGTCGCCGTGCCCGTTGCCGTCAGTTGTGTCGACGAAACATACGTCGTGGTGAGCGCGGTAGTTCCCATGAATGCGGCCGCGGTTGGCGCGAAATGCAAACCGGTGAGGGTGATCGTGAACGGGCCTTGAGCAATGCTCATGGGCAACACGCTCGTCAATTGCGGCACTGGATTATTCAGCGTGGCGGCGGCATTCCCGAGCATTCGAATATTTGAAGTTTCGACCGCGCTGATGGTGATGGAATTGGGCGCCGGCGGAAATTCAGGCGCGGTGTACATTCCGTTGGCATCAATGGTCCCGATAGTCGCGTTTCCGCCCGCAATTCCGTTGATGGACCAGTTCACCGCCGGCTTGGACCCGTCGCCTGTTTTTGCCGTGAACTGTTGCTGCGCTACACCGGGGATGGTCGCGGCCGACGGCGTCACAGTCAACGCCGTCAGGCCGGGTCCACTCCCCGCTCCCGGGTCGCCCGGTAGAATTGCCTGGGCGCATCCGCCCAGCAACACCGCCAGTGCAGCTAACACGACTAGCGCGGAACGCTTCACGGTTTCTCCCCTGGTGCTTCCCAGCCTGCTGGCCGCACTCCCCCCGAGACGTCAATTGCGCCGGGTGCTTCAAACTGCGGTGAGACTGGTTTGGGGAGATTACGGGGATTAACCGACGGGCGCTACTGGACACACGATCAGATTCGGAGCACCTGTTCCGATGTACCTGTAATGTTCGAGTTGCCGGAATTATTTGGGGGAGGCGTTTACCAGGTCGATGACGCTGAAGTTCCATGGTTTTTGACTTACGTCGAGGCGCGCGACCGTCACCGGCAAATCGAAACGCCGCGGCCCCGCGCTTCCCGGATTGAGGAACAGGACGCCGCCATGTTCCGTGCGGGACGGCTTGTGCGAGTGTCCGCTCACGATGATGTGGAATCCCGCGGCGACGGGATCCAGATCGAGCGCGTGAGCGTCGTGGAGAACGTAAATCGTTGCGGCATCTGTTTCGATGACTTCGGTTTCGGGCAGGGCCAGCGCCCACGGCTCCGTATCCACATTTCCGCGCACGGCAAAAACCGGCGCGAGAGTCTTCAGCGTTTCGAGAATTTCCGGATCGCCCACGTCACCCGCGTGAATGATCAGGTCCGAGCCTTCCAGGGCGCGCAAGGCCTGCGGGCGCAGCAATCCGTGCGTGTCCGAGATCAGGCCAATCGTTTTGGGATTTCCGCTCATGATTCAAATCTTACGAATATTCGGGGGCAATCCCCGGATCGATCCGCCACATGGTAACGGCGGGGCGCATTTATTGCTACAGAACAAACAGCTGCCCGCCCAAAATGCGGGCGGCCTCTACATAACCAACGGACCGCGCTACGGTTATGTACCGGCCATTCCGTCCCGTGCCTTTCGGGACGGAATGGGCATTCTCGCGTCCAGGCTGTCCAACTGCAGATGAACAAGGCTGGCCGGGACGGGCAATTCTGGAGTACGATTCAGGGATTCAAGGCTGCGAGGGTTGCGGGCCGAACTTCGACTTTATTTAATAAACGATTTAAACGCGTTCCGTTCGCCGATTAGGAGCTGCCATGCAACGCATACTAAAAATACTGGCATCGATGAGCGCCACGGTTTTTCTTGCCGCGCTCGCCCATGGGGCGACCATCAGTGGGACGGTGAAAGGGCCGGACGGCGGACCGTTCAAAGGGGCGTTCGTTCAGGCGCAGAACACCAAGACCAAAATTACCGTCAACGTGCTGTCTCACAAGGACGGTGCGTATCGAGTCGAGGATTTGCCGGCCGGAGAATATGTCGTGAGGATTCGCGCCGTTGGGTATCAGGCCGACCCGCGCACGGGCGTCACGCTGACGGCGAGTCAATCCGTGTCGATGGATTGGGCGCTTAAGGCGGGGACCGTGCGCTGGCGCGACTTATCGCTCTACCAGGGCGAAAAGTTGATACCGAACCTTCGGGGCAAGGAGATGGTCTTCGGCCCCACGTCCAATTTTCGCGACGCGCCCTGCCAAATCTGCCACGGCTTTCAAACGCGCATGGCTTCCGTGAGCCGCGATCTTGAGGGCGCGAAGGACCGCGTGGATTACATGCGAACCAGGATGCATTACCTCCTCGGGCCCATGGTCAATGATGAGCAAGCCGACAGGGTGGCATCCTTTATTGCCGCAGCATTCGGGCCTGATTCCGAGTTGCCGAAGTCTCCCGCGGATCTGCCGGAATACAAGAACCTGGTGCGGACCTTTGACGACGACGCGATGAACATCGTCTACGTCGAATACGATTTGCCGGGGCCGAACCGGATGCCGTGGAGCGCCGCGCCGGACAAGCAGGGCAACGTCTGGATGCCTTACTACGGCGGCGCGAACAAGATTGGAAAACTCGATCCGGAAACGGGGAATGTAAAAGAATACGACGTGCCCAATCCGAATGCTGTTGGGATTCATTCCGCGTATCCAGGGCCGGACGGCAACGTGTGGCTGGGAGAATTTGGAATTAACAAGGTCGGGAAATTCGATCCAAGAACGGAGAAGCTGACCGAGTATGCGGACGCCTACACTCCCGGCAAGGAAGGCCTCGTCGCCGGCGGCAGCAAGCACACGGTGCGAGTCGGGACGGACGGAATTGCCTGGTCGAGTGGGACGCGAATCAGTCGCCTCGATCCTGTGACGGGGAAGTTCACGGACTTCAGCGAGCCGACCTACGGCGTCGAGGTGGACAAAGACGGCAACTGCTGGTTCTCGGAATACAACGCGGTTGGAAAAATCGGGAAGATTGACGGGAAGACTCTGGAAGTGAAGACCTGGAATCCGCCCGGGAGCAACACCGTGTATTCACGGAGGATTCAAATCGATTCGAGCGGGATCGTCTGGTTCAGCCAATCCGGAGCGGGACAGATCGGCCGGTTCGATCCCAATACAGAAACATTCAAAAATTATGCTTTGCCGGGACCGAACGCGAGTCCCTATGCAATGAACCTGGACCGGAACCACGACGTCTGGTATTCGTCGGAATATCTGGATGAAGTGGGCAGATTGAACACCACGACCGGGAAGGTGACCGAGTATCCGTTCCCGCATGCCGAGATTACTTCGAGGGAATATTTCCTCGATGCGCAGGGGCGCATGTGGTACGCGACGCCCTCGAACAACAAGGTTGGGTATTTCTATCTGGCGGGGCAAGGCGCCATGGCCAAGAATGGCGGCCAGTAGGAGAAGCGGCGATGATGATGCAGAAAAGGAAGCGAGTTCTTTTGTTTGGCGGTTCTGGAGTTGTCCTCATCCTCGTTGGTGTTTTTGCATGGACGTCCTACGGCCAATTCGGCCGCTCGCAATATACGAGCCCTCCGGCGAACGTCGCGGCTACCATTGCGGGCAAGAAGATCACGATCGAGTACTACGCGCCTTCGATGCATGGACGGAAAATTATGGGCGGCCTCGTTCCGTTTGGCGAGGTCTGGTGCACCGGCGCGAATTGGGCGACCAAGATTACGACGGAAGCCAATCTGCAGATGGGCACGCTGAAACTTCCCGCCGGGAGCTACAGCATCTGGACGCTTCCGAACGCGAACGAATGGATGCTGATCATCAACAAGCAGACGGGACAATTCCATAAGGATTACGATTCTTCGACTGATTTCGGCCGCACGAAGATGAATTTGAAGACACTCGCCGCTCCCGTCGAAACATTCAAGATCGACTTGCGCTCCGATGGCGGAAACAAGGGCACGCTGGCGCTGGATTGGGAAACGACGGAAGCTTCCATCCCGTTCACGGTTGCGCCTTGAGTAGGACAGGCTTCAGCCTGTCGGGTTTTTCTGCAGCTCAATCATAAAGTGCGACAGGCTGAAGGCTGTCCTACCGTTATTTAGGGGTGCCGAACGTCAGCCGCAAGCCGGTGGAAAGAAGCAAGTCATTTCCTTTGATCCCGGTCGGGGGATTACTAATATAATTGTCGTTCAAACTAAATTGCCAGCCGAGCCATCTGCTGATCGCGGTTGAGAGAACGGTATTGAACGTATACCGATAGCCGCTGGGCCCGCTTAGGTTCGGAAAATAATTGAATGTTTCGTTGAAGGTCGAGCGGCTGCCGAGCTTCGTGCTGAACGTCTCGCCCACATTGGCTTCCGCATTTCGTTGCGTGACGGCCGGGAAGAGAGTAGTTGCCGGCGGAGGCGTGGGGTTCGGCAGGGTGTACGCCCCGAAAAATTCCTGGTTGTAGCCCGCCCCGGCGAAGACGTCGAACTGCGCGTTCTTCGTCTTGATCACGTGGCCTCCGATACCGCCGTCGATCACATTTTGGAGATTCAAATTCTGGAGCGCGTTGGAGTTGAAGTCCGTCGCGGCAAACGCAAACCATCTCGGGCGGAAATTGATATCGGCGCGAACGCCGCCTGCGATTTGGTGCGCAATCACCTGACTCGGCGTGGTCGTGTCATTTTTCCCGTACACAGCGCTGGCATAAGCCGTGATTTTGTCGCGATCCGTCTGGCGCACTGCCCTTCCCGCGAGATTGTAAGAAAGGGTGGCGGAATTTCCTCGCGTGAGGCTGAGGCCGGTATCGAGCGTCCCGCTCCAGAAGTCGCCGAGGTGCGGATGCTGCAATCGTTCCATGGCCGCGTCGTAGACGGCTTCCTCCGAGTCGGACCGGATCACCTGGACCGAATCCTTCGCGGCGGTCACCACACCGGCGGTCGCCGTCGTGACCAGGATTTGTCCGTCCTTTGTGGCGATCGGCCCCACAACCATTTGTCCGCCGGCGAGGCCGACGTGCAGCGGTTGCGTGGAAGTGATGGAGTCAATCGCGGCCCACTGGAAGGTCACGTCGCCCGCGGCTTCCGTTTTGAGGACGAGCGTCTTGGCGTCCGACTTGACGATTGTGCCGGTCAGACGGTCGCCGTTTTTCAGGGAAACCTGGTCCGCGAAGACTGCGGGGCAGAGCAGGATCATGGTCATCAGCAGGAATAAAAACTTTCGTTGCGTGTTTCGCATAGTAGGTGTCCCCCTTAAGAGGAAGGTATCTGATTCGTGTTGACGAAGGGCTGACGTTGGCCGTGGGCTGCGGCCGATGTATGGCGCAAACGATATCAATTGAAATTTTAGATTTGGCCGGGATTTCCCCTGCGATTTCCGGGCCGCCCGATAATGTATACCCGGGCCTGTCCGTACGCAATGTTTCAGCAAGGCTAAATTTTCGTTTGGCCGGTAAGGAGCAGCTCGATACTAGCGGGGAATCGCAAGCTTTGACGGGTTAAGTTACAGAGCGGGGAAAAGTGATACACCCGTCTTTCAGCGTGTTGAGTGTAAGACCGCTAGTAACGCGGGTCAGCGAGGTGTACACGCTTACAATCGTGGTGCGATTACAATCTCAACCGTGGGGGAGGTTTCCTTGAACCAGAATCGCACCGTGACGCGTACTGAACTTTACGAGAAGGCGTGGTCAACGCCCATGCGCAAACTCGCTGCTGAATTCGGCCTTTCAGATGTAGGGCTCGCGAAAATATGTCGAAAGAACGGCATTCCGCTTCCCGGCATAGGTTATTGGCGGCTCATTGAAACTGGACATGGCCCGGAACGCAAACCGCTTCTGCCTATCGGGGCGGGGCAGAACGAAACAATCACGATTATCGTGCAGGAACCAAAGCTGTACAACTTGCCCAAGAAAGCTGACCTCGGACCTGTTCCGAATGTGCCCGTCAGAGCTGATGGCGAGGTGACGCATCCGTTTGCAGTTAGGACGAAACGGGCTTTCCACCGAATATCAAAGGACGAGCGTGGGATGATTACTCCGAAAGAAGTCAGAGCATCGCATCTCAAAGTATCGGCTGATGCACTTCCGCGCGCACTGCAAATCCTCGACGCGCTTTTACTTGCCGCAGAAGAGCACAAATATTCCGTAAGATGGCCTGCAAGCGCAGACGCGGCCCTCACAATATTGGTTGACGCTGAGGAATTGCACTTTTGCTTTACCGAAAAATTCGCCCAGAGGACACACGCTCTGACCCCAGAAGAGATCGCCCGTCGGAAAAAGAATCTTTATGATTACGCTCCCAAGTGGGACTACGAAGCTACCGGCCTGCTTCGTCTCTCAATTCAGGATTTGCCTTACGAGCTTAGCCATTTCCGCAAGTCTTGGAGCGACGGTGCAACACGACGTTTGGATACCTGTTTGGGTGAGTTTATCGCCGTGCTCCCTCACATAGCTAAGACAGTTAAAGCAGTAAAAGAAGAAAGAGCGCGCGAAAATGCACGGAGACAAGAGGAAGCAAAACAAGCGGAAGAAAACCGCCGCAAGCAGGCAGAATACGACCGTAAGGCAAAGGTCGTCGCTCAGTTTCTCCAGGGTTGGCGCGAAAGCAAAGCTCTACGCGTGTTCGTGGCGGACATCGAGAAAAAATTGAATAGCTCAGCTGTTGGGGCAGAGCAAAAGGAGGAAATACAAGCAATCGCAGAGTGGATCGCTCACCATGCCGACCATGTTGATCCGCTAACTGATTTCGATTGGATGGTTGGAGAGTTCAAGAATCCTTCTTGGCAATACTGGTGAACCCCACTTACCGAGGATCCCGTTTAGAGTCGTTACTTGAAATGCCAGTCTTCGAGGGCTTCGGATAGCGGAGAAAGCCACTCGAAGCCGCGATGACGGCGTCGCTAAGCTTTTTGTCGATCGACCGAATCCAGTAACGATTCAAATTTGGCGACCTCGCTATTGGCTACCTTCAGAAATTTCAGAGTATTTTGCCGCTTTTTCCAGATATCAAGGCGATCGCCCCGCAAGAATTTGTCGTACTGGTCGATTAGCTTTTCCCGTTCGCTTGCGGTTCTGGCGCCTAGGAGTGGGTTTATTACATCACTTTCAAGGAATCCGCCATCCTTTATCGGCATTGGATATTGCGGAATAACAACTGGAATTTTCAAAACATCAGCAAATGTTGTGCGAGCCGCCTCAATGTATGGGTCCGTTCCAAACTCCGTGTGATCTACAAGCCGGCGTGCCTCATCAGCGCCGCGTTCACCCGCCAACCTAGTCCCGTTCATTAAGACATCATTGGGCGAATTTCTGATTAGTTTGAAAGATCTATCGATAAAGCGCTGGTGCCGCTCAGCCGCTTTAGGCAGTAACCATTTGAATGCCCCCTCCGGCTCATCCATGTATTGAGCAGCTTCGTCCACAGCTGGACCGACCAGGAAATTCCCATCACACAAGTGCTGGCCGAATGAAATACACCCCCGCAGCGGCAATGGGATGTCGCCATCGACAAATAATTTCGCCAGTGTTCCAGCCAATTGACATGCAACCGACACCAAGAGGTCCAGTTGTCTTTCGTCTGGGCTCCGTTGTGAGTCGGGGATTTCGTATTGGATACTCAACGCGACCGTATCAGAAAGGAACTTTAAGTGGGTGCGCAGAGGCCCGAAACTCAGTTGTCCTTGTGAATGAATCGCCAAGACACGCGCTGCGGCAATGGTTTCGGCAGACTTGAGCCTGTCGATTAACCGAGCGGGATCAACTTTATTCCAGATCCCCCGAAATCCAAGACAATCAACCAAAATCAGAGAGCCTTCTTGCATGTTCGGAATATACGTCACCCCAACGATTTTTCGGAATAGTTAAAATGGTCGGCTTCCCATTCTTTTTCTCCGCGCGATGAGCAGGAGGGGGCGGTGGCAGTCACCGGCTTCCGTAGAATAGAACCTCAAACACGCTCTTCCCCAATACTCCTGAGCAGTCTCGGCGCAACCATATCGGAAAAGACCGCTGCCAACTTCTGTGAAGTCGGCTTATTGGCAACTGGCTCCTGTAATCCTTTTTGCCGCTTGTCTGATCGTCGAGAGGGTTTGACGTCGAACCGGCTTACCTTTGATAGCTTTAGAAACCGGATCTTGGCTTAGTTTTGATTCTCTCATCAAGCGTCTAAGTCCGATGTCAGACCATCTTTTCCGCTCCGAAGGATCGGCAATCACCAGCTTCGATTGTTTTTCAAAGACGCGGATATCAGAATCGATCATGCTCGGATCTTCGCCTTGCTCCCAGCGCCGATCAGTTTCTTTGCCGACCGGAACTAAATTGGCTGCGGTTATCTTGGCTCTGCCGAGAAGTCCATGTGTTGCGCCATCGCAAGGTGCCCCGTTGGGAGCCAGTGATTTCACTTCTGGTTTACCTAGATAATTTCGCAGGACGATGCGAAAAGAGTCTGGAATCACCTTATCTTGGTTTGCCGTTGGCCGCATTGCGATCTGAAACCTTTGCCCATCGAAAAGATTCACACCCTCCAGGGATTTCCACTTTTTCCGATCTGATTCGTAAGGAGTTATGAACAGAAAATTGGATTTGTCGCAACCTGCGGGATAACCGCCAGTAACCGACACAAGTGGGAAAAGAAAGAAATTGAATGGTCCCAGCCATTGCGGTCTCTGTTGCTTAAATACGTTTGGCGTCGTAACAACCATCCGCATCATTGCCGGTAAATCCAACCAAGCCGGTTCTTCGGGCCGCAGCTTTAGCTCCTTTCTTAACAGAAAATTCCAGGCCTCCATTACCCACTGCGGCGTTTCTTCTTCTTCATCTTTTTGTCTTTCTTTCGGCGCAAATAAATAACCGAGGCCATGTCCGCTGGCCTTTTCAATTTGAATGTTGTTTGCCGACCGTGTGTACAGCGCATACCGTTTTGCGGAAATCGCATATCCATAGAGCTGGCGGAATCGCTTTTTCGGGTCAGAATCGACAAAATTTACGTCTTCAATCTTGAGGATTTCAGATACCAGAGACGGATCGTACGGGTTCAGCTTTTTGAATTTATCGGAAATCGCTCTTATTTCCTTTAAAGAGAGAGCTTTGAATCCGGCTTTCCCGTGATAATTAGTTTTTCCTCCTGCGCATTTCACCGAAGAACCTTTTTCCGTACCCACAATGCAAAGGGAATCCGTGTCGCAAAACAAATAGCTTCCCTGTTTTTTATCCACGCTCTTTTCCAGCATTGCGAGCAGCAGCCTGCCGCCGGATGTGATCAGGGAGGCGATTGGTGGGAAATACCAGGTCCCCGGTTTTTCAGTATAATTAGAATCAAATATCAATTCCATTTGTTGTTTTTGAAAAATCAAAAATATTTCTTGCGAATCGCATGCTAAGTCGAGTGTTTTCAGTGCGCAAAAGGCTTGCGACACCCGGCGGGATTGCAGGAACTTGCTGGGGGACGCGTTTTGATGGCGGTTAAAGTGTTCCTTTTCTTCGAACGCAAAAAGGAATAGAGGTTTTGCACAAATTTCGCGTTCCCATGAGATTGACCTAGCTCCCCCGCCCTACTCTTCTGTCATGCGCCATGTGCCCGCCCGCTCTCCGCTCCAACCCCCATAGTTGTAAGTATAGGTAGCGCCATGATAAATACATAGCTAATGGTCCGAACAATGAAATCTGCAAAGAGCGCGAAGAGGAAAATCCAAACAGCGAGGCGAGAATTGTGGGCCATGCTACTTTCCTCGACGAGGCTCCATGGTCAGTCGTTTCCGTTAGATGAAAATTCCCGCTCGGAGTATCAGCGAGACTACGACCGTGTGACCTTCTCAAGCGCATTCCGGAGACTTCAAGACAAGACCCAAGTATTCCCACTTTCGCAGACCGACTATACGCGTACGCGGTTGACTCATACCCTCGAAACTTCGTCGGTTGCCCGTACTTTGGGAATATTCGCCGGCAGGCACCTTGTTAAGTTGGGTGTGTCATGCGACCCGCACGATATAGGCACCATCGCAGCCACGGCAGCGCTCGCACACGACATTGGCAATCCGCCATTCGGCCATTCTGGTGAAGCATCCATTCAATTATGGGCTAAGAAACAACTTCCTTTCTCCCTATCCCCAGCCGAGGCTCAGCCGTCAAAATTTCACGTTAAGCTGAAAGACCGAATAAATATTCCAATGACATCGGAGGAATATGCGGACTTCCATTTGTTTGAAGGCAATGCGCAGGGCTTCCGCATTTTGGTCCGGACGGGAGCTAGGACCAGAAAAGGGGGGTTGAGACCAACAGTCGCAACCTTGGGCGCTATGGCTAAATATCCCCGGCCTTCGTTGGTACAAGATCACAGTTTTGATACTGCCTCCGTTGCAGAGAAAAAACCCGGGTATTTTCAGAACGACCGCGTCTCAGCTTTGAAAGCTTTTCGGACGCTCGGTTTGATTGAGAGAGCGCCGGGGATTTTCTCTCGACACCCCCTCGCATTCATAACTGAAGCTGCCGACGATGTCACTTATGCAATAGCAGACCTTGAAGATGGATTTAAGTTAGGCGCAGTGGACTTCAAAGATTTATCCGAGCATTTGATCCCCCTGGCGATTCAGGATCCGAACTTTAAGGACATGGACTACCTGCCCCCGGCAGCCAGACTGACCCGAATGAGGGCACACGCCCTTTCCGTCCTGACAAGAGCATGCATTGTCGCCTTCCGTGACCGGTTAGATGAGATTGAGAAGGGGCAATTTCGTTCGTCCTTAATTAAGAGCAGTCCTTTATTAGATATCTACGACTCCTTGATTGCACTCGCGAAAAGAAAGATTTATCGAAATGATCGCGTCCTGCAAATTGAATATGCTGGTTATCAAACAATTGGTGGACTGCTAGACATGTTCCATGATGCGCTTTGTACACCGCAATTTTCATCAAAGGGCGATAAATTGATGGGGCTTCTTCCTAATGAGTTCTTGTGGCGTCCTGGTCGCAAATATCAAATATTGGCAAAAAATGATTCCCACGCGCTTTTAGAAATGATGACTCCATACGAGCGCTTACTTGCCGTTACCGATTTTGTGTCGGGAATGACTGATCGCTACGCAGTTCAACTTTACCAGCGGCTCTCTGGTATCCGACTTCCCGACTGACCTCCCGCTCTCCGCTCCGCGCGCGCCACATCTCAATCGCCGCTTGCCAACGACACCCATCGCTCAGAAAAGGGGGGAGGGAGCATTTTGCCGTCGTCATACACTAACCCTCGCAAGCTTTGACGGGTAAGGTTACAGAGCGGGGAAAAGTGATACACCCCTGTTTGAGCCTCTATTGCCCTGGGGAGCGGCGATGCCCGTGTTCGTTGCGTGAAACGGATAGCGGGCGGGGCGAACGCGTGCGGTAGTGAAGCGTGTGGACATGGGAGCGCGAAGTGGAGTGGCATGGTAGAATCCGCGCACGGAGGTGCTCAGTTAAAGTAGCTTTGCACTTTCCGAGATTATTGACGACTGTAAGTTGCGAAGGAGTTTAGGGTTGGCGAAGATTATCTGTCTCTTTAATCATAAAGGCGGGGTCAGTAAAACAACCACGGCGTTCAATCTCGGTTGGATGCTCGCAACCAAAGGGAAGAGGGTGCTCTTGGTCGATTGTGACCCCCAATGCAACTTGACGGGGATGGTGCTCGGGTTCAAGAAGATGGATGACCTCGAAGCGATCTCAGGGCGCGATCGGGCCAGGAACATCCGGGACGGGCTGGCACCAGCGTTTGAATCTCGACCAACTGCGATCGATTCAGTAGAATGTGTGGAGATTCCTGGGAACAACAATTTGTTTCTCTTGCCCGGCCATATCGGCTTGGCTGAATACGAAGTAACACTAGGTATAGCACAAGAGCTTTCAGGCTCGCTGGTCACTCTCAGGAACCTCCCAGGCTCGATAAGGTACCTCATTCAGAAAACGGCGACGACTTATGGAATTGATCTCGTCGTAGTTGACATGAGCCCCAGCCTAGGAGCGGTGAATCAAAATCTATTTTCCACGTCCGAGTATTTTCTGGTTCCGATGAATCCGGACTATTTTTCAATGATGGGCATTGATTCTTTGGCGTCTATCTTACCGAAATGGAGGGCGTGGGCACAGGCAGCTCAGAGTCTCCCTCTCCTAGCAGATGCTGATTACCCCTTTCCTCATGTAATTCCAAAATTTATGGGGAGTATCATCCAGCGGTATAGGCCGCGGGCGGGCAATGTCCCAGCCAAAGCTTTCCAAAAATGGATTGATGAGCTGGAGCGCGGCTTGAAAGAAACACTGTTACCTGCTCTGGCAAAAGCCGACATGTTGCTGCCCGCACAGGTCTACGAGGCAGCGGGATTCTCGCCAGACAAACCTCTGCTTCAAATGTCAGAATTCAATTCTCTTATTGCGAAGTCCCAAGACTATCAGGTGCCCGTGTTTGCTCTGTCCGATGCACAGCTAGAACAAGTTGGAATTGTCCTAGCGAAAACGAAGGAGTCGATGTACGACTTCGAGAAATTGTTCAATATGGCCGCCGAACGAGTGATCAAAATAATTGACTATGCAGCAGGCAATTGACCAGTTCCGAGAGAACATCTCACGAATTCGGACAATTCATGGTTACTATCTCGCATTTTCTGGACAACTGACACCTGCGGCTGACATTTCAGACATCCTTCGTGCCGAGATAGTAATGGTCGTGAGCGCCCTCGATCACTACATTCATGAGGCGACGAGGATGGGTATGATAGAGGCGTACGAAGGGAAACGTCCCCGAACGCAGGCATTCTTGAGATACGGGGTTTCGCTTGACAGTATGATGCAATCGACAAGCGGAACGGCGGGATCGGCACTATTAGATGCAGAAATTAGAACTAGGCACACTTTCTTCGCATTCCAGCAGCCGGATAAGATCGCGGACGCCGTTCGACTTTATTCCGATGCCGAATTGTGGCCTAGAGTGGCGACTGAATTACTCAACAGAATTGAAGACATAAAGCTGCGTCTACGACTGTTGATAGAGAGAAGAAACAAGATCGCCCACGAGGCCGATTTAGACCCCAGCTTTCCTGGAACTCGATGGCCAATTAACGCAACGATGGTTGAAGATTCAGTAGAATTCGTTTCTAAGCTCTGTGAGGCAATTCACAGAGTTACAACCTAATTAATCCAGTCGCGACTACTCTTCTTGATCTCCCGTACTCGGGACTCTTGAATTCCAAGATGCTGATGTCGTCGCCTTCCTCCCATTTGCGGTCTGTTTCCTTTCCCACGTAGCGAAACTCACCGGCAATAACATGGCCACGTCGGAGTAATCCGCTGGTGTCCGCCTCGCACGGCCCACCATCTGGGGCAAGGCTCTTGGCTTCAGGATGCTCCTGGTAGCCTCCATACTGCTACTCTCTCCACAACTGCCGTCGATGCCTAAATCGAAAATTTCGAATAACTATACGGGGAAGTGATAGTATGCGAAAACAATGAACTATGAGGAGCCGAACACGCTCCGATTCGTCGGAATCTTGGGGAAGAGATTCCTCGTGATAGGTGGGACCGTTATCCTCCTGTACTCCATCATTGGTTCCTTCATTTTTCCTGATTGGTACTATCAGATTTTCTGGAATGGAGGATTTGCGGACGTAGGCGTTTGGCAGGGAGGTGTTGACTACTGGATTCAGACTCCTCTCTTGCTTTTTGGGGTCGCTGCGCTCGCGATTGTTGCCTCTCTTCTAGTACATAGATACAGGTCGAGATTCTGGCCGCTTGTCGATAGGCGATGGAAATGGGTGGTTTCCGTTGTCGTTCTTGGAATGTTGATGACGGCCTTGGCCGTTCGTGAGTATGGCCGCTTAACTTACGGACCAGTGGATCAAATCATTGCGCTGAATCAAGCAATACAGCGGCTTCAGGGAACGCCGCCTCCACAACCACCTGCAATTCAACCGCCTATAGATTTCGAGTATCTGGACAGGGACCGCGTTCAGGCTCTCTACAACCAAATCCAGCCGGAATTAGTAGAGTCTAAAAGGACCGTTGATGCTGGTACGAGCTTAAACGCAGATGCCGGAGTCAAAGCTGGCCCTATTGTAGCGGAGGCGGGGGCTTCCAAACGCGACGAATCTGCCTCAACATTCGAACGTTTGCACTATTCTCCAGAGCGGCAGTGTGTCGAGGTAATGAATTTTGTTCTCAAGACGTACCAAGCACACTATTACACGGACGGCACTAGTTGGATCAGCCAGAGAGTAGCTAGTCGTTTTCAACAACAAGTCGATCAGCTCAAAAAGAACTTCACGGTTATTACAAAAGACAAGATCGAACAGCAGCTTCCCCTGGAAGAGCCAGTAGGAGAACCACCGACGAAGGAAGAGCAAGCAGCAGCACAGCAACAGCTCAAACAATTTCAAGATGAGTTCAATGGTGAACTTAAATCTCTTCAAGGGATGGTCATTATTGACGGAGATTTCACTCCGAGCCGGTCCGCACAGGGGGACTCAGCTCTCGTCGAAAGATTTTCTGATCGTCCCCGTCGTGTGGTTTTTCGAGTAGTTGTTCCGCCTACTCCAGAAACATCTAAAATTATTTCCATCGGCAAGACCCACCTGAGGGTGTTCGGCACTGTCTTGCGTCCGCTTGGCGATGACGGAGTTATAGAAGTTCGTCCCCTTGCGATCTATTGATTGTTAAACATGGCTCTTTCCCGTTGAGGAGTGCGCTACAAGCTTGCTGGTGAAAATCCCACACAGTGAAACTACCCGTCTGCCAGCTTCAATCCATTTGCGACACCCCAACGAGTTGCGCCAGCGGCTGCCAATGCCGTGGATGCGGCACGCGCCTGCCCGCGCGAATATCAGTGGCGTAAGGTTCCGAGATGCCGATAGCAGTTGCGATAGATGGAACTGTTATTTTAGCAAGCGCGGGTTGAATCTTTGTGCGGTAGGCTTCCTCGTTCAGCCATTCAGGTAACTCGGAGGACTGCCAAGCACGAATCGCGGCAGAATGTCGCCGCTGCGTCTCGGCGCGGTTGGTCTCGGCCTCGCGACTATGCGATGCGATCCGCCCGAGTCGGGCCACGTCGCCAAACCTCTCCTTGCCTGCGGGAAGAGCGCACGACTTGCAATAGAATTGACCACGTTTGAGCGCCTCGCCGCAAGTGCGGCAAATGCGCATGGGCCTCACGGTTTTCTCTTCTGTAGGCTTAGCAGGTATTGGTCTCGCCTCGCGCCGTAGACTTTGCGTTAGCCGCGTAGCAGGAAGACCTGTGCGTACCTGTTTCTTTATTCCCAATGAAAGCGCTCGTGCAACCATTTCAGCAATCGGCGCTACGGCGCGAGCCCAGGTGGGTGCAGTTTCAGAGAGCCGGGCAGCAAAGGAAGCCATTAACCGACAATTTCCATCGCGCTGCTCGAAAAACCACTCCCTGCGAATCGGCTCGCGGCTAATCCAATCCAAAAC
This sequence comes from uncultured Acidobacteriota bacterium, assembly GCA_963740035.1. Taxonomy (GTDB): domain Bacteria; phylum Acidobacteriota; class Terriglobia; order Acidiferrales; family UBA7541; genus Palsa-360. The sequence goes on from CAVUDA010000030.1 coordinate 297,199, forward strand.
GTATGCATCGACAACCTGGGGCCGGACTGGTTCCATCAGGTCGCAGGCCAAGCTGTCACGAGACGGTGAGTCAACGTGCATCACCCCAATCCCCGGATCAAGACCGAGGGCGGCGGCTGCGAGGCGAGCTTCGGATTCAAGAATGGCGTACAAATAGTTAAGCATCGCGTTAGGAGGATTCACTGCCAGCCGAGGTGATCCTGTCAACGGTGAGACCCTGGCTCCGAAGTGCTGCCAATGCTGCGGGACCCGCGCTACGTCGCGCGTCGGGAATGTAATCGGGATTTTGCGCCATGCAGACCAATACTCGTAAGCGGCTCGGGACTCACACAGCCTGAGTGTTTCAATCGTTTGCACATCATCGATGGCTGCGCGGTGCTCTGAAATGAGTTGTGCGGCTCTTGAGTCGTTCAACTTTTCACTGGCAATTTGTTCCTGGCCGACTAACTTCTGTCTGATCAACTCCCTCGAAATTTCCAGAGCCATTCCATTCGCACTCGCTAGGGATTGAGCACGGCGCAAACGGGCGTCTGTCGGACAGACGGGACCTGTCGTGGCAAGCACTGAGCCGTCACGTTCGAGTAAGACGAACGCAGCATCCTGATCGGCAAGCCAGCGAAGCGCGGCGAGCGAAACGAAGCCATCAGCCCCGATCACAACGAGACGGCGGAGGCCATGGCCGACCCGAGGAAGGTGCGCCTCGCGTCGATCATTGCCAACGCCATCCCTGAGAATCAAGTGGCCCCGATCTACGTGCACGGTGATTCCGTAGCCGTAGAGAGTAACAACGCCATTTCGCGGTGTGAGTGAATTGCTAGAGTGCGGAAGTTGAGATACCGTTGCCGAAGCTGCCATTGGAGCTTAACCCTCCTGTGGTGGTTAGGGCTTGTCGTCTGCTTGTAACAGGCGGCAGGCCCGCTTTGTCTGCGACAATTTTACGTGGTATTTGTGCATCTGGAAAGTTTGTTTTCCGTGCTGTTTGGTGCGCGTCATAAAGCGCGCTTGACAGCATCGCGATCCGAGGGCACAATTTTGGGACCGTGTCTCCAGGTGAGACGCCAAGAATGCGCAACTAGGTAAAGAGCGCATTCCGTGAGTTACCGGCCCAGAGTTGGTCGGACTCTTCGAGGTGGGGGCGCGATTTACGTCGCGCGGACCATCAGCCCTGACAGAGCAACTTCTCCTATCATTGCGGAGAGGCCAGAAAGGGGCAGCGGAGTTCGAAGTTGAATGGGAAGGGGCTCCGGCTGAGCAAACAAGACCGGCAAATGGCGCACCGTTGGTGTGTACAAATGCTGGAGACTTACATTGCTCAGGAACAGAATTTCCCTCAGCACCAATGAATTCTCGCTTCTCGCTGGTCTTTCGCTCCGAACCATAACAAAACTCATCGCTTCTCGCGAAATCAAATCTATTCGTGTCGGGAGACGGCGCTTAATCCCCCGCACTGAATTAGATGCATTTGTAAAGCGAGATCACTCAACCAGTCCGCAACCGAAATCGGGCCACCGAAAGAAGGTGGGCCGATGAAACGCAAGAATCGCAAGCTCACGAGAAAGGATCGAAAGCGCAGTAAGAGGCACATTAGGGTTACCCGGCCAAGGAAAAACCGGCGGAAACAACGCCGACTGAGACCTAGAAAGCTAGCTCGGGCGTTCAGCCGACAAACAATCACTGATCCGCGTGTAGCTCGTGCCTTGGGGTACATGCGTCGGGAGGGAGCCTCAGCATCGGAAGCAGCTCATCGCGAGAAAATGAAGCTGGAGACTTTCCGAAAACGTGCGGGAAGGTATCTTTACAGGTCTGGCCCAGGCAAACCGTGGAAGGCGCGAACCGAAGACGACCTTCGCTTTTTGATGACAGTTCTCACGAGTCGCGGACCACTCGATGTCATCGTCTCCAACTCGCGGGAAAGGAAGCTTCTCAGCCAATACAACATTGCCTTACGGATGTTTCGAGCCGGTGAAGATGGAGCCGAAGCCGCGCTCAAAAAGTTCAAGGGTAAGAAGGTGGGTGGCCATATGCTCATCGTGGATATCAAGCTGCTTATCGAACTAGAAGAGGCTGGGCAGCTTGATTTCGAAGGTTTCTACGTCGCAGTCGGGGTGCGCTCATGAGGTCCGGCGCGAGGCTAGAGCGTGTGTGCTTCATTTGCGGCACAGTCAGAAACATCGAACAAAACCATGCCGGTGGCCGAAAACACATACCGTGGTTCAAGTTTCCGTTTTGTCAACGACACCACGACCAATTTCATCGTTTGCTCGAAAGCGTTGGAATTGACCTTCGCTACACATCTAACAAGCTGAAGCGCTTGGTAACGGCGGCTTTAGCACTCACTATAGCTCTATGGATGGTACTCCAGGCACTTTGGGAAACGGTGTCGGCCCTTCCCGACGAGGACGACTCGCCGAAGACGAAGCCTTAGAGCGCAAGCGTAACGACATCTTTGTGCGGGCACACACTAGTGTCCGCACGAAGACTGCGTGGGATCGAGGATGGTCTCCCAAATGGCCCAGGCATTGCCTGATCTTTGACGCGGAAACCACCCTCGATCCCGCTCAGAAACTCAATTTCGGAGCGTTTCGGCGTTGTAAACTCGTCGGCTCCCGGTACGTTTGTGTGCAAGAAGGAATTTTTCACCGGGACGATGTCACCGACGCACATAGGAACGTACTGCAGAGATACCAAAGCAATCCTCCAACCCTCCCAGAAATTGAGTACTTCCCAGCGAAGACGCAACTGAGCGTGCAGAACCACATGTCGTTTGTCCGGCGTGTGTTCTGGAAATCCGTACGAAATGGCGAGCTGATCGTCGGTTTTAATTTGCCCTTTGATCTATCTCGATTAGCCGTCAAATGGACCGAGGGGAAAAAGGGTGACTGGTCCCTCGCCCTATCGCACCTTTGGAAAAACCCTAAAACCGGTCGAGTTGTTCCCAATCCCAAACGACCACGAATCGTTATCGATGCTCAGAACAGCAAGATGGCGTTTATTAAGCTAGGTAGCATTCTCCATAAAAAAGAATGGCCAGAAGGCCGTTTTCTCGACCTTCGCACGCTGGGCTGGGCCTTGCGCAACGTTTCGTACAACCTTGACGGTGCCTGCAAAGCCTTTCACGTTAGAGGGAAGCTTGACCACAAAGTGTCAGGGCAGATCACCTCGCAAGAAATTGAGTACTGTCGTGGTGATGTCGCCGCGTCACATCGCTTGCTGAATGCCATGATGGAGGAATTCAACCGTAATCCAGTCGATTTGCATCCCGACAAAGCTTATTCACCGGCATCCATCGCGAAGGCCTATTTGCAGGAAATGGGTATCAAGAAGCCGAAGCAGCATTTCAGAGCACCCAACAAGATGCTCGGGATTGCGATGCAGAGCTATTACGGCGGTCGGGCGGAATGCCGTATCAGAAAAACGCCGGTTCCGGTTATCCACACCGATTTCACGAGCCAATACCCGACAGTAAATGCGCTGTTGGGAAATTGGAAGGTACTTACATCCACGTCTGTTCGGTTTGTGAACTGCACGGTAAAAGCAAAAAAGCTGCTCTCTCAGACAAATCTCGACGATACGTTCGGTCGGGCACTTTGGAAGCAGCTGAGTTTCTTTGCGCTTGTAAAACCCCAAGACGACATTCTTCCAATCAGAACGGTTTACAGCGACACCGGAAAAACGCAAAACATCGGTCTGAATTATCTTAGCTCCGAAAAACTAATCTGGTACGCCGCGCCGGATCTGATCGCAAGCAAGATTCTGACCGGCAGAACTCCTCGTATTCTTAAAGCGTTAGAGATGGTCCCCGGTGGGCGTCAAAATAGCCTAAAAAGCACAAATCTCGGCGGGATGGTGAAAATAAAACCAGCGGAACAAGATTTCTATTGCGAAGTTATCCAGCAAAGAGCTGTTCACAAGAGGAAAGACACGGCTCTGGCCAATTTCCTGAAAGTATTAGCAAATTCAGGCAGTTACGGCTTGTTTGTAGAAGTAAACACCGAAACTAAAAAGAAAGAACGGAAAATTTTCTATTTTTCAGGAGAAAAGAAGGGAAAAGTTGATTCTGATTACACAGAAAAACCGGGGACCTGGTATTTCCCGCCCATCGCCTCCCTGATCACATCCGGCGGCAGGCTGCTGCTCGCAATGCTGGAAAAGAGCGTGGATAAAAAACAGGGAAGCTATTTGTTTTGCGATACGGATTCCCTTTGCATTGTGGGTACGAAAAAAGGCTTGTTTGTGCCGTGCGCAGGCGGAAAGACTCATTATCACGGGAAAACAGGATTCAAAGCGCTCTCTTTACAGGAAATAAGAGAAGTTTCCGACAAATTCAGAAAGCTGAATCCGTACGATCCGTCTCTGGTATCTGAAATCCTCAAAATTGAAGACGTAAATTTTGTCGATTCCGACCCGAAAAAGCCATTCCGCCAGCTCTATGGTTATGCAATTTCCGCAAAACGGTATGCGCTGTACACACGGTCGGCAAACAACATTCAAATTGAAAAGGCCAGCGGACATGGCCTCGGTTATTTATTTGCGCCGAAAGAAAGACAAAAAGATGAAGAAGAAGAAACGCCGCAGTGGGTAATGGAGGCCTGGAACTTTCTGTTAAGAAAGGAGTTAAAGCTGCGGCCCGAAGAACCGGCCTGGTTGGATTTACCTGCAATGATGCGGATGGTTGTTACGACGCCAAACGTATTTAAGCAACAGAGACCGGAATGGCTGGGACCGTTCAATTTCTTCCTTTTCCCCCTTGTTTCGGTTCTTGGCGGATATCCCGTGGGCTACGACAAATCCAATTTCGTTTTCATAGTTCCCTACGAATCCGACCGGAAAAAATGGAAATCGCTCACAGGGGTAAATCTTGTGAATAAGCAAAAGTTTCAGATCGCAATGCGGCCAACGGCAAATCAAGATAAGGTGATTTCAGACTCGTTTCGCATCGTGCTTCACAATTATCTGAGCAAGGCGGAAGTGAAATCGCTAGCCCCCGACGGGACGCCTTGCGATGGCGCAACAAAGGGACTCCTGCTCAGAGCCAGGATAATCGCCGGAGATTTGGTTCCGGTTGGCAAAGAGACTGATCGTCGATGGGAGCAAGGCGAAGACCCGAGCATGATCGATTCTGATATCCCCGTCTTTGAAAAACGAGCGAAGTTGGTCATTGCCGATCCTTCGGAGCAGAAAAGATGGTCTGACATCGGGCTTAGACGCTTGATGAGAGAATCAAAGCTAAGCCAGGAACCGGTTTCAAAGGCTATCAAAGGTAAACCGGTTCGTCGTCAAACCCTCTCGACGATCAGACAAGCGGCAAATAGGATTACGGGAGCCAGTTAATGGGATGGTCCGCCGCAGAACTCTAGAAGTTGTAGAGTGCGGGGCCAGGAGGCATCTCATGAAAATCTACGCGCTGGGGATTGATTTGGGTAAGACCGTGTTTCATCTCGTGGGCTTGGATGCGAGCGGGCAAGTCGTGATACGGAAACGATGTTCTCGCACCCAGTTGCTGGCCTTCACCGCGAATGTGCAGGCGCAGCTGATCGGCATGGAAGCTTGCAGTGGGGCGCACTTTCTCGGGCGAGCTTTGCGAGCACAAGGGCATGACGTGCGTTTGATGCCGGCTCAGTACGTCAAGCCGTATGTGCAGACGAACAAGAGCGACTACATCGATGCGGAAGCCATTGCCGAAGCGGTGCAACGGCCGAGGATGCGTTTTGTGCCGATCAAGACGGAAGAGCAGTTGGACCTGCAAGCGCTGCATCGCGTGCGCGAGCGTTGGGTGATGCGACGCACGGCGGTGGTGAACCAGGTTCGCAGTCTTCTGCTGGAACGTGGACTGACCGTGCCCAAGGGGCGAAGGCATCTGAATCAGGCATTGCCTCGGATTTTGGAAGACGCGGAGTTGCCGCTGTCGGGGTCGTTTCGTGTTCTGCTCGCGCAACTCAAACTGGAACTGGAGCAACTGGCGGCACGCATCGAGCAGATGGACGCGGTCATCGAGCAAGAAGCTCGAGAAAATGAAGCCTGCCAACGACTGACCACAATCCCGGGAGTCGGCCCGGTTACGGCGACGGCCTTGATCGGTGCGATCGGAAACGGAAGCGCGTTTGGGAAAGGGCGCGATCTGTCCACCTGGATGGGGATCGTTCCGGGAGAGTTCACGACCGGAGGTAAGCAGAAGTTGCTGGGCATCAGTAAACGCGGCAACAAATATTTGCGAAGACTGTTCGTCCAAGGCGCCCGCAGCGTGCTGCAACAGCGAGACAAACAGGCGCCCGGTCTGAGCCTTTGGTTAGCGCAATTGCTGGCGTCCAAGCACCAGAACGTGGTCGTGGTGGCCTTGGCCAACAAGTTGGTACGCATCGCTTGGGCGGTCTTGTGCAAGAACGAAAGCTATCGCGCTCCCGTTCTGGCCGTATCCACCTAAGACCACTCGGGCTTCACCAGGCAAACAGTTCCTGCCAGGTCTGCTGGCGGAAGACAAGATGGCCATGGGTCTCTCCCACGCTCTCGAAACCTGATATCGGTAAAGGTCCATTCGAGGCCGTCCAGTTTATAGGACGAGAGCGAGCGGATATCCATCAAGGTCCGGAGTCCTTGACTCCACTCGAGACCGAATACATTAGCGCAGACCATCTGCCATCGCTCGTTTTTCGCTTGCAACTCTGCGGCGGACCATACATACCGATAATCCTGTTTATCAGGACTTGGCCGTATGATGGCATTGTCCCCCATTCCCACCGGAAGAACTGAAAGCAGCATTGTTGGTTCACAGGCCAACGATCGAGTCGGAATCGGTCGGCTTGGATTCCCATGGCGAATCCAATTCTTTCGTCGTGCTATCTCGAATCGCTTGGCCGATTCTTTCTGTCAATTTTGACAGCAGTGGCAAACTGCAAGGCGTTCGACTATAAGAACAAATGAAAAGGAGGACGAGACCGCGCACGACGGAGAGTGTTTCCGAATTTCGTGCTATCCACGTCCCCCATGGCACTTCATTTCTGCACGGTTTGGAACCGCAGGAAATCGATGTGATTTTAGCTGCAGCGAGACCACGCCGATTTTCCGCTAAGGGCGTCATGACCTACCAGGGTCAGCCTGCGGATCGAATCCTGCTGTTGTGGAAAGGCCGAGCCCGTTATTTCTTTGACGCTCCGGATGGAAAACATCTGATCCTGAGATGGATTACGCCGGGGGAGATCCTCGGTGCATCGGCACTGGTCGACCGACCTTTCAAATATATCGTTAGCACTGAGGCAGTGCGAGATAGCGTTGCTCTGGTTTGGTCGGGTGAAACTATTCGTGCCCTTTCGCGACGGTTCCCTCCACTCTGGGAAAATGCGTTCTTTGTCACTACAGAGTATATCTCTTGGTACGTCGCTGCGCATGCAGCTTTAACCTCCCAGAGTGCCCGCGAGCGGCTCGCTCATGTGCTTTTGGAGTTAGCACCTCGCATCGGCGAAAAGTTCTCCGACAACCTTGAACTCGAAGTGACCAACGAAGAGCTCGCTTATTCGGCGAATATCACTCCCTATACTACGAGCCGCCTGATCAGTGAATGGCGCAGATCTGGCGTGATTCGCAAACGTTACGGAAAAATTGTTCTGCACTCCCCCGAAAGACTGTTCCCGCCTCCAGACAGGACAGGTAAGCACAAACGAAATATTGCTCCAGAGCAGTGATTTTGGGGAGCCATTCCTTCTATCGTGACCTGCTCAGACGTATCCAAGTTCTGGTAGGAGCCGAGAGGGTTGGTGACAGTTGCGAATCAGCATATCTTCTGTGTCCGGCTAGGGAGACGAATTCGCGAATTGCGAAGAAAGCGAGGGTACTCTCAAGAGGACATGATTTCGTACGGGTTTTCCGCACGCCATTGGCAGCAAATCGAGGCTGGTCGCCCAATAACCGTTTCAACTCTACTCCGTATCTGTGACGTATTCAAGATTTCTGCTGAGCGTTTAGTTCATGGACTAGACCGAGGGATTTATAAAGACTAGTTTTACGATCTCTGCGTTTAATTCTCCCCCAGCTTATCTGCACGTGGCTTTTTGTGAAGACTAGCGATAAGAACGGTTAGACAATTGGCGCTAGAAGTCGTTACGTCGCGGCATTGTCGCGTCGTAGAAGCTACCGCACCCAATCGGAGGCGGCCACTTTAATGAAGGACCGTCGCAATGCACGACGATATAAATTGTCGCTCCCTGTAACCATTGATGGAGAAGACTCCTCTCGGGCTGGGAAGACCCGTGACATCTCCACGCGGAGCGTCTATTTCACGATAGACAATGATCTCAGGGCTGGTGTCGACCTCGATCTCACGATGGCTCTTCCTTTCGAAGTCACTGGTGGTTCGGAAGTCTTCATTAAGGCCACCGGGAGAGTCATTCGGGTGGACGAGCGACCTGGTAACGTTGACGGGAAGATTGGTGTCGCTGCCGTATTTGAGCTGCCCGAAATCGTCCGGAACGAAACCGCCATTGCGTAACGCCGCAGCAGGCAACGAATCGAAGCAGTCTGTCCGGATTCTCGTGGTTCGCACCTGTATTCCTATTTGTGGATCTAGTTTTGCCGCGGAACGATAAGGCCGCGCCGCGAGCGGCGGTATTCACATTCCCAAAGCGAGTAGCTGACATGGTTTATAGCGTGTTCGTCCAACATCGTGACGGCACATCCCTAACGGTTGCGACCTGCAATGACCTCGAACAGGCCGTGCAGATTGTGGAGACCCTCAACGCCAGCTGGCCGCGCAAATATGTAGTACGGGATTCGATTGGTAACGACGTGTACGTCAGAGGAGAATCCTCGATGTCGCGATCAATTCACATTCTCGTGGTAGATGATTACAAAGACTGGCGGGACCAAGTCCGTTTGCTGCTTCAAGCGCGTTCGGAATGGCAGATCATTTGCGAAGCGTCAGATGGGTCCGAAGCCGTTCAGAAGGCCGAAGAATTAAGACCGGACCTAATTGTATTGGATATTGGTCTCCCGAAACTGGATGGAATTGAAGCTGCCCGCCAGATACGGCAAGTCTCTCCCAACTCCAAGATAGTTTTCCTAACCATGGACAATTCTCCGGATGTAGTGCAGACAGCCTTGAGCGCTGGTGCTCAGGGTTACGTTCATAAGGCACGGGCTCAGAGTGACCTGCTGCCCGCTATCGACACGGTTCTACGAGGTGAACAATTTGTCAGCAACAAGTTGGGAGGCACCAGGGTAACTGATGCCGCCCAAAAAGCGAAAGCGCCTCGATGCCATGAGGTTCTGTTCTATTCTGATGAGGCGGTTTTTCTAGACAGCTTTACTCGTTTTATTGCTGCTGCCTTAAAGAACGGTAACGCGGCTATTGCGATGGCCACGAAGCCACACCAAGATGGTCTTCTTCAGAGATTGAAGGCAGAGCGCGTGGATTTAGATGGCGCCATTCAACAAGGTACATACGTTTCATTGGATGCTGACGAGTCGCTTTCCACGATCATGGTTAATGGTTTACCTGACCCGGTTCTATTTTTCGAGGGCCTGAACGGTCTGATTGAGGCAGCCTCCAAGGCAGCGACGGCAGAACATCCCCGCGTGGCTTTTTGCGGAGAGCGTGTGGGTCTGTTGTGGGCAGAAGGTAAAACGGATGCGGCGATTCGGCTCGAAGAACTCTGCAACGATCTAGCAAAAACACACGAAGTAGATATCCTGTGCGCGTATCCGCTGAGCAGCATTCACGGCAAGGAAGACGAACAGGGGTTCCAAAGAATCTGTGCAGAGCACTCAGCCGTTTTTCGTGCTTGAAGTCATCTCGCGGCGGCTGCGTCACGTTTTGCGAGTAAGCACAGTTCAGTTTCGGGCACAACGAATCCCGCTGTGCCACAGTCCAAGCAGACAATAAGCTCGGGGAACACCCAGACGGTAGGCTTGTCAATGTTTTTCAGTCCGGGAGAACGGATGCCCATCTCCCCGATGAATTTCTTTTGGCTTGCTGATCCGCACGACTTGCAAGGCATGTTCGCCTCGGAAGAAACTAGGTGGGTATCATCCCCAAATCTAGGCTCTGTTCAATACAGCGAATAGGGTATCACCTAGATATATATCATTGAGCGTTAACAACCTCAATCAAATTAGGGTGCAATCAGGATAAAAAGCCCGCCGGTCACCCGCACAATACTTCAAGTGATGCTCGAAGGCTGCTTTAGTGGGCCAAGCCCCGATAAGTCCTGCCAGCTCAACCGGTCGATGCAACACCCTATAACCAGTTGATCTGACAATACTTCCAATCGAGAATCAATCTGTGCGACAGGACTCAATCAGAACCTAAACAGGGCTTTTGTTTTGTTTGAATTGAGGCCCGCGAATGAAATCAGCCTCCTAGACCCTTACGAGAGGACTTTCGGCAAGTGTTGCAACGACCCATTGAGACCACCCCTCTTATCGGAATGTGGCTTCTGCCCCGCACTGGCCCGTACCGAGGACCTCGCTCGCTTGAGCATGCCAGCCGAGAGGGCCATACTCGCCTATATGGGAGGACACAATCCGAAAATGAGACAAAGCGTACTCATGACGCTAGTGTTGTTGGCGGCGATGATGGGTACAGCGCTTGCGGCCAAACAGACAGCCTTCTGCCCTTATGACGGACAAATTGCACAGTGGACGGGCATCCAAAAGGGTGCCTACCCAAACCAAGTGTGCGAGTACCAACACTCCTTCATCGACACCAAAACCAAACGATCCGTCAAACATGTTTTCTGGCATGCCTGCGATGATTAGCCCTCATGCCCGCCGCGGCTCTCCTGTCCAGAGACATCAGTGCGGGCGGACCTCTGCCATCTGGGGAAAGTTGAAGGTGCCCGGAAACCAAGTCCTGGTAAGTCCGCTTATCGGAATGTGGCCGAGGGCGCCCCAGCAGTCAAGCTCGCACTCACAAAACGAAGCGCGATAGGGATACCAGGTGAGCTAACTTCCTCTCAATGGCCACAATAGCGGAAAGCTTTCGGACTGGGTGAGGGACTGAACGCAAGCCACCTGAATACAGCATACAATCCTTCCCGACAGCTACACCGCATGTAGGACAGGGGACGGAGGATATTTGTTTGCGGGTGAGTTCTTCCTTTTTCACTTAGCCAGATTGGCCCATTGCGCTGCCGAATACCGTTCAATTCTGCACACAGATAGACCGCAGGTAGTGCAGGACTAGCTGACTTGAATGACGCGGGCCATTTTCACGACCGGGGATTTCTTCTGCCGCTCTGCAAATCCAGTGGCCTTTTCATGGTTCGTGTAGGTGCGGGCGAACCGTTCACCGTCCTCATAAAACACGGTCACCTGCCAATGATGGTGCTTTCGTCGTTCGTCTGTCTTAAATGATGTGCGTTTTCGAATTTTCATTCGGAGGAATATATCACGCTTGTCCACAAACGAACCATCTCGGCACTCCACACGATGACGCAAGCTCATCGGCCTATGCCGAAATTTTTATCAACAAGACTGTCAAATTCGTCTTGGGCTTTACAGGTTATCTTATCTTGCTTACGGGGCTTCACCCAACATTCTGTTGGTTCTACTTCCCAGGCTTTCTTGCCTGGATTGAACCACAGATAGCTTCCGTAGAGTCTTCCTTCAAATGCGTCAGAGATCGCATCTGCAAAGGTTATGGTCTTGTCATCTATCTTGCTATACCGGACCCACACATAGCAGATGTTGGTCGCTGGATCAAAATGACTGGTATACCCATTCATTCCTGTTGAATCTTCTCCATGGAATCCGTCTCGTGCGCGGCCCTCGTGATACACCTTGCTTGCTTGGGCGTCGCATTTCTTTTGTTCATCAAGACTTGCATTCTTTTGAGCGCGGGCAATGCCGGGAACCGCAAACATTAACAGTACGAATATGATCTTGAGCTTCATCGTCTTCTCCCGTTATTTCGCAGATTTCTCCGGGATAATAAAGGCGTGCAGAATTTCTTCACATGATTGTCCTCTGCTGGCGTCTTTTTTAGATGTTGCCTTATTAGTTGCTCGCGGGCTTGTCCACAATGCCCAACACCTTGTATGTTTCTGATTCTGTCTTCTTACCGTCAAGACTTACGACCCATTCCAACTTCGCATTCCCACCGTGAAAGTCAGCCTGAATATTATCCACTATGGGTTGTCGGCAATTCCTGTGGTTACCCGCCGCGCCCGCGAAGTGCTCCGCGAATTTGATGTCGCAATTCACAACGGCAATGCGACCGTCGGGCAAGAGCAGCGAAAACGTCGCACCGCGCACACTAAATGAACCGTGCTGGGCAGGGGTACTAACGGTGTTAGTTGTGCTTGTCCCCGTACAATTTGCGTAGTTGTCGCCACCATTACAGTTCACATTTGCGTTTGAATTTGAGTACGAATGCCCCGGCACAAAGTAGTTGTAGTTGCTGTCGTGCTCCTGGCGATCAATTATCTTCACTGAGAGTTTCTGTGCTGAAGCAGGGATAGCGCACACAAGAACTAAAGTGAAAATTGCGAGCTTCATTTTCGTCTCCTCTATGGCTTCGTACAAGTGCCGTCGCTGTATTGCCAACAACTGACCCCACCGTGGTGAGAACAGGCCCCACTGCCCGTTGCTGTACTGGTTGTGCCGTCGTTACATACCGCACCGATCCTGTGACGATCGCCCTGTCCGGCGCTCCCACCATATGCCATTGCGCTCGCCAGGACGACGGCGAATAGCGTGCGTAACGCAGCCTTTTTCATCTTGATTCTCCTGTGGGTAATTACTTCTGCGAGTCTCTACTGATATGGTAACAGCTACAGCAGACGGTACCACAACTTTAAGAGGAGCGTGAGCGGAATTAGGTAACAGTGAACAACAGTGGCTTGAAACGACGCCACGCGGGCGTCACCAGCACATGCTAGAATCCGCCCTCATGGCGAAGATTCCCGGCAAGTTGATGGTCGACATGTTTCCCGATGGCACGGTGCGGTTGATCTTCCTTCCGACCGTGGACCAACGGAACGCATCCCCGGTCACGGTCGAGGACCTTTACGCAGCGGAATTGTTGGCCATGACCTGCGGTTTGTCGCCAGAGCGTGCGGCTGCGCTGAGGGCTGAGGCGAAGAGAAACAAGGTTGCATCCGTGGAGACGGCGGTTGATCCAGAGGTGGCCGCAAAATTCCGCTACACGTTCCCGTCTAAGTAGGATTGGACCGCTACTGTACCCGGCGCGGATTCGCCGCTCAACGGCGCGGCCTGGAGTGCAGTAGCGGCCCGAGAGGCCTGCCCGCCTCGTGTTGCCCCTTGAGCTGCCGCTGCCTCGGGAATGGAGCGGCCCGAGGCGCGGGGGGCCAAAAAGCCAGTTACGGATAATCCTCTTATCGGAATGTGGCTTTTAACAGGATTTGCTCGGCGTTGGGTCGAAACCAACTGCTAAAACAGCCTACAGAACCCGCGCCCCCGTTTCCTGGGCAATTTCAAATTGCGGCTGAACTTGCAATGATGGTTGGACGAAAGTTTACGAAGAGACTGCCAGCCACGTTCTCGGTTCAAATTTCAATTCCAATTGTTCTTTTTCAAAATTGAAAATATTTCCGGGGAATCGCGCGCTAAGTCACCTGTTTTCAGCATGCAAAAAGATTGCAATACACAGGCGCGTTTAGAGAATTCCACGAGTGACGAGTTTTGATCACAAATTGATTTGCTCTTTTTTTTTTATGAAGCGCAAAATAAAGGACAGGTCGTGCGTTAATTCCGCGCTACCACCAGAAAGGTCCAGCCACCGCAATTCCGCACTTACATTCGCGCGCCCCACGCCCGCCCGCTCTCCGTTTCGCGCAACGAACACGGGCATCGCCGCTCCCAGGGCAATAGAGGCTCAAACAGGGGTGTATCACTTTTCCCCGCTCTGTAACCTTACCCTCGCAAGCTTTGACTCCGGGTCTCGCCGCGCTTACACTGACGGGAATGGGTTCGCGGTCACGATATCCGGGCTCGTATGGTCCTCGCATCAATTGGGGAGGGATGCTGACGCCCGCCGTTCGCAATATTATAATCGCGTGCACCTGCGTTTTTTTCCTTCAAACGATCATCAAGCTGATTTTCCCGCCGGATTACACGGCGCAGTTCCAACACCTGTTCGGTTTGGTTCCCTGGTACGTCACGCGGCGATTGTATGTCTGGCAATTCGTGACCTACCTGTTCCTGCATGCCACGATCTGGCATCTGGTACTGAACATGCTGTTTCTGTATTTCTTCGCGTTGGATCTGGAAAGGACCTGGGGAACGCGGCGCTTTTATGAATATTACTTTCTGACCGGGATCGGCGCCGGCTTTATCAACGTCCTCATCAAAGTAATCCTCGATCCGCACGGCACCGGTTTTTCTTTTGCGATTCCCACGATTGGCGCTTCCGGTGCAATTTACGGCGTCTTGATCGCCGCAGGCATCCTGTTTCCGGACCGCCAGGTTTGGCTTTTTCCTTTTCCCATTTCGATTCCGATGAAGCTGCTCGTGGCGGGATCGATCATCATCGAGTTTTTTCTTTCCCTGGACGCCGGCGGGGACAACATCAGTCACATCACGCATCTCGGCGGCGCTTTAGTGGGTTATCTGTATCTGCGGCGGGGATTGTTTCTCTATCGTTTTCGGAACAATTACCTCGACTGGAAACGCCGGCGCACGCGGCGCAAATTTGAAGTCTACATGCGCGATCACAAGAACGAGCCGCCGCGCGATTCTGACGATCGCTGGGTGAATTAGGGATTAGGTAGCACGGACTTCAGTCTGTGGATTTTCACCTGATCTTGGCTGGCGCGCGCGGCCTGGGCACCCTAACGGAACTCCACAGACTGAAGTCTGTGCTACTTTCCGGCCCTGCGGGTTTGCCCTTCGTCGCTTCCAATCACGTGAAATTTCATGAAGTTCGTTGTGCCGCCCACGAAGAGCGGAGTCCCTGCCACGATCCCGACGACGTCCCCGGGCTGGACGAGATGCTCTTCGAGCAGGCGCTTTTCCGCGGCCTGCACAAGTTCCTCGATGTCCTGCACCTTGCCAATGGTGCGCGGCACGACGCCCCAATTGAGCGAGAGGCGGCGGCGCGTTTCCTGAATCGTCGAGAAGGCGATAATCGGGCGGCGCGGGCGATGTTTGGAAACCAGGCGCGCCGTGGATCCGGTCTCGGTGAAAACGGCTATCACTTTCATGTGCAATTCTTCGGAAGCGTGGCAAATCAGTTCGGAGGCGGTTTCGGCGATGTTGAATTGCGCCGGGCTTGGGCGAAGGACGTGCGAATTGTTGGCCTCCGCTTCGCGAATAATGCGATCCATCATCTGCACGGCTTCCAGCGGATAGGCGCCCGAAGCGGTCTCGGCGGAAAGCATCAGGGCGTCGCTGCCGTCGAAGACGGCATTGGCCACGTCGGAAGCTTCGGCGCGCGTGGGACGCGGATTTAGCGTCATGGATTCGAGCATTTGCGTCGCGGTGATCACCGGGCGGCGCGCTTCGCAGGCCCTGGCAATAATTTGTTTTTGCACCACGGGAACTTTTTCCGGGCTCATCTCCACGCCCAGATCGCCGCGAGCCACCATCACTGCGTCGGACACATGGAGGATCTCATCCAGATGCTCGATCGCCTCGGGCTTTTCCAGTTTGGCTATGACGGGCACGTCTTGCTTTTCGCGTGAAATGGCTTTCTTGGCTTGCAGTACGTCTTTCGCGCTGCGCACGAAACTCACCGCGACGAAATTTGCGCCTTGCTCCAACGCGAACACCAGATCCTCGTGATCCTTTGGCGTGACGGCGGGGATCCGCAATTTTACGCCGGGCAAATTGATGCCCTTGTGCTCGCCGAGAAGTCCGCCGTTGACGACCTTGCACAGCACCGAGGTCGACGTGGTTGAAAGCACGTGCAACTCGATCAGGCCGTCGCCCAGCAGGATGCGGTCGCCGCGCGAGACGTCGCGGGGCATGCGCTTGTAGGTCGTGCCCACGCCCTCGCTCGTCCCATCGATCGAACGAATCGAAATCGTAAAGCGCTGCCCGGTAACCAATTGTACGGGTTGTTTGTTCTTCAGCGAGCCGGTGCGGATTTTGGGCCCCTGAAGATCGGCGAGAATCCCGATCGGCGTGGAAAGGCGCGCGGAAGCTTCCCTCAACCGCTTGATCGTCCGGGCGTGATCTTCGTGAGTTCCGTGCGAAAAATTCAGGCGCGCCACGTCCATTCCGGCGCGCATCAGCCGCACGATCATTTCCGACGAGTTACTGGCCGGTCCGAGAGTGCATACAATTTTAGCGCTACGAAAATTCATCGTTATTTGTCCGAACCCATTCTGCATGGAAGGGGGTTTGAAAACTTCTTCGGCCTACTTCGTGGAGGCGAAGTCGCTCACCACATGATATAGGAAGACGACCCCCTTGTGGAAGCTATCGACCGGAATCCGTTCGTTGTCGCCATGCACGCGTGAACTGTCATCTTCGATCATTGGAAATGGCTCCAGGCCGTATGCCTGGACCTTGTGAAGGCGCAGGCTTGCCGAGTCCGTGGCTCCTGTGCCGAGAAGGGGTACGGTGATTGCGCCCGGAAATTCCTGCGGCGTGAGGCGCTCGATGGTCTGATACAAAGGAGTCGTCAAGTCGGAGGGAGGGGCATTTTCTCCGGAATCGGGCGCGAGTTGAAACTTGATTTGCGGGTCGTTGACGATCTTGGTGAACTGTCCCATCAACTCCTCGACGGAATGGCCGGGAAGCATTCTGATGTTCAGATTGGCAGTCGCTTCCGAGGGAACCACGTTTACGCGGACGCCGGCCTGCAACATGGTGGGCGCAATCGTGTCGCGCAGCATCGAGTTCCACATCGGGCTTTCGTCGGCAAGATGCTTGACGGCGAGGTCGGCGCGCCCCGGCTGCTCCAGTGCGCGCATCCATTTGGCGATTTCGTCGTCCTCAATCTTTGCGAGCTGCTCGAAATAGCGCAGCGTAATCGTGCTGGGTTGCGCCGGAACTTGATACGTTCCCAATTTTTCGACGGCGGCTGACAAGTGGACGACCGCGTTGTCCGGCTTGGGCAGGGAGCCGTGTCCCGAGGAGCCCGTCGCAGTTACCGTGACGTTGTAGGCCACCTTTTCGCTGGCCTGGACGCCGACGTATTGCACTTTGGCGTCCTTCATCATCACGCGGCCGCCCTCGTTAAGCGCGTAGGCGCAGGCGAACTTGTCCCAGTATTTCTGGATGGTCACCTTGATGCTGGCCGAGCCGCCTTGTTCTTCGTCATCGGTGGAGAGAAAAATGACGTCGCGAGCGAGGCGCGTGCCCGAACGCTTGAGCTGAACCATCGTGGCGATGTTGGCGGCGAGCATGGCCTTGTCGTCGATCGAGCCGCGGCCGTACATGTAGCCGTCACGAATGTTTGCGGCGAAGGGATCCACGGTCCATTTTTTTGGATCGACGCCGACCGTGTCCTGGTGCGCGACGAGAAGCAGGGCATTGGACGGGTCGGCGAGCGGGCCCGCCTGTAAACGCGCGACCACGATGCTTCGGCCCGGGGCCATTTCGATGACTTCGTTGGAGATGCCTTCTTTTTGAAAAATGGCGGAAATATATTTTGCGACCGCGGCCTCATTGCCCGGTGGATTTACGGAATTGATGCGAACCAGATCGCTGAGCCAGGTCTGGGCTTCATCGGCCAGCTTGTTGAGATCGGGCTTCGCCATGAGCGCTTGCGCCCGGGCGTCTGCGCCGGCCGCCACGGCCAATGCGACGGTCAAAATTATCCGGCCTGCACGATGAAGCATTGAGCGTTCCTCCAAGCGAAAATTCAGCCGCATTCGCATCTAATTCATCGTACCATGCACTCTTGAGATGCAAGCCCGCGCATGCGGGTGTATGTGCCGGGAAGAAAACTAGATTTTGAACATCCAAGGGCTTGGTGGGAGCATCGAAAGAACAGGGTAATCTCGTTCAGCAAGACCCCGGGACAGGGGATTGGGTGCCCTTTCCTAGGGAAAACGCAGTGAATCGGTGAGGTTCAACAAGCCATGCAAACGCTCTTCCTCCGTAGAGTGGTCCTGAGCGTGCTCCTTTTCACGCTCCTCGTACCGCCCGGCGAACTCTCCGCCTGGGCGCAGGACAAGGACAAGAACAAGCAGGCGCCACAGGCACAGACTGCTCCTGGATTCTCGATCTCCGTCACCGTTCCTGTGGTGAGCGTGGACGTCGTGGTCACCGATAACAACGGAAATTATTTGAAGGACCTCAAGAAGGAGAATTTCCGGATCAGCGAGGACGGCACGGTACAAACGATTACGAATTTCGCGCCCTCCGAAGCGCCCATCACGATCGTGCTCCTCCTGGAATTCAGCCAGATGGGCTATACATTTTTTACCTACAACGCCGTGAATTGGGCCGCGGGTTTTCTGGGAAATCTCAAGCCCAACGACTGGGTCGCGCTGGAGACCTTCAACATGCGCTCCAACGTCGAAGTGGATTTCACGCACGATCGGAACGAAATCATGCAAGGATTGTCCACTCTTTACTTTCCGCCATTCCACGAATCGAATATTTTCGACGCTCTCTCCGATGTCCTGGACCGCATCAAGGACGTGAAGGGCAAGAAAGCTGTCCTCGTCCTCGCTTCCGGAATCGATACGTTCAGCCGGATGACTCTGGACCAGACGCTAAAACGAATCCGGGAAACGGACGCCACCATTTTCACCGTCGGCGTGGCCGAACAATTCTTCATCGCCGATACCCCGGGCCCATTTGGTGAACAGTTAACCTACATTCAGGCGCAAAACCAGCTGAAGACCTTTGCGGCGATGACCGGAGGCCGGTCGTGGCTCCCGCGCTTTGACGGCGAAATTCCCAGCATCATGCAGGAAGTAGCGCAAAGCTTGCGCAACCAGTACAGCATGGCCTATTCGCCCACCAACGAAACGCTCGATGGCAAATATCGCAAGATCAAAGTGGAGCTGGTGGCGCCGGACGGCGGTCCGCTGACGGTGCTCGACCAGAAAGGGAAGAAGGTCAAGTTTCAGGTGTACGCCCGGCAAGGCTACACGGCGCCGAAAACGAACGTCGATCCCACAACCACCAAGTAGCTGCGACGCGCTCTAGGATTGAACCTTCGCGGCGAGCTCTCGCGCGCGATCGGCGCTGAGCGAAAAGTGCGCGTCCATTTCGGGATATGGCGCGCCTTGGCGCGGGAGATAGGTTTCGAGTCCAGCTTTCAATTGGGTCTCGGCGACGCGCAGCCGCACAGCGTCCGTGCCAAGCTCAGCGGCGATCCCGGCCGCCAGGCGCACGGGAATTTTTTTAGAGCAACCCTTCGTCGTCGAGCACCAGAAACTGGTAATCGCGCGCGTCTTCGTACTGGCCGCCTCGAACGCTTGGCATTTCTCCCTGAAACTGATACTCGTAGCGGCCAGTCGCCGTGCGAAGCCGTGCCCAGCCGGGTTGTATTACTTCTGCCATTTAGGTTTGCTTCTCCTTCGGCAGTCTAACTCATGCCTGGCGGCTTGAGGCAGACCTGTTTTTGGTGCGCGCCGTTCAGCGGCCGCCATGTTTTGATTTTCCATGACTGCTTGGTTATGCTCGCCTCGTTCAGGCCGGCAGGCTCGGCCGTTGGCCAACAAGTCCGATGGACACTCGCGCAATTCCCGCCTCCTCGTCTGCAGTGTCACATCTGGAAGCGGGTCGCTCGTTCGTGCGTTCCAAATTTCTCTGGATAGCGATCCTGTTCATTCTTCTTCTGGCAGCGGGAGTCTACTCTCTTCGCTACGAGCTGCGCAGCTATGTTTTTCTGATTCAATTTCTTGATCCCCGCGCTTCCGGCCTGCTCGTGCGGCTGGAAAGTCATGCCCTGGATATGCAAGAGATCACGCTTTCCACAACGCAAGGCCCTGTGCGAGCGAGGCTGTACGTTCCGCGCGGAGTTGCCCATCCGCCGGGCATGGTTCTCGTGCATGGGATTCATCATCTGGGGATCGACGAGCCCCGGCTCATGAATTTTGCGCGCGCGGCGGCGAGCGACGGCTTTTCGGTGCTGACGCCGGAGGTCGCGGCTCTGGCGGATTATCACGTCGATGGCGCATCGATCGGCACGATCGGTGAATCAGCCGCCTGGTTGCAGCAGCGGCTCGGCACCGGCCCGGTGACCGTCGTGGGAGTGAGTTTCGCGGGCGGACTTTCCCTTCTCGCCGCGTGCGATCCGCGCTATGCCCCGCACATTCGCGCTCTCGTTCTGATGGGCGCCTACGACAGCCTCGGGCGGGTTGTGCGATTTCTTGCAACCAGCCAGGCGGAACTCCCGGACGGCCGGATGGAGCCGTACACCGCGCACGATTACGGCGCGGCGGTGTTTGTGTACTCCCACCTGGACCAATTCTTTCCGGCCAGCGATCTGGCCGTGGCGCACGACTCTTTGCGCGATTGGCTCTGGGAGCGGCCCAGCGATGCGCAAGCGCTTTTCCCGCGCCTCAGTCCGCCGAGCCGCGAAACGATGGAGATTCTCCTCGCGCGCCGAATCGACCGGTTGCGCCCGAAACTGTTGGACGCGATTCAGGCGGACGATGCGCAATTCTTCGCGATTTCGCCGGAGGGAAAGCTCGGCGCGCTGCGCACGCCCGTCTTTCTTCTGCACGGCGCCGCGGACGATATCATTCCGTCCACGGAGACACTCTGGCTAGAAAAAGATATTCCGAAGCCGTATCTGCGAGCCGCGCTGATTACTCCCGCGTTTTCTCACGTCGATCCCGACAAACGTGCCGTGTGGGTTGACCAAATAAGGCTGGTCGAGTTCCTGGCAGGAGTTTTGCGCACTGCGGATTGATGGGTCGAGGAGGAATTTCTTAGTAGCACAGACTTCAGTCTGTGGGGGTCCGATGGTAATCCCGGGCCCCCGGCGTCAGCCACGATCAATCTCAAACCAAGAGTGGCATGCTCGCCAAGATCAATTGGAAATCCACAGACTGAAGTCTGTGCTACTGAAACCCACGTCGTCAGAGCAAATCTCAAATCATCGCTGTCCGGTCGCGGCTTGCATCTGGGCCGGACGCCGCGCATAAAGCGCCGCCGCAATCTTGAGCATTTCCTCGCGGTCGGAAGCGAGCACATAGCCCTGCGCGATCAGCCTGTCGAGCGATTCGGCGTACAGTTTCACGTAGTTCGCCTGGCTCCCATACCTCTTCGCAAGTTCCTCCGCCGAAAACTGCTGCCACCCGCCCAGATTTCCGCACGTGGCGTCGATCGATGTCGTCGCTACGGGCGGCACGGAAACAGGAACCGGGCGGCCGACCGGGTGCTCTACATCCGGGAAGCGGACGCCGCCGATGGGTTGGGCGTTCTCATCAATCAGGGGCAAGAAGAGCCGCACACCCGGGAGCGGATTAAAGTTCGTCATTCGCGATAGCGCGGGATCGGGGTCCAGCGTAAAGAGAGTCGTGGGTGGCAGCTTAGGCGCCTTGCGAGCGGAGGGAACGTCGAGCTCATGCTCGAGTTCCAGCGTCACCGAGCGCAAGTAGGCGGAGTGCGGGATGGGATTGAGGTCCACGGGCACGCCGCCGTTGCAGCGGCTGGCTCGGGCGCTCCCGCCGCTCTGGTCGATCGGCGCCGGGGCGTGCGCGCTCGGCCAGTCGTAGCGGCGCATGCGTGGGTTTTTCGTATCGATATCGGTAAGGCTGGCGCGAAGGCGATAAAAATCCGTGTAATTCGCGATGTCAATATAATAGGGATCGCTCACGTGGCCGCCCAAAATCTGCGACGCGCGCAGCGGCTTTCCGTCGGGCACGACGTAGGGGAATTCCTTCAAGCCTGCCTCGGCCGCCAGTTCGTTGATGGCGATCCAGTTGCCCGTGCCGTCGACCGCGATGGCGCCCTGGTAGACCACGCCGCCATCGCCGGGATCGGCGTTAAAACCCTCGGCGAGATAAGTATCAATGAAGAAGCCGCTCAGGCTGATGCCGCCGAGAATGACCGTGCGGTACGGTCCGAATTCCGCCGGAGGTTTCGCGGCAAGTTGCGTGTGTCCGGCGAGCATCCGGCCAAAGTCTCGGATGATGACTTCACCGACGCCTTCGGCTTGCATCGGAACGCTCGCGACGATTCCGGTTTGCCACTGCACACGCGCGTAAGATGTCCCGTGCTCGAAAAGAAATCCGTTTCCGGGATCTCCTCCGTTGGGCGTAGCCGACGGCGGCCCCGCCACTTCGGCTTCCTGCAGCTCATCGTAGAAAACCGGCCTGCCCCGATTTTCTACTTCGACAAAGATCGCCGAATTCGTGCCCGCTTTTTCGGGCGCAATAATTTCAAACTCGGATTGGTAGTCGTAGTTGCCGTCGGAGTCGTGCGGCAATTGATCGAACCCTTCGATGGTGTCGCGTGGCGCAACGATTCCGGAAACGGTTCCCCAGACACGCGTGTACGCGACCCCGCCAAACGTCCCGGTCTGTTGCGAGCCGGTAATCGATACACTCGTGATCCTCGATAGCTGCTGCGATTCGGCCGTTTCGGCCGAGAGATTCGTTCCGGGCGACGCCGCGCGCGGCATCGCAACGAAACATAAACCACCGAGAAGCGCTACGCCCAGAATGGTGATTGCCGAACGGAATTGCTTCAGGCGCGGAATGGGCATCGATCGTCCCTCCGAATCTCTGCTCATGCGAAGTATTCTGCCGAACCGAAAATGAGTCTATACCAACTTTAGCCCGCGGGCGCAGGGGACACTGTGGCTAAGTTGCTGTTCTCGTTTATGCACTCCAATGGCGCGTTCGATTTGCTCTCGCCCTGCAACCCCGCTACAATGAAGGTTCACACCGCACTGGCCCAATCCGTCCCGTTTATCGAGAAAGGCACCATGGCTTCTAGAACCGTCTGGCATTTTGCGTATGGCAGCAACATGAATCGCGCTCAGATGCTCTCCCGCACCGGAAAAATTTTGGAAGAGCACAATGCGTCCCTGCCGAATTACGAAGTCCGCTTCAACAAAAAAGTTCGCGGCGGCACGGCCGGAGCGAACATCCAGCGCGCGCCGGGAAAAACCGTTCACGGCGTGCTCTACAAAGTCGAAGAGGGCTCGATGCGTTCGCTGGATCGCTACGAAGGCGTCCCGGATCATTATCGCCGCATCGAAGTGCAGGTGACGCCCGAAGGCGGCCAACCCGTTCCGGCCCAGATCTACATCGCGCAGAAAGTGGAAAAAGGATTGCGCCCCTCGGCACCTTACCTGCAAGCGATGCTGGACGGCGCGGGCGAGCACAACCTCCCGGCTTCTTATATTGGAGAAATTAAAACCGCTGCCGGCGCGGCGTAAAGTAGCACAGCCACTCCTGGCTGTCTGGTTTTAGCGATCGAGATTGCATCAGCACGTCAAGCGTGGCCGACGAACCCCCACAGCCAAGAGTGGCTGTGCTACCAAAGCCGAATAGGAGTGACCATGGCTACTTCGTCCTTGCCGCGGGCCGCGTCCCGCGGAGGCAGTTTCCTCGTGGAATCGTGCACCCCGGAAGATATTTTCTCTCCCGCCGAATTGACGGACGATCAAAAACTCATCGGCCAGACTGCGGAAGAATTCGTTCGCAACGAAGTGGTTCCCGTCATTCCCGACCTCGAGCAACACAAGCCTGGGTTGCTGCCCGGGCTTCTGAAGAAGGCCGGAGAAATCGGCTTGCTCGGAGGAGGCGTGCCGGACGAGTACGGCGGCGCAGGGCTCGACAAAGTTTCGACCGTGCAGCTCGCGGAAAAATTGTCCGCCTACGCTTCCTTTGGAGTAAGCCACGGCGGCCACTCGGGGATCGGCACCCTCCCGATCGTTTTCTTCGGCACCGATGAACAGAAGAAAAAGTATCTGCCCGTGCTCGCCACGGGCGAAAAACTCTCGGCCTACTGCCTGTCCGAGCCGCAAGCCGGATCGGACGCGCAAAATTCCCGCACGCGCGCCGTGCTCTCCCCCGATGGCCGCTCGTGGATTTTGAACGGGCAGAAAATGTGGATCACCAACGGCGGCTTTGCCGACGTGTACATCGTTTTCGCGAAGGTCGATGGTGAGAAATTTTCCTGCTTCATCGTCGAGCGCGGATTCCCGGGATTTTCCGCGGGCGCGGAAGAAAAGAAGATGGGCCTGAAGGGCAGCTCGACGACGGCCATCTTTTTCGAGAATTGCCAGGTGCCCAAGGAAAATCTGCTGCACGACATCGGCCGCGGGCACATCGTGGCCTTCAATATTTTGAACGCTGGAAGGTTCAGTCTGGGCGCGTACTGCGCGG
This sequence comes from uncultured Acidobacteriota bacterium, assembly GCA_963740035.1. Taxonomy (GTDB): domain Bacteria; phylum Acidobacteriota; class Terriglobia; order Acidiferrales; family UBA7541; genus Palsa-360. Next base: position 321,402 of record CAVUDA010000030.1, read on the forward strand.
GCGGTTCCAAAGGCACGCTCGAGGTCGCGTCGAAGTACGCGAAAGAGCGCGTGGCCTTCGGCAAGCCGATCGGAGATTTCGGACTGATCCGCGCGAAATTGGCGGAAATGGCGATCCGGATTTTCGCGGTGGAGTCCATGATTTACCGCTCGGCGGGCCTCATGGACCGCGCCATCGCGGCGGCTGGCGACGGCGCGGACAAGTCGCAGCAATCGATGAAAGTGTTCGAGGAGTACGCGATCGAAAGCTCGATCAGCAAGGTTTACGGCTCGGAGCTGCTCGATTATGTCGTCGATGAAGCCGTCCAGATTTTCGGCGGCTACGGTTTTCACGAAGACTATCCGGTCGCTCGCTCTTACCGCGACTCGCGCGTGAATCGAATTTTCGAGGGCACCAACGAAATCAACCGCATGCTCATCATCCAGATGCTGATGAAGCGCGCGACCTCGGGCGCTCTGCCGCTGATGCAGGCCGGCGCGAAGTTGCGCGACGAAATCATGGCCGGACCGTCGTTCGAGGAGCCCCCGGGGGGCGAGTGGGCCGAGGAAGAGCGCATCCTGGCCGGAGTGAAGAAAGCGTTTCTGCTCGTGGCCGGCGCGGCGCTCGAAAAATACCGCGAACGCCTGGCGGACCAGCAGGAAGTCGTCGCCGAGCTTTCCGACATCGTCATGGAATGTTACGCAATCGAATCGTCGCTGCGGCGCGTCCAGAAAGCGGAAGCAGCTCGCGGCGCGGCATCCACCGCCGTCATGGCGGACGCGGCGCGCGTGTTCCTGCACGATGCCGCCGACCGCGTCGAGATCGGTGCGCGCAGGGCCCTGGCTGCGGTGCTCGAGGGAGATATGCTGCGCACCCAGCTCGCCGTCCTGCGCCGCTTCTTGAAGCGCGAACTCGTCGACACGGTAGCCATGCGCCAGCGTGTTGCCGCAGCCGTTCAGGCGGGCGACCGCTACCCATTCGAGGGCCGTTAAGCCGGGCCGGAAGCGAAACACCCGTAGGCCGGCCCCTGTGGAAAACGCAAAAATCTGCTCCTAAATCCTGTAGAATTCCTCTTTAATTCTGTACTAGTAGTCCTAAACCCCAGGTTCTACGTCCAACGACACGCCCGTACCATATGAAAAAGCGTGGCTTGCGGTTTAAATGGATATTGTCTCTTCTGGACGGGAAGTTGCATCTAAGCAAGTAGCGTGAAGAAGGGGGCCATCTTAGTGAAGGTCAGTAAGGTATTCAGTGAGCGGAAAGCTCGGAAGTGGCTGTGGTTTGCTCTTGGGGCGTTAGTTGCCCTGCAGCTCTATTTTGTGCAGGAAATGGTCGCAGCCCTGATGCTGTTCACGGGGATTTTTATCGTTTGCGCGATCGTAGCCCTGGTCTTATATCTAGTGGATCGAGCCAGCCGGTGGGGGCTCGGCCTGGCGGGAAACCAGGCCAAGCGTGCGATCGTGGCGGCCGAGGAGATCAGTAAAAAGCAGCTCCGCCGTCCACGTTCAGAGCCTGCCCAGTAATCGCGCTGGCCTGGTCCGAGCAGAGGAATAGGGCAGCATCGGCAATTTCGCTGGCGGTCTGGCCGCGACCCTGAAGGATCGTATTCAGAAAACCGCTGAGCTGCTCTTCCTTCGAAACGCCCAGGCGTTCCGCGAGCGTCTGCCCTAAGTCCTTTGACATCTTCGTTTCCGTGACCAGGCCCGGGCAGATCGCGTTCACGCGCACGCCTTTGCGGGCCGCTTCTGCGGCTGCGACTCGCGTCAGCCCCAACATGCCTGCCTTCGCCGCGGCATAGGGCGATCCCCAGCCAAAGGCCGACTTCGCGGACAGGCTCGAGATATTCAGGATTACCCCAGAGCCGAGCGCGTACATTCCCGGCAGAACGAGCCGCGTCAGCAGATAGGCGCCGCGCAAGTGCACGGCGACCACGCGATCCCACTCCGCGGGGCTGATTTCCTCGATCGGCTTCACGGGGCCGTATTCACCCGCGTTGTTTACAAGGATGTCGACCCTGCCGAACTGAGAAACCGCCTCACGTATCAGGCGCTCGCAATCCTTCTCGTCCGCGACGTCTACGGGAACGGCTGCCGCGCGCCCGCCCGCCTCGCGAACTTCCCGCGCGACGGCTTCAATTTCCGAAACTGTGCGCGCTGCGACCACCACCGCCGCGCCTTCCCCGGCAAATTTCAATGCCATGGCGCGGCCAATTCCGCGCCCACCCCCGGTAATGACCGCAACTTTTTCTGCCAGCAACATTCGCGCCTCCGGAACGATTGGGCAGAATAACATCTGTATCGCGCCGAACAAAGGGACGTATCCAAGAGTCACGATTAGTGACTGCAAGCGCAAGCCTTGAGTGGTATGCTCCGCTTGTGCGCGGCAAGCCACAGCGAAGGATTTTACGGGTGGGCGGCTCGGCAAAGTCGCTCTTGTATTGCTCCGCGTCAATCGTCGTTGTGGCCGCACTTCTTGCCTGCATTGTCGGAACCGAATTATTTGCCATGCCGGTTGCCAGTTCCTCAAGGTCTACAGTTGACCGTCTGGGCGATCACTACCTGTTGCTGGTGAACACGGCCATGGCCAATCAAATGGATGCGCAGAAACTCGCGCAATTTGATCGCTCCCCCTATGACGGTTTGGCAGTTTCTTTCGCGGGCGCGTATGACGCCTCCCCGGTGCTTTCGCTTGCCCCGATGGAGGCGCAGGTGGCGAGCTGGAAAAAATCTACCTCGAAGGACATATGGCCGTGGGTCTCCCTGAATCGCATGATCGGCGCAAACGATGCGGAAGGGAATCAGCTTACCAAGGTCCCTTACTTCCAGCGATTCCAGGGATTGGACCTGGACAGCAAAGCAGGCGCGCAGAATGATTTTCTAGAGAATTGGAGGAATGCGCTTCGCCTCGCCAGGGAGACGCGGGTTCCCGGGATTGTTTGCGATCTGGAGTTCTACAATAACTACAAGGCTTATGACCTGGCGGAACTCGCGCGCATGACGTCCCTGCCGCGCGCGGACGTGGTGAACGCGCTGCGGCAAGTCGGCGCGCGCATGGCGGATCTATCCGCTGCCGAATACCCTGGTGCGAGTATTTGGCTCCTGTTTACCGGCTACACTCGCCCCGAATACAGGGTGATTGACGGGCAGCCGTATTATCTGGCGGCCACCTACATTGCGGAAGGTCTGCTCGACCAAATTCAACGGCATCATCTTCCGCTTCGCGTCCTGTCCGGCGGCGAAGTGGGCCTCGGCTACTGTCACAATTCCGTCGATGATCTTCGTCAGGCGATCGAAAGACGGGCCGCTGACTTTGCGCCTCTCCTGCGGAAATATAACGGCATCTTGGAACTCGCCGGAACGATGACGCTCTGGAGCGATCGATCGGCCAAGAAGAACTGGGTGGCGCAAGGAGCTTGCGGGACTTCATCGGCCGCTACCGTCGAGGATCTCGTCCCGTACATGGAGCTGCTGTTTCGGTCCTACCGCTACAATTGGCTCTACGGTTCACCCAATGGAGGATTCTTTGCTTTTCAGGCCGCGAGCGCGCCCCGCTTTGATGCCGCGATTGCGAAAGCAAAAGCCCGCGCGTACTGATCTTAAGGTAGTAGGCCCGGGCTTTGAGATTGAGGCTGGGCGCTGCGGTGTGAGGCGCTGACCATGTCATTGAACGAACTACTTGGTGGCCGCTCGCGATTCCAGCTTAGCCAGAAATTGTTTGGCGGCATCTTCTTGTCGCTGGTCGGTGTGGTATTTCAGGATTAGCTGAAGCTGGGCTTCCGCCTGCGTCTTGTCCCCTTCGGCCGCATAGATTTGCGCAAGGAGAAAATAGAGAGGCCCGTTATTGTGATTGACGTCCATCTCCGAGGCTTGAAGCGCGCTCTTTTTGGCCTCCACAAGATTTTTCGTATGGAACAAAGCTGCCGCGCGGTAGTAATAAGCGTACCCATCACCCGGCGAGGTAAGGTCGAGGGCCAGGTTCGCCAGTTTTAGAACCTGTTCCCATTCCCGATTGCGGGCCGAAATCTCCGCCTGGCAAAGATATGCCGGCAAGTAGGTCGAATCGATGGTCACGGCATGATCGCAGGCATCGTGCCCTTCCTGCCGCTTATTTTGCTCTTCCAGAACTATCCCCAGCATGACCCAGGCCGCCGGATAAGTTTGAAATTTATCAATTGCTCCGCGCAAGTGCTGTTCTGCATCTCCGAATTTATTTTTATTGTTCGCATCGCATGCTTTTTCAAATTCGCTTCTGGCAATCGAGGGAACCTTCAGACTCGCAACACTGACGGCGGTGTCCCGCCCTTCGGAAACATTCCATGGAAGACAACCCTCTTCCGTGAATAGGCCGGGCTTCATACGCGATGCACCATTCGCCGTGGGCAGGGGTACCGTATCCGGCGGTAAGCGCGAACTCATTATGGGTCCGCCGGCCGCCGCGTGGTTCGTTCCTGGCGAAGCCGGATAACCGCCTTTTTGCGCACGGCACGGGAATGCCAAAATCGCGATGGTTAGGGCGCAAAACGCACCCTGCGCCCAATTCGGGTTGGACGCGAACCTGAACCGACCGGGTTCCGTCGTCCTGCCAGTCCGCTGGGATAGCGCCCCGCTCCAACAAGGATTCAATAGCCCTGTGCGGATAGCCTTCATGGTTTGAATAATAGTCTCTTTTTACAAGGAGACAACATGATTTCGTACGCTCAGGGCGCGAGCCCACGGGACACTCCAGCCTCGGATATTATTTAGACAACGCGGTAGCCCCTGTGTTCGCCAACCTGTCGGACCCAATTGTGCCGCGTTGTGCGATCCAGACGAGCAGCAGCAGGGCCGGCACGGTGGCCACAGTGGTCAGAAGAAAGAAGGGCGCCCAGCCGAGCTTGTCGGCGAGCACACCGCCCGACGAGGCCACCAGCGTGCGCCCAACCGCTGCGAGGGAAGAAAGCAGAGCGTACTGAGTGGCGGTGAATGCCGGCGAGCACAAAATGGAGAGATAACTCACCAGAGCTGAGCCCGCCATTGCGCCCGTCAGGTTTTCGGCGGTGACGCAGAGGCCCAGATAGACGATTCGGTGCCCACCCACAGCCTGGAGCACGTAGAACAAATTGCCCACCGATTGCAGCACGCCGCATAACATGAGGGAACGCAAGATACCGAAGCGCGCCGTCACCACGCCGCCGATGAGCGCTCCCGCCACCGTTGCGAAAAATCCCACCAGTTTGGACACAGCGGCGATCTCGTCGAGTGAAAAACCCAGCGAGACATAGAGCGGCGTTGCCATTACGCCCGCCAGCGCTTCGCCGAGCTTGTAGCCGACAATGAAGACGAGGATCACGAGCCAGAGCGGCCGGCGCATGAAATCGGCGAAGGGCCCGGTCACCGCCGTCGCCAGCCACTCGCGAAGCCCGCCTCCTCCGTCCGTTCGGCTGCGACGCACAGGCTCGGCCGCCGGCTTGGGTTCGGGGCCGAACAGGAATACAAGAATTCCCACCGCCAATAGAGCCGCCATGGTGGCATAGGCCGCAAACCACCCAAAGCGCGAAGCGATAAACAGTGAGCCCGCTCCCGAGACCAACATGGCGATCCGGTAGCCGGTCTGGATCATTCCCGCGCCGGGGCCTTGCAGTTCGGGCGCAAGGATTTCTACACGCCAGGCGTCGATTACAACGTCCTGGCTCGCCGAGAGGAATGCGACGAGCAGTGCCAGCGCTCCCATCCGCGCAAGATTCTGTTTGGGATTACACGCTCCCAGGCTGAGTGTCGCGGCGATCAGCGCGATCTGGATCGTGACTCCCCAACCGCGCCTTCGCCCCAGCGGGAGCGGCGCGGGCAGGCGGTCAATCAGAGGCGACCACAAAAATTTGAAGGCATAGGGCGTGCCGACCAGGGCGAAGGCGCCGATGGCAGCGCGGCGAACACCGGCGGTGGCGAGCCACGCCGAAAGGGTCGAAAAGGTAAGGAGTAGCGGGAGACCGCTGGCGAATCCGAGGGCCAGGACCTGCAGCACGTTGCGATTGGTGTAGGCCTTGAGGGAGCGCTGCCAGCCGGTGGCGCTCGTTTCCGCAATGCTGGATGTTTCTCCCATCTTAATGTGAGCCCCGCGCGGCCAGAGAAACATTTACGATGGCTTTGCGCGCGCTCCATGCATGATGCGCACAATGTCTCACGGGTGCAAGACTCCATCAGCTCCAACATTCCTTTTAGGAAACACTTGCGGATAGCAGCTGTTTTCCAATTGCGATATCTACTGAGAAACAAAACTCCGAATGTGGGCTGGATTCTGTAATTAGACAGAAAGCCAAATTCCGAAAAGCCGAGCTAACGAGCCATGGCTTTTGGCTGCATCGAGTACGGCAAATCACCTTGATTCCGTATGGAAAAGGACTAGCATTCGTGATATGAGGGCTACCCGCAAATTGCCTGGGGGACCTTGTTCCAGCGTGACGACCCGCCGGCGGAATAGCTGCCAACTGAAACCAGATCGCTACAGTTTGTCCGCCGTCTTGAGCTGGAAACATTTGCTGCCCTGTGGTTTGGCGATGGTAGTTTCGGTCATGCCCTTGTGCGCACAAAGAACTAGATATACTCCAGGTTTCGGAGCGGGCCCCAAGCCATCAATGAACGTCGTCAAGAACTCGACATTTAATACCAACCCGAAAGCGGGTGAAGAGAGTTGTTTTCCATGGAAACTAGCGGCAGCGCGACCCACAACCGTGAGTGTTGCGAGGTTGAATGTTCCGTCAAACGCAAGGATCGAATATGAAAAGGCATGTGACGCCTCCAATAAAAATAGATTCGAAGAATCCGAGCAGCACGCACGCGGCGCGATCGACAAGTTTCAAGACTATTCGGCTGCATGGGTGATGTTAGGAGTGATTCTTGAAGAGCAACATAAGGCGCAGGAGGCTCGCGATGCCTGCTCACATGCAGCCGCAATCGATGCGACCTACTTGCCCGCGTATCTTTGCGCGGCAGAAGTTTCCGCCCGGAACCGGGAATGGGAACAAGTGCTGACCACGGCGGACCTAGCCCTGGGTCTCAAATCGGAAGGCGATCCGTACGCATATTACTACCGAGCGAAGGCGTACCTTTACATGCACAAACCCGTTGAGGCCAAGAAAAGTGCATTGCAGGCCGCGGAGATGGACGTAAATCACAATGAGCCCTCATTTAATTTGCTCTTGGCCGAAATCTATGACCGCGAGGGTGACAGCGCCAATGCCATAGCCCAGGTCCAGGAATTCCTGAAACACCCCACTGATCGTCAGCAAGAGAATGCAGCGAAGCAGTTGCTAGCCAAACTTGAGTCGCAACAATCCAAAAAATAGACGCGCCAGCATGTGGGAGTTGCATTTTGCAGGCTTGATTGGCTGCGGAAAATGTGCTTTTTTGTGGTCCCGAGCGAAGCGAGGGATCTGCTTTTCTTCGGCAAACGCAAGAAAAGCAGATTCCTCGGGCAAATCCAGCCCTTCGGAATGACTTGTTGCGAGTTATTCCGCAGCCACATGAGTGCGCAGGCCCTTGCCTGTGTCAGAGACAAAAGCCGGCTGCCGGTAAGGGGACTTCTCAGCACTTGGCGAGAAAGGTGTTGGAACTATTTGACGAATCGGCTGGATCGTATGTATCTGTCAATCCGTTCGCGCATGTACGCGCTGTCGGACCACCAAGCGCCCAAAACCAAGATACAAACGGGTATCGTGATGTCGGTGACGAGGATTCCAAGATCATTCCAAATCGAAAACCCTCCCTGGTGAAATAAAAAATAAACCCATTCGGACTGTTTAGACACGCAGGGCAGGAGAACGGCCACACAAGATAACACGACGATGTAATTCGCAAGGGAGAGTTTACGAGATGCGCTCCGCCATACAAGCATTCCGTACGCTGCCACAATGGCCCCTATCACAATTTCGGCACGGAATAGTGCATCGAACGTACTCAACGGCCGGAGAGTAAGAATGCCTCCCGGTGAGTCGAAGCCAAACCAAACGAGGCCCTGTGAGAAGAACAAAACGCTCGTTGCGAATAGTTTTTTCCCCCGCTCAGCCTGAGAGTAGTCTGTCGTCATTTCGCCATATCCGCGATTTCTTGCAGACCACACCGGAAACCTCCTGCAGCCATCCAGGGGCGTGCAGGCAATTGTGACTCCCGAATTGAAGGATCAGCCATAGCGCGGAAGCGCCGCTATAGCGAAAGACACAACTTGCCCCTGCGGCCCCCGGTCACTACAAGACTGCAAGGTTTTGGCGGCCAACCCCCGTGAAGCCGTTGAAAGGCAGGAGAGTCGGTGCATGAAATTGTGCGGGTCTTCAGCAAGAGCAATGTGTTAAAACCAGCCTTACAGGGAGCAAGAAAGGAGAGAAAATGAATCGTCGATTTGCACTGCTATTGGCGCTTAGCGTAGCGCTGGGAGTTGGGGCGCTTCACGTTCTTGCGCAACAGTCGGGCAACCCGAGGCAGGAAGGGCAGGCCAACCCTTCGGCCGATCCCGATGCCGACCGCGGCAATACCGGACCCGCGCGGTTCCCGCTCGCAGCGCCCGCCGGCAAGGATTCCGGCGCGGTCACGAAACCGCCGGCGGGAGCTGCGAATCAAGGAACCGTTGACGAGAAAACCTGGAAGTACGGCCACCGGTTTGATCCGCCGCCGGATGCCAAGATCTGGAATCCGGTAAAGCTCAAGATGATGCGCGGCGAGAGGGTGACCGGCGGAACCGTGTCGGCAGCTTCCGATCCATCGACCTACTGCGCGATGGCGAATGCGGGTTATGACTTCATCTGGACGGAAATGCAGCACAGCCCGCGCGAGTGGGAGAACGTAGCCAAAATGTGGCAGGCCTGCCCGCACGCGAAGGCGGTGCCGGGAGTTCGCGTCGCCTATGCGAACGAGCGCGAAATTCAGCACGCCATGGATGAGGGCGCGCTGGTCGTGGTGATCCCCACCGTTCGAACGTTTGACGAAGGTGTTGCCGGGAGAGACTGGACCTATTTTCCGCCGCTTGGCAAGCGCAGCCAGGGCGCCGGACAAGCGTATTCGGCGGCGTTCTGGGGAAACGTTCCCGGCGGCTATCGCAATACCATCAATCAAAACGTGGTGCTGATCGAGATGATTGAGACCGTCGGCGGCGCCGCGCAGGCCCGCGAGATCGCGGGCATTCCAGGGGTAGATGCATTGTTTGCAGCCAGCTCGGACCTCGGCAATTTTTCCGGGTACAAACAGGGCGATCCTGATTACGAGCGCCTGATCAACGTGGTGCATGACGCCGCGCTGGCCTCCGGAAAGCGCCTGTGCGGCCCGTTCGCGTGGCTCGATCGCCCCGACTTCACATGCTTCCAGAACGGCAGCGAAACGGCGGCGATCGAAAGGGGCGTGGCCACGGAGCTTGGAACACTGAAAGACACGCAGGGCAAACCTGAAGTCGGGCCGTACGCCAAGTAATGGAGGACACTTGTCGACGCCTTGCGCGCAGGACGCATGCGCCCGGGAAACGTGTGGCGAAACTCAATTGAGAAAGCTACTTTTGGTACTGCCTACTCTGTGATAAAGATCGTTCGTGTCAACCGACCCCCAAGAACGACGAGAGTACCCTCGAATTGATTTGTCACAGGCTGTCCGTATTCGCCCTTTCGATTCGAACCTGCCGCCGGAATATTGCACAACAGTGAACGCGTCGCAGGACGGCCTGTATTTTCCCACTCAGTCAGCTCATTACGCGCTTGGGATGAGCGTCTATGTGACCACCGATTTCCAACCCGACAGCCCACTGAACTCAACCTTTGTGGGAGTAGTCGTGCGAATCGACAAACTGGAATCCGACGAACGAGGAATAGCAATCCACGTACTCTCTCCATCTGGGGCGGCGGCCAACTGATTTTAAGCTAACGAAATTGATTGGAAGCAGCACCTGCTGGAAATTCCCACATTCCGGGAAGACGACTTCTCATCCCATCTGCGAAACGAGGTTATCGGAATGTGGGCACCCTACCACTTGCCATTACCGTCCAGTGAGAGTTTAGGACCGAATCGTGCGGAACGGGCGGACAATTCCAGGGTGAAGACACACAACGGGGCGTTGTGCTTGGCTAGAATCTGTTTTAGGCTAAGCAAAGTCGATCCTGGGAGTGCACGAAAGCGAGATCCGTCATGAACGTGAAACTCTTCGCGATGCCGGCTGCCGTTGTCCTTTCGCTGTGCGTTGCTCCCGTGTTTTCGGGCCGGATTCTCGGCGCGAAAAGGAACCCGGGGCAGCAAGGCAACGCGCGCGGAATCAAACTCAACAACGATACCAAGGCGAAAGTCGCTTCCGAACTCGACGGTCACTATTTCGCGCTGGTTATCGGCATCAATAACTACCAGCATCTTCCCAAGCTCACCACGGCGGCTCCGGATGCGCAGGCGCTTGCCGTTCTGCTTCATAACCAGTACGGATTTCAAACCACCGTGCTGGTGGATGCTACACGCGATCAGATCACGAAAGCGCTGAACGATTACCGCCACAATCTCGATGAAAACGCGAGCCTCCTTATTTATTACGCCGGCCACGGCATATATGACAAAGAAGCGGACAAAGCCTATTGGCTGCCCGTTGACGCCAACCGTGACGATACTTCCCGCTGGATCATGGCCGACGAAATCACGACCGAGGTGAAAGTGATTCCGGCCCGGCACGTCCTGATCATCTCCGACAGTTGCTACTCCGGCGGGATGACACGGGAAATCGCGCCGTCATTCACGCAGCAGGACCGCGACCGCTTTCTTGAAAAAATGGCCCTTGGAAAATCGCGCACGCTCATGTCCAGCGGCGCGCTCGAACCCGTCTCCGACATCGGCGGCAATGGCCATTCAGCCTTCACAGGCGCGCTCCTTCAAGCGCTCACCGCCACGGGCGATTCAGTTTTTTCGGCGGGAGGCGTCTTCGATCAATACATCCAGGTCTCGGTCGCAGGCCGGTCGGAGCAGACGCCGCAGTATGTCCCGGTCCGCAATTCAGGGCATGATTACGGGGATTTTGTTTTTGTTCGTTCGGGCAAGGCGCCTGAACCAGGCATCGTGACGAAGAACAACCGCGTTCAGCCCTCGATCTCTCCAGTTCCGCCTCCGGAGCCGGCGGGCCCGCCCGCCGCGCCGGTCCGTCGTGGGGAGGGTCCCAATCGCGCGCTGTATGAGTCTTTGGCGGGAGAATACGACTTTGGCGCTGTGGTGGACAGTGTGAGCGTGAACGCTGACGGCGCGCTAACGTCCCTTCTTCCCGGCCAGCCCTCCTATGAACTCGTGCCTTCCGGGGATTTGCAGTTCAACGTCAAGGGCGCTCCTGGTTTTTCCGCTGAATTCCACCGCGATGCGAACGGGGCCGTGAACGAGTTGGTCTCTCACCAACCCACCGGAAGCCTTACTGGACAGCGCAGGAGCGGAGAAAAGCTTGACCGCACGGTACTGAAATCGCTCGCCGGGGAGTACACGGCAGGCCTGTTGACGGTGAGCGTCGCGTCGCCCCGCGACGGCGTGCTCACTTACTTTGTCCCCGGTCAGCCGCTTTACGAGCTGAGGTTCACGCACGGGTTGCATTTTGTGATTGCCGGAGCGCTGGGAGTTTCGATTGAGTTCCGTCGTGGCAGCAACGGAGAACTGACCGGCCTGGTCGCGCACTTGCAAAGCGGTGATACTTTCTTTCAACGAAAGAAGTGATTCAGCTCGCAGCCCTCTCTACTCGAAAGCCGCATTCCGATAAGAAGAGTGCATCGAGCTGCCAGCCGTCATCGGAATCTCGCCTACTTCCTCTGCTTTTGAATGCCGGTGCTTTTGGCGCTATCCTACGGATCTGCAACTGTCCGCCCATAGATCCATCCACTGGAGGCAACAATGCCGAATCCTGGCCGCCGTGATTTCTTGAAAAATTCCATGGCCACTGCGCTCGCGCCCGCCGCTGCGGGCGCGCTGCGGCTTCCGGGCCTGTTTGCCGATCCTGAAGCTGCGCAGACGCCGCGCGAGGATTTTTTCAAAGGCTTTAAGACGGAGGAAATCAAAACTTCGGGCGCGACCATCCATACGGTTTCCGGCGGCAACCGAAACGGCCCGCCTTTGCTGCTGCTCCACGGCATTCCGGAAACGCATGTGCTGTGGCGCAAGGTCGCGCCGGCGCTGGCGCAAGATTATTTCCTGGTGATGACAGATCTGCGCGGGTATGGAGAAAGCGGCAAGCCCCCTGGAGGCGGGGATCACTTCGCCTATTCGAAGCGGGCCATGGCGCAGGATCAGGTGGAAGTGATGAAGCACCTGGGGTTTGAAAAGTTCGCGCTGGTGGGCCACGATCGCGGCGGACGCGCCGCGCACCGGTTGGCGCTGGACCATCCGGAAGTTCTGACCAGGCTGGTCATACTCGACATCGTGCCGACCTATCTGCTGTACCAAAATATCAATCAGGAATTCGCCACCATCTTTTACCATTGGTTTCTGCTGGTTCAGCCGCCGCCGTTTCCAGAGACGGTGGTCGCCAACAGCGCCGAGTATTTCCTGAAGTGCACCCTGCTTTGGCTGGGAGGGAGCAAGCTCACCGACCCGCTGCCGGACTGGATCAGCCCCGCGGTATTTCAGGAATATCTCCGCACCTTCCGCAGCCCGGAAACAATCCATGCGATTTGCGAGGATTACCGGGCGGCCGCTTCCATCGATTTGGCGCACGACAAGGCGGACCTCGACAAGAAAATTCGGTGCCCGCTGCTCGTCCTGTGGTCGGAGAAGGGGCCGTTCCATCGCCTGTACAACGTCTTGCAGACCTGGCAAGACCGCGCCGTCCATGCCGAGGGTAAGGCCATGCCGACGGGCCATTTCCTTCCGGAGCAGATGCCGGAGGAATTGACGCAGGAACTTAAGGCATTTCTGCGGAGTTGAGGGTTTTGTAGCACAGCCACTCTTGGCTGTGTGCCTTTGTCAAGCGCCGCAAAAAGCACACAGCCAAGAGTGGCTGTGCTACTGGAAAAGGTTGCAAGCCAGGGGCTTGTGGTATAAAACGTCTTCCGTCCCACGACCGAACTAAAATTGTTCTCTTCGCGCCCAGAGGCCAGTGGAAATTCGCCACGCCTCGGTGCGGACGCGAGCCGATTTCAGAATTCCGAGGAGGATATGTGAGTCAATCCGTCAGCACGGTGAGCCGCCTGGAAACTGTTTCCACGCGTCAGGTTTCCGACATTGTGATCGCATACACTATCTTGCGGTTGTCCTTCGGGGCCAATATTCTTCTCCACGGTCTGAGCCGCATCCTCAATGGACGGCCTGCGTTTCTTGCCTATTTGACCCACTACTTCGAGCATGCGCATTTAATTTCGGCGGGCGCGTTGCCTGCGTTTGGCGCGGTGCTGCCCTGGGTTGAGACAACATTAGGCTTGCTCCTGATGCTGGGGCTGTTTTCGCGATTTACCCTGATTGTGGGCGCCCTGGTGATGACGGCCCTCGTAATCGGGACCAACCTGGCGCAGGACTGGCTGGTTTCGGGGCTGCAGTTGCCCTACTGCTTCATTTATTATTATTTGCTAATCCATCTCGAGCAGAACCGCATGTCCCTGGACGCGTGGTGGGGACTCGGAGGGATTTAAGCCAGGGCATGGCAAAAACCCGCACCCTTGAAAACCCGCAAGGGTGCGGCACCCGTCAATGTATTTTTCACGACCTCCTTCAAACCAAGCTTCCTACCATCCGTCAAACCAGTGTCCCTCTGCCCGCCTGTAAAGGGATTTCAGGCCTCCGGCAACAAAACCGTGTATTGCACTGCGAGAAACTCGTTCTGGCAGCGTGGTTTGCGGGTGCCGGGCGGCGTGCTAAATTTTGACGTTGGGTGAAATTCCAGCGATAGACTCATGCCAGTCCAAAGACCACCAGTCGCGCCGCGCCAACAAAAGGTCTCTCACGTAGAGATTTACTGGAAAACTGTTACCTACCGCACGGTCGCCATTTACCTGCTGCTGGTTTTTGCCGTGGTGCTGGCCGTTTCCTATCTGATATTTCCGGAGGCGTTCGGCGGCGCGATCGCCAAGGTTTCACAAGCGATTGGCGCGGCGACCCCTCCCACTGCGGAGCTGACCGCGAAGCAGGCGAAATTCGTGAATCTGGACGGCCGCGTGCAGGTCAAGAAGGTGAATTCCGTGCAGTGGGTCACAGCGGATTACCGCATGGCGCTTGACAAGGGCGATTTGATCCAGACGGGCGGCGACGGTGCCGCGCGCGTCACATTCGCCGACGGCACGACGTACACCGTGCAGTCGGACACGCTCGTCACCGTCGAGGAAAATTCGGTGGGGCGGGACAGCGAAACGCGCGTGGCCATGCACATCACTTCCGGCGCCGTGGACTTGGCCACCGGCACGTGGGATTCTCCGAAATCGAAGGCCGAAGTTTCATTCTCGAACGCGGTGGCCTCGGTCCAGCAGAACAGCCGTGCGGCGGTTCGAAGCGATCCGAAGACGAGCGAAAGTGAAATCACCGTGTCGGCCGGTACCGCCCAACTCTCGACCACCGACGGCCGCCAGCACGTCGAAATCGGCCGATGGGAGCGCGTGACCGTGCCGTCGGCCGGAGGTAACGTCGTCAAGTCCAATGTCCTTGCTCCCCCTGACCTGGCGCAGCCTCTGAACCTGCAGCCCCTGATCGTACCGGACCCGAAGCACACCCCCGTGCGTTTCGAATGGAAACCTGTACCGGAAGCGGTCAGTTACGAGCTGCGCGTCAGTCTGACTTCCATGTTTTCCCGGATTGTGGAAGACCGGAAGCTGACTGGAACGTCCGTGGATATTGCAGGCTTCGATCAGGGTGATTACTTCTGGGATGTCCTGGCCACGGACCAGGAGAAGCGCGTGAGCGCCCCGAGTGATACATTTAAGTTTACGCTCGCGACACAGGGCAAGGGACAGGAGATGTTGCTGGAAGTCGGAAGTACCGAGTTGCATGGTAACGTGGTAGAGATCACCGGGCGCACGGAGCCGGGCGCCGCGCTCATCATCAACGGCGAACAGGTCGCGGACATACGCGGCGACGGCTCGTTCAAATATTTCACGGCCCCGTTGACGCGGGGCAGCCAGACCATCGTCCTTACTGGACAGAACCGGCGCGGCGGCACGGCGATTAAGCGCGTCGAGATTGTGATTCCATAACCGGACGGCCGGTGCGGGATCCCGCAGGATCCCGCTGGAAAAAATGTCAAGGAGGGGAAGCCGGGAGGCACCCCACCCGAGGCGGCACCCAGCAGCCGCTCGAGCAGCCCGGCACTGAGGGAACTATGTTGAATAACGGTTACAACCTTCGCTCGGTCTTCAGTTTATTTTCTTCCGACTTGGCGATCGACCTGGGGACGGCCAACACGCTGGTTTATGCCAAGGGCAAAGGCATCGTGGTGAATGAGCCTTCCATCGTGGCCATCAATAAAAACAGCGCCGAAGTGGTGGCGGTGGGCAAGGAAGCCAAGGAAATGCTCGGGCGCACGCCGGGCAACGTGGTCGCCATCAAGCCGATGAAGGACGGCGTGATCGCCGATTTCAAGGTGACCGAAAAGATGCTCACCTACTTCATCCAGAAAGCGCATAACCGGCGCATGCTGGTGCATCCGCGCATCGTGATCGGCGTGCCGAGTGAGATCACGCCGGTGGAAAAGCGCGCCGTGCAGGACTCCGCCTATCGCGCGAGGGCGAGCGAAGTGTACCTGGTGGAACAGGCCATGGCTGCCGCGATCGGCGCGGGCCTGCCGATCGAAGAGCCTTCGGGAAACATGGTGGTGGACATCGGCGGAGGCACGACCGACATCGCCGTCATCTCCATGAGCGGCATCGTATATTCGCGCTCGGTGCGCGTCGCGGGAAATGAAATGGACGAGGCCGTGATGCAGTATTTGAAGCGCAAGTACAACCTGCTGGTGGGCGAGCGCACGGCCGAACAGATCAAGATGGAAATCGGCTCGGCGTATCCGCTGGAAAAGCCGCTGACCATGGAGGTGAAAGGGCGCAACCTGATCGAGGGCGTGCCGCGCACTGTCACGATTGATGACAGCGAGATTCGCGAGGCGCTTTCCGAATGCGTGGCCACGATCCTGAACGCCTGTCGCGTGGCGCTCGAGCGGACGCCGCCCGAGCTTTCCGCCGACATCAGCGACCGCGGGATCGTGCTCACCGGCGGAGGCGCGCTGCTGAAGAATCTGGACAAGCGCATCCGCGAGGAAACCGGCTTGCCGGTTTCGATTGCCGACGATCCGCTGGCGTCGGTGGTGCTCGGAACGGGCAAGATGCTGAGCGATTTCCGGCTGCTGCGGCTGGTTTCGATTGATTGAGCGCCAGTAGCACAGACTTCAGTCTGTGGGTTTCCGTTTGGTCTTGGCTGGAGCATTAGGACTTGGCTTACGTGGGCGTCCCGGGATAGCGAATGGACCCCCACAGACTGAAGTCTGTGCTACCAAATACTTGAAAGCTGACAGTCTTTCCCAATGATCGCAATTCCCTCACGGCACAAATCACTGACGCTGCTGGCGACCGTCGTCGTCGCGCAGGTGTTGCTGCTGGCCGTGCAAATCAAGCGCGAGCGGCAGGTACGGCTGATCCGCGTGTGGGCGGTGGAACTGATTTCGCCGCTGCAGCGCATCGGCTCCTGGACGATCAACGGCGCCGAGCACGGCTGGGGCGGATACATCGGCCTGCGCAGCGCGCAGAAGGAAAACGACGCCATGCGCGCGGAGATGGACCGGTTGAAAGTGCGCAACGCCGAACTCGAAGGCCGGGCCCTGGAAGCGGACCGGTTGGCCGCGCTGCTCAATTTTCGCACCGCCCATGCCGATACTCCCATGATCGCCGCGCGCGTGATCGGCGCGAGTCCGGACTCCGGGAGCCTCGTCGTAAATATCGACCGTGGTTCGCGCGATGGCATTCGGCGCGACATGGGCGTCATCACGCCTGATGGCGTGGTCGGGAAAATATTCGCCGTCTATCCCGACATTTCGCAAGTCCTGCTGATGGGCGACAAAGATAGCGGCGTGGGCGCGCTGCTGGCGGACACGCGCACGCAAGGGCCCGTGAAAGGAACAGGCGAGCCGTTGCTTTCGCTCGAATACATCAGCAGCGACGAGAAGGTTACAGTTGGGGAAACGGTGCTGACTTCCGGTCAGGACCGCATCTTCCCAAAGGATCTCCCCGTGGGCAAGGTTGTGGACTTTGCCTCGGACCCGAAGTCGCCGTTCATGAAGATTCGCGTAAAGCCGGCCGCCCATCTGGACCGCCTCGAAGAGGTTCTGGTCCTCGAGACCCGGCAAGAGTTGACTCCAAAGAAGTCCACCGATGCCGAAACCGCGCCGCCGGCATCTACATCCGCACCGAAGGCGGCCGTGGCGCCGGCATTGACGGCAAGAAAGCCGGCAGACGCACACTGATCCAGGCCGTGGGAACGCAGGCAGGAGACGATGGAAAGCACAGAAGTCTATATCGGGCCAGAGCCGCACATCGAAGTGCACAAGTACTACGCCGGGGTTGTGCCCGTTGTGGTGCTGTTCGCGCTGGTGCTGCAAGCGTTTTTCCCAGTCTACATCCGGTCCGCCAACTATCTCGAATTGCCATTGCTGGTTACTCTTTACTTTGCGCTCAGCAAGCGCAATCCATCCTCCGGGCTAATGCTTGGCATGATCGTGGGACTGCTACAGGATAGTTTGAGCCGCACGCCGCTGGGCCTTTACGGAATCGCGAAAACTCTCGTGGGCTACCTCGGCTCCTCGCTCGGGGCCCGGATCGATGTGGAACATCCGATCGCGCGTTTCCTGCTGACGGCCGGGTTTTACTTGTTTCATCACGCTGTCTTCACGCTGACGACCAGAGCACTTCTGGCCCAACGAAATGAAAGCTATCTGACGGTTCCGATCTTGATCGCCTCGCTCGTCAACGCCGTGATCGCCATTATATTGTTTCCGATGCTGGACAAGTTCAGAAAGCCGTCCTGAAACAGGGGTATCCGATACGCTGCGCGCGATCTTGCGGACGCTTGGTGCAAGTGATAGTGTGAACGATGGTTAGGTGTGGAGAAAGCCCACAAGGTGTGCGGGGGATGAGGACCGCACGGAGTCGCTTTGGCCATTTCTTTAATGAACGACAAACGGCTGCCGACCGAGCGGCTGACCGTAGTTTCGTACGTCATCGTTGGGGTGATCTCGCTGCTGCTGTTCGGTTTCTGGAAGCTGCAGATCATTGATTCGGATCGCTATTCGCAAATGGCTGAACGCAATCGCGTTCGGTCGATTCCCATCATCGCCCCGCGCGGCTCGATGCTCGATCGGGAAGGCCGCGTCCTCGTAGACAACTACCCTTCTTTCAGCGTCCTGTTATTGCGCGATGCTCCCGAACAGGTGGAGAAGCTCCTGCCGCAGATTGCCGACGGTCTGGGGATGACGCTCGCGGATGTGAGGCAGGAAATGGAAGCTTCCCGGGCCATGCCCAAGTTCCAGCCGATCGTGATCAAACCGGAAGCCAGCCCATCCGATATCGCGTTCATCGAGTCTCACCGCGTCGACATTCCGGTGCTCGAAATGCTGATGGTTCACCGCCGGCGCTACCCGCATGGCGATATGCTCGCCAACGCGGTCGGCTACGTGGGTGAAGTAAGCGCGGAGCAAGTGGAGGCTTCCGATTCCAGCCTGAAACCGGGCGACATCGTCGGGAAAACGGGCCTGGAGCGCCAATACAACGAAACCTTGATGGGAACGGACGGTTTGCGGCGGGTGATCGTCAACAGCATCGGAAAAGAAGTAGGCCGCCTCGAACAGAAGGATGCCATTCCAGGCAAACCGATCCAATTGACGATCGACTACGATCTGCAAAACATTGCGGATACCTACATGGCCGACAAAGAAGGCGCCGTTGTCGCCATGGATCCCCGCACCGGGGAAATCCTGGCAATGGTCAGCCGGCCCACCTTCGATCCCAACGATTTCGCGATTCGCATTCCCACGGCGGAATGGCAGGCTCTCAATACGGATCCTCGGACTCCCCTGCTGAATCGCGCAATCCAGGGACAACTTGCCCCAGGATCGGTCTTCAAGATTGTCATGGCCACGGCGATGCTGGAGTCCAAGGACGTGCCTGCGAATTTCACCGCGTTTTGTCCGGGACACGCTCAGTTTTACGGCCGAACTTTCCACTGCTGGCGGCCGGCGGGGCATGGCATCGTCGACCTACACAAGGCCATTGTGGATTCCTGCGACGTTTTCTTCTATACCCTTGGACAGCGCATTGGGATTGACGAAATTCACAAGTACGGCGCCGCGCTCGGCCTGGGCAAGCGCACTGGCATCGACTTGCCGGGCGAGGAACCCGGTCTCATGCCTTCGGAAGAATGGGTCCAGCGCGTCTACCACCATAAATGGTATGCCGGGGAAACGATTTCCGTGTCCATCGGACAAGGCTCGGTTACAGTTACTCCTCTTCAACTCGCGCGCATGATCGGCGCCGTGGCCAGTGGCGGCGACTTGCCCCAGCCGCACATGCTGAAGAATTTGAACGCCAAGATGGATCGCTTTCCGCTGGCCGACGAGACGGTCGAGCAAGTCACGCAGGGAATGTACGGCGTCATCAACGAAGGCGGCACGGGATCGAGCTTGAAACTTCAGAATATCGAGTTCTCCGGCAAGTCGGGAACCGCCCAATTGATGAGCTACGAGGCGGGAAGCAAGCTGGGAAAGAAGGGGAAGGAAACCAACGGATGGTTCGTGGGCTACGCGCCGCGGCGCAATCCGGAGATTGTGGTTGCGGCGGTCGTCCAGGGCAGCAGCGAGCATGGAGGAACAACCGCGGGACCCGTCGTGCGAGATATCGTCAAGGCGTATTACGACAAGAAGAGCGGGGTAAAAGTTCAGGAGTATACGGCGAAGCAACAAGGGCAGCCCAAGGTCTTGGCCACCTCCGTGGACGATCCCTCTTTGGAGCCGGATCCGCCGGCTCGGTAAAAACCAATGCAAAAGGGCACAAGCATTCAAGACTATGACTGGTGGCTGCTGGCGACGGCATTCGCCATCTGCGGCGTAGGCGTGCTCGAAATCTGGTCCGCAACTCACGCGAGCCACCTCGCCGGCATGCACGTGCACCAGATGGAATGGATTGGCCTGGGCTTCGTCCTGATGCTCCTGTTGTCCCGCGTGGACTACCACACGATCATGGATCAGGCTCCCGTCTTGTATCTGATCGCGATCATCGCGCTGATTGCGGTTCTAGCGATGGGACACACGCGCTTTGGGGCCAAGCGCTGGCTCCCCATCCTGGGCGGCCTTTTGCAAGTGTCAGAACTGGTGAAGTTGATTATAATAGTTGTATTGGCGCGCTTCTTTTCGGAGGTGCGCACGGAGGAGCTCAGCCTGGCGGATTTGATCAAGGCTGCCGCTCTGATGGGTTTGCCGCTCGCGCTGATCATGCTGCAGCCGGACCTGGGTACAGCGCTGGTGCTCGTGCCGCTGGCAGCTGCGGGGGCCTACCTGGCAGGCTTGAATTGGAAACATTCCCTGGCCATTGTGACGCTGGCTGCGATCATGGTTCCGGTGGGCTATCATTTTCTGAAGCCTTACCAGAGAGAACGTGTTACAACATTCCTGCGGCCGGAAGAGGATCCCAAGGGCGCAGGTTACCAGATCCTGCAATCGAAGATCGCCGTGGGTTCCGGCGGGTTTTGGGGCAAAGGGCTTGGCAACGGGAGCCAGAATCAATTAGGCTTTGTGCCGGTCCGTTATTCGGATTTCATCCTGGCGGCGCTTGCGGAAGAAGTCGGATTTGTGGGAGTTTTCGTCGCGCTGCTTTTGTATATGTTCCTGCTGTTGCGTCTGGTTCAGAATGCCCAGCGCGCGCACGATCGAGCGGGCATGTTTCTGATCATGGGAGTGACGGCAGTGTTAGGTTTCCATGTCCTGGTGAATGTGGCCATGGTGATTGGATTTATGCCGGTCACCGGAATTCCGCTGCCGTTGATGAGTTATGGCGGTTCGGCCACATTGTTCGTGTTTTTGGCTTTAGGGCTGGTGATGAACGTCCGTATCCGGCGTTTCGTCAACTAAGCCGGTAGAAATGCTTTCCGGCCCGCGCCGCGCTGTGAATCAAGTGGACGGCCCGCCGGGGAGAAACAAAAATTTTGGAGCGAGGCAAGCGCCGCATGCCCAGCGGAAGAGCAAAATCAAATCTAACTTCCCCGGCCGTCCCGTCCGCCACGGCGGACTGGACCGGGCGCACACTGGTGCGCCGCGCCGGAGCACGGCCATGCCCTCCGAGGAGTTTTCATGTCGAAGGAGCTAGTGATCTCCGCGACCCCGCACGAAACGCGGGTCGCGATCGTGGAAGATGGACAGCTTTGTGAAATTTACATCGAACGCGAAAAAGAATTTGCTTTAGTCGGAAGTCTTTACAAAGGCCGAGTCACCAGAGTTCTTCCGGGCATGCAGTCGGCCTTCGTGGATATCGGCCTCGATAGCGACGCCTTCCTGTACGTCAGCGATTTTCTGGAACATCTCGAGGAATACGACCACGTTGCGCCGGTCGAGCCCAAGTTCCGCAGGCCGGAGCCGGCCAAGAGCGGCGAAGTGTATCCGCCGACCACGACCAACGGCGGCGTCGTTCCTCCGCCCGTCCATGTCCCTGAACCGATAGCGGCAGCCGCGCCCGTTGAGCCTGTCGAAGCTTTTGAGGCTGCTCCTGCAATTACGCCCCTTGAAGGCGAGACGTTCCAGGTTGCTGCCGCGGGCCAGCAGGCTGCCTCCGAAGGCGGCGCTTCGCCTTCGGCTCCCATGCAGCGCACGCAGCATCCTCCATTCCCGCCAAGAAATGATCGCGGGCGCGGCGGGTTTGGCAATCGCGGCGGGCAAGGTGGCGGACGCAACCGTCGCTGGGGACGACCGGATCGGGGACGCGGCGGACGTGATCGCCGGCCCGGGCGCGATTTGCCGCCGTCAAAATACGCGTCGCCTTCGGATGCGAGACCTCCGCGCGAGTCTCAGCCTTATGAACCGGCGGCTGCGGATTTCGAGCCCGTCATTCTGCCGGGCGAGTCGCTCTCAAAATTTAAGGATCGCGTTCCGTCCGCGCCTGCGGCCCCTCCCTCTGAACATTCATCATTCGGAGCGGAAACTTCCGCTGCGCCGCCCGCGCCGCGCACGTTCACGGATGAAGAGTTGTCCGCGGGATTGCCGGGGGCGCTGTTTGCGACTCCGCCGGCGGCGACTCACGAAGAACACGAAGCCCATGCGGCGGAACTGAGAGCCGAGGCGCCCGCCAGCGCGCCAGAATATGCCGATGCTTCGCCGGACGCGAAAAGAGAAATCGCTCGCGACCTCGACAGTCTTGATCCTCGAACGGGTCCGGCGGCGATCACGGACGCGCATGCCCCGAATAGCTCAGGCCTTTCCGAGGAGGATGTAAACTCGCTCGCCGAACAGCTTGCCGAGGCCAAGCATGAAGAAGCGCAGGCCGATGCCGAAGAGCGGGCCGAAGCGATCGAAGCTGTGGCCGAATCATACGTAGAGCCCGCCGAACTGGAAGAGTTGCAGGAAGCGCTGGATTCCGATCACGAAAGTGATAGAGAAGGCGACCAGGACGCCGATCACGAAAACGACCAGGAAGACGATCACGAGCACGCGGCGGCGGAAGCTGACGCCATCGCCGACGAAATGCATGACGAGGCGCTGGCCGCGGAGGCGTCTCCAGGACATGGGGCAGAACACCTAGCGGAACACGAAGAAGGACATGGAGAAGAGCACGGGGGAGAACACGCTGGGGAGCACGCCGGGGCTGAAGGAGAAATCCACGAAGAATTCCACGAGGCCGCGGAAGCGCCGCATGCGGCTGAGGGACAACCGCCGACAAGCGCGCGCATTTCCGAACAGCCGCGCGCCCGCTTCCAGCGCCCCATGCGCCGGGGAAACCGCCCGCAGCGCGGAGGCCGCCGCCCGGGACGCCCGCATCAGCCAGTGCAGCACGGCCACCCGAGGCACGAACAGCATCGCCGCCCGCAGCTCATTTCCGAAATGCTGAAGGCTGGCGAGGAAATAATTGTACAGATTGCAAAAGAACCGCTTGGTAAAAAAGGCGCGCGCATCACCAGCCACGTCGCGCTGCCCGGCCGCTTCCTCGTCTACATGCCCACGGTCGACCACATCGGCGTTTCGCGGCGCATCGGCTCCGCGGAAGACCGCTCGCGCCTGCGCCGCCTCGTGACCGAAGCCAAGGGAACGTTTCCCGGCGGCTTCATCGTGCGCACGGCCGCTTCGGGAGCGAGCGACGAAGAAATTCGCACCGACGTCGAATTCCTCGGCCGCACCTGGGACACGATTCGCGCCACCTCCGAGCAGCGCCGCGCGCCCGCCCTGCTCCACCGCGACCTGAATCTCGTCCAGCGCATCCTGCGCGATTATCTGAGCGACGATTACGTCGCCATCTGGCTCGACAACGAAGAGGAATTCACCAAGGTCGTCGAATTCGTGGGCCGCTTCCAGCCGAAGCTCGTCCCGCGCGTGAAGCTGTACACCAAGGAAGCGCCGATCTTCGAGGAATTCGGCATCCAGCAGGAGCTGGACAAGGCGCTGCGCCCGAAAGTGTGGCTCAAGTCCGGCGGCTACATCGTCATCAACCACACCGAAGCGCTCGTGGCCATCGACGTGAACACCGGCAAATACGTGGGCCGCGGCTCGACGCGCCTCGAGGACACCATCGTCAAGACCAACCTCGAAGCCGTGAAGGAAATCGTGCGGCAAATCCGCCTTCGCGATCTCGGCGGCATCATTGTGTGCGATCTCATCGACATGGAAGAGCGCCGCAACCGCGATAAAGTCCTGGCCGCTCTCGACCAAGCCTTGCAGCAGGACCGCGCGCCCTCGAAGGCTCTCCCGTTCAACGAATTCGGCCTGGTGTGCATCACGCGCAAACGCACCAAGCAAGCCCTGGAGCGCGTCCTGTGCCAGCCCTGCCCGTACTGCACCGGCTCCGGCATGGTCAAATCGATCCCCACGATTTGCTACGAGATTCAAACCGAAGCCAAAAAAATGGCCGCCGACCTCGACGCGCAAAACGTCACGCTGCGCGTCAATCCGGAAATCGCCAAGGCTCTGAAGACGCGCGAGTCCTCCCTGATCGAGGATCTCGAGCACGCCACGCGCAAGACCATCATCATCCAGTCGGACCCGACTCTGCATTGGGAGCAGTACGATATTTACTAGGGCGGAATCGCGCAGCCTATTACCCCACGCTTTGTGACGCAAAGCGTGGGGCACTGGGCTAGCTCCATATTCGCAGTGGGTTTGGACAATTTCTGCCCGAGGCCCGGCCTTATGACTTAACAAAATCAAATCACTTTCCTAGTGTTGGATATGGATTCAGACGTCCGGGGCTTGTTCCCTGAGCTACGTTTCTTCCCGTGGCGACGCAGAGAGTACTTAATCGCGTGATACCCGCCGATTAGGCTCATCATCCAGACGATAAATTCGTCGGTAATCGATCGAAAGAAACGAATTAACTCAACGGCGGGTCGTGGATCGAGCATCAAGCACTCCTTCCGCCATGTTCCATTCGTCGGGAACTGCTCTGGCGGTCAGAGCGTCAATGCATGGAGGCATCCCGGCGCCAAGCTACACAGGGCCTATGGCAACTGTGCACGAGGGCTGGGTCCTCATGTTTTTAATAGCAAGGCTTTTCTGGATTGTCAAGACCGTCGGGGCGGGTGGGCCAGCCTTTGAGAGTTTTTGAATTTACGGGTGGCGCACTCTTGTGGGATTCAAGGGTGCGGGTTTTCTGGTCCCGGATTCTGCATTTCCGCCTGGCCGATTTTGAACCGTCCCTTCTTCGCGTGCGCCGTGTTCCGCACAGAAGAAAAACCCGCACTCTTTACAAAAACTGTGAAGAGTGCGGCTCCCGAAAATTCAACTCACGCCCAGAACCTGGCCCACCCGCCCTTGTGTACACGAGCCAGAGAGATACCGAGTCTCGCTATTCGACACGCCGCCAAATGGAACCATCGAATGAAAAATCTAAGGTTCCGTTCTCATTTGTCCTAAATGTCCTCTTGCCTGAGTCTTTGCCAACTGGTTTGGCTATTATGAAGTAGTCTGAAACTACCTCCTGACCGTCCTTTTTAACCCACTGCGGATCATATTCAAACCTGTAGCCCCCCTTTATACCGCTTGTGATCAAAGGGTCCTTCTGGCCAAGTCTCGTTTTCTGAAGGTCGCCGACGGATAGGGGATAAGCACCGTACGCGGATTTATATTCCATCAATGCCGCATTCATAGCCCTAATTGACACCAACGCCGAAGTTTCGACTGCAGCCACACGGACCTTAGATAGGTTCAGTGCAGAAATCGATGCGATAACAATTACGATTGCCGCCGCAATTGCCGCCTCATTTAGTGAAAACGGCCAAGATAAATTCATCTCTTGAGTGCCGCCAGAAGGTTCCTTATTCAGGGTTGAATCAATAATCCAACTTGCCAGTGTGCTCAAGCATACGACTAGAATCAGCGCTAGAAGAACGATTTCCCATGAAGCGCTCATTTAGCCCCCTACCCTATGTAGGTAGTACAACGCAAAAAACAAACAAGAGGAACAAACGAGGCCGCCTGTCACAGCTTGATAAAGGTGATGATGTTTCGCTGCAAGCCACAGCACTCCCGTCCAAAGGAGGCCATGAGCAAATAGAATTATCACAGCCGACCCAAGGGAAGCGGGAACAATCCAAGCTGCCGCGAACACCGACGACGAGAGGGTTGCAACACCGCACATGGCAGTATCCGCTCCATAGGTCTTCCAGTCGCATCCTTGCCAACTCTTTAGCCACGCATCCAGAAGCATCAGTAGAAATGGTAGCGCGATGCAAGTTATAGCCACATAGTTATTTTCTACGAAATTTTGCACGGCAGGTGGATAGCCGGACAAGTTTGGGTCAACTATACCCGCGAGTGAAAGCGTTATATTCATATAATTCCTTATATATAATAATATATCTCCGGTCAATGCAAGCGACTGCCCAGAGTGCCTACTCTGAGACGGGCAGTCCGCGGGCGGGTGGCCGAGCCGTTGAGCGATTTTGAACTCACGGGTGGGGCGGGTGTCTCGTCCTTAACGATTTTCAGGGGTGGGGCTTTTCGGCCCGTTTTTCTTGTGCCCTGGATTTTCTCAGTCCATTGCGCTCAGTCTGGGCAATCGATATATATCAACCCTTCAACGCCGGAAGGGTGAGGAACCCAAAATCCAGCCTTCACCTGAAACCTGGCCCATCCGCCCATGATTTCTTGGAGTATAATTTGCTCATGGAACTAACTACTGCTGTAACTGCGTGGACAATCGCAAAGACTGCTGGAGAAATATCCAAGAAGCTCTATGAGTTTGGGAAGTCTTTGAAAGATCAAAAATTGATACATCAAGTCGACGAAATTGTGGACAAGTTGCGAGACCTGAAGCAGTCCGCTTCTGAACTTGAGGACGAGAATCGCGAGCTTCGTAACAAACTGCGTTTCAAAACTAATGACTACGAGTTCCGCAACCCGTTCTGGTACGCCGAGGCGCACAACGATCAGCCCCTCTGCACTAAGTGCTTTGCGAAGGAAATTGTGGCACCAATGGGCGAGCCGGGTCACCAGTGCCGAAGTAACTACCGACGGTGTCTTGTGTGTGGAGATACCGTTCAAGTAGGTCCTGACACGGAGGGTACTTTTCGTCGCCAGTCCCCATACCGCCGCTAGGCGGGTGGCACAGCCTTTGAACGAATTTGAACTTACGGGTGGCGGACCCTTGCGTTGTTGCAGGGTGCAGGTTTGCTGATCCTCGATTTTCCCTTTCGCGCGGGCCGGTAGCATGAACCTCAGTCCGTAAGCTTTTCGATTGATCTTGGGCGGGTGGCCCAGCCTTTGAACGACTTTGAACTTTCGGGTGGCCCATCCTTGACGGTTTTCAAGGGTGGGGCTTTCGGCCTGTTTTTTCTCGTGGCCTGGATTTTCTGGATCCGTTTTGATTTTCTCTTCAGCGTTTCTTTGTTTTCACCGGGACGAATTCAATCTTGATCCTAGTATTGAGGGCATAGGCGACTCGGGCGAGCGTGCTGAGGGTGACGTTTCTTGCGGAAGTCTCGATGAGCGATATTTTGGAGGCGTTCATCCCCGCTCGCGCCGCAAGCTGTGTTTGATTCAGATTTTCCTGTTCGCGCAGCCGGGCAATCTTAATGCCCAACTCAAGATCAACAAGCTCCTTCTCGACCAGGTCCCGGATCTCCGGGTCTTTCATTTGTTGTTTGTAGTAACGATCCAGACGGGTAGCCATATTATTCACCTTTTGCTTTCGGGTCTGACTTCTTCCAATTCGCTCTCATCGCCAGTTTTTCGTTGTGACTCGCCATCCTGTTCTTGGCCGCCTCAATATCCGATTTCTCCAGCTTATCTGTGTCCTTGACCACGCCGTGGAGCAAGATAAATTCCTGACTGGCGTCTCCGAAATACAGGATGCGAAGCCGGGTCTTTCCAAAGCGCGTCCTCAGCTCGCGCAACCTGCCATCGACTTGCGAGGAATACGGGAAAGGCAGGGTCGGCCCGTGCTCTTTCAGCTTGGCGATCAGTCCCAGGAGCTTGGCGCGATTCTTCTTTGGCAGACCGTTTAGAAAAGATTCCACGGGCGCGTCGCCACCCGCGTCCACGTAGAAGTCCACCGTCCACGCCATGACATATAAGGTATTCCTTTTAAATCATAAAGTCAAGAATGGGACGGGTGCCGGGTGGCATAGCGTTTGAGCGGTTTTGAACTTCCGGGTGGCGCACCCTTGCGTTGTTGAAGGGTGCGGGTTTTCTGATCCTCGATTTTCCCTTTCCCGCGGGCCGGTAGCATATGCCTCAGTCCGCAAGCTTTTCGATTGATCTTGGTTTGCGCAGCCCATGTAGCCGGAACGGAACCCCACAGACTGAAGAGGCGGCGGAAAAGTCAAAGCGCTGTCATTCTGAGCGAAGCGAAGAATCTCTCCGTGGTTTTGGGTATGGCAAAGACCGTGACAGAGAGATTCTTCGCTTTGCTCAGAATGACACCCAGTTGGGGCTGTCGGACGGGTGGGTGGCCGAGCTTTTGAACGACTTTGAACTTTCGGGTGGCGCACCCTTGCGTCGTTGAAGGGTGTGGGCGGATGGGCCAGCCTTTGAGCGGTTTTGAACTTCCGGGTGGCGCACTCTTGTGGTGTTTAAGAGTGCGGGTTTTCCGATCCTCGGCGCGCCGCTCTCCGAACTCACATGACAAATGAATGCTGTTGCGCTAGCCTTGGACTATGGAGAACACACGTGTCGATCTGCCCTCGGCCCTTTTGAAGGCTGCGAATCTGGAGCAGGGCAACCTTTCGCAGGAGACCGCTCGGCTGCTTGCGCTTGAGCTGTTTCGTGAGGAACGGGTCTCGCTGGAACGCGCCGCCGAATTGTGCCAGACGCCCCTTGCTGCTTTCATGGATTTTGCCGCGAAGCATGGTGTCCCGCCCCTGCGATATACGAGCGAAGAACTGGAAGCGGAACGCCGGTCCACTGACCGCGTCTAGCCGTGAACGCGGTAGCAAATTCATCTCCGCTGATTGTTTTCGCAAAACTTAACTGCTTCGATCTGCTTCACGCTCTCTATCCGCACGTTTACATTTCCGAGGAAGTTTATAGTGAGGTGGTCGTTTCCGGCGCCGGCCTTTCAGGCGCCTCGGAGGTCGCGAAAGCCCAGTGGATTGAAGTAAGGCAGCTCCCCAATCAGGCTGAGTTGCGGACTCTGCAGGAGAAATACGCGCTAGGGATTGGGGAGCTCAGCACCGTAGTTCTGGCCAAAGAGTTCCGCGCGGATGTTGTATTGCTCGATGACTACAATGCCCGTAAACTCGCCAAGGCGGAAGGCTTGCAAGTTCGAGGGAGCGTGGGTCTGCTGGAAACGCTGTACCTGCGAGGCCATTTGGCTGATCTTCGCGCCACATTTCGGGAACTCCTGGCGCACGCGTAAATCGATCAGCGATTATTGGACCACAGGCTGCGGGCGCTGGGGCTTTTGCCCCTGTAGTCGGCGGGTGGCGCAGTTTTTGAACGACTTTGAACTTTCGGGTGGCACACTCTTGTAGTGTTCGAGGGTGCAGGTTTTCTGATCCTCGATTCTCCCTTTCCCGCGGGCCGGTAGCATAAACTTCAGTCCGTAAGCTTTTCGATTGATCTCGGTTTGTGCAGCCCATGTGGCCGGAACGAAACCCCACGGACTGAACAGGCTGCGGAAAAACTCAAAGCGCTGTCATTCTGAGCGAAGCGAAGAATCTCTCCTTGTTTGTTTTCTTATACTAAATCGAGGAGAGATTCTTCGCTTCGCTCAGAATGACACACGGTTGGGGCCTTAGCGATGTTTCCTAGCCGGGCTATAGCGGTGACACACGGTTGGGCGTAGGCGACTGTAGTTCCGCAGCCAGGTCCCGCCAGTGCGGATTGAATGACTCAATTAACGCAATCTTCCTCGCACGTAACCATCCCTTGAGTTGTTTCTTTCGCGCAATGGCGATACGGATGTCTCCGAAGGCCTCGAAATACACGAGCTCAGTCACGCGGTAGCGAGCGGTAAAGCCCAGGATGCGCATCTCTTTGTGTTCCCTGACGCGGCGCAGGAGATCGCCCGTCACGCCGATGTAGAGAACGCGCGATGCGCTCGCCATGATATAGACGTGGCAGGTTTTCATCGGAGAAGCCCTCGCACGCGATTGTACGCGCTATGGCATGGGCCGTGACAGAGGGATTCTTCGCTTCGCTCAGAATGACAACCAGTAGACGGGTGGCAAAGCCTTTGAGCGGTTTTGAACTTCCGGGGGCGCACCCTTGCGTTGTTGAAGGGTGCGGGTTTTCTGATCCTCGATTTTTCTTTCCCGCTGGCCGGTAGCATAAACTTCAGTCCGTAAGCTTTTCGATTGATCTTGGTTTGTGCAGCCCATGTAGCCGGAACGAAACCCCACAGACTGAAGTCTGTGCTACTGGAAGCCTGCGCCACTCCCCTTTCCGGCTGGCCTGCTGTAGAATGCGGCCCAGCATCGGACACCCCAATATCCTTGATGGAATCTCACGGAGGAGATATGCGTGCCCTTGGAACAATTTGCGTCGTGGCTGTATTGCTGCTTGCTGCCGTAACCATCGACCGGGCCCAGCAAGGTCAAACGTCGGATGCGGAGTACACGGCCCAGGCGCTCTCCGCGGGTCCGAAGGGAGTCACCGATGGGGCGGCAATCGTTCGCGTAGGGAAGGACGGAAGCATGCGCACGCTTCGCGCCGGAAAGAACGGGTTTACCTGCATGGTGATGGGCACGGACAGGATGTGCAACGATGCGAATAGCATGGAGTTTTTTCAGGCGATGATGAGCCACATGCCTCCGCCCAACAAAGTCGGAATCTCTTACATGTTGGCGGGCGACAAGGGCGCGAGCAACACAGACCCTGGCGCTACCGGCAAAACAGCCGGCAATCATTGGGTTGTGACGGGTCCCCACATCATGGTGACTGGCCCCGCGAGCAAGACTCTGGGATACTCCGAGGCTCAGGACGCGGATCCGAGCAGGCCGTATATGATGTGGGCGGGCACGCCGTATGAACATGCGATGATTCCTGTTGCCCCGCAGAAGTGAGCCGGCGGTAGCCCAGCCTTTGAACGATTTTGAACTTACGTGTGGCGCACTCTTGCCGCGGCTAGGGTGCGGATTTTGGTGGCGCAGGCTTCCAGCCTGTGGATTTTGGTCCTTGCAGGGACGAACCCCCACAGGCTGAAGAGCCTGTGTGAGAGCTCGCTTTTGGTTCATGTAGCGCCCGCCTTCAGGCGGGCATCTGCTTGATTTCAAGGTGCCCGCCTGAAGGCGGGCGCTACAAAAACGTGTCAATTTCGAGTTGTCACACGGGCTCTGAAGCCTGTGCCACTAGTAAATCGTGAAGAGTACCGCAGCCGTCAAGGAGGAGTTGCTATGTCCATCTTCGAAAAAGGCCCCGTTCGCATTCACTATGAGGAGGCCGGTTCCGGCTTTCCGTTGCTGCTCATCGCGGGCGGAGGATTGAATTCGACAATTTCCGGCTTGCTTCGCGGCGACCCCTTTAATCCGATCGAGGAGTTCAAGGGAGAGTGCCACTGCATCGCGTCGGACCTGCGCAACGCGTATGACGGCCAGTCCACCGGCCCCCTCGAGATCGACCGGCCGTGGGATTCCTATACCGATGACCATCTCGGCGTGATGGATCACCTGGGCATTGGGAAATTCATGGTGCTGGGCTTCTGCATTGGCGGCCCCTTCATTTGGAATCTCTTGCGGCGGGCGCCGGATCGCATCGTTGCGGCCGTCCTAGCGCAGCCCAGCGGGTCGCGCCCGGAGATGCGCGACCTTTTCTACGAAACCAACATGAAGGGCTGGGGGCCGGAATTGGTCAAGCGCTGGCCCGAGATCACGATGCAGACGGTCGACAAATTTCTGACCAGGATGTACCGCACCAACCCCGACTTCGTCTTCACCGTGACGCGCGATTTCGTGCGGCATTGCCAGACGCCCGTGCTGATTCTGCCGGATGATATTCCGCCGCATCCGTACGCCGTCGCCATGGAGGCCGCGATGCTTGCGCCAAACGCGGAGGTGAGCATCTTCCCGTGGAAGGAGCCCAAGGAGCGGATTCCGCTGGCAGTGCGCCAGATTCGTTCCTTCCTCCGGTCACATCGCCCTGCTACGGCTTAGACAGGGGCGTGGTCCGGGTTTTGCTATGAATGGGTCTTGAGGTTTTCGATTTATAATTCCGCATGGCTTTTCGACCATTGCCAAGATTGGGTTGTTTCGGCGCTCTCGTGTTCGCCTTCGTGTTTGTCCTTCTTGTGACCGCTGTGCTGGCTCCCTGGGCCTTTCGTATCGGCGGGCGGTGGACTCCAGGGTTCTGGCAAGGTGTCGGAACGCTGCGAACCGATTCCGGCGACACCTACCCGCTGTACATTTATTTTTATCCAAACTTCAGAAGCATGTCGCGCCTGCGACTGAATGGGCAGCGCCCGACGAGCGGATTGCGCGGCACGGGCTGGCTGTGTTCGGCGCAGGGCGAAAAGCAACTCCTGGACCTCAGCGGCACCATTTACGGCACTTATCTGAACACCGACGGCAACCAGATGGGGATCCGGCTGCTCGATTACAGACGCCCCTTTCGGATCAATGCGCAGAACCGGCGCTACTTCGATCTCTACGGCAGGTGGCACGGGCCGGAACTCGTCATGGAGGACACCGGAGGCTGGGAAAGAGGTTTTCATCCCGAGCCGCACAATGCGAAAGAGGGGTCGAAAGAACGGGCGACGGTGACTTTCACCTGGGGCAGCTACTGGGACTTCAAGAAATTGTGTGACGCGACTGCGATTCCGGAAAAGGCGCGAATCGCGCCGCCCCGCGACTGATACGATTTGAGATCGCCGGGACACATGGCCCGGCCGTTGCTATTTCTGCGGCGCAGGTGAGGGCTGCTGCTTTTGAGCCTTGAGGCGGCGCGAGACTTCGCCTAACGATTCTGGTTGAGGATCTACTACGTGGATTGAATATTGAGAAGCGGACGCGGGTGTTGTTGAAGTCGCTGACACCGGCGTGGCGGTAACCTGCTGTTGCGAAGCGGCCGCGGGAGCCGGCGCGATTGGCACCCGAGTCTCGATCTTCCCGTTTGCTTTCCAGTCAGTCAAAATCGCCGCGCAGGAATCGTTGGTAAACTTTGAAACCGCACGAGATGTGTTGGTCGTCAGAATGTCGCCGCGACGGTTTGTCACGGTCACCTGGTTATTCTTAAAAATCAGTGCGTGGGATGCCTCGTGGTTCAGCCCCACCGTATAGTCCGCGTCCGTCACGTTTACAGTGACGATCGCGCCCGGACATTGTTTCGAAAAGTCCTTTGCCAACTCCATCGCCCGATTGTGAACGTCCTCCGTCAATGGGGACGACCCAGCGACCCACGTACTCCCCTCGACCGCACTTGCATCCGTTCGGACATCGGTGTTTCCAGTTCCGTTGATGTAGACTCGCGGTTTCTCTTGCTGGGCGAACGCTGCCGGCCCAATTGTCAATGCTGCGGCCAAAAGCAGGCTCTTGATTCTCACGATGCGGTTCACTGACGTGCCCTCCCAGGCTCAATTGTCAGGGAGGGCACAAGGTAACGTGAATGGTACTGTGTCGTGTCTTAAACCCTGGGGGCTGGGGACCCAGACTTTGAAATTCGGGTGCTACACCCTTGCCAGGACGAACCCCCACAGACTGAAGTCCGTGCTACTTAGGCGCTATCGCGAAAGTTAGATTTGGGCGGCTACCGAGGCGGCCAGGTCTTGCACTAGTTTGTCACGCGCCGCATCCGAAGCGCCTGAACCCACTTCAATGAAATAGCGGACGCTACCTTTGAGGACGTGTATCGCGTGGGACTTGTCAATATATGCGGAATCCCCAATGCCTGTGGGTTTCGATATCGCCGGGTACCAGGCCGACAATTTTTCGAAGGTCTGCTTGGCTTCCTCCGGGGAATGATCGACATAAACGATAAAAGTGATCCCTTGAGATCCGTTCTTCTGCGAGGTGTACTGGCAGTTCGTGCCGGAATTCAGGCCCCTGTATGGCGACGGCGCGGTAGCTTTTTGTGGCGCCCCGAAGGGCTGTCCCAGCGTTTTCTGCAACTGCTCCGGCGCAAGCAGCGAGCAAATATCGGAAGGCAGATCCTTCGCCGCGGCAGGATTTGGATGGAATGCGAGGAGGAAGAATGCAAGGGTCAGCGCGATAAGCAAATCGCAAAGTGGGAATCGCAGGAGTCGCATGTGAACCTCCATAAACCGAAATTTCCGTTTTGACTTCCCGGCTGGCTAATAATTTATAACTGATTCCCTCAATCCGCAACGGGCGGATAGCCTAGGCTCTAAGCGAATTAGGTGCCGCACCCCTCACAAAAACGGTGAAGAGTGCGGCACCCGAAAATTCAATCCAAGCACAAAAACCTGGCCCACTGCCCGAATCCGGTATTTGACCCGCTGGACCAAAATGAGTAATTTCTTGAATCTGGAGTCTTCAGATGCCATTGCTCAACCCTCGTTCCTATTTGTTTGTTCCAGGTAACCGGCCTGATCGTTTTGCGAAGGCCTGCGCGGCCGGCGCAGACGCGGTGGTCCTCGATCTGGAGGATTCCGTCGCCGCCGCGGACAAATTGAAAGCCCGCGAGGCAGTGGCGGCGTGGCTCACGGCTGCGCTGCCCGTGCTGGTGCGCGTCAATACTTCGGACAGCGAATGGTTTCGCGACGACGTGAGCCTGGGCCGAAAGCCGGGTATTGCAGGTGTCTTATTGCCCAAGGCCGAACGAGTCGAAGAGATTCGCTTGGTTGCGGAGCATTTTGGTGCCGAGTTGCCTATCTTGCCGCAAATTGAAACGGCGCACGGCTTCCGGAACGCACTGGCATTGGCTAGCGCCAAACCTGTGCAGCGCCTGCTGTTCGGCTCAATCGATTTCCAACTGGATCTCGGAATGGCCGCTGAAGAAGAAGAGCTATTGTATTTCCGCTCGCAGATCGTTCTCGATTCGCGTCTTGCCGGAATTCGGGCTCCAGTGGATGGCGTCACCACGGACATTAATTCAATGGAGCGGGTACGCGCCGACACCTTGCGCGCCAGGCGCTTGGGTTTTGGCGGAAAGATGTGCATTCATCCCAAACAAGTACCGGTCGTCAATGAGGGTTTTACTCCCAGTGCGGAAGAAGAAGCCTGGGCGAGGAGAGTTGTGGTTGCGTCTTCGGAGGCTCGGGGCGCGGCGACCTCAGTAGACGGCAAGATGGTGGATCGTCCAGTGCTCGCTCGGGCAGAGGTCATCCTCGCGATGGTGGAGCAACTGCGCCAACACTAATCTGGGGCACGCTTCCTGCATGCACTCTCCCGAGTAACATGGCTGTAACATCGCCGGTGTAGGTTCAGCGGCACAGAGGACATGTGCAGATGCGCCGAACCTCCCTTGAGGATCCGCGTTACTACATCAATCGCCACCTTTCCTGGCTGCAGTTTAACCGCCGCGTGCTCGAAGAGGCCGCCGATTCGAACAATCCGCTGCTTGAACGCGTGAAGTTTTTGGCGATTACGGCGAGCAATCTGGATGAGTTTGTCGAGGTCCGCGTCGCCGGGCTGCTCCAACAGGCGGAACAAAAGCGTGGAGAAATCGGCCCCGATGGGGTCGCGCCGGGCGAATTGCTTCCGCAGCTTGCCTCGGAACTGCAGGAATTCGTGAAGGACCAGTACACCTGCTGGAGGGAAGAACTCGTTCCTGGGCTCGCCGCCGAATCCGTTCGTGTGCGAAAGATGAATGAATTGAATCCGGAGGCGAAGAAATTCGTCGAGAAGTTTTATTCGGAACAAGTCGAGCCTCTGCTGACTCCGGTGACGGTGGATCCGGCCCATCCTTTTCCGCGCGTATTGAATAAAGCGCTCTGCGTCGCATTTCTCCTTCGGCGCCGGAGAAAAAAATCCGACATCTATCTGGGCGTGGTGACGGTGCCGCGCGCGCTTCCCCGGCTTTTGCGCCTGCCCGCGGGCGAGGGCGCGATCGAATTCGCTTTCCTGCACGACATCGTGCACGCGTATTCACAGCGCCTTTATCACGGTTACGAAATCCTCTCCGCCGCGCCGTTTCGCGTCACGCGCAACAGCAATCTTTATCTGCGCGAGGAGGAATCGCGCAGTATTCTCGATTCGGTGGACACGCAGCTCCATCTGCGCCGGAAGGGAGCCGCCGTCCGCCTGGAAATTGAGGAGGGCGCCGACCCTGAAATCATCGAGCGGCTGAGGTCAAACTTCGCTCTGGCCGCCTGGCAAGTGTTCCAGGTTCATGGGCCCATCAATTTGTCGCGGCTCTTCAATCTCTACGAGCAGACCCCGCGGCCGGATCTGAAATTTCGGCCATTCACTCCGAAAGAGTTTCATTTGAAGCCTGGGTTCGCGAGCATGTTCGAGCACTTGCGGAAACACGACGTGCTGCTGCATCACCCGTACGATTCGTATTCCACCGTCGTCCAGTTTATCGAGAGCGCTGTCCATGATCCCGACGTGCTCTCGATCAAGCAGACTTTGTACCGGACGAGCGAGGACTCGCCGATCGTGCGGGCGTTGATGCAAGCGGCGGCCAAGAAAGAAGTGACGGTGGTGGTCGAACTGAAGGCGCGGTTTGACGAAGCTTCCAACATTCGCTGGGCAAAAAATCTGCAAGAGGCGGGAGTGCAGGTGTACCACGGGCTGGTGGGGTTGAAGACGCATTGCAAACTGGCCCTGCTCGTAAGGCGCGACAAGGACGGCAAGGTGCGGCGCTATGCGCATCTCGGAACGGGCAATTACAATCCGTCGACGGCGCGATTTTATACGGACTTAAGTTTGTTCACTCACGACGCGAAAATCACGGAGGCGGTGCATCACGTTTTTAATTACCTTACGGCGTATTCCGAGCGGTCCCATTATGGCCCGCTCTCCGTCGCGCCTCTTAACCTCGGGAAAAACTGCGTCAGCTTGATCGAACGCGAAGCCGCTCATGCGCGGGCGGGCCGCCCTGCGTTCATCGTCGCGAAAGTCAATTCTTTACTCGACGAGAAAATCATTCAGGCGCTTTATGCCGCCTCGCAAGCGGGCGTCGATATCGAATTGATTGTTCGCGGCGGCTGCGCGCTGCGTCCCGGAATTCGGGGAATCAGCAGCCGGATTCACGTGCGCAGCATTGTGGGCCGCTTCTTGGAGCACAGCCGGATTTTCTTTTTTGCGAATGGAGGGCTGCCAGAAGTGTATCTGGGCAGCGCCGATTGGATGCCGCGGAATCTCTATGAGCGCGTCGAAGTGATGTTCCGGTTGAAAGATCCGGCGCTGTGCCAGCAAGTTTGCAGAATGGTTCTGGCACCCTATCTTGCCGACACAGAGAAGGCCCGGCTCCTGCAGCCGGATGGAACCTACGCGAGGGCGCACAAAGCTCGAGGAAATTCTCGATCGTGGAATGGCACGCGGTTCAGCGTTCAGGGATTCCTGATGGGGCTGTCGGAAGAGCGGGGAATTGGGGAAGAAGCTCTTGGGCTGGCGCCTATTTTGAAACTACAAAGTTCGCCCGGGTTTGAGATCCTCTTGAAGAACTGGGACCGAACAGGCGAAGCGTAAACTTTCACTTTCGAGCCTGAGGCTGGCGGGCGGAACGAGCAACACAAAGTCCAGTTCCACACCCTCTGCGAATCGCAAAGTGGGTGGCACACGCGGAAATTATTCCAAACATCAGAGCTGGGTTCGCTCACGAAGGAACTACGGCTTTTTTTCCGTCGCATCCCTGACGATGCGTGGAGCGGCCTGGCTCACGACCATGCGCTCAGGTTTATTCTTTTTCGGCTTCTTTTTTTCACGTCTTCGTGCGTCTTTGTTTCCCATCTTTGCAGCTTGCCACGGATTGTCGGCTTTGGCTAGAGCCAATGAAGTTCCGGCCCCACTTCTTCGAGGGATTCGTAGCCTTTAACCGGAGATGTCAGGTAAGATGACCTATCCGGTACCATCGCGGGGAGTACGTGGGTGCGGAGGTGCCATGCTTCCCAAGTGGTCGTTCACAACTGTCTTGCTATGCCTGTTTTCGGCTCTGTTGGTTGCGGGCCGAGTCGCGTCTCAGTCCGCTCCGCCTGCACCCGCAGCACAGCAGGCCGGAGCGCAGCAGCCGGCGTCCGCGCAGTCGGGCTATGTGTTGAAGGTGACCACGCGGCTCGTGACGCTTGACCTCATTGCTATCGATTCCCGTGGCAATCCCGTGCGCGACCTCAAGCCGGAGGAGTTGCAAATTTTTGAGGAGCACAAGGCACAACAAAAGATCGAGCATTTTGAATATTTTGAAAAGATGGCCGGAGCGGGCGCGCCGGGCGCCTCCAATTCCTCCATTCGCAAACCGGCGAACGTGCTCTCCAATCAATTTCCGCTCGACCAGTTGAAGATCCCGCCGACAGTAGTGTTGATGGATAGCCTGAACACTCAGACGGCCAACCAGCAGCAGGGGCGGGCTCACATGATCCAATTGTTGAGGACTCTCCCGCCGGATACCCCCGTTGCGGTGTTTCTCCTGGGAAGTTCCTTGAGAATCCTGCAAGGGTTTACCAGTGACGGGAGACTCCTGCGGGCCGCGCTGGATCGGGCTGTGGCAGGGACCACGGTGGAACAAGACCCGCTTCTAGACACTCAAAATACTTCCAGCGACATACAGAATACGGCCGCCGGCATAGTCGGGAACATGGGTCTGCAGAGCCAGTTGGGCGAGGTCCAGAATTTTGAGAAGGAAGAGTATGGGATGACGGTCGATCTCCGGGCGAAGGAAACTCTCGGAGCGATGGCGCAGATTGGGCAATACCTCAGCGGGATCCCCGGCCGCAAGAATTTAATCTGGGTTTCGGAATCATTTCCGTTTTCCATCGCGCCCGACCCGGACACGGGTAACAATCCGTTTGCGGGCCTCCGGAGTTACGCCGATCAAGTCAAACTCGTTGCCAACGTCCTCACAGATGTCCAAGTGGCCGTATACCCGTTGGATGTTCGAGGGCTCCAAGCCAATCAGTCGTTATCGGCTTCCCAGAACATAAATCTCACCCAGTCGCGGATGACTGGGCCGGCGATGGCCGGCCGGTTGACCCAGGAGGACACCGATCTGCTGCAAGCGCAAGGGACCATGGATGAGCTTGCCCAGGACACCGGCGGCAAGGCGTGCAAGAACAGCAATGACCTGCCCGGCTGTTTGATGACGGCCCTGAAAGACAGTTCCTCATATTACGAAATGTCGTTCTACCCGCAGAAGGTGAATTGGGACGGCCGTTTTCACAAGATTGTCGTGAAGACGTCGCGGCCGGGGGTGAAGCTCACCTATCGCCGCGGATACTATGCGCTGGATGCACCTTCGCTCGCCAAGAAACAGCAGCCGCTGGATCATCTGCGCCAGGCGTGCGCCGATCAATTGCCTTCGACAACTATCCCTTTGACTGTACAGGCTTTGGCTCCCGGCCAGAACGGAAGTCCGCAAGGCGCCCTGCAATTTATGGTGTTAATTTCCGCGGCGGGGCTGGGCGCCGTTCAAAATGGCGGTTCCTACAACCTGAATATCCAGATGGCGGACTGCGAGTTTGCTCAGAAGAATACGATATTCAAATTCAACGAGAGGGAACTGACGAAGACAGTTTCTGCCGACGTGTTCCGGAGCTGGCAGTCCACCGGCATTCCCGAACACGTGGGCTTGATGCCCGCCGCGGACACTCGTAGGATCCGCTTGGTGGTTCTCGATGTCTCCTCGGGTCTGACCGGCGCCATAGACATTCCCGTGGTCCCATCGGAAATTGCGAAGGCTGCGGCGCCCGTCTCGCCCCCCGTGCCTGTCGCGCCACCGGCGCCGATCGTGACGACGCCGTATTTGGAATTGCCGGACAAAGTAAAAGCGCCTTCGCCGCCCAAGGTGGTGGCGTCTCTTACGTTCCATTTGAATTCCGGCGCTTCCGGAACCCTCGATTGGAGCGGCAACACGCTGCTCTATCATGCGGAGGGCGACATGCCGCTGGACCAGGCTGCCAGCGGGTTTTCCAGCTACGCATTCGGCGGCAGATTTCATTGCCAGGACGGGCATTTTGTTCCACTGAACCCGACGGACGGCGATCCGGCGCTGCAGTTTACGTTTCACAACAACAGCGGAAAGTTGGTCGCTGTGGACTTGAAGGGCGAGCAACCTGTCTATTTGGGCGACCTTCCCGTCGATCCCAGCGCGCAATCGCTCTTCAATCAGGTGTGGAAGTCGAGCCACTGCCAAGCGGAATAGAATTCCTCCATCCCGGGAACGCCAATCTCCCGATTGGCGGTGCTCACGACTCCATTCAGGAGAATGGCGTTCCCGGGACTCTTCACTACGATCCGTCATTGAATCTCCCGAGAAATGCGGGCTAGAATCGCGATCTGTGGCCTCCGAAGCCGAGATTCGTTTGGGGACGTCCGCGTTCACCGCGGCCGGCTGGGAAGGCGGTTTCTACCCTGCGGGAATGAAGCCATGCCGATTACCT
The DNA here is from genome assembly GCA_963740035.1 of uncultured Acidobacteriota bacterium. Classification (GTDB taxonomy): domain Bacteria; phylum Acidobacteriota; class Terriglobia; order Acidiferrales; family UBA7541; genus Palsa-360. Next base: position 361,420 of record CAVUDA010000030.1, read on the forward strand.
GAGCTTCTACGCGACGAAATATCGACACAGTGGAATTGGACAACACGTTCTACCGTACGCCTGCGATTTCAACCGTAAAGGGCTGGTACGCGAAAACTCCGCCAGGATTTTTATTTGCGGCGAAGGTGCCGCAAATTATCACCCACGAGAAAGCGCTGGTGGACTGCGACGAGGATTTTCGTGAATTTCTGAGAGCAATGGATTGTCTCGGCGAAAAACTGGGCCCCTTGCTCCTGCAATTCGGGTATTTCAATAAAAAGGCGTTTGCCGGCGTGAATGAATTTCTGGCGCGGCTCGTGCCGTTTCTAAAAAAGATTCCCAAGGGCTATCGTTTCGCAGTGGAAATCCGGAACAAGAATTGGCTCGTGCCATCATTCATCGATGCGTTGAGAGAACGCCAAGTCGCTCTTGCGCTCGTGGATCACGTCTGGATGCCGCGCCCCAGGCAGCTTTTCGACCGTTTCGACCCGATCACGTCGGGCTTTGCTTATGTGCGCTGGATCGGCGACCGCAAGGGAATCGAGGAGAAAACGAAAACGTGGGACAAGATCATCGTGAATCGGGCGGCGGACCTGGGCGAATGGGTTGAGGTGCTTGAAGAAAGTCCACGAGCGGAAAATCCAGATTCTCGCGTTCGCCAACAATCATTATGCGGGGTACGGCCCCGGCACGATCGAGGAGTTTAGAGGGCTGTGGCGGCGCGCAAGCCGGTAATTGGTTCAGGACCCTTGGAAAGAAGTGGAGATTAGTGCAATACCGCCGATTCTTCGACCATCCCGGCGCTGCCTTGTTCGGCGGGCAAATTGGTGCGCAGCCGCAGGCTCGTGAAGGTCGCGGCCGCGGCGCACAGAGCGGGGATCGATCCGGCCAGTAAAATTTCGCGCGGGCTCCAATCCAGCTTCAGCATCACGCCGCCCAGGATGGGGCCCACAATCGAACCGATGCGTCCGACTCCGAGGCACCAGCCGATTCCCGTGGACCGGATCGAAATCGGGTAGAACGTGGCAGCGACCGCGGACAAGCCTCCCTGCGCGCCCTGCACAACAAAACCTAAAACGAACGTGATCGTCATCATGAGCGGAAACGAAGTCGAGTAAGCCAAAGAAGCAATGAGCAGGGTGGTGCAGAGGAACTCCGTCAGTAAGACTGTGAACGCGCCCCAGCGGTTCATCAAATTTCCCTCGACGAAGGATCCCGCAATGCCTCCGACGCTGAACAACATGATCGCCGTCATGCCCGCGGCAACCGGTTTCCCGGTTTGGCGAAGCAGCGCCGGCAGCCAGAACACGACGAAATACAGCATCAAAAGATTCATGAAGAAGGGAATCCACAGCAGAATGGTTCCGGCCGCGCGGCCTTGCGTGAACAGGTTGACGACCGGAGCGTTTCTGCGCTGATCCTGATGCTCGGAGGGAGAGACCGGTGATTCTGCAAGTTCGGGCGAGATTCGCGCCAGAATTTTCAGGATTTTTCGCTGGTTTGCGCCGGACACTTCCAGGTAGCGCACCGATTCCGGCAGGATCGCGATCAGGAGCAAGGCCAGCGTGAGCGGCAAGACGCCTCCCGCGTAGAAGACTGATTGCCAGCCCCAACGCGGAAGCATCACCGCGCTCACCTGAGTGCCCAGCACGGCCCCGGTAGGCATTCCGCAAAACATAATGCTCACGATGACAGCAAGCAGGCGCTTTGGCGCGTATTCGGACATCAGCGCCACGGAATTGGACAGGGCGCCGCCCAGCCCAAGCCCAGTCAGGAACCGGAATGCGAGCAGTTGGTCAAAGGAAGTGCAACGCGCGGTGAGCATGGCGAAGGTTCCGAAGATCAATGTGCATGCGACGATCGGCCATTTCCGTCCCCACCGATCGGCGATCGGGCCGGACAACATGGAAGAGATCATCAAGCCGACGAGCGCCGCAGCGAAAATGGGGCCGAAAGTTTTCACTGGCACGCGCAGGGTATCCGCCATGGAGGGCGCGAGGAAACCGATGCTCTGCGTGTCAAAACCGTCGAGCACGATAACCATGCCGCACAGGGCCATGGTCCAGATCTGATAACGGCCCATGGGCCGCCGGTCGATGATTTCGCTGACAGTCGGAGCACGCTCCATGCAGTCTCCCGGTACGTTCACCGTGCAAGTGCGATTGTGATGGAAGAATACTACTGTTTCGCGGAGATGTACTAGGGGGACTCTCGGACGACGTATGCAAATCAATGCGCTGAGTTTCGGGCTTGGTTCAATTCTGTCCCGCGCTCCGAACCTTGAGCAGGCGGGCTCCGGGAATTGTCTCCAGTAAGGTCCGGTCTGTTAGAGCTTCTTCCAAATTTCTTCGCGTCAACCGTGAATGTTCGCGGGCCAGGCTTTCTGCGCGCGCTCCCTCCCGGTGCTCGATGGCATCAATGAGCCCCCGGTGATGCTCTTCCGCGATCGGGAGGATTTCCCTCGATCCGGGCAACGTTTTGGGCAAAAGCGTGCGAGAGCTTGGGGAGACAAACGGGAGCCTGTAGATTTGCTCGATGGCGCGGCGAAGGATTTGATTGTTCGCGAGGTCCAGGATGCCATCATGGAATGCTTTGTTCAAATCGAGGTATCGGGTGAAACTTTCAAGATTTATGTCCGAAATTTCTTCCATGGCGCGATTGATTTTGCGCAGGGATTCCAGTTGAGCGGGATCGGTCAAACGTTCGGCCGCGAGCCTGGCGGCAGCGCCTTCCAGGATGCCTCGGGTCTCGATCGCGTCCCAGATATCGGTAATGCTGAACTCGCTCGCTGCAAAGCCGGTATGGGGCAGCGCTTTGACCAGGCCTTCGTGCTCCAATCTTTCGAAAGCCAGGCGCAACGGCGTGCGCGAAACGCCGAGCTTCGCGGACAAGGGAATCTCGGCAATTCGCTGGCCGGGGCGCAACGCGCCGCGGAGCAGCATATCCCGCAGTCCCAGCGTGGCGCGGGACACTTGCGAGGCGCTGTCCCGGAGTGTTTTTGTTTCACCGATTGCCTGCGCGCGAACCACGGCTCGCCTCATATATGTTGCTCCATAAAAATTCCGGGGGATGAAATTCCGCCACCAGCGGTTCCGGGCACATTGTTACCACCAAGTGCGCTCAGCGACAACCGGATTATTCGCTCAGGCCCGGACATCGGGCGTCAAATAATAATGATAAAGGCCGACCGTCTTTCGGTAGCGCCGTCATCGGTGCCGGGCGCTATGCATTTCGTTACCGGCGCCGCTACGGAACGATGGCGATAGCTTCCCGATTCATACCGAAATTGGCGCTCCCCGGATCCAGGGCCAGCACTTGCAATTCCAGCGGTCCCGGCGCGATGTTGGGCACATCTACGTGAAACGTGTTTTGCACTCCCGCGTACGTCATCGGGATTTCAGACTCCACTTTGCCGTTCCGCAGGAGCCGTGCGACAACGCGGATCTTGTTGGCGTCCCACAGGCCGTCAGGTTCCGTCGGACACCCGCAGGCCATCGTCACTGTGGCTCGTACTTCAAACGGCGATCCGGCCTTGACCTTGGCATCCGGCAACGGCGCGAGCGGCGTGATGATAAAGCCGTGAATCTCCAGCAGAATCCCTTCTCCCAGCACATCTTCGCCCGGCACCAGAAGGAGAGTTTTCGACGACCGTTGCGTGGCCTGCGCGTTGCCGAGCGGCCCTTCCGCCGACACTTCCACGACGGTGGGTTTATCCAGGTGCAACACGGCGAGGTAACCGGATGTGTCCCCGGCGCTGAAGACTGTCATCCCCCGCGTGTGCGGTTTTTTCATGATCACGTCCGTATCGCCCGTCCCGCCTTGTTCCATTCCCTGCGCGAGAATTTCTCCCGTGGCTACATCCCGGACGGTAATCCGTGCACCACCCACGTGCGTCCCAATGACTTTAGCGTCGCGGGCGATCGCGCGAATCATGATCTTGGTTTCCTTCCCGCCGGTTTGAGCAAAGAGCGGTGAAACTACAATCAGAATGGCAAACGAAATTGCACTGAGCAACCCTCGAGTCTTCATCGATAGCCTCCGTTGATGTGTCAAAACATACCACATTTCCGGGCGGATCGATGGTGACTGATTGCCTAGGCGCGTCCTGCGTCGCACGGTGGACGGCCCGCAATGGACGAGCGTATGATTTAGGCCTGTCGGAAATCGCACGGACGTTTTTGAACCGCTGCGACCAAAGGAGAAAAATCCATGAGCGAAATCTCACGCCGATCCGTCCTGGGTGGAGCGGTCGCGGCGGCCGCCGCAACGATGTGGACCGAGCCGGTGCATGCCCAATATGTGTGGCAGAAGACCGATTGGCAAGCGGGCGAGTTCGATGCGGTGACGCATTCGACGCGACGCATCAAGCAGGCGCTGCACGCCTTCTCCATCAGCGACGCGCGGGTCCTGAGGACCGCGAAGAACTCGCTCAACGGACTTCACTTTGGTGCCGGTGTCGCTCCCGATCAGATCCAGGTCGTATGCGCGTTGAACGGGTCGGCAAACATGCTGAATTACAGCGACTACGTCTGGCAGAAGTACAAAATCGGCGAGTGGGTGAAAGAGAACGACCCCAAGACCGGAGAGCCCGCCGTCCGCAACATTTTTTTCCCGAGTAAAGCAGGCTCCTCCATGAAGTACGCGTCCGATGACCCCAGCAGCCCCGACTCCGCGTATCAGGACGCCACGGTTCAGGGGCTTCAGGCGCGCGGCGTGAAATTCTTAAGTTGTCACTCTTCCACCGAAGAGGCGGCGCGAGCGCTCATCAAGATGAACAATTTGACTGTGGATCCGGAAGAAGTCGTAAAGGATATGCAAGCCCACGTGCACCCCGGGGTCATCCTCGTTCCGGCGCTGGCGGCGGCGCTTGCTATTCTGCAGAGTGACGGGCATTACAGCTACATGGCCGTCGGATAGCCAATCGTTTACGAAAACAAAAGGCGGGGTGGGATGGGGGATTCTCAGCAGGGAATTACGAGACGCGGTTGGTTAAAAACGCTCGGTGCCGCAGGCGCGACTTTGGCAGCCGGGCAGATATTGGGCAAACCGGACGCGGCGGCGCAGGAGTCCTCCGGTCAGCAACCGGCTCCTGAATTTACCGGGCCCGGAGCAAATCCGTTTTGGACATCGCCGGGACAATTCGCGACATACCCTCAGAAGGCGCCTCTCATTCTTCTGACTGACCGTCCGGTGCAACTGGAAACCCCGCGCCATTACTTTCTGTCGACCTTCACATCCAACGATGCGTTTTTTGTCCGCTGGCATCTTCAGACCATTCCCAACGCGGTGGATTTAAAAGGGTGGCGCCTGCAGGTGGAAGGAAATGTCGAACGCCCGCTGGCGCTCAGTTTTCCTGAATTGGCAGCTCGATTCAAGAGCGTATCACTTGCCGCCGTGAATCAATGTTCCGGCAATAGCCGCAGCCGGCTGCAGCCGCGAGTTGCGGGAGGGCAGTGGGGAAACGGCGCGATGGGCAATGCCGCTTGGACCGGCGTGAAACTCCGCGAGATTCTCGATGCCGCCGGCGTGAAGAGCGGCTCGGTGCAAGTGCAATTTGAAGGGTTGGACCGAGGGCTGGGACCAAAAGGCTACGGCTCGAATCGGTTCATGAAGTCGCTCGATTTGACGAACCCCGTCATCGACGAATGCGTGATCGCTTTCGCAATGAATGACGAGCCCTTGCCGATGCTGAACGGTTTTCCTGCGCGTCTGATTGTACCCGGCTATTTCGCAACCTACTGGCTGAAGTCGCTTTCCTCGATACGCGTCCTCGATGCGCCCGACGATAATTTCTGGATGAAAGCGGCGTATCGGATTCCGGACACGCCGCGCGGCACCACAACCCCGGACGACATGAAATCCGGAAGAGTCGCGACGGTCCCCATCGCCAGGATGCCGGTCCGCTCGTTCCTGATCTCCCCGGATGGTTCCACGAAGATCCCAGCCGGTTTTCCATTACGTTTGCGTGGCATCGCATTCAGCGGTTACGGCGGCGTGAAAAAAGTCGAAGTCTCCACCAACAATGAAGCGAACTGGACCGAGGCCCGCTTGGAACCAGATGCGGGAGAATATTCCTTCCGGACTTGGTCGCTCGATTGGACTCCCAAGGCCGCCGGACGGTACCAGTTGGCGGTTCGCGCGACGGACGCGAAGGGAAATGTGCAACCCGACGAAGGGGTCTGGAACCCGGGCGGATACTTGTGGAACAAGATCGAACGCCAGGAAATCGTGGTTGGAGACGCGAGCTAACAGGAGCCAAGCATGCGCTCACGCAAATGGTATTTCGTGGTGGTTGCGGCTGTGTCCATGCTGGCGGCCCGCGGCCTTTATGCTGATTTTCGCGCCGGAAATTACACGCAGGCGGGGCCGGAAACAATTCACCAGATGTTGCCGAACGCGGCTTCCACGGATGCGATTTACGATGCGGGGCAATACCCGATCCACTATCCCGAACTCGCCGCTGGCGAGGGGAAGAATGAGGTCGAGAACAATTGCGAGCTGTGCCACAGCCCTCGTTACATCACCATGCAACCTCCGTTGCCGGCGCAAGCGTGGGCGGACGAAGTCAATAAGATGAGAAAAACTTTCGGCGCGTCGATCCCTGACGATACTGCGCAAAAGATTATCCAGTACCTCGGATCGCACTACACTCCAGAAACGCGAAAGCGGTAGAATAGCCGTTACGGGATCGCAATCTCACCTTGCCCGGGGAGGATGTCCATGATTCGAGTGATCGCCATCCGATGTGGGTTGCTTGTCGCTTTTGCCTTGTCCGCCCTCATATTTTTTTCGACAAGCTCGGCCAGCTTTGGCGCGCCGCCGAAACCGGGCCAAGCCGCGGATTCAGCCAAGGCCTGGGTGGCGCCGGACCCCTCGACGATCCCCGCGGGACCGCTTGGTGACAGCATCCGCCTGGGCATGCACGTTTTCAACGACACGCCAAAATATGCGGAGCGCTACGTCGGCAACAAGATGAGCTGCACGCATTGCCACATCGATGGCGGCACGGTATCGAAGGGGATGCCGATGGTCGGACTGCCCGGAATGTTTCCAATGTACCGTGATCGCGAAAAAACCGTGATCACCTTTGAAGAGCGGATCCAGCAATGCTTCCAGCGCAGCGAAACAGGGCACCGCGTCCCCAATGACGGCCCGGAGATGACTGGCCTGGTCGCCTATGCGCAGTGGCTCTCCAAGGATCAAGTGACCGGCCGTCCATTTCCGGGACGCGGGCTCGTTGATCTTCCCGAACTCAACGGAGACGCCGCGAAGGGAAGCCAGATCTACTTACAGCAATGCGCCCTTTGTCACGGCACGGAAGGAGCGGGGAAGCCCCCTACGATTCCTGCGCTTTGGGGGCCGGATTCCTACAGTGACGGCGCCGGCATGAATCAAGTAGCCAAAATGGCGGCGTTCGTGCAACACAACATGCCGCAGACCGATCCCGACACCCTCACGCCGCAAGAGGCGTATGATGTCGCGGCGTACGTTCATAGCAAGCCGCACACTGCGTTTGTTATGAAAGACCACATGTAGTCAGCTCTCTGAATCTCTTGTTGCTCGATAAGAAAAGAAAGTTCCCACCCTTGCCAAAACCACAAGGATGGGCGCTCACGTCCTCTTCAGTTTGTCCCAATTTACGCGTCCGGCTGCACGGGATGGAGTGACCGATGAATGATGCGCCATCAGAAAAGCACATCAATATTGGGGCGCTCGTCTTCCCGCAGATGGATCAGATCGACCTCACAGGGCCATTCGAAGTCCTCTCGCGGCTTCCCAATTCCAATTTTCATCTGCTCTGGAAAGAGCTGACCCCGCTGCGGGATTTTAGAGGATTGATTATCACGCCGGAGATGACGTTTGCGGATGCTCCGGCGCTCGATTTGCTTGTCGTGCCGGGAGGGTTTGGACAGGAAGCCTTGATGGATGACGATGTCGTATTGAAATTCATCCAGGCAAAGGCCGCGACCGCCTCGTACGTATTTTCCGTCTGCACCGGCGCATTGCTATGCGGCGCAGCGGGCTTGCTGCGAGGCGTCAGATCCACGACGCACTGGTCCGCGTTTCATTTGCTGCCTTATTTTGGAGCGATCCTCGTTAACGCGCGAGTAGTAGTCGACGGCAAGCACGTCAGCGCCGCGGGCGTCACGGCTGGACTCGACGGGGCTTTGCGAGTAGCTGTGCTCATGTGCGGCGAGCAAGTCGCGCAGCAGATTCAACTCGGAATTGAGTACGCCCCCGATCCACCCTTCCGCAGCGGCACTCCACAGACAGCGCCACCCGAAGTTCTCCAAGCCGCGCGCGCTTCCGTACAAAAGATCACTGACGCGCGGCTCATTACTGCGCAGCGCGTTGCGGCCCGTCTCGGTATCAATGTTGACTGAAACTTGGGAGACGAAAAATCCACTCAGTGCGCAGCGCTCCCACGGACAAGCGCGAACTTCTGAACTCTTCTGCCGGTTTCGACCTCGCCCGTGTATAGGTTCCCTTTGGAATCTGAAACGATGGCGTGCACGTGGTGGAACTGGCCCGCGTTGCGGCCCGCGTGGCCTGTCGTGCCCTGAACGGAACCGTCGCTCCGGAGCAGCGTCCAGATCACGTTATTTTCGCCGTCGGCCACGAGCAAATACTTCTGGACCGCGTCGTGCGAGAAGGCAAGATCGTAGGCGGATCCATTCCCTAGCGTCTGGGGCCGCAAGATGAATTCCTTAACGAACTTTCCCTCCTTCGTGAAGATCTGAATTCTGTCGTTGATTCGATCGCAAACGTACATCAGCCCGTCCTTCGAGATGTGCACTGCGTGGACCGGATTCCTGAACAGCTGGCTTGGCGGATTTCCGGGAGCGTACGGAACGAGGTCGGTGTCGCTCGGGGGATTTCCGTAGGCGCCCCACATGCGCTTGAATATTCCTGTTTCAGAGTCGAATACGATCACTCGCCGGTTTAGGTAACCATCGGCGAAATAAATCTCGTGAGCTTTTTCGTCCAGATCGATCCCGGCCGGGCGGCCGAGGATGCTGATGTCCAAATTGTTCATCGGCGCGGCGGAAGGATGGCCAATCTCCAAAATAAATTTCCCTTCGCTCGTGAGCTTGATCGCCTGCCGGTCTTTCGCGCCATTGCCGGTAATCCAGACGTTTCCGGCATGGTCGACAAAGATGCTGTGCTCCGAATTCGGCCAGTCATATCCCTGGCCCGCGCCGCCCCAGGATTTGAGAAGATTGCCCTCGGCATCGAAAACGAGAACAGGCGGCGCGGATACGCAACATTCGGAAGCCGGAGGGGTTTGCGCCGCGCCGAGGTCATCCTTTGTGTTCGAGCCCGGGCGCTGCAGCACCCAGATATGGTCTTGCCCATCGACGGCCATTCCGCCGACCTGGCCCATGATCCAGTTGTTGGGCAATTGTTTTGGCCACGAGGCGTCGACCTTATACGCCGGCGGCGCCTGGGCCCTCGCGACCGTGCAAACGCCAAGAGAAAGTAAACATAAGCCGGTCGAAAGCAAGACGCCCTTCAGAGATCCACTAATGCTGGGCATGACAATCCTCCAAATCGCGAGCCGCGTACCCGAATTCAGATTCCAAGTCGAACGGGAATATACACCCGACGGCCCCAGCGGAGAATGTTTCCGTAAAGTTTTTCGGCCATATACGTGATGTGCAACCGGAACATTCAAATGCTGCTATCATCTGCAACGCTTCTGCTCTCGTCATGACAGCTTGAACGAAGATGCCAGGATTCTGAGTTCGCGAAAAGGGACAACATGAATAGAAAAATGAGATTCGTTCGAATGGCGGCCATGTTCGCCGGACTAGCCATGGCGGCCGGTACATTGGGTCCGGGGTCAATACGCGCACAGGGCAACGCGCCCAAGTTCGAAGTGGATCCGACCTGGCCCAAGCCAATGCCAAATCTCTGGGTGACAGGAGGAATCGGGGGCCTTTGCATTGACTCGCGCGACCATGTGTTTATCCTGAACCGGCGCGACTTGACGGACAACGACCTCGATGCCGGGCATCAGGCCCCGGTGGTGATCGAGTTCGATCCCGAGGGCAACGTGGTGAATTCCTTCGGCGATCCGGACACGACGCCGAACAATCCCCATGGCTGCACTGTAGACGGCGAGAATAACGTGTGGGTCACCGGCACGAGCGACGGCATCGTGCAGGAATACACGCACGACGGAAGCAAACTCCTGTTCCAGATCGGCAAGCGGGGCGTGGTCGATTCTTCCGACGGCACGGCCAAAGGGAAAGCCCTGAACTCCAGCCACGCGGGATTCTTCAAGCCTGCGGGCATCGTGATCGATCCCAAGAACGGCGACATCTACGTGGCGGACGGCGAAACTCCCGGCGGCAACCACCGCATCGCGGTGTTCGATCGCGCCGGGCAGTTCCAGCGGCAATGGGACTTGCACCGCGCGGAGACAGAGACCGGGGACGCGTTCGCGCCTGTGCTGCACTGCGTGGCCATGGACAACAACGGCTTGGTCCACGTTTGCGACCGGCGGGGCCACCGCATTCAGGTGTTCGACAAAATGGGCAATTTCCAGAAGAACATTCCGGTCGAGTTCGAACCGATGTCCAAACTCCCCGCTGGCCCCGAGCACGTGCCCGGCGCTTTAGGATCGGCTGTCTGGGTCGGCTTCTCGCGCGATTCGGGGCAGAAGTATATGTACGTGGTCAATCAAGACAACGAGAAGATCGATATCCTCGATCGGGCTACCGGGCAGGTCCTTTCAAGTTTTGGCCGCGTGGGGCACCAGGCGGGCGAATTTACGTACGCGCACTTCCTGGCGGTGGATTCCAAGGGCAACGTCTTTGTCACCGAAGTGGGCACGGGCAAGCGGATTCAGAAATTTAAGATGGTGGGTGGCCGGTAGCCTCAAGTAGCACAGGCTTCAGCCTGTGGGTTTTCGTCCCGGTGCAGTTGCGGAAACCCACAGGCTGAAGCCTGTGCTACTCAACCTACAGATGCAAAAGCTTCACGGCGTTCCCTTTCAAGATGGCGTCGCGCTCCGCGGCAGGGTAGTTGAACTGGTCGAGGACGTTGCTCGGATACTCGACGTCCCTGGCGGCGAAAATATCCGTGCCGACCACGATCCGGTCCGGTCCGACCATGGTGACCAGGAATTGAAACGCCTCGGGATAGTAGATGAGGTAGTCGTAGTAAAACCGTCGCAAATATTCGCGGAACGGGCGCGCCAGCGGGATATGCTGATTGGGGAAATGAGAGAAGAAATGTTCGATCCTCCCCGCGAGATACGGGAAGGAGCCGCCCGCATGAGGCAACACCATTTCCAGCTTCGGATATTTATCCAGAATACCCGACATCATTAATTTAGTTGCCAGCACGGTGTGGTCGGTGGGCGCGTCGAGGCCGGCCGCCAGATTGGGCGGGCCGGAAACTCTGTCGCCGCCGTAATTGTTGGCCACTCCGTCCATCTGATGAAAAATAATTGGCAGGCCCAATTCCTCGATTCGTGCGAGGACCGGAGCAAAGTTTGGTTCGATGATGTAATCGTGCCGCTCCATCGAGTCCGGAAGATGAATGGCGCGCACGCCCGGCTTTCCCGCGACGCGATTCAATTCCTTCAGGGCCAGTTGAGGATCGCGAACGGGCATCTCGATCCCCAAAACGAAGCGGTCGGGATGCTTCTTGTGCACTTCGATTCCCGTGTCATTGATGATCTGCGCGAGATGCGCGCCCTGTTCCGCGGACGTCGATTGCCACGGCATCGAGCCGGAAAGCGTGAGGCAGTGCATCAGGACGCCGTGCTCGTCCATCCATTGGAGCCTCTTTTCGAGATCGTAATTGAGCGGATAGGGATTGACGAGCGGCTGGCCAAGGTCCGCCAGCGCCTTGTTGTAGGGCTCGGGCGACCAGTGCGCGTGGCAGTCGATCGCGATAGGTTTTCCTACTCCACCTTTTCCGGGCTTCGCATCCCACCAGTCCACGCCTTTCTCTTTGGTCTGCGCCGCCACACCTGCGGGGAGCGCGGACAGCATCGCGCCACCGACACCGATTTTCATGAAATCGCGTCTTCCAACTGTGGAACTAGATACCGGTGCATCCGAATTTTTCATCGTCCATTCTCCTCACGAGCTAGCCGATCTTTTTAACGATTAGTGCTTGAGAGCCGTGCACGCACACACTTGAGGGCGTGCGATCCGGGTAAGAGTTCCGTTGTGACCTTCCGGCCGACCGGAAACATACACCCGACACGACCCGCATTCAAGCGCAGGAGACTCGCAGAAGTGGGAGGGTGCAAGAGTGCGTCTCCCCTTGTGGCGCCGGCGTCCCGCCGGCGTTTTTGCGATGTGCGGGGAGAAGAAAACCGCCGGCGGGACGCCGGCGTCACGAAGCCCTCCTTACTCTCTCTAGTTGCGGGAATTTGTGGAATATCTAGTTATGAGAACTTTCGAGTCGGCCATAAGGATCCGCTGCATAAACGATCTTTCCGCCGACCATGGTTAGAAGTGATTCGATGCTTTCGAGCTGGTCGAGCGGCACCGTCATGTAATCCTTGGAAAGAACAGCGAGGTCGGCGAGTTTGCCGGGCTCGAGCGAGCCTCGTTTGTCCTCGTCGAAAGAGAACCAGGCGCTCCCGATCGTGTAGGCGCGAAGCGCGTCCTCGCGCGTGGGCGTTTGCTCCGGTCCGCGCTGCACGCCGCCGGCGTTCTTGCTGTCGACCAGCAGCCAGCGGAGCGTGGTGAACGGATTGTAAGAGGCTACGCGATGCGCGTCGGTCCCCGCGCCCATCTTCACGTCGAGTTCTTTGGCGTTTTCCACCGAAGCCGCGCTCGGACGCTGGATGGTCCAGCCCACGCCCATCGCTTTCATGCGCTGCAGATTCTGGACTGAGGCATTCGTCAGATGAGCGACCGACCAGCGCAAATCCGTGATGGGAAATTCCGCATTCACGCGCTCAAAAATGGAGAGCAGCGTGTCCGCGGTTTCGTTCTTCGGCCAGTGCATCGTGACCGGCATCCCTCTTTGCGCCGCCCATCGGACGATCTGGTAATACTTCTCCTTGTCATCATCGCTCGGATGGTCGTTGTTGTTCATGCCCCAGGTGGGGCGTTCCCCAAGGCCGTTGAACTTCAGCATGTCGTCGCCAAAGCCCTGCGGCAGCATTTGCGTCAAACTTTGCAACTCTTCAAATTCCTTGCCGGAAGTGGGGCCGCACAGGCTATAGGCGATCCGAACCGTCAATTGGTGTTGCCGCCAGACCTTGAAGACGGGCTGATAATTTTCAGGGTTGATATTATTCCCGCCGGGATCGCCGACTCCGGTCACGCCGAGCCGATTCATCTCACGGAAAAATTTCTTCGTTCCCTCCACTTGTTCGTCGAAGGTCGGATGAGGCAACTTGTCGAACAAGGCGATGGCGACATCGAAGCCGCCGCCATCTTCAATCGCTCCAGTCGGCTTGCCGCTCGCGTCTCTTTCCAGCCTGCCGGGACGTGGCAAATCGGCGTCGCTGTTAATCGCCATCGCCTGGAAGCCCGCGGGCGTCATCACTTCCCAGTCGTAATTGAGCTGCACGTAGACGGGATTGTTCGGCGCCGCCGCGACGAGGTCCGCTTGGGTTGGCCTGCGCTTTTCTTTGAATTGCGCCGCGTTCCACCCGCCCGCGACGATCAGCCAGGAGCCCGGCTTCTTCGCCAGCGAAGCCTCGTGAATCCGGCTCATCGCCTCGACTATAGAAGTTGCACCCACCCAATTCACTTCGGTCGTGAACGTCTGCCCTGCGCGGATCGCGTGAATATGCGAATCGATGAAACCGGGAATAACCGTGCGCCCCTGCAGATCGATCACACGCGTCTGCGGGCCGGCTTGCTTTCGAACGTCCGAATTGCTGCTAACTGCAGTGATTTTGCCGTCGCGTATGGCTATGGCTTCCCGAGTCGAGAATTGGCGGTCGACGGTCAAAATCTTGCCGTTCACGAGGATAGTGTCGGCGTTTTGGGACCATGCCTGTGAGGCAGCGGCGAGCGCGACGATTGCGAACAACGTGGTTCGAATGAAATTCGAAATATGGGTTCTCATTTCGCCTGCCCTCAGAACTTGTTTAGTTGAGGCGCTTTGGTGCGCCGTCTTTTTGGTACCAGTCGACGGTCTCGCCGGTCGTGTTCACCGTAACGGCGCGCAATTCGGTGAAGTGATCGAACGACTCGACGCCTGTTTCGCGGCCCATGCCGCTGTCCTTGAAACCTCCCCACGGGGACGCTGGGTCGAGCCGGTGATGGTCATTCACCCAAACCATGCCGAAGAGTAGCCGGCTGGCCACGCGGTGAGCGCGTGCGACGTCGTTGGTCCACACTGACGCGGCCAGACCGAACCTCGTGTCATTAGCGATGCGAATTGCATCGGCTTCGTCTTCGAACGGCATGACGACGGTCACTGGCCCGAAAACTTCGTCTTGCGCGATCTCGGAGCGAGGATCGGCGTCGTACAGCACCGTCGGCTCGATGAAAAATCCAGAAGGTAAACCATTCGAAGCTGCCTTGCCACCCGTCAGAAGCTTCGCGCCTGCCTCTGTAGCGCGGTCGAGCATTGTCAGGATGCGCCGCCGCGACTTCTCTGAAATGACCGGACCCAGTTGCGTCTGTGCGTCGGCAGGATCGCCCAGCCGGATGGATGCAGCCTTCATTCGAAACCGCTCCAGGAACGGCGCGTACATCGAGCGCTGAACGAGGATGCGCGACCCGCACACGCAGGTCTGTCCCGCGGCGATGAACGCGGCAAACGCCGCGCCGTTGACGGCTCGCTCCATCTCCATGTCATCGAAGAGAATGACGGCACCCTTGCCGCCGAGTTCCAGCGTGGCCGCCGCGAAATTGCGCGCGGCCGCTGCGCCAATCGAGCGGCCAACCTCCGTGCTCCCGGTGAAGGTGACCTTTCGAATTTTCGGATGGCTCGCAAGCGCAGCGCCGGATTCTGCGCCAACGCCGTTGACCACGTTGACGACGCCCTTGGGTACGCCGGCGCGATCCAAAAGCTCGACGAGCCGATTGGTTGTGAGCGGCGTCTGCTCGGACGGCTTGATGACCACGCTGTTTCCGGTGGCGAGCGCCGGGGCCAGGCTCTTCGACAGGATCATCAACGGATGATTGAAGGACGTCATGAGCGCAACGACCCCGAGCGGCACGCGTTGCGTGTAGCACAGGTATGGCCCTTCGATTGAGATGACGTCACTGCGGCGCGTAAGTGCCAGCGCCGCGAAATAGCAATAGAACTGCGGAAGGCGCGAGATTTGCGCCCGCGTCTCGACAATCGGGCGGCCGTTGTTCAGCGTTTCGAGCTTGTAGAACGCTTCCAGATCGGCCTCGAACAAGTCGGCGAAGCGATTGAGCACGCGGGCGCGCTCTTGGGCCGAGATCCTGCTCCACTTTCCTTCGTCGAAGGCGTTCTGCGCGGCTGCGACGGCGCGGTCCACATCGATTGCGCCGGCATTGGCGAGCCGCCCGATCACGGCGCCCGTCGCCGGGTTGACGATGTCAAGAGTCTTGCCGCTCGCGGCATCGGTGAACTCACCGTTGATGAAGAGTTGCGCGTCGTAGGTGATGGGCATGACGGTCATGGATTTCGCACCTCGGCAGGGATGGGAGTAGCGGCGGGCTCAGCCTCGATCTCTTCGAGGCGGCGCTTTTTCGGTTCAACGCCGAGCGTTAGGACGACCAAGATCTCCACGATGAGAAGTCCGATCATGAAAACGAGAACGCCTCCAATCCCATGCGACCGGAAAAGCGCCACGACGATGAAGGGCGTAAAGATGATCGCGCCGCGCCCGAACGTGTTGCAGATTCCCGATGCGCGCAGGCGAACTTCCGTCGGAAAAAGCTCCGGAATATAGATCGCAAAAAGCAGCGCCACGAGTACATAGATCGGGATGATCAGCGAAAAGCCCGTCATCATCAAAATGGCGGGGTCGTGGATAAATGGATAAAAGCTTCCGATGAGGATGGTGAGCAGGGAAGCGCCAACGATCGTGGGCTTGCGTCCCCAGGAGTCCGCGGTGAATGCGCCAATCGCGGAGCCGAGCGGCGCGCCGAGGGCCATGACCAGAGAATAGTTAAACGACTTGGCGATGCTTAGGCCCTGCTGAACGAAAAATGTCGGCAGCCATGTGACGAAGCCGTAGAGCAAGCTGTTGATGACGATCAGGGAGACCGATCCCAAAATCATGCGCGGGAGAATCAAGGGGCTGAGAAGCGAAGAAAGATTACGCGAATGTTTCGGAAGAAGCGCAACCATTGGTGGCGGCAGCGGCGCATGCTGCCGCGCCACTTCGTTCTCGATCGTCGACAACAACGCCTCGGCCTCTTCTGTGCGTCCGACCGATTCCAGCCAGCGCGGCGATTCCGGCAATTTTTTCCGCAAATACCACACGACGAGCGCGCCGAGCCCGCCCAGGACGAACATGGCCCGCCAGCCGAGTCTCGGGATGATGAGCACTCCCAGCAGCGCGGCCACCGGCAAGCCGGTTACGACGAAGACCGTCATGAAGCCCAACCATTTGCCGCGGGACTGAGGAGGTACGAATTCAGTTAATGTCGAATAACCAACCACATTTTCGGCCCCGAGTCCAAAACCAATGACGAACTGTATCAGGATCAAGACCTGCATGGAGGGCGCGAAGGCGGCTGCGATGGACGCGAATCCGAAGATGGCAAGATTCGATTGATAGGTGAAGCGGCGGCCAAACCGGTCGCCGAGGAAGCCGGTCACGAGAGACCCCAGCATCATTCCCACAAACGTCGCCGAGACGAATTCCGCGTTCTGGCTAAGCGTGGAAAAGCCGCTCTTGACGGTCGCTCCGAGAACGATTCCGGCGAGGTAAATATCAAAGCCGTCGAAGAACATACCCGCGCCGATCAGCCACATGATCCGGCGATGGAAGGAGGACAATGGAAGCCGGTCGAGTCGCGCTCCTGCGTTTACGGGCACGGCCGGCTCACTTCTGCCTCGAAAGCACGGCCAGGCTGCCCACCGTCAAGGCTTCCGTGGCTAGACGGCAGTTCTGGTCGAACGAATTCTGCTGCGCCGTTTGGAAAAATTCCTTGCAGTTGCGCGCGGCGTTCGGATCGAGGCGCAGGATGCGCTCGATGATGGCATCGACGTCGGAGGAAAGAGTGCTCGCCGGGCTGACGTGCGAGATGAGGCCGATTTGCTGCGCCTGTTGCGGCCTGATCGGATCGCCGAAGAGGACGAGAGGGAACGCGAATCGCGGCAGCGCATACTCGCCGAGGTAGGCCATGATCGCAGCCGGGGCGAGACCGAACTTCATTTCGGGGAAACCGAGGGCCGCGCTTTCGGCGACGTAGACGAAATCGCACACAATCGCAAGGCCGAAACCGAAGCCGAACGCGTCGCCCTGCACTTCCGCGACGCTGATCAACGGCGAAACCCGCAAGGCGCGCTTGAATTCGATGAGCCGCGCGGATTCGTGATGAATCGTTGCGGCGTCCCGGCCCGCGCGCTCGCGCCCCGTGCAGAAGACTTTGCCGCGCGCCCGCAGGCGCAAGACCCTCGCGCTCGGATTCGCTGCTTCGCGCCGAAGCTCCGCGAACATGGCGTCGAACATCGGCCCGGTGACTTCGTTCTCGTGCCCGGGATTGTCCAACGTGAAGTTCAAGACGTCGCCGGCCCGCTCGATCACCACTCCGGGAGCAGTCACACCCGCAGATTCAACTGGTTTAGAGGACATGCCGACACGGTACACACGGAGCGCAAGTCATGTCAACCGCCGGTAGTGGGTTAGATTGAATTCTGGAAGTCATGAAAAACTGCCCGCCCAAAAGGCGGGCGGCCTCTACAAAACCGACCGCACCGATGCATTGCGATTTTTGTAGAGGCCTCTCTGTCCCGCGCTCTTCGGGACAGAGAGGGCACGTTTCCTTTCAAACTGACCCTATACGCAACCGCCGCTAACGCGCGCCGGAGTTTGAACCGAATAATCCCAGAATCGCCGCGCTCGATAGCAGAGGTTTTGCTTTGCCGCCGGCGGGGTCGACGAGCCATCGGCGGTTCGAACCGCAGGCCTTCTCCGAACTTGACTCCACGACAATTGCGCCGCTCGCCATAGTCCCGATGACCTCCAATGTCTGGACACAGCCGGGCGGCGCGACCCGGGCGAACTGCATCTTGAGGTCGACGAGTGGCACTTGGGCGTCCCCTGCGTGGTAATCGAAGAGCAACGTCGTCGGATACTTGCCGCTTTCGGCGAGAATTCCGAGCACGCGCTTGCCGTCCTCTGAGAAACCGGCGAGATGCAGCGACAAAGTTCGCCCGTAGTCGCCATCCGAAGCGAGGAAATCGACCTCTACCGGAGCGCCTCCTTTGGCGGGTGTGACCACAAGCTTGTAATCCGCATTGCAATCATGAGAGTTCTTGCTGTGATCGTCAGCCGTGGAAACCTTGAGCACCGCGGCGGCGGCGCCTGGTCCGCGCGCTGTCTGGGTCTCTGTGGCGGCGACGTTGGCGCCCGTGTCGACGCATTCCATGGATGCCTGTTGTGAAGGCAGGAGTGACGCAGCGAGCAGGATCAGCGGCAGCATGCAGGGAACTCTTCCGAAAATGATGAAGGTGGAAACATTGTTTGGCCACCTCCCTGCACGGTGGAATTATACAACATTCCAACCGATAGCCTCGAAATGCGAGGGGGCTGGACCGCCCGCTTATTTGTGGCTATCATCCGTCGCAAAGTGACTCGCTGAGGCGTTGCGGATTTGCGCCCCTGCGGACCCGGAGGAAAAAATGGCAAACTTTTGTACGAAATGCGGAACCCCGGTCAGCGGGCAGTTCTGTACGGCCTGTGGGGCGGCGATTGAGGGAGGTCCGGCTCAGATCCAGAACGTAACGCCCCCAGCGGCACCAGTTTCCCAGCCTGTCACCGCGCCGCCGGCGGTTCATAAAAGTTCCGGCGCAAAGATTCTTTTCATCGTGCTGGGCGTACTCTTTCTGTTCGGCGCCGCCGGCGTGGGCGGGATTGTCTATGTCGGATATCGCGCCAAGCAGAAGATTGCGGAAATGAAGAAGGACTATGGCTTGGATGGCGACACCTCTGGCCCTACGTCGTCTGCCGGCATGCGAACATTTCCGCCGTCGAAAGGGAGCGGCTGCAGTCTGCTCGAGGGGCAGGAGGCAGCCACGATTCTGGGAGTTGCCGTGGAGCGCGCGGAATCGGAGACCAACTCGGACGAAGGCGCCTTGTGCAAATACTGGGTGAGCGCGACGGAGCGGCGGCGGTTGATCGGGCAAGAGATTGCGTCGAGTGTGTCCGGAATGGGCAAAGCCGATACCAAGAGCGGACAGCAGGATATGGAGAAGCTGATTGGCGGGGCGGCGGGCGCTTTGATAGAAGCGAACGGTGAAAATAAGGACAGTGACTTCGCGTTCAGCCTTCAGGTGTGGCGCAAGAACGGCAAGGACCAGTGGGAGAAGATGGAATCGCTCCAGTCGCGGACGAAGGACGCGGCGGGCGCGGATTTCGCAAGCGTGGCGATGCAGCCGGTCGAGGGCGTCGGTGACCGTGCGACTGTGTTAGCCGCCGGGCACTCCATCATGGTGCTGAAAGGCGACACGTTCTTTTTGCTGGGATTTCAGCAATTCGTTCCGGGGCGGGATAAGACGGTCGCACTCGCGCGGGTGGTGGCGGGACGCATCTAGCGATACGAAGTCGATCCCGTCCCGAGACCGTGGCCGTCTGAATCGATGCTTCTACAGTTATTCCGATCGAACCGGCATTGCAAAGATCCACATGTTGAAAAAATTCCCGCCGATTAGCACATCCCAGGCGGGGATTGGACTTTTTCCCGTGCGCAGTCCGCTGCCTGGGAGAGGTCATTAGCTGCCAGCCCGTCGAAGCTTCGGCGGACTCCTGCTGCAAACCGGATCCGGATTCACCTTTCCCGAATCATCGGCAACCCGGAAGTTGGAAGGCTCGCTCGTTATCTTCCGGGTTGTCTGTCATTCGGCAGCGGATGAAGTTGCAGGAAGGCGGCTGCGGCGTCGCGGGCACGTCCCGCGATTTCGCGGGGCTTCGGTCGCTCGGCGACGCCGAGCAGCAAGCTGACCATCAAATTTCCCCAGAGCAGCCCGGCGAACTGCTCGGCAAGTTCGCCAGGACCGCCTGTTAGCAGTCCGGCCGCCAGTGCCCGAGCCATGATCTTACGCAAGGCGGCGCGGCTTGCCTCGCGTCCTATAGAGTTGAGAGCCCCCGCCACTTCGGGGGCCTGGACCGCCTCGGCGATCGCCAGTCGGAATACCGCAATGACCGTGGGATCGCTTACCTCGCGGACGAGCTTCGCCCCGAAAGAAATCAGCACCTGCTCCAGGGTCTCGCGATCGCGCAGCACGGGCAGGTCAGCGGGCACGTCAAATCGCTTGGCGCGCTCGCTGATGCAGGCGATCAGCATCTCCTGTTTGTTGCCAACTAGCGCGTAAAGCTCTCGCTTCGAAACCCGCGCGCGCGTCGCGATCTCAAGCGTGCTGGCCGCGGCGTAGCCGCTCTTCATGAATGCCGCGAAGGCCGCCTCAAGAATGCGCTCGCGCACCGCGGTTTCGTCCCCGCCTTCCTGGCCGCGCCTGGACATCGATGCCCTAGCCATTCCCCTCTCCTCGTCGACCCTGGTACCGGATAGTACCACAATGAGTGTGTGGAAGAGTAAAGAGAATTTCACGCCTGCGGATGCATCCTTTCTCTCGCCGCTGCGTCTAAAGGGTGTGGTACCCAGTGGTACCAATACAAGAACAAAATCCCGTGAGGAAACAAAGGAGCTGAACAATGAAGATTGAAATGTTCTACCTGCTGCTGGCATGCGCGACGGTCCTGGCGCCCATGGCGCAAGGTCAGTCCGCACCGCCGCAGCCCAAGATCACCGGCGTGCTGACGATGCTTTCGCCAAAACCGGGGGTCACTCCCGAGCAAGTCATGAAAATCATGCCTGCCGAAATTCGTGCGACTGTTCCCCTCTATCTCGACGGCAAGATCCAGCAGTGGTTTACGCGCGGCGATGGCCGGGGCGTCATCTTCCTGCTGAACTGCAAGGATGTGGCGGAGGCTCGGGCCCTCATTGAAAGCCTGCCTCTCTCGAAGGAAAACCTCATGGACGAGCAGTTCATTCCGGTCGGGCCGCTCATGCCGCTCGGGATACTCTTGAGAGATAACTCAACCAAGAAGGAAATAGGAGGCTAAATGTCACCGGAAACCATCTTCAATCTGCATCTCATTTTAGGTTATGTCGCGTGGCTGCTTTGCTTTGGCGTGTACATCCTGCCCCGGCTCAAGTCGATGGATCTGGTCGCAGCGGAACGCGCCATCGCTACGCTGCACAGCTTCCGCTTCTTCGGGCTCGTGTTTATCCTTCCAGGCGTCGTCGGCCCGAATCTGCCCGCGGCTGGCTTCGCTGCGTTCGCCGCCTACTGGGACCTGGCAACCGGGGTGCTCGCCATCCTGGCGCTTCTCACGGTAAGGATACGTCCGCTCTTTTGGCTGTTGGTCGCGGCCTTCAATCTCGTCGGTATGGTCGATATCATCCTCGACTATTACCATGCCATCCAGGTGGGCCTTCCGGCGGTGGCGGGGCAGTTGGGCGCCACGTACGCGATCCCGATCATCTACGTGCCCTTACTGATGATCACGCACGTCGTCGCATTCTATTTGCTGCTGCGCCCTCAGACCAAGGCGGTTCGAGCCCTTGCCGGCGATGCCGCGGCATCTTAGAGTCCCGCGTGTGTGGGTTCAGAAGCAGGCGAAGCTAGAAGATCCGCGCCTGGATGAGACAAGAGCTGGAGGGGGCTAGGGAGCGGCGTATCTGCTCAGTTTCTGGTTAGTCGGCTACTCGGAAACTGGCGCCTTGCCTCAAAGCTGCGCTGCAGTCTGAGAAAAGAATAAGCAGCTCACGACTTCAGGCGCGGAAACAAGCGCTCGGCATTGCCGCGATTGATGGCCTTCCAGTCGTCTTCCGAGAAGCCGGCGTATTGGACGAGCCAATCGTCCGTCAGCTCGTAATTCCGGATGGGCGCGTCGCTGCCGTACATGATCTGCGAAATGGGAACGATGTCTTTCAGGGCGTCGAGGGCGGGCGCGCGGCCGGCGTGCGCGGTGTCAAAATATAATTTCTTGAATTCGTACTCCACGCCGTGCGGGATTTTGTCGGCGCGATTTTTCGGAAAGTCGTCGATGATGCGCGCGGCCAGCACGGGAAACGCTCCGCCGGAGTGCGAGAAGATGAAACGGATATTCGGATTTTTCGCCAGGGTTCCGTCAAAGAGCAGGCTGTCGATGGCGCGCGCCGTGTCGATGTCGTACTCGATGATGCCGGATTGTCCCGGGAGATTGCGGCAGCACGAGGCGCGCGCGGGATGGACGAATACCACGGCGCCGCGGCGGTTCAATTCTTCGTAGACTGGCCCGAAGGAGGGATCGCCCATCCATTTGTCCATGTAACTCGTCCACAGGGCGATGCCGTCCGCCTTCAGCACGTCCAGCGAGTATGCGATTTCCTTCAGGCTTCCGTCCGTGTCCGGCAGCGGCAGCGTGGCAAAGTGGCCGAAGCGTCCCGGATAGTCCTTGATCAACTGCGCGCCGTATTCATTGTGCTGCCTGGCGAGGTTCCGCGCCTTCTCGCTCTTATCGCTCGTCGAATCCATCACCAATCGCTGGACCGGCGAAAAAAATGCCGTGGCGATTCCGTGCTTGTCCATCATGTCGATCGAGGTGGAGGGAGTCCAGGGCCTCGGCGAGAATCTGTCCGCGCGCATTTGTTCTTCCATGGCCTTGACGTAAAACGGCGGAAAAATGTGGTGGTGAATGTCAACGCGGCCGGACATCGGCCGCACGGAGGGGGAGACCGCTTGCGCGAAGATTCCGTTGTGGGGAAGAAGAGCACCCGCACCTGTCGCCGCAAGAGCTTGCAGGAACTTTCTTCGCGAAGCGCCCCTGCGAGATGGCGCATGCGTCCCACTGTTTCCGAACAGATGATTCCACATAGGTGTCTCCTCCTTGCCATGAAGGCGCTATTGGCGGCAACGCGGCGCAACATAGCACGATTTCAATGCGGCTGCCAGCGCCCCCAAAAGTCCGAGGTCCTTTACCATGTTCTAGGCAGCTGTCGTTATAACCAAGGACGACGGCGAATCGCTAAGCTGACAAGCGCAACCGTCGAGGCGTATCATTCCCCGCAGAGTTTACCAGCTGAGAGGTAACCCACCGTGAACCGCGCATCCATCTTCCTTTTTGCCGTCCTAATTGCCCTGTCCCAAAATGTGCGCGCGCAGGAGCCCACCCCTTGGCACGACCCCTCTCCACACAAAGTTCAGTATATCGACGTCGATGCGGGGGGCAAGCTGGAGGTTCTTGACTGGGGCGGATCGGGACGCGCGCTGGTTCTACTCGCGGGCCTGGGAAATACGGCTCATGTGTTTGATGAGTTCGCGCCGAAGCTCACTTCCGAGTACCACGTTTTCGGGATCACGCGGCGCGGCTACGGCGCATCCAGCGTTCCCGATTCGGGGTATTCGGCCGACCGGCTGGGCGACGACGTGCTGGCCGTGCTCGACGCCCTGAAACTTGACCGGCCTGTGCTCGTCGGGCATTCCATCGCCGGGGAAGAGCTGAGTTCCATCGGATCCCGCCACCCAGAGCGAGTCTCAGGATTGATTTATCTCGACGCGGCGTATTCGCACGCGTACTACTACCGGTCGGGACCGCTAGTTTTCTGCTCGACCTGGATCTGCTAGAGAGCAAGCTCGAGGAGTTGAGGCCGGAGAAGAGCCGTGAAGAACGGAAGCAGCTTTTCCGCGAGTTGCTTGAGCAAAGTCTGCCGGACTTTGAAAAGGACCTGCGGGAAAACGAAGCGTGGAGGGAAGCCGCGCCTGCACAAGTAACGCCACCTCCCAAGCCTGGCCCGGATGACCTCTCCAGTTTTTCGGCGTATCGTTCGTGGAACGCTCGCACGTTTGGCGCTGAGGGACCCGAAGCCGAGCTTCGCCAAATCTATGAATCCAACTCCGACGGAAGCGTCGGCAGGCACCGGGATAAGGTTCGTATTAGCTCAGCAATCTTAGCGGGCGAAGAAAAATACACGGAGATCAAGGCGCCGGTCCTCGCTATTTTTGCAAATCCCAAAAGTCCCGGACCGTATGCTTTCAATGCCGCGGCAGAGCGCGCGGCGTCAGAGGCCTCTGAGACCCAGATGATCGACGCCATGGCAAAAGCGCTTCAAGCGGGCGTGCCCTCCGCGCGCGTGGTCCAAATTCCGCATGCCAATCACTATGTTTTCATATCAAACGAATCAGATGTGCTGCGCGAGATGCGCGCCTTCCTTGCTGACCTGAAATAGCCAAGTTTTCCGGGAGCCTGGCGACAGCTAGCGCGGCTCGGAGGAAGGCGGGACGATGCTCTTGATCCGCATGTACGTGACGAGGTTGCCGTAGTGCTCGTTGTTGTGCGCGAGATTTGAAATTAGCCGGCTGATTCGCATCACGGGAGCTTTCGTGCCGTCGTCCCTTGTGCCTTGCACGATGTCCTTTGAATTCGCATCGGTGAGCATGGCATACGCGCCATCGCAATAGGTCAAGGCGCTGTCCAGAGCCTTTATGAGATCGGCCTTCGCGGCTACTTTTTCAAAATCTGTTTCTTCCATGGGATTTTTTTCGCCCTTGGCGTCCGAACACCAGCGGTAATTAAAATTAGCCAGGTGACCGATCAGTTGTCCGAATGTCCGGACCTCGGGTTGCGCCCCGGGGCGGATGCCGTAAAATTCCTCGGGCATCTTTTCCGCGGTGCGCGCGATGAATTTGCGGTTGGTGGAGTAGGAATTGCGCAGCCAGGCGGAGAGGTCTTTGGGCGGAGCCTGCTGGCCGGTCTGCGCCGCCAGCGGAATTGCCAGCGAGAAACCTAGAAGCGCGCTGAAGATCATCTTCCCCATAAGTGGTCCCCCAAGATTATTTGAGCGTAGGTCTCTGAATTGCCCAGCTGATTTTTACAGCGTCGCACATTACTGGCTGCGGAAAAAAATGTCTTTTTTTGTCATTCTGAGCGAAGCGAAGAATCTCTCTTCGATTTAAGTACAAGAAAAGAAACAAGGAGAGATTCTTCGCTTCGCTCAGAATGACAGCGCTTCGAGTTTTTCCGCAGCCTGATTATACAGCCGGCTACCGTCGCGCACAATTTACGTGACACAGGCTTCAGCCTGTGGGGTTTGGTTGCAGCGAGAGTGGACGTGCTCCGGCCAACCCCCACAGGCTGAAGCCTGTGCTACTACAAACGGAACTTGACATGGCCATAGTGCTGCCGTAACGTCATGCGCAAGGATGGAAAGAAGTTCTGAATCCTGCTTCCGCCCCAGCCGAAAGAGAGGCCTATGAACCTTTTTGATGCGGTTCGATTGGTCTTGAAACAGAAGGGCCAGAACGTCTGGCACGTTTCGTCGGGGGCGTGCGTTTACGACGCGATCGAAATCATGGCGGACAAGCATGTGGGCGCCCTGATGGTGGTCTCGGAAAGCGAATTGGTTGGCGTCGTTTCCGAGCGCGATTACGCGCGAAAAGTTATCCTGCAAGGAAAGTTGTCCAAGGAAACCCAGGTGAAGGAAATCATGACGAGTCCCGCGATTTTCGTGACTCCGAAGCAGACCGTCGAAGACAGCATGAGAATCATGACGGACAACCACATCCGCCACCTGCCCGTGGTGGAAAACGGAGTTGTTTTGGGAGTGGTGTCAATCGGCGATCTGGTGAAGTGGATGATTTCCGCCCAGCAGCACACCATATCTCAGCTGCACAGCTACATCACCAGCCAGTATCCAGGTTAATCCCGGGCCGAACGAAGGTTTTCCTGCCCCGTCAGTCTATTTCCTTGCCTCAATCGGTTTCGCGGAAAGGTTTTCCTTTCCGCACTGCTGGTTCTTATTTTCCGGCGCGCTTGCTCATGTTTCCGCCGGCATCATTGCCCGGATCCACATCAAGTTCCATCAGCCGTAGCTGTACGCCTTTATCCCAATCGGCCGATTCATCCGATTCCTTTTCCACGGTCACTTGCGTCGCCATGGCAACCACCACCTCGGTGGTTTCACCTTCACGACTCTGGGTCACTGTTTCGGAAACCACGGCGGACACCTTAGTTACAGTGACCGGCGCGGGAACTGCCGGCCGAGGGGCTTCCTTTTCACCATTCCGACTCACCGCTGCAGATACCGCGGCAGGCACCTTCGCCGCAACTGGCGGCGCCGGATGCGCCGGTCGAGGCGCTTCCGCCGCGGCAATCTGGAGTCTCGCTTTCATCAATTCTTCCGCGCCGGCGAAGAAATCCTCGCGGGAGATCTTTCCGGAATCCACGTCGGCCAGAATCGCGCGCTGGGCTTTGTATTCTTTGTTCTCGATGCCGGCTTTGCTCTGCAGCATGCGCCAGGCCTTGCGGCGCTCCACGCAGAACATCACCAACTGCCGCGAGAGCGAGCGGTATTCCACGTCGCCCTTGGGCCCCTGCACCTTGATGTAGACGCCGAAGTCGGGGATGTAGGACCGGTGAGCGGGAACCAGATAGCGGCGGTAGACCACATCCTGCTGCGTGACGCGGACGAGCATGTTTTCCAGCGGAATCATTTTGTCCGCGTCATCTTTCTTGATCTTCTTCAGATGGTTTCGGAAGCGCGCTTCCGTGGCGCACCAATGAGCCACCGTATAGCGGTACGGCTCGTTGGTTGCCTTGAACTTCGTTTCGTACCAATCCTTCTCCATCGAAGGGTTGCCCTTCAGATCGAGGGCTTCCTGGTACGTTTCGCCAAGGCGCGGGTTGAAAACAAATTCCGGCGCCCCGCGGGAATCGCGAACGCGCTGCGCCTGGGTCAGCGCCATGTCATCCGCCACGCCGTGCTCCGGCTGGCAGGTGGTGAAGCATTGCAGGAAGGCCGTTCCGCGATACTCGATTCCATCCAGGATGGCCCGGTAAAGTTTCGGGGCATTCGCGATCGAGATCTGCGCGATGAAAGGCGATCCGTGGCCGGCCAGGAAAGTCTCCGCCACCGTTTTCTTCTCGACGTTCTTGCCCTGCGTGGCGGCGCCGAACACGTTCATGTCGTTGCCGCCCAGCATCGGTGTCGAATCCGAATTCTGGCCGCCGGTGTTGGAATAGACCTGCGTGTCGAGCATCAGGGCCTTGACGTTCGGGCGGTTCTGGAGAATCACCTTCGAAGTGTTCTGGTACCCGATGTCGCCCATGCCGCCGTCGCCGCCGACCACCCATACTTTCGGGAGTTCCAGAATCTCCTGGTCGGTCATCAGAGCGTCGGTGAAATGCGTGAATTCGTAATACTCGCGCGGACTGATGACGTTTTCTGTCCGCTGCAGCAGGATATCGGTCAGCCGTTCGGGGACTGACGGAACGGCGGGCATGATCCACGATGAAGCTCTCACCGAGCAGCCATCCCACAGTGATGCCGTCCTGGAAGAGGGAGTTCATCCACGGATACGGGTGCGGGTTGTTGGAAGGCGTCGAACCGTAGACGGTGTTGCAGCCGGTGTGCGCGGCCATGGCCATCACGGACATGCCGTTTGCAAGCCGGCCATCGATGGCCTGGAGATTCATGTGATTGAACGCTTCTTGCAGCAGCACGGTAGCAATGGCGTGGACGAGATCTCCGTCCGTGATCTCGCCGTGCGCGGCGATGCGCGCCTTGGTGTCCTTTTCGTCCTCGCCGCCCAGTCCCATCACCAGGTGGGCGATGGCCTGGCGCAACAGCTCGTATTCTTTTTCGTTTCTGGCCTTGAGTTCAGCGAGCTTCTGCACGCCGGTCTTTTCGAGGTCGCCCGCTTTGGCGCGGAACCGCTCGGCTTTCGCGTGATAGAGCGGCCGCATGTACGCTTCCGTGACGGCAGTGATGGCCCGCAGCACGCTCTTCTCGCCGCAGCCCGCGCACGCGCCGTCGCCGGAGACCAGCGCATCATAGTTGCGCCGCACCATCAGCAAATTGCGCAGCGCGGCGGTCTTGGAATCCGTCGGGTGTCGTATCGTTATACAGGCCCAGATATTTCTGCGAAGTGTCCGGCAAGAGGTTCAGGAAGGCGGTTCCGGTTTCGTGCTCCGCGTTGACGTCCTCGGTTTCCTGCACCATCCTCAGCGCCTTGTGATCGCCGCATGCGGTGACGCAGGCAGCGCATCCCTTGCACAGGTCCGAAACGAAAATGGAGAATATGCCGCCGCTGCCCGGCGTCTTCTTTTCCGGCGTGGCGAAGATCGCGTTGGCCTTCTGGAAGGCCATCGGAACTTTTTCGATGATGGCGAAGAATTGGCGCTTGGCCTCGTCGGAGAATCCGTCCACCTCGTTCGTGACCTTGCGGAGGATTTCTGGAAGGGGAGTGAGGGTTTTCGTGGCTACCGAAGTCCTGCATCAACGCGCGCGTGCGCTTGTCAATCTCCGGCAGCGACTTGAACATTTTCGCGCGCTCGTCCGGGTCCGTCACGTAGTTCGCGATGGCCGTTCGCAGAACGGTATCCAAATCCTGCGAGCAATTCGGCAGCGCCGTGTCCGGACAAACCGCAATGCACTCCATGCATTGCGTGCAATTTTCAGGAATGTAGAGGGGAGTTTCGCGCCGCGCGACATATTTGGAGGCGGTGTCGCCGCTGCCGGCGGCCATGACTCCCACCGAGGCGAGCGGCGAGGCCGGCTGGTTGTAGCCATAGTTCGAACGAAACTCGGAATCGAACATGGCGATTGTCGTCACTGGCGTGCGCGCGCCCTGTCCCTCAGGAACTGCATGAGACCGGCAGCCGGAGCCGCAACCGCCCTCGGCGGAGGCGTTAGAAACACCGGCAGCAGAGCCTCGCCGCGCAGCGATGACCGGTCCGGCGCTTCCATTTCGCCGACGCGGATTTCGCGCACCTCGCTCGAAGCCTTGCGTCATGACTTCCATGTTGGAATTCACGACCGCGTCGCCCAGGCGGCCGAATTTCTTGACGTACTGCTTGTGGACGACGTCGCGGAACTGTTCCGGCGTAATTCCGAACTCCTGCAGAATCGGCGAGACCGCAAAGAACGCGCCCAGGAATGCGTTTCCCTGCATTCTCAGTTGAAGGTCGGCGCGATCGGTCGCGTTGCGGGCGATCACGAAGCCGGGCAGCGTGAAGACGCGAATCTTCTTGTCGATGATTTGCTTGCGCGCCCACATGGGCAGACGCTCCCAGGCCTTCTCGCCTTCCTCCTCCGATTCCCAAATCAAGGCGCCGCCTTCGAGCATTCCGTCCAGCGGATTGGTATGGGTGAATGCCTTCGGATCGCAGCAAAGCACAACCGTGACATGGCGCAGGTCGCAATTCA
Source organism: uncultured Acidobacteriota bacterium (assembly GCA_963740035.1). Taxonomy (GTDB): domain Bacteria; phylum Acidobacteriota; class Terriglobia; order Acidiferrales; family UBA7541; genus Palsa-360. The sequence continues at coordinate 390,726 of CAVUDA010000030.1, forward strand.
CTCGAATGCGCTCGGGAGCGGCGACCATGAAATAGGAAGTCGGCGCGCCCTTCTTCTCGGAACCGTATTTCGGGTTGGCGCTGACGTGGATGATTTCCTTGGGATTGCCCCACTCGTCCACGACTTTGTCGCGGTCGTAGAGCAGATCGTTCAAGTCGCCGATGATCGCGCCAAGATTTTTTCCGGTGGTGATCGCGCCCCACCCGCCGATGGAATGGAACCGCACGGCCACGGCTTTTTCGGGCAGCAGCGACGGCGTCTCGTCCGACTTCACTTCATAGGGATGGTCGACGCCCAGAACGAAAAAGGAGGCTCCGTCCGCGACGCCCTTGCCGTCCTTGCGCGTCCGCGCTCCAGTGGCGAATTCGTAGGCGCCCAGCACGTGCTCGGGCCTGAAATCGCGGGAACCCAAGCCGTAGATGCCGGCAAAGAGCCGCGGCATCTGGTCCGGCGTAATGGGGGGAAGATTCGCTTCCGCGACGTGGTCTTGCGTGACGAGGGCCTTGGTCAGAGCCGTACGGATTTCCCGGCCCATGGGGTTGTCTCCCGACATGGGTTCGTCCGTGCGCTCGAGAACGATGACGTTGCGCTTGCCGGCCAGCGCCTTTATGACGGCGGCCTCCGGGAAAGGCCGGAAAACGTTCAGGTGAATCGAACCCACTTTGGCGTTGCGCCGCTCCCGCAGATAGTCAACGGCCGCTTCGATATTTTCAGCCGCCGAGCCGAGCGATACGAATACGGTGTCCGCGTCCTCGGTCTTATATTCAGTGACCAGGCCATAGTGGCGGCCGGTCAACTTCCCGAAATCCTTGTAGGCATCTTCCAGGAATTGCAGAATCGGCTCCGTGAAATTATTGCGGCGCGCTACTACGCCCTGCATGTAATGTTCCTGATTTTGCACGGGGCCAAGAAGGACGGGATTCGTCAGGTCGATCATGCGCGGCACGCGGCGGCGCTTCGGGCCAAACAGAATGCGCTGGCTTTCGGTCGGGCAATCGATCATGTCATCCGGTGCGCCCAGGTATTCGCGCATCAGTTCCGACTCGTGCTTGTAGAAGGTGCGCTCCAGATGCGAGGTGAGGAATCCGTCCTGCACGTTCATTCCTGGAGTCAGGCTGAGTTCGGTCACGCGCCGTAGAATGAGCGCCTGGTCGGCTGCTTGCTGCGCGTCCTTGCCGAATAAAATGATCCAGCCGGTATCGAGCGCGCCATACACGTCGTCGTGTCCGCAGTGGACGTTCAGGGCGTGCTTGGTGAGGGCGCGAGCCCCGACCTCCAGAACCATCGTCGAGCACTTGCCCGGCGCATGGTAATACTGCTCCACGCCGTATACGATTCCCTGGCCCGACGTGAAGTTGACGACTCGCTGCCCGCAGACGGAATGCGCGATAGCCCCGCCCTGTGCCGCGTGCTCGCCTTCGGCCTCGACCGCGATGGTGTTGTGGCCGAAGACATTCAATTTGCCTTCCGCGTAGGCCTGCTGGTACAGCTCGCCACCCTCAGTGGACGGTGTGATCGGGTAGAAAATTCCCGCGTCGGTGATGCGAGTTTCGGTGTGATAGGAAACTAGTTGGTTTCCGTTGGCAGTAACGCGTATACCGGGGTACCGTGGCTTTTCCCGCATGGGGGCCTCCATGGCCGAGGTCATGCTGACGTACCACCACAAAACTGCAGGCACTCAGCAAAGGCCTAGAGCTGCAATATAAATTCGTATTGAGTAGCAAGTTAGCACTACTGCCGGACGTTCGCAAGGACTTGATTTCGTTGAGAATCAGTTCGATACGATGCACAGATCTATTGACCAAGGGGAAAAGAGATCTCCATAGACATTCGGTACGTCTGTTTGGTAGCCTCGCGGCATTGCCGACTGGCAACGGCGAAATTGCGCGTTGTTCCAGGGCAGCTTGTTCTTACCATCAAAGATACCGCGCTCGAACATCGGCGGTCTTGTCGGCTGAACGAGCGGTGTCGATCGCCCATTGCAAGGAGGAGTCATGCAGCCACTCAGAATTCTCAAAATCCTGGGATTGGTCAGTGCGGTAGGTCTCATTTCCTCGATCGCGTTCGGGGCGACGATCACGGGCAAGGTCACGGGGCCGGACGGCGCGCCCTTTCGCGCCGCGTTTGTGCAGGCTCGGAACGCGAAGACCCGAGTGACGGTCATCGTGCTCTCCGGCAACGATGGGAAATACCGCGTGGAGAATCTGCCCGCCGGCGATTATCAGGTGCTGGCGAAGGCTGTAGGGTACCGGTCCGACCCGAAGAGCGGAATCGTCCTGGCCGCGGGTCAAAACGCCACTTTCGACTGGACTATGCAGAAGCAGATGGTGCATTGGGACGAAATTCCGATCATTCAAGGCATCGACCTTTTTCCGGACGGGCCCGGAAAGGAAAAGTTCGCCCGCTGCGGCTCGAGTTGCCACGGTTTCGAACAATTTATCAACGTGCGGCGGGACGAAAATGGATGGCGCGATACGCTCAAGGACATGATGTCCACCAGAATCGGCGGCAGCGTCGTGTACGGTACGGTCAAGAGCGACCAGGACGTCAACGAAGTCGCGGCCTACGCCGCCAAGATTTTCGGGCCGGGGCCGGGCGCGCTTCCTGAATCTCCGGCCGATCTTCCCGGCTATGTGGACTGGATGAAGCAATTCAGCGACGAAGCGCTCAAGATCGTGTACGTCATGTACGAAATGCCGCCCGGACGCATGACCTGGGACGCGAACCCGGACAAGGACGGCAACATCTGGTGCCCGTATTTCGGGACGGTAAATGGCGTCGGCAGGTTGAACCCGGATACGGGCGAGCTGCAGGAATATTTGTGGGAGAGCCAGTCTCCGCGAGTGGGCACGCGCTCGGTGCAGATGACGCGCGACGGAGTTTCGGCCTGGGTCGTGGAAGAGGGTGGAACGCTCGTGAAAGTCGATGTCAAGTCCGGCAAGCAGACCAAGTACAAAGGTCCGGGCCGAACGATGAACACAGTGCGCGAAGATCCCAACGGAATCTTGTGGGTTTCCGGCAGCCCGTTTTCCTACCGCTTTGATCCCAAGACTGGAGTTTACACGGAACTGAAAGATGTTCCCGGCACGTACGGAGCGAACCTCGATAGGGCCGGCAACATCTGGTTCGACGAGGCCGGCGGACAAGGCCGAATTTTCAAGGTGGAATATAAGACCGGGAAAGTCACGACCTGGACGCCGCCGCCGCAGCCCGGTTCGCGGCGCCGCTTTCAAGTCGATGCCAACGGAATCGGCTGGCTGGCACAGTATGACAGGGGACAGATCGTTCGGCTGGATACGGAAACGGGCGCGTTCAAGGAATACCAGCTTCCCGGCGAGCAGCCTTCACCCTATCCCATCGGAATCGATACGACAAACCAGGTTTGGTATGCCTCCGGGATCATGGACACAGTCGGGCGCTTAGATCCCGCCACTGGAAAAATAACCGAGTATCCCGCTCCCGCGGTTGGCAATGGGATGAGGGAACTCAACAACGATCCCAAGGGAAGAATGTGGTTCGCTTCGCCGGGGAATAACACTGTGGGCTATATGTATCTAGCGAAGTAGGTTTAAGTAGCACACGCTTCAGCCTGTGGGTTTTGATATTGCGATTGTTGAAAATGAGAAAACCATCAGGCGCCCTTCAGAAATGCTCAGGGCAAAAAGCGTGTTCTACTTGGGGCTCTGCCCCACCGCGGGCATTCTGATGCGATTGGTAAAGGCATCCTCTTCTTCCGGAATGCAGAAGAGTTCCTCCATATAGGCTTTCTTCCCCGTCAGCAGCTTGTAGTTTTTCGTATCGCCCACCCAGGTGCTGGTGTAAGCCTTGGGATCCTCGACGACGAGCTGCAGCGACATGGTATTGCGATCCACGCGCTTGTATCGCTCGATCAGGTGCATGTCTTCGCTGTGTGGATCGCCGTAAAAATCGAGCCAGCTCTTTTCATTGAAGCCGACCGTATCCACGACGAAGGTATCGCCGTCCCACTTGCCAATCGAGTCGCCCATCCATGTAGGCGCCAGATCCTTGGGATGGCCCCGCCCGTCGGTCCAGATCTGGCGCCAGGCATGATCGCGCTCGAAGAACATGAACACGCGGTCCGGGGTCTGAAAGACCTCAAACGGCTGCGGAAAAAACAGGAGTCGTGGAATCCCGGTGGGATTGCATTTCAGAATCGGATCATTCCCGCCGCCTTGCGCTTTGGGACCGTAACCTGGCTTCGCTTCCTCGTATTTCGCTTTTGCCCAAGGCGTCATCGGCGGGTGATCTTTGCTCGGAGTCGCGTAGATGCCCTGGCCGGGGATGTTGGCGAAAAATTCCCACATTCCGGACAAGTCATGTGGGTCGGCGGGAGCCGAAACATTGCTCTTTGCCGTAGGGGATTGCTGGCTGGGCATCTGAGCATGAATTATCGCAGGCAAAGCGGGTATCGCCGCCAGCGTCGCAATCCAGGTAATCGTTACGATTCGGTTTCGCATCCTGAAGATTCTCCCTTAACTCGGGTTCCAATTTTCAAGCATCCCGGTTTGGCCGGCGATTCCCTTGCTGTAGCCGCGCTCAGTTCTCCAGTTCCTGCAGCCCCAACACTTTGCCGTCTGGAAGCACGAGCTTGTGAAGAAAGCCCACGGGCGCTCCGCTCTTCGCGGGAATAAGGGTAATGGAAACCTGATCGCCGGCCTTCACGCTGTCTTTTGACCAGCCGGCCCGCACCAGTTTGCCCGGGCTATACGTTTCCACGCTCCAATGCACGAGGCCGCCTTTGCCGTCTTTCACATCCAAATAAATTTGGGCGTGAGGGTTGGTCCAAGCAAATTCCGTAACGGCTCCCTTGATGGTAATGGGATTTTCGTTGTCATACGAAGCGTTGCCGTGGTGCGCCCAGAGAGGGATGCCAACCAGCAGGAGTGCCGCGGCCGCAGCCAAAAGGTTCAGTTGATATCTTTTCATTTCATGCTCCCCATACGAATTCGTTAAGTAAGTGAACGTCATACGGCCGGCGATCCGAAAACTCATTTTTTTGAGCGCCGCAAATGAGCTCTGTCCTTTTCGTTCTCCTCGCAAGAGTACGACATGATCTCCGTATTCTGGCGCGCGATGGGCAGCGTGATCGACCAAGGCTCCGTGAAAAACTTCGGATCTTCATATGTCACGGTCCATTTGATGTTGTTATTGTCCACCTTTTGAAACCGTTCGACCAGATGCAGTTGGTCGCTGTGCTCGTGGCCCGCCGTGTCGAGCCAGGTCCTATCGTCCAACCCCACGGTGTCCACGACCAAAGTGTCGCCGTCCCATTTGCCGATCGAATCGCCAAACCACGTCGGGTCGGCATCCTTCGGGTGGCTGCGCCCGTCCGTGTGAATGATGCGGAACGTGTGCTGGTTCTCGAAAAGAATGGTGAATACGGATGGTGTCTGCACGATCTGGAACGGCATGATTCCCGCCTGAATTCCCCGCGCCGGACCGATCGGCAGGCATTTGGTCAACGGGTCGTCGAACTCATCCTCTTTCGCAAATCGCGCGGCCCCATACGGCGTGAACGGAGGCTGATGCCCCAGGGTTTTCGAAATGTCGGGAGTGAACGGCGCGGACCACACTCCATTGAAGTCCGGCGGCCCGGCAGCATGCGGATTTCCCGATGCCCTGCCGCTGCCGCATGCAATCAAGAATGGTAAAACGAAAAACAAAGATGCGGCGAATGCGATGCGGGCTCGGAAATAATTCTTCATGCTGGGTCTCGATTCCACTCTCTCGTCGCCCTCACTTTATTTTTTGCCTTCAGCGCCGGCCGAGCCGTATGCATTCTGGGAGACGCCTCCCGACCCGGCGGCCATCTCGCGTCCGTCCGGAAGCTTGACGGTCGAGCATGCCGCCAAATGCGTGCCATCCTTGGCGCGAAACCCCTTGACCGTCACAACATCTCCCGGCTTCAACGTGTCCTTTCGCCAGCCTTGTCGATAAATCACGTTCGGAGGGCCGCCCTCGAACGCCCAGTTGACCACTTTGCCGTCCTTGCCTTTCACATCCACATAAAAATAAATGTGCGGATTCATGAACTCCATCTTGGTAACGGTCCCAGTGAGCGTGAGGGGATTATCCCTGTCGAACTCCACGGAAAATCCATGGTGCGCAAAAATGGGCGCTGACACAGTGAGCAAAAAGAAGGCTAATCCAAGGGCAACAGACGACGTGGTCCTCAAAATCGCACCTCGAAGAACGATTGCGAGTATGCCTTCTTGTATAACTTAAGGATTCGCTGGGTCAAGCAGGATGATTTTCCCTGGGAACACCAATCTCCCGATTGGCTCCGTCCAATCGCCCGCCGCGGCGGGGAGATTGGCGTTCCCGGGTCAGGACCGGCTGCGCTTTGGCTGAACCAGGCGATTCGCATCCGCGTAGGGAACAGCGCCTTCGGTCATCAACGTGAAAACACCTTCCTCGCGAAGCTGGCGAGCCATGCGCCCGAGAAAACCAAGCGCAGCCCGCATCGGTCCCGATCCGACGCTTACTCGGGCAACCCCGAGCCGTTGCAGTTCCTCGACAGGCGGCGTGCCAACCGTCGCCAGAATGTTCAACGGTCCGGCAACTCCACGCACCAGTTGCGAGATCGTTTCCGTATCCTTCACGCCGGGGGCGAAGAGCGACGGCGCTCCAGCCGCGTGATAGGCGTTCAGCCGCTCGAGCGTGCGCGCCAGCCGCGTTTCCGCCGGGCCGATGCCGTTCAGAAAAACATCCGTGCGCGCATTGAGCACGAAGGGAACACCCGCGCCGTCGACAACCTCCATTACGGCCTGGATGATTTCGTTCTGCAGATTCACGTCGGCGAGCGAATCGTGTTTTCCCACGACTCCATCTTCGAGATTCATTCCCACGGCTCCGGCCGCGATCACTGCTTGCGCCGTGCCCGCGACTTCTTCGGGCGTGCTTCCGAAACCCGCTTCCACATCCGCGGTGACGGGCACTTCGACGGCTTCGGCGATGCGGCGCACGGCGGCGAGCATTTCTTCCCGGGGAATTTTCTGGCCGTCCGGGTAGCCGAAGGAATTGGCGATCCCGGCGCTCGTTGTTCCGATTGCCGGAAATCCCGCATCCTCAAAAATCCGCGCGCTGGCAACATCCCACGCATTCGGCAAGACCAATATCTTTGGTCCGCGGTGGAGTTCGAGAAACTGGCGGGCCAGCTCTGCCTGATTTCTGATCGTCATATCCGCGCGATATTGTACACCGACTTTACGGGTGGGGATTTTCGGGAAGGCTTCTCACGCGTCTCACAGTTTCCGTTACTCAAGAAATCTGATCCCTCATTCTTTGACAATCCTAAAGGGTGAGGAGACTAGGAGTTTTGTGTTTGCTTTTGTGAGGCTGGTCTGTAATCTTTCCGAGGGTGAAAATCCGTCGGCGACCAATATTCCGGCGGGATACATTTGAATTGTGGCCCAATGAAATTTAAGAGGGAGTGTGGCTCGCGCATGCGAAAAAAATTAGGAGTCCTTGTATTCATTCTCGCGGCGCTTCTCACTGGCGTCACGCTTGCCGCTCAGAATGGCGGGCAAATCATTCGCCTCGATCCGGCGCTGGACGCGCTGATCCCCGCCGGCGCTCAGATTGAAAAAGTGGCGGATGGTTTCGGCTTTTTGGAAGGGCCGGTGTGGGTGCACCCCAGCACGCCGGGCTTTTTGATCTTCAGCGACATTCCAGCCAACGCGATCGACAAATGGAATCCGGCGGACGGCAAAGTTTCCGTGTTCCTGGCGAAGAGCGGATTCGCGGGCGCCGATCCGGGCGACGCCGGCTACCAATTGAACAACGGGCACGCCGTCGTCACGTTGTATGGTTCCAACGGCATCACGCTAGATAAGGAGGGCAGGGTCACCTACTGCCAGCACGGCGATCGCGGCGTCATGCGCCTCGAAAAGGACGGCAAGCGCACCGTCCTGGCGGACCGCTACGAAGGAAAGCGCCTCAACAGTCCAAATGATTTAGTCTACAAATCCGACGGCACACTTTATTTTTCCGATCCTCCTTATGGCCTTCGCAAATTGGCGGACGATCCCAAGAAGGAGCTGCCTTTCTCGGGCGTCTATCGCCTGGCGAAAGGGAAACTGGAAGTCGTCAACAAGGATTTCCAGGCGCCGAACGGCCTCGCTTTCTCTCCGGACGAAAAGTATCTATACATCAATGACTCGGCCTCCAAAACATATTGGCGCTTTGACGTGCAGCCTGACGGCACACTCGCCAATAAAAAGTTGCTGATCGATATGTCCTCGAGCAAGGAAGCGGGCGTGCCCGACGGAATGAAGATCGATCAAAAGGGAAACATCTATGGCGCGGGTCCCGGCGGCATTTGGGTTTTGACGCCGGAAGGAAAACATCTCGGCACCATCCGGCCACCCGAAAATCCAGCCAACCTGGCCTGGGGAGACGCCGACGCAAAGACGCTGTACTTCACTGCGGTCACGGGGCTTTACCGGCTTCGAGTGAATATCCCCGGCATTCGGCCTTAGCAGCGAGGAGAAACGCGCGGTATTTTGTCATTCCGAGCGAAGCGAGGAATCTCTCTCGTCTCGCTGCTGAGTCGCAGAGAGATTCCTCGCTTCGCTCGGAATGACAGTTTTTTGATTTTTCGTAGCAAGGTCAGCCCGTAGAGGAGATTTGAAGATGAGACAGATTCTTGTCGGAGCGTTGGCGTTGATCCTGAGCTTCGCGCCTCTCGCCTTCGGCCAAGCGAAAAGCGCCGCAGCTCCAGCCGGCGGCGAGGACTGGAAAGCGCTCGATCATAAGTGGCTGGATTCCGAAAGAACCGGCGACCTGGATTATCTGGAAAAATTCTTCGCCGACAGCTACGTCCTCGTCCTCGCCAATGGCCAGACTTATACGAAGAAGGAGTGGCTTGGAATCCTGAGGGGGCCCGATCGTCCGACGCTCCTGGTGCTCGATCCCGAAAACATCCAGGTTCATGTTTTTGGGAACGTGACGATTCTGACCGATCACACCACCATCAAAGGCCACGACAGCAAGGGCAAAAGCATGGACGGCGAGTTCAACGTGTTTCGAGTGGTGATCAAGCAGAATGGAAGCTGGCGGGCTACCGGCGTGGTGATGAATCCGGACCTGACCAAAAAGTAGTGCACGGAGTCGTGACGCCGGCGCTACAAATTCGGGCTCGCGTTGTTCCAGGAGGATCGTAATGAAGCGCGCATACGGGTTGGCCACATCGATCGTCTTTCTAATCGCATCGGGGGCAGTGGTGCTCGCCCAGGCACCTAAGAAACCGGCCGCAGCGGGTGAGGACGTTGCCACTACGGTCTCGATCCTCGACCACGTCTGGCTCGATGCGGCACACAACCACGACGGCGAGACGGCGGCGTGGCTCTTCGCCGACAACTTTGTGGAAATTCATCCCGGTGGAATCCTCGTAACCAAACAGCAGCAAGTCGACATGATCAAGAATACCCAACTCGGAGATCTGGCGATCCAGTCCAGCGATATTCAAGTGCGGTATGCATCGCCGGACGTTGCCGTGCTGACGGACTTGACCACAATTCGTGGCAAGCAGGGCGAGACCAGCTACGATGGCGAGTACCGCGTGATGCGCGTCTTCGCAAAGCAGCAAGGGCGCTGGCGCGCAGCGGGCGCGGGAATTGCACGCATAACCGCGGCTCAGTAGGGCTTTAGCTGGATGTCACTTTCACTGCAATCGCTCGATGCCCAGCCGGTCGGAAAGTTCGTCCAACACCTTACGTTGCGTCTCGCTCAGCGGAACTCCGTGCGCCATCCGCTCGCGGTAAATTTGCTCTGAGTGCTCTCCAGGCAGCCGGACCTCGTCGACGCCTGGCAGCGTCGGAGACGACTTCATTACGTCCCACACTTCATCCACCTGCTGCTTGAAAGACGGCACGTCCGCGAACGCCGCGATATTCACCGCCACGATGGACTGACCCGTGTTGCTCGGCGTTTTCGAGTCCACGGTATAGTCCACCACATCGCGGCCAAACGCGCCGCCGTTCAACGTGCCTGCCAGCAAACCGATCATCAGCGCCAGCCCATATCCTTTTGGCCCTCCGATCGGAAGTAGGAAACCTTCGCTGGCTCGCTTCGGATCGGTCAGCGGCTTTCCTTGCCTGTCGATCATCCAGCCTTCCGGCATCGGCTCGCCGCGTTGCGCCTTGAGTCTGATTTTTCCAAACGCGGTGTTGGTCGTGGCCATGTCCAGCGAGATGACAGGATGCCGCAAGGCCGGCACAGCGATGGCGATGGGATTGGTGCTGAGCAGCACTTCGGTGCCGCCCCACGGAGGCACAAGATTGGTGTTGCCCACGCAGAAATACAATCCGATCATGTCCTGCGCCGCGATCATTCGCGGGTAAAGCTGCGCCGGGCCAGCATGATTGCTGCGGCGCGTTCCCACCCAGGCGACGCCGCACTCGCGCGCCTTCTCAATCGCCAATTCCGTGGCCCGTATCATCACCAGATGACCGATGGCGTTGTCGCCGTCGACGAGAGCCGTGCCCGGCTTGGTTACTCACGACCTGGATGTTGGGCCGAGGATTGACGGCGCCGCTTTGGATCTGCTTGACGTATTGCGGCAGGCGGAACACGCCGTGCGCGTCCCCTCCGCGCGCGTCCGCTTCGGCCATGAGAGCGGCCACTTGCTGCGCGTCTTCCGGGGGAATCCCCGCGGCCGCCAGAACTCGCGCGATAAATTCAACAAGTTTTGCGATCTCAACGAGCAGCGGACTTGCTGCCGGCTTCGCAGTTTCGCTCATGCTTTGACTCCCCATCACGCGGCAAAAGTAAAATTGAGTGCGCAAATCCCAGCTGAAGCAGACCTGTCAGTCGGAACACCGAACCGCGCAGACGATAACAGGTCCCCAACAGGGTATCTCATAAATCGCTTTTTAACAGTTTCCACCGCCTCAAAAAACGGTTAGGTTGCCGCGCCAACGGCGAGGAGTATGCCAACCCGGAGCAACGCCACGGAGCTTAACCGCGCGTTTTCCAAAGGGCGGAACAGTAATCCTGGGAACGCCAATCTCCCCGCCGCGGCGGGCGATTTGCGAAACGCCAATCGGGAGATTGGCGTTCCCGGGTTTTCTTCCAGCGCGCTTTCCATGTCTGAAGAGGGCCTTGCCGTCGCCCGCGGCGATGGCCAATAACTACGTGAGTGTGCTTACGACGAGTTGGAGAGCGGCACCCAATTATCTCCGTCGACGACGCGGGCGTGCGCGAACAGGCTCAAATCTACTTTCGCGCCAATGGCTTGTAGTTGGAGTATTTCACGACCTCGCGCAGGTGGACGAAGTTTTTGGGGAAGCGCAGTAGCTCATCCGCGCGCGCGTACGTGGGAAACCAAAATTGTCCTTCGAACTGTTCCCGGTAAGTCACAAACACAGGCGTGAGGCTGACGATGTCATTTTTCTTTTTGGCGTTGAGGTTTTCATCTTCCCGCGGCTTGCCGCAAGTTTTCACGATCATGAAGTCCTGATTGTCCACCCAGATGCGGCCTTCGAAGCGCTTCGTTTCCTTCTTTCCGGTCTTGGGCGAAGCGGTAAATACGTACGTATTCAGTTCATCCACGCGTTGCCGCCCGGCATAGGCGATGGAATAGTGCGGCAGCTCCTCCGGAGTCAGCGCAAAGGGCAGACGTTCGCGGACGTCAACCAGGTCGTCTTCCGAGAGGGACACCTTCCGGAGAGTGCTCTGCGGAGCGAAGGTTGTTGCTTCCACACGCTTGCCGATTTCGTTCAGCCGGATCTCCGAAATCTGCTGATATTCCCCGTCCACTTGGCCATAGTCGTCCAGAGTTTGGATGGTTACATTCAAAGTGTAGCCATAGCGTTCCCGCGCTGCCTTGAAAATCGCTTCCTTGGCCGCGAATTTTTGAATGATCTCGGCGGGCGTGATGGCGGAAGGCTCCGCCGCGTCCAGAGGGCCATTCCCCTGATCGCACACGCCTTGCGCGAAGAGGCTTCCAGAAAACAAGAGGCTCACAAGAACAAGGACCGCGCAGTTACCGAATGTCCGACTCACTCTGGCCTCCGCAAAGCCCAGCGAGGCTGGGAATTCCTTGTCAATTGGAGATTGGCGGCGATTGTATCCACACATCTCTATTGCGGTCAATATTAAGCAATAGTTAATTCGGATCGTTTTGTTCGATGGGAGATTCCGAACCGGCGCAATGGGGACCGGTATTGGGTGGACCGCCGTGGCGCGCCGCTTAAGAGGCGAAGCTTTTTTTCAATTTTTGAATGGCCACCGCGCCCGGTCGCGTTGGCGCCACGCACCCTGGCTATGCGAAACGCACTTTTACATCAGGGCGCTTATCGAGGGTCACGGTGTCGATGAAACGCACCTGGCGTTCGTCCAGAGTGACGACCAGGGATTGCGTGCGGATGCCTTCGCCGAAGAAGCGAACGCCGCGCAACAGGATGCCTTCGGTTACGCCGGTGCACGCGAAAATAATTTTCTTGCCGGGCGCGAGGTCTTCGGTGCGATAGATTCGTTTGCCGTCCTTGATTCCCATCTTGGCGAGGCGCTCTTCATGCTCGGGCTTGGACACCACCAGGCGCGCCAGAATTTCTCCGTTCAGGCAGCGAAGCGCGGCCGCGGTCAGCACGCCTTCGGGAGCGCCGCCGATGCCCATGACTGCGTGCACGCCAAGCCCGATGACGGCGGCGGAGATGCCGGCGGAGAGGTCGCCATCGCCGATCAGGCGAATACGCGCCCCGGCGGCGCGAATATCCGCGATCAATTTTTCGTGGCGCGGCCGGTCAAGGACAATCACGACCAAATCCTCGACGTCGCGATCGAGACGCTTGGCTATCGCGCCCAGATTGTCCGCGACGGGCGCGTCCAGGTCGACGGCGCCCTTGCAGGACGGCCCCACGATGATTTTTTCCATGTACAGATCGGGCGCGTGCAGCAGTCCGCCCTTTTCGCTCGCGGCGAGCACCGTGATCGAGCCGGGCGCGCCCGTGGCGCAAAGATTCGTGCCTTCGAGCGGATCGACAGCGATGTCGACGGCGGGAAAATTAAATCCGCGAACGTGCTGCGCGGCGCCGATTTTTTCGCCGATGAAAAGCATCGGGGCCTCGTCGCGTTCGCCCTCGCCGATAACGATCGTGCCGTCCATGGGCACCTCGTCCATCACCCTGCGCATGGCGCTGACGGCGGCCTGGTCGGCCAGGTGGCCGTCTCCCCGGCCCATGGTCTTGGCCGATTCAATGGCCGCTTGTTCCACGACGCGCAAAAATTCCAGACTCAGCTCAATTTCCATCACCACTCCCGCTCACAGAAGTTTTTTGGATCTGGCGCGCATTCGGGCACGGTTCGCGCGCGCGGCACGGCTAGGACATCGCCTATCCTAAACCAAGCGGCGCGGCGCAGCTAGAGGAACAGTCTATGGATTGTGTTCAAAGATTCTCACTTCGAAAACGGGAGCTCCCGATAGCGTCGAAGAGCCGCGGTTAAGATATATTGAGGGCGGGACGGGAGGATTCCCTATGGTTGAGACCTTAATGGGCGCACGGATAGAACACAACAATTTTTCGCAAAACGCAAACCACGGTTTGGCGGCACACTCTATATGAACATAACAATTCTCGACGATTACTTCGATACCCTTCGTTCGCTGCCTTGCTTCCAGAAGCTTAAGAACCATGACGTCCAAATCTGGAACGATCATGTGCAGGATGTCGATCAACTGGCCGAGCGCTTGAAAGATGCGGAAGTATTGGTGCTGATCCGAGAACGCACGAAGATTCAGGCTCCTTTGCTTGAGCGCCTCAGAAAACTGAAACTCATCAGCCAGCGCAGCGTCTATCCACACATCGATATCGACGCTTGTACCAGGCATGGCGTGATTGTTTCGTCAAGCCAGCATGCAGGGACGCCTTGCTACGCGGCTGCGGAATTGACTTGGGGACTGATTCTTGCCGCCATGCGCCAGATCCCGCAACAGATGGCCTCGCTAAAGGCAGGAAACTGGCAAATCGGAGTCGGCGACACGCTGCGCGGCAAAACACTCGGAATTTATGGTTACGGCCGTATCGGGAGCGTGGTCGCGGGTTACGGCAAGGCATTCGGCATGAACGTGCTGGTGTGGTCGAACGAAGACTGCGCGGGAGCGAGCACGGGCGGACGGCTACGCCACAGCGCGCAGCAAGGAGGCGTTTTTCAAGAGTGCGATATGATCTCACTGCACCTGCCGCTTGTACAACGCGACTCGCGGGATCGTGACCGCGGGCGACTTGGCCGCATGAAGCCGACAGCGCTCATTGTGAATACCAGCCGCGCGCCGCTGATCGAACCCGGGGCGCTGGTGGCGCTTTGCAACCGGGCCGCCCGGGAATGGCGGCGGTTGATGTCTATGAACAGGAGCCGCTCGTGGATACGAGTCATCCGTTGCTCGGCATGAAAAACGTCGTATGCACGCCGCACATCGGCTACGTCACGCGGGATGAGTACGAAGTTCAGTTTTCCGAAATCTTCGACCAAATATGGGCGTATTGCGCAGGCAAGCCGATCAACGTGGTGAATCCCAGAAGTGCTAGATTCCGCGCGTCAAGGTAAGTCGTTGCAAAACTGATCGGCGCTGGATGATCACGGCAGCGGCTGAATGACCGTGTTCACCAGGTTCGGATCGTCGAACGTGGTCTGGTCGCCGGCTTTCGCGCCCGCGACCGGCAGCAGGCGCGCGCTGAGCGGCTTCGATAATTTCGCGGAAAGAGTGGCGACGTCGCCGATGATGCGTTCGAGTTGCTGCGTGGTGACGTCGCCGGGCAGCGGAATCGTGTCGAGCCCCGTGCCGCAGACGGCGGAATAGGCGAGGAGTTGGTCCATCGTCAGCGCGCCCTCGCCCCAGAGTTGCGCGAGGCGCGTGTCTTCCATCACCGGCATCATCACGCCGGTATAGCCCACTTTTTTCACGGAAATATCGCGCAACGCCGAAGTAATGGTGGCCACCGCGGTCAGCGTGCCGCTCGTGCCGAATCTGCCGCCGGTAAATCCGGCTGTCGCCGATCCGATCGATGCATATTTCATCGGCGCGGGAGAAAGATCGAGGCCCATGTACGTCCAGCCGGTCTCCTGATCGATCTTGCTGGCGATGTCCTCCACGGCGCAGCGCGTGCATGCCCAGTTCGGAGATCAACGCCTGGCGCGTCGCTTCCGGGTCGCGCTGCACGGCCATCACCGCGGCGACCACGTTGGCGGATTCGAGAGCGATGGCAAATTGATGTCCCAGGCCCTGATGATACGAGGCGGGATAAAACGGCGTGTAGGCCTGCACGTTGGCAATCGCCGCGAAGCGAAAATTCCCGAGGCCCTTGTCGCCGTGATCCTCGAGATATTTCATGATTTCCGCCGCCGCGTGCACCGACTTCCAGTGGACGCCGTCGCTTCCGGCCACGACCACGCTGCCGTACAGATTGCTGGTCTGCCCCAAAATCTCCTCCAGAAGCTCCGCTTGCGCGGGATCGTCTTTCTCGTCCATCAAGGCGGGGCCAATGCTGATCGAGACGTTTTCTTGTTTGGCGAGGGCGTCGAGATCGTGAAAAAACGCGAGCGCCGCCTCTTTGGACATGCCGTGCGTGTATTCCGGAAACGGCTGCGTGGTGATGCGGATGGTTTGCACTTCGTAGCCGGCCAGCCCGTAGCGGGCCTTGGCGTTGCGCAGCATCGTCAAGGTATCGGCAACCTGCTGCTTGTATTGGGCGGGGTCCAGGCGAATGAACGCGGTGATGGTGCGGATTTTTGGTTTTTCCTGCGCCGATGCGGGCGCGACAACCGCCGCAAGCAGAAAGGCCGCCAGGAAAATGGCGTGCGCCAGGAACGGAAGGACGTGCGCGGAGCTGCCGCTGTTGCGAAACATCAGGTCCTCCTCAAACTCAAAAGTACGCGGGAATGCCCGTAATGCGCTCGCCGATCACCAGGCGATGAATGTCATGCGTGCCTTCGTAGGTGTAGACCGATTCGAGATTGTTCATGTGGCGCATGATGCAGTAATCGTCGACGATGCCGTTGGCGCCCAGAATGTCGCGCGCCTTGCGCGCCGTTTCCATGGCCATCCACACGTTATTCATCTTCAGCATGGAGACGTGCGCGGGGTCCAGGCGATTCTGGTCTTTTCGCCTGCCCATGTGCAGCGCCAGCAACTGCGCCTTTGAAATTTCCGTGATCATGAACACCAGCTTGTCCTGCACGAGCTGGTGCGACGCGATGGGCTTGTTCTGAAATTGCTTGCGCGTCTTCGCGTATTGCAGCGCCGTGTCGTAGCACGCCATCGCCGCGCCGATCGCTCCCCAGCCGATGCCGTAGCGCGCCTGCGTCAGGCAACTGAGCGGGCCTTTCAAACCGGCCACGCCGGGAAGCACATTTTCCGCGGGAATCTCGCAATCGTTCATCGCCAGGCCCGAAGTGATGGAAGCGCGCAGCGAAAGTTTGCCGTGCACGTCCCAGGCCTTGAAACCTTTCGTTCCTTTTTCCACAAGGAAGCCGCGAATCTTGTCGTCCTCGCATTTTGCCCAGATCAGCGCGACGTCGGCGATCGATCCGTTGGTGATCCACATTTTTTCGCCGTTCAGGACGTAACGATCGCCGCTCTTCACGGCGCGCGTCAGCATGCCGCTGGGATTGGACCCGAATTGCGGCTCGGTGAGGCCGAAGCACCCCACCGCTTTTCCGCTTTGCAGGCGCGGCAGCCACTTGTCTTTTTGCTCCGGCGAACCGTACGAGTGGATCGGATACATCACCAGCGCGCTCTGCACGGAAACGAAGCTGCGCAGGCCGGAGTCGCCGCGTTCGAGTTCCTGCGTCACCAGGCCATAGGCCACGTTGGACATCCCCGCGCAGCCATACCCCTCGAGGTTCGCGCCAAAAAATCCCAGCTCCGCCAGTTTCGGCACGAGGTCCAGCGGGAAGGTCGCTTCGCGATTGTGCTTTTCGATGATCGGGATGACGTGCTCGTCGACAAACTGCCGCGCCGTCTTTCGCGCCAGCAACTCTTCATCATTGAGCAGGGAATCAAAGTCCAGAAAATCCACGCCGGCGAAACGCGGCCATCAAATTCTCCTTGTGTCAGGTCGCACGGAAAAAGGCTGGCGGGGCAAGCCAAGCTACGAAACGAATCAGCCCGGGCCTGTCGCGCGGTTCATTCTAGCTCGCCAGGTTTGGCCCCAGCAAGCAAGCGATAGCGGAGTCCATCGGATCGATTCAACTCCGGCCTCTTGCCGGCGGGCTCGTCTTGAAAAAGTCTTCCGTGAAGTGTGCAAACCGATCGGCGTGATTCAAAAAATAGGCGGGAAGCCTGGGGTCATCGGACTGCCGGTGCTCCCGGGCGGGAAAATCTCTTCCGATCAGATCTTTTCTGGACACGATGTCCGAAACGATCTCCTGTGAATCCTTCTTAAGAAATTTCTTGAAGCGGCGTTCGGAAGAGTGGGAAAAGCTTTCCACCTTGGTCCTCATGTATTCCGGGCCGCCGAAATAGCTGAAATGCCAGCCCCCGTTTTTGATGACGAGGTTGCCTCCGCCGTTATTCTCCCGAACAACGGATGGCCCCCCTAGATCCCTGATCATGCCGATTGTGCCGACGGTGGTCCCATTCCACACGCTGAGACGATTGTTGACGTTGTAATAAAACAGGTCCATCTCCAGGGTGTGAATTCCGTGTTTCAGTTCGTCGAGATTGTCCCGGATGGTGGTCATGCGGGGAATTTCGTCGCAGTCCGAGAACATCAGGACATCCTCGTCCGAGGCCGGAATGTCCGTCGCGGCCTGCAGCATGAAATTTCTCTGGAAATGTTCCCGGGGCCAGATGATCTTCTTTGGTTTCCAGGTTTTTTTGTACTCCGGCAAGAGGCGGGGCAGAACGTGATATTTGACTTTGTGTTCGAACGGCTTAACGATGCTCCAAACCTGCGGCAGAACGGCCTCTCTCGTCTTACCAGAGAAGGTCTGCAAAGACTCGACGATCACAAACCAATCCACGACCGGGTCCAGCTCGTGGAGCCGGATTTCCAGCAGATCGGCTTCATTGAAAAACATGAAGGCGTCGATAATCAACGTTTCCTCGCGCGGCAGGTGACGATGTTTCCCTCGGAATTTCCGTGGCGAACGGCGCTTTTCTCTTCACCTCAAGGAATGATTTCCAGTGGAGGCGATTCAACATACAATCCAAACCCGCAAAGTATACAAGAACAGGCGCTCTTCTGTTTTGGGATGTTTGCCCTTGCGGAGCACGGCCATCTTTTGCCGTTCCATCCACGGGCGCTAAGCAATCCCCAACTTCGAGAGGCGCTGCAACGCGAGCGAAATACGATTGAACCGGTCGCCTAAAATGATCAACAGCGGTTGAACGGGGCTCGGATTGCGAGCGCAACCGGGAGCAGCCGGGTTTTGAGATAAGATGTGCTTGGACGAAATTGGCACGCACCTGCTCGAAAGGACCTCCTTGTGAATCTTAAGAACGCGCTGGCGACCGAAGGATGGATGAAGCCCGCCGAATTGGAATGGCTGGCCAAGAAGGCCTCCAAGGCTCAACGTATTGCGGAAGTCGGCTCGTGGATGGGCCGCTCGACCTCAGCCATAGCTGACAACATGGAAGCTTCCGCCGTACTGATTGCCGTGGACACCTGGAGGGGAAGCGAGGAAATCAAATCCTATCTCGAGGGTAGGCCGGACGACTATGTTTACGATATTTTTCGCAAAAATTTAAAAGTTCATATCGAAAGCGGAAGGGTGAGTCCCCTGCGCCTCGCCTCTGTTGAGGCCGCACGCGAGTTGCAGGCAAAAGGGAGCACCGGCTTTGACATGGTGTTCATTGACGGCGCCCACGACTACGAGAATGTAAAGGCGGATATTCAAGCCTGGAAGCCGCTCGTAAAACCCGGCGGCTTGCTCTGCGGCCATGATTGGGGACACCCTCCCATCGTTCAGGCCGTCCGCGAACTCCTGGGCAATACAAAGTCGTCGTCAACCATCTGGTATTCCCGGATGGAGGGATAATTTGAAATTTCTGATTCCGCCGATGCGGGCGTATCTAATTAATTACAAAAGAAACCAGAGCCCGTGATGGACTTGCGCCAAACCCGCTCGGATGCTATAAAATCACTCCTTTATTCGGACAGGAATTGTCTGCAGGGGCGGGTGTGCACCTCAGGAGTTCCGGAGATGAAAATTGGCGGGCATTGTCGGGTGCCTTAGCATAATCAGTGGAAATCGTTAACCAACTCGGTGAGTTGTTCCTGGCGGCTGTTCCCACGGTCATTATCGTTTTTCTTTTCTATTTGTTCATGCGCTGGAGTTTTTTCAAGCCCATGGAGCGCGTGCTCTCCGAGCGCCACAAGCGAGCCGAAGGCGCCCGGGTCGAGGCCGAAGCCAGCCGCGTGGCCGCGCACGAAAAGCAGCGTATCTATAACGAAACAGTGAAGAAAGCCCGCGCCGAGGTTTTTGCCGAACAGGAATCCCAACGCCGCCGCACTCTGGACGAACGCCAGGCCACGATCAACTCCGCGCGCGCCACCGCTCAGACCGCACTCCAGGAAGCGAAAAAAGGGATTGCCGAGGATGTCAAGGCGGCGCGAGTCGAACTGGAACAATCCAGCGGCTCTCTGGCGAATGAGATTGCCGAAGCCATTCTCGCGGGCCCGCCATCCGGACCGAGCAGATCTTCAGGCAAGGGGGCGCGATGAAATCCTTGCGCCGCTTCCCGCAAATCGCGTCGGCCGCTCTCCTGATGCTCTTCTTCATGGCGCTTCCCGTGTTTGCCGCGGAGGGCGCCGAGCCCGATCCCGCCGATTCGACCGCCGGCTTGATTTTTCGCTGGCTGAATTTCCTGATTGTTTTTGGCGGCATCGCCTACCTGATCGCAAAGTACGGGGGCGCGTTCTTCCGCGGCAACGCGAAGGAAATCGCGGCGAGCATCGTGGAAGCCACGGCCGTGAAAACGGAAGCCGAACGCGAGTTGCGCGAAGTCGAAACAAAAATCGCCCGGCTCGATCGCGATGTGGCGGAAATGCGCGAGGAGGCCCGGCGGAATTGGGCCGCGGAATCCGAACGGCTGTATGCCTCGGGCCAATCTGAAATCGAAAAGATCGCTCATGCCGCCCGCGAGGAACTGGCCGCATCGGAACGCGCCGCGCAGCAGCAGGTGCGCGAGATTGCGGCGTCCATGGCGGTGGAGCGCGCGGGGGCCCTCGTGAGTTCCATGATGAACGCGGAGATTCGCGCCAGAATGTTCCAGTCGTTTCTGAGCGAACTCGGAAGGGGCGCGAATTGAAAGCCCTGGCGGAGCGGTACGCGGGCGCGCTGGTCGACGTCGCGCTGGAAAACAAGCAAGCCGACCAGGTCAAGCAGGAACTCGCGGCGTTCGCGGCGATGGTTCGCGAGTCGCCGGATTTGCACGCGTTTCTCTCCAATCCCTCGATCGCGCGGGCGGCCAAGCATTCGGCAATCGAAGAGCTCGTCGCGCGCATGGGCGCGAGCCGCACCCTGCGCAATTATCTGTTCGTGATCGTCGACCAGCGGCGCGCCGGGATGCTCGTGGAAATCGAGCAGGCCTTCAGCCGGCTGCTCGATGCCCGCCAGGGAATCACGCAAGCCACGGTGACTTCGGCCACGGAATTGACCGAGAAAGAGCGCGATGAACTGGGCGTAGCCCTGGGAAAACTGACCGGGGAAAAAGTGCAGGCGCAATTCACGACGGATGCGGCCCTGATCGGCGGCGCCGTGGTGCGAATCGGTTCGACGATCTATGATGGTTCGGTACGCACGCAATTGGAACGCATGCGCGCGCGGATGATTTCGGAATAGGAGCGGGGAATGGCTTCGATTAAAGCGGATGAAATTACAAAGATTTTGAAGGCGCAGATCGCCAACTACGAGCAGGCGGTTGCTGTCGAGGAAGTCGGCACAGTGATTTCCGTGGGCGACGGCATCGCGCGCGTGTACGGCCTGGAAAAGGCCATGTCCGGCGAGATGCTGGCGTTTCCGCATGACGTCTTCGGCATCGCGCTAAACCTCGAAGAGGACCAGGTCGGCGCCGTGCTTCTGGGCGAATACACGCTGGTGCAGGAAGGCGACACCGTCAAGCGCACCGGCACGATCATGTCCGCGCCAGTGGGCGAGGCCATGGTGGGCCGCGTCGTCAACCCGCTCGGAGTTCCGCTCGACGGCAAAGGCCCCATCTCCACAAATCAACGCATCCCGATCGAGCGCATCGCTCCCGGCGTCGTCGATCGTCAGCCGGTGCGCGAGCCGCTGCAAACCGGCATCAAGGCCATCGACTCGATGATTCCCATCGGCCGCGGACAGCGCGAGCTGATCATCGGCGACCGCCAGACCGGCAAGACCGCCATCATCCTGGACACGATCCTGAACCAGAAGGGCGGCGACGTAATCTGCATCTACTGCGCGATCGGCCAGAAGCGGTCAACGATCGCGCAGATCGTCAAGATTCTGACCGATGCGGGCGCGATGGATTACACGATCGTCGTCGCGGCGTCGGCCACCGAGCCGGCAACCCTGCAGTACATTGCTCCGTACGCGGCCTGCGCGATGGGCGAATTTTTCCGGGATTCCAAGCGGCACGCCGTCTGCTTCTACGACGATCTTTCCAAGCACGCGCAGGCCTACCGCGAAATTTCCCTGCTGCTGCGGCGTCCTCCCGGGCGCGAAGCGTTTCCGGGCGACGTGTTCTATCTCCACTCGCGCTTGTTGGAACGCGCCGCGAAGCTCAACGACAAGCTGGGCGCGGGCTCTCTGACCGCGCTGCCGGTGATCGAAACGCAGGCGGGCGACGTCTCGGCGTACATTCCGACCAACGTGATTTCCATTACCGACGGCCAGATTTATCTCGAAGCGGATTTGTTCAACAGCGGCATCCGTCCCGCGATCAACGTGGGCCTTTCGGTGAGCCGCGTCGGCGGCAACGCGCAGATCAAGGCCGTGCGGCAGGTGGCCGGCTCGTTGCGGTTGGACCTCGCGCAATACCGCGAACTGGCGGCCTTCGCGCAGTTCGGTTCCGACCAGCTCGACAAGGCGACGCAGGCGCAGCTCGCGCGCGGCCAGCGGCTGACCGAAATCTTGAAACAGGGCCAATTTTCGCCGCTCGCGGTCGAGGAGCAGGTGCTCGTCATTTTTGCGGGAACCAGCGGCATGACGGACGATGTCGCCGTCGCCGATATCCAGCGCTTTGAGAAAGGTCTGATCGAGTTCGTGCGGACCCGTTTCGGTTCGCTGCTCACGCAGATCGTCCAGAAAAAACAGATTACCGACGAGGCGCGTCCGGAACTGAAGCGCGCCATCGGGGAATACAAGGAGCAATTCCAGGCCAGCGCGGCGGCGGTCCGCGCTTAATCCGGTAGCGGAACCCATTCGATGCCCACACTTCTCGATTTCCGGCGGCGGATTCGTTCGGTGAAGAATACGCAGCAGATTACCCGCGCGATGAAATTTATCGCGGCGGCCCGGCTGCGGCGCGCGCAGGAAACGGCCGTATCGCTGCGGCCCTACGCGAGCGGAATCCGCGAAATTCTGCGCTCGGCGATGTCGCGCATCGAGAATCCCGAACAGTTTCCGTTGCTGGCGCAGCGCCCCGAAGAGCGCGTGCTGGTCCTGGTCACTTCCGGCGAGCGCGGCCTGTGCGGCGCATTCAATGCGAACGTGCTGCGGCGCGCATTTGAATTCCTGCACGAAAAGAGCGGCAAATCGGTGGAAGTCATCACCATCGCCAAGAAAAGCCGCGACGCCTTCCGCAAGCGCTCCTGGAAAATTGCCCGGCGAATACGTGGACGTCACGTCGCGCGCCGATCTCGGCAAGGCCAGGGAAATCGCCGGCGAAGTCATGAAGATCTATGAGGCAGGCGGCGCGGATTCCGTCTACCTGATCTACAACGAATTCAAGAACGTGATGATGCAGACGCTGCGCGTGGAAAAACTTTTGCCCCTGGAGCGGTCGGCGCTCGGCGAACACGAAAAAGGCGCCCCTCCGCCGTCTTCCGCTGACGCGGTGGACTACATCTACGAGCAGCCCGCGGCGGAAATTTTCAACAAGCTGGTGCCGCGTTACGTCGAAATGCAAATTTTCCGCATGCTCGCCGAAAGCTCCGCCGCCGAGCACGCCGCGCGCATGACGGCGATGGAATCGGCAACGAGCAACGCCTCCGACGTAATCGATGCGCTGACCCTGCACATGAACAAGGTCCGCCAGGCCGCGATCACGCGCGAGATTATCGAAGTAGTGAGCGGAGCGGCGTCCGCGGGGTGAGTAGGACAGGCTTCAGCCTGTCGGTTTAGATGTGAGTCGGAACAAAACCAAAAGCGACAGGCTGAAGCCTGTCCTACTTGGTGCACGAAGGAGCACACATGGCGCAACACGAAACAGGAAACACGGGCACCGTCATTCAAGTCATCGGGCCCGTGATCGACGTCCAATTTCCGGAGCATCATCTGCCGGAAATTCACAACGCGGTGCATATCACCAGCGAAGGCTTTCGAGGGCCCGAGCCAATCAATATCGTCGCCGAGGTCGCGCAGCACCTGGGCGAAGGGCGCGTGCGCACGGTGGCCATGACCGCGACCGAAGGCGTCGTGCGCGGCATGAAGGGCGTCGATCTCGGCGGGCCGATCGCAGTGCCCGTGGGCCGCGCAACGCTGGGACGCGTGATGAACGTGCTCGGAGAGCCCGTGGACGGCCTCGGCCCGGTCCAAACGGAGAAGCGCTATCCGATTCACCGGCCGGCGCCGTCGCTCGAGGATCAATCGACGGAACTCGAAATGTTCGAAACGGGCATCAAGGTGGTGGACCTGTTCGAACCGTACCTGAAGGGCGGCAAGATCGGCCTGTTCGGCGGCGCGGGCGTCGGCAAAACGGTTCTGATTCAAGAGTTGATCCACAACGTCGCGATGAAGCACGGCGGCGTATCGGTGTTCGCTGGCGTGGGCGAACGCACCCGCGAAGGAAACGACTTGTGGCTCGAAATGCAGGAATCGGGCGTCGTCGTTCCAGGCAATTCGGAGAAATCACGCGCGGCGCTGATCTACGGCCAGATGACGGAACCGCCCGGCGCGCGCCTGCGCGTAGGGTTGACCGGCCTGACCGTCGCGGAATATTTCCGCGATGAGGAAGGCCTGGACGTTTTGCTTTTCATCGACAACATTTTCCGCTTCGTGCAGGCGGGCTCGGAAGTATCCGCGCTGCTTGGCCGCATGCCTTCCGCCGTGGGATACCAGCCGAACTTGAATACCGAAATCGGCGAATTGCAGGAGCGCATCACTTCCACCAAGCACGGCTCGATCACGTCGGTGCAGGCGATTTACGTCCCTGCCGACGATTACACCGACCCCGCGCCGGCCGCGACGTTCTCGCACCTGGACGCCACCACGAACCTCAGCCGCCAGATCGTCGAGCGCGGCATTTATCCCGCGGTCGATCCGCTGGCCAGCTACTCGCGCATTCTCGATCCGCGCATCGTCGGCGAGGACCACTACAACACCGCCCGCGCCGTGAAGGGCGTCCTGCAGCGCTACAAGGATTTGCAGGACATCATCGCGATTCTCGGCATCGAGGAACTTTCCGACGAAGACAAGCAGTCCGTGGCGCGCGCGCGAAAAATCGAAAAATTCCTGTCGCAACCGATGTTCGTCGCGCAGCAATTCACGGGCCTCGAAGGCAAGTACGTGAAAATCGCCGACAACGTCCGCGGCTTCAAGGAAATCGTCGAAGGCAAGCACGACGATCTCCCCGAGCAGGCGTTCTACATGGTCGGCACGATCGAAGAAGCGCGCGAAAAGGCCGAGAAAATGGCGGCGACGGCGTGAGAGTGATGCGACGTGATTCACGAATCACAATGGATCGGCAGACATTCACACTCGAAGTGGTCACACCGGCGCGGCAAGTCGTGCGCGAAGCCGGTGAACGAGGCGCAGATCCCTGTGCTGGGCGGGTACATTGGCGTGCTGCCAGGGCACACGCCTCTGCTGGCCGAGATGGGAATCGGCGAACTGAGCTACCACGTCGGCAATCGAGTCGTGTCCTGCACGGCAATCGGCGGATTCGTGGAGGTCCTGGCTGATCGCGTGATCGTGCTGGCGGACCGCTCGGAGCGCGCGGAGGAAATCAACGTGGCGCGCGCCGAGGCCGCCCGCGACCGCGCCCAGAAGCGCCTGGCAAATCCCAACGATCCGAACGTGGATTGGAAGCGCGCGGAGGACTCACTGAAGCGCGCGCAGGTGCGGCTGCAAGTCGCGGCAAAGGCGGGCGCTTCCTCCGTTACCTCATCGGCGCCAGCGTCACACTAAGCGCGCCTGGGAATCCCTCCGGAAGCGCTAACATCAAATAAGCTATGGAAGAAATCACAATGTATTGCACGAGCTGGTGCGTGGATTGCCACCGCGCCAAGCAATTTCTGAAGGATCGCGGAGTGAACTTCGTCGGAAGTGAATATCGACGAGGATGTCGATGCCGAAGACCTCGTGTTCCAGGTCAATGAGGGCCGCAGGAAAGTGCCGACGATCAAGGTCGGCGACCGTTATTTTGCCTGCAGCCCGTTTGATCCCTACCTGCTTTCCTCCGAATTGAATATTCCCCTGAACAAATAGGCTCCTCTCTGTGTTCTCTGTGCCCTCTGTGTTAAATGTTTTTTCGTTGTTAATGCAAGGCTTTCAACACAGAGGACACAGAGAACACAGAGAAATTCAGGAGTAGCAATCAGGAGAGCGCCAATCCCGCGCCACGAGTCATTACGCCGGAAACTTCGAGTTTGTCATCGAGGAAAACCAGGTCGGCGTCCGCGCCTGCGGCGAGCACCCCCTTGCGTGCCCCCAGACCGATTTGCCGCGCCGGGTTTGCGGTCACCATTCGCAGCGCTGACGCGAGAGGAACGCCGAGCGCCACCATATTCCGCAGCGCCCGGTCCAGCGTGAGCGTGCTTCCCGCGAGCTTGCCCTCCGCATTGCGGGCCGACTCCTCCCGAAACCTTCACTTCAAACATTCCCAGCTGGTATTTCCCGTCGGGCATTCCGGTCGCGGAGATGCCATCGCTCACCAGGATCACGCGGTCCGGCGTTTTCAGCTCGACCAGCATCCGCATCGCCGCTTCGTCCACGTGAACTCCATCCGCGATCAGTTCCGCGCTCACTTTGGGCGAAGTCAGCACCGCGCCGATCACGCCCGTTCCGCGGTGCGAAAAGGGACGCATGGCGTTGAAGACGTGCGCGGCGTGGCTGGCGCCCGCCTCAATGGCGGCCTGCGCTTGCTCGTACGTGGCGTCCGTGTGGCCGAGCGATACGACCAGGCCGGCCTGGCGCGCCGTTGCAATTAAATCCAAAGCGCCGGGCAATTCCGGCGCGAGCGTCAGAATTTGCGCGGTTCCGCGCGCCTCCCCAAGAAGCTGCGCGAGCAATTCGCGGGAGGGAGGCACAATCCATTTTGCGGGGTGCACTCCGCGCCGCGCCGGGCTGATGAATGGCCCCTCAAAATGAATCCCCAGGATTTCCGCCGAGAGTTCGCGAGCGGGATATTGGCTCGTATTCAGGATGAAGTGCGCGATGCCCGCCACGCTGCCTCGCGTTTCTTTTTCGCTGGCCGTTACGGTCGTTGCCACCATTGAAGTCGTGCCGTGCGCGGCGACGGTGGCCGTAACGATTTCCAAAGCCTCGCGCGTGCCTTCCATCACGTCGTGTCCGCCCGCTCCATGGATATGGACATCGACAAAGCCCGGCACAACCGTCTTTCCGGTCGCATTGAGCTCGCGCACGCCTCGCGGCAAATCGACTTTCCCTCGCTGGCCGACGGCGGAAATCTTGTTCGCCTGAATGACAATGACGGCATCGGAAATTTCTTCGAATGGGGTGAAGGCTCGGCCGGCATGGATGACAATTGGCTGCATAAGGACGGGATCATCCTACTTGAAACCCGGCGAAATTGGGAATCACAGGCCTAGGGGATTGTTCCGGGCCGGGTACATATAGATGTTGATGGAGGTTCACCCGTATTCGGGGCAACCTTTCTCCCCAGGCAGGGTTCTTGTTTCTGAGAGGGCGGCGGTGCTACACTTTGCGGCGGTATCTCGCCCCTCTAGAGGTGAATCAGGTTTGATCGTTCCATGGTCAATGCACCTCCAGCCCGCTGTCGAATTGGTTCCCCATCTGCCCCCCCAGATGGCCATACGTTCAGGTGGCTGTTAAGAAACAGTAGTACAAAAGTCCTATTCAGACCCCCAGCCGAGGCCAGTACAGTTGTACCGTACGCGGCAGCGCCAGCCTCGCTCCTGTCTAACCACAGGTGTTTAGCTGTCCCTACGCGCTCGGAATCCAAAAGATAGGCGACGTGACGATATGACAACGACAGTACAACACTTCTCGCAGGGGAGTCTTCGGCTTCGTCCGGCAACGCCATCGTCAGGTCAGAATCCCCAGGCATGGAAAGCCATGGTGGGAACCAAGCCTGTGAGCGCGCGTTTTTCACTCTTGCCGGAAACCAAGCCGCGTATGAGCGCACTCGGGACGAGCTTAATCGTTCAGATCATCCTGGTGGCTTTTGTCGTCACCCTCCCTCTGCTGTTTCCGCAACAAATGATTCCGAGGGCGATGTACATGGTGACGGACATTGCGGGGCCGCCGCTCGACATTCCCGAGCCGCCGAAACCCAAGCCTCCGGCTCCTCCCAAGGTAGCGAAGGTGCAGCCTCCGCCTCCGGTTGAAAAGGTAGAGCCGCCAAAGGTGAATGTTGTCAAATTCTTTGCTCCGCCCAAAATCGTGGCGCCGAAGCCGAAACCTCGTCAAGTCGAGGCCGAACTCCCGAAGGTCAACGACACGTTTCAGCCGCTGAACCTCACAGTAGACAAGAGCCAGCCGGCCCGGCCGCGCGAACCCGTGAAGACCGGCCTGATGTCAGGCGGCAGTTCGGCAGTTCCGACCATCACCAAGCCTACGCCTGTTGAGAAGGTTCAAACCGGCGGGTTCGGCGATCCGAATGGGGTTGCCGGACCGAGCGATCCGAACAAGCGGGCGAATGTCGGCCAATTTGGGAATCCCGCATTGCCTCCTGGCCCCGGCTACGGAAATGGCTCGGGCGGCGCTAATGGCCAGCGTGGGATTATCGCCAGCACGGGATTCGGCAATGGAATTGCAACACCACCGACGGGCGGCGCTAAACGCAGCGGACCAGTTCAAACCGCCGGGTTCAGCAACACAAACGATCAAGTCGCCCAAACGCCAAAGAAGAAAGTGGACGACGCCCCGGCCGTTGAGCCGGTCGTAATCTTGGCCAAACCAAGGCCGGTGTACTCAGCGGAGGCGCTCAAGCTGAACCTGGAAGGCGAGGTTCTGCTGGAGGTGGTGTTTCCGGCATCGGGCGGTGAGGTGCAAGTGAATCGGGTAGTCAAGGGCCTGGGCCACGGACTGGACGAGGCGGCCATGAAGGCGGCGCAACAAATCAAATTCAAGCCCGCGCTTTCCAACGGTCACCCGGTCGATTTTCCGGCAGTGGTTCATATCGTGTTTCAAACCGCATACTGACTTTTAACTAAGGTTCGGAGGGGATATGCGTATTTTCAAGACGGTGTTGGTGGTTCTGGCGCTCGGTGCTCTGCCGCTACACGCGGTTGATACACCCAATAGCGCTTTGAGCCAGATTGTGGACCGTATCGTCACCACGGAAAAGGCGGAGATGAACTCTCTCAAGCCTTTTACACCGCTGGTGGAAACGTACATTCAGAATCTCAGGGGAGACAACAATCTTGGCTCCGTTCCGGCCGGCGATAAATATTTCCTCGGCCGCGCCATTCTCGCCAAGGGCGTCGAACTCGAGCCCCTGACGGATGGCAATGACGGCAGTGGCGGCAAGAAGAAGATGTTCAGCGGCCTCGGCAACATGCTGTCCCTGTCCATGGAATATTTGCCGCAGGGTTTCCTGCAGATGATCTACCTGGACACGGACGGCTTCGACAAGCAGCACTACAAATTTGACTATGTTCGCCGGGAATTTCTCGGCGAAGTCCGGACCCTGGTGTTCGACGTCGACGCCTCTGCCCAAGTCGGGCAAAGGACGCTTCGCCGGCCGCATCTGGGTCGAAGACCAGGACTTCCACATCGTCCGGTTCAATGGCGCCTACGGCGGCAGCTCGCGCACCAACTACTACTTCCATTTTGACAGCTGGCGCGTGAATACCGGCCCGAACCTCTGGCTGCCGGCATTCATCTATAGCGAAGAATCGGACCTGAACTTTGCCCTGTCCAAGCGGCTCTCCTTCAAGGCGCAGACCCGGCTGTGGGGCTACAACCTCGGCCACTCCGCGCAGGAGCAGGAACTCAGCAAGATCCTGATCGAGTCGCAGACGCCGGTGAAGGACCAGACCACCACGGCGAACGACATCAATCCCGTGATGGCGCAGCGCAACTGGGACCGCCAGGCGGAAGATAACGTCGTCGACCGGCTCGAGCGCCTCGGCTTGCTCGCGCCCGAAGGCGAAGTGGACAAGGTTCTCGAGACCGTCGTGAACAACCTCGAGGTGACCAACAACCTGGACATCCAGCCCGAAATCCGCTGCCGCGTGCTGCTGACTTCGACTCTGGAATCGTTCGCCATCGGCCACACCATCGTGTTCAGCCGCGGCTTGATCGATGTGCTCCCCGATGAAGCCAGCCTCGCCACCATGGTCGCCCACGAGTTGTCTCACGTGGTTCTCGGACACCGCATCGACGGGCAGTACGCCTTCTTCGATCGCCTGCTGTTTGACGAGAAGGACACCTTCCGCCACTTCGGCTTCGCGCGCACGCAGGCGGAAGAAGATGCGGCCAACACCAAGGCCAACGAACTCCTGCAGAACTCGCCGTACAAGGAACAGCTCTCCACGGCGAAGCTCTTCATGGGCGCCCTCGAAACTCGCCAGAAGGACATCCCGAACCTGATCAGCCCGCACCTGGGCGATCGCGTTCCCGTGGGTATGTCGATGGCCTCCGCCGCCCCGACGTCTCAACCCCCGGCCGGCCCGACCGCCACAGCCGACCCGAAGACTGGGGCGTCTGCGATCGTCGCGTTGCCGCTCGGCGGCCGCGTCAAGATGGACCCCTGGAGCGACAAGCTCGAAATGCTGAAGGCCAAGCCGGTGGGAACGGTTGCGGAACGGGAAAAGATGCCGTTTGAAGTCACCCCGTTCATGCTCTACCTGACCCGCCAGGTCAACTCCAACAGCAGCGCAGTCAACCCCAACGGCGCAATCTCGGCGGATTCAAAAGCAGCCGCCGACGCCGCCGCCGGCAAAGCACCACAGCAGTAGATGTAAAGGACGCCCCCTCCAAACCGAAAGCGGCCAGTCCCACTCAGCCCGGGCTGGCCGCTTGGTTTTTGAGGGGGCATGAGTCGCGCAGGCCCCCGAATCCATATCCATTCTCACCCAATGAAATACAGGCAAGTGGCGCAGCTTTCAGCGATAAAACATTTCGCGTTTATATACCCCACACAAGTGGTTGTATTAAGATCCAGTCATCATGCCTGACTCGATTTCCTTTTTGTTTTTCGTTCGAGCGTGCTTCGATGCAGCCGTGGAAGCTACGCTCAGATTTCTCAATTGGAACGCCACGACGGTGGCGACCGGTACTGCATTGTTGATTTTAGGATATCTGTTGTTTAGGTGGCGACGTGGGAAGGATGATGCGCACAGCCGAGTGATTGAGGAATTTCTTTGGGTCATCGGTCCACTAGTCATATTCGCAGTCGGCGTGTTCTTCGTGAATGTAATTAGGTCTCCGTTCTTGGTATACCGGCAAGAATCTTCTATGTCTAGACAGCAGATTGGCGCTCTGCAAGAACGCGCGGCCGTCGCGGAAAAGGAATTAGCCGAGGAAAAGGATCACGATCGACCTAAATTTGAAATTGGATGGGGAACCGTTATTGTGAGCGATTTGACCGAAGTTAGCGGAGGTCAACAACAAAAGTACACGAGCATGTTTGTGGCTGTAACGGTCATTAATCGAGGCGCTCAAAGTATCATTAAGGCGATGAAAGTACTTGCAAAATTAAAAGATGACAAGCAAATAGAGGGAACGCTTTACATCCCAACACGACAGAAGGAACTTACTTTTCATTTACCCAATGGGGAACCAATTAAGTATTCTGTCTCCTCTGCACTGGCAATCCGTGGAACGGCAAGCCCGATACCCAATGGGGGGCAAGCCGATGGCTATGTATTTGTTACTTTTCCCGCAGGTCTGCTGGATGAACTGTCCAAACCGCCAACCGTTTTCATTCTAGAAATTCAAGATGTGACTGGGAAAACTTATCACGTGGAGATTCCTATAACTGGGATCAAAGGGACTCGGATGTTCTCCTACCCAGGACTGCTTCCTAACCCTTAGGCGGGTGGCGTAGCCTTTGAGACGGTATTGATTTTCCGGGTGGCCGACCCCTCGTGGGGGGGCGAAGGGTCGGAGGGTTTGGCCTTTCGTTCCGGCTGTGGGCGCATCAGTTGACTGGGCAACGCGGATCAATTCGTGCTTGAGGTTCGAGTAAAAGGACAACATTCCCACTTAAAATCATTTCCCAATCCGAGTAAATCAAATATATATTTGCGTGACAGGGGAGAGGGTGAATCCCCGTTGTCGATTTCTTGTGCAGGTTCGGAGGCAAGAAAAAATGTGGACGCGTGGAATACGAGGTTTGGCGGCATTGGGTGTGCTCGTTGCGCTGGCTTGCGTGTTTGCCGGGTCAAGATTTTCAGGGGCCAGCCGGGCCGACGATGATTCTTCGGCGAGCTTGATCGGTTCGTGGAGGGGCACGCGGCGGGCGCCGGGGACGACGGCGGTGCGGCACAATCTTTTGAGCTTCATGCCGGGCGGCGTCGCGATCGAAGCGGGGCCGTCGGTTTACGTGACCGGCGCGAACTTCGCGAACGGAGGATTTGTCGAGACGGGGTTTGTCGGGACGTGGGTCAGCGAAGGGCACGGGAATTTCGTCGCGCACCTGATGGCGAATCTTTCCGATCCGCCGGTCAGCAAGGGAACCACGATCGGAACGGAAAATCTGACGTTCCGATTTCATATCGAGAACGGAAAAAATGGAAAGGAATTGAAGGGCACGCTCGAAGGCGTTTTCCTCGACATGGAGGGGAACACGCTGACGCAATTGCCCTCGGGACTCACCTGGGATGCGGTGCCGCTGACGATCACGTCGAATGGGTATAATTAGTATGTAGCACACGCTTTAGCCTGTGGCTTTTGATTTTCGCGAGGGATCCAAACCCCCACAGGCTGAAGCGTGTGCTACTTGATTTTCGATGGGAAAATTAAGCTCCGATTGGGGTATACTCCACAACCTATGCGACTACACAACACGATTGCAATCACGGCGACACTGGCAATTTCAACTGCTTTTTCCGCGGCGGCGCAGAAAGCCGTCAAGGTGGAGATGCACGACGCGATGGGCAACAGCGTCGGCACGGCACAACTTTCGGCCGCGCCAAAGGGCGTGAATATTAAACTCAACCTGAAGGGCTTGCCCCCAGGCGAGCACGCCATCCACGTCCACGCCGTCGCGAAGTGCGAAGGCCCGGCGTTCGCCTCGGCCGGGGGACACTTCAATCCGGACATGAAGCATCACGGCCTGATGAATCCCGAGGGCCCGCACGCCGGCGACATGCCGAACTTCATGGTGGCCGCGAATGGGACTGCCAAGGCGACCGTGGTCGCGCCCGGCGTTACGATGGGAGACGACCCTCATTCGATCTTCACCGGCGGCGGGACCGCGCTGGTGATCCATGCAGCCGCCGACGATATGAAGAGCGATCCGGCAGGCAATGCGGGCGCGCGAATCGCCTGCGGCGTAATCTCCAAGTAACAGGTCCGGTGGGATTCCGGGATTTTTGGTAGCCGGACAGGCCGATGTTTTGGGCGGAAGTGACGCCTGCCGCCGGAAATTCACAGGATTCTCACACCTGTGAAAAGGACCGCTTGACGAGCGAAAAGATTCTGCTATACTCTCTATTCGTCTGACGAATAGTTGTAGTTATTTTCAGGGGCGTTCAGAGTTTCGATAGACTTCTCGCAAGCGAGGTCAATTACGAACTCAGGATAGCAAATTAGTCGAGCATCGCGCGAACCCGTCCGGGTGGAAATTCGGACGGCTTGGCCCGGCGCTCGACGCCGGGTTTTTTATTGTTTTGCCTCTTTATAAATGGGGTGAACGTTCCACCGGGAGTGGGACGGTCCGGAAATTCAGGACGCAACGTTCTTTGACAACTGAATAGGCTGGCATTTTGTGTTGCGGCTGGGATTCGCACGAATCCTGGACGTAATACGAAATCTGCAAATTCTGCTCGAGCAGAGCAAATTGTGGAAAGGCGAGCTTGCTCAAAGCCACTTCGGGCGGCGAGTCGGGGGTCTCTCTCCGGCAAGCGACCCGGGACGGCCATCTTTAAAGAGGGGTGGGCGTGACGGCTTGGGTAAGTTTTATGGTTAAGCTACTAAGGGCGTACGGTGGATGCCTTGGCGCCAGAAGACGATGAAGGACGTGGCAAGCTGCGAAAAGCCTCGGTGAGCCGCAAGCAGGCTTTGACCCGGGGATGTCCGAATGGGGAAACCCAACGTGATGAACTCACGTTACGGCCGGCTGAATACATAGGCTGGTACGAGTCAACCCAGGGAAGTGAACCATCTCAGTACCTGGTGGAAAATAAATCTAACAGAGATTCCGAAAGTAGCGGCGAGCGAAATCGGAAGAGCCCAAACCGTCGTGTTTACACGGCGGGGTTGTAGGATCCCATGAGTAGAGTTACCAATCCGGAGGCTAGGTGAACCTGCTGGAAAGCGGGGCCACAGAGTGTGATAGCCACGTAACCGAAAGCTTACCGGACTCGAAGGGATATCCTGAGTACCACGGGACACGCGAAATCCCGTGGGAAGCTGGGGAGACCACTCTCCAAGGCTAAATACTCTCTGGCGACCGATAGTGAACTAGTACCGTGAGGGAAAGGTGAAAAGCACCCCTGCGAGGGGAGTGAAATAGAACCTGAAACCGTATGCTTACAAGCAGTCAAAGGGCTATCTCCGGGTTCGCCCGGCTGAATGCCTGATGGCGTGCCTCTTGCTTAATGAGCCGGCTAGTTATTGTCACATGCGAGGTTAAGCGCAAGCGAGCCGTAGCGAAAGCGAGTCCGAATAGGGCGAATAGTATGTGGCAATAGACGCGAAGCGGGATGATCTACCCTTGGTCAGGCTGAAGGTGGCTTAAACGCCACTGGAGGGCCGAACGGTTGTGAGTTGAAAATCGCTCCGATGAACTGAGGGTAGGGGTGAAAGGCTAATCAAATTCCGTGATAGCTCGTTCTCCCCGAAATGCCTTTAGGGGCAGCCTCGTATCAATTGCCGCGGTGGTAGAGCTCTGAATGGACTAGGGACCAACCAAGGTTACCGAATCCAATCAAACTGCGAATGCCGCGGACAAATATACGGGAGTGAGACTACGAGGGATAAGCTTCGTGGTCGAGAGGGAAAGAACCCAGATCTACAGCTAAGGTCCCTAAGTACAGACTAAGTGGGAAAGGAAGTGTGATCGCTCGGACAGCCAGGAGGTTGGCTTAGAAGCAGCCATCCTTTAAAGAAAGCGTAACAGCTCACTGGTCAAGCGATCATGCACCGACAATCCAACGGGGCTCAAGTCTGTCACCGAAGCTTAGGAATATAACGTGACTCCGGTCATGTTGTTTTGGTAGGGGAGCATTCTGTGGAGTCTGAAGGTAGACCGAGAGGACTACTCAACGCCACGGAAGAGACCCTGCCGGCATAAGTAGCGATAAACACGATGAGAACTCGTGTCGCCGAAAGTCTACGGTTTCCTGAGGAAGGTTAATCCGCTCAGGGTTAGGCGGGTCCTAAGGTGAGGCCGAGAGGCGTAGCTGATGGACAACAGGTCAACATTCCTGTCCCACCTAATGGTCGTTATCACGATGGGGTGACGCAGAAGGATACAGGAGTCGGGTGATGGACGTCCCGATTGGCATGTGTAAGCCGGATCCCGCAGGCAAATCCACGGGGTCATTCAACGGTGAGACATGCGACGAGACCACACGGTCATAAAGTCCTGGATTTCACGCTGCCTGGAAAAACCTCTAAGGAGTACATTAGGTGCCCGTACCACAAACCGACACAGGTAGACAAGGACAATATCCACAGGCGCTCGAGAGAACACTCGCTCAGGAACTAGGCACATTAACCCCGTAACTTCGGGAGAAGGGGTGCCGCTGTAGGGTTTATAGCCCGAAGCGGCCGCAGCGAAACGCGCTCTGCGACTGTTTAACAAAAACACAGCTCTCTGCTAAGTCGAATACGACGTATAGGGGGTGACACCTGCCCGGTGCCGGAAGGTTAAAGCAAGGGCTCAGCTCCCGCAAGGGAACGAAGGCCTGAACTGAAGCCCCGGTGAACGGCGGCCGTAACTATAACGGTCCTAAGGTAGCGAAATTCCTTGTCGGGTAAGTTCCGACCTGCACGAATGGTGTAACGATAGAGCGACTGTCTTGGCGAGTGACTCGGCGAATTTGTGGTTCCGGTGAAGACGCCGGATGCCCGCACCTAGACGGAAAGACCCCGTGCACCTTTACTGCACTCTGGCTGTGAGTAACGGGACGATCTGCGTAGCATAGGTGGGAGCCTTTGATCCTCTGGTTTCGGCTGGAGGGGAGGCAACAGTGAAATACCACCCTGATTGTTCTGTCGCTCTAACCTACGACCCGAGACGGGTCGGGAGACATAGCCAGACGGGTAGTTTGACTGGGGCGGTCGCCTCCCAAAATGTAACGGAGGCGCCCAAAGTTCGGCTCAAGCGGATTGGAAACCCGCTGTGGAGTGCAAGAGCATAAGCCGGATTAACTGCGAGACACACAGGTCAAGCAGAAGCGAAAGCTGGGTCTAGTGATCCGGTGATCCCGCGTGGAAGGGTCATCGCTCAACGGATAAAAGGTACGCCGGGGATAACAGGCTGATCTAAGCCAAGAGTTCACATCGACGCTTAGGTTTGGCACCTCGATGTCGGCTCATCGCATCCTGGGGCTGTAGAAGGTCCCAAGGGTTAGGCTGTTCGCCTATTAAAGCGGTACGTGAGCTGGGTTCAGAACGTCGCGAGACAGTTCGGTCCCTATCTGGTGTGGGCGCAGGAGACTTGAGAGGAGCTGTCCCTAGTACGAGAGGACCGGGATGGACGGACCCCTTGTGAACGAGTTGTCACGCCAGTGGCATAGCTCGGTAGCGAAGTCCGGAAAAGATAAATGCTGAATGCATCTAAGCATGAAGCTTGCCTCGAGATAAGGTCTCCCAAGATGGCTGCGGCCATCTAAGAAGAGCGGTCGAAGACTACGACCTTGATAGGCGGGAGGTGGAAGTGCAGCAATGCACGTAGCTGACCCGTACTAATCGCTCGTTCGGCTTGACCATAAAACTTTCCCAAACTGTCACCACTCCGTGAGGCATTTTTCGTGAGAACCGGCAACGGGTCTGATCACAAGATAAGCTCATGGTCGAGACGAATTTGCAGAAAACCCAAAACAAAAGCCTATTCAGTTGCAAAGCTTGAAAGCTCGGGAGTTGAGAGTTTGTTTTCCATGAACTCTCAACTCCCGGCTTTCAACTACATTTTGACTTTCCTGGTGGCCATATCGCGGGGGTCACACCCGTTCCCATCCCGAACACGGAAGTTAAGCCCCGCTGAGCCGATGATACTGCACGGGTAACTGTGTGGGAACGTAGGTCGCTGCCAGGATTATTTTTCGGCCTCGGCAAGAGGCCAGAGGAAATAGACGGCCCGTTGCGAGCAATCGCGACGGGCCGTTTTTGTTTTTGGGCGTGATATACTCGTTCAGTAGGAAACCACGAATGAAAGCCAAGCGAAAATTTACCGTTGTAATTGAGCGCGACGAAGAGGGCTATTTTGTCGCCTCTGTTCCTGCTTTGCGCGGCTGCCACACGCAGGCCAGGACCCTCGACACGCTTATGAAGCGCGTTCGTGAAGTCATCGAACTCTGCATCGAGGACGGCGGCTCGGTTGAAAATTCACTTGAACTAGTAGGTATTCAGCAAATCTCCGTATGACACGCCTGCCCCGCATCAAGGGCAAAGAACTGATTCGCGCTTTAGAACGCGCTGGATTTTCAATCGACAGGACTCGCGGAAGTCATGCCCTCCTTAAACATCCTGATGGAAGGGCGACGGCTGTTCCTGCTCATGCTCGCGAAACCTTGGGTCCCGGTCTGGTCCGGGCCATCTTGCGGGATGTGGAGATGACTGTGGAGCAGTTGAGGGATCTTCTTTGAAGGAATGAATCGAGGGAAGTCAAATCCCGGAGTCCAGCTATGAAATGAATAGCTTCCCAGGCAACGGCAATCAGCCGAACCCGCTAAACCCGGAGTCTACAGATGGGTCTAAGTCCACGCGTCACAGTTCTGGCGACGCTTCATGTTGTTCAGGGGGCGGAAAAGCGACTCGGAAACGTGCACGACCCGATGTATGTCGCGCTGCTCAACAAATTGATGATTTCAGAGGGAGTCGATTTTATTTTTGAAGAGGCGTCGGGGCTCGGGCCCACGATCGCCGAAAAATTGGCGCTCGAACAATTGGCGTTCGGACATTACGTGGATATCGACCCTGCAAGAGCCGAGCGATTGGAATACGGTATCCCCACCAACTCGAGCGAACCAAACATGATCGGAGCGCCACCCACGGTAGCTTTTGCGAATTGGCAAATTCTGGAAGTGCACGCCAAGAGGGAAGAACTCTGGATCCAGCGAATGCAGCAGCATGAGTTCCAGAGCGCGCTTGTCATCTGCGGGCTCGTCCACCTGTTGAGCTTCGCGTTCCGGCTTCAGGAAGCGAAATTCTCCGTGCAGGCGATCAATTACGCAAACTGGCAGCGCAACCCGCTCTAAACGGCGGATGCAGCGCGAATCCCAAGGATGACATGGTAATCCATTTATGATATGCTTAAGCATATGAGGACAACCATCAATCTGCCTGACGACCTGGTCCTGCAGGCCAAGATGGCTGCGCTGGAATCGGAAACCACGCTAACCGAGATCATTGCCAATGCCCTTCGGGAGGCGCTGAGCAAGCGTCCACGGAAGCCCCAGAAGAAAAAGACCAGATTGATCACCTACGGCAAAGGCGGCACATTTCCGGGCATCGACATAAGCGACTCGGCAACTCTGCTCGATATCATGGACGGAATCATTGATCCTCCTCGACGTTAACATTCTCGTTTATGCCCATCGAGATGATGCCGGGGATCACGAGAGGTATAGGCGGTGGCTTGAAGATGCGATGGATTCCGGCGAAGGCTTCGGAATCTCGGAATTGGCACTTTCCGCGTTCGTCCGGATTGTCACGCATCCGCGAATCTATCCCGATCCGACACCGATCGAACGCGCGCTCGATTATGCAGACCAACTGCGTCAGCACGATTCCTGCTTTCGGATTTCACCGGGCGAGCGGCACTGGGAGATTTTTGACCGCCTGTGCCGGGCGGCAGGCGCAAAAGGCGCCCTCGTGACCGACGCATACTTTGCCGCGCTGGCCATTGAATCCAATACGGAATGGATTACGGCTGATCGTGATTACGCAAGGTTTCCTGGCCTGCGCTGGCGACATCCCCTGGCCTGATCGTTTTCTCTCGCCGGACGGCAACCGCATCGCCGATATTGAAGAAATCATCTCGAAGAGAGTATTGTAGCTTTACGATTTCGACCGAAACTTCCCGGAGGTATCGATGTCCGTCATAAACGCACGCGCGTCTCGCCGAAATTTTCTGTTGGGAGTGGCGCCTGCGATTGCGGGCGGGATTGCTCTTACTCGTGAAGCCGCCGAAGCCTTCGCACAACCCACCGGCAGCCAGTCTGAAAAATCCGGCGCGGGGAACGAAAAAATCTGGAGCAATGAATATTGGGCGCAAAAAGGCGACGTCAAGCTGTACATGTTCCGGAAACGCGTGGGCGCGCCGCAAGCGGGCAAGCCGGCCCTGCCTGTGCTTTTCCTCGTCCATGGCTCATCGATGTCCTCCACGACGTTCGACGTAACCGTTCCGGGGCGCGGCGAATATTCGATGATGAATGTGTTTGCGAGGTACGGATATGACGTCTGGACGATGGATTTTGAAGGCTATGGAAAATCGTCGCGGACCGAAGGCAATTCCAACGTCGCCGACGGCGTCGAGGATTTGAAGGCCGCGATTCCGGTGGTGGCTCGTGAAACAGGGCTGCAGAAGTTTCACGTCTTTGGCGAGTCCTCAGGCGCATTGCGCGCCGGCGCCTTTGCCATGCAGCATCCTGACCTCATCAACCGCCTGGTGCTTGCGGCGTTTACGTATACCGGGGAGGGCTCGCCCACGCTGGCCGATCGGGCCAAGCAGGTGGAGTTTTACCGGACGCACAACCGGCGCCCGCGCGACCGTGACATGATTCGCAGCGTTTTTACGCGCGACAAACCCGGCACTTCCGACCCGGCTGTCGGGGAAGCGCTCGCCGACGCTGAAATGAAATTCGGCAATGATATCCCGACGGGAACATATCTTGATATGACGGCCAACCTGCCAATCGTCGATCCGCTTAAAATAAAATCTCCGTTGCTGATCGTGCGCGGCGAATTTGACGGAATCGCGACCGAAGTGGATCTCATTAATTTTTATACCAAGCTGACCGTTTCGGACCGGCAATTCATCATCCTGCCCGGGCTGGCGCATTCTCTTTCGTTGGGACTCAATCGTGAACTTTTCTGGCATGTGATGCGGGCGTTTCTGGAAATGCCGCCACGCGTTGATAGCTTTAAGAACGGCTAAACTCCCGAGCTTGCCATCCACTTCGGAATCTACTTAGGAACAATCCCGGGAACGCCAATCTCCTGATTGGCGTCGCGGAAACCGCCAATCAGGAGATTGGCGTTCCCAGGTTTTAACGTCAAATTCACGCGCCAACTTTGAAATCCAGATTTTTTATTGCTGTTGCTGCGGCGGTTGTTGTTGCTGTGGTTGGTTCGGCTGCTGCTGTGGTTGCTGCCCTGGCTGGACAACGGTCCCGGGCGCCTGGCCGGGCTGGACTCCGGGGAAAAATGGCGGCCGGCCCGGTTGTGGCGGCTGGTTCGGATTAGGCGCTCCGGCCTGCCCTGCAGGCTGCGGGGCGACAGGCGGAGGCGCCGAGGGTGGCGTAGCGGGCTCTCCCCGTCCGGCGTAGACCGCCGGGACATCGTGCGGCGGCAAACGCAAGGCGCGCGGCGTGACGAGGATGACCAATTCCGATTGCTGAATGTTGGCAGTATCTTCGCCCGTCAATAAGCCGATTCCCGGTTCCGTCGAGGTCCAGGGCCATCCGTTGGTGCTTCGAATTTCGTTGGATTGAAGGATGCCGGACAGAATCGAAGTTTCGTTTTCACGCAGGCGGATCGTCTGTTCGATTTGCCGGTTGCGCAAGATAGGGATCCCGTTAATGTTCGTGCCCGTAAGGCTCTTGATGTCGAACTGAAGCTGCAGCGTGACCTCATCATCGTCATGAAGACGCGGCGTGGCCTTGATCTTCAAACCCAAATCCTCGTACTCGGCAGAGGGATAGGCGGTTTGCGACGACGTTGGATTTGTCGTCGAGGATTGCAGGGTGTTGAGCGTGACGGTCACGGTGTTGGAAGCGTTGTTCACGG
The DNA here is from genome assembly GCA_963740035.1 of uncultured Acidobacteriota bacterium. GTDB lineage: Bacteria > Acidobacteriota > Terriglobia > Acidiferrales > UBA7541 > Palsa-360. The sequence continues at coordinate 431,385 of CAVUDA010000030.1, forward strand.
TGACGAGATCGATCGAACCGCTGCCGATCAGGTCGGCCGCCGCTACCGCAATGGGAGAATTCCCCGACGGCAGGGAAATAGGAGTGTTAAATGTTCCATCCCCGTTCCCGATCAGGAGATTAACATTTGGCGCCGTTTCATCCGCGACGGCGAGATCCGCGGGTACGCCGACGAAGTTTGCGGAGGTAATTCCGGCCGGGCCGGTCCCGGTGGTAAGGATCGTTGGAGCAAGAAAAGTTCCGTCGCCGTTACCCAGGAAGATCGAAACGGTGCCGTCGGTTTTATTGGTGACCGCCAGATCAGGGTGCCCGTCACTATTAAAATCCGCCGCAGTGACGCCCGCAGGAGCGATCCCGGTAGCAAGAGTCTTTTGCACGCCAAAAGTTCCGTCACCGTTGCCGAGCAAAATGGAGGCGGTGTTGCCGCCACTGTTCGTAACCACCAAATCCGCATTGGCATTGTTGGTGATGTTGAATTGGCCGGTCGCAATCGCCGTCGGCAGCGCACCCACGGTCGGCGGGCTGGTCTGATTGGGCGGCGCGCCGAATATTCCGTTCTGCACGCCGTTGACCTTGTCGCCGAGCAGAATGGTCACCGTCCCGTCTGTCTGATTGACGGCGGCAAAGTCAGGTTCTCCGTCTCCGTCGAAATCCTGAGCAATGAGGGCCACTGGTTTATTCCCTGTGGGATAGGATACCGCCGTCTGGAATGTGCCATCTCCGTTGCCGAGCAGAATCATCACCCGGTTGTTGGCCGCGTCCGTCACGGCGAGGTCCATGAAGCCGTCATTGTTGAAATCGCCCGTGACGATAGCCGAGGGGCTCGTATTGGTAGTGACCCCGGCCGTTGTAACCCCCGGAAGCGCAATGCAGGACGGCGCGGTGCAGGGAGTCTGTGGCGCTACAAACGTGCCGTCGCCATTTCCGGTCAAGATCGAAATCGTCCCGTCCGTCTGGTTCGCGACTGCCAGGTCGGTATGGCCGCCATTTTTTGAGTTGAATATCGCGATGGCAACCGAGACAGGGCCGTTGCCCGTGGCGTAGCTCGTCTGCGGAAGCGTCGCACCGGAAAGCAGCGCCGCCGCAATCGCCGCGTTGGGCGTGGCCGAATCCGCGGAGAGCAATCCTAGATCGATGGGAAAACGGTCGCCCACAAAAAACGTCGCGGGTTTTCCGTCCTGCGCGCGCAACAAAACCCGCTGGGCGCTTTGGACCGTGTTCAGGGCCGCGCTGAAATTCGCGGTGACGCTGGGCATGGTGGCAAGAAAAATAGTTTTTCCTCCGCCGAAGGCAATCAATGCCGGAAGCGCCGAGCCCGATGCCGAGCTCACCGCGCTGCTCCCGAAAATACTTTGCAGGGTTTGAATGAGAGTTCCGTTATTCTGCGACGCCTGGAGCTGCTGAATTGCGGGCAACGTAAGCATGAATGCGCTCGAGGAGGTGGGCGGCGTAATTCCCAGTTGATTCGCGGTGGTACGGTTGAGTTCCAAGATATCGATATCCAGCATCAATTCGCCGTGGGGCTGCTCGATCTGTTCGAGAAGCTTTTGAGCGAGCGCCACGTTTTGCTCGGTGCTGCGCACGGTGAGTGTGCGCGTCGCCGTATTCAGCTGCGTCCGCGAGATACCGGTCATCTCGCGAATCATGCGCACCGCTTCGTTCATCTCGTCCGTGGAGACCGCAGCCGGGAGCAAAAGTTCCTTTTCCACTTCGAGCGCGTATTCCCTTTCTTTCTGCGGCGTATCTTCGGTGACAAACATCGTATGCGCGTCCACGACTCGCGTGAATGTTTTGGTCTGGCGCGAAAGAACCATCACAGCCGTGTCGAAGTCCAGCGTAGGAACCTGGAACTGGACTGCGCGATCGGGCAGATCGCCGTCAAACACCATCTTCACCCCAAATTGCTTGCCGATTTCCTCGTACGCGCCCCGGGTTGTGCCGCGATAGTCGAAGGCATGAGTTCCGGGGTTGAGAATCAGGCGGGGCAATCCGGCGAGACGCGGGCCTTTTTCCAATTCAATTTGAGCGGGAATGGGCGTCAATTCCGCCAGGCGCTCGCGGGCCACGACGTAGTTCGGGTCTATCTCCAGCGCCTGGGCCAGCAACGCGCGCGCCCCTGGAGTGTTCCCAGCGATGGCCTGACGTTCCGCGCTGTCGACGAGCGATTGGATGACTTGAAACCGGGCATGCTCCTTCAGCATGGCGTATTCCCGGTTGGCCGGATCGTACGCGGCCGCTTCGGTGTAGGCGGCGAACTCCGCTTTCCAGTCGCCGGATTGTTCCGCGCGGCGCCCTGCCTGGAACGCGCTCTTGGCGCCCCCCTTATCCGGTAGGGGCGTGGCCGTGGATGCCGGTTTGGCCTGTGTGGGAGCGGTGGCATTTGACGCGGCACCCGAGGATTGCGGCAGAACCGGAGCCACGATGAGCAATCCTGCAAATGTAACCGCCGCGAAGCGTCTAGCGACCAGAAACCATTGGTCCGTCAGGGAGCGATTTGCGAGGTGACATCGGGGCTGAATCATAGCTAGAATCATGTAGATGCATATTCTACCGTCAGGGGCCGCACCGCGGTAGGAACTTGTAAACTTGACCTGGGGTGGACGGGCCGTGTACACTAATATTTCTAGTTGCGAATGAGTTGCAACTAGAGGGTGTCCCTTTCGGGCCCCAGTTTGGGTGCGAGTTTTGCCTGGGTGGGAAATGATTCGCGTCCCTGGCAAGGTAACTTAAGGACTGCTTTTTGCTCTCTGCTTTCCTAATTGCTCTTCGTGAAGGTGTCGAGGCCGCCTTGGTCGTCGGCATCGTGCTCGTCTATCTGAACCGCACCGGGCGCTCAAATCTCGCGCGCTGGGTGTGGGGAGGCGTCCTCGCCGCGGTTGCTTCCAGCCTTGCGGTTGCCATCGCGCTGGAGCGCTGGAAGGTCAGCGAAGACGGCTTCGAGGGGTTGCTGCTCCTGCTTGCGGCCGTTTTCGTGGTCACCATGATCATCTGGATGAACCGCGTGGCCCGGCATCTGAAAACGGAAATTGAAAAACACGTCGAAAGGCACGCGGCGAAATCCGAGTTCTCGGCGGGGATCGGCTTGGCCACGTTCGTTTTCCTGATGGTGGTTCGCGAGGGCGCCGAACTTGCCCTGATTTTGCGGGCGGTGGAACTTTCCACGGAAGGCCTGGCCGTTTGGATCGGAACGATTCTGGGACTGGCCGTCGCGATCGCCGTGGGAGTTTTCTTCTTCGAGGGGACGCTCAAGATTTCTCTCGGCAGATTTTTTTCCGCGACCAGCACGATTCTCATTATCGTCGCCGTGCAACTGGCGTTAACGGGCGTACACGAATTGAGCGAAGCCATGTGGCTGCCATCGAGCAGAGTCGAGATGGCCTACGTCGGTCCCATCGTTCGCAACGAGTTTTTCTTTTTCACCGTGATTCTTGGCGCGGCGGCGCTCCTCGTCCTGCGCGAATGGATGGCCGCGCGCGGCCGTGCGGTGGAGACTGTGCCTGATGCCGCAGAACGCCGGCGAATCGAATGGGAGCGCCGCAAACAGCGCCGCTGGGCCTTCGCTTCGGCGTTTACCTGCACAGCCGTCATCCTGATTCTGGCCGCGGAATTCGCATACACGCGCGTGACGGCCACGACCGAGGCTAAATCGATCCAGTCGGATAACGGGGCGGTTCGCATTCCCCTGTCCGAGATCAGCGACGCGAATCTTCACATTTACAGCGTGGACGCGAGCGGAACGAGCTTGCGCTTCCTCGTCATTCGAAAGCCCAACGGAAACTGGGGCACCGCGCTGGACGCCTGCCTGATTTGCGGCACCGCCGGATACCGCCAGGATGGTTCGAACGTCGTGTGCCGCAATTGCGCCTCCGCCATTTACATCCCGACGATTGGAGAAGCGGGAGGTTGCAATCCCGTCGGTGTCCCTTCGCGACTGGACAGTGGCGCGCTGGTTATCGACGTCTCGAAGCTGGCCGAAGCAAGGAGCCGAGTCTCTCAGTAGCCGGTCACGACTCGGTACTTGGTAAAGGGCAGCCATCCAGGCTTGTGAATTCGGATGCCTGTACTTTTTTTTTGGCGCTGAAAGCGCCGACGCATGCTAGCCCAAGGCAACGCCCTGGGTTTCGGAGCCAATCGATAATGGTGCGCCCTGAAAGGGCGCAGGGGATCCTTCTGCCCCTTCAGGGCGGACGATGATTCTTGCCGCGATACCCGGGGCGTTGCCCCGGGCTGGCATCCTCCGCGCCGTTGGCGCGGCAACGCGTCTGGATTCTGAACGGAAAGAATCCGTTGCAAAGCGATTTGTGGGGTAAGCTCAATTCACTTTCTAAGCGGGTGCAAGCCGGGATTGTAGAATATGTTTCTTCGAATCGTCAGCGATTCCTTCACGCGAAAGCCGCGCCGCAAAATGCTCACGGCGGCGGCGCTGGCGCTGGGCATGGCGGTTGCGACCGCCACGCTGGAAGTGGCTCTCGATGTGGGAGACCGCCTGGCGCGGGAATTCCGTTCCCTCGGCGCGAATCTGCTGGTCACGCCCGCATCGGACACTCTGCCCCTGGAAATTGGGGGAGTCGATTACCGGCCTGTCGACGCCGGCGCGTACTTGCCCGAAGGCGATCTCGGCAAATTGAAAACAATTTTCTGGCGCAACAATGTGATGGGATTCACACCGTTTCTCGATGTTCCCGTGGCGATCGCGCCCGCCGGTTCTCAGGAGAATTCGAGCGGAGAATTGATCGGCACATGGTATAGCCACTCCGTCAAAGTTCCCGACGGGAGCGCGTTCACGACGGGAATTTCGGCCACTGATCCTTACTGGCACGTCGACGGCCGATGGTTTTCCGATGGCGCTGATGAAGGCGTCGCGGGCGCCGCGCTCGCGCAGCGTTTGAATTTGCGCGCCGGAAGCCAAGTCAAAATTGATGCAGGCGGCCACTCGCACACGCTGACGATCACGGGCATCGTTTCTACAGGAGGCCGAGAGGACAACTCGATCCTCGCTCCTTTGGCCATCGCGCAGGACCTGGCCGGCCGGCCCGGCGAGTACCGGCGCCTGCTGGTGAGCGCGCTGACGAAACCGGCGGACGCTTTCTCCGAGCGCGATCCCGCCACGATGACTCCAGTGGAATACGACCGCTGGTATTGCAGCCCGTACATCTCCTCGATCTCGCACCAGATTCAGCAGCAACTACCGGGCGTCGAAGTGCGCGCGATCCGGCAAGTCGCCGAAGGTGAAGGACGGATTCTGACGCGCGTCAGCGGCCTGATGTGGATCGTGACGATCGCCGCATTATTCGCGGCGGCGCTCGCGGTGGGCGCAACTTCCGCGACGACCGTGCTCGAGAGGCGCTCGGAAATTGGGTTGATGAAAGCGCTGGGCGCGAGCCGCCGCGCGGTCAGCTCATTTTTTGTTGCCGAGCAATTGTTTCTTGCCCTCGTCGGCGGCGTCCTGGGATATGCGCTGGGAATTGTGCTGGCGCGCGCCCTCGGCATTGGAATTTTTGGCGTTGCTCCCGCGCTTCGGTGGATACTGCTCCCGATTGTTTTGGTCCTCGCGGCCGTGGTTGCGCTGCTGGGGAGTCTCCTGCCGCTTGGACGTGCCTCGCGCGTCGATCCCGCTCCCGTGTTGCGGGGAGAGTGAGGACGTGCCCAGCCGCTCGATGTTCCTGCGAATTTTATGGAAATTGCTCGGGGCCAGCCAGGGACGGCTGGCCGTGGCTCTGATTGCGCTGACAAGTGGGGCAGCGGTCTGTTCCGCGCTGCTCAACGTCAATCTGGATGCGGAGCGGAAACTGACGCAGGAATTTCGCACGCTGGGCGCGAATGTCGTGATCGCTCCCCCGGCCGGAGGCAGCGAAGCCGCGCTTGCCGACTCCGCTGTACTGGATCGCATCGCCGCACTGCGTGTCCCGCAGATTGTCGCGACAGCGCCCTATCTGTACGTGGCGGCGAATTCCGGTTCTCAACCGGTCATTCTGGCGGGTACCTGGTTTGACCAGGTGGCCAAAATGAATTCCTGGTGGAAGCTCGAGGGCGGCTGGGTATCTTCCCGCGACGACCACGAGCATTGCCTCGTCGGTTTTACCGCCGCGCGCCAGCTCGGACTCGCGCCCGGCAGTGCGGTGCAGTTGCGCTCCGGCGATCGCAACATTTCCCTCACGGTCGCGGGGATTGTTACAACCGGCGGCGCCGAAGATAATCAAATTCTCACGAACCTCGATTCCGCGCAGGCCCTCGCGGGACTTTCCGGCCGCGTGAGCCTCGTGCAATTGAGCGTTTCCGGAACGCCCGGGGAAATCGAGGAAGTTACGCGGAAGCTTGCGGACAATTTGCCCGGCCTCGATGTTCGTCCCGTGCGCCAAATTGCCGCTGCCGAAGGAACGATTCTGGGGCGGATTCAGGGTTTGATTTTCTGGACCATCGCGCTGATTCTGGTTCTCTCGATGCTTGGAGTCCTTGCGTCGATGGCGGCACTGGCGATGGAGCGGCGGCGGGACGTCGGCCTGATGAAAGCGCTCGGCGGAACGGTCCAGCGCATCATGCGTTTGTTTCTTGCCGAAGCAGGCATGCTTGGCGCGGTGGGCGGCCTGCTCGGTTTTCTGATTGGCGTTGTCCTGGCCCGATGGATTGGCGAGCGCATCTTCGGCGTCGTCATTTCGGCGCGCTTGGAAGTTTTGCCCATCACGCTCGCGTTGACGATCGGCGTGGCGCTGGCCGGAGCTTTTCCTCTGCGCCTGCTCGGGCGCGTACGCCCCGCGGAGATTCTGCGAGGAGAATAATGTCGCCGCTCGTCCAAGTCGACCAACTCGAAAAGCGCTTCGGAGAAGTCCGCGCGCTCGACCGCGTGAGTTTCGACGTGGAAGCGGGCGAGTGGATCGCGATCATGGGGCCTTCCGGCTCCGGCAAGACGACGCTCATCAACATTCTCGGCGGGCTCGATCATCCGAGCGCGGGCCGCGTCGTCGTCGACGGCCTGGAAATCGGCAGCCTGGGCGAACGCGAATTGACGCGTTACCGCGCCGATAAAATCGGCTTTGTGTTTCAGCAATTTCATCTGATTCCTTATCTCACTGCCCTGGAAAACGTGATGCTGGCCCAATATTTTCACAGCATCACGGACGAAAAAGACGCCGCGGAAGCCCTGTGCCGCGTGGGCCTCAGCGACCGCTTGCAACACGTCCCCGCGGAGCTTTCCGGCGGCGAGCAGCAGCGCGTCGCCATCGCCCGGGCGCTGATCAATCAGCCGAAACTGATTCTGGCCGACGAGCCCACGGGCAATCTCGACGAAGCGAACGAGGCCGTGGTCCTGAAACTGTTTCACGAACTGCATGACACAGGGCATACCATTCTTGTCGTGACCCATTCGCAGGCCATCGGAAACCTCGCCGATCGCCGCGTGGAACTGGAACACGGCCGTCTGGCACGTATCAGCGCTCCCTCGCTGGCCAAGGAGTAACGCAGCCGCGCCATGCCCATTCCCATCGATGCGCGAAGAAAGCCGGCCAGCGTCAAGATCCACGTGTCGACCGGCGCGGGCGTCGACATCACCTGGGCCGACGGCCACGCCAGCCACTACAGTTTCGCCTATCTTCGCGAAGAGTGCCCGTGCGCGATGTGCAATGACGAGCGGATGAAAAAGGCGCAGGGCCAGGAAAAGGACATGCAATTGAAAAAAGAGCATGCCCCGCTCGCAGCCGCCGCCCCGGCGCTGAGTTCGCCTCTGCTCCCCATGTTCAAGCCAAGACTCACGGCAAAGTCGGCGCACGCGGTCGGCAACTACGCCTTGCAGATTGATTTTAACGACGGCCACACGGCGGGAATCTTCAGCTTCGATTACTTGCGAACCATTTGCCCCTGCCAGGAATGCGCCAGCGAATACCGTTCAAATCCCGACGAGTAAATTTGAGTTTGGATCCACCGGCTTGGGGTGGTAACTCCTCGGCTACACGGCTCTGCTCTTGCGCGGACCTCGCGCTACATCCTCACGTATTATTTTGTTTCAGCCCCCTCCGGAGGATCTGGTGTCATCCCATCAATTCATACAAGCGCACAAGCGTCGCAGTACCCGCATCGAACAAGCCATCCCGATCGTCGTTCAGGGTGTGGGGGCTATGCGGGAACCCTATGCGGAGCAGGTTTCGACTCTGTCGATCAGTTGCCACGGCTGCACCTACCAATCCAAGCACGAGGTCATTCAGGGTGAGACCGTGTACCTGGATATCAAAGTGTCGAACGGCGGCTCGGCGGGATGCTCGAGCAAGGCCCGCGTGAAATGGGCGCAAAAGGTCGGCGCCAGGGACCGGTCTTTCCAGATTGCCGTGGAGCTGGAGATCGCCGGAAATATCTGGGGGGTCGCAACCCCGCCGGCCGATTGGTTTCCAATTCAGATCCCGGAGCCGGTTGAAGCCGGTGCCACAGGGCGAGAGTTAAAAGTAGTGACCCGCAAAGAGCAACCAGGGATTACGACGCCTGAGCCTGGACCGAATCGCACCGCGCAACTCGAAAGAAGCCAAGCCGTTTCGTCATCGGTTGCCCCTCTTGCGCAACTGATGGTCGGGCTGGGGCAACAGATTCAGACCATGGCATCGGAAGCAGCGGCGGCCGCCATCGTCGAGGAGAAGAGCCGGTTGCTCGAAGAGATTCGCGCGCAATTCCGGGAAGAGGCGGTCAAGGCCATCCAGTCCGCGATGGCGGCTTCCAAGGAAGTGGTCGTGCGACAGGCCATGAAGGAATTGAGCGAAGCGCACGAGGCGGGCGCGCGAAACAATTACGCGCAGTGGATGAAGAAGGTTCAGCAAGACATGGAGAGCGCCCGACAGCACCTGATGAATCAAGGAAAAGAAGTGAGCCAGCGCCTGGACGGCATGGCCGCCGGCACTATCGAGCGCGTGCAACGCAACATGGAAACAACGCGGATGGAAGCGGTGGACCGATTCGTATTGCGCCTTCGCGACCAGCTTGCGCCCATGCTCGTGGAAGCGAAAGATTCCCTTCAGAAACTGGAGGTAACCGAAGCCGCATTCAAGAAGGAATCCGAGGCGATTTATGCGGGGCTTGAAAACCAGCTTGAATTTCACGCCAACGCAAGTTTAGCGAAGACCCAGGAGGAATTGGATAAGAATTCCGCTGTCGTTGCCGCCAAGGCCAACGATGCCCTGCGGAATCTCTATCAAAGCTTTGAAAAAGCGGCGCGGACCAATGCAGAGTCGCTCCTTGCCTCCGTTGGGGGTCAAATGACCAGGATTCTTCAGGAAAAAGCCACCGAGGTTTCCCGCGAGTTTTCGAAGGGGCTTGAAGACTATACCCGAAGCTATCTCGAGTCGATCGGCAAAACGATCGCCGAGATTCCGCAGAATATGCCCGGCCGTTCACGCCAATAGCCGCCTTGGCGCCGGGCGGCTAAGACTCTCCAGCCAACAACTCTCGACCGAATTGAAGGCTCGACTTTCTTTCTCCCGGTATGCCGTCGCCTGCAAATACTCTCCGGAACTTGATCTACTGCAAGTCCCGGGCGTGCTCAGTTTGACCGTGAAGCTGCCCGTTCCGTCCCGAAATTCACGGGACGGAACGGCCGCTACAAAACCGTACGCAGTGGAGGCCGCTGGGTTTTGTAGAGGCCGCCCGTTTTTAGGGCGGGCAGCCGTTTGCGGCCACCGAGACCAAACTGAGTCAGTTCCTAAGTCCCTTTCCGTGGACACCTCCGCATAAAGATGCCATAATGAAATCTTTATAATTTCTTTACGCCTCATGTCTTCGACACCTGTGGGCCAAAGCCCCGAACCCTCTCCACTAATAACCGTACCACGCGTCATCGTGGCCACCACGGCCATGTTGACGTTCATCTCTTTTTGGCGCGCGGCCGCGATTGTTTTGAACGACCTGGCCTCCTCTGCCTACTACGCGGGTGGCGAATCCGAGAGCTTCATCGGGAAGTCGGCGCCCTGGTTCATTCTCGGGGTCATGCTGTTCTCGTACTGCGTGCGCGCGGTGTACGTCGAAAGCTGCAGCATGTTCGTGCGCGGAGGCGTGTACCGCGTGGTCAAGGAAGCGCTGGGAGGGACGCTGGCGAAATTTTCCGTCTCGGCGCTGATGTTCGATTACGTTTTGACTGGGCCGATCAGCGGCGTTTCCGCGGGGCAATATCTGGCCGGCCTTCTCAACGAGCTGTTCGCCTACTTTCATATGGGGATCGTGCTCTCCGAGAATACGACGGCCGCGTTTTTCGCCGTGCTGGTCACGCTCTTTTTCTGGTGGGAAAACATCAAGGGCGTGCATGAATCCAGCGACAAGGCGCTGAAAATCATGCAGATCACCACCGTGATGGTGGTGGTGCTGATCGTTTGGTGCACGTACACCATTTGGGTACGAGGCGCGCACCTTCCGCCGTTTCCCACGCCTTCCAATATTCAGCTGGACAAGCGGTCTCTCGGCTGGCTCAACGGCAGCCAGATCGTGCGCATGATTCCGATGATCGCGGTATTTGTCGGCCTCGGACATTCCGTTCTGGCCATGAGCGGCGAAGAATCCCTCGCGCAGGTGTATCGCGAGATCGAGGCTCCCAAGCTGCCGAATCTGAAAAAGGCGGGCTTTATCATTTTCATTTACAGCCTGCTGTTCACTTCCCTCGTTTCGTTTTTCGCGGTCATGATCATTCCCGACGGCGTGCGGGGCAAGTTCCTGGAAAATTTAATTGGCGGCTTGTCCATGAATCTGGCGGGCCCGTTTGCGCTGCGGCTCGTCTTTCATGCGTTCGTCGTCGTCGTCGGAACGCTAATCCTCGCGGGCGCCGTGAACACGGCCATCGTGGGATCGAACGGCGTGCTCAACCGGGTTTCCGAGGATGGAGTGCTGACAGATTGGTTCCGGCAGCCGCACCGCAAATACGGCACATCCCATCGCATCATCAACCTCGTGGTCTTCTTCCAGATCGTCACAATCATCGCCAGCCGCGGCGACGTGACCTTTCTCGCCAACCTGTACGCATTCGGCGTGATCTGGAGTTTCACGATGCAGGGGATTGCCGTGCTCGTGATCCGGTACACCCATCCTGGCGATCGCGAGTATCGCGTGCCTTTGAATTTTCATCTGTTCGGCAAGGAAATTCCGCTGGGGCTCGCCCTGATTACGCTGACGCTGTTTCTCATTGCGATCGTGAACCTGTTCACCAAACCGAGCGCGACGGTCGCCGGACTGACTTTCTCATTCATCATGTTCGGCGTATTCACGGTGTCCGAGAAAATCACGCATAGAAATCGCGGCGCCGCGCATGTCGAAATGGACCAGTTCAACGTGGCCGCGCGCGAAGATCTCAGCCGGCAATCCGTCGGCGTGCGGCCCGGCAGCGTCCTCGTACCGGTCAGCAATTACCATGCGTTGTACCACTTGCAGGCGGTTTTGGACCGCGTGAAGACGGAGCGCCGCGACATTGTGGTAATGCATGTGCGCCTCCTTCGGCGGGCGGCCTCGGGATCGAGCGAACTCGAAGCCGAGCAGCTTTTTGGAAGCGTCGAGCAGTTCCTGTTCACCAAGGCGCTCTCGATCGCGGAAAAGCGCGGCAAGCCGATTCGACTGGCTGTCGTCTCGGCCAATGACCTGTGGGGCGGCATCCTGAACGCCGCGGTCAAACTGGAAGCCAGCACCATCGTTCTGGGCCGCTCTGCGAAAGTTACGCTGGCCGAAGAGGCCAGGGAGATCGGCCTGGCCTGGGAGCAACTCCCCGATCCGCGCCCGCAATTCAACTTGGAAATTTTCACGCCGGGAGGAACGCGCGAATTTTTCCTGCTTGGTCCTCACGCGCCGGATCTCACTTCCAACGAAGTGCGCCTCGTGCATCGCCTCTGGCTGCGCTTCAGCGATCTGGTGTCACCCGACGTGCTTCACCATCACGACGTGGTCCACTTTGCCCTCGATGAAGTGATGAAGGAATTGGAAGACGGCAAGGAAGCCGATGTCGCCGCCCGCCTGAAAGAGCACATCAACAGAAATAAATCCGCGCAAACGAAACAGCAGTAAGTAGCACACGCTTCAGCCTGTGGGTTTCCATTCCGTCCGCGCGAGTGCAAATTGGAAGAAGCCCCGTAGGCAACTGAATCTCAAGCAAGCCAGCGGCTGAAGCCGAATTGATCCCGCATACTTTTCGGCACGTCTGAAGCCATGCCCCACAAAGATTCATCAATTGCGAACAAACTGATGCCTTTGCTACGCAGCCCGAAGCTCCGACGTGCAGTGCGGGCACCTCGTCGCCTTGACCGGCACGGCGCTCAAGCAATAGGGGCAATCGCGCGTGGCGGGCGCGGCCGCAGGCGCCGGCTTCGGCGCGAAGCGATTGACCTGGCGCACCAGAAGGAAAACCGCAAACGCCACGATCAGGAAATTGATGACCGTGTTCAGGAAGAGGCCATAGTTGAGCGTCGCGGCGCCCGCCGCCTTTGCCGCGGCGATCGTGTCGTAATGCGCGCCTGACAAACTCACAAAAAGATTTGAAAAATCCACGTGGCCGAGGAGCCTCCCGATCGGCGGCATGAGAATATCCTGCACAAACGAGTTGACGATTTGCCCGAACGCCGCGCCGATAATGATTCCGACGGCCATATCGAGCACATTCCCTCGCATCGCGAATTCCTTGAATTCCTTGATCATCACAGCCTCCTCTCACTAGCTTCAGCAAAGCGACGACTAAAACTAATCCGAGCGAAGAGACAGCACGGCTGCCAGGAAGCCGCGCAGAGCCAGGACCGCTCCGGCCGCCGCCAGAACAATCCCTACCCAGCGAAATTGGAGAACAGCAAGATTGACCATCATGATTCCCACCAGGACCAGCGAAGCGCCTCCCACGCGCGCGACGGTGCGGCTCGAGGTTCGCGCCGCGCGCGAGGTTTTCACCCAGGACCGCGCGCCCCAGTAAATGAGAATCGCTCCCAGGCCGAGCCACCCGGGGCTGCGCGGATTAAAGTTCGGTGGATTGAGAAACCGGTTGTTCAATCCAAGCCAAACCAGAAAGCCGCCGAGCAGGATGAAAATGAACTCGGTCATCATCCGGAACAAATTGGCCGGGCTTAACATACAGGTTCGGACCGTTCAGGACCGTTCGATGCGCACGGATTTCAGTTCGACGGCTTGCTTCGGCTTGTCGTTCGCTCCGCGCGGCAATTCCGAAATTTTGGTGGCGACGTCCATTCCTTCAACAACTTCGCCAAATATGGTGTGCTTGTTATCGAGCCAGGGCGTCGGCGCCACGGTGATGAAAAACTGGCTTCCGTTTGTGCCCGGTCCGGCATTGGCCATCGAGAGCTTTCCCGGCTTGTCATGCTTGAGAGACGGATGAAATTCATCGCCGAAGCGATAGCCGGGGTCGCCGGTTCCCGTCCCGAGAGGGCACCCTCCCTGAATCATGAATTGCGGAATCACGCGATGGAAAACGAGGCCGTCGTAAAATGCACGCTTCACTTTTTGCCCGGTCTTCGGGTCCTTGAATTCCTTGGTGCCTTCCGCGAGGCCGACGAAATTGCCGACGGTCTGCGGCGCTTCCTTATCGAACAGGCGGACGACGATCGTCCCCTGCGAAGTATCGAACACGGCGTAGATGCCTGGTGCGCGGCTCAAGACCACCTCCTGTGGATGCCAAAATGCGCTGGCATTATCGCCCATTCTGCCTGCGGAGACCAGCGGCGTGTCCGCTGCGTGGTGGATCAGTTTGAACGTAATACCCGCGATAGAAGCGGGGCTAACAGATCGCGTTTGGTATATCGCAGAACTATTGGGCATTTTGGATGCCGAACCTGGTAGAGTGGCCGCGTAGGAGTCCCACATGACTGATGACGTGGTAGAGATTGGAATCTGTCCCTTGTGCAAAAAACCCATGAAATCGCTATCCTATCCTGAGGCCGTAGAATTCAACGGTCAAACAGTACACAGTAAATGTGCTGCGGAAGCGGCTGGTGACAATCCACAGCGAAGCAATTCCTATACATAAGTGCTTCAATCTGGCCCATTACCGCCGGGCGGCGCTGTGTCCCCCGGCCTTAGACGTGCCGCCAGCCCCATCGAGGTAACGAGTCCCAGCAATTGGGCGCCCAAGAAAAAGCCAATAGTGCCTCCCCCCAGCCACACGAGCCCTCGTGAGGTTCTCCCCTCGCCGAACGACCTAAGAGACAACCACAATTCAAGGCCACAAACATAAAAAACGGTAAGCCTTATTAAGAATATGATAATTGTCCAAAACGAAGGCAGCGGGTCGGACCACTTCCGCTTCCCCGCAGTGGCAGGATCAACCATCAACGCGATATTTCTGCCCCGACAGATCGAAGCAGCCTCAAAAGCCATAACCAGGCAAATCAAAGGGAGAACCCATGCCGTCGTTTCAACACGTGGAGCTTTGAGAATTTCCAATGCACCATAGAAAACTGTCAACCCTATGCAAGCGGCAACTGCGGACCTTAGATCAAGGTAAAGAAAACCAAAGGGGCCTAAGAAGAAAGCTAAGATACCGGCTAATACTGGCTTTTTGGTCGTGCTGACTGGAGGAATTTCAGGTCGAACGATTTTGGAACTTTGTTCAGTCATAGCGGAACAGGCCTTTGAGTAACTAAGACGGGGATAAGACAGCGATCAAATCCTAATTCAAGAATTAGGGAACTCGAGTGGTGATCCCGCCAAGCGCGTAGCCGACGATGACGCCGAGCAATGCTCCGGTTCCTTCGCCAGTGAGTATTCCCTCAAATCCCAGCACCGCAATCGTTGGGACCAAGATTAAGAGAGCGACGAGCTGGATCATCCTGACCCCAATTCCAAATGGGCGCTCCTCGACAGTTCCATTTGTCTTTTTGACTGTCTTTTTAACCACGAGCCGGAGGACTATGACCACGAAAGGTCCGAGAACGGCCAGCACGCAGAGAGGGTACTCGATCCAAGGGTGCCTTGGCATAGTGCCCAGAATAGTACCCGCCTCGGCTTGAGAAGAGGAATCTTTGTCGTGTATAGACGGTACGCGGATATCTGCACTCGCAGTGTACCTAAGCACTTACTTGGATTCTGGAAATTAGAAAGGCAGAAACTTTCTACAAGCGCGCCCGCGCGCCGGGATGCTAAACTTTCATCCTTCGCGGGTTGCATCGCAGCGACGTGCCGGCGAATCCAATGGCAGGCAGGGAGAATACCACTTGAACAACGTCATCATCATCGGGAGCGGCTGCGCCGGACTGACGGCCGCCATTTATGCCGGGCGCGCCAACCTGAAACCGATCGTCATCGATGGCTTCGAGCCGGGCGGGCAGCTCTCGATGACCACGATGGTTGAGAATTTCCCCGGATTCCCCGACGGGATTCTCGGCCCGGATTTGATTGAAAACATGCGCAAACAGGCGCAGCGCTTCGGCGCGGAATTCAAGTCCGGCTCGATTACGGACGTCGATTTGAGCAAGCGGCCCTTCAAAATTACGGCGGGCAACGACACGTATGAAACCCTGGCGCTGATCATCGCCGCGGGCGCGACGGCGCGCCTCATGGGCCTCGAGTCCGAGCGCAAACTGATCGGCTACGGCGTCTCCACCTGCGCGACTTGCGACGGCTATTTTTTCCGCGGCAAGAACATCGCGGTCGTCGGCGGCGGCGACTCGGCCATGGAGGAAGCCAATTTTCTTTCGCGATTCGCGAGCAAAGTGTACCTGGTGCACCGGCGGAAGGAATTTCGCGCGTCAAAAATCATGGTGGATCGCGCGCGCGCCAATGAAAAAATCCAATTTGTCACCCCCGTGGTCGTCGAGGACATTTCGGATGTGTCTAAAGGCGGCGTGGAATACATGACGCTTCGCAACACCGAAACGAATCAAACTTCCAAGCTGGACGTGGAAGGCGTGTTCATCGCCATCGGCCACGTGCCCAACACCAAGGTCTTCCGCGGCAAGCTCGACATGGACGAAAACGGTTACCTCCTCACGCATCACGGCAGCCAGACCAAGATTCCCGGCGTGTTTGCCGCCGGCGACGTCCAGGACCATCACTACAAGCAGGCCGTGACCGCAGCCGGCTCGGGCTGCATGGCCGCGATCGACGTCGAAAAATTTCTCGAGGCCCATCCGGACCGCTGAAATCGCTCCTCATTTCACGGCGTTGCCGGCACAACTCCCATGTTACGCGCGCTGCTGCTCGCACTGGCCAAAAGCTCCCGGCTTCGCCGCTGGATTACATCCCACGGCGCAACGCGGCGCATGGCGCGCCGGTTTGTGCCCGGCGAGGAACTGGCGCCCGCCATCGAAGCCGCGCGCGCCTGCAACAAAGCGGGAATGACGGTAAGCCTGGATCACCTCGGCGAAAACGTGGTCACGCGCGAGGATGCGGAACACGCGCGCGCCTCCTACACGGAAGCGCTGGACCAAATCGCGGCGCAGGGCATCGAGGGGAATGTCTCGCTGAAGCTGACGCACCTCGGCCTCGATCTCGGCGGAGAATTCTGCGCCGAACAGTTGCGCATCGTCACGCGCCGCGCGGGGGAACTCGGAAATTTCGTGCGCGTGGACATGGAAGGCTCGGCCTACACGGATCGCACGCTGCGCATGGTCAAGCAGGCCCGCGCGGAATCGGCGGCCGTGGGAACCGTCATCCAGGCATATCTCTACCGAAGCGAAGAGGATATCCGCGAATTGCTGGGTATCGGCTGCCGGATTCGCCTCGTCAAAGGTGCGTACAAAGAGCCCTCGCGGATCGCGTATCGCCACAAGAAAGATGTCGATGCAAATTTCATCAAGCTGATGAAGATCCTGTTGCCGAGCGGAACCTACCATGCCCTGGCCACGCACGACCCCAAGATGATTGAAGCCGCCATTCGCTTCGCAGCCGAGCAGAACATCACGAAAGACAAGTTTGAATTTCAGATGCTCTACGGAATCCGGACGGACTTGCAGACCCGCCTGGTGCGGCAGGGCTACCGCGTCCGCGTGTACATTCCGTTCGGGAAGGACTGGTTTCCGTATTTCATGCGGCGGCTCGCGGAGCGCCCCGCGAATTTGGCCTTCTTCGCGAAGAATTTTCTTCGTGGGGCTGCGCCGCAAGCTTAGCCGTAATTTTTCATCCATAGTCTCGCGGCCGCTTCAGATTGCAAGTCCAGTGGCACAGGCTTCAGCCTGTGGGGTTTAGTCCTTGCAAGCACCAAAACCCACAGGCTGAAGCCTGTGCCACTGGACTTGCCGAATCGCAATCAGCCAAAATAAATCCATGCGCGCGATGATTCTCGATCAACCGGGCAAGCCTCTTTCTCTTCGCGATTGTCCTATGCCGGAACCCAGAGGCCGCCAGGTTCAACTCCAGGTGCTGGCCTGCGCCGTGTGCCGCACCGATCTTCACGTCGTGGACGGCGAATTGCGGAATCCGAAACTTCCTCTCATCCTTGGCCACGAAATTGTGGGACGCGTAACGCGCGCCGGAGAGCAAGCGAGCCTGCTTTCTATTGGGCAGCGCGTCGGCGTTCCGTGGGTCGGCTGGACGGATGGCGATTGCTCTTATTGCCGCGCGGGCCAGGAAAATTTGTGCCCCAACGCGCGCTTCACCGGCTACACGCTCGACGGAGGCTATGCCGAATTCACCGTCGCCGACGAACGCTACTGCGTCCCGATTCCCGAATCCTATTCCGACGCCGGGGCCGCGCCGCTGCTCTGCGCGGGATTGATCGGTTACCGTTCGCTGGTGCGCGCGGGCGACGCGAAACGCTTGGGTATCTACGGTTTCGGCGCGGCTGCCCACATCGTCACCCAAGTGGCCCGGCATCAGGGCCGCAGGGTATACGCCTTCACGCGCCCCGGCGATGAAGAGGCGCAGCGATTCGCAAAAGAGCAGGGCGCGGTCTGGGCCGGAGCATCGGACGAGCGTCCGCCGGAGGAGCTGGACGCCGCGATCATTTTTGCGCCCGTCGGCGCGTTAGTGCCCGCCGCTCTGGCCGCCGTGCGCAAGGGAGGAGCAGTGGTTTGCGGCGGCATTCACATGAGTGATATCCCTTCGTTCCCCTACGATTTGCTGTGGGGGGAAAGATCCGTGTGTTCGGTGGCGAACTTGACGCGCAAGGACGCCGCGGAATTCATGGAAATCGCGCCAAAAGTCCCGGTGCGCGCGACCACCCAGCCATTCAAGCTCGAACAGGCCAATGAAGCCTTAAATCAGCTGCGAAGCGGAAAGCTTCAGGGCGCAGCCGTTCTGATGTACGACGAAATTCGCTAGGACCAAAACCCGCAGGCTGAAGCCCGCGCCACTGGCGTGATATACTTTTTTCGGGGAGAAACCGGCTTGTGCCGCTGCCGGTTTGGTGATATAAACCGATACTTTCCATGCAAATGTAAGCCGGTTCTTGTTTTATTTAGCACTAGATATCCTCGAAGGAGAGTCACGATGGCGTACGTAATCGCTGAGCCGTGTATCGGAACCAAGGACACCGCATGCGTCGACGTCTGCCCGGTCGATTGCATCCACCCGCGGAAAGATGAACCCAAATTCGAGTCCGAGCCGCAACTCTACATCAGTCCGGTCGAATGCATCGACTGCGGCGCCTGTGTCCCGGTTTGTCCCGTGACGGCGATTTTTGCTTTGGAAGATTTGCCGGAGAAGTGGGCCCACTTCACGCCGATTAACGCGGACTGGTACACCAAGCAAGGCTGAGCCAGGCCGTCCGAAAACGGCAACTTGTCCGATTGGGTTTTCGTGCGGCGTTCCCTCTGCGCAGGATGGGCGCCGCATTTTTTTGGGATGGCGGATCGCGGCCTGGTTTGACACATTAAGGGGCGGCAGGGTCGCGAGCCTTTTTCATTTTCTCAGGCACCTGCTGGCAAGAATCTTCGTCTTACCGCCGTAGCTTGAAACCTGGCGCCGGGTATCTCTTTTTCCGATCATACCCAACCGGAGCCCGAGTCAGAGGAGCCATACATTGTCATCCATGCGAACGCCAAAATCATTGCAAGTAGAGGAAGTCTCGGCCAGCCGGCAAGAGCCGCGCACCAGGATCAAGAACAAAATCGTGCCTGCCGTGGCCACCATCGCGGGAACGGCGACGGCCGTACCTCCGCACGTGCTATCGCGCGAAGTCGTGAAGAACGGCATCGGCGGCGTCTTTGCGCTGGATGGCGCACGGCTGGATGCCATTCGCGAAGTGATCGACAATTCGGCGATCGATCAGCGGTACAGTGTCTTTCCCCCGGAATATACGATTGAGCCGCGCCCGCTCGCGCAGATCAACGCGGAGTATCAGGAAAAATCAGTCGAACTTGGCCTGCAGGTTGCCGAGCGCGCGCTCGCGCAAGCCGGCATGGTTCCCACCGACGTGGACCTGCTTGCTACGGTATCGTGTACAGGAGTGATGATTCCTTCGCTCGATGCCCATATCGCGACGATCATGGGATTTCGCCCGGATGTGCGCCGCCTCCCCATCACGGAACTCGGCTGCGCGGCCGGCGCCGCGGGCCTCGCGCATACCTGGGAATATCTCTCCGCGTTTCCGGACCGCACGGCCCTGTTGATCTCGGTGGAGATACCCACGCTCACGTTTCAGCGCAAGGACGCCTCCCAAGCCAACTTGATTTCGGCCGTATTGTTCGGGGACGGGGCGGCAGGCGTGGTCGTCACCGGCCGCGAAGCCCCCGGCCCGCGCATCCTGGCGTCCGAGTGTTTCCTGTTTCCCAATTCGCTCGCCGCGATGGGTTTCGATCTGCGCGATTCCGGCTTCCACATCGTTCTCTCCAAGGACGTGCCTGAACTCATACGGGATCGGGTCAAGGATCTGGCCGAAGGATTTCTGGCGCGCCAGGGGTTGCGGCAAGATGACATTTCCGCGTATCTCCTGCATCCGGGCGGGCAAAAATTGTTGTCCTTCATGCAGGAGGAATTGGGCCTGGACCGTTCCGACACGGAAGTTTCCTGGGACATCTTGCGCCGGTATGGCAATCTTTCAAGCGCCAGCGTTCTGTTCATCCTCAACGAATGGCTGGTTCAAAAAGAAATGCCGTCGGGAAGCTACGGCCTCTTGATGGCGTTCGGGCCGGGATTCACGGCAGAGATGCTCCTGCTGCAATGGCCATGACGTTTGCCTATATCTCCCTGCTTGTGCTCGTTGGGATCGGGCGGCTCGGTGAGCTGGTAATCTCGCGCCGCAACCAGCGGCAACTCGAAAAGCAGGGCGCTCACAAAATTCCCGAACCACATTTTCGTTTTATGGTGCTGTTGCATGCGAGCGTGCTCGTCGGTGCGGGCGTCGAAGTTCTGTTCCTTCATCGGCCTCTGATTCCCGCGCTCGCCATTCCGATGGCCGCGCTGTTTGTTCTGTCCAATGTCCTCCGTTGGTGGGTGATCCAATCCCTTGCGGGACGTTGGAGCGTGGAGGTAATGGACGCCTCTCGCGCTGGGGTTGTGAGTTCAGGACCCTATCGCTGGGTGCGCCACCCGAATTACGTAGGCGTGGTGGCTGAAGTATTTTCGCTGCCCATGATCCACACGGCATGGATCACGTCCATCGCCGGAACTCTGGGATATCTGGCGATTCTCCGGCGCAGGCTAAAAGTTGAAGATGGTGTTCTCCTGGCAGATCCCGCCTATCGTCTGGCCATGGGCGGAAAGCCCAGGTTCTTTCCTCAAGTGTTCAAGCGGCATGCGAAAGCGCCCGGAGAAGAACGCGCCGCTTGAATCCCCGGAAGGCCAATCTCCCGATTGGCTCGCCGCAAAATTGCAGCAACTCGCCAATCGGGAGATTGGCGTTCCCAGGCGTCAAAAAAATCACGTGATTAATGGCAGGGAGGCTTCGCGCCATGGCGCCCGATTCGCGGAGGTTTCCTGCTTTCGGGAATTTCTCCGGCCTCAAGAGCGGCGAGCCAGCCGCGAACCGCTTCGCGAAGCGCCTCAATTTCAAGCCCGCCATGAACTTCCGGGAAACAATCGAGTTTGAGCAGCCCAGCCTGAAGCAAGTTTCGCGTTCCCAATAAGTTCGCGCGGGAATAGTGGTGAAACGCCGCAGCCACCTGGATCAGGCCTTGCAGGAACATTTTGTCCGGATTGGGCGTCTCCAGCCAAACTTCCTCCCAATGCTCATGGGCGTCGTAGAAGTGGGCGGAATTAAACGCTTCAAGTCCTTTTTGATACAGCCGATCTTTTTCGTGCGAATCCATTCGTGTTTTTGGAATATGAGACATATAGATCGGCGAATACGGCATCATAGCAGAGGCTCGAAGGTGCTGTCCGCGAGCAGCTCAGGCACCCCAGTTCCTAATAGAGAGAATCGCGCATTTGAATTTCTCCCTTCGTCACCACACGCGTTATCATGATTAGCCTGCGCGGTCGCGAGGTTCTTGCTTGCCGAAATTCAACTTGGTTCTGCTCATTCACGCGCACCAACCTGTCGGCAATTTTGCCGACGTAATGGAACGCACCTACGAGCGTTCGTACTTGCCGTTTGTGGAGTGCGTGGCACGCCACCCGCGAGTCCGTCTAGGGCTGCACTATACCGGCTCGTTGCTCGAATGGATGGCTGAAAAGCATCCCGAGTACATCCAGCGCGTCGCCGCGCTCGTGGCGCGCGGCCAGGTGGAAATCGCCGGCGGAGGATTTTACGAGCCGATTCTGATCGCGATCCCTTATGAAGACCAAATCGAACAGATCCGGCGTTTGAGCCAGTTTGTCGAGGAACATTTTGGGAAACGGCCTTCCGGCGCCTGGCTCGCCGAACGCGTGTGGGAGCCTCAACTGCCCGCGGCGCTCGCGGAAGCGGGAGTGGAATACACGCTGGTGGACGATAGCCACTTTCTTACGGCGGGGCGCGAGATTCCGGAACTGTTCGGCTATTACGTTGCCGAGGAATGCGGCAAAACGGTGAAGGTGATTCCGGGTCTGCAGGAGTTGCGCTACCTCCTCCCCTTCGGCAGCGTCGACGATTCTGTCGCATTCCTTCGCCGCGTCGCGGGCGATCATCCGGGCGCAATGGCGTGCATGGGCGACGACATGGAGAAATTCGGCGCCTGGCCGCACACCTATGAACACTGCTTCCGCGACGGCTGGCTCGACCGTTTCTTCACCGCCATGGAAGCCAATTACGAGTGGCTTGAAATGGTCCCGCCGGGCGAAGCCCTGGCGACGCACGCGCCGCTGGGCCGCGTGGACCTGCCCACGGCGTCGTACACGGAGATGATGGAGTGGGTATTGCCTACTTCCGTCCGCCAGAAGTTTCACGCGCTCCTCGACGAATTTTCGAGCCGGCCGGATGTGCGGCGATTCCTGCGCGGCGGATTCTGGCGCGGATTTTTCAGCAAGTATGCCGAATCCAATCTGATGCACAAGAAAATGCTGCGGGTCTCCTCCAAACTCCGATGTGGCGGAGGGAAGGGCTCGAGAAAGGGCGCCAAAGGAGCACTGCGGCACGCCAATGCGGTCACGCATCTCATGCGGTCGCAATGCAACGACGCCTACTGGCATGGAATTTTTGGCGGGCTCTACGCCCCGCATCTGAGGACTGAATTGTGGCGCGAGCTGGTCCGCGCCGAGACGATTGCCGACTCCCTCCATCACGGCGCAAAGCCCTATCAGGCGATCACGCACCTCGATTTCGATGCGGACGGCAGGAAAGAAATCGAGATCACTTCGCCTAAATTCGCGGCCGTGATCAAACCTTCCGACGGGGGCACGCTGTCCGTCCTGGATTTTCGCCCGAGCGCGGTGACGCTGATCAATTCGCTCCAGCGGCGCGTCGAAGCCTACCATTCCAAATTGCAGAATGCGGCCCAGTTCGCCGCCAAAGTCGCTTCGATTCACGAGCAGACGCTCACCAAGGAACCGGGGCTCGAAAAGCGGCTGAAGTACGATCGCTGGGCGCGAAACGCGTTCCGGCTCCTGCTTTTTGCGCCGGGGAAAACACACGAGGACTTTGAAGCCCTGCGCCTCGAAGAGAGCGCCGCGTTTGCGGGAGGGGATTACCGCGTTGATCATGCGGCCGCTGAAGAGATCAATTTAAGCATGAACGCGCCCCTGCGTCAGGTAATTGCGGGCGTGGATCCGGATTGCATCCTGGGCGCCGTAAAGGCATTGCAATTTGAAAATCACGAAAAGGGCATTGACGTTCGTTGCCGCATCGATCTTGCGCTGAAACGGTCCGCGCCTCCGGTCCCCGCTCCCAGCGGCCCCGCGCAATTCACGGTGGGACTGGAGATCGTGATCAATCTTCTGGCGCCCAATGTGCCGGACCGCTATATCGAATTCGCGGGCGGCCGGAAACCTTTGGAATGGAGCGGGGTGGTCGACGGGCCGCGGGTGCGTCTCGTGGATGAATGGCAGGACGTGGCCGTGGAGATAGAGGCGCGCGGCGCCAGCCAGTTGTGGATCTCGCCGATCGAGACAGTTTCGGAATCCGAAGAAGGTTTTGAACGCGTCTACCAGGGATCGCAAATTCTGGGCGTGTGGAATGCGACGCTCAGTTCCACGGAACCTTGGAGCGCGGAAACAGTCATACACGTATCGGCGGCGCGAAGCGTTTGAGGGGTTGAATTTTGTAGCGCAGACTTCACAGGCTGCGGAAAAACTCAAAGCGCTGTCATTCTGAGCGAAGCGAAGAATCTCTCCTTGTTTCTTTTCTTATACTTAGATCGTAGAGAGATTCTTCGCTTCGCTCAGAATGACAAAACAAGACATTTTTTCCGCAGCCTGTTCAGTCTGTGGGGTTCCGTCAGCAAGCCCGGGCTGTTCCCGAGGGCCAAGATTGATGAGCCCCACACAACTGAAAGCTCGCTCAGAATCCAAAATTTCTGCAAGCTCCAATGAAACCCCACAGGCTGAAGCCTGTGCTACTTGAAATCACTCCGCAATCAGCAGGCTTTCCGCAAAGGGCCATTCCGCATCAATCCACTGCGAATCGCAACGGAAACCGTTACGCTGCGCCATCGCTGGAATAGCTTCGGCGCGATATTTGTGCGAGCTTTCCGTCCAGATGGTTTCATCTTTCAGGAATGAGACGCTGCACCCCGAGCGGGGAATGCTGACGGTCTGATCGCGCATCGAGCGCAAATGCATTTCGACGCGCTGATGCGCAGTGCTGTAGCGTGCTTCGTGGCGGAACGCCCGAACATCGAAATTGGCGCCCAGCTCGCGGTTGATCCGCGCGAGAAGGTTCAGATTGAACGCGGCTGTAACCCCGATGGGATCGTCGTATGCCGCAAGCAATTGCGGGAGCGGTTTTTCCAGATCCGTGCCGAGGAGGAGCGCGTCGCCGGGAAACAGGATGCGGCGCACTTCAGTGAGGAAACGCTCGGCAGCGTCGCGATCGAAATTGCCGATCGTGCTGCCGAGAAAGAGCACGAGGAGATGATCCCCCTCGTTGCGCCTGGCAGCGGCAGCCAGCAGGCCGTCCAGATAGGGCCGCTCGAATCCGACGATGCTGACGCATGCGATCTGCCCCAATTCCGTTTCACAACGCGCCAGCGCCGTGGGCGAAATTTCAATCGGGCAGTAAGTCGTGCACTGGCGCGCCGCGAGCGCTACCAGCAGCCAGCGAGTCTTCTTGCCGCTGCCGCTTCCCAGTTCCGCCACCAGAACTTGCGGCTTCAGGCGGGACACGATGTCCCCGGCATGGCGGTGCAAGAGCCGCTCGTCGGCGCGTGTCAACCCATATTCGGGCAGTACGCTGACAACTTCAAACAAGGCCGATCCAATTTCGTCATAAAGATATTTGGAAGGAAGCTCTTTCTGGCCGGGGCGGCACAATCCGGCGCGCACCTCACCGGCAAGATCGGGTCTTGAATGTTGAGCGATCACCGCGGTAGCCATGGCGTGTCCTCGATTCGATTTGCGGAGTTCAGTGTTCGACGCAGCGAAACGTCGCATACACGTACGGGTAATGCGGCTGGAACCAGTTGCGGAACGACCGCCGGAGCATGCACGCGGCCGTGCGTGGCGAACCGCCCTTCATTACGAAGTGCTTGCCATCGAAGAAATTCGCGGAATACCCGGGATAGAACGAGAATGGCTGGAATCCTGGGAAAGACGCAAACGGCGTGCGCGTCCATTCCCAACCATTGCCAACGAGATCGGCGACGCCGAAGTCGCTGACGCCCTCGGCGCAAGATCCCGCGGGAACCGGATCCCATCGCTCAAAATCAAAATTGCCGTGCCGCGCGGCGGGCGCTTCCGCGCCCCAAGGGTAAGCGCGTTCGACGCCGCTACGAGTGCCGCATGCGGCACGATGCCATTCCGCCTCGCTCGGCAATACTTTGTCGGCCCAGCGCGCATACGCCGACGCTTCATCGTGGCTGACGTACGCAGGCCAGTCGAGCGGCAGCGAAATTTCCGCAAACATGGTGCGATAGCGCCAGGAATTTCCGCAGGGAATCCAAAACGAGGGATAGGAATGCTCCTGGGAAGTGATCCATTCCCAGCCGGAATCGCTCCAGAGGCTTCGGTTCTCATATCCGCCGTCGCGCACGAAGCGCAGGTAATCCCTGTTGGTTACATTGTAGGCGTCGATCGCAAACGCAGGGACTTCGACGCGATGCTCCTCGAACTCATTGTCCCAGCCAAACACCACGTCTTCGTTGCGCGCCAGTCCAAGCGTGGCCATCCCAGCGGGAATTTCCACGCAGTGGAGGCCGCGCGCCGGCGTGGAGGGTGGTGGAGGCGCAGGCTGGCTGAATTTGCTGTCTACGGGCAACTGGTGCAGCATGTAGCAGAGCGTTTCGGCATGCATCAGGCGATGTTCGATGGCAACTTCGAGCAAGCGGCCATGTTCGAGACGGGCGAGCGTAGCGTCCTTTGCGGAAGCAGTGCGAATCGCGGCGTCCAAATGCTCGCGGAGGCGTATGTTGTAATCCCGAATTCGGTCGACCGCGGGCCAATCCTTAGGCTGATCCCTAGGCAAGCCTCCTTCTACAGGGTCGATACCAAAAGCGAAGAGCTTGTCAAAGTCCGGGTCGAATGAAGATAGGCCAAGGGGCTCCCGAAGCAGATTCCAGTCAAAGGCTTCCAGGTGCCCAAGATAAAATATTATCCGGTGGCGTTCCGGGACGGGGCGGTCGTACAGTGCTGCGGGGCGGACGATCTTGAAAAGTTCCTCGCTTCGGCCGCGCGCAACTTGGAGGCGCGCATGTAGCTGATCGACACGGGAAGATGGCGCGACTGCTGCCGGATTCATGAAGTTCCCCCAGAATTACGAATTTGCCACGCAGCGGTCGGCCAGACCGATTGAACGACTCAAGACGCCTTTTCAGGCTCTGGTTTAGATGCTCCAAAGTGGGAAGTCAATGCATGCTTTCCTTTAGAACATGGAGGAATTAAGGCGTGAGTTCGCTAAGTGATGGATTTCAGGATGGATATGCCCTGGAATTCCGAGCCACCACCTACCGGCTGCCCTCCGGCGCGGCCCTTGTTTCCGGCCTCAATCTCAATGTTGCCCGGGGCGAAACGCTCGTCTTGCTTGGGCGAAGCGGTTCGGGCAAGACGACCACGCTAAAGCTCATTAACCGCCTCTTGGAGCCCACCGAGGGCGAAATCCTCATCGCAGGCCGTCCTAGCGGGTCGTGGGACCCGATCCAGCTCCGGCGTGGGATCGGATATGTCATTCAGGACGCCGGGCTTTTCCCCCATTGGACTGTGGAACGCAACGTTGGCCTAGTGCCTCATCTGGAACGTTGGCCGGAACAGAGAGTCCAGGCACGTGTGCGAGAGATGCTTTCGCTCGTTGGCCTGCCGCCGGAGGAATTCGCGCAACGCCGCCCGTCCGAGCTTTCGGGCGGTCAGAGGCAGCGCGTAGGGGTAGCCCGTGCGCTTGCCGCGGACCCTCCAATCCTGCTCATGGACGAGCCGTTTGCCGCGCTCGATCCGATCACGCGCGCCGACCTGCAGAAAGAATTTCAGGCCCTGGCGCTGCGGCTGCGGAAGACGATCGTCTTCGTCACGCATGACGTGCGAGAAGCCCTGTTCCTGGGCACACGGATCGCCCTGCTCGATCAAGGGCGCCTGGTTGGGGTGTATGCCCCGGCGGAATTTCTGAAGGCCACAGAACCGGAGATCCACGCTTTCGCCGCGTCGCTGGAGTTCGGCGGGGCTCACGAGGGGGCGCAATGAACTGGTACGAGTTCTTGTTGCGGAACCGCGGCGAGGTGTTCGAACGAACGCTCGAACACATTGGCCTGGTCGGCGCATCGATGGCGATTGCGCTCCTGATTGGTTTGCCGCTGGGGGTCGCCTTGGTCACTCGCACCAAGCTCCAGCGCTGGGTCATTGGAGCCGCCAATGTCGTGCAGACGATCCCGAGCCTGGCGCTCTTTGGATTCCTGATTCCGGTACCGTGGATCGGCGGCGTCGGAGCCAGCACGGCAATCGTCGCTCTCTCGCTGTACGCCTTGCTCCCCATTTTGCGGAATACATGCACCGGGATCGCGGAGGTCGACCCGGCGGTGATCGAATCCGCGCGAGGAATGGGTATGACTCCGCGGCAGGTGCTCTGGCAAGTGCAGTTGCCGCTGGCTGCTCCGGTCTTGCTGTCTGGAATTCGCGTGGCGACCGCGATATGCATCGGCATCACCACGATTGCGGCCGCGATCGGCGCCGGAGGCTTGGGTGTTTTTATTTTTCGCGGACTGGCGATGGTCAACAATCAGGTGATACTGGCGGGCGCGATTCCAGCCGCATGCCTCGCGGTCGCGGCCGATTCCGGATTGGGATATTTCCAGCGGAGTAGCGCGAGAAGATGAGTGGCGGCAATTCTTCGCGGCGCTACAAGAACCATGCGTTCCCTCGTGAATTTGAAGAATCCATTTTCGCCGCTCGGATTCGTCGCGCGGATTGCGGAATCGGCTCGCTGGTTTTGCCTATTTTTGCATTGCTTGTCATGCTGGCCGCTGGCGGATGCAACAAGCGCGGCGGGGAAACCATTGTTGTCGGGTCGAAAAATTTCACAGAGCAGATTGTGCTCGCGGAATTATTCGCGCAACAGATCGAGGCGCATTCTGCGCTGCATGTGGAAAGGCGGCTAAATCTCGGCGGAACGGTGATTTGTCACGATGCGCTCGTCGCGGGAAAGATCGATCTCTACCCGGAATATACCGGCACGGCGCTCACGGCGGTCCTGAACGATCCTCTTCAGAAGGATCCCTCGGAAGTGTTCCACCGGGTGCAGGAGGAGTATCGCGCGCGGTTCAATGTGGAGGTGATGCCGCCGCTGGGCTTCAACAATACGTTCGCGATGGTCGTGCGCGGCGACGACGCGGAAAAGCTGCATCTCCGCACGATATCCGACGTCGCGCCTTACGCACCGAAATGGCGCGCGGGCTTCGGCTACGAATTCATGGAGCGCCCGGACGGATATCGCGGCTGGATGGCGGCGTATGGGCTCCATTTTGCCGATGCGCCGAAGATTCTTGATCTTGGCTTGCTCTACCGCGCGCTCGCGGACAAGAAGGTGGACCTGGTGGCCGGAAACTCGACCGACGGAGTGATCGCGTCGTTGCACATGGTAGCGCTCGCGGACGACCGCCATTATTTCCCGCCGTACGAGGCCGTGCCCCTGGTGCGGCGCGCGACGCTCGAAAAGCATCCCGAAATCCGCGACGCGATTGGCGCTCTGGCGAAAAAAGTATCCGAGGACGAAATGCGCATGATGAATTACGCGGTCGACGGCGAGCATCGCGATCCCGCCGACGTCGTGCGCGCGTTTCGCAAAGCCGAAGGATTGTGACTGCATTGGAAAAGTTGCCCCGGACAAATCGCCTCTGCTAGAGTGCGTGCGTATGCCAAACACCGTTTTTCAACAAGAAATGCGCAAGAGAAATCAAAGACCGCAGACGCTCCTCCCCCGGATATGACCATCGACAGCCGAAAGCTCACTCGTTTTGCAAAAGCCCTTCGAGGCAGGCGGATTGGCGTGGCGGGCGACTTCATGCTGGACCGCTACGTGTGGGGTTCGGCCACGCGGCTCTCGCCGGAAGCCCCGGTACCCGTGGTGGACTTCGCGAATGAAAGCGAGGTGCTGGGCGGCGCGGGCAACGTGGCCACAAATCTGGCCGCGCTCGGCGCCACGGTGCTTGCGTTTGGCGTGGTCGGAGAGGATGAGGAAGGGCGCGCGATTCGTTCGCTGATGGAAACGGCTGGAGTGGCCACGAAAGGAATGGCCGGCGACGCGTCGCGCATCACGACCGTAAAGACGCGCATCGTCGCGCGTCATCAGCAGATCGTGCGTGTGGACCGCGAACGCCGCGAGCCGCTCAGCCGCGCGCTCGAGGACCGCCTGGTGCGCGCAATCAAGGCCGCGCTCCCGCGTCTCGATGCGCTGGTTGTGTCGGACTACGACAAGGGCGTGGTCACCGATTCGCTCGCGGATCGCGTGCTGACGGAGTGCCATCGCCGCGGCGTGCCCGCGCTGGTCAAGCCGAAGACGTCGCGGCTGTTCGCCTATCGAGGCGCGAGCATGATTGTGTGCAATGCAAAAGAGGCTGGTTTTTTTGTCACCCGCTCGCTCGACGACGACGAATCGGTCGAGCAGGCGGGCCGCGCTCTGCTGGCGCATTTCGGATGTTCGGCCGTCGTGATCACTCGGGGATCCGAGGGACTGAATGTGTTTGAAGACACGTCGCCGAAGGGCTTCCATGTTTCCGCGACGAGCAGCGAGATCAGCTACGCGCGCGTGGGACAAGCGGGTGTGGATCGCTCTGCGCACGGGCGCCAGGTGTTTGACGTGACTGGCGCGGGCGATACGGTGCTATCCGTTCTTGCGCTTGCAGTCGCAGCCCGCGTTCCGATTCGCGAGGCCGCGGTTCTGGCCAATGCCGGAGCCGGCGTGGTGGTGGGAAAACTCGGCACCTCAACGGTTACACAGGGCGAGTTGTTTGCAGCCGTGCGCGATCTGCGATAAGTGGCACAGGCTTCAGCCTGTGGGGGTTAGTGGTTGCAAGGACTAAAACCCACAGGCTGAAGCCTGTGCCACAAAAACCGTCCCTTCGTGACGAGCTAGAAAGATATTTACGGCGGCGGAAAACTCATCGACTGGTCGGAGCGCTCGACCCAGAGCTGCACTTCGCGGTTTTGAGCGGACTTTATCGTCTCTTCGGCTTTGGGAAACGGATCGTACGCGCTAATCTCGACAACGATCACCACGCCGGTGCCCCCCTTGGGCGGCACTTCCGCGCTCTCTATTCGATAGGTCTTGATCGGGCTGTAATAGCCGTTGGGTCCCCAAAAACTGAGGAAATCCTTGTAGGAAAAACTCGCGTGCGGATGCCAGATCTGGTAAGCCTGCTGCGAATCCCCGGTTACGACCGCGTGCATGAAGTGCTCGACCGTGCGTTTTTCCGTGGTGTAGCGCAGGAAATACCAAACGCTCGCGCCGAGCAAAAGAGCCAGCACCACTCCGCTAATGACGTAGCGCAAGGCCTTCGATTGGGGTTCTTCGGCGCCGGCGTCGAGTATTCCCATGAAGTTTTCCCCTTCTCGCATACTAAATCTGCCTCTTGAAGAAAGCAACGGACAGGATGACCAGCACGACGGAAAATCCGGACAGGATGAGAATATCCGAATAGATGCCCGAGAACCCGGTATTTTTCAGGAGCAGTGCCTTCAGCGCGTGGACGGCATAGGTGAACGGATCGATGTAAGAAATCCAACGCAGCCAGACCGGAAATCCCTCGACCGGATAAATGGCGCCCGAGGGAAAGTACAACAAAGTATTCAGCACGCCAAACATCGCGCGCGGCACGAGCGGATCGCTGACGCGGACCATAAGCAGAAACATGAAACTGATCATGGCTATCGAAGTTGTGCCCAGCACAGCCCCGAGATAGAGAAGCCGCACCGGATCCCATAGGCGGTCGATTCCCGCGATCAGGCCGCCGATGATGGTGATCGTCGTTCCGGCCATCAGCCCTTTGATCGCGCCGGAAAAAATAAGGCCCAGAATCAGCTCAGTTTTCGTGATGGGAGTGACGAGATAGCCTTCATGCAGGCCGCGCGATTTGTCGTCGATGAAGGTGATGCCGCCGCCGATCATGGCCACGATGAAGACGGACATGGCAATCGAGCCCGCGAGCAAATACTTGATGTATTCGATGTAGGGATACAGTTCGACAACCTGCAAGTCCACGAGAGGATTGAGGCGCGGCAAAGGGACAGTCAAGCGCTGTCCCGGTTGGAACGGGTTCAGCCCCTGGTTGATGTCCTTCACCAGATCCTGCATGCGGGTAAGGACTTCGGAGGTGACGAAATTGTCCGTGTTGTCTTCGATAAAAGCGATGCGCGGGCGGTTACCCTGGTCGACGCGCCGCGAATAATCGACGGGAATATAAACCACGGCGCGTACGAATCCCGCGCGCAAATCGACGATGGCGTCGGAAACCGAATTGTAATTCTCCACCTTCATCGTCTGGGGTCCCGCCACGATGGCGTCGAAGCGCTCGCGGAGGTCGCGCGAGTAGACGGTGCGGTCCTCGTCCACAACCGCGATTTTGATCCCTTTGATTTTTCCGCCGAACGCGTACCCGAGCACGATGAGCTGCATCATCGGAAAAATCATGGAACTCATCATCAGCGCCGGGCTGCGGAGGAATTTCCGCATGTCGCGTTCGATGATGGCGAAGATGCGCTGAAATTTCATTTGTTCCGGGCCGCCCTTTATTTGTACAGATGGCTCACATCGCGCTTCACCGTTTCGGAGGCGGCATCACGGAGCTGGCGTCCCGTGTAATAAAGGAACACGTCGTCGAGCGTCGTGCCTTGCACGGAAACGCGCCGCACATTCACGCCGCGGTCGCGCGCCAGGTCCATCAGCTCCCGCACGGTGAGCGGGCCGCTGGTCGTCAAGATGTGAATGATGCCGTCGTGATCGGCCACGCTTGAGACTCCGTTGAGTTTTTCCAGCGTCGCGTTCCAGCCCGCGGGGGGATGGTCGAATTCCGCCTCCACGATGTCGGCGGCCGGCACGCTGTCCTTCAATTTTGTGGGCGTATCGAGGGCCACGAGCACTCCGTGATCCACGATCGCGATCCGGTCGCAGAGTTTGTCGGCTTCGTCCATGTAGTGCGTCGTCAGCAGAATGGTCAGGCCCGCGGATTCTTTCAATTTGGTGATCATTTCCCACACCGCCGTGCGCGACACCGGGTCGAGGCCCGTGGTGGGTTCGTCGAGAAACATGATTTTGGGCGAGTGGACTAGGCCGCGCGCGATCTCCAGGCGCCGGCGCATTCCGCCCGAAAAACTTCCGACCAATTTGTCGGTGAATTCCGTCAGGCCGACGGATTCCAAGAGTTGCGGGATCAATCGCTCGCGCTCGGAGCGCGTCAGCCCGTAGAGCTTGGCGTGGATCATCATGTTTTCGCGCGCGGTCAGCTCCGGGTCGGAGGTGAGCGCCTGCGGGATCACGCCAATGGCGTGTCGGACGCCGTCGGCATCCGCGACCACGTCGTGCCCGCCCACTTCGGCCGTTCCCGAGGTGGGCGGCGTCAGCGTCGTCATCATGCGAATCAGCGTCGTTTTTCCCGCGCCGTTCGGCCCCAGCAGGCCGAAGATTTCCCCGGTTTGAACCGTGAAGCTCACTTCCTTCACAGCCACGAAATCTCCAAATTGTTTTTTCAATTTGGTGACTTCGATCGCGTTGTGGTTGGCCGTGTTCATCAATTTGTTCCGAGAAGCCAGTGGCACAGGCTTCAGCCTGTGGGTTTTAGTCCTTGCAAGGCCGAACCCCCACAGGCTAAAGCCTGCGCCACCAGCTTTGCTCCGAAGGGAGCGGCGGCAACAGCACCGTTGCGGTCATCCCGGACATAAGCGTTCGCCCTGAGTTGGGGATGGCCACTTTGATTTGAAATGTCTTGATATCGCGCTTGGTGCGGCTGACGTCGCGCTGCGTCGCAAAATCGCTTTCCACGCCCTTGAAGATGACAGTGCCATCGAGGACATTGCCGGATGGGAGTTGAACCTGGATCCGCTGATTGAGCCCCACGCGGTCAATGTAAGTTTCCTCCACATCCGCCTGCACCCAGAGATGGTCGACGTCAAGAACCGTCACGATCGGCTCGCCCACCTGAAGCACTTCGCCTTGCCGCGCGGCGCGAACGGAGACGATGCCGTCCAGCGGCGCGTAAATTTTTGTGTACCCGAGGTGCACGTCCGCAGTGGCCTTATCGGCGCGCGCCTGCTGAAGCTGGGCGCGCGTCGCGGCAAGATCGCTTTGCTGGACGCCGACCTGCTGGCGGTTCGCAGTCGCCACGGCCACTTGCGCCTCCGCCGCGCGAACCTGATCTTCCAGTGACTTGACTGCGGCGTCCGACGCCTGCATCGCCGCGAGGGCGAGATCGCGGTCCTGTGCGGCAGCCACACCGGCGTCAAATAAACTTTGCGTGCGCTTATACGTGGTCTGATCGCGCCAGAGATTGGCTTGGGCCTGCGCAAGCTGCGAGCGCGTGGACGTCAGCGTGGCTTCGGCCTGACGCACGGAAGCGCTCGTTTGGTCGTCGGTCCAGCTGCGCGTTCCCGCGGCGGAAAGGACTTTGTTCTCCAGCATGTGGATATTCGCTTCTGCGGAATCGCGCGCGGTAATCCATTCCGCCGGATCGATTTCCGCGATCAAGTCGCCCTTGTGGACTTGCGACCCTTCATCGACGGTGAGGCGGATCATGCGGCCGGCGATTTGCGAGGCCACAATCACGTCATTGCCGGTCACGATCCCGGTGAGCGGGATTTCTTTTCCCCGCGGCGTCGTTGTCAGGTACACGACCACGGCGATGGCGAACAACACGCCGACAAAGACGAAAAATTTCGACAATTTCATGGCGTTGCTACCCCAGGCTCGATACGACGGCGAGTACAGTGTTCCGCGCGTTTACGCGCCGGATTTCTCCCGCGATTAAATTGAGTCACAGCTCATCGTGTCGATGGATTATCGCAAGTGGCAGAGGTTTTTGGTAGCGCCGGCATCTTGCCGGCGGTTTTCTCTATCGGGAGCGAACACCGCCGGCAGGATGCCGGCGCTACCAGGTCTCTACGAGAAGCAGTCGAGATCGTTTACTCAAGCAGTGGGACTGCGGTTCGGCTCGGGCGCCGGAGTGCTCTGGTGGCCGCACCGCCCGCGCATGCCTTCGCGGAATTTCTCGCGCTCTTCGGGCGTCATCTGTTCCCAGCGGCGCCTCATCTCGCCCCGCCAGCCAAACCCGCCGCGGCCGGGCCGGAATCCCCCGAAGAGGAGCCGCCCCAGGACCATCAATCCCACGGCCTGCCAGAACGTAATGCTCCGAAGGCCGAACAGTCCCGGCATCAGATAGTTCCACAAATGCGTGACCACGAAACCGAATACCGTGAAGGCCACGAGGACGATCGCCACGATTTTCAACACTCTTAAAATCCTTCTTCCTCTCATGTTCATTCTCCTCATTTGCTTACAAAATCGTCGTAGATGGACTGCAGCCGCCCGCGAAGATAGAGAACAGCGTGATGTTTGCGAGAGAGCAAAGTGTTGACGCTGACTCCCGTTTCGGCGGAAATTTCCTTGAAGCTGAGCCCCTCGAACTCATGCGCGAGGAAAACTTCGCGCTGGTCTTCCGGGAGTTCTTCGAGCGCTGCTTCGAGTTCTTCGAGCAAGACGCTTAGCGCATAGGCAGCCTGCGGTCCGGCATCGGGCGAGGGAAGCATGTCTTCGAGTAATAGCGAATCGCCGCCTTCCTCGTCCGGATCTCTTGCGGCAAAAAACGGCTCGGGCTTTTTCTTCCGGAAGCGGTCGATAATCCGGTTGCGGGCCACGCGATACAACCACGCGCCCACCTGCTCGATGGGCTTGGTCAACCGGTAGGCTTCGATGAGTTCGTAGAAGACGTCCTGCAAAATGTCTTCCGCGTCGGACTCATCGGCGACGCGCCTGCGAATGAAATTGCGCAGCCGGCCTTGTTCCCGGCCGATCGTTTCGGTGAGCCGCTCGTCTTGCTCAGCCATGAGCCAGTATGTGCTCGCTGCCTTGTCCATCTACAGTTGAAGACGTTCGAGAGGCGAAAATATTGCAGGGGATTCGGGAATGAGAACTAATTTGGGGGCTACGCGGTGAAAGGAACGGACTTACACGGCTCCTTTGGCGGCCGCTTCGAGGGCGTCGCCGATGAGGATCGACGGCTTCCATTCATCCAGAAACACCGCGCCGAGGTTGTTGTAAAACTCGATGGCCTGTTTGTTCCAGTCCAGGACTTCCCAGCGCATGCAGAAATATTTCTCGCGCCAGGCGATTCCGGCCACGTGTTTGATCAGCGCCGTGCCGATGCCGTGCTTGCGAAAGGCGGGCCGCACAAAAATGTCGTCCAGAAACAGTCCGACGCGCCCCTGAAACGAGGAGTAAAAATCGAAAAAGATGGCGTACCCGACCGCTTCGCCGTCCCACTCGGCGATGGCGGAGCGAAACTTCGGTTGCGGACCGAAGCCGTCGCGCGCGAGGCCCTCTTCGGTCGCGCTGACTTCGTTCTCGAGATGCTCGAACTCCGCGAATTCGCGGATCATCGCGGCGAGCAGGGCGGCGTCATGGACCGTGGCGGGGCGAATCGAAAGCATCGGCGTTATCCTGAAAACGGCGTTTCTGGACGCGCCATTATAGACTAGCGCGCGGCGCAATGTCGCCAGAAAGAGAACCGTGGGAATGGGCAGATTGAGAGGAAACGTGCCCTCTCTGTCCCGAAGAGCGCGGGACAGAGAGGCCTCTACAAAAACCGGAACGCATCGGTGCGGTTGATTTTGTAGAGGCCGCCCGCTCTTTGGGCGGGCAGTTTTCCATGGTTTTCCAGAATTCAATCTGACCCACTACCGCATACTGGAGGGGCTTGTATTCGCAGTTTCGTATCGGCTACAGTTCCCGCCTGCGCGCGGGAGGAGGCACTATGACGCCGCCGAATGCGGTCCCATCGGACGCTGAATTTTTCCAACAGAGAGGCTTCGGACAAAAACTTGGATTTGGCCAGCGGCCGGCTTTGCTCATCGTGGATATGGCCAAGGCGTTCACAAATCCCGAGATGCCGCTGGGCTCGAACCTGGACAAACAGATCGAAGCCATAAAGCAGCTCCTGCGCGCGGCGCACGATCGCGAGGCGCCCGTCATTTTTTCGACGGTTTCCTACGAAGATGAAAATTTGAAGGATGCGGGAATCTTCGGGATGAAACAGAAAGGATCGGCCTCGCTGCGCGCGGGCACCGACGGCGTGCAGATCGACTCGCGGCTCGACTTCCGGAAGACGGATTCGCTGCTGGTTAAAAAATATGCCTCCTGTTTTTTCGGGACCGATCTCGTCTCGCGTTTGCTGGTGCGCCAGGTGGATACGCTGATCATCACGGGCTGCACGACGAGCGGTTGCGTGCGCGCCTCCGCGGTGGATGCTTGCCAGATCGGTTTTCGCCCGATGGTCGTGCGCGAGGCTGTCGGCGACCGCTCGCAGGCGGCGCACGACCAAAGCCTGTTCGATTTGAATGCCAAGTACGCGGATGTGGTTTCGCTTGCAGAGACGTTGCAATACTTGAACGCGCTCCGCGCCGCCGCTGCGCCGGGCCGCGCCGGGGACTGATCCTCGGGAGGAATTCCCTATGTCCGAGCCGCCTGCCGGAAACCCGCAAGAACACGGCCGATTTCCCTATTCCGCCATTGTTGACCGGCAACCTCTCCGCTGGCCCAAGGGCGCTCGCGTCGCGATCTGGGTGATTCCCAACATCGAGCATTTTTTGTTTGACCGGCCGTCCACTTCCGTCACGCAAGTCACGACGAGCCTCGTGCCCGATGTGCTGAATTATTCGTGGCGCGACTACGGCGTGCGCGTGGGCGTCTGGCGGATGATGGAAATCATGGAGCGCCACGGCGTCCGGGGCACCGTGGCGCTCAACTCCGATGTGTGCGGCCACTATCCGCGCATCCTCGAAGAAGGGAATCGCCTCGGGTGGGAGTGGATGGGCCACGGCACGAATAATTCCACGCTCATCAACAAACAATCCGAAGCGGACGAACGCGGGCTCATCGCGCATGTCGTCGGCGCTATAGAAAAGGCGACCGGCGCGCGCCCGCGCGGCTGGCTCAGCCCGGCGCTGTCCGAGTCGCACCGCACGCTCGACATCCTCGCCGAAAATAAAATCGAATACGTGGCCAATTGGGTGAACGACGAACAGCCGTACCCCATGCGCGTCAAGGCCGGAACTATGCTCTCCATTCCGTATTCACTTGAGATCAATGACATTCCCGTCTTCCTCGATCATCACCAAAGCGGGGAGACGTTCGGCCGCATGATTCGCGATCAATTTGACGGGCTGTATGAAGATGGCGCAAAGACAGGCCGCGTCATGGCCATCTCGGTGCATCCGTTTCTCATCGGGCATCCGCACCGCAGCAAGTATTTTGCAAACGCGCTCGCGCATATCACTTCGCGGCAGGAAGTGTGGCTTGCCACCGGGGGCGAAATCGCGGATTGGTACAAGAACAATTATTTAGGCACGAAGTGAAGCTCCAGACGCGGACGGGGTTTAAGTAGCACAGGCTTCAGCCTGTGGGTTTTGGTCCTTGTAGGGACGAACCCCCACAGGCTGAAGCCTGTGCTACTTAAACCTTCCCTTATTCGAGCGCTCCTGAGGAAGCAGCGGCGGGGAGTTCAATCGTGTACTTTGTGCGCTGCCGTTCTCGGTGCTGCGCGAGCGCGAGTTCGATCAGGCGGTCGAGCAACCGGCGGTAGGACAGGCCGGAGGCTTCCCAGAGTTTCGGGTACATGCTGATGGACGTGAAGCCGGGTATCGTGTTGACTTCGTTGAGCAGGATTTTCCCCGTGCGATGCTCGAGGAAAAAATCAACTCGGGCCATGCCCAACAAATCGAGTGTGCGGAAGGCGCGTACGGCGTATTCTTGGAATTTCTTCACTTGCGCTTTTGTAAGCTTCGCGGGAATCAGGAGGCGCGTGCCTTCCTCGAGATATTTCGCCTCGTAATCGTAGAATTCACGGTGCGGGACGATTTCACCGGGAATGGACGCCTTCGGATCTTCGTTGCCCAGAACGGAAAGCTCGATTTCGCGGCCGCGGATGGCGCGCTCCACCATGATTTTTTGCCCGAATTCGGCGGCGAAGTCCATGGCCGTGGAGAGTTCCTTGGCGTCATGCGCCTTGGTCATGCCGACGGAACTTCCGAGCGCCGCGGGCTTCACGAAAACGGGGAATCGGAATTTCTTGCGAATCTCGCGAAGAACTTTGCCGTGCGATTTCTCCCATTCCGCGCGCGGAATCGCGATGAAATCGCCCACGGGCAGCTTGGCCTGCAGGAACAATCGCTTCTGCACGTCCTTGTCCATGCCGACGGCGGAACCGAGCACGCCTGAGCCGACATAGGGAAGTCCGGCAAGGTCGAGCAGGCCCTGAACGGCGCCGTCCTCGCCAAACGTGCCGTGCAGGACGGGAAACACGACGTCCACGCGCAACGCGTCCGCCCGCGAATTGTTCGCGGGAACGAGCGCCGCCACATTTGGATCGGCGGAGAGCATCACGCTCTCGCCCGTGCGCAACACTTCGCCGAGCGGCGGGGGAAGCATTTTGTGCGCCGCGGTTCCGGCGAGCCAGCGGCCGTCCTTCGAGATGCCGATGGGCACCGCTTCGTATTTTTCGGGATCGAGCGCGGAGATGACGGACGCCGCCGAGATCAGCGAGACTTCGTGCTCGCCCGAGCGCCCGCCGAATAGAATGCCGATTCGCAACCGCTTTTTTTCTGTGGTCATGTTTTTTCTGTGATCCGCGCGTGGCGATCGCCTGGAGTGGAACAGGCTTCAGCCTGTGGGTTTTGGTCCCTGCAGGGACTGGCCCGCACAGGCTGAAGCCTGTTCCACTTCAGGCTACAAAATTTTCTTCCCTAATCCGGAGAGCACCATTTCCACGCCCAGCAATGCCGTCTGGTTATGGAGATCGATCACCGGATTAATTTCGACCACTTCTAGCGACACCATCGCTTCGCTGTCCGCGATCATTTCGAGCGCCAAGTGCGCTTCGCGATACGTCACGCCGCCGCGCACCGGA
Source organism: uncultured Acidobacteriota bacterium (assembly GCA_963740035.1). GTDB lineage: Bacteria > Acidobacteriota > Terriglobia > Acidiferrales > UBA7541 > Palsa-360. The sequence continues at coordinate 470,362 of CAVUDA010000030.1, forward strand.
GTGCCCACGCCGGGCGCGTCGTCCGGGTCGACAAAATCCAAATCGAGGCTGACGGCCACGCCGTCGGTGTCATCGCTCACGAATCGCAGCGCTTCGCTCATCACGTCGCGCATCCCGCGCTCGTCCATGTCGCGCATGGTGAAGACGTGCACGCCGGACTCCTTGATCAAGCGGCGCTCCTTGGGATCGAGATCGCGCACGCCCACGAGACACACATTGCGCGGCTCGACTTTCGGTTTGTACCCGAGCAGTTCGACCAGTTCCGGCGCGCCGTAGCCGATGATCGCCGCAAGCGGCATCCCGTGAATGTTGCCCGAGGGCGAGCTTTCCGGCGTGTTCATGTCGCCGTGAGCGTCGAGCCACAAATACCCCACGCGTTTCGATTGCCCGCGAAAAAAATTCGAGACTCCCGAAAACGAGCCCACCGCGAGGGAGTGGTCCCCGCCAAGCACCAGCGGAAAATAGCCTTCCGTGAGCGCGCGCTCGGTGATTTCCGCGAGGCCGCGGCAGGTTTCGGAAATTTCGTTCAGGTACTTGGCGCGCTTTTCTCCATAGGGCTGCTCTTCGGGCTGCTTTACGCTCACGTTGCCTATATCTTCGACCGTGTGGCCCAGCGACTTGAGCCGCGTTTGCAGCCCGGCCACGCGCAGCGCCGAGGGACCCATGTCCACTCCGCGGCGGCTTTGGCCGAGGTCCATCGGAACTCCGATGATCCGAATTTTTTGCGCCATATTTGCTGCCAGTCCGGCTCGCCCCACGTGGGCGGGATAGCGGCGTGACTAAGGGTACACGCGGTAGATCATGCGGGGGAAGGGAATGACTTCGCGAATGTGCTCAGTTCCGCAAATCCAGGCCACCGTGCGTTCCAGGCCCAGGCCGAAGCCCGCGTGCGGCACGCTGCCGTAGCGGCGCAGGTCCAGATACCAGCCAAACGCATCCTCCGGCAGATTGTGTTCCCGGAGCCGCTTCAGGAGCAGGTCGTAATTGGCGACGCGCTCGCCGCCGCCGATGATTTCGCCGTAGCCCTCGGGAGCGAGCATGTCGAAACCCAGCGCCAGCTCGGGCCGCTCCGGGTCGGGCTGCATGTAGAACGCCTTCATCGCGGCGGGGTAACGATGCACCATCACCGGGCGGTCGTAAGCGCTTGACAGGATCGTTTCTTCGTCACCGCCGAAGTCGTCGCCCCATTTCGCCGGATTTCCGTGCTTCTGAAGAACTTGAATCGCTTCGTTATAGGTGATGCGTGGGAAAGGAGCGGTGACGCTCGCGAGCTTGGAGGTATCGCGCCCAATCGTTTCGAGTTCCTTCGCCCGGTTCTTGAGCACCGATTGCACGACGTGGCTGACGAGGTTTTCCCCCAGCGCCATCATGTCTTCGAGGTGCGCGTACGCCGCTTCCGGCTCGAGCATCCAGAATTCGGTGAGGTGCCGGCGCGTCTTGGATTTTTCCGCGCGAAAGGTGGGGCCGAATGTGTAGACCTTGCCAAGCGCCATGGCCGTCGCCTCGACGTAGAGCTGCCCGGATTGCGTGAGGTAGGCTTTCTCGTCGTCGATGTATTGCACTTCGAAGAGCGTCGTCGTGCCTTCGCAAGAGGCCGGCGTGAAGATGGGCGCCTCGGTCAGGACGTAGCCTTGCGAATCCATGTACTCGTGCCCGGCGCGCACGGCCTCGGCGCGGATGCGCAAGATCGCGGCGGCGCGCGGCGTGCGGATCCAGAGGTGGCGATGATCCAACAGGAAATCGACGCCGTGTTCCTTCAGCTGAATCGGGTAGGGCTTATCGTCCGGCACGCGCTGCACGACTTCGATCGCGGTAATCTGAATTTCGAATCCGCCAGGCGCGCGCTTGTCGGCGTGGATCCGCCCCGTAACGATCACGCTGGATTCCTGCGTCAGCCCGCGCAAGGATTCGAACGCCGCCGGCTGGTCTTTCAATGAGACGACTCCCTGGATCGTTCCCGTGCCGTCGCGGAAGATGGGGAAGAGGAGTTTGCCGGCTTCGCGCAGGTTGTACAGCCAGCCGCGCAGCGTGACTTCCTGCCCGTCGTGTTTTCCCACGTCTTGAATTGCGACTACAGGCATGCGATTCGGTTTCGCTCCATGGTTTTAAGTAGCACAGACTTCAGTCTGTGGGGTTCCGCCAGTGAACCCAGGCTGCGCGCGCCAGCCAGGACCAATGCGCCATCCAAGCTCTAATGGAAACCCACAGACTGAAGTCTGTGCTACTTGCGGGCTACGCCCGCTCCTGCTCGAATTTTTCGAAAACGGTCCGGACGCCTCGAAGCGTTTCCGCGAATGCCTGCACCTCGACGGAACCGGCCGCGACGGCGGGCTCCTTCAATTCGAGGACGATGGGCGCTTCGGGCGGCAGGGCCCCTAGCGTGGCGCTCCAATCGATGGTTCCCTCGTAGGGAAGCAGATGATCGTCGCGCTCGCCGCGATTGTCGTGCAGGTGCGTGGTCACGACGAAATCGCGGACGATTTCCAGCGCCTCGGGAACGCCGCCTTCGAGATGGGCGTGCCCGGCGTCGAAGCAAATCTTCACGCTCGTGAGGCGCGTCTGTTCGAGAAAGTTTTTCAGGTTCAGGGGAGTGGCCATCTCGCCCGGAGTATTTTCAATCGCGAGCGTAACGCCGCGGGCGCGAGCGAAAAGAGACAAGTGTTCGAGAGAACTGAAGGCCGCATCCCAGCGCCGCTCATCCGGAACATCGCGTTGCCGCGCCACGTGCTGAACGCAGTAGCGGAAGGGGATGTGCTCCACCAAGTCCAGCGCGCGCTTGATTTCGTCCACCGCTTCCTGGCGCCGCACGCGCTCCGGATCGCAAATCGAGAGCGGCGCGCCGCTTTCCCGCGTGAGGTGGAAATCGCGCGTCGTCGGCGAATGAATGGAATGCAGCGTGAGATTGTTTCCCGCGAGCCACCCGGCCAGTTCGTGCGCATCTTCCGCCGAGCGGTAGTCGAAATGCCCGCGCGAGCAAAACAGCTCGATCGCGGAAACTCCCGCGCGCGCCGCTTCGCCTACCAGGGCAGCCGTCAGTTTCCGGTTTACAAAAAGATAAGTGGAGAGAACGCGTTGCATCGTCACAATGTGCGGGCCCTATCCATCGGGATGAATTCGACTTTATGCGAAGCCACAAATCGCGTCAAGGCATGCCCTCGCTGGGCACTCGGTCAGTTTGAAAAGAAACGTGCCCTCTCTGTCCCGAAGAGCGCGGGACAGAGAGGCCTCTACAAAAACCGTAACGCATCGGTGCGGTTGATTTTGTAGCGGCCGCCCGCTTTTTGGGTGGGCAGTTTTTCATGATATCCAGAATTCAATCTGACCCACTACCCCCCTCGCCGGTTGAACGGCGAAATGGAAACTCGATCTGGAATTTGGGGTTCACGTTTTTCCGGACACTACTCTTCGAGCAAAAACTCGGCGTCCGGAGGGCCGGGGATTAGTCCTGCGTCGACGCCGCGCTTCAGAAATTCGTGTACGGCCTGGCGGCCGCGTTCGCCGTAGCCCAGCGTCCACTTGTTCACATACATGCCGATAAATTTGTCGGCCATGTCCGTTTCCATGTCGCGCGCGAATTGCATGGCGTAATTGACGGCCGCTTCGCGATGGTCCAAGGCGTAGGACACGCTCTCGCGAATGATCCGCCCGATCTGCAAGCCGGTCGTTCGCCCGAGGGCGCGCCGCACGGCGTTCCCGCCTAGCGGAAGAGGCAGCCCGGTCTGTTCGACCCACCATTGCCCCAGGTCGACGACTTTGTGCAGACCCATTTGGGGGAAAAACAGCTGCCCCTCATGGATCAACAAACCTGCGTCGACCACGGAGTTTTTCACCGCGTCCAGAATTTGATCGAAAGCCATGGGCACGGGCTCGACGCGCGGCTCGTAGAGGCGCAGCGCAAGATAAGCGGAAGTTTGCAGCCCCGGCACGGCGATCCTGCGCTTTGGCAGATCCTCTCGCTTCATCGGGTGCTGGGAAACGACAATCGGCCCATAGCCCTCGCCAAAGCTCGCCCCGCAGTCCAGCAGCACGTACTTGTCCCGCAAAAACGGATAGGCGCCGAAGCTGAATGCGGTCACATCATAGATTTCCTGGCGGGCGGCCTGGTTGAGCGTCTCAATATCGGCGAGCACGTGTGAAAATGTCAGCCCGGGTGTCCGCACTTTGTGCGTCGCCAGGCCGTAAAACATGAAGGCATCGTCGGAATCCGGCGAGTGCGCCAGTTTAATCTCTGTTGTTTTCCCGCTAGCTGGTTTCGTCGGCATTGCGTTCTGCGATCTCTCCCTTTTGGCGTTTTCTCCGAAGTCGTTGGGCCAGCGCGGAGTCACTCCGGCCTGCATACATCGCAGGCACACTGGAGTCACAGGAAGATCGCCGCCACACCCGCGTCACAGAGAGGGACATTTGGGGCGGATTCCAACTAAGAGGAAGCCGCACTTTTGAGTGCAGAAGATTAGCACACTCGGCGTTGCCGGACAATTGCGCCGCCAGCCGACACTTGACAAGTTGTTTCCATTTTTCAGAAGGACCGTGGGAAGAATTCCTCGAATATTATCCAAGGATTTCGTTGGGTTTCGCGGCGACGAACGTGGTCCGGGGACGGTCGAGGATGGAACGGACCGTTTGGCCCAGGTTCTTCAAACTATATGGCTTTTGCAAGATCGAAGCGCCTTGCTCGATCACGGGATTCAGGGAGGCCGCTTCCGCCGTATAGCCGGTGGAAAAAACAATTCGCAAATCGGGACGAACCGCTGCTATTTGTGAAAAAGCATCCGGGCCTGACACCTTGGGCATGACTACGTCCAAAATGAGCAAATCGAATTGACCGGGATTTTCGGTGAAGACTCGAACAGCGTCTGCTCCGTTCGATGCCACAACGACTTGATACCCGAGTTTCTCGAGCATTTCCTTCGCGGCTTCCTGGAGTCCTTCGTTATCCTCGGCCAGGAGGATCGTCTCCGTGCCCTTGGGGATTTGTTCGTTGCGTTTTGGCTGGCGCTGTTCGGCGGCGCCGCTGGTGGCCGGAAGATAGACGCGGAAGGTTGTACCTCGTCCGGGTTCACTGTACAGATGGATGAAACCTTCATGCTGTTTGACGATGCCGTACACGGTGGCGAGGCCTAGTCCGGTCCCTTTGCCCAATTCCTTGGTCGTAAAAAAAGGCTCGAAGATTCGCTCTGCCGTGGCGGCGTCCATCCCCACGCCGGTATCCGAAACAGAGAGCAAGATAAAACTCCCTGGTCTCGCGTAGGGATGCGCGCGGCAGAATTCCTTGTCGATCTCCATGTTTTGAGTCTCGATGATCAGCCGTCCGCCTTGCGGCATGGCATCGCGCGCGTTCAGGCTCAAATTCATGAGCACTTGCTCGATTTGCGCGGGATCGACCATCACCACGCGGAGATCGGGCGCCGCCACGACGCAAACCTCGATCTGCTCCCCGATCACCCTCCGCAGCAGGCTCATGCCCTCCACCACCAGAGTGTTGAGATCCGTTTTTCGAGGCTGCAGCATCTGCCGCCGCGCAAAGGCCAGGAGTTGGGACGTGAGCCTCCCCGCCCAATTGGCCTGATCGCGGATTTTCTGAAAGCGGTCGTGAGAAATCGTTCCCGGTTGTTCCTCCGCGCAGCCCATTTCCGCCCAGCCGAGGATCGCGCCGATCACATTGTTGAAATCGTGCGCGATGCCGCCGGCCAGTTTTCCGATGGCTTCAAATTTACGCAGTTGTTGCACCTGCAATTCCATTTTTTTGCGGTGCTCGCGATCCTCCGCCTCCCGGAGCGCGCGCTGGACGGCGGGAACCAGGCGGTTCAGGTTCGTCTTCATCAGATAATCCTGAGCGCCTTCCCTGAGCGCGGCGACCGCGGTCTCTTCCCCGATGGTTCCGGAGACGAAAATAAAGGGCTTCTCGCACCACTTGGACCGCAGCAGTTTCAGAGCCTCCGTACCCGAAAAATGGGGCATTGAAAAATCGGAAATGATCAAGTCCCAACCTTGCTTTCCGAACGCGGATTCCAAAGCGGAAGGCTCATCGACCCGTTCCATCTGGACGTCATAGTCGCCCCGCCGCAATTCGCGAACGAGCAGCGCGGCGTCATCCTCGGAATCCTCGATCATCAACAGGCGCAGCGGAATTCCCATGAGGCTATCTCCGGGACGGGGGGTGTTCGTTCAAGATCAGCCAGTACAAACCCAGCTGGCGGACGCACTCCATGAATTGATTGAAGTCCACGGGCTTGCGGACCTAGCTGTTGGCTCCGTTGTCATATCCTTTGACAAGGTCCTGCTCTTCGTTGGAAGAAGTCAGAATGACCACCGGCAGATGTTTCGTGCGGTCATCGGCCCGCAGCCGGCGCAGGACTTCCAAACCGCTGACCTTGGGCAGGTTCAGATCCAGGAGGACCACATGAGGTCGGCGGTTCGGGTCTTTTCCGGAATATTGTCCAGTACAGAATAAAACGTCGAGCGCCTCCTCGCCATCCCGCGCAACGATCAACTCATTGGCAATGTTGTTTTTCGTCAGCGCGCGAAGCGTGAGTGCTTCGTCGTCAGGATTGTCTTCCACCAGGAGAATGGTTTTGCTGGCCATGATCTTTGTCCCTCGATTCAAAAGATTTCCTCATAACGTGAAGTAGAACGTGGCTCCCTTTTCAACTTCTCCTTCAGCCCAAACCTCTCCACCGTGCCGGTGAACGATCCGCTGGACGGTGGCCAGCCCCACGCCAGTCCCCGGAAATTCTTGCGCGCTGTGCAGGCGCTGGAAGGCCCCGAACAGGCGCTCCGCATAGCGCGGGTCGAACCCTGCGCCGTCATCGCGGACGTAAAAGGAATGCTTGCCATTCTCCTTCGTCCTGCCGAACTCGATCCGGGCATTGGCATGGCCGGACGTGTACTTCCAGGAATTGCGGATCAGATTTTCCATCGCTAAGCGCAGCAACTGCGGATCGCCGACCACAGTTAGACCACTTTCGATCACGAATTCCACGCACCGGCCAGGTTCCGCTTCCTGAAGCTCCGACGCAATCGAACTTGCCATGGCGCTCAGGTCGAGCTTTTCGTGGCGCAATTCAGACCGGGTCACGCGGGAGAGATTCAGTAAATCGTCGATCAATGCAGCCATGCGTTGCGCCGCGCGTCTCACGCGCTGCAGGTGATCCTGGGCGGCGGCATCCAGTTTGTCGGCGTAATCCTCCAGCAACGCCTGGCTGAATCCGTCAATGCTCCGCAGCGGTGTTCGCAAATCGTGGGATACGGAATAGGAAAAAACCTCCAGCTCTTTGTTGGCTGCGCGCAGTTCCCGGTTGGTTCGCCGTATTTCCTCCTCGGCGCGCTTCCGTCCGGATATTTCCTGGACGGTGCCCATCATCATAATCGGCTTCTCATTACTATCCCGGAAAACCGTGCCAAGCGCACTGATCCAGTGAACGGATTGGTCGGGCCACACGATGCGGCATTCGAAATACAACTTGCCGGTTACCGTTGCCTCCTCAAATTGCTTCTTAACATTGTCCCTGTCTTCGGGAACGACACGGGCGAAAAAGATTTCAGTTCCCCAGTCGGACTGGAGGGATTGGTAGCCAAAAATCTGATCGTGTTTGAGACTTCGAATGGAGGTGTCGTTTGTGAGATTCAGCTCCCAGATGCCCATGCTGGCAGATTCCAGGGCAAGATTCAGCTGAATGTCATGCGTGATGTCGTTCGAGATCAGCAAAAAGCCAATCGGTTTGCCTGAAACGTCGCGTCGTGGAGTGACCGCCACGCGCGCTGTGAAGTGGTCGCCGTTTCTTCGCCGGCGCACGAGCGTGCCTTCCCATTTACCTGTTTCGAGAGTCGTCCGCGCGATCTGCGAGGGCACGCCAGCGGCTACGTCGTCGGACGCATGCAAGATCGACGAATTTGCCTTGCCCACAACTTCCTCCGGCTCGTAACCATAGAGGCGTCGCGCCCCTTCGTTCCAAAGAAGTATTTCCCCGTCGAGGTCCATGGCGATCACGGAGTTCTCTGTGGAGGACTCGAGTAGGCTGGTAACAAAATCAATCGCCTGCTGGGCCGTGCCAACAAGAGAGCTGTCAAAAAGCTTGGACTTCACGCCAGTCGGCGGTCCAACATTGGCAACCATCGGGCCTTCCTCTGAAGCGAGTACTGTTTCGGAACGCCAATCTTCTTGATTCATCGAGGCACTCGTTTGCCTGCGAATCGCTCTACAGAAAAGGGCGAGCCAAGGTGGAGGTTTGCAAAATTGCAGACCTTGCCTACGTCCTGGTTTCCAGCGTCGAGCCGGACTTTCTATCGATGGGAAGACCGCGATTTGGCGAGGACAACAACAAAAATCTCAGTGGAGCGCACTGATCCGGGCCAAGTGAAGTCCCGGAAGGGGTGTTCTTATCCTACTGCAATCGAGATCGGAGTCAATAATTTCGGCAGTCTGTTGTTTGGAAGAGTTAATCGTCCGCGGCGCCGGGGGATGCGTTTTGCGGCAACTCTTGCCTACATATCCGCCGCCAGGCGCGCCATCGCGGTGTCAAAGGAAACTTTTCCGTCGAGGTAAGGCAGCCAGTACAAGTCCAGCAACCCGCGAAAGTGTTCCCATGATCCGGAATAGAGTCCGAAACGAGCCGCGTAGGGCAGGTAAGCCGAAGGGCCATTGCTTTGTTCGAACGTGAACGACATGGTTCCATATTCGACGTCGCGGCGCACGATTTCACCCGTGGTGTAAAATAGAAGCGCGTGCCAGAAATCACGCGGTATGGGCTTGTCGCGCTCGCGAAAATTGTGTGCGATCGCGGCGGTCACGGCTCCCGCCAGCGCGTGGGACGATTCGTGAAACAACACTTCAAATCCGTACACGCCTCGATTGCGCGGGTCGTGGCTGGAAATCGTGACGTGGATGGGGTCGAGCGAGGTGTACGCCCCGAAGGGGCCTCCGTACCACACGACGTCCACGCGCAGCCGCTGCGACGGCCAGGGCCTCTGATACACGTCCGCGAGTTGGCCGGAAAGCTCCACCCCCATTTTCTGAATCATGGGCGCAACCTGGGCGATCCATTCCCGGTTGGCGCGATCCTGCTGCGCCCACCAGTGCGCGCGATAAACGGGGGCGGCGCGTTCCAGGGCTTCGACCAGATCCTGCCGCAACCCGGATTTGCACAATGGCGTGGTTTTCCCTTCCAGGTCGGGGCAGACCTCCATCGCCGAAAGCTGGTTGTTGATGATCTCCATGTCGCCATTCAGCAGAAGGTCGCGGCCCGCCAAATCCTTGGTGTAAAACGTGACGGCATCCTGCCAGGCATGGATGTCCGCCTCCGGGAAATCGATCAGCGACACGGGAAGTTCGTCCGGCTGCGCTGCTCCCCTCACGGTTTCCGGGGAAGAGGAATTTCCTTTCATCAGGCGCGCCTGAAGATAGAGGAAGTGATGCAAGTTCACCCAAAATCCGCTGTGCATTTCAAAGACGGGAAGCGGCGACTCCGCGCCGGAGGACTGACTGATTGAGGTTTGCTGCGCGCCGTAAACTGGAGGCGTCCCCGGGGAAGATGCCGCCCAGCCTGCCGCGGCCGGCAGAAAGAGCGGCGCAGTCATGAAGAATCGCAAAAACCTATGGCGGCGGAGAGGGGGCATGGCTGAACCCGCCATGTTATCGCCAAACGCGGCGTGGATGCCAGATTTCGGTAGCCGTCGGTTTTAAGGCATCTCGAAATTCGGTTGAGTGCAAGTTTGCGGGAACGTGGATAACTTCAACGAAACATCTGGCGCAACAACGCCGACCCTTCATTTTCCGTGATGATTTTCTTGCGGACGAGCAGATAGATCAGCTCGTTCAAGACCAACCGCATGTTCGCATTCGCCTCGATCGCTCCGGTCTCTGGCTCCGTTGCGGATGTGGCGGGCTCGGGAGCCTTTTCGCCGCTCAGATCGGCGATCCAGGAGCGCAATACGGCCTGATGCTCGCGCTTGATCTCGGTAAACGCAAGCCCCATTCCCATGGACACGTGCGTGTAGGCGACGACCGCAGCCGCCTCGAATTCGCGCGTGTCGTATTTCATGCGAATTCGCACCACGGCGCCCACAGCAAACGGAGAAAGCGTATCGATGTAGCAGCCTCCGGCGCCCAGATCGGAGCAGCGGCCGGTGACGCGCGTTTGCGAACGAACTTCGAAGATTTCCGCGGCCGCCGTGAAGGGATATCGAACCTGCGCCCGGTTCTCGGGAGCTTCGCTTTTCGGCGGCTCTTCACGCAAAGGCGCGGGAAACACGATCGGCGTGTCGGTGCGGTCGGGCATTTTACTCTCAAGGCGCGAAACACACTTCCGCGCCGGCATTCAGCTCAATGAGGGATTCCGCGCGCACTCCTGCGCGGAAATCGGAAGGGTACCCCCATTGTGGCTCCGGCACGGATTCGGTGGCAAGGAGATACTGCGCAGGGTGTGACGCAAACGCGAGGGGTCAGGAGGGTCCGATGCGCGGATCGGTGGACGTGGCGACGCCGCCTTGCTTGTCGGCGCCGCGCAGAACCCCGGACGAGTCCAGGAAAAATGATCGCCGTCCCGTCTTGCCGTAATCTTTGGGAGAGGAGGCCAGGGAGAAAGTCTCCGCCTGATTTGCTTCTTCCTCCGGCAGGCCGCCGGCTGCGGGAGTAATGGTGTACCGGATCGTGTAGCCGTCCTTGTCACCCTTGGCCAGATCCGCATCGAGCAGGCTGGCCGCCTCCGGCGAAACTCCGTTTGGCGGCGCGGGGCCCAGCAACGCAAGCGTGTCGGGCAATTTTCCGTACGCGCGGCGGTAAGTATCCAGCGCCGAAGCCACGGAACGCAAATCGGCGATGGCGGCGTCTTCGCTCGCGTCCAGATCGGCCTGCTCCCATTGCTTCGCCATCGCCGGCACGTCGAGCAGCATGAGTCCCACCGAGAGCAGCTTCCAGTTTCCGCCTTCGCGCACGAGGCCAAACGTGATCTTGCGCGGGTCCTCTCCGGCGATCGGGATTTCCATCGGCACGTAGGCGAGGTTTTCGCGCAGCTTCGTTTCGCCGAGTCGCATTTCCGTGGTGTAGCTCGGGCTCTCGCAGCGCACGATCTTCTGGCCGTTCCCGCTGGTGGATAGCAGCACCCTGCCCGGTTCTTCGAGCAGCACGAATCGCTTCATCATCGCCGTGCGTTGCGCGCCGGGAAGCGCCCGGAAGGCGGCGGCGTTGTCCATCGTCAGGGTAATCGCAAAGGCCGGGGAGTCCTGCCGGCAGGCGGCGGACAGCGCGTCGGTAAGCGCCGTTTCAGGATTCGCCGCTGCTTGCTGTTGCGCCGCTCCTGCAAGCTGCGTTGAAAACGCCACGATTGACGCGAGCCCCAGTAGGACAGGCTTCAGCCTGTCTGGTTTTGATTTTCCGCGCCGCGACAAAAAAGCAGACAGGCTGAAGCCTGTCCTACATTTTTTCATCCTACCCATCACACTTTCGCTCCGCGCAATATTTCGGCGAGATTTTGCGTGAATTTGGATCGAGGCATGACGTCCTGGCACCCCGCGGAGCGCGCGCGTTCCGCCAAATCCGTCTGCACGTGCGATAGAAACGCGATCACGCGCCGCGGTCTGGCCTGCCCGTCCGCCGCTCCGTTCGAGGCACAAAGACGCTCGACGGCATCGAGCGCCCCCTGCCTCGCGTTCAAGTCCACCAAGATGAGCGCCGCCGGGCTCGCCGCCGCCGCTTTCAGGAGTTGCTCGCCGTTCGCCGCCGTTTCCAGTGTGACGCCGGTATGCTTCGCCGTCTCGTGCACCTTGGCCAGAAAAAATAAATCATCAATCAACGCAATCGCATCCGCCATGAATTTCCACCCTCACAAAACTTCGCCTTCCCGATGTACCACGCGCGCCGCCGCAACACAAGCCGCAAGGGTCAGCCCGCCACCGAATTGTTTCCTCTAGGATGCCAAAAACAGCCCAGGCGTCTCCGGTTTTCTCTGTGCACCTCTGTGTCCACTGTGTTGCGTTTTTGCTTTCTTAACGGCCGGAAAAACTTTTAACACAGAGGACACTGAGGGGCACAGAGAAGAATGAACCGGGAGATGGCCAGGGACGCTTCCGCAAGAGATCGAAATGAGTTACAAATGGTCCCTGTTATGAGATCGCTGGAACAAAAAATTCTAGCCGCCTTCGATGGACCCGGCGCGCGCGAGAGATCGCTCGCGGATCTGGGAGATCCCGCGACCGTGAAGGGCGTCGTTTCGCAAATGATCGAGCAAGGCTGGCTGCGCGCCGCCGAAGCGCCGGACACGTACGCGCGCACCGAAGACGGCCGCCTGCAACTCGCCGCGCCGCGCGACGTCACCATCTACTCGCGCCCCGGCTGCCATCTCTGCGAAGAGGCCAAGGCGCAAATCGCCCCCATGCTTAAAGAGTTCGCCGCGCGCCTCACCGAAATCAACATCGACGAAGACTCGGAACTTCGCGCCCGGTACGACTACGACGTCCCAGTCATTTTTATTGGCGCGCGAAAAGTGGGAAAACACCGGTTCGATCCCGCCCAATTCCGCCGCCAGTTGCGCGACGATTCCTCAGGATGACGCCACTGCCGCTCCTATCCGCGTGCAATACTTTTATTTAGTGACCGGTAGTGGGTTTCACGCCGACGGTTTTGTCAGGGATATCGCCGGCGCGGCCTTTGACTCGGTCATAGACGGAGACGAGCGAGGTTGAGCCGAGGGCTTCGTTGTAGTAGGTGGGGACGCCGAGGGCGGTTCTCAGCTCTTCGTTGAATTTGCGCATGTTGACGAGTTGTTCGGCGTGCGCTGGGAATTTTCTGCCGTCGTCGGTGAGCAGGAATTTCTGGTAGCCTGCGTCCCAGAGGCGGACGAACTGGCCGTTCAGCAGGATGGTGGGGAGAATCGTCATCGTGTAGTGATCGTCGGAAGTGCGGCGGAATTCGGCGCCGCAGCCGTACTTTTCGACGCGCATCACGCCGCCCGTGCTGCTCACGAGGAAGCCTGTGGTCGACAACCCATCCATCAACTTGGCCGGAAATTTATCTTTCACATTCCACATAGGCTTTTAGAATACGGAGCGCACGGTGGGGTGTAAAGGCAAAAGTCATTTGAGTAGTGACTTCTTTGGAATGGAAACGGAGAGGAGCTTGGAAATACTTTGTGGGGCAGGTTTTTGTAGCACAGGCTTCAGCCTGTGGGTTTTAGTCCTTGCAAGGACCAACCCCCACAGGCTGAAGCCTGTGCTACTCAAGGCCGGAAGCGGCTTTGTTTATGCTAAATTAGCGGAATACAAATGTGCCGGTCCGGCATCTATATGCAGGCATGCGTTTAGCTTGTCGAAAGGACCCTCGGCAGGGTTTGTGCGAGAGGGCGGAAAATACTGCGACAGATGAACACCGCAAAAAAGCCACTGTGGGGCGAAGGGTCAGTGAGCGCGGGAACCATTGGCCGCAACGTACTCGATTGTGTCGGGAATACACCGCTTCTGCGTCTCGAGCGACTCGGCCCGAACTATCCGAACGTGGAATTTTATGGCAAGGCGGAATGGTTCAATCCGGGCGGCTCGGTAAAGGATCGGCCGGCGCTGGAAATGATTCGCGAGGCAGAACGCTCCGGGAAACTGAAGCCGGGGCAGACCATTCTGGACGCGACGAGTGGAAATACGGGGATCGCGTACGCCATGATTGCCGCCGCGCTGGGCTATCGCGTGAAACTCTGTTTGCCGGCGAGCGCGAGCGAGGAGCGGAAGAAAATTCTCAAGGCCTTTGGCGCGGAGCTGGTGATCACGCCGGGGGATGAAGGCTCCGACGGAGCGATTCTGCGCGCGCGGGAAATTATCGCCGCCGAGCCGGGCAATTATTTTTATGTGGATCAATACGGCAACGCCTCCAATTGGCGCGCCCATTACAAAACCACTGCAAACGAAATTTGGGAACAGACCGCGGGGCGGATCACTCATTTCGTCGCCGGGCTCGGCACCAGCGGAACTTTTGTAGGCACCACGCGGCGGCTCAAGGAATTGAATCCTGCGATTCGCTGCATCAGCTTGCAGCCTGACGCTTCCTTTCATGGCTTGGAAGGTTGGAAGCACATGGCGACGGCCATTGTGCCGGCCATTTATGATGCGACGCTCGCCGACGCCAATCTGGAAGTGGGGACGGAAGAGGCGTATCGCCTGGTCAAGCGGGCCGCGCGGGAAGAGGGATTGCTGCTGAGCCCGAGCGCCGCCGCGGCTCTTGAAGGTTGTTTTCAAGTGGCCGCGTCGCTCGGACCGGAGGAGCGCGCCGTCATCGTGACGATTTTCCCGGATTCAGGCACAAAATATTTGAGCGAGCGTTTTTGGGACGAAGCTTAACAGGTTGCAGAAAAATGCTTTGTTTTGTCATTCCGAGCGAAGCGAGGAATCTCTCTTCGTCCGGAATCCAAGAAAAGAGAGATTCCTCGCTTCGCTCGGAATGACAATATTTTTTTCGTTTTTCGGCGACGTGCCTCAGCGTCGTCTGAAAAGAGAGACACTTCATGCTGCTGCTGTCGAAAAACTTGGAGCAGGAAATCCGCGACCACGGCGCGAAGGACTATCCGAACGAGTGCTGCGGCGCGATGCTCGGAACCGATGGCGATGCCGAGGGGCGGGAAGTGCGCGCGCTGTTTCCGCTGGTCAACCGGCGCGACGATTCTCCCCGCAACCGGTTTTCGATTACGCCGGAGGATTTTCGCGCGGCCGAACGCGCCGCAGCCGAGCGTGGACTGGACCTCCTGGGGTGGTATCATTCCCATCCGGACCATCCTGCAAGGCCGAGCGAATTCGATCGGGAACATGCCTGGCCGTGGTACAGCTATGTAATCGTGAGCGTGGACGCCGGCGTTCCGAAGGATTTGACGTCCTGGCAGCTGGAGGATGACCGATCCCAGTTTCAGCCGGAAGTGGTTGTGCCGGAACGGGTTACCGGACATGGGAAGCAGGGCTGAGTCTCCGGTTTGAACCCTCGGTCGCGGTTGGCGCATCGGATGTAGTGGTTTGTTTGGCGAGTTACACGCTTCGCTTGAAAGGCCTTCGCGCAACGAGTGACTCGCGACCTGACTCCAGCAAAGGGGAAACAAACGTATGGCCGTAAAGGTTATGATTCCGACGCCGCTCCGCCAATTCACCGGGAAACAGTCCAGCATCGAGTGTAGCGCGGCCACGGTGGGCGAGGCGCTCGGCAGCCTGACGGGCACGTTTTCCGAGTTGAAGAAACATCTTTTTACCGACGAAGGAAAAATCCGCAGCTTCGTGAACGTGTACTTGAACGACGAGGACATCCGTTTTCTCGACAAGGAAAACACGCGCACCAAGGACGGCGACACGATCAGCATCGTGCCGTCCATCGCCGGCGGTTCCGCGACTTGCGGAAAAACTGATTCGGATTGACAGCGTTTTGAGTGGGCAGAATTTAGAGGAGAACGTCCGTGGCAATTCCGACTGATGCATTGCAGCAACAGGAAGTAAAGCTTTCCAAAGAAGAGGTTCAGCGCTACAGCCGCCACCTGATCATGCCCGAAGTGGGCATGGAGGGGCAGCTCAAACTGAAGCGCGCCCGCGTGCTGACGATCGGCACGGGTGGACTGGGCGCTCCGCTCGGACTGTATCTGGCCGCAGCGGGCGTTGGGCATCTTGGACTCGTGGATTTCGACGTGGTCGATTCCTCGAATTTGCAGCGCCAGGTGACGTTCACCACGGCGGACGTGGGCAAGCCAAAGTCCGAAGCCGCCAAGGCGCGTCTTTCGGCGCTGAATCCGGCGATTGAAATCGTGTCGTACGAAACTCGGCTTACGAGCGACAACGCGCTGGAAATGTTCCGCGATTACGACATCATCGTGGATGGCACCGACAATTTTCCGACGCGTTTTCTGGTCAACGACGCGTGCGTGCTGCTCGGCAAACCGAATGTGTACGGTTCCATCTTCCGGTTCGAAGGACAGGCGACGGTCTTCGGCTATCCGGGCGGGCCGTGCTATCGCTGCTTGTATCCCGAACCGCCTCCGCCGGGGCTGGTGCCTTCGTGCGCGGAAGGCGGCGTGCTCGGCGTGCTGCCCGGAATCGTCGGCTCGATTCAGGCGATGGAAACGATCAAGCTGATTCTGGGCGCGGGGGAGCCGCTGGTAGGGCGACTTCTGCTGTTCGACGCGCTGGCCATGCGCTTTCGGGAATTGAAGCTGAAGAGGAATCCGGAATGCCCAATGTGCGGCGATCACCGGACGATTACAAAACTGATCGACTATGAGGAATTCTGCGGAATTCGTGGCGAGGAGGCCCCTGCAATGACCGACGGCATACCGGAAATTACGGCGACAGAACTAAAGGCGCGGCAGGATCGCGGCGAGAAACTGTTCATCCTGGACGTGCGCGAGCCGCACGAATATCAGATTTGCAATCTAAATGGTAAATTAATTCCGCTCGGGGAATTGGCGCGCCGCGTGAACGAGCTGGACAGTTCCGTGGAGATGGTCGTGCACTGCCGCAGCGGAAAGCGCTCGGCCGACGCCATCCATTTCCTGCAAACCGCCGGGTTCAAGAAGCTGTGGAACCTGAAGGGCGGCGTCCTGGCGTGGGCGGATGAAGTCGATCCGCGGATGCCGAAATATTAAAAAAGCGCGCGCGGCTCTATTTCTCTTAACGTCCCGGCAAGTCCAGGGCGACACGCCCGGCATAAGGGAGCACAAATGCCACCGACAAAGATCACGGTTCGCAATGACGGGCCCTTGCGGATCGAAGGGGAAGTCGAACTCGTCGATATGGAAGGCAAGCCGTACGGCCTTGGCGGCCGCACCGCAGTCGCGCTTTGCCGCTGCGGTCATTCCGCGAACAAACCTTTTTGCGATGGCTCACACAAGACCGCGGGCTTTCAAGACACGCAGCAAGCCCGGGATCTTCCGCCGCAGCCGCCTAAAGCCTAATCCACATTTCTCGCCAGGTTCGACCATGCTTACAATCGGAGATGTACTCTGGGAACGCCAATCTCCCGATTGGCGGTTTCCGAAGCGCCAATCGGGAGATTGGCGTTCCCAGGATTAAAGCCAATGCTAGCAAGATTATAAATCTCTAATCCCACCGCTCAATCCACCCCACGGGTAGTGTCAAATTCGCCACTAGTGTGTGCCGACTTGGGAAGGCCGCTGGAGTACTGGTTACATTCTTATCCATCCTCAGGGAACGAACCGTCCGACTCTTTGCAACCTCAGGCATGCCGAATCTGCAAGTCATTACAGTTCAGGATTTTACAGAACTGGCCACAACATTTCTAAAAAGGTTCTGAACTTGCTCCTCTTAGTTGCGCAGTAAGAAATGGGGCCCATGGGACTGCTCAACTGGGGGAGCGGTGACTGTGCTGAATCAAATTCGGGTGTGGTGTTGGCGCCTACGATGGTTTCTCGGAATTATAGGCGCTGTCGCGTTTCTGGCGATGGCTGCCAGGTTGCGCCACCTTCCGTTTTCCTCTGAGCCCATACTCTATTCGTACCTGCAGATAGTTGGCAGCCTGCTTTGCTTCACATATGCCGCGAATGCCCTGGTGCGATTCCGCGGCACGCACGACCGCCTTACGCTGATCCTTGCCTTTGGATTCGTGCTTTCCGGCGCGATCGAAACAGCCGCGACATTCAATTTCTACGGCATTTTGGCTTCCGGCGCTTTCAGCCAGTTGCACGTGCCTCTGGCCTGGATGGTGAGCCGTACGTTACTGGCCATGGTGCTGATTGCTGCGCTCATTGTGGAGCGCCGCGTGCCGAACTCGCGCGATCCGGGAAGGGAGATTGCGGTCTCGCTCCTTGTGGTCGTCGGCGTGGCGTATTTGACCAGTGTGGCCTATTTCGGGTCTCCCTTGGAACCGAGCATGCACCCAAAGGCCTTCCTTTCCAGGCCGGGCGATCTCCTGCCGGCGATCCTGTTTGGAATTGCCGCGATTGGGTTCGGGCGCAGATCGCTGCACCGCGCCTCTCCGGGCGATCGCGCCTTTTGCCTGGCGCTGTGGATGAACGTGGGTTGCCATGTCCTGGCGACGCAATCCGAGAGGTTGCTCGATGCGCCGTTCACAATGGCTCAGTTCCTGAAGGTGGGCAGCTATGCCATCGTCCTCGGCGGGGCGCTGCTGGACAACGCGCGCTTGTTCGATCAAGTTCGGCAACTCGCGGTGACGGACTCGCTGACCGGCCTTTCGAACTACCGCACGCTCATAAACGTCATGGAAACGGAAATCCAGCGCTCGCACCGCACCGGGCGCTCCTTTGCGATTCTCTTGTTTGACCTGGACGGCTTGAAAGCCATCAACGACCAGCACGGGCACCTGGTCGGCAGCCGCGCCATCTGCCGCCTGGCAAGCGTCCTCCGGATCCATTCCCGCTCGATGGATACAGCGGCGCGCTATGGCGGCGATGAATTTGCCGTGGTGTTGCCGGAAGCGGGCCAGGAAGCGGCCGCCTCCGTAAGCCGGCGCATTTGCGAGCGCCTGGCGACGGACGGCGAGCTTCCACGAGTAACGGTGAGCGTCGGCGCGGCCGTATTTCCACAGGACGGGGAAACGATTGAGACGCTGTTCAATACCGCGGACAAAGCC
Source organism: uncultured Acidobacteriota bacterium (assembly GCA_963740035.1). Lineage (GTDB taxonomy): Bacteria > Acidobacteriota > Terriglobia > Acidiferrales > UBA7541 > Palsa-360. The sequence goes on from CAVUDA010000030.1 coordinate 488,915, forward strand.
TTGTACGGCATGAAACGCAGGCCGGATGGGATCCGGGCGCTGGCCCGCATTGCGGCCTGTCTGTAAGGAAATGCTGTGCGGATCCGCCGCAGCGGAAAATCCGCGGAATTACTGAGGGAAACGATGGCGCAAGTTTTCGATATCGAACGGCTTGAAAAAAGAATTCCGATGACCGTGGCAGTCCATATTTCCGGGCATGAATCCGCTTCCGCCGTGGAGACGACGTTCACCGAGGACGTCAGTTCACGCGGGGCGCGGGTTCCAAGCATCCGCCGCTGGCGGCCCAACGACACGCTGAACATTGAGTCGTTGCCCGGCGATTTCCGCGCCCTGGCGCGCGTGGCCTACTGCCGCCCGCACCCGGAAGGGTATGTCATCGGACTTGAGTTCCTAGAGCCCAGTGGCCGGTGGGTGGTTAACGCCCCAGTCGGCTCAGGGAAACCGCTGCAAGGATAGGAGGGACACGCGAAGGCAAACAACTGGCGTATTGTGTTACCCAGAAGCGCTTGACATTCCGCGGGAACGGGATGGCAGGCGCTTTTGGCATTTTGGGGGAGGATGCGTGACTGGTGAATCGTGAATCACGAATCGTAATACGTGACTTTCTTTACCTTGTGGCTGGCTCGATTTTGTAGCGCCCGCCTTCAGGCGGGCACTTTGGATCCAAGCACATGCCCGTCCGCCGCGGCGGACGGGCGCTACGGAAACCAAAACCGAGCCTTCACGGACATTCAGCAGAGGCGGCACTTTTGGCTTGATTAAATTCGTCTCGACCACACTCAAGCGCGCGAATTTGATCCATTGCCTGCTGTTACTAATCGTTCGTACAGACGGAGCGTTTCCTCCACCATTCGATCCGCGGAAAAGTGGTTGATGACTGTTTCGCGGGCAGCCCGGCCGAGGCGAGCCGCCTCATTGGGGTCTGCAATGAGGCGCTCGATGGCGGCTGCCAGAGGGCCTGGATCGAGTTCCTTCACCAGAAGTCCGTTCTTACCATCCACTATGGCTTCCGGATTTCCGCCGCGAGCGAATGCCACTACCGGAAGTCCGTGTGCCATGGCCGAGAGCATGGCACAGGCCAACGGTTCCTGGTGCGAGGGGAAAACGAAGAGATCCGTCGCGACATACACGCTATCGACGTCGGAAACAAAACCCGGAAACTTCACGGAATCTTCGAGGTGAAGTTGCCGAACGAGTCCTTGCAGATTGGCTTTTTCACGGCCTTCTCCGGCGAGGAGCAAGACGCATTGTGGAAACCGCGCGCGCAAATCGGAAAAAGCGTGGAGAAGGAGTACGTGCCCTTTTTCAGGCACGAAGGCCGCGACATTGCCGAGGCACAGGCTTTCTTGCGGAATCCCGAAACGGTGGCGCGCCAGATCACGATCCGCTTGCGAAATCACCGCCGGAATTTCGACGCCTACAAAAATCACTTCGACGCGCTCCGCAGGCAGGCCGCTCTGGAGCACGGATTTCGCGACGAAGTCCGATACGGCGACAACGCGGCCGACTGCGCGATATCGCGCCATGGAAATCGTATCGGACGAAAGCGGGAGTTCAACTCGGCGAGAGACGATCAATGGTACGAATCGGTGCGCCTGCGCCAGCCACGCCGAGGTGAGCGCGTGAGGCTCGTTGGCATGGACCACATCCACCCGACGCCTTCGCACCAGCCGCCCGATCGCCAGAACGGCGGCAAGCCGCCGGCTTCGTTGAGAGACCTCATGGACGACGATGCCCGCGTCCTTCGCGCGGCGCGCCAGCAAGGAATCTCGAAGCGCGAACAATTCAGGTGCGTGGCCCCGATGGAGCAGGCCCCGCAAGAGCAAGAGCGCCTGGTCCTGTCCACCACGGAAGTCCCGGCTGAGGTCGACAACCAGCGGGCGCAAGCTCAAGCCTCGCCGGGATTCGGCCACGATCGGTGCGTCAGTTTTTCGCCCGTGCGCAGCCGGCCCAGTTTTCGGTACTTGGTGTAGATGGATTTCGCGGACAACCAGGCGATCAACCAGCCGCGCCGCCCGTCGAGGACGCCCAGCTGGAACACGAGTTTCTGGAAGAATGTCCAGGGAGGAGCAACAATCATCGCGGCGCGCCAACTCCTGCGGCCCTGCGCAAACATGTCTTCGGCCGCCATGGTGGTATAGGCTTCGATCTTGGCTTTGTGTTCGGCGAAGGAACGGACTGTGTAGTGGTAAAGATGGCCATCGAGCCGCCCGGTCGGCCCTTCCACGTGGACGCGCTCATGCAGAGCGCCGACAAACTCGCCCTTATCGCGCCGGTAGAGAAATAATTTGCAATCGGGATACCAGCCGGAATGTCGGATCCAGCCGCCCAGATAATTCGTCATCCGCGAGAAGGCGTAGGCGTTCTTGTCGGGGATTTGCTGCTTCCACGCCAGAATCGACGAACGCAATTCGGGACTCAATTCCTCGTCGCAGTCGATGGAAAGAACCCAGTCGTTGGAGGCGAAGGAGGCGGCGAAATTTTTTTGCCCGGCAAAGCCGTCCAGTTTGCGCGCATATACGCGAGCGCCGAAGGAGCGCGCGATCTCGCAGGTCCGGTCCGTGGAACTCGAGTCCACCAGAACGATTTCATCGGCAATTCCAGACAGCGAGGCAAGCGCGCGCGGCAGGTCCAGTTCTTCGTTGTATGCGATCAAGGTTGCGGTCAGCGCGGGCATCGGGAATCCGGGATTCTAGTGGGCACAAGATGTGTGGGCGCGGGCTGCAATTATGCCATACCCGCGCCTGGCGCTGCCGCCGTTTTTCCATGCTTCTGACGATCGGATCGGAACGGCTCGATGGAGGAAGAGGAACCGTCGCGATCGAAGACAAGGACTTGCCCGAAGCAAAGCGATTCAACCAAGGAAAGTCCCGAGGCTTCCAACGCCAGAACGCATTTGAGCACGGCAGGCAAACCAACGATCTGAGGGTGGACTTCCACAACCAGCCGGTGAACCGATGACAGATTTGCGCCCGCGAAAACTTCCTTTTCAATGCCTTCGATGTCGCAGGCAATCACATCCGGTTGAATTTCATCCACCACATCCTGAAAGGCATCGGCTTCAATCCGAATCTTTTTCGATCCCTTAAACGGGACAAGGGAGGATGCCGGAAAACTACGCCGGACATAGAACTCACAAGCGCCTTTTTTCTTGGCAATCGCTTTGTTTCGGATTTCCACTTGCACGCCGTTTCTCCGAACATTTTTTTCCGCAAGCGGAGCGATCACGGGATCCGCTTCGTAGCCCACGACTCGCCCGTGGCCCGAGGCTTTTGCCGCCGCGATCGACGTTAGGCCCAGCCCCGATCCCAAATCCAGAACGGTGTCTCCCGGGCGCACCAGGCGGCGCACGAGATAGGCTTCGGCCGTTTCAAAATCGTTTTTCCGCAGGGATCTGCGCACACTTCTGGAGACTGGCGGCCTTGGAGCATCGAGGACGATGTCTCCCACGGCAAACTCAAATTCGCGGGGTTGGCGCCAATGTCTGATGATAGGTAGACGAAGAGCCAGATTGCGCCAGGCGACCATTTTGATCCTTCTATCTAGGCCAGAATGTCTCTTGTTATTGCCGTTCGGATTCCTGTAGTGCCCTTAGGACATGGTATTGCAGGTCGTCCGCCTTCCTCAGGCCTCATCGTTGCGCCGCCCTACCCGCTCGCATGGAAACATCTGAGGGTTTCGTAGTCAACATCAAACTATTAGCCGCACCTGCGCAGGGAAGGCGGCCCTGGAATGAATCTTCGAGCTGCACTTATTGCGGAATAAGAAGGGGGAACGCGCGGAGGTCAGCGAGGCGTTGCGAGCTTGGGCGTGACGCTCACCAAGATGACGGAAGTGCCGATACGGAATTCGGACAGGTGTTTCAGCTCCGCGACGCGGACGCGTTCGTCCGCGAAGTAAGTTCCATTGGTCGAATCCATATCGCGCAAGCGGATGACGTCGCCCTTGATTTCGATGGCGCAATGCCAGCGCGAAATTTCTTTGTCATTGATGACGATATCGGCGTCGGCTCTTCCCACGACCACGCGGGGTTTCTCCACCGAATAGACAAGACCGCGGGAGGGACCGGCGATCACAGAGAGGGCGATCGCCTTCCCAGTGGGCAATTGCAGGGAATTCGCTTCGTTGCCACCAGCCCCGGCAAGCCAGGGCGCGCCGGCGCTGCGGGCAAATCCGGGCAGGGGCGTCAGGACTTGGGTCGCATCAGGACTTGGCCCAAGCTCGAGCACGGTATTTTTGCCGCACTTGGCACACTGAAACTGCACGCGAGGGAGACCCACCAATTGCGCGTCTGGAAGGGAATGCTGTGCGCCACAACTCGAGCAAGCGGCTTTCATCGGATCCTGCGGATTCGAACTCCACCCTTACGTTGAATGCACCGGTCCAGCCGGGGCGTGATGCCCCGTCATGGTCGGTTCCTCGTCTAATTTAGCACGCCTATTTCGTGCTCGACGGAGAGTTCGCGGGCGATGTTTCGACAAGGGAACTATCCCCGCATGTGATTGATTGCAAGGGGTTTCTAGGGCACGACTGAATATCCATGTCGAATTTGAACGGTGCGGCTTCCTCGCAGTTTCTCCTCACGCCTCCTCGCAAGGAGGTGCGCGAAGGTTCGTCCTATTGCACGAAGCCCACGTTGGGGACCGGGGTCGGTTCGGGGACTTCGCGGATGGGGCCGAACTGCATCTCGTAGCGCCTGACATTTTCCTCGAGCGCGCGCATGATTCGTTTGGCGTGCGCGGGGCTGACGATCACGCTGGAAACCAGCTTGCCCTGCGGCACATTCGGAAACACGTAGATGAAATGCACCGTGAATTCTTCCGCCGTGTGGTGAAACATCACCAGATTGGAAAATTGCCCGACCAGTTCCTTTTCATCCGCCTTGATCTGAACTTGTACCTGTTCGCCGCCCGCTTGCGACATGAATTCCTCCGTTGACGGAAACCGTTCACAGCTCGCCGTGAATGCGGGCCGTGAACGGTGAACCGTTTCATTTCCGACACTACCATATTCCCCCGGACAGCGGCACGGGCAACGTGCGTTCCGGTTTCGCCCGCTTTGGATTTTTGTGGCGCCGGCGTCCAGCCGGCGGTCTTGGTTTGCGTGGGTCCTGACAAAATCGCCGGCGGGACGCCGGCGCCACAACATGCCGATTAAATTTTCTAGCACATCCGTACGCCATAACGATTGACTCACCGGGGCATTAATGCTAGTTTATCTGAGATATTTATCTAGGTTAACTATGGCTTTGCCTCCCCTAACTTCTGACTCCGCTGACGCGATTTCGAGCTCCGGCAATCCGGACGAAACCGCGTCCGCTACGCATATCAATCTTCGCCCGCGCGCAGGTTCCCCCTCGCTTCCGGAGTCCTACCGCAGCGTTCCCATCCTGGCCGGCGCTTCTTTTTTTCGAAAAATGATTGCGTTTGCGGGGCCCGGCTACCTGGTGGCTGTTGGTTACATGGATCCGGGGAACTGGGCGACGGACCTGGGCGGCGGCTCGCGCTATGGGTACACGCTCCTCAGCGCCGTGCTGATTTCGAGCCTCATGGCCATTTTTCTCCAGGCGCTTTCCGCGAAGCTCGGAATTGCGACGGGCCGCGATCTCGCGCAGGCTTGCCGCGAGCATTATTCGCGTCGGACGACGGCGGTTCTTTGGGTGCTTTGCGAAATTGCGATTGCGGCCTGCGATCTGGCGGAAGTGCTCGGATCGGCGGTGGCGCTGAAGCTGCTGTTCGGGCTGCCGCTGCTCGCCGGCGTGTTGCTTACGGGCTTCGATGTGCTGCTGGTTTTGGCGTTGCAGGGACGGGGTTTTCGGGTGCTTGAGACGCTGGTCATCACTCTGATCATGACGATTGGCGCGTGTTTCGCGTATGAAATTTTCTTTGCGCGGCCGCTGTGGATCGAGGCGGCGCGAGGATTCCTTCCAACGTTCCAGATCTTGAAGGATCGCGAGATGCTCTATCTCGCGATCGGGATTTTGGGCGCCACGGTGATGCCGCACAATTTGTACCTCCATTCCAGCATCGTGCAGACGCGCGCCTTCAAACTGGATGCGGGAGGAAAGCGCGAAGCGATCCGCTTTGCCACGCTCGATTCCACGCTGGCGCTGGGATTTTCCCTCTTCATTAACGCGGCCATCCTGGTTCTGGGCGCCGCGGCGTTTCACGTGCGCGGCATGAACGACGTGGCGGACATCAGCCAGGCCTACCAACTGTTGACGCCGGTGCTGGGAGTGAGTTTCGCCAGCGTGCTGTTTGCGGCGGCGCTCCTGTGCTCGGGACAAAATTCCACGCTTACCGGCACGCTCGCCGGGCAGATCGTCATGGAGGGGTTCCTTCACTGGCGGCTCAGGCCCTGGCTGCGGCGCTTGATTACGCGGTCGATGGCCATTATTCCGGCGGCGATCGTGATCGGAGTCATGGGGGAAGGGCGCGCGACTTCGCTTCTGATCCTGAGCCAGGTGATTTTGAGTTTTCAGCTGCCGTTTGCAGTCGTGCCGCTGATTCAATTCACCGGCGACCGCTCCAAGATGGGCGAATTCACGAATGGCCCGATCACGGCGATTTTCGGCTGGTTCCTGGCTGCGGCCATCATCGTCCTCAACGCGGCGCTCCTCTGGCTCACCTTTGGCGGGAAGCTGTAAGTAGGACGGGCTTCAGCCTGTCGGGTTTTTCGGTTTTGGGCCAAGTTCAAAAGCGACAGACTGAAGTCTGTCCTACTGGTGCTTTAGCAGGTGAAATCTGCCCTGTCTTATGGCAGAATTTTTGATGCCTCGCCAAATCTCGGTTCAAATGGAGACATCGGAATGAGTGGATTCGACAAGGGAGCTTCTTTGTGGCTGGCGCGAGTTGCAGGCGCCGGCCTCGTGCTTGGAATGTGCATTTTTGCGTTCGGACGAGTGGCGGCACAGGAAGCGGCGCCGCCCGCGCCGTGGGTTGCGCCGGATGACGCAAAGAAGGTGAAGAATCCCTTCCCGCCCACTCCGGAAACTCTGGCTGACGCGGAGCAGCTCTTTTCGGATAATTGCGTCCTTTGCCACGGCGAAAAAGGCTTGGGAGACGGTCCCGGCGCCAAGACCATCAAGGTCAAGCCGGCGAACTTTACCGATGAGAAGCTGATGGCTGCGGAGACAGATGGATCGCTGTTCTGGAAAATGTCGAATGGGCGCGGTCCGATGCCTTCCTGGAAAGATACTCTGACGGACAAGGAACGCTGGGAACTGGTGGGCTACATCCGCAAGCTCGGCAAGGACGCTGCCAAGAAGTGAACGAGGTTTTGAAGTAGAAAAAGGAGGGCGCGGCCTCCGCGGAATTCCTGGAAAATCGCAGCCGCGCCCGGAACTCCCCTCTTACTTGACCGCTGCCAGGGCCTGTCCGACTTCCTTCATGTCCGGCACCACCGGAATATCGTAATTCTTGAACCAGGCGATTTTTCCCGCTTTGTCGATGATGGCGATGGCCCGGCCGGTGATCCCTTTTTCCGAGAGATAGACGCCGAATCTGTCCGCCACGGCTCCCCTTGGATGAAAATCGGCGAGGAGCGGGTAGGTGATTCCCATTTTTTCGGCAAATGCCTTGTGCGCCCAGGCGCTGTCGACGCTGAGGCCGAGCACCTGCGCGTCGAGCTTTTCAAATTGCTTCAAATCATTGACGAAGCAGGCGTGCTCGTTCGTGCAGACGGGGCTGAAATCGAGCGGGTAAAAAATCAGAACGACGTTGCGCTTGCCCGCAAAATCGGAAAGCTTGATTTCCTTTTGCGATTGGTCTTTCAAGGTGAAGTCGGGAGCGGGCTGTCCTACGGCAATCGGCATGAAGCCTCCTAGGATTTGAAAAAATGATTTGCAAGTCTCACAGGCGCTCGGCCATGAGGCCCGAGGCGCGATCGCGAACGATTTAGTGGCACAGGCTTCAGCCTGTGGATTTTAGACTTTGCAAGGACTAACCCCCATAGGCTGAAGCCTGTGCCACTCGACTGACTATGATAGCGGATTTTTTCTAGCGCTGTCCCGGATTCTGGTAACATCGCCGCGTTATGGCGCGCATCGACATGAACCAGGCCTATCCGGGAATCTCGATTCGTCCAGGTTCGCGCACCTTGTGGGCGCGGCTGATGCGCTGGCCCGCGGAGTGCATCCATCTCGAGAACGGGCACCACTGGATGGCCACGTTTATCCCGGACACGCTGTATCTTCGCGGCAAGGCCAGGTTGCGCCGCAAGCCGGCGCGGCCGGAAGTCTCGGTCTGCTTCGACTGCCTGACTGGCCTCCTGGAGGCGGAGCTGGCGGCTTGCCCAAGCCGCGTGGTCGCGTTCGAGCCCGACGGCGAGAATTTCACGCAATATTTTTTCCTGGGCAGGGAAGATTTCGCCGCGGCCGGGTTGCGCTCCGAAGTCGCCGCGGCGATCCTGACGCGTCTTGAAGAAATGGACGGCGAGTGCAGCGATTGCGGCAACCCGGCCACCTGGCTGTGGATTTCGCGGCGGGAAGTTTCCAGCCTCGACCAGACGGAGCGGATTCTGGCTTCGCCCGGGGCGCTCTTCTGCGCCAAGCACGGAGCCGCGAAATTGTGCGAGGCCCTGGGGCAAGTGGAAGAGGCGAATCTGTTTTACGTCAACGCGCCGTACGGAGATTCCGGCGCGTACGTTTGGATCTGAACGCATGACCTTGCGGATAAATTATTCCAGGTTGTCATTCCGAACGAAGTGAGGAATCTCTCCGGGCCTGAAAACCGAGAGACAGAGAGATTCCTCGACACGCAGCGTGCCTCGGAATGACAAAATATTGCTTTTCGGGTCGTTAAGACCATGACGCTGAAACAAATTGTCGAGAAATATCTGACCATCGCCGGCGGCTATGCCTTCCTAGCGCCACTAGCCGATTTTGGGCTCTCCAAGAGCGCCGCCGAAGGCATCTTCAGCGCCTTTGACGAGGATTACCACATCAGCCGCTTCATGCATTTCAGCCAGGTTTCCGGCCCCGCTTACAATATCAACGGCTTCGAGCAAACCCACATTTCGATCGATTCGGATATTCAGTCCATTTTGTGAGTGGGACAGGCTTCAGCCTGTCTGGTTTTGATTTTTGCGCGAACAAAAGGCAGACAGGCTGAAGCCTGTCCTACGAATGCCGGCGCCACAGCCAATAGCCGAGGCCGCAGACGAGCAGGATGGGAAGCGCGCTCATGACCACTGTCATTCCAAAGTAGGTTCCGGCGGTTTTGGGGTCGCCTACCATGCAGGCGGGACAAGCCCATGCCGCGCCAGGAAGCAGCAAAGCTCCAGCTGCCACGATCAAGTAACGTGTCATAAGATTTAAGCTACGCATGAGGCCTCACAAATAGACGCGCAAATAAATCACCGGCCACAGCAGGACTACGAAATACCAGAACACTTGCGTGGCCGCGAACGTGGATGGAGCGAGCGTGCCGCGGCGCATCGGGAAATAGAGCGCCGTCAGGACGGCAACGGCGACTACGGCGTGGAGCGCGTGCGCGCCAACGATCAGGTAGAAAAACGCGCCGTGGGCGCTGGAGGTCATCGTCAGGCCTTCGCGGAGAAGCGCGACCCACTCCACTCCTTGCAGCAGCACGAAGGCAATTCCGGTGGTGATGGCGCCTGCCAGATAGGAGAGCGCTTTTTCGTAACCGTCGCGCCCGCGGCGGTTGGCTACAAACAGCAGCGCGCCGCTGAGAAGCAAGATGGCCGTGTTGAACGCAGTTCGTTCGACCGGCAGGCGCGGCTGGCCGGCGGGAGGCCAGACGCCGCCCGGCACCGTGGCGCGCGCGATGGTGTGGGCGCTCATTAAGGCGGCGAAAAACATGATCTCTGCGACTACAAAAATGATCATGGCCAGGACGGAGTTGGGCAGGCGGTTCCCTGTATCCGGCGCGGGCTGCGCCATTCGAGATTCGATCGTCGTGGTTGGGCTACTCATTTTTGGTTGCCGCGCCCGCTCCGGATTGCACTTGCTGACTCGCCGGATTCTTATTCCAGTTCTCGCCGCTGTGCTTCATCACGTCGGGGGCCACGCCCGCGAACAGGATCGCGACGAAGAGGAGGCACATGACCAGAAGATACGGCACCCAGCGCTTTTCAACGTTGATATGCATGAAATTTTTGGCGACGAGATACGCCTTGACCAGCGCGACTCCGAAGGCGGCGATGAGGAGCACGACGCGAACATGGGACATCGAGCCAATCACGCTCACGATGAGCAATGCCACGAGGATGGCCCAGATCTTGACGTAGTTGGGATGATGGATGTGAGCTTCAGTCGTCATTGTTCCTCGTCATATTTCCCAATCGGGGTTCCTCACCGGGCGATGTACAGCAACGGAAACAGGAAAATCCAAACGATATCGACGAAGTGCCAGTACAGCCCGATACATTCCACGCGCTGCAATTCCTGATTCTTCGCCGCGTCCGCCGCAACGATCAGCATGATGATTATCCCCGCGAGGACGTGAAGGCCGTGCAGCCCGGCCAGCGTGTAATAGAACGACCAGAATCCGCCGGAGGAAAGGACGAAGCCTTCGCGGATGTCGATGGTCCACTCATATCCCTTCACGCAGAGGAAGATCAATCCGCCGAGCGAAGTGAGGCGAAGGAGTTTCGCGGCCTTGGGGCCGTCGTGCGCGTCCGCGGCCTTGTGCGCCAGCACGGCGAATAAACTCGACGTGAGAAGCACGAACGTGTTGAACGCTCCCGCCCAGGTCAGCGTATGCGAAGCGGACTCCGCCCATTCCGGGTGCGCGATCCGGTGCATGATGTAGGAAGCGAGCAGGCCGCCGAAGATCACGATTTCCGAGGCGATCACCCACCAGGTGATGAGCCGCGCGGTCGGAATTCCCGTGGCGCTTCGAGTATTGGCAATCGGTTTGGCGCTTGCGCTCATGAGTCCATTTCTCCGATGGGCCTACTCGGGAACATTCTGCGGCAAAAAGTCATCCGCGCGGCCCGGCAAGCCATATTCGTAGGGACCGCGATATACGGTCGGCATTTCGGCAAAATTTCCGTGCGGCGGCGGCGAAGGAACCGTCCACTCGAGCGTGGTGGACCTCCACGGATTCGCCCCGGCGCTCTTGCCGTGGCGCAGACTCCAGACGAAATTGAACAAAAAGACCAGTTGGAAAGCCAACATGAAAAGCAGCGCGATCGTCGAGGTCGTGCGCAGATGCTGCAGCGCGGGCCGCGACTGCTCCGCGAACTGGGCGTAATTGTAAACGCGCCGCTGGTCGCCGGCGATGCCGGTAATGAACAGCGGAATGAAAATCACGTTGAAGGGAATCACCGTGCCCCAGAAATGAATTTTTCCGAGCGTCTCATTGAGCATGCGGCCGAACATCTTGGGATACCAGAACGTCAGTCCGGCGAACACGGCAATGATCGCAATGGGGACAAACGTGTAATGGAAATGCGCGATCAAGAAATAGGTATCGTGAAGATAGATGTCCGTGCCGGAGGAGCCCAGGAAGATCCCCGTCACGCCGCCGATCATGAACTCCGCAATGAAGGCCAAGGCCCAGAGCATGGGTGTGTCCAGATGAATCGAACCGCCGTACAAGGTTGCGATGTACAGAAAAACCATTTCCGTGACGGGGACCGAAATCAGCAGCGTGGTGATCGAAAAAATATTGGCCATGCGCGGGTCGATCCCAGCCACGAACTGGTGGTGCGCCCACACGACGAAGCTCAGGAACCCGACGGCCCACGTGGTGTAGAGGACAGTCTTGTAACCGAAAATTTTCTTGCGGGAGAATACCGCGATGATTTCCGCCACAATTCCCATGGCTGGAAGCAATACGACGTACACCTCGGGATGGCCGAAGAACCAGAACAAGTGCTGCCACAGGAGCGGGTCGCCGCCGCGCGTGGGATCGTAGAAGCCGGTGGACATGGTCTGGTCAAACAGAAGCATGACCGCGCCGGCGATCAAGGGGCCCGCGGAAGCCATGAAAACGATGTTGGCCAGGATGATCATCCAAATCAGGATCGGGATGTCGTACATTTTCATGCCCGGCGCGCGGCTGTTCATCGCCGTGACCGTAAAGTTGATCCCGCCCAGCAAGAACGCGACAAATTCCAGCGCGACCGCGAGCAGCCACAGCGTTGCGCCGATCGGCGTCAGGTTATAGGCGCCGCTGGCGGAGAGCGGGGGATACGCGGTCCAGGCGCCGCCGAACGGCCCGCCCTTTACCAAAAAAGAAGAGAGAAGAACGAGAGCGCTCAAAAGGAAAATCTGATAGGAAAGGCGATTGATCCGCGGGAACGCCATATCGTCGCAGCCGACCATCAGCGGAATCAGGAAATTTCCAAATGCGGCGATGAGCACCGGCATGGCCACCCAGAAAATCATGATGCTGCCGTGCATGGTGACGAGCGCGTTGTACCTGCCCGGCGTAACGATCCCGTACCCGGGAACATACTGATTGGGAAAACCCAGCTGCATGCGGAAGACGTACGCGAAATAGCCGCCGATCATAGCCATCGCCATTCCGGTGAACAAATACTGCATGGCGATCATCTTGTGGTCGGTAGACCACAAGTATTTCCGAAAAAATCCGGGCTCGGCGTGTTGAACTTCCGTGCTCATCGCCGGACCTCCGCCATCGTCGCCGGGCCATCGCTGGCGGACGCGGGCACAGCCGGCTGTTCGGCCACGGCCGGACTCGAATTGCGCATCAGCCACGCGGCGTGGTCCTGCGGAGTCTCGACAACGATGCGGCCCGCCATCAGAGCGTGGCCGATGCCGCACATCTGCGTGCATTGAATGTCGTATGTGCCGACTCGATTGGGGCGAAACCATCCGGAGATTGTGCGTCCCGGCAACGCATCTTGTTTGAGGCGGAAGGCCGGGATGGCGAAACTGTGAACCACGTCTCGCGACATCAGCTCGAAGTGATACGTGGTATTGACCACCACGTGCATTTCGCCCACCGTGCGAATGTCATCGGCGGTATCCAGGATGCCGTCAGGGCCCGGCTGCTGGAAGCTCCAGGCCCATTGCTGGCCGATGACGCGCACGGTCGCGTCGGCGGGAGGCATGACTTGCTTGATTTGGTACCACACCGTGATGGCCCCGGCGAGAATAACGATGTCGCACACGATGATCAAGTAGTGCGGTATGGAAACCCAGCGCTTCAGATGCGGCTCTTCCCCGGTGATGTACTGCGTTGGGCGCCCGTCCTTGGCGCGAAACTTGAAGACCAGCAGAAACATCATGCCTTCGGCGGCAATCAGCCAAAACCCGACCACGACAGCGATCAGGATGAATAGGTGATCGATGCTGTGTGAGTAGGTCGAAGCTGCCGTAAAATACCGCTCCAGCATAGAGGCTCCAGCTATCGGACTAGAATGATTGCTCCCAAAATGAAAGCCAGCGAGGCCGCCACGATGATCCAAAAAACGGTCTTGGCGACTTGATCGGGCGATGTCTCGGCATGATCCATGGAAAGTCTTTCTCCCGCCATTCGGACCTAGGGTTTCAGCGTCTCGGCATAGGCGACCACATTCCGGATCGCATCTTCATCCGGGAGCGCCCGCGCCATCGGGCGCATCAGTCTGCCTTCGCGGTCCTTGGGATTCGTTCCGCGAACGCCGCTCCTGAATTTTCTCAGCTCGGCGGCAAGGTACCAGTCGTCCACTCCGGCAATCCGCGGCGCGCCCAAGTCCTGATTGCCGGCGCCATTGTCGCCATGGCAGGCCGCGCAAGTCGCGTAGAGTGTCGCTCCTGCTTTTGGATCGCCGGGAAGCGAGGATGAGTGCGAGACCGGAGGCAGCGTCTCCACATAGTGAGCAACAGCTTTGACGTCCTCCTCGGACGTTACGCTGAGCGCCATCGGGCGCATGCGCATGCCTTCGACGTCGTTAAATTGCATGCCGCGAACCCCGGCACGAAATTTATCGAGCTCTCTTTCGACGTACCACCCTTTCATCCCGGCGATGTTCGGCGCGCCGATTGTGGGATTCCCCGAACCATCCGCGTTGTGGCATGGGACGCAGGTCTCGAAAACTTCCCGGCCCCGAGTGGCGGCATCCGTATTGCCCAGGCGGCATCCGGAGAGATTCCATCCGCCGATCAAGACCAGCAAGGACCAAAACGCGAATCGATGGGGAACGGATTTTTGAATTTTGAGCATGCTCAATCGCAAAGGAGTTAGTAAGCCGCGGATATTAGCAGCGGGCAGAATCGAAGACAAGCTGAACTTGCATTAAAAACGGATTTGACTTCAGGGAGTCAACTGGCAAGTTTCAAACTGGAACGGTTCTGCTCTGTCAGGAGGCACATTCAGTGACAGATGCTGGCTAAATGAAAGCCTATTTCCGAACGACGGGAACACTCTGGAGGCGCTCGGCAAGGCGATTGTGTTCCTCGCGAATCTCCTCCGGCAGGCGGTCACCAAATTTCTTGAAGAATTCTCCCACGTCGGCATGTTCTTTTGCCCAATCGGCGGGATCGACACGCAAAAGTTCGTTCATGGTTTCGCGGGACACGTTGATGCCGTCGAGCGTAATCGCGTTTGCAGTGGGAACGGCGCCAATGGGAGTTTCCGTCGCAGCGGCCTTTCCTTCGATTCGTTCGAGCATCCACTTTAGGACGCGCGCATTGTCGCCGTAACCCGGCCAGAGGAATTTTCCATCAGCGCCCTTGCGGAACCAATTCACATGGAAAATCTTCGGTGGATGAGGGATGTTCTTCCCCATTTCCAGCCAGTGCCGGAAATAGTCGCCCATGTTGTAACCGCAGAAGGGAAGCATGGCCATCGGGTCGCGCCGCGGGACGCCCACTTGGCCGGTAATCGCCGCGGTCGTTTCCGACGCCATCGTTGCGGCAACGTAAACGCCGTGCTGCCAGTTCATCGCTTCATAGACCAGGGGCGCCAGACGCGCGCGCCGGCCCCCGAAAATGAACGCCGAAATGGGCACTCCGGCCGGATCTTCCCAGCGCGGAGAAATCGAAGGCGCCTGAACCGCCGGCACCGTGTACCTTGAATTCGCCTGCGCCGCCAGGCCGTTTGACGGCGACCACGCGCGGCCCTGCCAATCCAGCATTCCTGAGGGCGCATTGTCGCTCATGCCCTCCCACCAGGGCTCGCGCTGTGGAGTCATTCCCACATTCGTGAAGATCGTATTTTTCTTCAGCGCGGCCATCACATTCGGATTTGTTTTTTCATTCGTGCCGGGAGCCACTCCGAAGAAGCCGGCTTCGGGATTAATCGCGTGCAGGTAGCCGTCTGAGCCGACCTGCATCCAGGCGATGTCGTCGCCGATGGTCCACACGCGGTAGCCTTCGTTTTCGAGGGCCGAGACCATCATGCACAGGTTGGTCTTGCCGCACGCGCTCGGAAACGCCGCCGCCATGTACGTCACTTTTCCGGAGGGCGCCTCCAATCCCAGAATGAGCATGTGCTCGGCCATCCAGCCTTGTTCGCGCGCCATCGAACTCGCGATGCGCAAGGCGAAGCACTTTTTGCCGAGCAGCGCGTTCCCGCCGTACCCGGAACCAATGCTCCAAATCAATTTTTCTTCGGGGAAGTGCACGACGTAGCGGCGGTCCGGATTCAAATCTCCCAGCGAATGGAGCCCCGGAACAAAGTCGGTGGAACTGCCCAGGCGGTCCAGCGCAACTTTTCCCATGCGGGACATGATGCGCATGCTGGCGACAACATACGCGCTGTCCGTGACCTCGACCCCGACGCGGCTCTGCGGCGAAGCCGCCGGTCCCAGGATGTACGGAACAACGTACATCGTGCGGCCTTTCATCGAGCCATCGAACAGAGCGCCGAGAGTCTGCTTTGCTTCGGCCGGGGCCATCCAATTGTTGGTTGGTCCAGCGTCCTCGCGATTGTGCGAGCAAATGAACGTTATTTTTTCCGTGCGCGCCACGTCGCTCGGATCGCTGCGGTGCAGGAAACAGTTCGGGTACGACTTGTCATTCAGAGGAAACGTCTGGCCCTCGCGAACCAATTGGTCTTCGATGCGTGCGGCTTCCGCTTCCGACCCGTCGCACCACTGAATTTGCGCGGGTCGAGTCATGCGCGCAACCGATTCCACCCATTGTTCCAGGGGCGTAGACACGGAACCTCCTCCAAATTTTTTCGGCATGCCAGTGGAAGACCCAATGGCCAGGGCAACACTGAGCCACGAATCAAGCAGCAAATATACACCGAAACAAAAAGTCTAAGTCACGCAAGAAGTAAACGCAAGTTGTCGCCAAAACGGTTGTGCCGGGAGGCAACTCCCCGATCCTGTTCGCCTCCGAAACGTTAGCGGGTAAAGCAACATTGAATTGAGGCCGATGGGATGGAAAAGAGCGCGGAATTTCATTTCCGGCCGGTTGCCAAGGGGGTTTAATATCTTGGGGTGAAAGCGGCTGTACTGTGGCCAGGGCGGGCGTTCACGGATTGTGACATATGTCACAAATGCCAGTGCGGTTGGTCACAGATGAAATGCTGATGCCCGTGCCAAATTGGTGATCGCACGCTTGTAGGTTTTGCAACTCTTAATACTCTGCGAGGGAAAAAATGTTTGAGAGAATCACACGAAGACACAGAGTTGGCGCCATCGCACTACTCCCGTTGTTTCTGTTCGCCATCCCTCATTCCGCGGCAGCGCAGTCAGACGGCCAGAAACTATTCGATACCAACTGCGCCAAGTGCCACGGCCCTGATGGAACCGGCAATACGGTCGTCGGGAAAGCGGTCGGGGCCAAGGATCTGGGTTCCGCCGAGGCCAAGAAGCTGACCGACGCCGAAATCTTCACGCAAATCGATCAAGGCAAAGGGAATATGCCTCCTTTTGGAGGAACCCTGAATAAGGCGCAGATCGACAGTTTGGTACCCATCGTCCGCGAATTCGGTAAGAAAAAAGCGGCCGCCAAGAAGCCAAGTTGATTTTTATGTCCCGGCGGCCTTTGCGCTAGCCGCCATCATCCCGAAACGAAGTAGCTAGCTGTGCGGGCGAACCGGCAGGACGCTCACACGGGCCCGTTAGGTGTCTGCCATGTTGCTTGAGCAGTGGTGTCTCAATTTGAGGAAACTAGTACGGTGGAATGAAAGGGGAGAAACAAGCATGAGCGATCAAAAGACTTCCTTCCGGGCAATTCCTATCATTGGTTCATTCTTCGCACTGCTGATCAGTCTTTTCCTGCAGGTGCCGACGGCTTCCGCGATCCCGAGCTACGCGCGGCAGACCGGATTCCCGTGCAAGTCCTGCCACTATATGCCCCCGGAATTGACGCCGCTCGGGCGGGCGTTCAAGCTGAATGGCTATACGATGGCCGGGAAACCAACGGTCACCTCGCCCGGCAAAGGAAACACGAGCGGGCTCAGTATTTTGGAGTCCTTTCCGCTTTCGGTGTTATTCGATACCGCTTTCACCTCTCTGAAATCTCCACAACCGATCGTCCAGACCGGGGGCACCACGACTACCCAGAACGGAAGTTTTCAGTTTCCCGAGGACGCCTCGCTCTTCCTGGCCGGCGCCTGGGCCACGCATGTCGGCAGCTTCGTGCAGGTCACGTATAGCAGCCAGGACGACCATTTCACCTGGGACAATTCCGACATCCGGTATGCCAATTCCACGAAGCTGTTCAAGAAGGATCTCGCATTTGGAATCACACTGAACAACAACCCCACCGTCGAGGACCTCTGGAACAGCACTCCGGCGTGGGGTTTTCCATGGGTGAACAGCGATTGGGCGCCTACGCCCAATGCGGGCGCACTCATCAATGGAGGATTGGCGCAAGACGTTGCGGGACTTGGCGGATACGCGATGTGGGACAACCATCTTTATATTGCCGGAACAATCTATCGTTCCGCGCACATCGGGGCGCCTTTGCCGAACGCTGGAGTGAACAACGGCGGAGAGTTCTTGCCCATAAACATCCGTGGCGTTGCTCCTTACTGGCGCCTTGCATGGCAGCAAACGTCAAAGAACAATTACTTGGAAGTTGGAACCTACGGCATTCACGTGAAATCGACTCCCGGGGGGCCATTGGGTGTCACCGGTCCGGAAGACAGCTATACCGACTGGGCGGCCGATTTCCAGTACGATCGGACCATCCCTCAATTCCGGGGCGATGTGCTCTCGATCCGCGGCACGTACATCCGCGAAAATTCATCGCTGGTCGCAACGGCCGGCAGTATTCCAGGGGATACAATTTTCCAGCATCACCTCAATACCGTCCAAGCGAACGCGGAGTATCACCTGGGCGACAAATATTCGGGGACCATTGGATATTTCAACACTGACGGCACTCCCGATCCCAATATTTTCCCGACGGGCCCCGTGACCGGCAATGCGAACAACGGCGACCCGCGAAGCGCCGGATACATCGCCAATATCTCGTGGTGGCCCGTTCAGAACATCGGCCTCACTCTCCAATACACGGGCTATACGCGTTTCAATGGCGCCGCCACCAACTATGATGGGGCGGGACGCAATGCCAGTTCGAATAACACTCTGTATTTACTCGCGCGATTCGTTTTCTAGAATGTTCAGAAAGCAATCGCCGGTTCCTTGTTTTTGATTCGAGGTTTCAACCGGGTGGTCGGGTTTGGTGCGCAACGCATCGAATCCGGCCGCTGCGTTTTGTTATGGAACTGCAAGTCCTTGCTTAGTTCCAGTTCGGTTCCCTCAATCGGTGGACGCTCCTAAACAACAGCAGACGCCAACCAAACAAAGCAGGTTGGAATCTTCTCCCGCCTGGAACCTCAGTTGCAACGATGATATGGCTGCTAACCACGCGATGAGGAACGATATTCACTTGCTCTTTCAGGCTTTCGTAGCTCCGGCCATTTTTGTTTCGGCCGAGGGGCTCCTGCTCCTCTCCCTCAATGTGCGCCTGATGGGAATCGTTAGCCGCCTTCGATCGTACCTGCATGAGAAGCATCACGCTGCGAGCCAAGGCCGCCTGATCGAGGCGGATGCATACGCTTCACAAATCGCTTCGATCGAAAAGCGGGCCGAAATGATTCGCCGCGCTTTTGTGCTTACGCTGTATGGCCTGATCGGGACGATTACCGCCTGTTTATTGCTTGGAGCTGGCCTCTATTTGCCATGGGCCGAAAGCGCGGCTGCTCTGGTTTTCGTTGTCTCCATACTAATTTTGTTAGCTGGCATGATCTACTACGCTCGGGAAGTTCAAGTGGCCCTCAGCTCGGTGCGGGAGGAAGCCGATGATTCGCGATTCATGGATCTTCATGGCCGCGCCGAGGTCTCCCAGGAAGAAAAAATGCCGCATGGGATGTAGGCCTGGTGATGCTGCCTGAGTACGCCGTTCTCCTGAATGGCCCCTGCACCCCGCCAATCGGGAGATTGGCGTTCCCAGGAAGTTCCACATGGGCGGCGCTGCGTGCCGTCTCACAATTTTCCCGAGTCAAACCCCGCCTGAATTTACCTCGGAGGCTTCGTTGCCCGCTTTCGCCGCAATCGCGGCGCGAATTTTGGGAAGCGCCGCGCGAGCAGCCGCTTCGCCCGCAGCCATCAGTTCGCTTGTCTTCTCGAAATCGTCCCACAGGAAATCTTTCACGACCGGCTCGATGATGATGTCGGCCCGGGCCCTCCATTCCAGGTCCGCGTGCCGTTGCAAAATGGCGAAGGAAAGGCCGATCACGTCCACGATGCTGGAGGGGGTGCGGTTGTTGGCGGCTTCCAAAAACACGGCAATGACTAAGTCAGCCCCAATACCCCGCGCAGCATCCACTGGGACCGGCGCGGCGAGGAATCCGTCGACCAGCATGCGTCCTTCGATCTCAACCGGCACAAACATTCCGGGATACGCGCACGAGGCGCGCAGCGCCGGGCCCAATTGCCCGTGCGAAAAATAGACAGCCTCCCCGGAACCCAGGTCGGTTGCCGCGATGGCCAGCGGAATCTTCAAATCCTCAAACGTGCTTACGCCAAGAAATTTTCGCGGATAATGTTCCAGCTTTTGGTTCGAGGCGAGACCCAGCCAGGAAAGCTTCCAATTGCCGAAGTCCTTGAACCGCGTGGCGCGGGCCTGCCGTTCGATTTCCGGGATCGTGTGGCCGCTGGCAAAGGAGATGGCCAGCAATGCTCCCGCGCTGGTTCCGGTCAGATAATCAATCGGGATATTTTCCTCCTGAAGTACGCGCAGGACGCCCAGGTGGGCGATGCCCCGCGCGAAGCCTCCGCCCAGCGCGACTCCGATGCGCGGCCGCTCCAGCGGGGGGCCAGGCGGCTCGGCATACGCAAATTCACGAACGCGCCCAACCGCGCTCTGAAGCCAGGTCAGGACCTTCTTTGTGTTGCTTTCGGCCATTGTTGGAATAATACAAGGTTAACTCTAAAACGGATGCCCGGCATTTCTCGTTGACCCCGGTTTGTCGCTTCTGTAACCTGCATGGGCGCCTGAAGCTTTAGTAGGACAGCCACTCTTGGCTGTCCCCGCGGGATCACTGCAGAGCGAGAGCGGACAGCCAAGAGTGGCTGTCCTACAAAAACCTGATCGCAGGCGAATTGACGCACCATCGTAACCGGCCTAACCTAACAGAAATGATAAAGAGAACGATCGAAAAAGTCGTGGTCCTGGGCGCGGGCACCATGGGCGCGCGAATCGCCGCGCACATCGCCAACGCGGGCGTGTCCTGCGCGCTGCTGGACATCGCGCCGGCGCAGCTTACGCCCGAGGAGCAGAAGCGCGGGCTGACACTGGAAAATCCCGACGTCCGAAACCGCATCGTTCGCGCCGGACTCGCCGCCGCCGTCAAGTCCAGGCCCGCCGCATTTTTCACGCGGGGGCTCGAGAATCGCATCGTCACCGGGAATTTCGAGGATGACCTGAAACTGTGCGCCGAGGCGGACTGGATCGTCGAAGTCGTCGCCGAAAATCTCGAAATCAAGCGCGCGATCCTCTCGCGCGTCGCGCAGGTTCGCAAGCCCGGCACCATCGTCACCACGAATACTTCCGGCCTCCCCGTGCGCAGCATCGCGGAAGGGATGCCCGAGGAATGGCAGCAGCACTGGGCGGGTACGCATTTCTTTAATCCGCCGCGCTACCTGAAACTCGTCGAAATTATTCCGGGAACGGCGACGCGCCCCGAAGTGATCGATACTCTCACCGAATTCTGCGACCACAAGCTTGGCAAAGGCGTCGTCGTCGCCAAGGACACTCCGAATTTCATCGGCAACCGCATCGGAACGTTTTCCATGCTCAATGCGATCCGCTTGATGAACGAACTGGGCATGACGTTTGAGGAAGTGGACGCCTGCACCGGTCCCGCGCTCGGCTGGCCGAGGTCGGCGACGTTTCGCCTGGCGGACATCGTCGGCATCGACGTCCTCCTGCACGTGATCCGCAACATCCACGAAAATATTCCGAATGACGAATCGCGCGAAATCTACCGCGTGCCGCCGCTGCTCGAGGAGATGGCGCGGCGCGGCTGGATCGGCGACAAGACGGGCAGTGGCTTTTACAAACGCGTGAAAAAATCAGGCGGCGAATCCGAAATCCTTACGCTCGATCCCGTGAAGATGGAGTATCGCCCGCAGCAGAAAGCACGTTTCGCTTCCATCGAAGCGGGAAAAGCCATCGAGAACACGCGCGAGCGGCTGCGCATGCTCGCCGGCCCGGCGCTCGAAGGAAAGGAAGGCGACAAGGCGCAGAAATTCATCTGGGGCGTGATCTCGGGAATGTGCCTCTACGCCGCGCGCCGCGTGCCCGAAATTGCGGACTCGATTGTGGACGTGGACCGCGCGATGCGCTGGGGATTTGTCTGGGAGCTGGGGCCGTTCGAGGCGTGGGACGCCATCGGCGTCGAGCCCATGGCCAAGCAGCTGGAAAAAGAGGGCAACGCGCTGCCGCCGCTCGTCGCGGATCTTCTTTCCTCGGGGAAGAAATCGTTTTACCAGTCGGCGCAGGGCGAAACGTCGTATTTCGATCTGGCCTCCAAGGATTACAAACCCGCGCCGAAGTCCGAGGGAATCATCCTTCTGAAATCGGTGAAGGAGCGCGCCAAGGAGATCGAGAAAAATTCCGGCGCGAGCCTTGTCGATCTGGGCGACGGCGTGGTCTGCTGCGAATTCCACTCGAAGATGAACGCGATCGGCGGCGACCTTCTCGCCATGATTCACAAGGGCCTCACGCGCCTGCGCGCCGATTTTGACGCCATGGTGATCGCCAATCAGGGCGAGAATTTTTCCGCCGGCGCGAACTTGATGCTCATCTTGATGACCGCGCAGGAGCAGGAGTGGGACGACCTGCACCTCGCCGTGCGGCAATTTCAGAACACCACACTGGCGATCAAACATTCGCCGAAGCCGGTGGTCGTCGCGCCGCAGGGCCTCGCGCTCGGAGGCGGCTGCGAAGTCGTGCTGCACGGCACGCGCATCCACGCCGCTGCCGAAGCCTACATCGGCCTAGTGGAAGCGGGCGTCGGCCTGATCCCGGCCGGCGGCGGCACGAAGGAAATGATTATCCGCGCGAATGAACGCGCCGAAGGCGAAGAGGACCTCGACCTGTTCCACGCGCTCAAGCCCGTGTTTGAAAATATCGCCATGGCGAAAGTGTCGACAAGCGGGGAAGAAGCGCGCGAACTCGGCTACCTGCGCCGCGCCGACCTCGTGGCGATGAATCTCGACCGCCTGGTTGCCGACGCAAAAGAAACCGCGCTGGGCCTGGTTCGCGGCGAATGGCGGCAAACGGCGCCCGCGCCGGGAGAACCGTCGATCCGCGTCCTCGGCCAGGAGTTCAGCGCCGCCGCGAAGCTCGCCGTGCACATGATGCTGCGCGGCGAATATATAACGGAATACGATGCACTCGTCGCGCGCAAACTGGGCCACATCCTGGCCGGCGGCGCGCTCACTTCCTCGCAACTCGTCAGCGAGCAGTATCTCCTCGACCTGGAGCGCGAAGCCTTCGTCTCCCTCTGCGGCGAGCGCAAAACCCAGGAGCGCATCGCCCACACCCTAAAGACGGGCAAACCACTCCGGAATTAACAAATTGCGTGATAGAACGCTTCAGCCCACGTAAACACAAACTGCTGCCCGCCCTAAATGCGGGCGGCCTCTACAAAATCAACTGCCACCGGCAGCGGGCGGTTTTGTAGAGGCCTCTCCGTCCCGTGAATTTCGGGACGGAGAGGGCACGGTCCCGTGCCACTACTATTAGAAATCGTGTCAGGTCGCGCGGCGAAACCATCTGTCGTGGCTCGTGGCATCATACAATTGGGGGACACAAATCAAGTGAGACCTGTCATCCGCATTATCGCGAGGGCTTTGTTTCGTGCAGGCGGGTTGGGATTACTAACGCTGAGTGCTTTCGATTCATCGCCACTTGTCGTGCCGCTGGGCAATGACCTGCTCGTGCTGGCGCTGAGCGCCCGCTATCACGACCGCATGCTTTACTACGCGGTGATGGCCACGCTCGGATCGCTCATCGGGTGCTTGGCGACGGTGTGGATCAGCCGCAAGGGCGGTTCCGAGCTGAAGAAGGTCGCCTCGAAGGAGCGCCTGGGCAAAATTCAAGTGCAAGTACAGAAGCGGGCCGGGTGGTCTCTTGTGGCGGCGTCGCTGCTGCCGCCGCCGTTCCCCTTTACGGCGATTGTGGCGGCTGCGGCGGCGTTCCAGTATCCCCGCAAAAAGCTCTTCAGTTTTGTCGTGGCGGGAAGATTTGCGCGCTACCTGATCGAGGGCGCGCTGGCGATTCACTACGGGCGCTGGATCATCCGGCAGGCGAGATCTCCGATGCTCGAAGACGCGATGATCGCGCTCATCGTGATTTCGATCGTCGCGAGCGCAATTTCCATTTACCAGTGGAGTGGGAGAGGTAAGCGGACCGCCCAACAAGCTGCGTAACCCAGCGCTGTCTTCGCAAACTGCTTTCTGGAAAAGCTCAGCGTTTGCAGAGTCTCAAGTCTACCGGGCTCCCTCAGTAGGACAGGCTTCAGCCTGTCGCTTTTTCATTCTGCCCGCTGTGCGAAACCCGACAGGCTGAAGCCTGTCCTACTTGGGCTGGTCCGGACTTTCCGGGGGAGAGGACTCGATGGATGCGTTCTTTAGTGCATGATCGACGGCATCCTGAACGACAACCTCATTGCGGCTGTGGTCGGTGATGGAGTCGTAAAGCAGTTGCGTGGGTTCGGGATTCAGTTCCCGATCGTATTCAGCGGTGATTTCGGCGCCCATTTGTTGGAGCGCTTTGATGGACTCGGCATTCAGGTCCGCGCCGGTGACCTCGATTTGTTTGCCCATGTAGGTCGCGGCGACTCCCTCGGCGACCTTGTCGGCGCTCTGGTAATAATATTCCGAAATCTGGCGATGGCCTTGCTCATGCTCGATCACGTGCGGAGTTACGCCAGCCGGCACCCAAATCGTGACGTTCAATTGCAGAGTCACTTTGATCTGCGAGACGGTGACAATCCCGTGCGTGGCATCCGTTCGCCGGGTCAGTCCGCTGACATTCGCGTTGGAGAGGAAATCGGAAACGCATTCCGCGTTTTCTCCCGTGGTCAGTGGAGGCATGTCGGACGGCGGACTGGCCGGATCGAACGTGCGGCTCGCGAAATTGACCGGCTGCTTGGAGATAACCGGCGCGGCCGTTTCCTTAGCCTGCCGGCGCGCTGGCGCGTCACGCCAGCTGAACCAGCCTAGAGCCAGCAACCCCAGCAACAGACAAAGCACAAGTATCCGGCGCAAGGGCGGCATTGTCTCCATTTACCATTCTCCGAATAGAAGAGCTTCGGGACCATGAGTTCGTAGCGGCGGATGACGCGAAAGGTACCCTCAGCCAAGCGGTTTGCGAAAGGAGTCAGGTAGCACAGCCACTCCTGACTATGTGGGTTTTGCCATTGTCGCTTGAATTGTACCCGCCGCGCGCGGCTCACAAAACCACACAGCCAGGAGTGGCTGTGCTACTAAAACCTCACAAATCATCATCGGCCAGGCGGCGGCCGTGGCCGTTCGAATCGAGCCAGTGGTAGAGGTGGACCTGGTACAGGTAGGAGGCGACGATTTCTTCGCCCAGCTCGTGCGTCTCAACGCACAGGAACGGCACGCGAAGACCCGCGAGCGCGGCGACCAGCGACTGCGTGATCTGATTGGGGTTCGCGGGGCTGTGTTCGTAGTGCGATTTCACCTGGCTCAGCGCGGCTGTTACGACCAGCAGTCTGTCGGGAAACGCGCTCATGCGGCGCAGGCGCGCGAGGAAGACGGAACGTTCCACGTGGAACGAGCGCACCAGGTCGCTCAGATCCTTGCGCTCGACAACGCACATATCTTCCAGCCCTGCAATCGAATAGTCGCCGATTTCCAGCGGCCTTTTCTCGATCCCGGAGAACCATCCGCCAAATCGTTCGAACGAAAACGGATTCTGCTCGCGCGTATCGACGACAATCGCGGGCTTTGGCGTGCGAAGCTGCGTGCCGCCGCGTTCGGCAACAACGGGCAACGCAGGATGCGCCACCGGCAGTGCGGTTATCTGCCATTTGAGCGGCGAAGTGATGAGTGTGCGGCGGCGCATGGAATTGAGGCCCGCTAGCATAACACGAGGCTTTCAACAGCAAATCTCGGGCGCATATTTGGGCCGGGAACAAACGGCTGTATACTCTGCGCAGCCGAAAAGCCAAAAAGGCAATTCTTGTTATTGCGTTGTACGTTCGCGAAATTCCTCAAGGAGAAAACCCATGAAACGGAACGGTTTGATCGGTTCAATTTTTGCCGGGATCGTTTTGTTATGGGTGATTCCACACGCATCCAAGCCCGCGTTCGGTCAGGCGGCGCCGGCAGAGGCCCTGCACATCGGCGAGGGCGGTTTGCCTCAATTCGAAAAGGACCTGAACTTCCCGAAGGTTCCGTCGAAGTGGAGGATGGGGTTTGGATCCGATGTCGCGATAGACGCTCAGGATCACATTTGGATCCTCAGCCGCCCGCATAGTCTTGCGCATCCGCGGTCGACGCCGCCTGATCTCGTTTCCATTCCGGCGCCGCCCGTCATGGAGTTCGACAACGAAGGTAACTTTATTCAGGCCTGGGGCGGGGAAAGCGGACCAGGATATCAGTGGCCGTCGAATGAACACAGCATCACCGTCGATTACAAGGGCTTCGTGTGGATCCTGGGCAACGCGGACGGCAAGATGAACAATCCCGCGAGTCTCCCGAATGACAACCAGGTGCTCAAGTTTACGAGGGACGGCAAATTTGTGATGGCCATCGGCAAAAGCGGCCAGACCGGCAGCAACGCCACCGAAGTCCTCAAGGGTGGAACGAGTGTCCGCGTATATCCCAAGACCAACGAAGTGTTCGTGAGCGACGGGTACGGAAACAGCCGCATCATGGTGTATGACGCGGACACGGGGCAGTTCAAACGCATGTGGGGCGCCTACGGCAACAAGCCGCTCGATATGGACCAACGGCCGCCCATTGAGCCGTCCAAGCCGAATGAATTGTGTCCCATGGTGTGCACGATCTGGCCGACGTATCAGCAGTTTTCAGTGCCGCACGACATAAAGTTTTCCAACGATGGACTCGCGTATGTCGCCGACCGAGGGAATAAGCGGGTGCAGGTGTTTACGCCAGAAGGCAAATTCGTAGCGGAGCAGTTCATTGGAGTCGACAGCAAATACTATCTTCAGGCCAGGTCTGTGGCGTTCTCGCCGGATCCAGCCCAGCGGTTTCTGTACGTCGCGGGATCCCCGGACGTGTACGTCCTGAATCGAAGGACGCTCGAAATTCTTGGGTCCTTCAACATTGGCTCGCCGCAAGGCGATCCTCCAGGCCACTTGATCAATGTCGATCATGAGGGCAACGTCTATGCGGTCCAGGCAGAACTGAGTGGCGCCGACGGGCATAGTGGGGGCGCGGGGGCTTACAAGTTCGCGTTCAAGGGATACGCGCCGAAGGTTTCCTGCCCTCCTTGCGTATCCACGAAGCGCGTGCAGTAATCAATAGTGCCGTTCGGCGCCGGGACAAGTTGCTTTTTCCGCCCCAGGGGCATCCAATCGACATGACAGGTGGCACGGGCCACGGGTCACGAATCACGGGTCACCGTTCGCCAAATACCTGTAGCCAGAATCGAGTCACGACATGAGAGACGCCGTCATTGTCAGTTCCGTTCGCACGCCGGTGGGAAAAGCGTTCAAGGGCACGCTGCGCTCGACGCGGCCGGATGATCTTGCCGCCATCGCCATGCAGGAAGCGATCCGTCGCGTGCCGGGGCTGAATCCCGCTGATATCGAGGACGTCATCCTCGGATGCGCGATGCCTGAGGGCGAGGCGGGGATGAACGTCGCGCGCATCGCCAGCCAGCGCGCCGGGCTGCCGCCGGAAGTTCCGGCCATCACGATCAACCGGTTTTGCTCTTCTGGCTTGCAGGCGATTGCCATGGCCGCCGAGCGCATCATGGTCGGCCACGCGGACGTCATTCTGGCCGGGGGCACGGAATCGATGAGCATGATTCCCATGGGCGGCAACAAGATCTCCCCGAATCCCTGGCTGATGGACCATTACCCGGACGCGTATCTCAGCATGGGACTTACGGCGGAAAATGTGGCCAAGAAATACGGGATCACGCGCGAAAAGGCCGATGAGTTTTCGCTGGCCAGCCACAAGAAAGCGCTGGCCGCTATTGCCGCGGGAAAGTTCAAGGACGAAATTGTGCCGGTCGAGGTGCAGACGACAGTCGTCGCTAGTGCTGCGAATGGCCGTGCGGCTAAGGCCAAGACGACCACGAACGTTTTTGCAATCGACGAAGGGCCGCGCGGCGACACCAGCATGGAAGCATTGGCCAAGCTCAAGCCCGCATTTCATGCGCGCGGCACGACGACGGCCGGGAACAGTTCGCAGACCAGCGACGGCGCTGCGGCGGCGATCGTGATGAGCGCCGAACGCGCCAAGGCGCTTGGGGCAAAGCCTCTCGCGCGTTTCCTCGGTTTCGCGACGGCCGGAGTGCCCGCGGAAATCATGGGCATCGGTCCTGCGTACGCAATTCCGAAGGTGTTGAAACTGACTGGGTTGAAGCTCGATCAGATGGATGTGATTGAACTGAATGAAGCTTTTGCCGTGCAGTCGCTGGCGGTGATTCATGAGGCGGGGCTTGACCCCTCGCGCGTGAATCCCAATGGCGGGGCGATTGCGCTTGGACATCCGCTCGGTTGTACCGGAGCGAAACTTACGGCGACGATCCTGCGCGAACTGGAGCGGCGGAATGCGCGCTACGGTATGGTTACGATGTGCATCGGTGGAGGGATGGGGGCGGCGGGAATTTTCGAGCGAGTTGCGTCTTAAAACAAAGCAAAGGCTTTTAACACAGAGGACACAGAGGGCACAGAGAAAGGCGGAGGAACCTAGTTCACCCTATACTTCGACTTCAGCTTCTACCGGATCAACAGGTACGCGCCATATCCCAATCCCGCCCCAAGCAGAGATCCCACAACTACGTCACTCACGAAGTGCATTCCAAGGATGACGCGCGACACGGCGATGCTCACCGATAAGGCGAGCAGGGCCGCTTGTAGCTGCGGGTAGAAGATGCACAGCGGGATGGCGATGGCGAAGGCGCTCATCGCGTGGCCCGAGGGGAAAGAAAACTGGTCGGGCGGAAGGATTTTCGACCAGCAGTGCGACTCGAGCTGGCACGGGCGCTTCCTCTTGCTGGCCTTTTTGATAAACCTAAACAGCACGACGGTCGCGGCCTCGGCTGATGCGCTGGCGGCAAAAGCAATAAAGCGCATGTCGCCGCCGAAGAGGAGCAAAGCGATCCCGACGGAATACCAGACCCAGCCGTCTCCCAGCCGCGTGGAAGCGATCATCCAGAAGCGAAGCCATCTCGGCGGGCGCCAGCGGTGGACCTTCCGCATGACTTGATAGTCGCGGGCTTGTATAAACTCCCAGACCATTCTTCGAGCGGTCATGGTGGCACCTCATTTCCGCAAGCTGCTGATCCTTCCCTGCAGGGGCCGGTTGGGTGGCACAGGCTTCAGCCTGTGGGTTTTGGTACTTGCAGAACCCCCACAGGCTGAAGCCTGTGCTACTTACTACGCCATCTGCTTCTGACGCATCGGCAGCGCTCTCAGGGGACGCTTCGGCACTGGCCGGGGGCCGTTAATCGCGGCGCCCCAGCGGCGGACAAAACCCAGATCCACGAAATAATCGACGGCGACTCCCGCAGGGACCAGAGCGACTAGCGGAGCAAGCAACACGGTCCAGCGGCTTTCGCGCATCATCTCGCCGCACAGCAGCAAAATATCGCGCGTCAATTTCCAGTAGCCGCCCGATTCGCCGCACAGCCTGCCGTTTCCGGCGCGCAGGCCGGCGAAAAACTCTTCCTTGTTCCTCGCGCCCGGTACTTCGGTGTACGTCGTGCCCACCGAGGCCAGCGCATGCGCGTCGCTTCCGGCCACCTGCGTCTTGCAGCGCTTCCAGGCAAAGTCGGCGGCATGCTGGTTGGCGGAAGCCAGCATCTGGCCGTTGCGGGCCTCGACGGCGGGAAAATATCCGGAAAACCATTCGTAGTCGTCCGCGTTTCGCCGCCCGGTCACGGAAGAAAATACGTGATTTACGGTGAAAAACAGGCGTTGTTCGGAAAGGT
Organism: uncultured Acidobacteriota bacterium; assembly: GCA_963740035.1. Taxonomy (GTDB): domain Bacteria; phylum Acidobacteriota; class Terriglobia; order Acidiferrales; family UBA7541; genus Palsa-360. The sequence continues at coordinate 518,460 of CAVUDA010000030.1, forward strand.
AGGCGAGCAGCCGGATCATATCGGTTCGCCGCCGGTTGATTTCGATGTGCTGGCGTTCAGTAATGTCATAAACCCCGACGTGGGCTTCGGTACCGCTCGGCATCGTGCAGGTCGCCTCTTCGCTGACAAAGAAATCCGGGTAGCGGCGCAGCTCTTCCGCTCCGCCGATGGAATCGTGATCGGTAAGCGTGACGAGGTCCATGCCGCGTTGCCGCAGCATGGAGTAGACGTCCTTCGGAGCACTGTAGCTTTCCAAAAAAAAGTGGCGCAGGATAGCGACAGGCAGGGTACCTGAGTGAAGCGAGTGGACGTGCAGATCGCATCTCATTGTGGAAAAGTCTCTCAAAAAGACTTTGCTAACTTGTTACGCGATGTTGAACAAAGTGTAAGAATCGTCTGTTACTAATTGAGCACAAATAGGTTAACGGACGAGGGGGTGCAACGGTAGATGGCAGACGGAATGTCCGGCCCGCGTGACCGAAGACGCCGCATCCATCTTGTTTTCTTTGACGCAGGGGGGGGCCACCGCAACGCCGCAACGGCTTTGCAAGTGCAAATCGAGCGGCAAGGCCTGCCGCTGGAAGTGTCCTTGGTAAACCTTCAGGAAGTCCTCGACCCGCTGGATATCCTCCGCAAGCTGACCGGGATTCGCATCCAGGACATGTACAACAAGATGCTCCGCAACGGGTGGACGCTGGGCAGCCCGCAGCTCATGCGCGTCCTGCAGCTTGTGGTGCGGACGTACCACGGGCCGTCCGTGGGGGTCCTCAAGCAGTTCTGGGAGGAGCATTCGCCGGACATGGTGGTGTCTCTCGTGCCGCACTTCAATCGGGCATTGCGGGAAAGTTATGAGAAAGCGCATCCGGGCAGGCCCTTCGTCACGGTCCTGACCGACCTGGCGGACTATCCGAAGCATTTCTGGGTTGAGCGCGAATCCCAATATGTCGTTTGCGGAACGGACAAGGCTGTCGAACAGGCACGCGCGCTCGGGCATCTCGACGGCAACGTGTTCCGCACTTCCGGGATGATCCTGCATCCGCGCTTTTATGAGGCCGGCGAAGTGGACCGAGCCGCGGAGCGAAAAAAGCTGGGGCTCGATCCCGACCTTCCAACCGGAATCGTGTTGTTCGGGGGATATGGCACCTCGAAGATGCTGGACATCCTGCGGCAGATCAACAGGTCTTCCTTGCAGGTGCAGCTCATCCTGATTTGCGGCCGGAATGAAAAACTGGCGCAGGCGCTTCGGCGGGAACCGACGCGGATCCCCATCCACGTGGAGGGCTTCACCACGCAAATCCCTTTCTTTATGGCGCTCTCTGATTTTTTTATCGGCAAGCCGGGCCCGGGGAGCATCAGCGAGGCGCTTTCCCGGCATTTGCCCGTGATCATCGATTGCAATGCGTGGACGCTGCCGCAGGAGCGCTACAACGCCCAGTGGGTGCGCGAAAAAGAAGTCGGCATTGTGGTGCAAAGCCACCGCCAGGTGGCGGGCGCGGTGGCGGAGTTGCTGAAGCCGGGCGAGCTGGCGCAATTCCGCGCGCGCGCCGCCGCCATGGAAAACCGCGCAGTCTTTGAAATTCCCGCGATCTTTGAAAAACTTCTGAACGCCAGTCCGGAGAACGTTTTGGCGGAATCCGAAAGCAAAATTTGAAATTTCAAATCTGAGATTTCAGATTAGAACCTTAAATTCAAAATCGAGAAGTTTGATTCTAGTGGGATTCTCCGGGTGGTCGGGGCCAGTTGACGATAATGCGTTTATCAAGACTTGGCTGAGATTCATAGACCCACTACAATTTCGTGTTGCCACAATCTCGAAAGGTTGAGAGGCTTACGGCAGCATGGAATCTTTGTTGACGAAACTGAAATGCAAGTGGTGGCTCTCCCGCGCCAAGGACAAATATGAGCGACGGAGCTACGCAGAGGCTCTTGAACTCATTAAGAAAGCAATCTAACTCAAGCCTAACTCCGCACTTGGGCTCGTTAGAGAAGGATCATGCCTTGCCGGTCTGAAGCGGTACGACGAAGCAATCAATTGCTACGAGCGAGCATTGCAGATTGTCCCGAATTATGCAGACGCCCACGCTTTTTTGAGCCTAGCGCTTCGTGACCTGGGGCGCAATCAGGAAGCTCTCGACTCTCTTAATCGAGCAGTTCGCATCAAACCCGATTTAACCAAGAGCGAGTATTGGCTATATCACTTGGGATACATTTGCGGAGCCGCGGGGCAGTGGGAAAAGGCACTTGCAGCATTCACCAGTCTGACGGAATTGAACAACAAGCACGTAAACGGCTGGTGGGGCGTGGGGTGGGCCGAATCCAAACTTAATCGCCATTCCGAGGCGGTTGCGGGTTACGAGCGCGCGGCGAAATTAGCACCACGAGACGCATCTCTGCAAAGCGATTTGGGAGCAGCGTATCTGGAGATGGGGGAAGCGAAGGAAGCTCTGGAGTGTTTTCACCGATCCAAGGAGATCGAACCGAATGACGCTCGAAGACACTTCAACGTTTGTTATGCCTATTGTGAACTGGGCGACTTCGATACCGCGCTTACTTCTATCTTGGAAGCTCTCAAGCTCGATCCGAAGCTGAAGGACGGAAATCTCCGCCTTGGCTTCGTCTTTTCCGAACTTGGCCGCTACGTAGATGCAGTCGATGCCGTCAAAAGAGGTATCGAAATCCATCCGGGTGACGGTGAGTTGTATATCGCTCTCGCCCAATACACCGAGAAACTGGGCCACCTAACTGACGCACAAGATTCCGCCAAAGAAGCGACCCGCCTAATGCCAAATTCAGCCGCAGCATACTTTAACCTAGGCTGGGTGTTGCAAGGTCAAGATAACGTCAATGAGGCGATTACTGCTTACAAGAGATCAATAGAGCTCGATCCAAACCAAGTTAAGCCTTACGCGAATCTGGGTCAGATCTATATGGAGCGGGGGCTGAACGAAGATGCGTTGGGCGTTTTATTGACAGCGGAAAAGGTGGACCCCAAGGATACGATGCTCCACTTCAACCTTGGCGAAGTTTACATCCGACTCGGTGAGAAGGGCAGAGCTCGGGAAGAGCTGCAAACTCTGAAAGAACTCGACGCCTCCATGGCGAGCGATTTGGAGAAGCTGATGAATGCGGGTGCCTTTTGAAGTGTGTGAGTTCGTAGAGAGAAAACAAACTCCTGAGAAGCCCGGATCGCGCCTGTGAAGTTCTATAAAGGGAGAAGTCAAGAAAAAACACATCTCCTTCGGCTGGAATTTTTCTTGCTTCGCAGCCCCCCTGATCGAGCGAAATCTGTTCTGACCGACCGCGCCATGTGCTCGGTTGTGGGGCAAGGTAGCCCCGTGGTTTGGATTTTCTCTACCAGCGGTTTTCATCGCTTCTTCGCGACGAAGCCTGTCAGTTCCGAAACCAGCAAAGCAGAACGGTGGTCAAATTTGGCGACCATAGTTCTATCCGGGACTCATGGCCCATAGCTTTTTCTGGTTATCCGAGAGGGCCTAGGGTCGTCTAGTGAGACTGGGTGCCCGAAGCACGCAGCGCCTAACTTCACAGCTGAGACTCGCTCTCGAACCAGAGTGTCTCGAGAACTTGACGGCCACCGCCAGAGAAATTTCCAGGGATGGAGCGGAAGCGCTCAGAAACACTCAAGCTGTTTGTGGTTTCAGATGTTGGGCGTCGAAGCTCGCTCCTCTCTTCCACACGATCAACACGATGGTGGCAATCTTCCTGGCCAAGGTCAGACGCGCCATCTCCGGCCGGATGCCCTTGGTCAGCAAAGCGGTGTAGAACTCTTGAAACGGACCGGGTTTGCTCGAGGCCACGATCGCCGCACCCTTAAACAGATTCTTCAGATCGTGATTGCAGTTACGGTTCAGTCCGCGAATGGAGCTCGGTTTCTTCACTCGTTGCAGCTGTCCGTCGACACTACGGTGATCGGCGCTGCTTTGTGTCTCGATGCCAAATCCGCTGTACGTCCACAGCTGCCGCTTGGTGCGGAAACGGTGCGGTGTCTGCAGAATGCCCAGCAACACGGCCGCCCGGATCGGGCCAATCGACGGGATCTGGCAGAGCCGTTTCCAGGCCGGGTGTTTCTTACTCTCGGCGAGCAGATCCCGCCGCACTTGCTGACGCAATACTCTCAGTGCATCCAATTGTTGGTAGTAAAACTCGGCCCGCCGGCGCACTCCCGGCTCGGTGATTTTCGCCAGCCACTCCGCGCGATGCCGCGGTGCATAGACCTGCTTGCCGATACAAGGAATGGCCCAACTGCGATAGATCGCCTTCACCCGCGACATGACCCGTCCGAGATCTTTGGTAATGGTGAGATAACTGCGCACCAGTTCCTTCAGGCTTCGTAGCCCGTGTTCGCCGTGATAGACGGGGTGGAGATGATTCAGGCGCAACAGCTCGGCCAACCGCCGCGCGTCGATCTTGTCGCTCTGGTTGCCTTCTCTCATGGAGGCATTCTTTCGCGGATCGCACACCACGATCCTGGTGACATGGGGTTTGAGCAGGTCGTACAACCAGGCGGCCCAGGTTCCTTCTTCAAACGTCACCTGCAAGTCTCCGCGCAGCCCATCAACAAACTGCAGAATCATGCTGGCTTTCGTCTCGATCACGCATTCCATCACGATCTTTCCCGCCTCATTCCTCACCGCAATCGAAATGCTTTCCTTGTGCACATCCATTCCAATATACTTTTTGTCGTTCAACATGAGGGTGCTCCTTTCCGTAGGCGTTGATGCGAACGATCAAAACCTACTTCAAAGGGGCGCCCTTTTATATTGCGTCACCTTATCGTCATCTGGCTTTTTTGGGCTTTGGCCAGGGGACGACGTTTCGAGCCGGACCGGCCCTTCGCGCAGCTAGTGACGAGGACTCCACGGCGCAGATCACTCGACTAAACCGCTGCGACCAAATTCACGTCCGGCCGGACAGTGGAGTTCAGGTCACGTGAGTTGCTGAGTCGACCTTAGGGCAGGCGATTCACGAACCACGCCTCGCTGAACTTCGGGCAAGCGAATCACCAGTCACAATTCACGAATCACGACTCACAAATCACATGTTTTTCTTCATGCGCAGATCGCGGCCGGTCATTTCCGGCGGCACGGGGAGACCGAGTATGCCAAGCAGCGTGGGCGCGACATCGCGCAGCGAGCCGCCGGGCGAGAGGGGGCCGGTGTCATGTTCCGTCGCCAGAATTAGCGGCACGGGATTGGTCGTGTGATAAGTATGCGGGCCGCCGGTGACCGGATCGATCATGGTTTCGGCGTTTCCGTGATCGGCGGTGACAATCCAGGCGCCGCCGCGCGGCTGCAGGACCTGGCGGATGCGGCCCAGGCATTCATCCACAGCCTCGACGGCCTTGATCGCGGCTTCCAGAACGCCGGTGTGTCCCACCATGTCGGCGTTGGCGAAATTCATGACGACGGCGTCGAAGTCGCCCTTCTCGATGGCCTTTACAACCGTTTCGGCAATGCCCGATGCGCTCATTTCCGGCTTCAAATCGTAGGTGGGGACTTTGGGCGATGGAACCAGAATTCGCTCTTCGCCGCCGAAGGGTTTCTCGATGCCGCCGTTAAAAAAATAGGTGACGTGCGCGTATTTTTCCGTTTCGGCGCAGCGCAGATTTTTCAGGTTTTGCTCGGCGAAAACCTGCGCCAGGATGTGCGCGATTTTTTCCGGAGCGATCACGTAGCGCAGCCACGGCCAGGCCTTGTCGAACTGCGTCATGGCGACGTAGAAAAGATTCGACGGGCGCTTCGGATCGGCAAACTCCTTGAAGTCCGGCTCGGCGATGGCGCGCGTCATCTGGCGCGCGCGGTCGGCGCGAAAGTTGAAGAAGATCACGGCGTCATCGTCGCGAATCGGTCCGGCAGGGGGCGCGGAAGGAGAAGCGCTTTCCGCGATCACGATGGGCTCGACGAATTCATCGGTCACGCCGCGCTCGTAGCTGCGGCGGATGGCTTCGACCGGGTCGGGCGTTTTCACCGGGGCGTCGCCGTGAACGACGGCGCGGTAGGCGCGCTCGACGCGTTCCCAGCGGTTGTCGCGGTCCATTGCGTAGTAGCGGCCGGTGAGAGAGGCGATGCGCCCGCAGCCGATCTCGCGAATTTTCTGCTGCAATTGCTGGATGTAATCGACGCCGCTGTGTGGAGGTGTGTCGCGCCCATCCGTGAAACAGTGGATGAAAACGCGCTCGACGTGCTGCTCGCGCGCCATGCGCAAAAGCGCGAACAGATGCTGCATGTGCGAGTGCACGCCGCCGTCGCTCAGGAGGCCGAGCAGGTGCAGGTTGCGCGCGCGGCCCCGCTCCATCGCCTCGACGAGGAGCGGCTGCTTGAAAAATTCGCCGTTGGCGATCATCACGTCGATGCGCGTGATGTCCATGTGGATGATTCGTCCGGCGCCCATGTTCATGTGGCCCACTTCGCTGTTGCCCATTTGCCCTTCGGGCAATCCGACGGAGGGGCCGGACGTCTGGATCAGCGTGTTGGGGAAATCCTTCAGCAGGCGGTCGTAATTCGGTTTTCGCGCGAGGGCAATCGCGTTGCCCTTGGTTTCGGCGCGGTAGCCCCAGCCATCGAGCACGGTCAGTACAATCGGTTTCGGTCGTGTTGGCATAGCCCGTAAGGATACACGGAACGCGTTTCTCAGTGTAGCGCCCGCCTTCAGGCGGGCATCTGCCGTTGTTTCCACGGCGGCGTCCAACCCGAAGCCATGGCCGCAGTTTTCCAAGGCCTTAGGAATGACCCAGAAAACGGATACTCCTCAAAGCTTTTGCAAAGTCCCCTTCGTACAGGGTTCATCCAAATGTACGCCGCAACGCGCTTCGATTCCTCGTTCGCGCGAAGAATATGATCGTAGTAATTTTTCTGCCAAAGCCTCATGCCGGTTTCTTGCTGATAGGTAAATCCTGTTTTCTGTTTGAAGCTTTTTGCCAGGACGGGCAGATGGCTGGTTGGCGCTTTGCCAAATGCCAAGAAATGCAGATGGTCGGGCATGACGCAATAGGCATCCACAAGAAAATGGTGAAGGATCGATTCACTTCGTAGCATCTCAACAATCCATGCGGCTTCGGCGGCGTTGAGAAAAATGGGATTGCGATTCTCGCAGCACATCGTAACGAAGGACCATTTCTGTCCGAGGTATTCCCGCGGGTCCAATCGGTGTACTTTGCGGGTAAAATCCATTTCGAAAAAATCCCGTGTGCGCTCGCCCTGTCATCGGCGGTCTACACTCAGCCGGATGCCCGCCTGAAGGCGGGCGCTACACACCGAGCGGAACCGTGAAGCTGGGCTAACGTTCATTCATTTCGTCGCGCGTGTACGGCCCAGCCGAGCGGACCGTGCGTCGCAGTCGCTTCATCAGGGCATCGTATTCGCGTGCCGACACCTTTTTCCGCGGATAGGACTGAAGCCACTCGAGGATAACCTTCTCTAGCGTTTTCCCCTCTGACCTGGCGGTCCTTCGGGCTCGTCGGACTAAGTCTTCGCTGGCGGAAATCGTTATCTTTTTCATAGAGGGATAGGGTACAGCAGTTTCCAGTGATCGGCTTAGGAGACTATTTTCGGGCGAGCGCGGCGCGGCCCGGAAACTTTGCGGCGGCACCTAACTCTTCCTCTATGCGCAGGAGCTGATTGTACTTGGCGACGCGGTCGGTGCGGGAGGCTGAGCCGGTCTTGATCTGGCCGGTGCCCATAGCGACAACCAAGTCGGCGATGAAGGTGTCCTCGGTTTCGCCGGAGCGGTGCGATACGATGGAAGCGTAGCCCGCCTTGCGCGCCATTTCGATGGCTTCGATCGTTTCGGTGACGGTGCCGATCTGGTTAAGCTTGATCAGGATGGCGTTGGCGATTTTTTCGGAAATGCCGCGCTGCAGACGCACTGTGTTCGTAACGAACAAATCGTCGCCGACGAGCTGCACTTTTCCTCCGAGCTCGGCCGTCATGTGCTTCCATCCGGCCCAATCGTCTTCGGCGAGGCCGTCTTCGATGGAAACGATGGGGAACTGGCGGACCCAGTCGGCCCAGAACTTGGTCATTTGTTCCGAGGTGCGCGCGGATTTGTCGGACTTTTTGAATACGTATTTGCCGCTGGCCTTGTCGTAGAACTCGCTCGATGCGGGATCGAGGGCGATGGCGACGTGCTCGCCGGGCTTGTAGCCTGCGGCCGTGATGGCTTCAAGAACAACCTCGATGGCTTCGTCGTTCGATTTCAGGTTGGGCGCGAAGCCGCCTTCATCGCCGACCGCGGTGGAGTAGCCGCGCTTGTGCAGCACTGCTTTCAGGCGGTGGAAGACTTCGACGCCCATGCGCAGAGCTTCGTCAAAGGTCTTCGCGCCGACGGGCATGGCCATGAATTCCTGCAGGTCCACGGAATTGTCGGCGTGCGCGCCGCCGTTCAAAATGTTCATCATCGGGACGGGGAGCGTGTTGCCGGAGGAGTCGCTCGAATACTGCGCGAGATATTTGTACAGCGGTTGGCGCGCTGCTGTTGCGGCGGCACGCGCCGCCGCCATGGAAACGGCGAGGATGGCGTTGGCGCCAAGATTCCCCTTGTTCGGCGAGCCGTCTGTCTCGATCATGCGGCGGTCGAGCGTGCCCTGGTCGGAGGCATCGAGGCCGGTGACAGCGCGGGCAATCTCGCCATTCACGTTGGCGACGGCCTTGAGGACGCCCTTGCCGAGATAGCGCGATTTGTCGCCATCGCGCAATTCGATGGCTTCGTGCTCGCCGGTGGACGCGCCAGAGGGAACCGCGGCGCGGCCGAGCGCGCCGCCTTCAAGGATGACATCCGCTTCCACCGTGGGATTGCCGCGCGAATCGATGATCTGCCTGCCATGCACCCGCGCGATTTTCGTCGACATGCCGCCTCCTGGAGAAAGATCAAAACCGAATGAAACCACAGATGAACACAGATGAACACGGATTTGAGAGAGGAAAGTTATGAGTTGACAGTTGAGAGTTAACAGTTAGGAGGGAACGTCGCCCGTCAAATGTTCTTAGCTCTCAACTCTCGACTGTTGACTCTCAACTGCTTTTCTCATTCCGGTTCCTCGATCATGGATTCTTCGCGGACGACGACTACGATTCCGCCTTCGGTGACGTGATAGCGCTGGCGATCGGCTTCGAGGTCGTAGCCGATTTCGGCGCGCTCGGGGATGGTGACGTGGCGGTCGATGATGGCGTTGCGCACGCGGGCATGGCGTCCGATGTTCACGTGATTGAACAGGATCGAGCTTTCGACATCGGAATAGCTGTTGGTCCGCACGTCGTAGCCCAGCACGGAGCGATTGACGCGGCCTCCGGAAATGATCGACCCGCCGCCCACCATGGAATCCAGAGCAACGCCCATGCGGTTGGAATCGGCGAACACGGTTTTCAGCGGCGGATATTGATGCTGCCAGGTACGGATCGGCCAGGTCTTGTCATACAGGTTGAAAACCGGCGAAACGGACACCAGGTCCATGTTTGCTTCGTAGTAAGCCTCGATGGTGCCGACGTCGCGCCAGTATTGCGCGCCGACTTTATTCTCATCGATAAAGTTATAGGCGTACACGCGATATTTCGTGAAAATGCGCGGCAGGATATCTTTTCCGAAATCGTGCTTGGAATTGGGGTCCTCGGCGTCTGCAAGGAGCGCGGGGATCAGCAGTTGCGTATTGAACACGTAGACGCCCATGGAGGCGTTGACCATGTCCGGATGCAGGTGCGAACGCTTCGGCGACTCGGGCTTTTCCTCGAAGCCGACGATCCGCCAGTTCGCGTCGGTTTCGATCACGCCGAAGCGGCCCGCCGCTTCTTGCGTCGGAACCTCAAACGTGGCCACGGTCACATCGGCCCCGGAATCCACATGCTGCTGGAGCATTTTCTGATAATTCATTTTGTAGATGTGGTCGCCGGACAGAACGATGACGTAGCGGGAGTGCTCGCTGCCGATGGAATAAATGTTCTGGTAAACAGCGTCGGCGGTTCCGAGGTACCAATTGGTGGAAACGCGCATCTGTGGCGGCAGGACTTCGATGAATTCGCCGAGGCCGAGCAGTTGCGACCATCCCTGCCGCGTGTGCCGGTTGAGCGAAAGGGCTTTGTATTGAGTGAGAACAAAGACGCGGCGAAGATCGCTGTTGATGCAGTTGGAAAGCGTAATGTCGATAATGCGGTAGATGCCGCCGAAGGGCACGGCCGGCTTGGCGCGGTCGCGCGTGAGCGGCCACAGCCGTTCGCCCTGCCCGCCTGCCAGCAGAACGCCGATCGCATCGCGCATCAGGGACATGAGCGCATCTCTTGACCCTCCCCCGAATGGCCGGGGCCAGGGGTGGGTGCCCCGATATTCTAGCAGGTACGGCGGAAAGTCCCATACAGCCCTGACACGAAGTCTGCCTTTGCCGAGGCCGGTGCCCGAAAAACAAAGCTTGACTTCGGTAGCCGGGTCCGCTAGAAGTGAGTCCCAATAGGCTGTTTAGAAACGAGTGGACCTCTCATAGCTTCTATGGTTAATAGCCATTATTGCCACATGCATCGGAAGGATGGTGATTTCTAAGTGGCTGAAGTCAGTATTCAAGAGGGTGAGTCCCTGGAAAATGCGCTGCGCCGTTTCAAGCGCAAAGTGCAACAGGAGGACATCATCAAGGAAATTAAGAAACACAGTTATTACATGAAGCCTGGTGAAAAGCGACGCGCGAAACAGGCGTTATCGCGCAAGCGGCTGCGCAAGAAGCAGCGGCGGGAGCTGGACTAAGCTCCCCCAGGCCAGCAAGACGACCCGGGATTTTCCAAAGCACCTTCGGACCAGTCGGAATTGGGACCCACGTTCTTCCCCGGCGTATCCCAGCAAAATCTGACTCCATCGGGGGTGCCGTGGGCTCTCCAACCAGCGTGGAGCCTCGGAGCAGCGTATGGAATATCACGATAAGGTCCTGAAGTGCTCGGAATGCAGCCAGGAGTTTGTCTTCACCGCCGGCGAACAGATGTTTTTCGCCGACAAGGGCTTCAAGAACGAGCCCAAGCGGTGCAAGGACTGCAAAGCCAAACGCTCTCAGAGCCCGGGTCCCGGTACAAATAACTTCCAACGGGCGGAAACCAAAACGACCTGCTCGCAGTGCGGAAAGGAAACCACGGTTCCTTTCCGCCCGACGCAGGGACGCCCGGTGTTCTGCCGCGAATGTTTCCAACAGCGGCGGACCATGAGTTCGCCGGCTTAGCTCGGGGGAGGGAATCGCGGTTGGCCCTCGCTGCCTGATGAGGCGGCAAAGCGAATTTCTCCCTCGTGTCACTGCTGGAATGTCCGCGGTCTTCGCCGCGCCAAGCTTTCGCCTGAGTAATCCTTGCCATCGTCTAACTCATTCCCTGCTGCCAACCTATGGAGCCGATCAGGGCGCTAGGATTTCAGTTTCTCTTGTAGCGCCCGCCTTCAGGCGGGCATCTTTGTTTCGAGCAAGTGCTCGCCTGAAGGCGAGCGCTACAGAACATGGCCCAGTGTTGGCGCACAGAGAGCACGGGGCTGGTTTGCTGGGAATATTTTCTGCCTTGCTTCCAAATTGAATCTTGCACACCGTGCGTTTAAGATGGGCGGCGTGTGCGCGGCATATCTTCGCCAGTCCACAACTGGCGCGCGCCAATCCTCGGAAAGATCGGAAAAATGAAAACATCATTGCCGGACTCGGCTGTTCAATCCGCTTTGCGAATATTGGAAGGGCCCTCCGCCGCGTTCGCGCGCCGCTACCCCGGAGAAACGGGACGCCGCCAGCCGGTTCACGTCGTGTACGGCGGCGCGCATTTGTTCCGGGCCGGCATTGCCAGGAGGCTTGGCGACGTGGCCCTTGCGACCCTGGGGGAATTCGCGCCGGATGCGTTTACCTTTGCGCGCGCCATCGGATTGCCGCGTGCGGGGACGCTGCCAAAATCCGGCAAGCAAGCAGCAGCGGCCGAGCGGCGATTCGCCAAATCGCCTGAAAAACTGCGGCGCGAAAATCGCGCCGCCTGGATGGCGCACACGATCTACAGCCGTGTGCTGGAAAAATTGCAGCGCGAGCCGGTGGAGGACTTCCGGATCGACTTCGAGGATGGCTACGGAAATCGGCCCGATGCGGAAGAAGACCAGCACGCGAAGCTCGCGGCCGAGGAAGTGGCCAAGGGACTCCGCGAGAATTCGCTGCCGCCGTTTATCGGCATTCGCCTCAAGCCGTTCTCGCCGGAATTGCGCGACCGCAGCATCCGCACGCTCGATCTTTTCGTCCGTGTGCTTTGCGAAGCCACGCGCGGGCGGCTTCCCGCAAACTTCGTCGTCACTCTGCCCAAAGTCGTGATCCCCGAGCAGATGGCCGCGCTCGCGCATTTGCTCGATGCGATGGAACCCGCGCTGGGCCTGGAAAAAGGTTCGCTGCGATTCGAGATGATGATCGAAACGACGCAGGCGATTCTCAACGAACGCGGGGAATCGAGTTTGCCGGGATTTCTGGAAGCATCAGGTGGGCGCTGCATCGCCGCGCATTTTGGCACTTACGATTACACGGCGAGTTGCAGCATCACCGCGGCCTATCAAGTGATGGACCATCCCGCCTGCGATTTCGCCAAACACATGATGCAAGTCGCGTTTGCCGGGACAGGCATCTGGCTTTCCGATGGCGCGACGAACGTTCTTCCCGCGCCGCCTCACCGCGCGGAAAAAGGGAAGCGGCTCACGCGCACGCAACAGGGAGAAAATCGCGAAGCCGTTCATCGCGCCTGGCGGCTTCACTACGGACACATCCAGCATTCGCTCGTTTCGGCGTACTACCAGGGTTGGGACCTGCATCCGGCGCAACTCCCCACGCGCTATGCCGCCGTGTTTTCGTTTTTTCTTGAAGGGCTCGATTCCTCCGCCCTGCGGCTCAAGAATTTCGTCGAGAAAGCGGCCAAGGCCACGCTCGTCGGCGATGTGTTCGACGACGCCGCCACGGGGCAGGGCCTGCTGAATTTTTTCCTGCGCGCGATCAACTGCGGGGCGATCAGCGAAGCGGAAGCGGAGCGCTTGACCGGCGTGACCATTGAGGAATTGCGCATGGGATCGTTCCTGAAAATCCTGAAAAATCGCACAAAGTAAAAGCGCAGTTTTTTCACGCTTCAACTGCCGCGATAGGTCGAGTAGCCAAACGGACTGATCAGAAGCGGCACGTGGTAATGCGTCCTCGCGTCCCGCACTTCAAAAGCTACTGGAATGTCGGAATAAAACGATTCCACGCGCTGCGCCTGAAAGTAAGCCCCTGCATGAAATGTGAGGCGGTACGTTCCCACGGCCAACAGCGCGTCCCCCAGAAGGGTATTGCAGCGCCCGTTCTCGTCGGTGACGCCGGCGCCGATGGATTTCCAGTCCTCGCCTGATTTCTTGTGCAATTCCACCTTGAGGTCGGCGGCCGGGCGGCCGCGTGAGGTGTCCAGAACGTGGGTCGTAATAGCGCTCATGACGATCGCTGCTCGCCGGCCAGGAGTTTTTCCAGGCGAAGGCGCGTGATCATTCGTTGTTGTTCCGCCGCAATCGAGAGTTCGCTCGGCAGATCATTTTGGAGTCGTTGATTCAGAATCGCAAGCATTCCTTCGGCGGTTTTTCCGGTTGCACACACGATGTAGATGTAGCCGAATTTTTCAAAATAGGCGCGATTGGCTCTGGCGAGGCGCGACTTTACGTCATCGCTCGCCGCGCGCGCGCCCGCTTGTTCGCCCGTGGCCCACTGGCGAGCCGATTCGGAACCGGTTGCGGGCTTGTCCCCAATCTGCGGGTGATGGCTGAAAGCTTCGAGCCAGTCGGCGCGTTCGAGATTCCACCAGATTCCGTCGGCGGCTTTGTGGAGCGATTCCGCGCTTACGTACGGCCGCCGCGAAGCGACAGTCGCGGCCCAGCGCGCCGAGCCGCAACAGTCCATCAGCGCCGATTCCGCTTCAGCGGAGGGCAGCGCATTGAATTCCGCGAGCGTCATGTCAGGAAATCCTCTTCGCCAAAGTTCCAAACATGCGCAGCCGCGCCACGCCGCCATCGGGGTAAATGTGAAAACGCGCATGCGTGACTTCGCCCGAGTTCAACATCTCTTTTTCATAGACGTGCAGGGAATCGGCTTGCAGCTTCGTCCTCGTCAATATTTCTTTCCAGGGAAGGGCGCCTAGCGCGCCCGGATCGGTGAGATCGCGCGGCGCGGCGCAGACTTCGAGCGAGCAACTTTCCGGGAAATTGCCCTTGAAATGGGAGGTGTCGACTTCGACGCGGCTGATTTTTCCAGCCGCACCCAGACGCACGATGCACCAGTCGTGTCCGGGCCCGCGGCGCCGTCGCGTTTCCCAACCGTCATGCATCCCGATCGAGCGGCCCGGCAGGATCAGGTTGTTGCGCGAGCCGAAGAACATATCGCTCGAAACGATCACCCAGCCGCCGTGCTCGACGGCAGCGAGATCGATCTCGCCTGCTGTGCGGCTGAGCGCCGGCCAATCCGGGATGGCTTCACCGTGGACACGAAGGCGAGCCACGCCGCCGTCCGGGTAAATTTTGAAACGCAGGTGCGTGACCCTGCCCGAGGGCGTGAGCGGAAACAAATTTTCAGAATCGCCCATAAGGGTAGATTTCGGCAGCATCGTGTTCCACTTCGTTGTGTGGTCCTCGAGTTGATCGAGGCCGGGATCGCCTTCCACCGCGCACGCCTCGAGTTCGCAGTGTTCCGGAAAATTTCCTTTGAAGTGGGAAGTATCCACCACGACGCCATGAATCACGCCGGGAAGCCCAAATTTCACGATGCACCAGTCGTAACCCGGCGTTCTGCGGCGCCGCGTTTCCCAGCCGTCCATCCACTTGCCGACGTCAGTATATTTGTCCGGGATCCAGACGGGAGCGGAGGCCTTCAGAAGATTTTCCTTTGGCGCAAAAAATTCATCATTGGCCGCGAGAACACGCCCGCCCAGCCGCTCGGCGGCAAGATCGATGTATTCGGTGAAATCCATCAGCGTTCGCCTCGCCGCAAGAGCGTGCCGCTCGGAGCGCCCGGGAAGCGCCCCCGATCATAAATCATCTCGCCTCGCAGAAATGTGGCTTCCACAATGCCACGCAGCGGGTGATTTGCGTACGGCGTAAGTTTGTGACGGTGTTGCAGCATCTTAGGCCGCACGATGAATCGCTTCTCCGAATTCCAGACAACGATGTCGGCGTCGTATCCAATTGCAATCGCGCCTTTGTATTTTTTGAGGCCAACGAGCTGCGCGGGTCCGCTGGACATCCAGCGTACCAGATGCTTCAAAGAATAATTTCGTTTGGTCATTTTCGTCCATACTACGGGAAGTCCGAGTTGCAAGGAGCTGATTCCGCCCCAGGCTTTAAAAAAATCGCCCGTGTCCAGGCATTTCATCGCAGGCGGTGATGGTGAATGATCGGACACCACGAAATCGATTGTGCTGTTCCCCAAAGCGGTCCAAAGTTTCTTGCTGTTTTGCAAATCCCGAACGGGAGGCGCGCACTTGAATTCCGTTCGCCCGCTCCTGATCGAGCCTGAAGCAAAAATGAGATAGTGCGGGCATGTTTCCGCCGTAATGCGCACACCTTCCTTCTTCGCGCGCCGAATCAGAGGCACCGAAAGTTCCGAGGAAACATGAACGATATGGACACGCGCTTTGAATTCACGCGCGAGGCGGATCATCATCTCGACCGCTTTCGCTTCCGCTCCAGGCGGCCGCGAAAGCAACCACGTCCTGTACTTTGCCGGATCAGACTTCGCAAGCTTCCTGGTTGCTTCCTCAATCGGCCCCGGCAACTCCGCGTGAACCAACAGCGGTGCGTCGAGTGCCGCAAGTTCCGGCAACGCCACTCGGAGATCTTCTTCGCTGGCGTAGGCGAATTCCGGGACGCCCGACGGCAGAAGAAAACACTTGAAGCCGAAGGCTCCCGCCTGATGCAGTGCGCGCAGCTCTCCGGCATTGCCCGGCACGACGCCGCCCCAAAAACCAACGTTTACCCAGCATTTTTTGCGCGCTGCGGTGCGCTTCGTTTCGAGCGCTGCAGCCGTAGTCGTGGCGGGAATATTATTGAGAGGCATGTCGATCAGGGTCGTCACTCCGCCCGCGGCCGCCGCGCGCGTGGCCGTCTCGAATCCTTCCCAATCGGTGCGTCCCGGCTCGTTGATGTGGACGTGCGTGTCCACAAGGCCGGGCATGACGACGGATTCTCCCGCGTCGTAAATGTGTTTGCCCGAAGGGAAGTCGTTGTAGCCAGTGATCGCCTCGATCACGCCGTTGCGAACGCGTACCGTCGCCGCCCGAACTCCTTCCGGGGTCACGACGCGTTTGCTGCGGATCGCGTGGATGGTCTTCATTTCGCGAGCTGCGAGAGAAATTCTTCGAGCAGATTTTGCGCGACGCGCAGGCGATAGCGCGCGGTCGAACGAATATCGTCGATGGGCGCAATTTCTCGCGCGAGCGATTCCTTTGCCGCGGCAATGACCCCGGGCGTGACGATACCGCCGCACAGCGAGTCCTCTGTTTCGACCGTTCGCAGCACCGTCGGAGCCACGCTCCCCAGCGCGATTCGCACGTCGCGAATCGTCCCGCTTTCGAGGAGCGCCGCGCCGGCAAAGCACACTTTGGAAATCGCCTGCGCCTTTCGCGTGCCCACTTTCCGGTAGTACTGCCGCCACTTCTTGACGCGTCGCGGCAACCGGATCGCGCGCAATAATTCATCGGATGCAAGCTGCATTGTTTTGTAGCCGGTGTGGAAACCGTGGTACGGCAGCCACCGAGCGCCGCGCGCGGAAACAAGTTCGATTTCCGCGTCGTAGACCAGAAGCGCGGGCGGAGAATCGGCTGCCGGCGAAGCATTCACGATATTTCCGCCCAGCGTGCCGCGATTTTGCGTGGCAATGCTGCCGGTTTCGCGTGCTGCCGCGCAAAGCAACGGAAATTCCTTCTGAAGCACGCGATGTTTCTGGATTTCCGTATAAGTGGTCAGCGCGCCTAATGTCACGTCAGCGGAGGTCACTTCGATCCCCCGCAAATCGTCCAGTTTCGCGACGCTCAGAAATCGCTTGTGGGAGAGTTTTCCAGCCTCCAGCAGCACCATCAGGTCGGTGCCGCCTGCGAACGGCTGCCAAACACCGGGTTCGTGCGTGAGCAGAGCCAGCGCTTCCGAGAGACTTCCCGGCACCCGCAAATCGTAGGCAGGAATGTAGGCTCTCATCGAGTCACCGGTTTATCGTCACGCGACGATTCGCAGGCGCGCACGACAGCTTCGAAAATCTTTTGATAGCCTGTGCAGCGGCACAGATTCCCCGCCAAACCTTCGCGAATCTCGGCATCACTTGGATGTGGATGCCGCTCGAGAAGCGCGACGGACGCGATGATCATGCCCGGCGTGCAGATGCCGCATTGCGCGCCGCCACATTCGAGAAACGCCGCTTGCACGGCGTTCAATTGGCTGCCGCCGGCAATTCCTTCGATGGTGCGAATATTTGCTCCGTCCGCTTCGATTGCGGGGACGAGACAACTGTTGACGATGGCGCCGTTCATTAGCACCGCGCATGCGCCGCACTCGCCTTCGCCGCAGCCTTCTTTCGTGCCGGTCAGATGCATTTCCTCGCGCAGAACATCGAGCAAGCGCGCCATCGGAAATGCTTGAACGCGGCGCGGCTCGCCATTGACCCGGCACGTGATGCCGATCCGGCTGACCGTTTCAGACAAGCGCGCCCGCCTTTTCCGCCATGGCTTCCATTAAGATTTCTGGGGTCGCGGGAATTTCGCGCACGCAAATTCCTGTCGCGTTTTCGATCGCGTTTACAATCGCAGGCGCCGGGCCATCCATCGGCAACTCCCCGATTCCTTTCGCTCCGTGCGGGCCGAAGGGATACGGCTGCTCTTCAAAAAATACTCGAATGGGAGGAATATCCGCGGCGGTTGGCATGATGTAGTTGGTCATTTGTCCGTTGGCCATGCGCCCTTCGCGCCACACCAGATTTTCGTAGAGCGACATCCCGATGGCCTGCGCCACGCCGCCCTCGATCTGCCCCGCCGCGAGCACGGGATGAATCACCTTGCCCACTTCCTGCACGGCGACAAAGTCGGTGACGCGTGCCTCAAACGTAACTGTATCCACCGCGACTTCGGCGACGTACACGGCCCACGCGTAGGTGCCGTAGGCGTCCCCGCTGTACGTTTTGTCGTCCCAATGCAGGCCGGGAGGAGGTTCGTACTGGCTCCGCGAACGCAGCGGCCCGCGCGTTTCGATGTAACGCCGGCACGCGCGCACAAATTCGTCTTCGGTGCACGCATCGCAGAGCAAGCCGCTTTCCAGTAATTTACGTTTCAAATCGAGCGCGGCTTTCTCGACCAAATTGCCGACGACCATTGATGTGCGCGAAGCAACCGTCGGGCCGCTGTTCGGCACCGCGCCCGTATCCGGTTGCGCAATTTCGATGCGATCGTAGCCGATGCCGAGCGCATCCGCCGCAATTTGCGAAAACACCGTATTCGTCCCCTGCCCGATCTCAGTGCTGGCCGCAAGAACGCGGACGATTCCTTCCCGGGTCGCTTCAAGTTGCACCACGGACGCCAGGTAAACTTCTCCCGAACCAGTAAACCCAGCTCCGTGCATGAAGGACGCAAACCCAATGCCGCGCTTGATCATAGCGCCGGGATTTTCCCGAGCGAAGCGCTCGCTCTTGGCGTGGTAGTCGCTTTCGCGGAACGCGCGATCGAGGAGGGCGTCGAAATTTACTTCCTCGCTGATCAGTTGTCCGGTCGCGGTCGTCTGGCCCTTGCGAATAAAATTTCGCCGCCGAAATTCGTCGGGCGTCAGATTCACGGCGCGCGCCACCTGGTCGAGGTGGCGCTCCACCGCGAAAATGCTTTGCGGCGCGCCGAACCCGCGAAACGCGCCGTGCGGCGGCGCGTTGGTCGCTACGGCCCGCGATTGGACGCGCACGTTGGGACAAAGGTAGGGCCCCGCCGCGTGAATCGTTCCGCGCGAGAGCACCACGGAAGAAAGCGTCGCGTAAGCGCCCCCGTCAATCACGAAATCGATGTCCATCGCCACCAGCTTGCCGTCGCGCGTGACGCCGGTGCGATGCCGCGTGCGCGACGGATGGCGCTTGGTGGTCGCCACCATGTCTTCCGCGCGGTCGTAAATAATTTTCACGGGCTTTCCGGATTTCCACGCCAGAAGCGCCGCGTGCCCCGCGATCATGGAAGGATATTCTTCCTTCCCGCCGAATCCGCCGCCCGTCTCCGCCTGAATCACGCGAATTTTTTCCGCGGGGAGACCGAACAAAGTAACCAGCGCCTTGTGCACGTAGTAAGGACATTGCAGCGAGCCCCAAATCGTTACTCCGTCCGCGGGATTTGCCGCCGCGATCATCCCCTGGTTTTCGATGTAGAGCTGTTCCTGCGCTCCGGTCCGGTATTCACCCTCGACGATGACCTCCGCCAGGGTCCATGCGGAATCCACGTCGCCTTTTTCCATGTGATAGGACTTGAAGACGTTGTCCTCTCCAAAAATAACGGCGCGTTTGGCGATGGAATCTTCGATCGAAAAAATCGCAGACAGCGGCCCGACATCGATTTGCACCGCGCGGCGCGCCTCCTCGAGCAAATAGCGATCCGGATGCGCGAGCAGCACGATCGGCTCTTCGGGATGGTTGATCACTTCCGCGGCGAGGCAGGGTTGATCGTGTTCGATCAACGCGATTTCGTTTTTTCCGGGGATATCGGCGGCCGTGACGACAGTGAATTCATTCCACGGAATGCCGTCGCCGAAACGAATCCCAAGGATGCGCCCTCGCGCGACGCTGCTGCGCACGGTCACGCCGTGCAACATTTCCGGAAAGACGAGGTCGTCCACATACCGGGCGCGGCCGGTGACTTTTTCCCGCCCCTCTTTGCGGAGGACCGAATGTCCGAAGAATTTTTCTTCCATATTTTGCCGCGCTTTTGTAGCGCCCGCCTTCAGGCGGGCATTGGCTTACATCCGCGATGCCCGTCTGCGGCAGCATACGGGCATCGTAGATTCAAACAGATGCCCGCCTGAAGGCGGGCGCTACAAAATCAGAACCTTCGAGTAAAACGTCGCGTCAGCCGGTCATTCCCGCTTTTCAATACCGGATCCGGTCGCCTTTTCGCGCCCATTCGCGAAACGGCTCGAATCCCGCCTCCCGCATCATCGGCTCGAACGGAATCTTACGTTCGCGGTGCGGCTGTTTCAATTCTTCGTAGATGAAGGAGTCGTCGAACCCAGCTTCCGCGGCATCCGTCGCCGTGGCCGCGAAATAGACACGGTCCGGTCGCGCCCAGTAAATGGCGCCGAGGCACATCGGACAGGGCTCGCAACTCGTGTAAATCTCGCAGCCCGCTAGCTGAAAAGTGCCCAGTGCGCGGCAAGCCTCGCGTATAGCAATCACTTCCGCGTGAGCCGTGGGGTCGTTGGTGGTGGTGACGGAATTCGTGCCGGACGCGATCACGCGCCCATCCTTCACCACGATTGCGCCGAAGGGCCCGCCTCGCCCCGTGCGGACATTTTCCACCGCCCGCTGGATTGCTTCCTGCATGAAGGCGTTGTTCACCTTGCTCCACCTGTCTTCCGTGCGCTGATTTTGAATTGTACCGGAAAATCCGAAGACAAATGGAATTTGGTTTTTGATTGCCGAGCATAGTGTAGTGTATTCCGAGATGAATTTAACGGCCCTCTTCGGACTCTTGGGCGGATTGCTCGTCCTTGCTTTTGGGGCTAACCGCCTCTTCCGGTGGACGCGAATTCCGGACGTTGTTGTTCTCATGGCCACAGGAGTTGTAATCGGTCCCGTCCTGGGATGGGCCCGGGCCGATCAATTCAAAGACGTCACGCACGCATTTGGAACTCTCGCGTTGATCCTGATCCTGTTTGAGGGCGGGCTCGACCTGAATATCCGCGAAACGCTCAGCCATTTTCCCGGCGGCCTGTTGTTCGGTGTGGTTGTTTACGGCTTAACGACTCTCTCGGCAGGCCTGATTGCGTCGGCCAGCCTTCGAATCAGTTTGCGGGACGGCATGCTCGCCGGAGCCGTCGTCGGGTGCACAAGCAGTACGATCGTTCTCCCCGTCCTTCAGCAGTGGAAGGCGGAAAAGGCCGTCGAAATTGTCCTGCTACTTGAATCCACCCTCGGTGACATTTTGGGCGTGCTTACCGTTGGATTTTTGATTCGATCGCATCAAGCGGGCGGCTCCGCTGTCGGCGATTTCTTAACCGGTTTTTTCTCGCAGGTGGCGATTTCGCTGGTGGCATCGTTCCTGATCGGATTTGGCTGGTCGCGGCTGCTCCCCTACCTTTCCGAGCAACAATTCTGGCAAGTCCTCACTTTTTCCATGGTCCTGCTTCTTTTTGCGGGAACGGAGCGTCTCGGCGGAAGCGGTTTGCTCGCCGTGCTGGGATTTGGACTTGCGATTTCCAATCTCTCCGGCGGGCGCCGTTCACTTGTTCCGACCGTATTTCAATTATCGCAGGGAGGCGCCGGAGCGCATGAGCAGATTCTGAACTTCCACGCCGAGCTTTCCTTCCTGGTCCGCACATTCTTCTTTGTCCTGATTGGCGCGGTCGTGGAGTTGTCGGGACTGCGTCCAATCTGGCCGTTGCTGTTGGGCCTCACAGGGGTCATCTATCTGGCACGTTGGGTCTCGATCCAGCTTTGCAGGTGGACATGGCGCGGACTTGGGCCATCGGACCGCGAGAAGATTCTCTGGATGTTGCCTCGGGGATTGATCACGATTGTGCTGGCGATTGAAGTTGTCGAAGTTCGAGGGCAATCCATGTCCTTTCTCCCGCCCATGTCTTTTGCCGTGATCTTGCTGACGAATCTCATACTGGTTTTCGGAAGCATCCGGACGAACAAAGTGGCCTCAACGGAAATGTCCGAAGAGGCTGAATCCATCGGGGCATCGGAGGTAAAGACGCCACCCATTTCCGAATCTCCTTGACGTGGATATGACTTCGAAGCCTCACGCGTGAAGCAAGCCTCGGATTTGTCTTCAAGTGCAGGGAATCGGTTAATCCCCATGCTCGATCTTCAATTGGACTTTCGCAATTTTGCATGTAAAATTCTTATTTGGTGTGGGGTTCTGCAGCAAACAGAGTGAATGCTTGCGTCACCAAAGCGCCCAGCGCTTCCGGCTTGGGACCCACGTCGGCCGCTACATGGAAGCCATTCATACCTGGCGTGGCCCTCTCGAAGAAAATTCTCGACTTTGGCTTGGGCAGATTAGGTTGTTTGTCCCAGATTGCCGATCGTTCGTGTGTGCCGCGCCGTAACGAACAGAGGGAGGAAGCCTGATGATTGTCGGTGTTCCCCGAGAAACGTATCCGGGGGAGCGGCGCGTGGCGCTGGTGCCCATCGTCATTCCCGCACTTGCGAAAGCAGGCATGGAAGTGATCGTCGAAGCCGGGGCGGGCGCCGCTGCGGGTTTTCCCGACGCCGAGTACGCCGCCAAGGGCGCGAAAATTATCGCGGATCGGGCACAGGTGTTTGCCTCGGCGGACATCATCACGCAGATGCTTTGCTACGGTTCGAATGACCAGACGGGCCGCGCCGATTTGCCGCTCTTTCGCCGCAACCAGGTTCTGATCGGATTTTTGCGCCCAATTGGATCCCTCGTTACGGTTAAAGAAATCGCGGATGCAGGCGTGACTTCTTTTTCGGTGGAATTGATGCCCAGGACGACGAGGGCGCAAAGCATGGACGCGCTTTCTTCCATGGGCACGATCTGCGGGTACAAAGCCGTCCTGATCGCCGCGGACACGCTTCCGAAAATTCTCCCCATGCTAACAACGGCCGCGGGAACGATCACTCCCGCGCGCGTCCTCATCATCGGCGCAGGCGTGGCCGGGCTGCAAGCTATTGCTACGGCGCGCAGGCTGGGAGCGGTGGTCTCCGCCTACGATCTGCGACCAGCAGCCAAGGAGCAGGTACAAAGCCTGGGCGCACGTTTTGTTGAGCTGCCCCTGGAAGCCAAGGACGCGCAAGACGCCAGCGGGTATGCCAAGGCGCAGGACGAGGAATTCTACCGGAGGCAGCGCGAATTGCTCGGCAAGGTTGTCGGCGAGAGCGACATCGTCATCACGGCCGCCGTCGTTCCGGGAAAGAAGTCGCCAGTGCTCGTAACCGCGGACATGGTCAAAGGCATGGCGCCGGGCTCGGTGATCGTCGACTTGGCCGCCGAGCGCGGCGGCAACTGCGAACTCTCGAAAGCCGGTGAGAAAATCACGGCTGACGGCGTCACCATCATAGGATATTTCAACTTCGCTTCAACCGTGCCGCATCACGCCAGCCAGATGTACGCGCGCAACATCGTGGCGTTCCTCAATTTGCTTGTGAAAGATGGCAAGTTTCAGCTCAACTTGCAGGACGACATTATTCAGAGCACGCTGCTGACGATGGGAGGGGAAATCGTTCATCCCCGCGTTCGCGAATTTTTCTCACTCCCGCCTCTCGTAGCCCAACAGAAGGAGACCGTCTAGCGATGAAAATGGATTTGATCACCAGCCTCTACGTGTTCATGTTGGCCGCCATTGTCGGCCTGGAAGTCATTCGCCGCGTGTCCCCGCTCCTGCACACGCCGCTCATGTCTCTCACGAACGCGCTCGACGCCATCGCCGTCGTCGGAGCGATCCTCCTGGCGGGCGAACACAAGACCACGCTCTCCACCGTGCTTGGCACGATTGCCATTGTGGCCGCGACCAGCAACGTCGTGGGCGGCTTCTTCATCACCGACCGCATGTTAAAAATGTTCAAAGCGAGCCGCAGCCCGAAACCATGACTCCATTTCCCGGAACGGACGCGATCATCGAACTGACGTACCTCATCGCCACGGCTCTGTTCGTGATGTCTCTCAAGTGGATGAGTTCTCCCACGACGGCGCGCCACGGCGTCTGGGCGGGCGAGCTCGGCATGCTCCTCGCAATCGTGGGAACTTTGCTCAACCGCAGCATCGTGGACTACAAATGGGTGGCGATCGCGCTGGTTCTGGGCACGATCATCGGCGTGCCCCTCGGCAAAGTGCAGATGACGGCCGTCCCGCAGCGGACCGCGCTCAGCCACGCCTTTGGCGCATGTTGCGTCACGCTCGTCGGTACGGCGGAATTTTATTTGCGCGCGCCCGCGGTACCCAAATTCATGATGTCCGTTCTGTCGATGGAAGTGATTCTCGGATCGCTCACGTTTACCGGCAGCTTGATGGCCGCCGGAAAACTGCAGGAAATCCTGCCGCAGCGCCCCATCATTTTCAAGGGTCAGAACATCGTCAACCTCGGCATGCTCCTCGTTGCAATTGGCGTGGCTATTTTTCTGGTGATTCATCCTGAGCACACGTACTTATTCCCTGTGCTCCTTGCGATCCCGCTGCTGTTCGGCGTGATGATGATTATCCCGATCGGCGGCGCGGACATGCCCACGGTGATCTCGCTGCTCAACGCGTACGCCGGGCTTTCCGCCTCCGCGATGGGATTTGTGCTCGACAGCAAGCTCCTGATCGTCGCGGGCGCTTTGGATGGCGCTTCCGGCTTGATTCTCTCCGTTAACATGTCCAAGGCCATGAACCGCTCGTTCTCGAATGTGCTGTTTGGCGGGTTTGGACAGGAACAAACTGCTGCGAAGGGCGGGAAAGAAATGCGGCCGGTTCGCAGCGCTTCGCCCGAAGAGGCGGCCGAAATTCTCGCCGTGGCCAGCAAGGTTGTCATCGTGCCCGGATACGGCATGGCCGTGGCGCAGGCGCAGCACAAAGTCCGCGAGCTGTACGACAACCTGACCAAACGCGGCATCGACGTGAAGTTCGCCATTCACCCGGTCGCGGGTCGCATGCCCGGGCACATGAACGTCCTGCTCGCCGAAGCGGACATTCCCTACGACAAGCTGCTGGACATGGACGAAATCAACGGCGAATTTCCACAGACCGACGTGGCCCTGATCATCGGCGCGAACGATGTCACGAACCCCGCCGCGCGCACCGACTCCACGAGCCCCATCTTCGGCATGCCGATTCTCGACGTGGACAAGGCGCACACGGTGATGGTCATCAAGCGCAGCATGGCCGCCGGGTTCGCCGGAATCGATAACCCGCTCTACTACCTCGACAAAACCCTGATGCTCTTCGGCGACGCCAAGGGCTTCGTAGGCTCCATCGTCCGTGAACTCTCCGGCGGCGGCAGCCACGGATAACCGCTAATCTGGAAGTGCACCGCATCAGAGTGCACAAGTTTGCGCGTAAGTGGAGCATGTGTTACGCAAACCAGCGACGCCCCCACTTCAGTTTTGCCTTAACCCCATACAAAAACTAGTAGTTAGAGAGGGCAAGCACTTGGCAGGCAAAATGCCCCTCGACCGAATAAGGCCTTGGCGCTCCCAATAGGGCGGTCACACGATGACGTTCCACTGTCTGTTAGCGGTATTGTCCCTCTGCGGCGCGTTGCGGGATCGCCCGGTCATGGTGCTGGCTGGCGTACACGCGGCGGTTGCATCCTGGGATGGGATTGAAACACGCAGGGGACTTAATGCCGGATGGACAGAAGCTGATCCTCTCAGCAGGCCATTTGTTCACACCAACGCGGCGATGTTGGCGGTAGGCGTTGTGGAAGTTGCCGGTTTTGCTATCGTTGCGAACAAGATGAGGAATTCGCGCCACCGGGTGCTCCGGGACACGTGGTTTTTTTGGCAGTCTGTTCCGATAGCGGCGCATGTCGTGAGCGGTTCCGCTTGGGTAAGAGCAAGGTAAGCCACACCAAAATTCAGCCACCTCAATCATTCCAGTTCGGCGATCAGGTAGCCGCCGAAGTTTTTTCCGGCGCCTTGGCCGGCTGATGCCCGCTGACCGCCGCTCCGGCGTCTGGATCAATCAGGAAGCAGTCAAGCGTCGCCAGGACGCTTAAGACGGCGACGAGCAAAAACGCCACGTGGAACTCCTTCGTCGTTGGCGCTCCCACGGAATTTCCATCCAGATAACCGGCCAGCCGCAGCGCGATGGCGCCCACCGCCACGCCCATGCCCATCGACATTTGCGTGATCATGCTGAAAAAACTGGTGGCGGTGCTCATGTCCGGCTTGGTGATGTCCGCAAAGGCAAGGGTGCCCACCGCCGTAAACTGCATCGAACGGGACAGGCCGTTCAGAAATAATATAAAGAGCACGATGATCGTTGCGGTCTGCGGGAACAATAGGGCGCAACTCGCCGTCAAGATCGCGTTCAGCATGCCATTCGTCGTCAGCACGTTGCGAAACCCGAACCGCCGCAAAATGGGCGTCACGACGGATTTCATCAGCAGGTTGCCGGTGAACAGCCCGAGCATCAGCAGGCCCGACTGAAACGCGTTCAATCCGAAGCCGACCTGGAACATAAGGGGCAATAGAAAAGGCGAAACGCTGATCGCGATCCGGAAAAGAGAGCCTCCCTGCAGCGTGATCGCGAACGTCTTGATCTTGAGAAGATCGAGATTCAAAAGCGGCGCGGGCGCGCGCAGGAAATGAAGCACGGAAAACAGCCCCAGGACGCATCCGGCGACGAGATACGCGGCCGTGGGCTTCCATTGCGCGCCTTCGCGGCCCACCAGCTCCATGCCATACACGAAGCTTACGCAGGCCAACGCGCTCAGCGCAAATCCGAGCCAATCGAACGGCTTGACGTGGTCTTCCCTCAGATTGGGAATAATCCGTGACGAAAGAGCCATGCCGACGATGCCAAGCGGCACGTTCAGGAAAAAAATCCAGTGCCACGAGGCGTATGTGG
This sequence comes from uncultured Acidobacteriota bacterium, assembly GCA_963740035.1. Classification (GTDB taxonomy): domain Bacteria; phylum Acidobacteriota; class Terriglobia; order Acidiferrales; family UBA7541; genus Palsa-360. The sequence continues at coordinate 545,195 of CAVUDA010000030.1, forward strand.
TGATGAAACCGCCGACCGGCGGCCCAACGACGGGCGCGATCAGTGCCGGCCAGGTGATGAACGTAATCGCATCGATCAAATTGTGTTTTTCCGTCGTGCGCAAAACGACCAGCCGCCCCACGGGCACCATCATCGCCCCGCCGATGCCTTGGATGACGCGTGCGCCGGTGAACGTCAAAATTCCATGGCTCAGTCCGCAAAGAATCGAAGACGCGGTAAAAATCGCGATGGCGGAAACGAAAACGGTCCGAGCGCCAACGCGGTCTGCCACCCATCCGCTGATCGGAATGAAGACCGCAAGCATCAGCAAATAGGCCGTCATTCCAATGTTCAAATCCACCGGGCTTACGTGGAACGATTTTCCCATGTCGGGCAGCGCCGTCGCGATCACGGTCCCGTCCAGGTTTTCCATGAAGAAGGCGGTGGCCACCAGAATCGAGACCGAAGTGGTTTTTCCGAGCGGAGATGCCATTATTTTGCGCGCCCCGCGCGATTTTCAGTGCCGGTCATCGCAATCGAAGTTTGGTGGAAGCGGCGCGCGGCCCTGCCGGAGAACACCCTATTTTGCATTGGCAACATCTGGCAGTGGAATGGCTTCTGTCGGAAAATTCATGGGGTAGGGCTGATACGGATAAACTTTCTCTTTTTTGGCTTTCAGGTCCATCAGGATTTTGTCTTCGCAGGCGATGTCTTCCTTGAGCGACCAATCCGGACGCAGCTTGTAGACGATCGTCGACGACCAGGATCGCGTGTACGTTTTCGGGTCTTCGAAGGTGAGAGTGTTCTCGAGCGTGTCGTGATCCACGCGGCGAATGCGCTCGACGACGTGCAGCGCGTCGCTGTGCGGATGGCCCGCGGTGTCCAGCCAACTCTTGTCGGTCAGCCCCACGATGTCCACGACGAGCGTCGCGCCTTCCCAGTGGCCGATGGAATGCCCCATCCAGGAGGGGTCCAGGTCCTCCGGGTGGCCGCGCCCGTCCGTCCAGATTTGCTCAATGGAGTTGCCCGTTTCGAACAGCACCAGCACCCGGCCTTTGCTCTGCAGAATTTCGAACGGGCCGACGTGATTCATCAGGCGGGGCAGGCCGTACGGCGCGCAACTGGACAAGTAAGGATCCATATTGTCGTCATTGGCGCGGCCGAGCGGTCCGGTCCCACAGCCGACGAGTTCGCAGCGCTTCACCGCCCACGGTTGCATCGGAGGTGGCGCCTCGGGAGAGAAGTTGTACGGCAAGAAGCCCTTGGGCGTTCTCGGTGGGGACCAGAGGCCGGTCAGGTCGGGAGTCGCGGCAGCGGCTTGCGGGCGCGCCGCGAGAAGCTCTGGTGCTAGTCGCGGCAGCGTCCCGAGAGAGAGGGCAATCACAACCGCAGTGCCGAGAACTGAACCCAGTGCCAGCTTTTTCATTCGAAAGAACCTGTCCTTAGTATTTCGCGCTCCGCCGACGGACGAACCAAATTCAGGCGGCGCTCAGTACCCGGGAGGATCCACGGTGACTAACTGGCCCCCGGGCATGGTGACCTTTACGGGCCTCAGACTTCTCATCCCATTGACCATCGGAATGCTTTTTTTCTCAGGATGCCCGTAAATCGTGACCTGGTCCCCCGGTTTGAACGTGCTGTGATTCCATCCGACGCCGCGGCTCATGACGTTCGGCGGATGAAACTCCACGGCCCAGGTTTCGACCTCGCCTTTGTCATTTTTCACGTCGACAAGCAGCAGCGGATGCGGATTCTGCCAATCGAATTGCTTCACCGTTCCAGAGATGGTTCCCCACGCGTCGGTGTCCCACCGCGAGGCGCCGTGATGCGCGAATACGCCTGTGGAAATGAAACAGCCGGCAAAGATCATCAGGGCAATGGCAATTGTTTTATGCCTCATCGGGCCACCTCATCGCGTCTCGTGGATGGTCAAACTTTACGTGTCTGGCCTAATTTTGTAAAGAGATCGGGGAAGGGGTGAATAGTCTCCGCTCTTAAGACTCCACCATCTGGCTGGGAGCCGAGACCAAACTGGCTATGTGGATGATCAACCGTCTTTTCGATACAGCGGAGAGGTTCGTGAATTGAATTCCCATACCCACATCCACGACGGAGTGGCGGACGATCCCTTCGAGCGAGATGTCTGTTTGTCCGGCTCGCAGCGTGAAAGTAAGCTCCGATCCGGCCGGAAGAGGATCCGGGTCGAGGACAAAAACGCCTTCCAGGCTCAAGTCCCGAATGGGCGCGGACCTGTCGCCGTACGTGATGCGATTTTCCGGCTTGGCTTGAAATCGCGGAGTAGCGCGCCTGTCTTTTATGGGCATATTTCTAGATCGCCTCTCGCCTCGACCGATTCGGTCGATCTCCTCCAACGTTGTCCTTTCCCAGTATTGCCGGACAACACGCATTTCCGCGCGGCGTTCTGTCTTCCAGTTGACTAATATGGAACGTCGGGCCAGTGCCTAATTCCGGACGCCTGCAACACAATCAATAGGATTGCGCTGGCCAATCGCATTCATGACGAAACCAGCAAAAGGGAAAATGAAATTGTCGCGTCGGCACGGTCTGGCCGTCAAAGGATCAAATATGGCTGATCTATTGCCGGTCGTGCTCTAGGGTTTGGCAGGATCGCGGCTGCGGACATTCGACGTCAATTTGCGAATGATAAATTCCTGAAGGAGGTTGGCGGCGGCGCTCGCGCCGATTTCGATTGCCGCGTTTTCAAAGGTCAACGCCGCTCCGTTGCGATCCTGCGCCGGATAGTAGAGATTGGAGATCCCTCCCGCGGCGAGGCTTCCGAGAACATTGGAGTAATTCGGCTGCCAGCGTCCATTGTCGCCCTTGCAGACCACGGAATTTGCGATGGCATACAGAAACCGCGACCGCGGGCTTCCACTTCCCTTGTAGAAATAGCGCGGATCTTGTTTCAGCAGCGACGGCAATATAGCGCTTCCAATAAAAATGTTGGTAACACTGTCAGCGTAGTCGGCGCCAAACCGTTTCCCGTAACCCTGCGCGCCTTGCCCGTATCCGCTGAAAACATTGTTCGCCTGCTGAACACCCGCGACGGCTCCGGTCAGCACGAAGGTGACAGGATCCAGGGTTGTCTTCCAGGCAAGCTCGAACTTTTGCTTCGAGTTGAGCGGAGCCGCATCGGGGACGTAGCTGACGTAGAAATTCGGGACGAAGCCGAGCACGCGCTGCTTCTCCTCCTCCTTGATCTGCTCTTCCGCAATTTCCACGCGCGGGACTACGACCTGCACCTCCGTCTTTTCCGGAGCCAGCGCCAACGCGATCTGAGGGACGTTGTAGGTTTCACCCGGATGCATGGTTCCAGAAATTGACTGCGTCGCGAAGCCCTCCTTCGCAATGGTCAATTGAAAAGGCCCGGGAGAGGCGCCGCTGAAGGAGAATTGTCCATCCTCGCCCGATAGCATTTCTTGTTTTGTGGATGGATCTTCACTTGCAAACTGCACTCGGGCTCCGGCGACGGCGCCCCCTCTTGGATCAACAATTGTCCCGCTGATACTTCCAGGCAATTGCTGGACGGGAAGCTGCACGGAGGCAAATGTACGTGTATCCGTTGCGGTCTGTTGAGACTGAGCCGGCGCCGGTGAGCCACACAGCAGAACACAAACGCTTAGCCAAACGAAGCTCCCGCTTGCAAGGACCGATCTCCGCACGCTATGGCCCGAAGAATTCTTGGATGAGACTGCTTTCACAAAACACACGGTTATGTGCCCTTCTTGTTCCCTCAACGTTTGAGTGTGTGTAGTGGTTTGAGGTTGTGCGGCACGTCAGGCCACACCTTAAACGGATTGCCGGTTGAGGAAAAGCAGCGCGCAAATACCCGGCAATCGAACAGTGGTACGCGTTACACAAGTCGTCGATGAGGGAGGGTTGTGAAACTTCGCCGTCGAGCCAATCGGCAGTCTGAGGGCGCGTGCGGCGAGCTCATTTGCTGCTCTCCGCACGCGCAAATTATAAAACTCAGCAAACGGCCAGCTGAGTCGCGTTTGGCTCTTGCTTGACCTCTTACTTAACAGGGACAAACCTCTGTACCCGCTCGCCGCCGAACACTTCTCCCGTGTAAATGTTGCCCTTGGAATCCACTTCGATCATGTGCAGGCCGTAGAACTGGCCCGCACTTTGGCCCATGCTGCCCAGTTGGCCCACAACCTTGCCGTCTTCGCGGTTGAGGAACCAGATGTGATTGTTGGTGAGATCGGAAATAAACAAGAAAAGTTGCTGCTTGTCGGGCGAGAAGGATACTCCTCCGGTCGAACCGCCCACTCCTGTCCACGTGGCCATCGTGAATTCCTTCACGAATTTTCCATCTTTCGTGGTGACGTCGATGCGGTTCGCCATTCGATCCGCGGCGTAAACCAGACCATCGTGGGAAAAATTGAGCGTGAGGTGGCCCCTGAACTCCTTCGGCTCCGGCCCGCCCGGCGTGTACGCCCGGTCTTTGTCATCGGTTGTGATCTCTGAAAGCTTATGCCCGTAGGCGCCCCAGCCCCGCTTGAACTTGAACGTGTCCAGATCAAACACCATCACGCGCCCGCCCAGGTAATTGTCGGCTGCATAAAGCTCATGTTCCGCTTCATCGAGCCGAACCTCTTCGATTCCTCCCACAATCATCGGCGTCGTCGGGGGATATTTTATGCGGAAAGCGGCGGTCGCCGTCTCGCGCGCCGCGCGTTCTTCCGGAGTGATCTTAGGGCGCCCGGCCGGCAGGAACCCAATCACCGGTCCGTTGCTGCCGTGGCCCGGAGTGCGGGGTCCGGTGGGAGCGGCATCGCCTCCGCCGCCGCCCGGCGGCATCTCGGGTGTGCGCGGCAATTCGGCGATCAGAGCGCCGCTTTTCGGATCGTATTTGCGGACGTTGCCCAACCCGTTGACCACATTGCCGAGGTAGATGAATCCTTTGCTGTCCACCGCCATGCCGTGCCCTTGCGGCGGATCGATCGAGCCGATGACGTTGCCTGCCTTGTCGATGTGGATCATGGAGGGAGGCCGGACGCAGCAGTCTGCAATCGGGGGAGTAAGCTCCGCTTCGAGCTCAATATCGGTCAGGTCATTCGGACGATCGTGCACCCAAACGTTGTCATCCTTGTCCACGGCCAGCCCTGTAACGCCGCCCATCTTCCACTTGTTCGGCAAGGGTTTTGGCCAGTCCGCATCGACCTTGTACTTTGGCGCGCTTTGCGTCCGCGCTCCTCGAGCGCCGAACAACACCAACAAGCACAGGCCTGCCGCCAGGCCGAATGCCATTGCAATTCTGTCCCTACTCATGGGGCCTCCCCGTCATAACCAGTTGGAAATTCCGTACTGACCATCTCGGTGGTCATTTTTATACACCTGAAACAATCGGGAAGCCAGAGTCGGCCAAAGTCGGACCTGGCGCCCGATTTCAGAAACTAGTTCGTAAGAGCCAGCCTTGCTCACAGCTTTAAGAGTATCTCGGCATTGCGGTGTGCGATTTTCTCCATGATCTCAGCACTCACGCTTAGATTGTCCAGGAACTTGCGCCCTGCCGTGTTTGGACTGAACGGGTAATCTACGGAGAACAGGACGTGGTCCGCTCCAACCACCTGCATCATGCACAGGAATGGCGGATTGGTGAAGTACCCGCTCGTCGTGAGGTAGAAGTGATCTTGGAAATATTCGCTTACGGGCCTTTTCAGGTTCGACGCCGCGCGCTCGAATACGGCCTGGGCGCGGGCAATCGAGAACGGAAGGTTCTCCCCCATGTGGCCGATGATGATTTTCAACTTTGGGAAACGATCGAAAACGCCGGTAATAATCAGGCGAAGGCTATGCAGGCCCGTTTCCACGTGCCAACCCCAGCCGCCGGTTGCCAGAGCGAAGCCAAGCTGGCCGGGGAGTCCGCTGAAGTAGGCGTCCATGACGGGCTTGGGCGGCGGGGCCGGATGCAGGTAAATGGGGACGTCAAGAGCCTCAGCTGTTTCAAAGAGGGGAGTAAATTTCGGATCGTCCAGAAACTGGCCATTCACGGTTCCATTCACCATGACGCCTTTGAATTTCAGCTTTTGGATGCAGCGCTGGAGTTCAGCGGCAGCTTTCTTAGGCTCCTGCAGGGCTAGAGTGGCGAATGCGGCAAAGCGGTCCGGGTGGGTATTCATTGCGGCGGCCATCACGTCATTGGCGTCACAAGCCACGGCGTGCGCGGCGGAAGCCTCCATTTTGTCGATCAGGCTGGCGGATATCGACAGCACCTGCATGCTGATGCCGGATGCGTCCATGTCCGCCAGGCGGCCGGCACCCACGTCGAGCAGCTTGGCATGAAGCGATTGGATGAAGGCATTTGCGGGGAGCCCGCCACCTTGACCGTCCGATGAGGAGTTTACGATGGCAGGGGTTGTCATGTGCTCTTCGAGAGCAATGATTCGCATCAAAATGCCTCCCGCAGAATGCGAAGCAGATCATTTTGGTCGAATGGAACGGGGCTATTATCCAGGAGCCTTCGCACTGTGGAAGCCATCTGCGAAATTTGAGGAAGCTGCTCTTTTTTCAGCCCCAGCGCGCGCAGGCCTTTTGGTATTCCAACTTTAGCGGCAAGCTCCTCGACGAGTCCTGCAGCCTGGCTGGCAGCGTCCGGATCTGACTTGGAATTGAGGCTGGGATCCAAACTGCGCGCAATGAATGCCATTTCCGGAATGCGCGAGAGAGTGATGCTTCTCATTACCGTGGGCAGCAGGACGGCATTCCCTAAACCGTGCGGCGTGTGCGTCGCTTCTCCAACGGGATATTGCAGGGCATGCACGGCAGCCGTTCCCGCGGATGAGAATGCCATCCCTGCCAGGAGGCTCGCCAACGCCATCTCTTGTCTTGCTGCGCGGTCGCCTGGCTGAGCTACCGCCGTCGGAAGGAATTTTGCGATCGCGGTGATCGCTTTGGTCGCAAGAACGTCCGACATCGGATTCTTGCCGAGGAAGATCGCGTGTGGTGAGCAATCGGTCCGCACCCGCGCGCAGTAGGATTCGATCGCGTGCGCGAGCGCGTCCATGCCCGAATGGGCCGTCACACTTGCGGGACAGGAAACCGTCAGAGCGGGATCGACGATGGCCCACTTCGGAATCAGTGCGCGTGATGCGATGCCGACTTTCATCGCGCGTTCGGGGTCCGCGACCACGGCGACCGGACTCACTTCCGATCCGGTGCCCGCGGTTGTGGGAACCGCAACGACCGGCGCAATTGGCCCAGGGACATTATTTTCGCCGTAATAAGCGGAAAGCAGACCGGGATACTTCACCAGAAGCGCGACGGCCTTGGACAGGTCCAGGTTGCTGCCGCCGCCTAATCCTACCACTACGTCGGGCGCGTAAGTCTGCGCCACCGCGGCGGCTCGCTCGATGGTCTGACGATCCACTTCAGGCTGCCCGCCGTCGAAAACTTTGACCTCGGCTTTTCCTTCCGCGAGTTGCGCGAGCACAGTCTCACAGACGCCGGCCTTGACCATGTTCTGGTCCGTGCAAACAAGAACTCGAGGTCCGAATTCGCGCGCAACGTCACGCAGCACATTTGCCGCGCCCCATCCAAAGAATATTCTTCCCGCGGTCGAAAACCCCCAGACGGGATTGCTGCCTTCAGGACTCATCTCTAAGCCTTTCCGCCGCGAGCCAAACTTCCTTTGGAAGAGGTATCCCGGAGCGCAGTCTCTCTTCTCGAAGCCCCCGCGCCCGGTCACCGGGTACGATAACACTTTGAAAACCCTTCTGCGGCGGCGAGTGGCGAAGCTCATCGAGGTAGGATGCAACCCGGTTCGCGAGCGTGGGCCCGCCCGCAAAGGCCCCGGGGTTTATCAAAAGGAAAAAATCTCCTTTCGTGCAGCGCGACTCCGTATCCAAAGTGCCGAGGACGAGCCGGCCGATCTCTCCCCCCGGTAAAAGTCCGGCGAGGATTCCAATGGATATTCCGAGACCATAGCCTTTGGGTCCCGCCGCGGGAGTTAGCGAGCCCTTCAAAGCGTCATCCGGATTCGTAGTTGGGTTGCCTTCGGCATCGATCGCCCATCCGAGCGGGATAGGTTCGCCGCGATGCTTGCTGGCATAGATTTTGCCGATCGCGCTCGTGGAAGTGGCCATATCAAATACAAATGGTGCGGGTTTGCTCGGAATACCAATGGCAATCGGATTTGTTCCAACAAGCGCCTTGGTGCCGCCATGCGGGTGGACGAGCGCTTCGCTTTCTGTCATCGCGAGGCAAATCATCCCCTCACGCGCCCGCTTCTCGCAGTAGTAGCCGATCATCCCGATGTGGCTGCTGTTCCGAATCGCCACCGCGACGATTCCCCTCTGTTCCAGCACGGACCTTGCGCGCTCCAGCGCGGACTCGGCGACAAAAGGACCCAGCCCATCCTTTCCGTCGACGCTCAGGACGGAATCCGCTGTCCAAGTATATTCAGGATCGACGTTGACACGGATCAGGCGATTCTTGATGCGAGCCGCTAAGACAGGCAGGCGTTGCAATCCGTGCGAATGATGGCCGCGCAGATCCGCTTCCGTCAGAACGTCCGCTTGAATCGAACATTCCCGCGGGTTGGCTCCAAGCTTTGAAAGGACGTGAACGATTATTGCCCGTTCATCTTCCGAAGAAACGACGATTGAAGTCTCAATGGGAACGGTCATGCACTCTCTATGGCGGCGACTGTCTAACTCAGAGCCTGGATGATTTCCTGGCAGCTCAGGCGGTCGGCGATATTTTGAAGAGCAAAATTAATCCCCGCGTTTTGCCATTCGTCGTTGATGGTGGACGTTCCGTCGGTCGCCACGACAACTTCATAGCCCGAATCGGCGCCGTGTCGCGCCGTATGTTCGATGGAAAAGTTGGTCCAGGCCCCGGTAATCACCAGGGAATCGATCCCGTATCCTTGCAGGATCGTCTCGAGCTTGGTGCCATGAAATCCGTTCATCCGCATCTTCTCGACGACAACGTCGCCCTTTTGAGGCTCGAGCCCCTCGGCTGGCGCCGCTCCCCACGTTCCGCGCACCACGGCTTTGCTCTCCGCCAAACCGCGGAAGAGCGGTGCGTTCAGCCTGAGTCCGGGCGCCCCTGGCTCGACGATGTAATGAATGTGAATCACAATTCCGCCGGCCTTGCGCATCGCGGCAGCCAATTTTTTCACATTTTCAACTACATTCTGTTTCTTCGCGTGGGCGGGCGCGCCCGATGACGCGAAGGCGCCTCCCTCGGTAATGACGTCATTTTGCAAATCCTGAATGATCAGCGCCGTCTTTCGCGCATTGAGTTTCCGGTCGGCCATAATTCCCCTTAGCGCATACTCATGTGTGCAACAGGATTTCCTCGAACTTTCGTCTTCACGCGATAAATCGATGTCGAGCAGGCGCAGTACAGCTCGTCCCAATTCCGCCCGCCCCAGTTCAAATTCCCGGCATGCTCGGGCATGCGAATCACGCCCAAATGCTCCGCCGCGGGGCTCAGAACCCAAATGCCGCGCGGGCCTGTCACATAGATATTCCCCCGCTCATCGACTTTCATGCCGTCGACGATGCCGTTTTCGAGCACGCCGTCGCCGATATTCGCGGCGAAGATGCGGCTCTTGCTCAGCGAGCCGTCAGGGGCGACGTCGAACGCGCGGATGTGGGCTCGCGGCGAATCGTTCACGTACAGAATTTTCTCATCCGGTGAAAAACACACGCCATTGGTCTGGCCAAAATCATCCGCCTCGAGATGCAGCTTCCCATCGGGCGAAATTCGGAAGAGCCCCTGAAAGGCCAGATCCTGCTTGCGTTCGAGGCCAAAGACCGGCATCCGGCCATACGAGGGATCGCTGAAATAGATGGATTTGTCGGAACGAAGCACTACATCATTGGGGCTGTTGAGCTCTTTTCCCTGCCAGTGAGACGCGAGCACCTTGCGTTCGCCCGACGGAGTCTCCATCACGAGCGAGCTGGTGACGTGCTCGCACACATACAGGTTGCCCGCGGCGTCATAGGTCATGCCGTTGCATTTATTGCTTGGTTTGCGGACCTCTTTGATGCCGTCTGCGGCGCTCCACCGACGGCGCACGTCTCCGGGCATGTCGCTGAAGTACAGGCATTGTTCCTTCGGATTCCAGATAGGGCCTTCCGTGAACCAAAAGCCCGTACAAAGTTTTTCGACGGCCGTATCCTTATCAATCAGCTTGAGTAATTCGGGCGATTTAACTTCGACGGTTTGGGTGGAATCATTCATTCCGTTTTCGCGCCTCCTGAACAACCAAGCTCATCCGGCGGCCGGACGCGTTCAGCACTCGCTCAGCCAAATTTCCAATTTCAATTTTGTCAGCGCGCAAAACTATATGCTTGGAGCTATCGTGTGTCAAACTCACCGCACCAATACTCCATGCACCAGATTTGGCGGGCGGTATTTAGTGGCACAGGCTTCAGCCTGTGGGGTTTTGTCCATAGAAGGACTAACCCCCACAGGCTGAAGCCTGTGCCACTAAAAGCCTGCATTTTTCTGACCGCGCTCGATCGATTCTTTAAAATTATTGAGTCTTGCCGACAATCTTCAAAAACTCGTCATTCGTCCCGACGCGCCCGTGGATGGGAACGTGCTGCGCAACATCGAGCTTCAGCTTTCGCATGTTCTGGTACAGCGTGAGCATCGCGGCCGTTGGAGCAGGCGGCTGCGCCCCCGGCTGCGGCGGCGAGTACAGATCGGCATTGATCAGAATCTTTTCCTTGGGCAGATAAGCCATCAGCATATCGGCGCTGTGATTGCCCTGGCCGTACGACGGGTCTCCTAACTCGTAAGCCATATCCTGCACGTGCAAAATTTCCATCATGCGCGCGCCATCCGTCACCACGTATTTCCCTTCGCCGCGCGTGTCGCCGCCCACAGTGTCAATGGGAGCAGGCCGCCTGCTGATCATGTACATCGGACTGAAAATCGCCAGCCGATCCGGATCCAGCTCCCGCGGAGCCGGGTAGAACATGATGTCGAGGTAATACTGTTTGTTGGATTCGTGCGTCACGATCGTGGTTCCTTGCGAAAGATACGTGCGCAGACCCCCGGCATGATCCATGTGATGGTGCGTATTGACGAGATACCGAATCAGTTTGTTCGGAACCAGCCGGTTCGCTTCCGCGATCACCGCGAGTGAGCGCGCCTCGTTCTGCGGCGCTTCGACGACCGCGACGAAGTCGTTGAATTCGACGAGCACGCTGTTATGGCTCCCTCCGCCCAGCAGCCAAACGCCGTCCGCCAGCTTCTGGCTTTCCACTTTCACCAGGGGCGCCGTCGCCGTCCGCACCGTTTCGGGAACCGGCATCGGCGTCACCGGCACGTTGGCCTTCACATCCGTCACGTTAATCTCGTAATAATTGTGCGCCGGATTCAGCCGCGGGTCGCCCTGGTGCACATGGATTTGCCCGGGAAACATGATCCCTCCGAAATCCTTGTACTTCGTGTAGCGCATTTCGTAGTCCATGTCGCCGTACATCGGGTTGGGAAACCAGGTGTCGACCAGCTCGACCAGATTTTTGTCGTTGATCGTTCCGTTGAATTTGTATTTGCCCATGGTGAAGGAGACGACTGTCACCTTCCTGCCAAACTGCGAGAGGCCAATGTCCGAAGCTCCCACGATGTTCAACGAGATGGCTTTCGCGTCTGGTGCCGCCAGAGCCGCTTTGAGGAATCCGAACGGAGTAAGCACAATCTCGAGTTGCCGCAGGTCGGAATAAGGCACGCCGTCCAGATACATCCGCGTGAGCGGCACCGGCGCGTCCCCCTTCATGTCCCAGGCGTAGTTGCCGCTCAAAATGGACGTGACGTGATGCTCCGGCATAGGGGTCCGGCCGAGCGCCGGGTATTTTCCTTGCCTTGCGGTGTAATCCTCGCGCGACCATTTCGCGTCGTAGTCGATCACGCGCGTGTAGTCGGCAACTTCATAATGCGGCCAGTCTTCGGCAAGCCCGTACGTCTGGCCGATCTGCGAGAACCAGCCGCTCGCGGAGTACTGAATCGTCTTCAAATTCGTAGCGCCCATGGCCTTGGAAGCGGCTTCCAAAGCTTTCCGGGCATCCACTGTCTGCGCGGAGGCGGTTCCGGCGAACAGCAGGAACAGTCCAACGAGAATGCGGAGTCTTCGCGCCATACGTTTTCCTCGCTCTCACAAATTCAACGGAAAAACCAGGGAATATGATTTCCGTTTTGACATATCGAATGGGGACCCTTATACACCCGAGGCCCCCGATTAGGACAGCGCCCAGTTGGGAAATGGAGTGTACCGAGGACGGCGGAAACATGAGGCCCCCACCGTAAGAATTCGCCGCTCAAGTCCTTTCCGATTTTGCCGACCATATATAAGTCAACAGATTTGCGAGTTTTGTGAGATGCGGATACAGCCGCCCGCTCGGCGCGATGAAAATTTCAAGACACATATCTTGAAATTCATCGGCGCCAGATCGGCTTCAAACTTTCTTCATAGAGAGGAATCGACAATGCTAAACAGAGCCGTAAAAATCGCCATCCTGTTTCTCATCCCGCTTTCTGCTTTTGCATCGCCGAAAGGGAAAGAAACCTCAATTCAAGTGGTCTCGTTAAAGACAAAAATCCACAACTCATCCTCGGGCAGCCTTTTCACTTACTCGAACCTTTTGTTCACCGAAGTCAACGGCAAAAAGATCGTGTATGAATGCGTTCAGCGCGGGGACATCTGCCCATTGCTGGAGTCCGGGAAAACCTACATCGCCGACCAGGAAGGGTCTTATATCTACTTCCCAATGAGTACTCCAGAGGACAATCGAGTTTTTCCCGTCAAATTCAGGCAGGTGGGGACCTGGTGATCCCGTGAACGATGGAAGCCAAAGGATGATTGTTATCTTCCCGGAATCCTGTCAGCGAAATCCAATATTCCGAAAATCCCCTTCTCGGAACTTGTTCAAAGCGCATTTCCTCCTCGCCGAAAGAATATCCAGTATCCCCGTAAGAAAGTGCGTTCCCTCTGCCAGCAAATTCGTTGTCTAAAGCATTGCGGAAGCGTACGATGCACAAGTAAGATTTCCAAATCAGAGGTTCCAGTTAGAGTCGCAATTGCCATCGCCAGGCAGCGCAAGACCGCGCCGTTCGGGCTAGAGCGCGGGCTTAGGCGCGTTGGCGATATGGACCTCGCCAGATGTGGATTGGAGGAATTCCGTGAAAAATAAACTTGCGACGATTTTCTTCGGCTTCTTGGCGGTTTCAGTTCCGCTCTTCGCTCATCACGGCGCTGCCGCATACGACACGTCGAAAAAGATGACCGTAAAAGCGACCGTGACGGAATGGTTCTGGGCCAATCCCCATTGCTTCCTGAAATTCGATGCCAAGGATGACAAGGGAAACGTCGTTCATTGGGCGACCGAGACCAGCAATCCGTCGGACATGGTCAACCTCGGCTGGAGCAAGGATTCCTTCAAACCTGGGGATGAGGTCACTGTTACGTTCACGCCTGTCAAGAACGGCGCGCCGGTCGGCCGTATCGAGCAAGTCGTGCTCCCCGATGGCCACGTTTTCAGTGCTCGGGTCGTTTTTAAATCTACCGAATGAACTCAGTAATCTGAATCGGTGTGAGATCCAAATTCAAGGAAGGAACTCAGGAATGATAAGGTTCAGCTTGGCCTGGACTATAGTGCTCGGCGCAACGTTGATGCTCTCATCTCCTGCGTGCGCACAGACCGCCCCTGGTCAGCAGCCGGGAGCAGAGAAGCAGAAGCCGGCCCCCGCTCCAATTCATGATATTTCCGGAATCTGGGACCCAGGCAACGACGGAATTCAGCCGCTCGGCCCGAGGGCCATGCCGGAAGACGGCAAGCCGGAACATCAGTTACCTTACACTCCTTTGGGGCTGGAGACGCTGAACTCCCACAAGCCGAGCAACGGAATTCGAAGCGTCCTTCCGGGAGAGACGAACGATCCAGTCGTTTACTGTGATCCACAGGGACTTCCCCGCGAAGACCTCTACGAACTGAGAACGACTCAGATCCTTCAAACGCCTCTCAAAGTGTTCGTCCTGTACGAATTTGGCAGGCTCTGGCGCGTGATCTGGACCGACGGGCGGGTTCTCCCCAAAAATCCAGAGCCAAGGTGGTACGGCTATTCGGTGGGCAAGTGGGAGGACGACTACACTTTTGTCGTGCAGACTACGGGGACGGATGAGAGGACATGGATCGATCGAGCCGGACGCCCGCATAGTGGCGACCTGCGCGTCGAGGAGAAGTTTCACCGCGTCGATCAGGACACGCTAGAACTAACAGTGACAATTAACGACCCGAAAATGTATACGAAACCCTGGGTGGCTCTTGACAAGCTTCGTTTCAAGATGAAACCGCCCAATTTCGATGTCCGAGAAATGATTTGTTCCCCGTCGGAATTCGCGGAATACAACAAAATCATCGGCAAACCCGCCAGCGAGAAAGGCGCCCAATAGCGCCCGAGTTTCACCTGGAACTAAAATGTGGAAGGTGACAGACCACTCTGAAAGGGAGTAGCGCGATGATCGAACGCAAAATCGGCCGCCGCACTTTTCTCCAAGGCGCCGGCCTCGCTGCGTTAAGCGCGTCAGAACTCTTCGATGCATTTGCCAGTCACGCGCAAGTTGCGGTGCCGAATTCAACCGGCACGGAACTGCCGAAGCTCAAAGCCCCGCCGCTTGCGTGCGACTGTCACCATCACATCTACGATACCGCCCGTTTTCCGGCCCCTTCGCCCGGAGCGGAGCCCAACGCGCGCGTACCAGAATACCGTTTACTGCAGCGGCGCATCGGCACCACGCGCGATGTGATCGTAACGCCCAGGCCCTATGTCACTGATAACCGCGTCACGCTCGATGCCATCGCCCAGTTTGCGCCCAATGCCCGCGGCGTGGCCGTCATTCACCCAACCATTACGGACGCGGAGTTGAAAGCGCTGTCCCGCGGGGGAATTCGCGGAATCCGCTTCTCCCTGGCCGCTCCCGTTTCCGCTGCGGTGACGACGCTCGACATGATCGAACCCCTCTCGAAACGCATCAACGAGCTCGGCTGGCACGTTCAGATTAATATGGACCCCGATCAAATCGTCGCAGCCGAGGATTTGTGGATGCGTCTCCCATCGCCCATCGTGTTCGATCACATGGGACACATCCCACAGCCGATCGGCATGAAACATCCGGCCTACCCGCTCATTCGCAAGCTCGTCGATAAGGGCCGAACCTGGGTCAAATTGTCGGTGACGCGCGACAATACGAAGGACGGTCCGCCGACTTATGCCGATGTGAACATGGTCGGCCAGGCCTACGTGCAAGCCGCGCCCGAGCGAATGGTGTGGGGAAGCAATTGGCCGCATCCGAACGAAACAAACAAGCCGGACGACGCCGTGCTTCTTGATTTGCTCGCGCAATGGGCCCCGAGCGAGGCGACGCGCCATCGCATCCTCGTCGAAAACCCTGCGATTCTGTACGATTTTGGAAAGTCCAGCTGAGGGCGGCCTTACCGTGGGGGAGTCCACTTTCGTTTCTGCCGAGAAGGGTAAATCGAGATTTTCAACGCGTTAACGCAAACCAGAAAAGTGTGTGCGGCCCGCATTAATGCGGGCCGCACTTTGATTTTTAGAGGAGGGCAACTCCGCTGCCTGACGCCTGCGCTTCGAGCTTACGCGCTTCCGCCTTTCGGCCTACCTGGCGGAGCAGCGCGGCGTAGAATTGCTGCGTTTGTTGTACGGCAGGGTCGTTTGCCCCTAGATTTTTTTCGCGGATTTCAAGCGCTCTCTTGTACAGCGGTTCAGCCGCGTCATACTTTGCTTCGCAGTAGTAGAGAAGCGCCAGATTGTTCAAGCTGGCGGCAAGACCGAGATGATTCTGCCCCAGCGTTTGTTCCGCGCCCTTCAAAGCCCGTTCCAGCAGAGGTTCGGCTTCCGCATATTTCCCCTCGGCCCGGTAGATTTCTCCCAGAGTGCCCTGCGCGGTAATCGCTTCCGAGCTGCCCATTTGGGAAGTGTTTTCCCAGATCGCCAGCGCCTGGGCGTACATGGGTTCGGCTTCCGTATTGTTGCTACGGGCGTGATAGATTTCGCCCAGCTGGAACAGGGCGTCGGCCGCTTCCGTGCTCGCCGGCTCACCCGACTCGTTCCAGAGCTTCAGAGCCTGCAGATAGAGCGGTTCGGCGCTGGCATTCTCATTCCGCGAGTGGTAAATGCCGGCCAAGCCCATCACTGCGATCGTTTCGTTGGCGGTTTGATTCTTCTCCAAACCTTCCCAGATTCCCAGCGCGCGCTCGTAAACCGGCTCGGCTTTGGCGTCCATGCCTTCGTCATGATACAGAGCCGCAAGATTGTTCAGCGTAAGGCCGGTCGAAGCTTTCTGGCTCGCGTCCTTCTCCAGAATGGCCAGGGCTTGCAGGTACGCCTGCTCCGCCTGAGGATACTTGGACTGATCCTGGTATACGACCGCCAGGTTATTCAGACTGATGGCGACTCCCGGATTGTCGGCGCCCAGAGTGTTTTGCTGGATCTCAATGGCTTCCTTGTAGGAAGCTTCCGCCAGTGCGTAATCGCCTCGCTGGCTAGCCGCCACGGCTGCGGAAGTAGCTGCACTCCAGTCCTGCGCCTGCGCCGGTGTGCACCGTCCGCCAAGGAGAATCAAAAGGGTGAATCTGGCGGCTAGGGTGATTTTATTGGAATTCATCGGTTGTCTCCTCGTCTTGAGTCGCCGTACATCGTTTCAACAAGCCTACTTTCGCAAAAACAAGTGGGGACACCAATGAGGCTTCAGTGCCAATTTGGCCAGACAATGGTCTTGGTAGTCCTAGTACAGGTCCCGGAACTTTCGGCATGGGTGGTTGCAGAACTGGTCGACGTCTATTAAGGTCATTATTATCAGTATTATACGTATGAATCTCCAGCCGAGATTTTCTTGCCGAACGGCCCGCTGGCAGCCGTTTTATGGACGTCCGACCGAAGTACAGGTAGGGTAGATGGGGAACAATCTACAACCTGAGCTGTCAAAAGCGAGCCAAGAAACCGAATTCTTCGGCGCTGAAAGCGCCGCAGGATGCTAGCCCAGGGCAACGCCCTCGGTGTCGTAACCCAACGAGCATCGTGCGCCCTGAAAGGGCGCTGGAATCCTGCCCGAAACATATGAGTAATCAAGTCGGACCATGAGAATACTTCTCGCCGCTTAGCGAGCTTCCTTTACATCGCTCCTAGGCCATGTTATTCAGGACCGTATTTTAGGGATACTAAGGTGATTTGCCGCGGCGAACTTACCGCCAATTTTTGTCGTTTGCGGAAATCGAATGGAGAGCACCGATGTCCAAATCAAACAAACCAGATCCTGCAAAGAAACTCGTCCAGCGCCGCGAATTTCTGGGCGGCGCGGCGACGATGGCCGGCGCGTCCTTTATGGGGCGCGGGGCGGGAACGACATGGCCGGAAATTCTGGCCGCGGCGCCGCCCGATCCTCTGCCCGCGCCCGAAATGAACGCGGCGACGGAGCGCAAGATGAAGCGCTGGCAGGAGCAACGTTGGCTGCTCGACGCCGTCGTACAGACCGTGGGCCTGGAATGGGATCAGGCGCGCGTGGCGTACACGTTGGGGCCCTGCGGCCCGGACGCGACGGGCGATTTCATCGGCATACGTTCGCGGGTGCGCAAGTACAACGACATCGCGCGCGAGTACACGCGCGCTGCCGTGCGCCGCGAAAAATTGGCGCGCCAGTTCGAGGCGGACGGCCATCCCATTGCCGCCCGCGAAAGTTATTTCATCGCCGCGCTGCTATATGGAAGTGCGCAATGGCCGATCTTCGAAGTGTCGCGCGAAAATCTGGCCCTCAATGAAAAGAAAGCCGCTGCCTATGCGAAGTACATGGAGCTCGCCGATCACGAAATTCGCAAAGTGGAAATCCCGTTTGGCGGGAGCGGCAAATCCCTGCCTGGTTATTTGCACTTGCCGCCGAAACGCGGGGCGGGCCGGATTCCCGCAGTGTGGGCGATCGGCGGAATGGACAGCATCAAGGAAGTTGGCGTCGCGCTTTACGGAGACAAGTTGCTCGAGCGCGGCATCGCCGTGCTGGCGCTCGAAGGCCCGGGCCAGGGCGAATGTTGCGTCCGCGAAATCCATCCGACGGCGACGAACTGGATGCAGGCCGGCCCGTTGGTTCTGTCATGGCTGCGTTCGCAAAATGAGATCGATCCCGACCGCATTGCCTTGTCCGGCGTGAGCATGGGCTCGTTCTGGGGGACGCAAGTGGCCTCGGTGGACGACCGGCTGAAGGGCTGCGTGTTGCGGTCCACCTGCCACGAACCCGGCATGAACACGCTCTTCAATGTGGCCTCGCCCACTTTCAAGTTGAGGTTCATGTACATGGCGGGCTTCAACGACGAAGCGGAGTTCGACAAATTCGCGCAGACGCTTTCGCTGAAGGGAGTCGGAGAAAAAATAAAAGTTCCTTACCTGGTTATGGCAGGAGAGGACGACCAGCTCAGCCCGATTGAATACACTTACGCTCTATTCGAGACGATCTCGGCGCCCAAACAGTTGCTGGTCTACGAAGGAGCGGAACACGGCCTAGTCGGTTCATCCGCCGCCGCGCTCGGTCCCAGCCAAACAACGTACTTTGCGGACTGGCTCAAGGATCGTCTGGACGGCAAGCCCATGCAGACCAAGCACATGAAAGTGGATGCCTTCGGGCAGATTCACGAGTCCACATTTGAAGAGGCGCGCAAGGCCCTTTCGATTCCGCTTCAGGTGTAAGTGGCACACGCTTCAGCCTGTGGGGGTTAGTCCTTGCAAGGACTGACAAACACCCACAGGCTGAAGCGTGTGCTACTTAAATTCTATTGTTCCACTTTGAATTTTACTGGCTTGATGAAGAGTTTGTCGCCGACTTGAACGGAGACGTTGTAATCTCCCGGCTTGCATTGAGGAACCTTCATCGTAATTTTATCGTCGCTCTGATCGACGATCGTGGCTTTGAAATCATTCTTGTCGTCGGAAAGAAACACGGACGAAACCGACGCCTTCCCTAAGTTAGTTCCGGACACGGTCACGGTGTCGCTCACTTTTCCCGACGCCGGATCGACTCCCGTCACCTGAGGCGCGTTCTGCGCAACGGCCAGCGATGAAAAAAGAACTACCGCGGCGAGAAACGCCCACCGTTTGTACGGACTTCTCCCGCGATCGGTGTTCGTGCCGTTTTTCATGATTGAAAAAAGTGGAGTGTTGCCGAAGCCCGGCCCGCCGGCTGAGAGAGTGGCCATGATTCACCTCACGCTAGGATGCACGATCTAGAAATTCAATCTGCCGATGGGCAGGACCGTACACCCTAAGTCATGCCGTGTCAATGCTAAGAACAGGCTAGTTTTTGTAGAGGCCGCCCGCTTTTTGGGCGGGCAGCCTTTGTTTACTGCGCCCGCGCTTGTTCCTGCTGCTGCACTTGCTGCTTCAGCGCCTGGATGTCTTCCTTGCTGCGGAACTCCATGCGCGCCACTCTTCGCGTCCGCGAGTAGGGCAGAATGACTTCCAACTTGCCGTCGTGTTCGAGCAGGGAAACGTAGCGGGTTTCCGCGCCCAGAGTGGGGAACGGATACTCGCTCCACTTGGAAGTTTTGGGATCGAACTTGAGGACTTCATCCGCGTTCATCAAGTTGACCCACACGTTGTGGTCCTTGTCCACGGCGGATTGGTAGGGCATCTGCACATCCGGCCTGGGAAGGGGGACCATCGTCACCTTCAAAGTTTGCGTGTCGATCTTGGCCAAGCTTCCGCCCCACCAGTCGCACACCCAGACGAAGTGGCTCTCCTTGTCCGCTCCCATTCGGCGCGGGCCTTCGGCCCAGGGCACGGCCATGTTCCAGGTCGAGCCATAAGCTTCATACATCTTGATTTCGTCGGGGCTAAACATCTGCTTGATGCCCGGTACAGGAGGAACCTTGACTTCGCTGACCTTTCCGGTCTCGAGGTCGGTCTTGGCCACGAGATCAAGATTCATCTCCGCCCACCAGCCGTTGCCGTCGGCGTCCGCGGTCAGGCCGTAGGTGTTGCCGATACCATCCGCATTCTTGTAGGTGGGCGACTTGTACTCGGAAAACACTTTGGTCAGGGGATCGAAGCGCGAAGCGCCGTGAACCGTGGAGGCCCAGATCTTGCCTTTGCCGTCTACGTCCACAGTGCCGGCTGCCACCGTCGGGCCCTCTTGCCCTTCCGGCGCTGTGAACACCTGAAGTGTTTGGGTTGCGGGATCGACCTCGACGAGGCGCCCGCGCCCACCAGCTTCACCGGGCGACATGTCGAACCAGATGTGGCCTTGCTTGTCGCGCATGGCACCGTGGCCGGTGGCGGCCATTCCGTTGAGGCCGGCGACGCGGAAGAACTTGGTCTCTCCCGTCTTGGCATCCACGCGGCCCAGGCTGGCGTACGGCTGGGGCAGATTGACACTGAACCAGATGTTGCTGTCGAGGTCGGCCTGCGCGTCGTGAACGCCATTGTGGAAGAAGGATGAAGGCGTGCCCAGCGACCAGTCACTGCCGTTGATCAGCGCAAAGGTTTTCGGGGCGTCGTTGGGTGCGAACATCGCGACGTCATACTCGGTGAAGACTACGCGTGCCGCATCACCCGTCGGGCGCGGCTTGACCGAGAGCTTCATCGCGCTTTGCTCGGGCCCACGGGCGCGCGCGAGATAGGCGGCGAGTTCCTTTTCGTGGAAGTCGATGGGCGCGGCGATCGGGCTGTTCAGGCCAAGGTAGCCGCCGCCCACGTTGACGCGCTTCATCGTTTCCAGAATCGCCGTCCAGCCCTGCTCGTCAAACTTGTTTTGCAGAATGTAATTGGGCTGATGGCAGCTGGTGCAGGTGTTGCGAACGATGCGCTTGAGGCGGCGATCGTCGGGCGTTGCGTCGGGGAGCGAGGCGAGGATTTGATCGCCAGTCAACTGGCGCTCGAAATCCTTGGAGGCATGGAGAATGAAATCGCGGTGCGTTGTATGGGAGAGCGAGGCGTCGCCGCGCGCGGTATCAAAGCCATCGGCCTGGGCCCAGACGTCGTAGTGGCCCGCTGGCATCGCGGGAAAATAGTAGGCGCCGTCTTCGTCGGTGAAGACGGACTTGGTGATTGTCGAGTTGTCCATCTTCGCGGAGATCGTCACGCCGTTCAGTTTCGCGCCGGAGGCCGACTTGACTGTGCCGGCGAGCAGCGCGCCGTCGGGAGCCGCGTTGGCTGCGAG
The DNA here is from genome assembly GCA_963740035.1 of uncultured Acidobacteriota bacterium. Lineage (GTDB taxonomy): Bacteria > Acidobacteriota > Terriglobia > Acidiferrales > UBA7541 > Palsa-360. The sequence goes on from CAVUDA010000030.1 coordinate 566,373, forward strand.
AGGTAGTATGGCCGCCAGGGCAAAGGCCAAGAAAGCGGCGCCGAGAATATTCCACAAGACACGAGTTTGTGTGTGATGCATCGCAGGCTCTCCTTTTTCCCGTTCAGATTTCCAGCCGAAATTCCGGCGACTTCCAGAATTCACCTAGTCGACCATGCCTCCGCCCGCTTGCACGGTCTTGGCGGGCTTCGGCACTGTCTTCAGATATTCCACGATCGCGTCAATCTCCGCGGGCTTTAATCCGTACTTGAATCCGGGCATTTTGCTCGTTCCGGTTCGAATCATTTCCTTGATGGCGTCTTCGTTTCCGTTGATCAGGTCCTTGTGTAGGTTAGTGCCATACATTACGAAGCCCGCGCGCGCCGGCGCGTGGCAGATGCCGCAGCGCTGCTCGAAAATACGTTGGCCCAATTTCTGGGTATCGTTCAGCGGTGTGGACTGGGCTGCCTGCTGCGCGCGCGCAGCAAGCGGAAAAACGCCGAGGAGAATCAATAAAACCCATCGGTGGCGTATCATGGAGGAGGCTCCTCGGCAAACTGTACCACGAAAAGCCTTTAGTAGCACACGCTTTAGCCTGTGGGGGTTTGTTCGAAGCACGAGCGATCGCACTCCGCTCAACCCCACAGGCTAGAAGCCTGTGCCACTCAAACCCATATGCCCGAGACAACGAGCGCTGCTGTCGGCAGCATCTAAGTTGGCTGTAGGATTGTCGACTGGGCCTGCCGATGCCCCCACCAGCGATAATTCTCCGGTCCGGGCGAAAGTCTTACATGGTGCAGAGAACGGCAAGCCTCTAATTCCTTCTGCTGGAATGTTTTGTTTCATGGCCGGATGGCAAGTGGCGTGCGCAAGTCATTTATTCTATAGTTTTATCGTTCTGGTTTTTGGCCCGTGAGGTTCCCGACAGGGCCTGTGTTTTTCGGGGGGATGAACGCCATGCGTACTCTGAAATTTCTGGTTGTGGCCGTAGTGTTTTGTTCCGCGCCGCTCGTGGCGCAAGGGCAGTCGCCTTGCCCCCGGAGGCGCGCTCGACCAGGTTGTTTCCAAAGTGATGTCCCGCGAAAAGCAGGAAATGGCGATGATTCGGCAGCACTCTCCCCTGGTGGAAACTTACATCCAGAAAGTCAGGGTCACGGAAAGCGACGGGAGCTGGGTTCCCGACGGCGACCACTACTTCATCGGCCGCGCGGAATTTGCCAAGGGGCTGGACCTCAAACCTCTCCCTACACCCGGCGACGGTTCCGTGCACCGCATGGTCGGCAGCATGGCCCACCTTTTCGACTTCGGCACCGAGTTTCTCCCGGACGGTTTTCTGCAAATGATTTATCTCGACAACGGCGGCCTGGACACGCAGAACTACAATTTCGACTACGTCCGCCGCGAATTCCTCGGGGAAGTGCGCACGCTCGTCTTTGACGTAACCCCCAATAAAAAAGCAAGCAAAGGCCGTTTCATCGGGCGCATCTGGGTCGAAGACCAGGACTTCACGATCGTTCGATTCAACGGCTCCTATACCGGACGTACCTTCACCAATCTGAATTTCCACTTTGACAGTTGGCGCGTGAACGCCGGGCCGAATCTCTGGCTTCCCGCGTTTATTTATTCCGAGGAAAGTACGTCGGCGAATCCCATTGTCAAGCCCCCCACCTACAAGGCGCAGACGCGGCTCTGGGGATACGACGCGGGACGATCCCGCCAGGAGCAGGAACTGAGCCAGGTGCTGATCGAATCGGCTTCCCCGGTGATCGATCAATCGAAGACCAACAACGATCTTGCCCCGGTGCAGGAACAGCGCGCGTGGGACGCGCAGGCGGAGGATAACGTCATGGAGAGGCTGCAACGATCCGGCCTCGTGGCGCCCAAAGGCGAGATCGACAAGGTTTTGCAAACGGTCGTCAATAATCTCGAAGTCACAAACAACCTCGACATCCAACCCGAGATTCAATGCCGCGTGCTGATGACTTCCACCATCGAATCTTTTTCGATGGGGCACACCATCGTCCTGAGCCGCGGATTGATCGACGTTCTCCCCGATGAAGCCAGCCTCGCGGCGATGCTGGCCAAGGAAATGGGCTACATCCTGACGACGCGCAAGCCGGTCGACACGCGCCTCGCCTTTTTCGACCGCCTGCAGTTCGAGGACAAGAAAATGTTCGACCACTTCGACTTTGACCGCAAGCCGGAAGAGGATGCCGCGGCCAGCGCGAAGGCGTCGGACCTGCTGAAAAATTCTCCGTACAAGGATCAGCTCGGGACCGCGGAAATGTTCATGGCCGAACTTCTGGGTCGCGCCCGCCAGATCCCTAACTTGATCAGCCCTCGCGTGGGCGATGCTGGATTGCTTAAGCTCTCCGTGGCCGCGAAACCCGGCGACGCGGAATCCGCAAGGCATATCGTGGCGCTGCCGCTGGGCGGGCGCGTCAAGCTGGACCCGTGGGACGATTCCCTGGCGCTGCTGAAGGCCCAGGCCGTGGGATCTGTCCAGGACCGCGAGAAAATGCCGTTTGAAGTAACTCCCTTTGAAATTTACCTGACGCGCGTGGGTTCCGAAACGCCCAAGGCGTCGGAGCTAAGTGTGATTTCGCACTCCGGCAATTAACCGTTATTTCTCCACAATGCGGCGTGCGCGTGGAGCCAGTGGCTCAGGCTTCAGCCTGCGGGGTTTGATCTTGGCAAGCACGAACCCCCACAGGCTGAAGCCTGTGCCACATCATAGGCAGGCGCGCTTGCGGCAAATCAGCAAAAGCGTTAGCGTGTCTTCAGTATGCCTTCCGATGACGTCATTCGTGCCGAGACGAGAGCCGAGGGGCTGAGGATCAAGCGAAACAACCTCTTGGCTGCGGTTTTGTCCGGGACCGTCCTCGCGGGTATCTCCCTCTGGTTTTTCCCGCATTCCATTCCCGGCATCCTGGGCGGCTTCGTACTCGGTTTTTTCTACGCCAACGGGTTCGAGTATTGCCTGCACCGATTCATTTTGCACGGTCCCCGCGGCTTTTTTCGCCAGCAACATATCGTGCATCACGCTACCTTGAACTCCCCCGAAGTGGCCAGGTACGTCAACTTTTCCAGCAATCCCTGGGGAGTGGTCGGCCTTTTCCTCGCCAATGAGACGCCGTTTTTGCTTCTGCAATGGTATTTCCGAAACGGCTGGACCGCGGGAGTGTTCGTCGGCTTCGCGGTTTACTACGTCGCGTTTGAAGAGATTCACTGGCGCATGCACATGGGCGGCTGGCTGCCGAGGTGGCTGCGTCCGGCGGCGCGCCACCACCTGCTGCATCACGCGCAGGACGCGGGAGGCTTCAATGTTTTCCTGCCGATATTTGACCGGATTGCGGAGTGGTTCCGGCTGCAGCCGCGAATCCACGGCGACGAACCTGGAAGATGAGAATTGCAAGTCGCGATGCAGAATTTGTAGCGCCGGCATCCTGCCGGCAATTTTCCCGGACTGCCAAAAAATAAAAATGCCGGCATGATGCCGGCGCTACGAAACCCAGATAGGTCAGTTCTAATCGCTTCCGGCGACACTCGCTAGTACTTTCTCATCTTTTTCCTGTTTATTTTGAAGCAGTGGGCAATCGGGAGGGAGGAGGGCCAGCTTCTTCTGAATGATCTTGTCCGAATATTTCGCCAGGTAGTGGACGATGGTCTCGATTCGGATGCGGATGCTTCCGGCGGGCTTCGTGGAATCGAGGTCGCCAAACTTGAAGAATAATGTGCCGGTCGCTTCCACGATTTTCTGGGTGGGCGTGTAGGTGGGCTGGTCCATGCCGCACTCGTAACTCGAGAGCCGCAGCACGCAGGTGATCCACGGAAAACGCGTCGCGAATTTCGCGCCCCACAGAATTTCATTGGTGTTGCTGCTGTTGGACGAAGTCCACACGTCGGAGATATCGAGCGGCGAGCGAATTTTCTTCGCCTGCACTTCCTCTCCGAAAATCCACTTCAGCAAATCGTCGTCCACCGGAAGATATTGCAGCCAGACGATGGGATAGCCGTGCGCCTGCAAATCGGATTCGATCTCGTGCCCGATTCCCGGGTCCATGTGATACGGGCGGGCCAGCACGAGCACGCAGGGTTTTCCCTCGCGCGCGCACCAGGTCAGGATCTTCCGCGTTTCGGCGCGCGCCTTTTCATTGAACTCGCGCAAAGCCTTGTAACCCGCATCCACGGCGCGCTGCGTTTCCGCCAGGTCGATGTCGAAAACATCCTTCAGGCAATCGTACATTTGCTTCGGGACCATTTCCGGTTCGGCCATGTTCACAAACGGGGAGGCGTACTGGATGCCGTTGTCCTTGAACACATCGCTTTCCTTCACGAATCCGGCGCGGATGTTTTCCGGCCCGGCCATCACGCGCGTGCAGGCCAGATTTTCCGAAACGTGCCCCCGCATGAAGGACGGCAGCGAATAAATCATGGGGCTCATGATGACGTGGACTTTTTTCTTCAGGCCGAAGATCAGTTCGCCGTAGTGGCCGCTCATGGCCTTCACGGGATAGCAGCAATCCACCGTGCCGCGGCCTTTTCCGAATTCGCGGCCCTGCTCTTCGGAAGTGTCCGAGCTGAACACGATGTTTTCGGAGGCGATCCCGATTTCGCGCAGAAAGGCGACCCAGAACTGGTGGGTGCTCCACATGTTCAGGACCTTGGGAATCCCGACGCGGATTCCGGAGCGGTCCTTAGGCGGAGACGGAATTTCGGCGGAAGCCTTCTTGCCGAACCATGTCTGCAATATTTGGAAAGGCATTCTTGGTTTTCTCGATTCCGGCTTTGATCACTTTCATTTCATTCAAATCTTCCACCAAACCCTTGGGGCACGAGTTATTTACGATCACGCGTTCCCATCCGAGGGACAGAGGGACTTTGCTCCACGTACGTCCCTGGCCGCCCGGCAGCTCGACATCGATGAAGCTGCGCTGGCAATTGACCGGGCACCAGTTGCAGACGGTATCCTTCGCGGTCGTCGTGGTATATGTCAATTTCTCGATCACGTCGAAGCCGCGGAATTGAGATCGGCCGCCCTTTTCCCACCAGTCGAGCGAAACGAGAGCCGCGCCGATCGCGCCGGCTTCTCCGGAATACGGATGCACGACAACGTCCGCGTCGGGAACTTTCGAGCGGATGAAATCGACTTGCGTTTTCACCACGGCCAGATTTTTGTGCGTGCCGCCTTGCAGGATAAATTTCTTGCCCACCTGGTTGAGGTTGTTCATTCCGCCCGCATAGATCCACACGTTCAAGGGCAGGATCGAGCACAGGGCGGCGAGAATTTCCTCCGCCTGCCAGCCCTTGCGCTGCTGGTTGACGATGTCGCTTTGCAGGAAGACGCCGCACCCCATCGAAAGCTGCGGCATGGCCTGCGCGAGGAACGCTTTGTCGGCCATCTCGCTCAGGGGGATGCCGAATCGTTCGGCGACGCCCTGAAGGAAAGCGCCGTTGCCCGAGGAGCATTGCGAGTTCAGGCGGAAATCGCTGACGGTCCCGTTTTTCAGGATCATGATCTTGACGTCAACGCCGCCGACGTCGCAGATGCAATCGGCATCGGGGAAGTAGTGCAAACCCGCGGAGGCGTGCGCGATGGTTTCGACCACGCCGCAATCCGCGCCCAGGATGCCCTTCAGGAGATCTTTCCCGTACCCGGTGATTCCGAGTCCCAGGATCTCGCCGTCGCCGATGGCCTCGCGGAGCTGGCGGAACAAACTTTTCGCGTCTTCGATGGGATTGCCCTTGCTCAATGCGTAGCACGAGAAGAGCAATTCTTTGTCCGGCCCAAGGCAGACGGCTTTTGCCGTGGTCGAGCCGAAATCGCAGCCCACCACGACGTGATCCAGTTTTTTCTTTTCCACCGTGGCCGTCGCCGCTTTCAATTCGATATTTGCGGTCGAGGTCGCGTCCATCTTGGAATAGACGTCGATGAACGTCCTCAAACTCTCTTCGTTGTCGCTCAGCCCGCCGCGGCCCTGCTTCTTTTTCTCTTCGTACTGGCCTTCTTCGATCCACCATTGCAGCTTCTTCGTGCCCTGGTAGATTCCAACCGTGTGCGGCTCGCCCATGGCCACTTCGACGCAGCCGAGCGCCGCGTAGTACAGCGCATCCTTCGGCACCGTAATATATTCTTCGGGCGGCTTGCCGTTCGGCATCTGGATTTTTCTTTCCTGCCAGATGTGCGTAAGGTGCAGCCGCCAAGCTTCCTGCAGCCCTTTGAAAAACAGATTCGGTCCGCCAAGCAGCAGAACTTCCGGCGAAGGAGTGTTCCCGCGCGTCAGCGTGGCGAGGTTTTGGTAGACGACCGCCTCGAACAGGGAAGCGATGATTTCATCGACGGTGACACCGGCCTTGAGCAGCGTGTTGGCATCGGCTTCCGCGAAGATCCCGCACTTGCTGCTGATCTTGTGCAGCGTGTGCCCCGTGTAATGCATCTCGGACAGCGCTTCCGGAGCAATTTGCAGTTTCCTGGCCGTTTTCTCAATGAACGTGCCGGTGCCGCCCGAACAGGCGCTCTGCATCAGGACTTGTTTGCTCTTCGTCGTCCCGTTTCCGTTGAAGAAGATGGTCTTCATATCTTCTCCACCGATCTCGCTGACGAAGCGAACGGCCGGATGCAGCCGCTCGACGCTGGCCGCCACCGCCACGACTTCCTGAATGACTTTGGCTCCCACGACTGGAGCAATCAGCCCCGCTCCCGAACCGGTCAGGAAGATGCGATCGCGCTGCGGCGTCAAGCCATGCTGCGCTTCGAGCCGCGACAAAAACTGCAGAACTTTTTCTCCCTGCTTTGTATTGTGCCGCTCGTAGGCCTGGGAGAGCACTTCGCCGGACGGCGAGGCGAGAACGTACTTGACCGTGGTGCTTCCGACGTCGACGCCGCAGATCATCGCGCCGTTCGTGCTGGGCGCCAGCTTCTCCGGCGTCTTGATTTCCATCATGCCCGGGTCCCGCATGAGGGGCGCGATCTTAACGAAACTTCCGTCAGCCATGGAGGGCCCTCGCTGAGTACCTTTCGTTGCGTCTCCGGCGGTCTCTGTTGACCAACCTCGCCTACCCGCCGGCTTCAGTATGCTTCAGGACTATTCGTCAACACTCCACTAACGTGTCATTCTGAGCGAAGCGAAGAATCCCTCTTCGGTTTGAGCCCGCGACAACCAAGAGAGATTCTTCGCTTCGCTCAGAATGACACCTCGCAGAAAGTGTGCAACGCGCGCGAGCGCGCAAAAACGCTCTTCGCCTACTACAGGCTGGCGAGATGCAACGCGTAATTCGCAGCCGTGGATGCGTATCCCATATGCGGCACGGGGTACGTCGCCTTTTTCACTTTGGGATTCTTTTCTTCGATCTGCCGGATTTTTTCGAGCGTCAATCCGGTCTTGGCCATCGCTTCCACGAACTCGGACTGCGAACGTTTTTTCGCTTCCGTGAGAATCATCTGGCAGCGGGAAAGCGCGTGGACTTCGGCGTCTCCCTTGATTTCAATGGGAGCGTAGAGCAGGTCCGGGTGGCGTCCCAGCACGTTGGCCATAGCGCCTTGCGACATTGTGTTCGGCATGCAGGAGTACGGCGAGAGTTCGCAGGTCATGTTGGCATGCTTGTGAAGATGCGCATGCAGAGCCTTGCCGATGAGCATGTGTCCTTCGCCGCCGCGCAATTCATGGTGGAAGAAAGGCGAGGCCAATTGCTTCAGCTCTTCCTGATCCGGCAATTCGTTCGGCACGTAGGCGAGCGCCTTGCGGAACCGGTTATACGTACCCACGTAGAGCTTCTCGAACCCGCGGATCATGGCCATCTTCATCTTCGCCTTGCGGTCAAAATTCGGCTTCTCCGGTATGCGCCAGAGCGGAGTGTGCAGGAGATAGCCCAGCCACACGGCCACCGGAGGCGGCATCACTTCGGAGCCTTCCGATTCCAGCCAGCGCTTGATGTTGTAGTTGCCGTCGCCTTCATGCGTCTGCAGCCAGAATTCGCCGGTGATTTTCACTTTCGGCTTCACTTGCAGGCGGTCGACTTCAATCGCGTCGAATTTCTTCCGCACCACGCGCAGCGCGTCCGCAAAGTAGCCGGAGAGGAAATGCCACGCCAGCATTCCATACTTGTTGCTGCGCAGCGGCCGCTTCTGGAAGACCTCGAAGAGATAGTCGGCGCTTTCCTGCAGGACCTTGTCGGTCTGCCCGGGGTTGACCTCGTACGGACGAGTCAGGTACTCCATGTCCGTGAGGATGTCGCCCACCAGAATGGCCCACACAATGCCGAGGCTCAGCGGCATATTGATTTCCAGGCCGCCGCCCTTTTCGGGCGCCTGGTCGAGTTGGTCCTGCGCCAGCAGGAAGAGGCGGAACTCCTTCAGCCCCATGCCGTCGAGAGCCATCTCATAGGATTCGTGGTATTGGCCGAAGCGGCAGGGGCCGCAGGCGCCTGCCGTCAGGAAGACGTAGTCATCCAGGGTTTTTTGCTTCCCGCTGACGGCGACTTCGTTCTTCAGGAAATTCACCAGGCTGCCCGTGGTAAAGATCGTGGGGCAGCACGCGCCGGTGTCGATCAATTCCTTGCCGGCGTCCAGGTCCGCGCGCGCGATATTGGGCAGCGGCTTGGCGTTGTAGTTCAAATTGTTGAAGACACCCTGAACCAGCCGCTCGTGCTTCCAGGTCAGGCCGCCGAATAGAATCGTGGTTTTCTCGCGCTGTTCCCTTGTGAAAGGCCGCGCTTTGTAGGAAGTGTAGTGAGTAACTTCATTAACTGCGGTCGCCATGCGATTCCTCCTTGCTCCCTCAGACTTATCCTAAGACCTAACGAAGGCCCGTGATTCCCAGCTTCTGCGTAGATGTCATGTGATTCACCACGGCTGCGTGACGAAAATATAGGAATGAAAATTGGGCAGGCAATTGCCCATCGGTAGACACAAATCCGCGATTCGCACCTTTTTGAACGTTACTAAAACTCATGACCCAATCTCCATGAGGTCTCAGGTTCAGCACCAGGCAGGTGGAATATCCCGGGACTAAACTGGACCCTTTGCTTATAACAAAAGTAGCCCGCAAAAGCCATACCGGTTTCTTTCGAGTTATCTATGGGATAGCAGGCACATGGTGTGAGGCTCGGACCGGGGGAAGTTGAGCTATCGCTGTGAATGCCCCTGAGGGAATGACCGGCTTTCTCAGTTTGGCCGCTTCCAAGGCAGGGTATCCATTGGCGTGGGGGGTGCACGACTGGCGGCAAGGCTTCGCGACAGGAGGCGAGACTGCCGGCCTTTCCGCTTACCATGGGTGTAACGAGATTTTCGACGAATTCAGAGGCACACGTGCGCCAGCGAGCTTTGACAACCGCAGTTTTCCTCGCCGCCCTATGCATTTCCCGGACTGCGCTAGCGGACTCTCCTGCTCAAGGTGGAATCACTTATTTCCGCGCAGACGTAACCGTTCGCGAAGATGCCACACTTGATGTCCGCGAAGAATTTGCCGTCCGCAATGCCTCATCCTTTTACAAACACGGCTTCCAGCGGGACTTGCCCATCTCCCTAACGGACCGGTGGGATACGCGCTATGTGGGCACATACCAAAAGGACAACGGCATTCGCGTGAAGATTCTGGAAGTGACTGAGGACGGCCAACGCGTCAAGTACGAGATGGGCAAGCGCTACGGCTTTGCGCAGCTTTCCATCGGGCAGCGCAACGTGGCGCTCGATCCGGGCGAGCACCGCTTCGTGATTCGCTATACCGTCGATTGGGCGATGATTTCGCGCGCGGGGCGCGACACGCTTTACTGGAATGCCGTGGGCTCGGAGCGCACGGTTCCGATTGCGGAAGCGATCCTTGCCGTCCATTTGCCCGCCGCTGTCCCAAGCGAAAACATCGAGGTCGAACCGAGAGTAGGCGGACTCGGCGGGAGTTTTCCTCGCCGGCCTGAAAACACACTCGAGCGGGTCGATGACGCCTCCGGGGCAATCGTCTATCGAGCCATGAACATGAACCCGCGCCAGAGCCTGAGTCTGGCCGTCACCTGGCCGTCTGGCTACATCCAGATGCCGAAGTTCGTATTTCTGCGCCGCGAGGGCGGGGTGCTGGTCGCACCCGCGCTGCTGTTCCTTTATTACCTGATCGCCTGGGTGTGGATTGGGCCGAATCCCAAGCCGGGCGTGGTTGTCGCGCACTATGAGCCGCCGGAGGGAATTTCCCCGGCCGCCGCGCGCTATATCGCCTCGGGGGTCACCGATGGGCGCTCGTTCGCCGCTGTGATTGCGCAACTTGCGGTTCACGGATGCATTCGCGTGGAACCGGATCAGGGAAAATACAAACTGTCGCGGCTGATGAGCGATCGCGCTTCCGAGGCCGCTCTGGCGCGCGAGGAGAAATTTGTCCTCGCACTTTTATTTGAAGACGGCCCCGAAATTGTCTTGACCGGCGCAATGGACGAGCGCAACGCCGCGCAGAATGGCCGCTACGTTGCTCACATTCACGATGAGCTGGCCGATCAACTCGGCAAAAAATATTTCACGCGGCATTTTGGAATCATAGCGCTGGGCGTCTTAGCCACAGTTGTGGCCGCGCTGACGCTGGCCATCACGGCGCGCGGCCGCGACACTTCCGGCGCGGTTTTCACCACGCTCTGGGTCCTTTTCATGGGGTTGATGATGGGGATGATGATCGAGTATTCGTTCGCCTCGGCCTGGAAAAACGCTGTGCGCGCGGGGACAGGGTGGATCAAATTGCTTCCGGGCACGGCTGCATTTTCCATATTCGCCGCGGTGATTGTGTACCTGTTGAAACATGTGGCTTCGGGCGTCTCCCTTTCTTTTTCCCTGATGCTCGTGGCGTTTCTGCTGATCAATCTCGTGTGGGGGCCGCGCCTGAAGCGCAAATCGCCGCTCGGCCGGCAAGTGTCGGATCAAATCGCGGGGTTCCGCCAGTTCCTGGAAAAGGTGGATCAGGACAAGCTGGACCGCCTGAACCCCGCAGGCAGCGCGCAAGAAGATCTGGACCGGTTTCTTCCCTATGCCATCGCCCTGGAAGTGAAGGAAGCGTGGGGAGACCACTTGTCGCAGACCTTTCTTGCCTCCAACGTTGTCGCCGAAGAATAATTCTGGAACGTACAGGGTATAGATTTTGCCCGGGAACGCCAATCTCCCCGCCGCGGCGGGCGTCACGAAATCCGCCAATCGGGAGATTGGCGTTCCCGGGCTTAGAGCAGGACCAGGCCGCGGCGAATGCCGAGCGACACGGCTTCGGTGCGGCTGCTGGCCCCAAGCTTGCCCAGGATGGACGCCACGTGAAATTTGACGGTGTGGTCGGAGATGTTCAGCCGCGCGGCGATTTCCTTGTTGCTTAAGCCGGCGGCGAGCATTTGCAGAACTTCGAGTTCGCGGCGGGTCAGTGATTCGGCAAGCTCGTCGAGGCCGCGCGAGGGCGCCGAACCCGCCGGGAGACCTTCACTGGCATGCGATGGATGCAGCACCAGGAGACCGCTTGCTACGGCTTCGAGCGCGGCGACGAGTTGTTCCGGAGAAATATCGCCGGGCAGCGCCGCGCGAATGCCGGCGCGTAGCGCGTCCGCCGATGCGCCGGGAGTCATCCCATCGCCAAGAATGACGACGCTGACATCCGCGGCCAAACCGGATGCGACAATCGATTCCAGCGTGGGCTCGAACGGCTCGCCGGACGAGTCAATGAGAACCACATCTGGCGCCGCATAGGCCAGCATTTCGGCTAAAGCGTCAATCGTCCCGTTGCTGGCAACAACCTGTACATCGCGGGCCGCCAGCAGATTTTCCAGCCCGGCGCGAACCAGCGGGGAAGCTGCGACTATGAAAACGCGGATCACGCCGCCACGGGGCTCCTTGCCGGCAACGAAATTCCGAGCTGCACCGCGACCCGGCGGATTTTCGAGTAGTCGCCGCGCAGAAATTCGACACGCAAAACCCGTGGCTTGTCTCCCTGAAGGGCGCCTGCCAGATCGTCGATTGTCGAGAATGCCTTGTCTTCCGTGCCAAGCAAAATGTCGCCGGGCATGAGCGACGCCAAGTCGGCCGGACTGCCGGGCTCGACTTCGAGAATCACAAGTCCGAATGTCTTGCCCTCATTTGTTGATCGTGGAATGTAAGTGGGATGAACCGTGACACCGAGCCAGGCGTTTGCCGGACCCGCGGAAATAAAATCGCGCACAGCGTTACTCGGAATGGCGAGCGCCAGGCGGCCCGCGACCATCGTGTTGATGCCGACGATGCGGCCGTGCGCGTTGGCGAGCGGTCCGCCCGAGTTGCCCGGGGCCAGGCGCACGTCCGCCTGCACCCACGCCTGCCGCCCGAGACCTCGAAGCGGTCCCACCGCGTGAATCATTCCGGTGGCAAGCGCACCGACGAAACCCATGGGATTGCCAATGGCGATGGCGAGTTCGCCGGGACGCAGTTGCGATGAATCGGCGGCGGACGCCGCCGGCAAATTTTCCGCGTCGATGCGAAGTTGCGCCAGATCGCGGCGCGGGTCGCGCGAACCGATGGCAGCCTCGAATTCGCGCCCGTCCCAGAGTTGAACGTTCACGCGCGAACCGCGAACAACGTGCGCGTTGGTCACCACAACGCCATCGCTCGACCAGATGACTCCGGAACCGGCGCCGCGGCCGCCCGATTGAATGAGGATGGTCGAGCGGCGCAACTGCTCCGCAATTTCTCCAAATCCAGGAATGGCCATGTTATTTGCCTCCGTGCGCGCGCTCGCCGACAACCACACTGGTTTCCTGCGCCGTGCCGCCACGAACCAATTTGACCACAACCGGCTTGCCGATGGCTTCCGCGGCAAGTTGCGCGTGCACGTCCTCCACACGCGTGATCGGATGAGGGCCGAAAGAGATCAGCAGATCGCCGATCATGATGCCGGCTTTATGCGCGGGGCCGTCAGGCTCCACTTCGACGACGATGGCGGCGGTTTTCTCATTGCGTTGCAGCGTTTGGCGAAGCGCTTCCGGCAACCGGATTGGATGCAGGCCCACGCCAAGATAGCCCTGCGGAATATGTCCTGCTCGCAGCAGGGCATCGACGACGCGGTTCACCGTGGAAGCGGGGACGGCAATCGCGCCGAAGCGTGCGAAGCGCGGCGTCGCGATGCCGATCGCGCGGCCGTATGCGTCGATGACGGCGCCGCCCACCGCTGTCGGCTGCAGCCCGACGTCAAGACGCACGTACGGGGAAAGCGGCGCGCCAATCCAGGTGCGGCGCTCGGACGCAACCAGGCTGACGGTACCGAGCGCGGCAACCGGTCCGCTGGCGCGCGTCCTCCCAACCACGAGCACGAGGCTTCCAGGCTTGATCGTGGAGACATCGCTGATTTCCGCGACGGGCGAAGCGGCTTCCGCGCATTTTAGAACGGCCAGGTCCGTGGACGCGTCGCGGCCCGCAAGCGCGGCAGGTACGACGCGGCCGTCGGGCAAGGTCACATGAATTTCTTCATCGCGGCGCAGCGCGTGTTCCGCGGTCACGATGATGCCGTTGCGCCACACGACGCCGCTCGAAGATCCGCGCGCCTCCGTGTGAATGGCGACGATGCTTGCCGCGGCGCGATCGGTTTCCCGGGCCAGTGCATTGGATAGATCGATCAGTTCTGTGGACATGTTCTGGACCTCCAGGGACAAGATGCCGCAGACCGAGGGACGCTTACATCAGCCAATCGGCTAGGTGAAGACCTGGCCATTCGGGCGGACAAAACCTGGGAACGCCAATCTCCCGATTGGCGGGCTGGATGACGCCCGACCCGCCAATCGGGAAATTGGCGTTCCCAGGACACTTCAAATCTTGATTTGAGCGAATCGCGGACCTATAGTTCCGCATAAAGACGGCGTATAATTTTTGGGAGGGGTACTCCTGCATTTTTGCGTGCTCGCGCTGATTCTGCGCCTGACGACATGAAACTGAAGAGGAAAATCCGATGAGAAATCGGGCTTCTCTGCCTGTGAGACGAAATGTTTATACCAGGACAGACGCAGGATGCGGTGCGCAGGGAAAGATCTTTGGGATGCGACTCGTCGCTTCCCTTGCGATGTTGGGAGCGGCGCTAACTTTGACGCCGAATATTTTTGCTCAGACCGGCAAATCTTCCGAAGCGGCAAAAACTCAAGACGCTGCCGCGCCCCTCTCCCATGATTTGTCCGGTGTGTGGATGCAATACCCGCAGGGCGATCTGCCGGGAACTCCCGGCATGAATACTGTGAATGAAAGATTTCGCCCTCCACTGACGCCTTGGGGGCAAGCGAGGCTCGATGCCGCGAGACCTTTGGTGGGTCCGAAGGCCGTTGCCGGTGAGGAGAACAGCCCAACCTTGCGTTGCGATCCGGACGGGCCTCCGAAAATTCTCAATCATCCCAACCCATTTGAGATCGTGCAGGTTCCCGGCAGGATGCTCATGTTTTTCGAGGAGCAACACATCTGGCGCACCATCTGGGCGGACGGACGAGAGCTTCCCAAGGATCCCGACCCGAGTTATTTGGGCTACGCGGTCGGCAAGTGGGAAGGCGACACTTTTGTTGTCGAGACGATTGGTTTTAACGACAAGGTGTGGGCCGATGCCTACGGAGATCCGCGCAGCGAACAAACGCATCTCACCGAGCGCTACCGCCGATTGAATCACGACACCCTGGAACTGCAAGTCACCATCGACGACCCTAAGTCGTACACGAAACCTTGGGTAAGCCCTCCGAAACTCCACAAACTCGAACCGGGCTGGGAAATTGCGGAGTGGTTTTGCGCCGTCGAGGAAGACAAAGCTTACGACGAGGTCGTGCGGAAACCGGCCGGCGTTGCGCCCAAGAAATAAAAGAGCCGAATCGGAAAGGAAGTAATGGGGATCGAGGAAGTAAAGGAGGTTGAGGATAAAACATTTCCTCTCCAATTGCGCCTGCGCGATTTTTCCTTCCCTCAACTTCCCTTACCTCATCTACTTCCTCGATTTCCCCTTCTGCGACGAATGATTCATGCGATGCAGTTCGCGGGCACGCTGGTTTTTACGGGAGCTATACTGTCATTCGGCCCAAATTTGTCCGCGCAAACTGCGCCTGCCCTGTCGCACGATCTGTCCGGAGTCTGGATGCAGTATCCGGACGGCAATGTGCCGGGAGTTCCGGGAATGAATGCCGTCGACAATCGAACCCGGCCACCCTTGACGCCTTGGGGAAAAGAGAAGTTCGATGCCGCGAAGCCTTTAGTTGGTCCGAGAGCGGTTCCTGGCGTGGAAAATAATCCGGAGCTGCGCTGTGAGCCGGACGGTCCTCCGAAGCTTCTCAACCTTCCTAACCCATTTGAAATCGTTCAGATTCCGGGCAGGGTGCTGATGTTTTTTGAGCTGGGGCACATCTGGCGCACCATTTGGACGGACGGTCGCCCGCTGCCCAAGGATCCCGATCCGTCGTATTTGGGATATTCCGTCGGCAAGTGGGAAGGAGACACTTTCGTCGTCGACACGATTGGATTTAACGACAAGCTCTGGGACGATTCATTCGGGAATCCGCGCAGCGATGCGACACACCTTACCGAGCGGTACCGCCGATCGAATCATGACACTTTGGAAATGCAAATCATCATCGATGACCCCAAAGCGTACACGAAACCCTGGGTAAGTCCTCCCAAGCTTCACAAGCTCGAGCCGGGCTGGGAAATTGCGGAATGGTTTTGCGTCCTGGACGAGGACAAAGCGTATGACGATGCAGTGCGGAAACCGGCCGGCGTTTCGCCCACTTCAAACAAGTAGGCAAGCCGAAGCAGAAAGGAAGTAGACGAAGTGAAGGAAGCAAAGGAAGCAAAGAAAGCAAAGAATAGGACCCCTTACACCCGTCTGCGACAGGGCTGTTTTTCCTTTCCTCCGCTTCCTTTACTTCCTCCACTTCCATCTCTACGTCGAAAACCTCTCGTCATGCAGCTCGCTAGTGCGCTTGCTGTTCTCGGAGCAACCTTCACCTTCGCGCCGATTCTGTCCGCCCAGACCGCTACGCAAACAGAAACTCCGAAGGCGGCCGCCCCGTCCTCCCCGCTTTCGCACGATCTGTCCGGAGTTTGGATGCAGTATCCGTCTGAACCCGGGCCAGGAATCCCCGGCATGACTGGGATCGATGAAAGGCTTCGTCCTCCGTTTACCCCCTGGGGGCAGGCTCGGTTTGATGCCGCGAGGCCCATGCAGGGACCCACGGCCGTTCCCGGCCAGGAGAATGCTCCAACCCTGCACTGTGATCCGGACGGCCCTCCGAGAGTTCTAGTTCTTCCGAACCCATTTGAGATCATTCAAATTCCCGGCAGGGTATTCATGTTTTTTGAATTGGGGCACGTCTGGCGCACCATCTGGACGGACGGGCGAGCGCTTCCCAAGGATCCCGATCCATCTTGGTTAGGATACTCGGTGGGGAAATGGGAAGGCGATACTTTCGTGGTCGACACGATTGGTTTCAACGACAAGCTGTGGGCCGATGTTTACGGCAGTCCGCGCAGCGATCAGTTGCACCTTACGGAACGCTACCGGCGGCTGAATCACGACACTTTGGAAATGCAAATCATCATGGACGATCCCAAGGCGTACACAAAAATCTGGGTCAATCCACCCAAACTCCACAAGCTGGAGCCCAAGTGGGAAATTGCGGAGTGGTTCTGCGTCATAGAAGAAGAGAACGCTTATAGCGATGTAGTTAGAAAACCCGCCGGCGGAATCTCGACCGCGCCTAAATAGCCGGCGGGAAAAGGACAGAGAGAAAACGGCCCATGAAACGTCGACCTGCTTCCCTCGAAAAGCAATCTCTCAATCGTACCTCTGGTGACATTCGCACCAGGAGTTGGAATGTCCTTCGCACACTACCTTCTGGTTCACTTGGTGTCCTGGGGGTGATGCTGGCCATCGCGCCGGCCATGCCTGCACAAACCAGCGAGCCTCCGAGAATAACCAGCGCGCCCGCTACACCAACACTGTCCCACGATCTGAGCGGCGTTTGGATGCAATTCCCAGACAAAAAAGTCGACGGGGTTGCCATCATAGGCGGAATCGATGAACAATCGCGGCCTCCCCTGACTCCGTGGGGACAAGCCAGGTTTGACGCCACGGTTCCTTTCATGGGCCCGAGAGTCCACGCGGGCATGGAAAACAATCCGTCCTTGCGCTGTGTGCCGGAGAGCGTTCCGAAATCCCTCATTCTACCCAATCCATTTGAGATCGTTCAGATTCCTGGAAGAGTTTTCATGTTCTTCGAGGAGTTTCATCTTTGGCGCACCATCTGGACGGACGGGCGAGCGCTCCCCAAAAATCCCGACCCCGGTTATTTGGGGTACTCGGTCGGAAAGTGGGAGGGAGACACTTTCATTGTCGATACGATCGGGTTCAAGGATGTCCCGTGGGTCGATTCCTATGGCAATCCGCGCAGCGAACAGATGCACCTGACGGAACGCTACCGGCGATTGAATCATGACACCCTGGAAATGCAAATCATCATGGACGACCCCAAGGCGTACACGAAGACCTGGGTTAGTCCGCCGAGACTCTTCAAATTTGAACCGGGCTGGGAACTTGCGGAAGTTTTTTGTGTTGTGGATGAAGAGACCGACTACGCCGAACGAGTTAGAAAGCCGGCTGGTGACGCCTCGACCGCGCCCAAATAGTTCAGTCAGCAGAATTGCGTGGTTCGCCGAGTAGCTGAAAGTGACCCGCCGGGAATAAAATATCAAAGAGAAAAGGGCCCATGAAAAGTCGATTCGCTTTCCCCGAACAGCAATTCCTCAACTCTCGGTCCGAAAATGGCCGCAACATGAGGTGGAAGGATTCTCGTACTCGGCTCGCGGGCTCAGTATTCGTCTTGGGAGTATTGCTGGCCTCCACTCCGGCTACGTTTGCTCAAGCCGCTAATCCATCGGGAACGGCACAGGCGCCAGTCGCGTCTCCCGCCAATGGAAAGGCCCTGTCCTACGATTTATCTGGAGTGTGGATGCCGTATTCCGTCCACATGGACGGGATCGATGAAAAACTGCGTCCAACCTTGACGCCTTGGGGGCAAGCCAGATTCGATGCATCGGCTCCCCTGGTGGGACCAAGGGCAGTTGCGGGCAAGGAGAATAATCCAGCCCTGCGCTGTGAGCCGGAAGCCGTTCCGAAATCTCTCATTCTGCCAAATCCATTCGAGATCGTTCAGATCCACGGCAGGATGTTCATGTTTTTTGAGCAGTACCACCTTTGGCGAACGATTTGGGCGGACGGGCGGCCACTTCCCAAAGATCCCGACCCCAGTTTTTTGGGCTACTCGGTTGGAAAGTGGGAGGGCGACACGTTTGTGGTCGACACGATCGGGATGAACGACAAGCCCTGGGTTGATTCCTACGGGAATCCGCGGAGCGAGCAGATGCACCTGACGGAGCGCTACCGCCGGTTGGATCACGACACTCTGGAAATGCAAATCATCATGGACGACCCCAAAGCGTACACAAAGCCCTGGGTAAATCCTCCGCAGCGCTTTAAGCTGGAACCGGGCTGGGAAATCGCGGAATTCTTTTGCGTCGTGGACGAGGAAAACAGTTATGGCGATGCCGTTAGAAAACCCGCCGGCGTTCCGGCCGCGCCGAAATAGGCCGCCTGTCTTCGTCGCAGATCGTGGAGAGCGAGTCCGATGATTATTGAAAACCTGGAACAGGTCACGCAAGCCGTCCTCGACGAGATGAAACGCACGCCGGACGCGCGCACCAAGGAGATTCTGGAGTGCATGGTGCGGCACCTGCACGCGTTCGTGCGCGAGGTTAATTTAACCGAGAAAGAATTCGACAAGTCAATTAACTATGTCGCGGCCCTTGGCCAACTCACCACCGAGAGCCACAACGAAGTGAGGCTCATGGCGGGAACGCTGGGAGTCTCCACCCTGGTTTGCCTCATGAACAACGGCCCGAACGCAGCGACCGAAAGCTCCGCCAACCTCCTGGGCCCGTTTTGGAGAATGGATTCACCGAGAACGGAGAACGGTGGATCGCTCCTGCGGTCTGAGACTCCCGGGCCGGCTCTGTTCTTTAAGGGTTGGGTGCGCGATCAGGAAGGCAGGCCGGTGGCCGGTGCCGACGTCGACGTCTGGCACGCCTCGCCCGTCGGCCTCTATGAGAATCAGGATCCCGAGCAGGCTGAGATGAACCTGCGCGGCAAGTTTACGACCGACGCAAACGGAGAATTCAGCTTCCGAAGCATCAAGCCGGCCGGGTACCCGATCCCGACGAATGGTCCGGTGGGCGCTCTCCTGAACGCGCAGAAGCGGCACAACTTCCGGCCGGCGCACCTGCATTTTCTGGTTTACAAGCCGGGATTTAAGACCATCACGTCGCAGATCTATGCCCCTGACGATCCTCACCTGAATACCGACTCGCAATTTGGCGTGACCCGCGCGCTGGTTGGGAATTTTGTAGTCCATGAAAACGAGCCAGCCCCTGACCCGGAAGTGACCGGGGCATGGTATTCGCTTCAGCATACTTTCATTCTTCAGCAAGGAGAGAGCTGGCTGCCCACGCCTCCAGTTTCCAAGAAGGCCAAGGAACGCATTGCGTAGGACAGCCACTCTTGGCTGTCCGCTTTCGTTTTGCCGACGCAGCGAGGGACAGCCCCGCCGCGGCGGGTGGCTGTCCTACGAGAATCGCGGATTCTCGCACCACCGACCCAGGTCGAATCTTTACAAGTGAAACTCATTCGTGGTTGAATTCGTATATAGTGTATGGCAGCGGTTCTTTCGCAGGACAATGCGTTTGGGACTCCGTAATCGGGAATTCGACCCAGGAACCCGCCATTGATGGAACCGAAAAATAATCTTGGGGAGAGGTTTCATGAAGGCCTTGGTCTTGATGCTTGCGATTGGTTTGCTCTTCGTTCCCGCGTTCGGGGGTCCGCCTCCCGATTCCCGTTGGTTGAACGGCATGGACCTCTCGTGGGCGTTTCCCGAACCTTCTCCTGATTTCCCGCCCGAGGACAATAGTGTGGTCAAGCATCTCCCGGGCAGCACGAAATCCTACACCCAGGGGCAGATCGACGATATTTACAATCCCCCCGACTGGTATCCCGAAGAGCACACGCCGTTTCCCAAGGTTGTCGCCAGCGGGGAGGGGAAAGCCACGCCCGGCTGCGCCTCTTGCCACCTCGCTTCGGGAAGCGGGCATCCGGAATCGGCCAACCTAACCGGCCTGACCGCCGATTACATCACGGCGCAGCTCCATGAATTTCAGCAAGGTATGCGAACGGACCCGCGCCACCGGATGAGCGAAATCGCCAAGGGCATGACGGAAGAAGACGTGAAGGAAGCGGCCGCCTATTTTTCGAGCCAGAAGCCGCGCCACTGGATCCGAGTCGTCGAGACCGACACGGTGCCGGAAACCTATATGAATGAGGGTCGCCGGCGTTACGTGCGGCCCGGCGGCAAAATGGAGCCGATCGGTTCCAGGATTATCGAAGTGCCGGAGGATCCGGAGCGGGTGACTTGCCGCGATCCGCACACCGGATTCGTCGCGTATGTGCCGATTGGAAGCATTGCCAAAGGCGAGGCCATAGCCACGACGGGCGGCGAAGGAAAGACGACGGCATGCATCGCTTGTCACGGCCCGAATCTAACGGGATTGGGTCCTGTGCCCAGGATCGCCGGGCATTCTCCTAACTACATCGTGCGCCAGTTGGCGGGATTTCAGGTCGGCGCTCGCAACAGTGATTTGGACCAATTGATGAAGGGCGTTGTCGCGAACTTGACTCAGGACGACATCATCTCGCTAGCCGCTTACGTAGCCTCGCGCTACCCCGACAAACAATAACGGCTCGCTCCAACGGGCGTCTTCGGCTCGTTACTTGGCGGATTCCCGCTCGTTTGCATCCACTGCAAGACTTGCCGATGCCTGTCCGGTTGCCGCGCCAAAGGCGCTCTCCTCACTGCCGGGCGTCAGTGAGCCGACGTAGGAGGCAATGGCCAGCATATCGTCCTGGCTCATATGCGCAACGACGCCTTTCATCAGTGCGCCCATCGAGCCGTGGCGCGAGCCATCCTTGAAGTAATAGAGCTGGCGGAAAAGATACATCGGAGAATGTCCCGCGATGGCGGGCACCTCGCCCAAGCCGTTGAGCGATGGGCCATGACAGATCGCGCATTGAATCGTTTTTCCTCCGCCGCCGGTCGTCACGAATTCCTTGCCCTTGGCCAGGCTGCCCTTCGGAACATAGGCAATAAATCCGGAGTGTGGATCGCGGCTCTCCGCCCGGGCAACATCCTGCGGCAGCTCGATGATCCGGTTGCCAATCGGCTCGTCGCCGGCGCCGGGCAGCGGCATGCGCATCAAATGCTGGTTGACAAAAGTTTTTGGCACGCGATCGGTTTCGACCACCGGCTGCCACACTTTCGGTTTGAGCGCCGCGAACCACTCGCTGGCTTGCCGGGCGTCATCGTCCGATAGATTTTTTGCCATATCGTTCATGGCCTCGCCCATCCTCAATCCCGCTTTGAAGTCGGACAGTTGGCGCTCGATATAAGCTGCCGATTCGCCGGCAAGATTGGCGGATTCCGGGTGGCCGAGTCCCGACGCCAGATGGCAGGAGATGCATCCGAGCACACCCCCTTCCGCCCCGTGCGCCACCACTTTCGGCATCGGGGCGTGCTCGTCGGGAAACCAATCCGGCGGATTTACGAAATCGTCGATCTGATCCTGGGTATACGACTTGCTGCTGCCCGGGACGTGTTGGGGGCCGGTTCGTTCATCTATCACTGGTTGAACCTTGTCGCGAATGGGAAACGCCCACGGAATATCCGGGAGATGCCATGGCTCCGCGGATTGAGCGCCGATCCGCAAAGCGGGAATGAGCGCTAGGACTGAGGCGCAACTAAGAACCCTGACTAAAGTCCCCAAGGATCTTCGCGCGCCGCCTGCACCTATCCGAACGAAACGCCAGTGCGTTTGCACTTCCTTATTTCGCTTGTCCTGGCTGAAAAGTTTTGAGCTAAAAGGATTGTCACTCTGTGGAGTCTTCATTTTTCCTTTGATTCCCCTGGTCGGATCCCATTCGTGATTGCCTGATCGTGAATTCAGCTCGAGCCCATCGCTCGATCCTTATAAAGATATGTCCCTTACTTGGAAGCAGGCGCGACGCCTGCCGGCTTCCGAACGACCTGGTCATAATCCTTGTTTTCGTCTAGCACGCAAAACCACTCGGCAATTTCCCAACCCGGTTCCAGCTTGTGGAGTTTTGGGGGACTCACCCAGGGCTTTGTGAACACTTTGGGATCGTCGATGATTATTTGCTGTTCCAAAGTTTCATGATTCAATCGCCGGTAGCGCTCCGTGAGATGCGTTGTTGGTGTGCGCGGATTCCCGTAGAGATCGACCCACTCTTTGTCATTGAAGCCGATCGTTTCGACCACGAACGTGTCGCCTTCCCAATGGCCGACCGAATAGCCAAGCCAGCTAGGGTCGGGATCTTTAGGAAGCGCCCGTCCATCGGTCCAGATGGTGCGCCAGATATGTTGCTCCTCGAAGAACATGAACACCCTGCCGGGAATCTGGACGATTTCCCACGGATTCGGAAGGATGAGCACTTGCGGTGGGCCGCTTGGCTCGCAGCGCAAGGCAGAATTATCCTCCTTGCCTGCGACCGCCTTCGCCCCCTGTAAGGCTTGCGCGCTGTTAAACTTCTCCTGTCCCCACGGAGTCAATGGAGGACGAAAGTGTTCATTCACGCCATTCATGCCGGGAGTTCCTGGCACGTCGCCGTCGCGATGCTGCATCCACACTCCAGAAAGATCATGGGAAAGAGAGGAGGCCGTGTCCTGAGTCTTGGTTTGAGCAAATCCAACGGGCGAGAAAAATAGCGCCACTCCGAGGAGGGAGAGCGAACACGCGAGCCGCACAGGCAGAAATTTTCGCCAGTGAAGAGGATGTGAGGAAAGTTGAGGAAGTAAAGGAAGTAGAGGACCGGAAAAATCGCCCGCGCACGAATGGGCAGGCAAGGTCTTACCCTCTACTTTCTTTGCTCCCTCCACTTCTTCTGTCTCCATTCTTTCTCCTTCGCCTTGCCTATTTGCTGGGCGCAGTTGAGGCGCCGCCTGAAGGTTTTCTGACATCTTTGTCATACGTCTGCAATTCGCTCGACGCGCAGAACCACTCCGCGATCTCCCATTTTGGTTCCAGCTTATGGAGCTTCGGAGGACTGACCCAGACCTTCGTGTAAGACATGGGATCGTCGATGATGATCTGCTGTTCCAGCGTGACGTGATTCAATCGCCGGTAGCGCTCCGTCAGATGCATCTTTTCGCTTCGCGGATTTCCGGACAGATCGGCCCAAACTTTATCGTTAAAACCGGCCGTCTCGACCACGAACGTGTCGCCTTCCCAATGGCCGACCGAGTACCCGAGCCAGCTGGGGTCGGCATCCTTGGGCAGCGGCCGCCCGTCCGTCCAGATGGTGCGCCAAATGTGATATTCCTCGAAGAACATGAACGTCCTGCCCGGAATCTGAACGATCTCCCAGGGATTGGGAAGAATCAGAAGTTGCGGCGGGCCGCTCGGATCGCAGTGCAGCGCGGCGCTATCTTCCTGGCCTCCTACGGCTCGAGGTCCCATGAGCGGCTTGGCGGCATCGAACATTTTTTGTCCCCAAGGAGTAAGCGGCGGACGTGTGCGATCATCGACGCCGTTCATGCGGGCGAATCCCGGAGCGGTGCCGTCGTCATATTGCATCCAGACTCCGGAGAGATCGTGGGAAAGGCCCTTGGCCGGCGAAGAGCTTGCGGCGGGCGCCTTTTTCGTTTCGGATGGCTGGCTCGTTTGAGCAAACACGACCGGCGAGAAGGCAATTGCGGCGACAAGCACACCTAAAGAATTCGTCAATCGGTGGTGCATCTTAAACTCCTCGAGTCATTGCGAAATGCCGGCGTGCGAATCCATCTCGGTTTCAGGATCCCCTGTACGATTAGCGCCCATGGGAAAAAATCTCATCGCGCGTGCGTCGCTCACACGCACTGCACGAAGTCGATTCCGTTCTCTTCCAGGAAGCTGAAGGGCTAAAACGCTTTTGCCGTCGACAATTCCTTGCCGTCGGAGAACACAACCTTCTGCAGAAAGGTGATCTTGGCCCCAACTTTGTTGGGATTGACGAACAGCGTGACCTGGTCCCCGGGCTTCAGGCTATCTCTGCTCCATCCAACCCTGTTCAGCATGGCCGGATTGGTGGTCTCGGCGACCCAGTGCTCGACTTCGCCTTTGTCGTCCGTGACATCGTAGTAGATCTGCGTATGAGGATTGCTGTACTCGAATTTCGTGACGGTCGCTTTCATGGGGACCGTCTTCGACATGTCGTAAGCCGAATTCCCGTGGTGCGCGAACAGCGGGACGGACACCATCAGAAAACTGAAAATCACAGTGAATAGGATCGCCAGCTTGGACTTCATCGGACACCTCACATACCAAAAATGCTGGGTTCACCAAAACCCAGTTTCCACGGGTAAATCGCTGATTGGCGGAATTTTGCCTAAGTTTAGGTAACCACACGGGATTAGTCGTGTCAAATAATTTTGATTCCTCAGCGCGCGCCCATTCGCGAAACTTGAAGAATCATTTAGCCCACGCGGATGCTTTCCCCTGAGTCCAAATTCGGCCAAACATTCATAACGGCAAGCAAACCTTTCTAAGCTAGTATTGTGGGAAAAATCGACTTTCCATAAATCATCGCGAGGAGCTGAACATGGAATTCGACTCAATACCACCACTATCGCGACGTGCGCTGCTGGAAACGTTTCTTGCCGCGGGCAGCATTCCCTTGTTGGCGGAATCCCGCCTTGCTGCGCAAGTTCCCGGCGCCGCGCTGCGGCCCTTTCGCGTGGACATTCCGCAGGCAACCATCGACAGAATTCTCAACCGCGTGCGCGAGACGCGCTGGCCCGACAGGCTGGAGACGAACGACTGGCGCTACGGCGCCAACTGGGATTACATGAAGGCCTTGGCCGAGTATTGGACCACGCGGTTTGACTGGCGGAAAGCGGAAGCGAATCTAAACCGCTACCCGCAGTTTCTCGCGCGGGTCGGCGATTTCGATGTCCACTTTTATCATGTGAAGGGACGCGGGCCGAAGCCCGTTCCGCTGATACTTACGCACGGCTGGCCGGGCTCCGTCCTCGAGTTCCTCGAAGCAATCGGACCGCTGACCGATCCCGCCCGTTTCGGCGGCTCGCCTGATGACGCCTTCGACGTAGTAGTACCGTCCGTGCCGGGCTTTGGTTTTTCGTCGAAGCCTAAAGGCAAACCGATAGGCCTGACGACAACGGCCACGCTCTGGAACCGGCTCATGACCGAGGTCCTCGGTTACGCGAAGTACGGCGCACAAGGCGGAGACGTTGGAAACGGCGTCACGAATCAATTGGCGCATCAATTTCCAGATTCGCTCCTGGGCATCCACTTCAATGGCGTGGGGGTTCCGCCGCCTCCCGAAGCGGAACAGACGCAACAGGAGCGCGATTGGGTGCGCACCGTGAACGCGTTCGTCGCCGTGGAAAGGGACTACTACAACGAACAACAGCACAAGCCTGAAACCGTTGCATTTGCTCTCACGGACAACCCGCTTGGCACAGCCGCATGGATCGCCGAAAAACTGAAAATCTGGAGCGATTCGCCGGATGATCTCGAGCCCGTCTTCACGAAAGACCAGGTCCTCACGAATATCATGATTTATCTGGTCACGGACACCATCGGCTCCTCCGTTTGGTTTTATCGCGGCAGAGTGGATGAACCTTCCAATCTCACCGGAAAAGTGAATGTGCCGACCGGCTTCGCTTCTTTCCCCCGCGAGTTGCCGACTTTGGATCCACCCCAAAGCGTGGTCGCGCGAAATTTTAATTTGATGCAGTACACAAGAATGCCGCGAGGAGGACATTTCGCCTGTTGGGAACAGCCGCAATTACTCGTGGAAGACCTGCGAAATTTTTTCCGAAAATTGCGAAGCTGAACATGCGCGTAATGAACGGCAAGTTGCCGGATCGCGTTTTTGTGAGTCGCAGTTTGGTTGGTGGGCCCGCCAGGATTTGAACCTGGGACCGACGGATTATGAGTCCGCTGCTCTAACCAGCTGAGCTACAGGCCCGCCGTTTGTAAGCGATTGATTTTATATCATTTGTGCGAAATGGGGAAAGTATCCGCATGCCCTAAAATGCTGCACTGTAGTAAATTCGCAGTACTTTTTGACCATTTCTCCCTCATTTCTACAAGGCAGCAACAGTTCCGTTCTCAAAGTCGAAGGCGTAGTTTCCGATTATCTTGCTGATCAGAGAGTGAGAAGGCGGGTGTATTTAGTTGCGATGGCTGGTCATCATCTGGCTACGACGCTGCTCTCAAAGCAGACGATCCAGAGCGAGCGGCTAAAATACAGAAGGAAATTGAGGGCCCTGAGAAGAAGCGCTGACCACTAGCCCCAAGCGCTCACATTCCATCTTCAGATTACGGGTTCGCCAAACGGCACGTTCCCATGAAATAAATGTAGTAATCTCTAGACTGTTGCACTGTTCCGACGGCCCCCGTTCACCGAAAGAGAGGACTTCATGGCAAAGGCGACGATGGTTCTGCCCAATGGCGCCACGGTGACAATTCAAGGAGACTCAAGCGAGGTAAGTCAAATCCTCGGAAAGATCTCCCATTTGTCCAGTGAGCGAACGGAAGAACGCGGAGCACATCCATCGGCCAGAGGTAAGAAGCCAGCTAAAACGCGCGGACAAACAAAGGCGGGCCCAACTAAGTACGTGTTGGAACTCCGTGACGAAAACTTCTTCAAGTCCAAGCGACGAAGCTTGCCTGAAATTCAGGCTCGGTTGGAGGAGAAAGGGCACATATATGCACAGACCAGCCTTTCGCCCATCATGGTCCGTCTCGTGAGAAAAAAGGAAATCCGCAGGCTCAAGGATAAAAAGGGCTGGGTGTATGTCAGTTAGCAAGGAAAAACCGCTCTTAGAAACATTCCGGAGCCTCGACAGCGCCCGGAAAGAAGCTCTCGCGGATCTCGATGGCCCACTGACTCTTGCTTTCGCAGCATTGTACCTGGCCAAGGAGCATTGCAACATCGATAGGTTGTCAGCCGAACATATAGTCGCTTGTCTGGAAGCGGCCGGAGTTGCAGTTTCTCGAACCACTATTGCAAGCGCTCTTAAGAGAGCCGGCACGCGCATATCAAGACAGGCCAATCTTTCAGACGAGACTCTCTTTCGGCTCATGACCAAAGGCGAGAGGGAAATAACTCCACTTCTCAACAAGGGAGCAATCGAAATTGTCCGGGTCGACGGGAGCAGGCCACGCACTGCCCGCGTGCAGCTCACCGAAATACTTTCTGCTGCTCGAGGTATCGTTAGAATCTGCGACCCTTACTATGGTTTCAGAACGTTAGACGTCCTGGAAGCCATTCCCGCAAAAACAACCGTGCAATTCTTGTCTGCCAAGACAAATGAAGCGGGTCGTAAACTATCGGCGGCAATCCGAGATTTCAAAACCGAACGGCCAAATATCGAGTTTCGAATTACCGATCGGCCACACGAATTGCACGACCGTTATTTGGTCACGAACGATCAGATGCTTTTGGTAGGGCACGGCTTTAAGGATATCGGAAACAGGGAGTCTTTTATGATCCGCATCGACAAGACATGGGCTCCTGATCTACTCAAAGAAACGACCGCAGCATTCGACTTGCGCTGGAACCGTGCGACTACTCTTTGATACTCGGTTTATCTTTATATCTAATTCCGGATAACATCGTGCGTGTCGGTGGATGGAGCGGCTTCTGGTCTCGCTGCGTCAGAAAGTGAAGACTGCCGTAACGCCTCCAACTTTTTCATGGCGTCGAGCCGGTTCTGGTCCAGCACTTGCGCGTATCGTGGAACGATCTGGGTCGAAGAGTGCCCAAGCATTTGCGCGACGGTGAGCCCGGCGACTCCTGCTGCCGTCAGACGAGTTGCAAACGTATGCCGCAGGTTGTAGATCGGAAAGAAGGGAATCCCTGCCGTTTTCAGCGTCGCCCTCCATGCTTTCCTCCCGCCTTGCAACGGATGCCGCCGATTCAAGAAATTCGGGAATACCCAATCAGAATAATCTGGGCCAACTAGGTTCCGCCATCGCAGTAATTCCACCTTGGAAACCGCCGATAGAGGTACGCTCCGAATCCCTGACGCCGTTTTACTCTGCCGGAGCTGTATGAGACCGTTCAAGAAATCCACGTCCTGCCACTTCAACTGGAGCATCTCGCCCGTTCTCATTCCCGTCTCCACGCCCAAGACCGTGAGCACCCGTATCCGCGGCCGAGCTACCGCCAGAAGTTTTTCCTGCTCTTCCCACGTGAGGATGTGCGGTTTCCTACGCTCTCTGCTCTCATTCAAGAAGAATTTCGTCAAATCGAATGGACTCCGCGCTATGTATCGCTCCCGCTCCGCCTGCTTGAGAATCTGAGCCAGAAACCGCAGATCCCGGTTTAATGTCGCCCCCTTCACCCCTTCCTCCCGCCGTGCGCGCTTAAACTCCTCGATCCGGGACGCCGAAATGTGATCCAGCCGTTGCTGCCCTCCGAAGAACGCGACCAGATTCTCTTTCGATGATGCATAGCGCCGCCGAGTGTTCAGATGTTCAACGGACTCGAGGTATCGTTTTGCCCAAGCTTCCAGCTGAGGTGCTTTCTTGAGTAAATCGAATTTCCCGTTAGCAATTTCACCCCGGCGGGAATCATAGATTTGCTGGGCGACGCGCTTGTTGGTGGTCTTGGTGCTTTCGCAGATTTGTCCCATGCCGGGGACGGTGAAACACATATCCCAGATTTTGCTGGTGTGAAACCTCCCGCGCGTATCCCGCCATCTTCGTTTGTACAATCCCATTCAAGTCGCCTTTAAACTTCCAGGATCAGTGGTTCGTGGTCCTTGGAACAACCTTCCCAAACACCGCGTGTTCCGATTTGCCGGGTGCATGGCCGTCCAAGTTCGAGGATTTACCGTGATACAGGTGGCCATGGGAAAAACCGCGTATAACGGTTGCAGTACCGTTTTTCGGTGTTTTTCGCGGTGTATGAAAACGGGCCTCAAATTCGCAGCTGCTAAACTCTTTATTTTCAAACCGTTCCGATTTCGCATTTTCGGTGTATGGAAATTAAAAGTTTCATACGGTCCCCTTTTTTCCCGCAGTGGCGCATTGCATGGCCCACAGACTGGTCCTGTATTTCGTTGCCAGCTGGCGCAGACTGAATTTCCCAGTTGCTCGATCCGTCCTCACCCTCCTGATCTCTTCTTTCGTAAGTTTCCGAATCGGCGGCCTTCCCAGTCTTTTGCCCTCGCGCCGCGCGTTTTCAATACCCATGCGAACCCGGTCGCGAATCAATGAACGCTCCAGCTCCCCGACCGCCCCGAGGACTGTGAAGACCATTTTCCCCGTTGCCGTTGACGTGTCGATTTGTTCTGAAAGTGAGACAAACTCAATCCCTAACTCTCTAAATGTTTCAAGGGCCTGCAATAGGTGTTGGACTGACCGCGCGAAACGATCAAAACGCCACACCGCACAGATTGAAAATCGTCGTCGCCGGGCGTCGGCCATTAGTTGATCCAACTCTGGGCGGAAACTGATCGCCCCTGAGGTTTTGTCAGAGTAAATCCGCGTTATCGTCCAGCCTCGGTCTGCAACGTATTTCTTCAACTCAGCAACTTGTCCCTTCGTATCCTGCGAGCCAGTACTAACCCTGACGTAAATTGCGCATCTCTTTTCCTTTTTCATCGTCCCTCCTATTTGGCGGAGGGTATAGCTTCAACGCTGTGCAGGCCAGCTGGCCTACAGAAACTCGAGACCTGCGTGGCATTGTTGGTGACTCTGGGTGTTTGGCCATGTGCACCTTTTTGTGCTATTTTTGCTACCGATTGATGGCTATTCCAGCTCTGGTGTTCCTACTTCGCCGCGCTACTATCGACTCCGTTCAATTGCGACCACGGTCTTTTCCGCAAGCCAGCGCTCGATGTCCTCTCGCCGGAAACGCACGCAACGATTTGAGATCCTGACGAACGGGATTTTTTTGGCCGACGTCCAATGCCTGAGCGTCCCCTCCGCGAACCCGGTCAGCTCCGCAACTTCCACCACTGTCAAAAGGATTTTCCCTTCACGCATGGCTCCGCCCTTGCCTTTTCGCGTATTTCGCCCATTTTGCAGCCCACTTTTCGATTGCCTCGCGGACAGCTGTGTTGGTTTCATCCAGGGGAGTGAGAAATCGCCGCACGTTTGTTAAATGCACCCGGCGACGGAGATACCGTAAGGTTTCCCACAAGCTCTCGCCCTTCTCTTCTACCTGCGCGAGAATATCCACGATTTTCCGGCGCTCGAAACCTGAGAGCTGCAAATGTTGAACCAGTTTTTCTCCGTCAAGTTCAGCGAAGAAAATGTGTTTGCCCGGGAGAATTGTTTCCAGTTGCCGAAGTGCCTGAATGTCCTCAATCCCGTGTTTTCGCAGAAACCTCGAATGCAACTCAAGCTCAATGCGATGTTGGCCAGTCTCCAACTTGTAATAGGAGCGGACGACTTTGATTCCCTTCGCACTTCCCCATTTGTCGTGGAGCGGATTGGTTCCCGGCGGGAGCCAAGTCTTCCCGAACAATCCGAATTGCCGAACGTACGCCACATCCACGCGGGACGAGGTCGCAAAATCCCATGCGATTTCGGTGAGCACTAGCTTGAAAGTTTGCAATTGCGCCAGGATCAGTTCGAGGTCTTCAGGTTCTAGGCCGGTCGCGTCCACCGGGATGACTGTGATTCTGTAAGCAGGTAGCCATCTCTTCTTCGGCTCAAATTCGACAACGACCTCCCGCACACTGCCGGTCCCGCTGAACGGTTGCGCCCACCTGTACAGGTGCTTTGAGTGCCAGAGGTTTCGCCGTCTTCCCAATTGATATCCCGGAATTGCGTTGAACCAGCTTGCGGGCTTCAGGGTCGTTGTCAGCACTACGCGATCCAATTTGCAAACGCAGCTCATCGGGTCGTAGTTGCCGGTCTCCCGCAACTGCTTCCGCGTTGCCGCGTAAATTCGCTCTAACGCTTTGCGAGCCTCGAACCTTTTCGCCGGGATTCTCGCCGTTCCCCACTGCCAATCGCGAAGCCGCTCCAATGCTTCCCGAATCTGCCGTCTCCGTTTATCTGTTGGCCATGTCATGCACACCAGTAGATACGGATTTGTTTATTTGTGCGTGGAACAAGAAATGAGGGAGGGGACCTACTGAGGACTGATTTTGACGCAGTTTATTTGCGGGAAGTGCGGTGCTTTTTCACTCTCATTTGACGACTATTGTCATTTCTCTTTCCTTGACTCGAGCAGCCCTGCCTTTCCGAGACGAATCCTGGCCGTTTTCACCTGCGCTTCCGTGTGCCCCCCGTTGTACGTCGCGTTCAATGCCGTCGCGATGATCTTATCGATCTCCACCAAGGGAAGCCGCAATCTCTTTTTTGTCACCAAAATCCTCAAATAATCCACCATCTCTCCAATCACCATGTATTCGATTTTCGCCATTCCGAATCCTCGGATCAGACTCCACCGATCCGCCCGCGGTGACTGTGCTTTTGTCCTTTCTTCTACTTCGGTACGAAACTTGGGATGAATTGCAGCCGCAAGCGAATCTTCTGAAATACATAAATCCGCCACCGCCCGCTTTAGGAGTGAGGCCGCCTGGAATAAATAAGAATTTGCAACGACCTCAAAGCCGTCCTTCGTTTGCACCGATTCCACCGATTTGATTATCTTCTCGATTTCACTTCTCATCTGTTTCGCTCTTTTCCGATCTTTGCGAAGTATCGGAACTTGATTTTTCGCCTCCGTCCGCATGTTTTCCAGCCATAATCCATGCCCGGAACTGGAATAAAGAGCTATGAGGATGTGTTCCCGCAGAATCTCATCGAACTGCTTCATGTGCTCTTCCATCGCCGCACTGAAATCTTCCCAGGACTTGAGTTGAAAATTGGTATCAGCCATGTCCGCGCTTCCCACTTTCTTGTCCGAGTGTTTTCCAGGCCGCCCATTTTCACTGTAGCCAGAATTTACTGGAGCCGATCCTGAGATTGGACTGTTTATTCGTATCAGTACAATCGCCACCAATCTCCTGCGCTAATTAAGGGAGTTGTCCATTTTCTGCTTATTTGCACTCCGATCCCATCTGTTTATTCGTCCCAGCCCTTATCTTTCGCCCAAGGATCATCGCCAAGCGCCAAGGCGCAGTGGCCGGGGGCGGTCTTTGCTGGAATAGAACTGGAACGGAGAAACAGCTCTCTCGCTGTCGCCATTTCCACCGAGCCTGGGAATGAAACCGGATGTACCCAAAATCCGATTTGAAACCGTGCCCTCATTCCCACGTAAAGCCGATTGGACTGGTCTGTAACGAACGATCTCCTTCGGATTAGGGTCAGTGGATTATCGCCTACGGCCAATGCGCAGGGGCAGTGGCAGTCGTAATCCCTGCGATCGACATCGAGCTGTATACACACCACCCATACGATTGAGCTTTCTTGCCAAGCCCTTTTGCTGATCCTGACACGCAGGAACAGGATTCGCCTTCCATGGAAGCTGTGTCTTCGCCTAGCTCAAATCCGTGGACTAATTCTTCGCCACGCCGGTCTTTTCGATATTCCGGTACACGAAAACGGGAACAACGCCAAATTGGGGATCGGACCGAGCCCTAATCTCAACGTCATGCCTTCTGGCAGCCGCTAGGGCCGACGATCTTTTCTGGGATGGGAAGAAACAAGATCGAGATCGAGATTTCTGCTGTGCGGGGATTGGCGCTGATATTAGGATTGGGACTTTCCCTAATCTATTTCCCTTATCTCTTCCCCTATTATTTTCCTTATCTTCTAATACTCCTACTCCTTCATCTCTCTCTTCTTGTTTATGAGTATTACAAGATGTTCGCCGGTGGGCAGGCGGTGCTGGGCCACACATGCCGAAAATCCCTGCTAGCCGGATTGGCCAATTTCCCACATTCCGATAATCCCGTTTATCAGGACTTGGCCTGACAATGAAGGAAAGCCCTAGATTTGGCCGCGCTGGTCTCGATCGGAGGCCGCGACACATTTCCATTTTCCATCCAGATTTCGGAAGCCATAGAAAACCGTCTCGGCACCTGGAATCCATCTGGAGTGCACGACAGCCTGCTTGTGACGGGCGCTCCGTGCTGGCACGGCAACGCGGAATATTGTCTGTTGCTTGCCGGAAAGCTTCTTGACAGGAATCCAGCTATAATTTTGGAAGGCCAGAATCACGTACCAATCGAGTTCGGGAGAAAAGCTGTTGTAGCCCTTCGGCCACGCAAAGCCGCCGGCGTCCGTCCACCGTTCTTGATGTGGCCGAACCCAGTGCGAACAAGCCCCAATACTAAAAATCCAAGTCCTACCTTTAGATTCACAGTCATATCTTTGCAGAAATTCATCGGTGAGTACCGACAAGGCAAGCTGCCAAAAGTCGCGGTCATCGTCTTTCGAGAGCTTGGCCTCAACAACTTCCAAGGGTATCTTCGGTTTTTCGATGCTGGTCATAGGGCACTGTGATCGCTTTATTATGGAAAGTATACCCGATTCAGTGCCAAGTCCCGATAAGTCCTGCTTATCGGAATGTGGCTTTTGGTCGCCTGTCGGAGCTCGGCGTATGTCGCTATGCTGCGGTCTCGGCTAGACGAGAACCCTAATGGCTAAATTTCGAGGCTAGATTTGATGCGAGTTGTTTATCTCCCCACACCCAGATCAAAGCATTCCCAAACTTTATGAAGAAATTAGGCTTCGAGCTGTCCATGGGGGCTGGTGACCGTGGTGTTCCCTGGAACGAGTATAGGTATCTTGCACCTCGTCGTTTCTCAACAACTTTGACGCCAGCAAAACTCTCTGTTTTCGGAAGGAAAATGGCTATAAAAGAACCCTGGTCGGTTCGATACACGACCGCGCCCGTCTGCCCTTCAAAATACGGTGCTTTCGCCAGTAGAACACACTTAACTGCGAAGCTGCGGTCCCCTAGACTTCGAGCCAGTTCCATCGCATCGGGATATACGGGGTCGCTCGACGACACTCGCGCACTGGCAATCTCTCGCGGGGTGCACTCGGAGGTCTGGGCGTACATCGAGACAGGGAAAAGCGTACCCACAGTCGCGAAGATCAGGTAAACACGCCAATTGTTTCTAATTTGTTTCATCGACACATTCGGCAGCGCATTTACCGCTGATTATGACACAGGTCGATGAAAGGCAAGAAGCCTGGGCCATGTCTCTTCAATTCGATTTCGCGACATGCCGCCCCAACTCCCGATAAGTCCGCTTATCGGAATGTGGCTTCTTGTTCAGCGCTGGCTTCAGGCCACATTCCGGGGCGAACCACCGTAGTAAATTCGTAGTAGTTATCGGTTCAAATTGGATCAACTTGGGTACAAACGAATCAACTCACCTACGTTGTAAGCTGTTGAAGAGTATAGTAAAGTCCAAAATTTTCATAACCAATCAGAAGCGCCGCCTGTGTTATGAGTCCGCTGCTCTAACCAGCTGAGCTACAGGCCCGACACTTGTAAGCGATTGATTTTATAACATTCGTGCGAAATGAGGGGAATATCTCCCTGCCTTAAAATGATGCACTGTAGCAAATTCGTAGTACCTCTTGGTCAGTGCGATCCGTTCCCGATGGTGCTTGTCATTACGCCGTCGACCCGTGGTAACCTCTGCGGGGATCAGCATCTGAAGACCGTTTGAGTGTAATCGTTTTCTGAGCAGGCTCGCCGAGACTGCCGAGATGCTCACCGCAAGTCAAGAAGGAGAACGACTATGAAGCGTTTCAAAGGTGGAGCGCGAGAGAACAAAATCGGGCGCCGCGACTTCATTAAACTAGGCGCCGCTGTAGGCGCTGTAAGCGCGACAACGATGACGTCGCTGAATATTCCTGAGGCATCGGCTCAGACCGCGCAGACTCTTTCCGCCGAGCCTTGGGCTGTTCCTCAAAAAGCAACCGCCAAGCCCATTTCGATTGATTGCCATTGCCACTGGGCGCCGCCACGATACATGAAAGCATTGCTCGCCGCGGGGGACAAACGACCTTACGATCCAGTGAACTATGACATGGAGAGAAGGATCAAATGGATGGACATGCGCGGAGTTCAAATGCTCGTTTTGACCCTGAACGGAGGCATGCCGTGGGGAATGGTCAAGCCGGAAGAGGGAGTGCAGATCGCTCAAATTTGCAACGATGAAGCCATCGATGCCCACAAAGCGCATCCCGACCGTTTTATTGCGAGCATCGAGGTGTTTGCCGCGGACCCTGTGCTCGCTCTTGCGGAACTGAATCGCGTGGCAGGCAAGCCCGGCATGCGCGCCGTCCATTTGCCGAACTCCATCGCATCGCGCGACTACCTGTTTGAACCTGCTTACGGTCCGTTTTTGGCAAGAGTCGAGGAATTGGGGTATCCGATTCTGTTCCACCCATTGGACGAAGAGGCGAACTACTACGGAGGAAAAACAAGACTAGCGGACCATTATTCGGATGTGGGGGGATTTAGCAACACTCTCGGCTTCACATTTGAAACTGCCACCACTGCGGCCAAGTTTATTGTCAGTGGGACATTGGACAGATTTCCGAATCTGGAAATCGTCCTGCCTCATTCCGGAGGGTGCTTCCCATATATATTTGGGCGCGTGGATCACGGCTTGGCCGTCAGAAAGGTCAAGCTGCAACAGCCGTTCAAGAATTATGCCAGGCGATTTCATTACGACGTGCTCACCTATGATCCCGAAATCCTGCGCTTCCTGGTCAACTATGTCGGATCCGATCGCGTTGTGATCGGGACGGATAACGCCTTCGGTGCCAACGGCCAGGCGATAGAATATCCGCACACGCTAGTCGACCAACTGAATCTTCCCGCAGCGGACCACGACCGGATCTTGAGAGGGAACGCAGCGAGACTCTTCCACCTATAAATAAGTCTCGACCACCTTCTACGACAGCCGGCTCCAGTGACCGTACCCTTTGGCTCACACTCGGAGTCTGCGCTGTTGCAGGCTGGGTCGAGCAAAGTTAATCGCTATTCTTGTGCCGAACTGTCGCCCTGCATACGCTGACCGACTAACGCGCCGGTTGCGGCGTCGGGCTTGACGGGAGTCAACAGATAACCCGCCACCGCCTTCTTGGTCACGTCCGTGACCACCAGTTCGTACGGGTCCTCGCCGTCTTTGTGAAGGAACCGCACCGGTTCATCCGCGCTCTGATCCCGCAACCACACCGTCCGGTGGGCCTGGGCCAGCGTTAGCACGCCATGGTAGCGCCGATGCGAAACGTTCGTTCCGCGGAGTTGCAGCGAGATGCCGGGAGCCAGCTCGCGGTTCTGCCCTTTCGTAATTTCAAAATCGATCCGCCGCCGGTCGAGCTTCTGCGAAATTGCGCTGACGCCGCGCGCGTTGGATTCTTCCTGTTGGCGCACGCCGGACAGATCGCGGCCATTTTCCTCGCGGACGGCCGAAATATCCTGCTTGAGATTCGCCTCGACCCGCGCCATCTGCGCGCGCTGATCCGCCTGTTCGGATTCCACCTGGCGGAGCCGCGCATCGAGCGTCGAAGTGCGCGCGTCCATTTCCGCCGTAATTTGCTGGTGCAACTGCTGCGTCAGCTTCTCGGCGTACAGGCGAGTTTGCCTGGCATCCGCCGCCACTGTGCCTTCCAGCTTGGCCACGCGTTGCCCCATGTTTTCCCAGTTGCCGGCTAGATCGTGCAATTTGTTCTCGGCGGCGTCCGCGCGTTGGCCGAGCGTGGTCAGCGTCCCTTGGCTTCCGAAGAGCTGCGTGATATGGGCATTCTGATTCGCGACTACACGGTTGCCGTAGTAGGCCAGCACTCCGAAAGCAGCGGCAAACACCACAATCAACACCCAAAGCGTTTTGGACTGGCCTTGATGATCGGACTCAAACGCTGCCGGCCGTTCCGCGGACCACTCACTCTCATTGTGGTGCAACATCGGGTTGATGACGCCCATGGAATTCCCCCCTTTGATTCATTTCCGTGGGGCTGGCAAGGGGAACAAGGGCACGGGCACTACCAGCTTTCCATGGAAAAAGTCGGGGCGCCAAGTGGTTGAATTTCAAGAAATTAGTGTATCCACGGCCAATCCGCGCGACCCCTGTGTGTAGTACTGAACCCATGCAATTCTTGCATCCTCTCGGCATTTCCTTCCGCTTTAACGTGTCAATGACGCAGCGTCCAAGGTCAAGGATTTCGGCGAAAATCCCCCACTCTTGCCACGGCGGGACGACGCATGCATACCTGATGTGATAACTATAAATATATTTTTATAACTATGATAAATAGCCAGCGCACCTTCAGCCCTGAGGAAAATGGCAAGGCGCAGGTGCGCCAATCTCGCCTTCTTGCGAAAGTGGGCGGCCTGCGCCGACGGATCCATATCTTGTTTTCAGTGGGGCGAAGCGATATCGAGCAGTTTTTTTTACGGAGTCGCGGTCGGCGCTCCCAAAACAATGTCTCCGCCCAACTCGCTGCTGCTCAGCGCGGGGACTTGCGTTGCCGGCTGAGATGCCGGGGCGGGAGAATCGTTTTTCAGATGCACGCCGCGCGAGCCCTGGATACGCGCGGCTACGGCTTTCGGGAGCTGAACTTTCACGTAATCGTAATCCTGCTGAACCGTGTTCATGCCGTTGTTCTGGCGGAGCGCTTCCAAAAGAAAATGCGTGAAGTAACCGTTTTGAAAGGGCGCGCCTTCGTAGGAAAACTGTTCCTCCTGGCTGGAGGTGAGAATTGCGCGGCCGACGCCCTGGCGGATGCGGTCCAGCACGGCGCTGGAAGGGGCGAAATCGGCGAGGCCCGTGGCGCGCTCTTTTGACGCGGCCATGGCGCCGCCGCTGTGGCAGGTATCGAGGAGAATTACGGTGCGGCGCGCCTTGATGCGCGTGCGCACAATGTCGGACAACTCGACCATGGCCAGGGCGGAGCCGAACAAGCTGTCCTGCGAAGTCAGGTCCGTGTCGGACGTCACGATGTAATTCACTTCGGCGGTGTCGTCCTTGCGCGAGGTGCCGTGCGTGGCGACGAAAATCACGACCAGATCCTCTTCCCGGGCGCTGCGAGCGAGCCAATTCAGTTCTTCCTTGAAGCGGCGAGTGGAAACCTCGGTCTCTCCGAGCACGTGAACATTCGACGCCGGAAAGCGTCCCACTTTGGGGTCCGTGAGCGCCGAGGCAAAATCCTTCGCGTCCTTGGTGGTGTATTGAAGACTGAGCCGCGTATCGCTGAATTGTGAAATGCCCACGACCAGGGCCCACTTGTTTCGGACGGGCGGAAGCTTCGTCTCGCCGGGCCGAGGCGGGGCTGCCAGGACGAACGGATTCGCGCCGTCGGTCATGGCTTGCGAACCGAACAATTTCGCCTTGTCGAGCGAGTAGTTCGCTTTGGGGACCTGGCCGAGCTTGCGTTCAAACAGGGAGCGGTAATACCAGGCGTCTCCGAAACTCGCGCACACTTCCGTCGCGTGCTTCAGGAGCTGCAAGCCGTCTTCGACTTCCGTTGTGGCGCCGGTCTTGATTTGTTCGAGGGCCTGCACCTCGAAGTCCTTGGAGACCCCGCATCGTTCTCCTTGCGCGCGCGCTGTGGGCACAACGCCGGTTATGAACAGCAGTAGGAGAAAAGGTTTCGTCCAAGAAAACTTCGGGGATGGAATCGAGTGGTTCATTTCGCTGAATGATTTTTAGTTGTTTCCAATTCAAAAGGCAGACAGGCTGAAGCCTGTCCTACTCACGCTACCGCGCGGACGCTCGCTTGGCGCGCTCCCGCATGGCGTTCACGATTCTTCCTTTCACGCCGTTGGAGGCAAGATCGACGAGGCCGTCTGGCGAAAGGTCAAACTGTGCGGAAGTCGCATCGTGAATCGTGGCGATGATATTGTCCTCATCGACGCCTGCCTTCGCCATTTTGATGACTTGCGCATTGGTCAGCGCCGGCGCGGCATTCGCGGGCGCTTTGGCCGGAGCTTTGCTGGCCGCGCCAGCTGCGGGGGACGCAGCGGCGGCACTCGCCGGGGGTTTGCTTGGCGAAACCGTTGCAGATCTCGATACCGTAGCTCCGGTGCTTGCAGTTTTCGCGGGCGGCGCAGCTTTCTTGGACGCAGCCGATGCGGAAGCAGCAGACGCGCCGGCGGGAGTAGGATCCGCGCTGGCGTTCATCGTCGCGCCTCCCTGCAGTTTTTTGTAATGCGCGACAGCCGTTTCGATCCTGTTCTGCGGCTCGGCGAAAAACTTTTCGCCGGGATTTGCATCGATGGCTTTCCCGTAATTGATGGCGGCCCTTTCTAGAAATTTCTCCGTGGCGCTTTTTTCTTCCGACTGATAGGCGAGAGCTTCGTAAGCGACGCCTATATCGTAAAGCCTGTAAGCGTCATCGGTTGATTTCGAGAGCGGCGTCATCGTCTCCAGAGTTTCCAGGTAGCGCTGCCACAGGCCTTTTTCAGCGAGGTTGTTGGCTTCGTCCAACTTTCCGCGCGCAAGGGGAACGTCGAGCGTCTCGTCGGTATTCACCAGGCGGGAAGCGACTTGGGAGGCAGCGCGCGACAAAAGAAGCTGGCGCAATTCGATGGGACTGGGCGCTCCGTAGGTCTCATCTGTTTTCTTGCCCGCCAATCTCTTGAATGGACTCGTGACCTTCGACTGGAAGGATTCGCCTGTCGCCTGATTCGTGCCCGCTTGAAACTCTTGTGAATAATTGGCCGTGACGCCGTCGGAATCCAAGACTCTGGCCTGGCCATCTTTTGCCTGGTACGTGATATTCACCGAGCCCGTGACTTTGTAATACTGAACCGGCTGTTGACTGCTGCGCCCCTTTTGAAACACCACTTCGTTGCGTGTGTATACCACTGGCGGGGGAATCGTAAACGTCATGATCGTGCAGTGGATCAGTTCGTCGGGCGAAGTGGCCTTGACCTGCAGCTTCTTGTCGTACTTCTGCAATTCGGTCGTCAACAGGTCCGACAACATGCGCGCCGCGTCGATATTCGCCGAGTCGTGCGCGTTGACCTGGACATCAAAGCCCGGCCCCGGAAGATGCACGGTGGCGGGCATCTTCCGCTGGAGCTTGACCGTTTTCTTATTCAGGCCGAAGCCTTGAGCGCGCGCCCCGGTCACGAGCCCCGAAAACGGTGACAAAAGGAGGGAAATCGAAAAGGCGCAAAGAACCAGCATTCGCCGGCAAGCTGTACTTACTTCCGGCAATTGAAGAACTCGCTCATGGGCACTGCGCGAAAACGCCGCCGGGGCGGGGACAAACTCGGGACGATACGGCGGACCTGACTTCGAACCGGGCATGACTTCAGCCTCTGCTCAACCGAGCACGGGTGATGCTACCAAAACGCGCGGGAAATTTACACCCTCGAAGGCGGCGGGCTTTAGTAGCACAGACACTCTTGGCTGTGCGGGTTCTGCAATCGTCGCTGGCTTGGTAGCCTGCGTGCGCGGCTAACAAAACCACACAGCCAAGAGTGGCTGTGCTACTTGAACCGGCGCCCAACAAACAATTTCGTTTCAATGTGGAGTCTTGATCGGACTTTTCTCCGCCGCGATGCTGCGGATCGGCATGTATTGGACAGACCAGTTCACTGGAACCGCGGGGTTGATCCCGCGCGCGTTCGCGCTCGCGTTGCCCAGAAGCTGGGCGAGCGGCGATTTCGGGCCTCCTCGAGTGGCTTGCAAAACGCCGGAGAAATTGAACGCGCTCAAGTCGGCAATCTGATCCGCGGTCGTCAGCAAAATATAGGTATCCACTCCAAACGGGCTCCCGATGCTGAAGGCTCCACTGGTTCCACTCAGGTCGATTTCCGCGGGCCAGGCCTTCGCGTCAGGCCCTTTTTCCGGCAAAAAATTGCCCTCTCCCGAGCGGGGATAAAGCAACTGGCCTTCACCGCTGCACTCGATGGCCAGCACATAGACCCACCTTCGCGGAGTGGAGGCCGTAATTTTTCCTTCGGCTCGTAGCACCAAACCGTACGTGTCTCCTTCGACGACCGTGCCGTCCTGAATAATTCGCCTGTCACTTTGCTTGTCGTTGGCGATCGAGTCCACTCGTTTTAGCGCCAGTCGAAAAGGAAAAGCCTCGTTCGCTCCACCGGGCGGCGCGGGCAATTCCAGCCAGGAGCGCACGCGAGCCAGCCGGTCCGCATACTGAGTAAGAGTCCCCGAAGTCGTGGCGAAAGAATCGGCCGTCGCACCAAGGGGGAGCCAATTCGTTCTCGGGGGATAAGGAGAGTCGGAGGAACACACGTTTCCTTCCTCATCCAAATTCAATTTCACTTTGGAGTCATCTTCGCTGATATTCTTTTTCACCCAGGCATACTCGATTTGTTTTCCAGCCGCCCGGCCAATCAGCAAATACTGCGCGCGCTCAGGAGATGCCGCAACCTCCACGGCGCCGTTCCCGCTTCCACTCCCGAACTTCAGCGCAGGCAGGAGTTCACTCGAGGGAGGCAGCGCCAGGAAGAATCCCGCATTTCCCTTGGAAGGCAGATGGCTCAGGATCGCCGGCGCCGCGGGGTTTTGGCCAAGATTTACCGCTGGCGCGCCTGCCTTCGTCAGCGTCCATTGGCTGCCGTTCCAAGCCATCACGTAATCGGGGCTGGACTGCACTGGATCGTCGATCCATTTCACATTTCCCGCTTGCCGAAGTTTGCCTGTTTCCTCCACGACTTGGAGCAAGCTTGCATTCGAGAGCGTGGCAGGCGGCATCCAGACTTGCAGGCGGCTATTTTCGGGCGCGACCCACGCCGTCAGCTCAAACAAATCGCCCGGCTGGATCTGGTTCGGATCGGATGGGCGAATGATTTCCGCTTTGGATTTGGAGAGTCCCTCCAGTTGGGTAATGCGCACTCGCACTTCCGGCTTGCCGGAAGCGAGTCCGACTTTCCTCAGCTCGCTGCCTCGACCGAGCCCCAGCGCAAGGCCGCCATCGAGTTCGACCGTTCCATCGCTGTTCACGCCTTCCGGGCGGACGGCAACAGTAAGCCGTTCAGGGCCGGAAGAATTGCCGAACAAAGAGAGGTGAGCGCGCTCCACAGTCCCGCCCAAGTCCGGTTGTTGCGCCACGCCCATGCCAAGCAGCAACACTTTCACTCGCTTGTAAATATCTTGCGCGGAAGAATTCGCAGGGAGAGTTTGCAGCGCATCCAGAAAGGCCACCGTGAAAGCGCCGTGAGGTTTTCCATCGCTGCCAGTCCATTCCATGGCCGATTGATCGTGCTGAGTCGCGGACAGGACCAGCGCTCCCCCGGCACGGTCTTCCGGCCGGGCTGTGGGCTTGCCATCGGAGCCTTTGTCCGGCGGGTCTGCCGCATCGCGCGTGTCGTAGGCGAGAAACCGCGCTTTGCCCTGAGAGCCTACGGGAATGCCGCGGGCGATCGAGCCGCTATGGCAGCTATCGAAGATGGCGGTGAGCAGAATTCCCTTATCGACAATCTGGTTGAAGAGGCGCGCAATTTCCTTGTCGCGGATATCGAACGCTCCGCTGCTTGCGTCGGCGGGAACGATGGTTTCATCCAGGTGAAACGGTTTGTCGGTCAGCGAGTTGAATCGCTGCGAGCCGTGTCCCGCGTAGTAGAAAACAACGGTGTCGCCGCGATTGGGTTCGTCCAGCAGATATTTTTTCATCGCTTGCAGAATTCCTTCGCGCGTGGCTTTTTCTTCTTCCACGATTTGGATATTGTTTTCCGCGAAGGCGAACTTGGGGCTCGCTAGAAGCTCATGCACGGACTCGACATCGTTCAACGACCCGTCGAGATTTCCCCACTCCAGAAGATCCCACCGGCTGGCCTCCGCGGCGTCATTTCGCTGAGTCGCTCCCGCCGGTTTGCTGATTGCTTTGCTTTTGGCCTCATACGTGTCGATTCCGATCAGCAAGGCGCGCTTGGTCTGCGCGGCCGCCGGCGAAATAAAGATCAGGCAGACGATTGCCAAGCAAAGAAATGCGATTCGCGAACGCAAGCCCTTCAAGAGCATCTCTGACCCTTTTAACCGAGTTCTGGTCCCATCGCTCAAATCTACTTTGTGGCGACCCTGGGAACGCCATTCTCCTGAATGGCGTCTTGCAAAGTGCCAATCAGGAGATTGGCGTTCCCGGGTTTCGACTACTTCGCTTTCTGTCCAGTGGCTGGTGGCTTTGATCCGGACGGAGGCGTTCCACCAGATTTTTTTGCCGGGCTGGCCGCGGAAACACCGGCGCCTCCATTTGCGTTCGGTTCCGCGCCACTCGCCGCGCCGGTAGCGGGGCTGACGCTTATCCGCAGGGTTGCGTAGGTGACGCCGGGTACGACCTGGTCTTTGCGCGTCGTGACAGGGTCACTTTGCTTTGCGTCACTCGCCACCAGAAATCCCTGCTGCAGTTGCAGTCGTTCAAAGTGCGGTTTCAATTCATCGAGATGCGCCTTCGGAACTAGCACATATTCGCCCGCAATCAAATGCAAATAGCTTACCGCCCGGTCGGGATCGGCGAGTGCCTGCTTCGTCGCCACCACATCCGCCAACTGGCTGTTCATGATGAAGGAGGACCGTTCTTCCAAAGCGCCGAAGATCTCCGAAAATGTTCTGAGAGCGGGAACGCTGATGGCAGGGAAATTCATCACTTGCGCGACCGCCGGCGCGAGCCGGAGCCCTTCTTTCAATATTTTTTCGATCATGGGATGGCCTTTGGTCACATACACATTCACCGCGATCTTTCCGCCTCCGCCGGGAAGCAGGATTTTCGTGACGCCGCTCATGGCATTCGGCGAGTCGAATCCGAGCGTTGCCAGGGAAGGAAGCTTGCCGGCTTGATCGGTTTTCAGCGAGGCCATCGCGCACCATGCCAATGGAACCAGGATGTCCCTGTAAGGCTTGTTCTGCACGCAGTCCACGCGCAACTGCGACGCCTGCACGTGCTTCAAAAAATCCTGGTCCGCATTTCCCGGGCGAAATTGTCCGAGGACCATGCTTACCTGCACGTCCCCGGGATAGTCGAGCAGTTCGTCTTCGGTGATGTCGTCGGCGTATCGCAGGCCGCTCGAGTCGGCATGAAGAAACGTGACCTGGCGCTCCGAGGGCGGAATCCGCGGGCGAGGTCCGCGGCTCTTTGGGATCGTAGGGTCGACGGGCAAGTAGAATTGATTCCAGAATTCGGTTGCTCCGTGTTCGGGAATATCCGCCCTTGTTGGAGGACTTGCCTGCGGCCGGGACGGTTCGGCGCCCGCTCGAGCGTCATCGGAGGCTGGGAGCAGGCTGGTGAGAGCACCGGCGGCGAGGGCTTCTTCCAGGAAAGTACGACGGGTCAGGTCCATGGAAAACCTCCGCAACATCCCTGAAGCGCGCTCATCCGGCGTGTTGCTCGGCACATAGTAGTCAGTCATGGTCCGGCATTCAATTCAAAACAATCCGGCCAACTATGGCGGCCCCAAACGCGCATTTTTGTATGCTTCCGATCGAAATTTGAAAAAGTGGAAATTTGCGGGGAAGAAATGAGATGATGCCGGTCAGTCCTCACATTGAAAGAGGCACTT
Organism: uncultured Acidobacteriota bacterium; assembly: GCA_963740035.1. GTDB lineage: Bacteria > Acidobacteriota > Terriglobia > Acidiferrales > UBA7541 > Palsa-360. The sequence continues at coordinate 610,874 of CAVUDA010000030.1, forward strand.
CGAGCGCCTGGCGCGATGGCCGCGCGCATCGGCTCCGCCAAGCCGGTACGGGACAAGCCGGCCTGCGCTTACGCAATCTTCCCCATGACCGCACGACACAAGAAAAAGAAGCAAGATCACTCGGCGGCTCAGAGCCAGGTCTCCCAGGTGTCCCAGGAAGAAAGGCGCCACGATCTCCGGCGGGACTCCTGGATCAGTTTCTGGATGAGCATGGCGTTTACTGTCGTTCTGTTACTCGCGAATGCGTGGCTCGAGCAAAAAGGCTTCGGCGAGCGGGTCGAGTCGATGACCTACGACCTGCTGCAGAACCGCTTGTCGGCGCCGGCTTCGATTAAGGATTCACCGGTCATCGTTCTGGACATCAGCAGGATTGAGATGAGACCCACACTGGGCCCTCAGCCGGGATTGGTCACGGACCGCGAGCCGTTGAGAAACATTGTCGCGGAGTTGGTCAAGGACAAACCAAAGGCAATCGGCCTGGATGTGGATTTTTCTCCCGACTCACACGGGTATGCGCATCCGGACGATCCGGGGTTATTCAAGTCCTGGCTGGCGAGCAAAAACATCCCCATTCTTGTGGGAGTCAACGGTTCGCTCACTCTCGGTTCGCAGAAATGGCTGATCGAACCGGATTACATTCGGCTGGCGGCGTGCGTCGTCGTGCCGAACCCGGAAAAGGGCCAAGCGACTCGCTATATGCCCGAATTCATCAAGGTGGAATATCCTGATACGCCACTCGGAGGCGTTGAGGAAACCTGCCCATCGATGGGCGTCGCCCTGGCGAGGGAGACATTAAAACCGGCTCCGGCGTGGGCCAAATATTTCGTCGAAACCTTCAGGCTTAAGAGCGTAAACCGGTTCAAGAATAGCGAATTCCTGGTCGACTATAGCCCGTTGCAGTTGCTTCGTGATTCCGCTCCGGAAGTTCTCAATCCCTCTGACATCTCGGCGGACCTCGTGAAGGACAAAATTGTCCTCCTCGGCCGGACGAAAAATACAACCGACACGTTTACAGTTCCGGGGAAGCCTGAAGAACCTTACGCCGGCGTGTTCCTCCACGCCTGCGCCGTCTACACACTGAAGAATGGGCCACTGTATCGCTTCAAAGATTACGTTCGTTATTCTTTGGATCTTGTTATTTCCTTGGCCATCTTCGGGCCCTTACTCTGGATCCGATTGCGCCGGCTCAAGCAGAGAAAGGAAGTAATCCTCGGGCACCGGCTGCCCTCCTATGCAAGTTTAGTCGTGGCGGTAATTGTATGCATCGTAGCGGTGTATTTCGTGAATCGGACCCATCTGATGTGGGATGACTTTATTCTGGTAGCGCTTGCGCTGGTGGTGCATACTCCGATCGAAAAGAACACCGTGGAATTCGGGGAATGGCTGATCGCGACCTTGCGATCCTGGCGGCACGTTCCGGCTCCCTCTACGAGATCTCATTCGGAGGGCGAAGGATGAAACTTCGATTCTCCCTCACAGTCACTTTGCTGGCGGCGATTGTTGCGGCAGCCACGACGAATTCCCGCGCACAGACTAAGAACGTACAGACAGGGGAAGTCGTGGCTGGACGAATCATGAGCTTGCATTGCGATGCCCGTTTGGTACGAAAAGGGACCCACGACGAAGCCAAACTTCTCTATCCACGAGACATTGCACTTGGCCTCACAGCCGGGGACGCAGTCCGGTGCAACGGGCCTGGCTATATGGAGGTCTTAATTTCCGAAGGTACGAAGAGGATCCCGCCTCCGCAAACTCTTTTCACGATCAAGTCCCTTCCCGCAGATCCAAAGTATCCGGAAGACAAAGAAATTGCCGACGCACTGACAGGTTACGGAGTATCGGGCGCAACCCGGGGAATCACGGCCGATTCGCGCATCCTGTGGCCCGCCGAGAACAGCGCGGTCGCGCCGGAACACTTTGTCATCCGTTGGGCGCCTGTCCCGCAAAGAATCGTTTTGTCCATCCTGTCCGAAGCGAAAGACGTTACGCTTTGGGGACCCACGGAGATGGACGGTGAAGGTGGCTCCTTCCAATCGGACGCGGTTTCCTCCGCTCTGGCAGCGTATAAGACGAAGCCCGGCAGCACAGGCCTGATTTTAACTTTGACGCTTGCGAACGCCAGCGATTGGGAGGAAGTCCATTTTTCATTGCTGAACGGCAGGGAAGAGAGGGAACTCAACGCTCAACTGGATTTCTGGGGAAAACACGCGGACGGTCTCGCGCTCCACCTGGGCCGCGGGTATTCTTTTTCGCGACACAAACTTTTCGCGGAAGCGGCCGATGAATATGATGCCGCACTGAACTCCGCCCCGCAAAGCCGCTACCTTCTCGAAGATGCCATCAAAGCCAATCGCTTGGCGGGGCGTGCGCCGCGCGTGAAAGAACTTCAGACGCGCCTGGCATCGCAACCGGAAGCCACGAATCCATAGTTGACGCCCGAATAGAGTTAGCAACTCTTCCAACTCTCGGTTTTTGAAGTTTGACAGCGGAAACAGCCACATTGACATTACTCTGACGAGGCTGTAGATTCGCGCCGACTTTACGGAGGAACTCCATGCGTATGTTGATGAAGGTGACCTTGCCCATAGCAGAAGGAAACGCCGCGGTTGCCGACGGATCGCTGGGGACCACGATCGGTTCCATCCTTAGCGATTTGAAGCCCGAAGCTGTTTATTTTGCCGAAGACAATGGCGCGAGGACTGCGTTTGTCTTCCTCAACATTGCGGACTCGTCGCAGATTCCGGCCATCGCCGAGCCGTGGTTTCTGGCGTTCAACGCCAAGGTGGAATTGCACCCCGCGATGAATCTGGAAGATCTGAAGAACGCCGCGCCCGGAATGGAAAGCGCCGTCCGGAAGTATGCGCGCGCAACTCGCGCCGCCGGCGCGTAGTTGTTCGTGTTCCAGACTCAATGAGAATTCGGCCGGTGTCCTGCATTGTAAACAGCGACGCCTTCGCACTCGCCTTCCATCTCCCGGCCGAAGTACCTCTCGTCGGCGCTTATCTCACGAAGACGGCGCCGATTCTTCCGGCTGCGGCGTGGGCGCCATCATGCCTTGCGCGGCGATGAGGTCGCGCGCCGGGCCGCGCATGGAGGGCCACTTGCGCGCGAAGGCCAGCCCGCCGAGGCAACTGGCCAGGCCACCGATCGCGACCGTTATAGGCGCACCGATGCGATCCGCCACGGCGCCGGCGAGAAGCGACCCGAGAGGCGACATGCCCAGAAACATCATGGCGTACAACGACATCACGCGCCCGCGAAGCTGGTCCGGCACCATTGCCTGAATGAGCGTATTGGTGGCGGTAAACTGCATCATCATCGTGAATCCGGAAAAGACCAGAATCGTGAACGAGATCCAATAACAGTGCGACCCGCTGAACAGCACCAGCGATGCTCCCAGCCCCGTCGCGGAATACGCCACGACTTTCCCCAGGCCGCGCAATTCCGAGCGCATGGCAATCGCCAGCGCGCCGAACATCGCTCCCACTCCCACCGCGCCCATCAACGTGCCGTAGGCCGAGGCCCCGCCGTGCAGAATCTTGACCGCGAAAATCGGCATCAGCACGGTGTAAGGCAGCGCCATGAAGCTCACGATGGCCACGAGCACCAGCAGCGCTCGAATCGGTTTCGTATGCCGCGCAAAGCGGAATCCCTCGCGCAGTTTTTCCAGCGGCGCGGCGCCGTCGTGCACCGGTTTCAATTTTTCAATTCGCATCAGGAACAAGCCCGCGATCACGGCAAGATAGCTGATGCCGTTGAGCATGAAGCACCAGCCTTCGCCGACGAGCGCCACCAGGATGCCGGCAATCGCAGGCCCCGCGACGCGCGCGCCGTTGAACATCGAGGAGTTGAGCGCAATCGCATTCAGCAAATCCTCGCGCCCTACCATCTCGATCAGAAACGCCTGCCGCGCCGGCACGTCGAATGCGTTCACGATGCCCAGCAGCGTCGCGAGGACGATGATTTCCTCGACGGTGATGCGGTTGGTCATGGTCAGCGCCGCCAGAATGAACGCCAGCAGCATCGAAGCGGATTGCGTCGCAATCACGACGCGATGGCGCGGCCACCGGTCCGCCGCGAGTCCGGCCGGCGGCGAGAGCAGGAAAATGGGAAACTGGCCAACAAATCCCAACAAACCGAGAAGCTCGCCCGACCCGGTCATCCGGTAAATGAGCCAGGCCTGCGCGACCGTCTGCATCCAGGTCCCGACCAGGGAAATAATCTGCCCGCTGAAAAATAGCTGGAAATTGCGGTGCCTGAGTGCGCGGAACGTCCCGGCGGCCCGCCCTTGCCCGACAGGGCCAGGCGCGGGAGTCGCCGCGGATGCAACATCAACCGTGGTTGGAGGAGAATCCGCCATATGTCAAGAAGTCAGACGCCATTGTAGCGTACGTCTTGTCCAAGTTGCGCGCTCGTCCAGTGAGACAGTGCCATGAACCCAAAATGCCGACCTGAATTGCGGTTTCCATTTGCCTCTTAATTCGGGTTTGCCCACGAACTTCGCATGTTTTGTTCGTGACGAATGTGCTTTGCAAATCTCTGTCCACCAACCCCATCCATAACGGACCAAGCGATCCGCGAATCCGGAAGCGGGAGCGCAACCTTCGATTTCATTGCAAATTGAGCGAGGGGAGAGTGCCGAGAATGCATGCAAACTCCGTATTGAGGAAGATCTATACAGCGATATTTATATTGACAGTGCAGAGAGACGTTTAGTATTGAAGTTCTCGCGCTAATACATTCTTAGTCGGACGAGTTCCAATCACGGCCCGCGTCGGGGTGGGTCTGAAGATTGAAAAGGAGTTTCAAAACCATGTCTCATTCGGAGTTTAAGACCAGGTGTGTGCGTTTCACCGCAATTCTTGCCTTGCTTCTCGGTTTCTTTCTGCCTTCTCGGGTTTCCGCTCAGGTGGTGGGAGCAACTATCTCCGGCACGGTCACTGACGCGAGTGGCTCCAAAATGCCGGGCGTCGATATTTCGATCACGAATGTGGGAACTGGCATTGTCACGACTGCCGCCACGAAGGGAGAAGGCACCTTTACCGTCCCCAACCTTCAGCCGGGAAACTATGAGATCTCGGCCTCCGCGAAGGGTTTCTCAACCCTGGTGCGCAAGGGAATCACTTTGACAGTGGGCCAGGAACTGATTCTGAATCTGTCCCTACAGGTGGGCGCCGTGAACGAAACGGTTACCGTTACTGCCGAGGCTCCCACGGTGAACCTCGCGAATGCAACCATCAGCGGAGTCATTGAGCAGAGGACAGTGCAAGAGCTTCCCCTCAACGGGCGCTCGTGGACTGATCTTGCGATTTTGCAACCCGGGGTGCACCAATCTCAGAACCAGCCCCCGATCAATGCAGGTGACAGGGTGAAGCGCGGTCTGGGCCTGGAGCTGACGATTTCGGGCGCCCGCCCCCAGCAAAACAACTATCTATTGGACGGCGTCAACATCAATGACTACGCAAACGCTGGCCCGGGTAGCGTGCTCGGAGGCAATCTCGGCACCGACGCGGTCGCTGAATTTTCGGTTTTGACCACGAACTATTCCACTGAATATGGACGAACCTCCGGTGGGATCGTCACGGCAACCACGAAGTCGGGAACGAATCAGTTCCATGGAAGCGCCTACGAATTTTTCCGAAACGACGCACTCGATGCCGCGAGTTTCATCGACAATGCGAGTGGTAATCCGAAACCTCCCTTGCGTAGGAACCAGTATGGGGGATCGGCCGGCGGACCAATTCAAAAAGACAAAACGTTCATTTTTGGCGACTATGAGGGGGTCAAGCAGGATCTTGGCACTACCACTATTTCTAACGTGCCCTCGACAGATGCACGGAACGGAATCCTTACTTTCTCGACCGGTCCATCGGCCTTTCCGAGCCAATGTACCCCACTCTCCAATAGCCCAACCGAGACTCGCTGTCAGGTGACTGTGGATCCCAATGCGGCAAAGTTTTTGGCGTCAGGGCTGATTCCAACGCCGACCTCTGGCGACGTTCATTTTGTCAATTCCGCTCCATTCGTGTTTACAGCGATGCAGAGAACGCTAGAGAATTTTTTCATCATCCGGGCGGACCATACATTTTCTTCAAAAGATCGGATTTTCAGTACATACCTGTTTGACAAAGCCTCACAAAGCGAGCCCGATGAGTACCAAACCAAGCTTCTTCACAATCCGATGTTTCGCCAGATGGTAGCGATTGAAGAGAACCACGTATTCTCTCCTTCCCTCCTAAATTCTTTCCGAGTGGGTTTCAATCGTGACAATGTGGAGTCTCCATCAGGGGCGACGGCTATCAATCCGGCAGCCGCCGATACAACTCTTGGTTTTGTACCCGGGAGCTCGGTAGGCAATATCGTGATCGGTTCAGATGGCCTCGCCGGCTACTCCGGAGGGCTGGACGTGGCTGCGCCGTTCAAGTTCCATTGGAATTCGTATCAGGTGTACGACAATTTGTTTTTGACAAAAGGAAAACACTCGATGAAGTTTGGCGCCAACGTCGAGCGTCTTCAGGGAAACACCTTCGGTGCGGACTTCCCGGGTGGCCAGGTCATTTTCAACGGCGGCGGCAGCGAATGTCCCGGCACCAATGGCAGCCCTAATAACACCGGATTGTCAGACTTCCTAACCAATAGGTGCGGCGACATCAACGCTGATGTTCCCGGTACGGTGACGGGAAGAGGCGTCCGCCAAACGATATTTGGCGCATATTTCCAGGACGACTTGCATCTCCGCCCAAACCTCACTGTGAACGTGGGCTTGCGCTATGAAATGGCGAGCATCATTACGGAAGAAGCCGGTAAGCTTTCAAATCTTCGCGTGCTTCCACCCTGTAGCACGGTTTCGCCATGCACCGCGCCTCCGGTACCCTTTTTGGGCAGCCCTTATATGATGAATCCGACCAAAAGGAATTTTGAGCCGCGGATTGGCTTTGCATGGGATCCGTTCAAGGATGGCAAGACCTCTATTGCAGGCGGGTTCGGAATGTTCGATGTGTTGCCCTTCCCGGTTGAAATGGGCAGCGGCGTGGACGGTTCTGCTCCCTTCGATGTTTCGGCCAGTGCGTCTAGCCTGACCGATCCCTTCCACCTAGGCTGTTCTACTCCATGTGGTGGCTACGGTACGGCTCTAAGCAATCAAAGCTCTCGCTACTACGTTATGCAATTTGACCCCAAGCGCAACTATGTCATGCAGTGGAACTTCAATGTTCAGCGCCAATTTACTCCTAATACGACATTTATGGTTGGTTACGTTGGCGCGCGCGGGATCCATATGAGATTTCAGGCGGATGACAACAATATGGTTTATCCCGATCCCACCAATAGTCCGAACGGCCCCTTCACATACCCGCTCCAGTGGCCCTGCGCGGGGAACAATTTTTTGACGGTCAACGGAATCCAGGTGTGCCAGAGCGGCTCCGGTGAGTCTGTCTACGACCCGTTTTTGGGCCGGACCCAGATGGCATTGTGGGACGGGCAATACTGGTATAACGGGCTCCAAGTGCAGCTCAACAAGGCGATGAGCCGCACTTTCGAGGTCGGAGGCTCCTATACTTACTCCAAGAACATGGACACCGGTGGCGGTTCGGTGGCCTCGGATCCGTTCCGGAATTCCATCTCCTCTTTGCTTTGGTTTTGTAAAGCGTGCCGGCGGGGTCTCTCCGATCAAGATCAGCGTCACAATCTGACCGTGCACTATGAGTGGGATATTCCTAGCCCGGGCTCTTTTGGACGGCCAGCGAAAATGATCCTCGGAGACTGGGAAGCTGGAGGTATTTTAACGGTTGCTTCGGGCACTCCATTTACGGTTCTTGTTCAAGGAGACCCTCTAGGACAGGGCTCAACGGATCCGTATCAGTACCCGGACAAGGTCCCCGGGGCTGCTTGCAAGAATCCCGTAAATCCTCAAAATGCCAGTAATTACATTAAGTTGAATTGCTTTACAGCTCCATTGATCAGTACCCAGCTTGGAGATGCGGGCCGCAACTCGGCGATCGGTCCGGGACTAGTCGATCTGGATTTTTCCTTGTTCAAGAACATCCCGATCCATGAGGCACTCAAAGCGCAGTTTCGAGCGGAGTTCTTCAATATCCTGAATCGGCCGAATTTCAATTCTCCCAACGACAATCGTGTCGTTCTAGACCAGTCGGGGAATCCTGTTAATAACGCCGGGGTGATTACAATAATGAATACGACGTCCCGGCAGATCCAGTTCGCTTTGAAGTTCACCTGGTAAGAGATTTCGCGCGTTGCAACGCTCTTCGGCTCAGGGAACCACTCGATGTTCCCAGGCGCTCAAAAAAGCGCTAGCGCTTGGTGGTTTCCTGATGCCGACGTACCAAGAACCTTCCCTCATTCATGGATAGTTCGATTCGTCGTAGCGTGTCTTGGAAATTCGCCCACCCCGTTCCAAGCGCAGGCGCTTTGGTGTATATTGCTTTCAGCGGGACATTCAACAGGGACATTCAGGAGTTACTCGTATCGCTTCTCCGTCCTTCATCAGCAAAGTTTGAAGGTGCCCGGAGCGCTCTGCGGTGGGCGCGTTGGCAAATTTCCATGAGTGAGGGAACCATGCGAATTCGAATTCTCGTTCTGATCGCGACAGGTTGTCTGATTTTTGGCGCCTATTCTTCCGTGCCCCGGATTGTATCCGCCGCGGCCGATGCGCCCAGTGCGCCGGCGCTCGTCGGGCAAGTGAGCTCGCAAGAGGAAGGCCCGATGGAAGGCGTCGTGGTCAGCGCAAAGAAGGACGGATCGACGATCACGGTCAGCGTGATCAGCGATAACAAAGGGCATTTCAGTTTCCCGGCGAACCGCCTGGAGCCCGGCCATTACACGCTCAAGATTCGCGCGGTCGGCTACAACCTCGAAGCCCCTGCAACGGCCGATCTTGCCGCGCAAAAAGCTACAACCGCCGACCTCAAGCTCGTGAAAGCAAAAAACATGATCCCGCAGATGACCAATGCGGAATGGATCATGAGCATGCCCGGCACGGACGAACAGAAAGATTTTCTCATGAACTGCGTCAGCTGCCACACACTGCAGCGCATCGTCACGTCGACTCATGATGCAGACGAATTCACGCAGGTGATCACCCGAATGATGGGCTACGCGCAGGTGAGCCAGCCGATCAAGCCCCAGCGGCGCGTCGAAGCGAATCGAGGCGGAGATCCCGAACAGTATCGCAAGAACGCCGAATTTCTCTCGTCAGTCAATCTAAGTTCGGTGGCACAGTGGGAATATCACCTCAAGACGCTTCCGCGCCCCACGGGCAAAGCCACGCACGTGATCATCACCGAATACGATCTCCCGCGCCCCACGATCGAGCCGCATGACGTGATCGTCGACGAACACGGCATGGTCTGGTACACCGACTTCGGCGAAATGTTCCTCGGTGAACTCGATCCCAAGACCGGCGCGCTAAAGGAATTTCCGGTACCCAAGCTCAAGCAGGGGTATCCGGAGGGCCTGCTCGACATCGAAGAGGACAAGTCCGGCGATATGTGGGCGGGCATGATGTATCAAGGCGCACTCGCCAAATTCGACCGAAAGACAGAAACGATCAAAACGTACAGCCTGCCCGCGCAATGGAACGATGACGCGGCCCAGCCCAACATGCTGGGCATGCGCTATGACGTGGACGGAAAAATCTGGACGGACAGCGCCGGGCACTATGACATTTTCCGGCTGGACATCAAGACGGGCAACTACGAGCGCTTCGAGCCGATGAAGGAGCTGCCCGACAGCCGCCGCGGCACGATCTACGGGATCGATTCCGACTCGCACAATAATCTCTACATCACGGACTTCGCGACCGACTATATCGGCCGCATCGATGCCAAGACTGGAAAAGTCGACTGGTTCCAGACGCCGACCGCGAATTCCCGTCCGCGCCGCATCCGCACGGACGCCCAGGACCGCGCCTTCTTCGGCGAATATCAGGCCAACCGGATCGGAATGCTCGATCCCGAGACGAAGAAGATTACGGAATGGCCTCTGTCGATTCCGTGGTCCGGACCGTACTACGTCACGTGGGACAAGAGCGGAAACCTGTATACCGGCGGCATGACCACCGACCGCCTTGCGAAGATCGATCCCAAGACCGGTCAGGACACTGAATATCTCATGCCGCGCGACACCAACATGCGCCGCGTTTTCGCCGACGATTCCACAACGCCCGCCACGATCTGGACGGGTAGCAATCACGGCGCAGCGATCGTGAAGATCGAGCCTCTCGACTAAGGGTCCTTAGTCGGAATTGATTTGAAGTATTTCGGGTGCCGCACCCTTGTGATTTTCAAGGGTGCGGTTTTTTTCTGCGCAGTCCCCGGGAACGCCAATCTCCCGATTGGCGGCTTGAATGAAGCCAATCGGAAGATTGGCGTTCCCAAGTTCCAACCAATACGCCCAGGTGGGGCAACCCGGCATACCCTGTTATGATCGAGCGACTCATTCATGCCGATAACCGCGGGCAAACCGGACGAGAGCACGGCGGAGGCATACATCCCTGCGGCTGCCGTTAAGATATCGGCCACGCTGACTGCGCTGCTTTTCGGCGTAGTCGCCTTCCAGTTAAACGCATCGATGGTAGCTCCCGCAGTACCGGAGATGGCACGAACGCTAAGCTCGACTCCGTCACTGGTCGGCATTTCGCAAACTCTGTTCTTCCTGGTCGGCGGAATTGCTGGAATCGTTCTGACCCGATACAGCGACCATGCCGGACGCAGAAGAATTCTGATCTACTCGCTTGTTGCAATGTCCGTGGGAACCGTTGTGGCGATGCTGGCGCCCAATGTTGCGACCCTCTATGTAGGGCGCCTTCTGCAGGGTGCATCCGGCTCGGTGTTCCAGATTACCTACCTGATCCTCCGCGATATTTTGACGCCCAAACAGTTTGGCCCCGCGCTGGGACTCGTGACCGCGATCAGTTGCGGAGTCGGCGGGGCCGACCAGTTTCTCGGCGGCATGCTCTCCGACCATTGGGGCTTCCGATCGATTTTTTTCGTGATCCTTGTCATCGGACTCATCGCAATCACCTTGTCAGTGCTTTATGTGCCGGAGTCCACCGCCGCTTCACCGGGCAGCATGGATTGGCCGGGCGCGGCAGCGCTTTCTGCAGCTTTGATTTTCGTCAATCTGGGTGTGGCTCGCGGAGGTTCGCACGGATGGGCGAGCCTCGCGGCTGCTTCTCTACTTGCGGTAGCCCTCGCATGCTTCGCGGCATTCTGGTTCATCGAGAAGCGCCGCGCTCATCCGCTCATCAGCACAACGCATTTGAAGTCGCGTCAAATCTGGCCGATTGTCGCAACGACGCTCGCAACTCTTACCGGGGTATTCGCAGCCATCAACTTTACGGTCGTGGTTTTTAGCCAGGATCACCGCGCCGGCTACGGCCTGTCGGCCACTGCATCCGCACTGATGTTTCTATCCCCCGCGGCCGCCATCGGTGTTCTGGCGGCGCCGATCACCGGTTGGCTCGCCCCGCGAGTGGGCTGGCGCGCGATCATGTGGAGTGGATTGTCGTTGAGCATCGCTGCATTGCTCGTTTCCACCTTGCTGCTCGACCATAAATGGATCGTCTTCGCAGCCTTCAGCCTGCTCGGCGTCTTTTACAACGGACTGGCGCTCACTACCATCAATGGCCTCGGAGTCATACTCTCGCCTGCAGATGCTCCGGGAGCGCTCCCCGGATTGAATGGCGCGTGTTTTCAAATCGGAGCGGGACTCGGCATTGCCATTGTCGCTCCAGTCGTCGCCTCAGGCACATATGCCGGGTATCAAGAGGCGATGTGGATTTCCGTAGCGGTCGTCGCAATGGCGTTGTTCGCGTCCCTGTGGGTTCGAGGAGCAGCCGGCCAACACGAGGAAAAAATTTAGTCGAGTTTCAAGAGAGGTTCAGGAGAATCAAGCATGACGGATCAGATCAATAAGGGCCTCGTCGACAAAAGTGCTGTCGGTCTCGGCGAAAGACAATTTCATATCGGCGTCGCTCCGGGAGAGGTTTCGACGGTCGCGTTGCTGCCTGGGGATCCGTTCCGCGTTCCATTGATTGCGGAATTCCTCACCGATGTCTCCGAAATAGCGCATAAGCGTGAGCACCGGACCATGACCGGCATGTACAAGGGCAAAAAGATCACGGCAACCTCAACTGGAATGGGCTGCCCGTCCACAGCGATTGCTGTCGAGGAACTGGCCAGAGTCGGCGTTCGATCCTTTATCCGCGTGGGCAGTTCCGCCGGCCTTCAGCCCCAGATAAAACCCGGCGATTTGCTCGTCAGCGAAGGCTCGCTGCGAAACGACGGAACGACCGCCGCTTATGCGCACCCTGGCTATCCCGCCGTGCCCGATCTGCGTATCACCCTTGAACTGGACCGTCTTGCGCGTCAAATCGCCGCAAGAGAAAAAACGTTCGCCGTTCACACCGGTATCTCCGTCTCCGACGATGCTTTTTATGCGGAAACTCCGGCCTGGATCAGCCAGCTGAATTCGCTGGGAATTCTGAATGTCGAAATGGAAGCGTCCGCCCTGTACGTGGTCGCTCGTTTGCGCGGGCTGCGTGCCGGGATGATTTGTTCGTGTTCGAGCAACCTCGTTTCCGGAGCCAGCCTCTACGACAATGTTCACGAAGCATTGAAGAATGGCTGGATGCGCAGCATAGAAGCGGCGCTCGAGACCGCGGTGAGCCTCGACCTCTGATGAATCTGAACCTGCATAGTCATCTCGAAGGACGTCTGCGGCCATCTACAGCAGCGGCTCTAGCGGCCGAAGCCGGCGTGTCACCGCCGGAAGGTGGATGGGAAAAGGCTCTGCAGCTGGATGGCCCTTCCAATCTTACGGTGTATTTGTCCAAGGTTGCGGCTACCTATCCATTCTTCCGGTCTCCCGCGCACATCGCTCGAATCGCCTGCGAAGCCGTGGAAGATGCCGCCGCGGATGGAACCGATTATCTGGAGCTTCGCTTCGGCCCCGCGACTCACGTGCATCTGGGATTCGATATGGACTCGGTGATGGCCGCAGTTTGTGAAGGAGTCAGTGAAGGATTGCATCGCACCAAAATTCATGCCGGCGTCGTGATTGCTGCGCTCCGGCACCACGACACGGAAACGAACCTCGACGTCGCACGCGCGGCATCCCGATTTGCCGGCAAAGGAGTCGTCGGGTTCGATCTGGCCGGTGACGAGTCGCTCTTCAACGATCTGGCGCAGTATGAAAAACCTTTCGCGATCGCTCGCGCGGCGGGTCTCGGGTTGACTTGTCATGCCGCCGAGGCAGCGCCAGGCTCGGCCGCGCGGGAAGCCGCCGAACGTTTCGGAGTCAGCCGCATCGGACATGGCGCCCACCTCGCGGAGGACGATGAATCTTTACAATGGGTGCGCGATCGAGGAATTGTCGTCGAATGCTGTCCCACATCCAATTGGTATACGGGCGCCATCGCTCGCAGGTCCGATCACCCCGCCGGATATTTTCGAGCGCAAAACCTGAAGATCGTTCTTGGGGATGACAATCCCATCCAGACAAAGTCATTGCTGTCGAAAGAGCGCCGGGTATTGGTTGACGAGTTGGGATTCAACGAACAAGACCTGAACGCTCTTGATGAAACCAGCGTTTACGCGGCGTTCGTTGAGGATGCAACTAGGCGAGATTTTGTTTTGCGACTCGATGAAAAGCCCTGAACACAGTGCAACCTATATCGAACAATGCCGGATGCACCAGGCTTTGAAAGATTTTGAACTTTCGAGCGCCGCGCGATACCAACATGCGCCGCGTCTTCGCCGACGATTCCACAACGCCCGCCACCATCTGGACGGACAGCAACCACGGCGCCGCGATCGTGAAGATCGAGCCGCTCGACTGAAAGCGCTTTGTCACAATTGATTTGAACTAGTTCGGGTGCTGCACGCTTTGAATTTCGAAGGGTTGCGGTCCTTTTGTGGTCCTGCCACAGTGTCACCTGGCATTGCAATTCAAACCAAAAGCCCCACTCTTGAGGAGCGCCAAGGGCGGGTCACCCGCCAACCACTGAAACCGCAGGAAAGTTGTCCCAATGTAACATCCTTACCAACTATTTTGACCTACCTGCACGCACAGAAACTATCCGGAAAGCATACGATTTCTGGTTCCGTAGGAAACCCTGCCCCCAGCGACAAAATCGCAAATGGCAGTAACAATGCGGCGAGGAGCGCGCTCCGCTCAGGGGTGCGTGTATTGCACTGGGTTGGTATGGGGTTGCGCTGTCATACTGTATTGGGATATTGACCTAGGGGTGGGTTTGGGCGGGGTTTGTCATAATGAGTCTGTAGCGCGACAATCGCCCTGTAATTAGGGAGCCGGAGATGAAAACGAAAAGGCCACACCGGGACCAACGCTACCGGGACAAATGCTTTCCCGGGGCCGACAAGGAAGTGTTCTCGCCAAAGGACGGAGGCTACGCCCCGCTGCCCTACATTTCACGCGAATTGCTGCGGCACATGAAGGGGGCAGAGCTGAAAGTATGGGTGTACATGCTCACTCGCGAGGGCCCGCATCACATCTGCTATCCCACATACGAAGACATCATGCGCGGAGCAGGCATCGATACCAAGGGCACGGTCAGCAAGGCCATCCACCGTCTGGAGAAAATTGGCCTCATCAAAGTATTCAACGACCACGGGACGCGGCGTTATTTGCTGCGCGACCCGCGTCTCGCGGTCGAGCGCCTCTTCGATCTGAACGAAATCAGCCTCGACGAACTCGAAGACGCGAACGACTTGCTGGAACGTATCGGTCTGCCGCTTATCGAACCGAAACCGGTTGCGAAGAAACCTCTTGTCGTTCCGCTGCCTGCGAAGAAATCCGCACAAGGAAACGGCTGAACATGGAGACTAGCTTGATCAACGCCGTCGTCTACATCGCCACGGGCGCGGCCGTGATTAAATTCGCACTTTTCGAGTTGGAGGGAGTCGTTCGAGTGTGGACGCGCCTATCAAAGACGAAAGGGCCCAGAGGCGCGATCGGGAGACGATCAAAATGAACCTAACGATCGTCAAGATCGAACCGCTTGACTAAGTAATACGCAGAGATTAAAAAACCGAACTTTCCCACCCCTCGAAAACCACGAGGGGTGGGCCAACCGCAAGTTCAAAACCGCGCAAAGCATGCGCCACCCGCCTGCACATGAAGATTCCAGTATAGTGATTGACTATTTATCAAATTTGAGTATTATCTTTCTCCCAAGAGGGGGCTGTGTATGTCTACCCCGGCCATCGCACTTCCACCAGATGGGCGTGAGAATTCATGGTTCTCCGACTGGCTCAGGCGTGCTTGGCCAGCAGTTCATAGGATTCTGTTCAATCAAAAATGGATTGACCTTCTGCCCTTCCTGTGGTCTGTAGGTCTTCTGTCGGCAATGGGCGCCTTTGTCGTCGCCTTAATTAGGGGACACAAGAACTTTTTGTTCTATGTGAATGACCTTGGTCACCTCAGTTTGCTTTTGGTGTCACTGTTCTTTTTTCTCCCTCGGCTTCAGGTTGGCCGCCCAACGGTGCCACATGAGCAAAATGATCCTGCAGATAGGGCTGTAAGTCAGTTTCAAAATTGGCTGTATGTGCTGATTGTTCTATGGCTCCTATTTTACCTCCTCCGCTTCTTTGCCGACCTCAAAGGGATATATCCGGAAGCGGGCCAGCTTCCAGCGTGGGCCGACAGCGCGTCGCCGTATCTTAACGTCCTGACTGCCCTTCCAATCCTTGGCCTTTATGCCGTGCTCTCTCGGAGGTCTATTGGAGAGCGGCAAGGGGGTATTGGTGCTCCAACATGGATACTGCTCGGTGCGGTCAGTATCGTGTGGGCACTAGAAGTCTGGTCTCAGACGCATTCGAATTTGACCGACCTTAGCACGTTAGCCGGAATTGTGAACGGAGTACTGGTTGGTGTGCCCCTGGCCATGCTGGTGGGCAGGCTTAATAGCAGATATCTAGGTTTGTCTGGGTCTGTAATCGTTTTCCTATATCTGTATGCTCTAATTCAACCGCTCTTTCCCTACGTCTTTGAGTCAAGCGAATCGGGAATTCGCATCGCAGTGCAACATGTGTTCATAGCCCTTGCCCTTATCATGAAAGCTGCCCTCATTCTCAGTATCGGAAAAGTTATCGATAACTGGAGGCTTCATTTTTATATAAGCAATATGAGGTGGCTTGACGCACATGCTGAAACGATGATCGCGCAGTTCGACAGTGCAAGGAGTGTGGATGGTCAGTCGAGGCCAGGCCCGCCGTTGTTTTGTTTTGTTCATCCCTCGCATCCAGGAGCAGTACTGCGATTCGAAGCACTTGATCTGCAGATTAAATTGGCCTTACTGAACGCTTGGCTAGGAGTTGCTTGGGACATAAAAGAACTCAAAGCTAGCTGCGTGACAATTTCTGGTGTGGAGTTTCCTGTTAAAGTGCTGCGGCTTATAGAACCAGGGCCACTACGAGTTAAGGACAACAGCCGAAATACATTTGCGACGGTTTATGTGGATTTAGGAGTCGAGCACTCTGAATTGGTTCAGAGGCTGCTTGAAGCTAATCGAATTGCCGATGGCGTTCGACAGAACGAGGTAAGTTCGCGCGTGAGTGTTGTGCTGAAGGGCCTTTATGCGAATCTCGCACTTGTTGAGGGATCGACACTACAGTATAGATGGACGCCCATTGAGTTACTGGCTGGGGGAGGCGAGGGATTGTTCTACGAGTGTACTGTGAGTCTTGCCCACCTCAGGCTCTACAATCCTGCAACAGTGAATGGACCCCCAACTGCCCTTAGTCGCGGTGCAGCGAATTGACAAAACCTAAATCGGACAAACTTAATGCTAGTCGGGTGCACCAGACTTTGAAAGATTCTGACTTTTTGTGTGCGGCAATCTTGTGCGCTTCAGGGTGCGGTTTATCCAAGACTCATCTTTCAGTCCCTTTTCGCTTTTCAGTTTCCCCGGTAACCCGGCCCTCGCAGAGCCATGCCGGGACGCTCACCAGTATGATTTCCCCGGTCGATCACCACGCGGCCATTTACCACGACGTAGTTGATCCCCGCGGGATATTGTTTCGGACTTGCGAACGTAGCCGTATCGCTGATTCGATTGGGATCGAACACGACGACGTCGGCCCAGTATCCTTCCCGGAGCAAGCCGCGGTCCTTCAGACCGAGTCGTTGGGCAGGGAGCGATGTCATCCGGCGCACCGCATCCTCCAGCGTGAGCACCTTCTCGTCGCGCACGTAGTGGCCCAGGATTCTCGGAAACGTTCCGAAATTTCGCGGATGGGGATGGCCTGCGGAGAGCACTCCTTCGGTGCTTAGTGACGAGCCATCCGAGGCAATGTCCACCCAAGGTTCGCGCAGGGCGGTCTGCACGTCCTTTTCATTCATCATGAAAGGCATGCACGTCACCTGGCCGTGCTCTTCGAGTAGCAAATCGAAAAATGCCTCGGCCGGGTCCTTCTCCCGGATGCGCCCAATTTCTTCGAGGTTCTTGCCGGGGAGCGATGCATTCTTTTCCGCGTGCGTCGCCCCGATCACGATCCCTTGCCATCCGCCGGATTGCCGGACGTAGTTCGAGTACCAGTCGGGCAGACCGTTTTCGATGTCGTGCTTGATGCGAATGCGAAGCTGCGGATCCCGCAACCGCTCCATGGTCTTGTCGAGTCCGCCTTCCAGAGCCCACGGAGGCAGGAGCGGAAGCGTGGGATGGTTCGCCGCGATGTAAGGATATTGATTGGCGTTGATGTCCACGCCGCGGGCGCGAGCGGAATTGATGAGAGCGACGAGCTCCGGCATCCGTCCCCAGTTGTTGGAACCCGCCACCTTGATATGGAAAATTTCCACGGGGACATTAGCCTTTTCCCAATTTCAATCGCCTCGCGGATCGAGTCCAGTACAGTGTCACCTTCGCCGCGCATGTGCGTCCCGTAAATGCCGCCGTAACTCGAGACGACTTTCGCCTCCTCGATCAGCTCATCTGTTTTTGCGTACCCGCAAGTCGCTTCGAGAGCGTCTGCCAGGCCCACGGCGCCTTGCTCCATTGTTGATGCAACCAACCGCCGCATCTTCTCCATCTCGTCCGCCGTCGGTGGACGGTTATCGAAGCCAACCACGTCGTAACGCACCTGGCACGCCGATATGTAGGAAGCGAGATTGACGGAGCTTCCGGTTTTCATGAGCCGCTGGAAATATCCGTCGAGATTGTTCCACGTCAGTTCGATATGAAGCGGCTTGAGGAGTTCCAGGTTGGGCCCGACGCCCTGTCCCTCGATCGGGCCGGGCGATGTAGCTTCGCCGGCCACTTCCGTGGTGACGCCTTGGCGGATCTTGCTTTGCGCGTTTCCGTCGTAGAGCAGCGTGTACTCGGAGTGGGTATGCATGTCGATGAAGCCGGGCGTTACCACCTGGCCGGTGGCGTCGATGACGCGCGCGGCCTGCGCGCCGTCGAGACGCCCGATTCGCGCTATATGTCCAGCGCGAATTCCCACGTCGGCCTTGATCCACGGATTTCCCGCCCCGTCGATGACATGCCCGCCCCGAATGATGACGTCGTAGGTCTGCGCCGACACGTTTGGACAAATGAAGACCAGAATGGTGAAGAGTAACCACCGAAGTTTTGGCATGGCGAACCTCCAAATGCCCCGGAAAGATTGTCTTTTCGCTGTCCCGTGAAAGTGCTTCCTAAATTTCAGGGCACGTTCTTTTCAAGCCAGTCCATGAAGAACTTGGAAATTTCAGCGCTGTTCTTTTCGGACAAGAATTGGTGCCCGTTCCCGCGTATCCCCACATCCTCGAGGTTCACAAACTTGGTCTTTACGCCTGCCTGATTGAGCCACTTGGCAACGCAGTGAGCGTAAGGACGGTGATAGCTCGCCTCGCCTGACACATTGAGGACCGGAATTGCTTCCAGGTTAACGAGTTTATGCGCGGGCTCCTTCTGGACCCAGCAAGGGATGAGGTCCGGCCCGTCCGCCTTGTCCTGCCTCACGGGGTTCAATTCAGCGGCGACTTTGACCGGAGGATCGTAAGTCATCGGCATATTCGTCAGGCCCCACAGACGCCCCGGGCCTGTCGCGCCTCTTTCCGCGTTCTCGATGGGCGGCGCGACGGGTTCTGCCGCGATGATGCCCTTGACGAGCTTTGGCCGCGCGTCCGCGGCAAGCCAGCCGGATGGCGACACCCCGGAGTGAAGCAGCAGAATCACCGGTTCGTGAATTAAATCCATAAGCGTTACGATGTCGTCGGCAGAAAGCCGTTCCATATCCTTGCCCGTCGGACTTTGCGTATCGGTCTTGGCAAAATAATCGAACACCGGGTCGCCCATTTTCCCTTTATTCGGACCGTCGCCCGGCCATTGCGTATGTTTCGTGGCCTGCGGCCAGCTGCTTTGCGGAGTCGAGGGCGGGCGCGCGCCCGACCAGACTTCCTCCATCAAAGGACCGGAGCGCGGCGGAAGCAAGTCGCCGTCCGCGCCGGGGACATAGGCCGACCGCCCTCTGGCAGGAAGATCCATCATGTAAACTGTGTAGCCCCGGTTGACAAAGTCATAGGCCCAGCCCGGGCGTCCATCCGGCGTCTGCAGCAATGCCACATTGGTTTCCCCTCCACCTGACTGGACGAACAGGATCGGATACTTGTACCGGATCTTTTTCGGCACCCACGTTTCCACATACATCGCGCCGCGCATCACTTCGTGGCCCGGCTCGCCGACCCACTTCCCGCCGACATAAAAATGCCCCTGCCGCGCGATATTGGCCGTAGAAAATGTCGGGACCGAAGTCAAAGGAGGAACGACCGGCGTATCCTTCGCCGCTTGCTGTGCGCCACCATTGGCGGCCCAAATGAATCCCAGCACAACAAATACCGCAGTTAGTCTCCAATTCGTTCTCATCACACGCTCCCAGGAACGGTTTCCACAAAATTTCAAATTTCAGATTTGATTTGCGTTCGCAGCCATTAGAACGCGCCTCGTTCCATTGTCAAGCAATCAAAACGCAGAGGAGAGTTCGTGACTTGTGACCCGTGATTCGTGACGGGTCTAAACCCAATCCGCGTGCCGTACCCTTCGATTTTAAAGGGTGCGGCTCTTGGTTGTATCGACGGCCTTGCAAAGCGCAGCCACGCTCAGGGCTGAACATCGTAGACCTGCAACGCCATTTTGGGGTTCGGCTGGCCTTTGCCCGAAACGGCGATGTAAAGCCGGTTCAGTTCCGGCACATAGATGGAGGTCTTGGCCCGGTAGCCCGTTGGGATGTCCGTGAGGCGCGAGTAGTGATCGGCGTCGCGCTGTTCCATAACAGCGGCGGTTTCTGTCCCGGTGACATAAATTCGTTTCCGCGCCGTATCAAACCACATATCGTCGTCCATCTCCGCAGTAGGGAGCACCGTCACAACCTTCCCTGTATTCATGTCGTACACGAAGAACTTGGCGGGTTTTCTCGTGGCGATAAACAACCGGTGATTCGGTTCGTCGAGAACCAGTGCGTTCCCCGTTTGTGCGTCGGGAATAGGCCACTGTGCGATCAGTTTGCGCGTCTCCAGATCCACGACTCCCACTTGGTCCACTCCCGTGAGATTTATGTACATTTTTTTGCCCGCGTGGTCGATGGCCATGGCCTCGGAATGATTGCCGGGCAGCGTGATTTCGCCGACGAGCTTGAAAGCCTTGGTGTCAATGATGTTGATCACGTGGGTCTTTGCGCCGGCATCGTCGCTGCCGCTCTCCACGTAATAGTATTGGTTCACGGGATTGAACACGGCGCCATCGACTCCGTTGGGAAGTTTGATCGTGCTCATGATCTTGTAATCTTTTCCATTGACCAGCGCGACTCTCCCGAAATCGTCGCCGTCGGTCACGATGATGTTGGAATCGGCCAAAACCACGGCGGCGTGCGGCTGCCCAAAGCCGGTGATGCTGTGGATCCGCTTGCCCTCGAGGTCAAACACTTCGACGGTCTTGTGATCCTCGGCCGTAAGAAATAAACGCTTCCCTTTGAGGTCAACTGCAAAATGGTCGAAATCGCCCGTGAAATCCGGCAAGGGCGTGGTGGCAATCAGTTTTAGCGGCGATTTCTCTTGCGATCGGGCGCTCGGCGTGAAAGCAAAAAACAGAACGAAAATTATTCCCAGCAATCTTTTCACTTTATGGTCTCCTTGGAAGAATCTTCAACCACGATGTCGCATTTGCTCGATAAAGTCACAATCCGTGATTCGTCGGGAAATCGCGTTTCTCTCCGGTGCGGGCCGGGAAGGCGCCGGAAAAACACGAATTCCAATCCTAGAAGCTCAGCTTCAACGCAAATTGAATTTGCCGCTCCGGGATCGTCGTTTTGAGCAGTACGCCCGCAGGTCCTCCCCCGCTCGGGGCAAGTGAGGCTCCCGTCGCGTCGAAGATGTCGGTATTGCCGTCACCTGGGCCTGGAGGGGCAAAGTTCGGGTGATTGAGAATATTAAACATCTCCACGCGGAACTGCACATTGAAGTTCTCGGAGATTCTCCTGATCTGGTTGTTCTTGAAAACCGAGAAGTCGAGGTTTGTAACTCCTGGCCCAACTATAATATTGCGGCCCGAGTTGCCTCGGAGATTGAAACATTGAAGCGACGCAGGAACTACAGGGCCTCCCAAACTGGGGGGCGCCGGGTCGCAGTTGGCGGCCCAAAAAGTGGGGTTGGGCGCGGTCGGCACCGCAAAACACTCCGTCTTAATGTAATTCTCGGGGTGGCCGGGATTGGTCAGAGTATTGCAACCTGATCCGCCAAGCCGGTTCGGATAAGCGAAGTCATCGCTGCTAAGCGTATTCGCGGGATCGCTTCCTGTCCCCCACGTTGGCGTGAATGGCACGCCGTCGCTCACTGTGAGGATCGTGCCCAGTTCCCATCCATCCGCGAGCCATCGCCCGGGACCGGAGAACGATTTCGGCGTCGGGATATCCCACGTGCCGTTGATTACGAGGGTGCGCCCGACATTGAAATCGGAGAGACCTCGCGTCAAGCCCATGTCAAACCAATTGAGACTGGAGATTGAGTTGCCAAACGCATCGCCCGCCAATGTCGCTGAACTGGTATCCATGCTCTTGCCCCAAGTAAAAGTGCCTTGCAATTGGAATCCGTGGCTCATGCGTTTGGCCAACTGCACTTCGAGGGCATTAAAGTAAGAGCGTCCTTGATAGAACATTCCACGCACGGAACCGAATGCCGGGTTGATGGTCGCGGGAGGATTCCCTGCGTTGGGCCCCGAGATAAGATTTCCATTCACGTCGACTTGTGGCCATAGATAACCGGCCGAGGTTTTTGTCGGAATCACGAGATCAGCTTCGTCCACGCGAAACGGTTGATGCACGCCCCGCGATCCCACGTAAGCAATCATGGCCGCCAGGTTCTGTGCAAGCTGGTACTGAAGATTCAAGTTCCACTGCGTGACGTAGTTGCGTTTAGGATTCGACTCCACGTAAGTGGAACGCAATTTGTTTGCCGATATGTCCGCGGTGGGCACGAGCGGGAAAGTAAGTGGCACAGGAAGAGTTGGGTCGCTGACGTTGATGGACGTGTATTGGAAAAAGGGAGCCGCCTGAGTCGTCAGAAGAATGAACTGATAAGGCAGCGGCAGAACATCGAATAGCCCCGCTCCTCCGCGAACGGCCAATTTGCCGTTGCTCAACGGGTCCCATGCGAAACCTATTCGTGGCTCGAAATTCCTTGTCGTTGGATTGTTAAAAAAAGGATCGCCGAGATGCGGCGTGGCATCGGAAAGATTCCTTAAATTCGCGAGTTTATTGTCAGTTTCTGTCGGCACGGTCGCCATCTCATAGCGCAGGCCCAGATTCAGTGTCAAATTGGTCCGAACCCGCCAGTCGTCCTGTAAATATCCGCCGAATATGCTTTGCCGAAGATTCCGTGGCGTCAGGGAACTGGCGATTCCGCCCGCGAATTTGCTGGGGTTGTTTGTCAGGAACGACTCCAAATCCGCGAAGGTCCAGATCCCATTCGGATCGGTGAGTGCCGTGGCTTGCAGCAGCATGCGCTCGGCAGCAAAGCCGAATTTGATGGAATGGGTGCCTTTGATCCAGAAAGCGTCGTCATACGCTTGAAACGTATTCCATCCGTACAAATAAGTTGGGAGCCCGCCTACCCCGCCGGTCATGGATGAAAGGCCCGTTACGTTCACCACGGCGGCATTGCGGCCGGCAAAAGCCCCCAGAGAAGGATCGGCTGCCGCCGTGTTCAAGGCTTTCAAACTGGAATCGTTGTTTACGAATTCGTGGTTGTACCCGAAACGAACTGCATTCACGAAGTTTGGCGTGAAGGTGTGGGTCTCTTCCGCGGCCACGATCTGCCTGGACGACAAGGTATTCAGTTCCACATTTCCCATGGAATCGGGGGAGTCGTACGGCGACCTGTCAAAAAGGTATGTTCCGGACAGCCTGTCCTTATCGGAAAACTTGTGATCGATGTGGGTCGTAAAAAAGTTTTCGCTTACCACCTGCTGACCGGAAAAAGTGGTTTGGCAGACATCTGTACCGCAAGCTTGCGAAACGGGAAAAAGAGCAAGATACTTCTGAACGGCTGGGTCAACGGTCACCGTGTGAGTGTTCGCGGTTGACGTGCACCCGGGCACACCGTTCGCGACGTCATTCTGAGAGCATTGCAGAGTTCCCTGGCGCGCTGCAGGCGAAGGGACAAAATTGACATTGGCAATTCCCTTCGACTGCCGGTTGCCTTCGTAGTCCGCAAAGAAAAATGTGCGATCCTTCACGATCGGCCCGCCAATCGTTCCGCCAAACTGGTTTCGCCGGAAAGGAGCTTTGGGTTGCGTGGGGTCTTCAAAAAAATTCCGCGCGTCCAACGCACTGTTCCGCAGGAATTCGTACGCGCTCCCGTGGAACGCATTGGTCCCCGAACGCGTAATGGCATTGACCACGCCTCCGGAAGTCTTTCCGTACTCCGCCGAATAATTGCTGGTGAGGACGGAGAACTCCTGAATGGCGTCCACGCCCATATTCCCGCCGAGAACGCTGCCGGGCGCTCCATTGGCGTAATCGTTCAGGCTGATTCCATCCAAGCGATAATTATTCTGCTGCGGCCGCGCGCCGGAAATGGTCAACTGCTGTCCGAAACCTCGATTGCCGCGGTCTGCGCCGGTCGCGAAGCTTGGCTGCGTCTGGATGGTGTCCACGCCGGGCTGCAGGGCCGCCAAGTCCGTCCAACTGCGCCCGTTCAGAGGCAGTTCCCGGACAGTGGTCGCACTGACGGTGGCGCTGATATCCGAGCTGGTAAGCTGGACCGTGGGGGCTTCAGTGGTCACCTCTACGCTGTTTGCGACGGAGCCGATCTGTAAGGCCAGATTAAAGACTGGCTGTGACCCCACGTTAATCGTGATCGCTTTCTTGACCCCCGTGTTGAAACCGGTCGCGGAAACCGCGACCTCGTACTCTCCTGGCAGCAGGTTCGCCGCTGAATAAAAGCCGTCCGTGTTCGTCGTCACCGTCGTGGCAACGCCCGTCGCCGTGTTCTTGATCACCACCTGGGCATTAGCGACTGCTGCCCCGGAGGGGTCCGTGATCGAGCCGGAGAGCGTTCCTCCAGCGACCTGCGCGCGCAAAGGCCGCGAATTCGCCACACAAAATCCGAAAAACCACACGATGAGTACCACTTTGATGGTCTTTGCGCTCATTTGACCGCACCCCCTTATTCCTTTTGCGATATGCAATGCGACAGGGCCGCCCGCAGATGTCTCTCTACACCCATAGGAATCTCCGACATTAGAGCTCCGACAAATTTGGCCACATGATTAGGCGAGCGGTGAAAGGTGTCAAGCGAATCTTTGTTCATTCAGATCAGGCGGTTTGCTGAAGAAAGTGAGGAGCGGAAGAGAGAGATTTTTCAGGGACAGTTGAAACTATTCCGTGAAGACAATTCCCACGGCGGTGCGCTCTTTATCCTCCTGCGTTTCGATGCGCACGACGTAGCCGCGGAGGCGCAGCGGGCTGTTGGTGGAGCCGTCGATGCCGGGATTGTCGAGCTGAACTTGCAGTTCGGATTGCAGCTTGGGGCTGTGGTCCAGGTAGATGAGCGCGCCGTGCAAGGTTAAATCGCTGATCACGGTTTCTTCTTCAAAGGCGTGGCCGGCGTCGGTCTGGCCGCTGACGCGGGCGCGGAAATGCGCGTCGCGCCGCAGTCCTTCGCGCGAGGCTGGGATCACCACGTCAAGATCGCCATCGCCGAGCGTCATCACCATGCCCTCGGCCGCAGCCCACACATTCGCGAATTTTCCGCGCGCCTCGCGCAGAATGCTGTCCACCGCTTTATCGGTGGAATCCGGATCGTGGTGAAACAGCACTAGGTTTTTGACGCCCACTTGCTCCGCGATTTTCACGCCTTCGAGCCACGAGGAGTGGCCCCATCCTTTGCGCGTCGTGGCTAGCTGTTCGGGAGTAAACTGCGCATCGTTGATAAAAATATCCGCGCCAGCGGCAAGTTCCAGCAAACTTTTGTCCAACGTCGGATTGCCCGGCTCATTGTCCGTGGCATACGCCACGGTGCCCGCGGAAGTCTCAAATCGGAAGCCGAGGCACCCTTGCGGATGGTGCAGCCAGCGCGCCGTTACTTCCGCGCCCGCCACGCTGATCTGGTCCCCGCCGCTCACTTCGGTAAATTCCCGCTTTGCGCACATCGCATTCAAGTTCACCGGGAAATACGGATACGCCATCTGCGCTTCAAACACGCGCTTCAGGCTGCCCGCGCCCAGATATTCCGACCGGAAACTGTAAAAATGGAAGCGGTTTTGTTCCGCGTACAAGGGAGAAAAAAACGGAATGCCCTGAATGTGATCCCAGTGATAGTGCGTCACAAAAATGTGCGGCTCGTGCTTCTGAGGTTCCTGCGCCGCTTCCAAATGTCTTCCCAGCATTCGCAACCCGGTTCCGCAATCCAGAATGATGCGCGCACCCGCGGGAGTGGTCAGCTCGACGCAAGCCGTGTTGCCGCCGTAGCGCCAGGTGGCCTTGTCCACCGTGGGAGTCGATCCGCGCACACCCCAGAAACGCAGTGTGGCGGCACGGTCTGGGGCGACCTTGCGCGAGGGCTTGGCCGCTGGTTCGGCTGCGATGGATTGGGTAGATGGCACGAAGGCTCGAATCGATGATCTTTTTCATACTAGGGAGGGCTTGGGGGTAAGTCAATTATCTTCCGGCGCACATGTGCGTGAAAACTATATGCGTGACTAAATAGCGCCTCCCAACGTTCAACTGTCCCTCCGGGCGCGACTCCCGGTACAATGGGGCCGATGCATGTCCACGCGCATGGCCACGATCACTCCACCGGCCATTCGCACCCTTCCCAGCAAATGACCAGCGGGGTGCTTGCCGGCGCGGTAGTGGCGACCTTTTTGCTGGTTGTCGCCGAACTGCTGGGCGGATACCTGGGCCATTCCATTTCCCTGGTCAGCGACGCGCTCCACAATCTTTCCGACATCCCCACGCTGCTGATTTCCTGGATCGCCTTGCACTGGGCCGCGCGCCCTGCGGACCACGAACGCACCTATGGCTATCAGCGCGCCGGAGTTCTGGCCGCGTTTACCAATGCAATTTTGCTGGTCCTGGTTTCGCTCGGTCTTTTCTATGAAGCGTTCGAACGCTTCCTTCATCCCGTTGCCGTCCACGAAAGCTGGATGATCGGCGTTTCGATTTTAGCCCTAGTGATCAACGGTGGGATTACGCTCGCGCTGGTGCGCAGCCGGCGCGATTTGAACCTCCGCAGCCTCCTGATTCACAACTTTGGCGACGCCATTTCGAACATCGGAATTCTGGCGGGAGCCATCGCCATTCGAACGACAGGAGCGCAGTGGCTCGATCCTTTGATCGGCGTGGGCATCGCCGCGATGGTCCTCTGGTCCACCAAGGGCCTCCTGCAAGAGGCCGGCAACATCCTGCTCGAGGGCCTGCCGAAAGGGATCCAACTCGAAACCGTGGCGCGTTCCATCCTGACCATCAAGGGCGTACAGGAGGTCCACGACATTCACGTCTGGACGATTGGGACGGACATGGTGGCGCTCTCCTGCCACGTGCGCATTCCGGACATGCACATGGACGAAAGCGAAAAAATTCTGCAGGCGGTTTGCGCCAAGCTCGAAAAGGATTTCCACATCACGCACATCACCGTGCAATTCGAGCGCGCCGGCCTACCGCAAGAAACCAGCTACATCATGCCGCACCCGTTACAAACCTCGAAATAGTCCCGGGTTTGGTAGCACAGGCTTCAGCCTGTGGGTTTTTATCCTTTCAGGGACAAACCCCCACAGGCTGAAGCCTGTGCTACCAAAAAACTCCGCACTTCTGGATGAGCAAATTAATCATGAAATTCGATTCAGGCAGGTTAGTTGCGAATCTGTACCGTAGTCCCGCGGGCTTCATTCATCTGCTGGGTGGCGTCGGCATCGAGATCAGACAACGCCAGCGTGTGGCGAATCCCTTCCGGCGTGACGTATTGCAATTGCGAACCGTCGACCGAGAATACAGACGCGAACAAAAGGCGCCCATCCCGCCTGACAAGAATGAAGTCGCCTACATCGCGGATTGGCGTGTCTGCTTGAGGCACCGATTCCGAGGCGGAAAGATTTCCCGTGTCGCTCCCCGAGTCCGCGTTCGGCTGCGCCGGAACGGGCTGCTGAATCACGATAATTTGCGGCTGAGGCTGCGGTTGCGAAACCACCTGCTGCTCCGGTTGATCGGAGCCCAGGTCATCGTAGTAGTAGGGATATCCGCCAAACAGTATTGGCACAAAAGAACCCTGTCCGCGACGGCCATTGTGGCCGAAGTGCGAAAAATGATTGTTGGCCTGCCCTCCGCTGATAGCCGCCAGGTGCGGGAAATCAAATCCCTAACCCGGTACGCCGGAGGTGTTGTCGAAATCAAACGAATTTGGGAAGGGAACAAACGCCGAATTGATCCGTCCACTCGGTGAAATTTGAATCACGCTGGCGTGCCGTACGGATGGAACCGCAGTCCCGGTATTGCCCGTCGAATTAGCCGCTGCCCTGGCGGCAGGCCTCGCGCGCAAGGATTGCTGCGGAAGTGAGGCTGATCCGTTGCGCATCTGGGCCCCTGCCACGGAGCTGACTAAAAGCCCTGCCACTGCCGCTGCGAATGTATGGAATTTTGAGGTCATGCCCCGCTTCCTTACTAGTTCAGATGCCCTTACGGTTGCCGCGGTTGCAGCTATCTAGGCGCGCGTTGTGGATCGCTCGCCTAACCCCGCCGCACCGTTGACCCCACGTGCTTTATCAGCAGGAGTGATTTCGATTAACCACGAGTTTGCCCATCCCGTCCCGGAAATCGCGGGACGGCTCACCGAGAACGTTCTCCGTGGACGGAAAGGCCGCTACAAAAACGCTCTCCCTTGTTGCTGGCGGGTTTTGTAGCGGCCGCCCGTGTCTGGGGCGGGCAGCCGTTTGTTTCTTCCCACCTCACCCAGGTTGTGCTATAACCTTCGGGCCGTGGAGAGAACTATGCGTGTAGAGACAGATCGTGGCGTTCTTGGCGCGGATTCCGGCGAGCTACAGCGTGCTGAGGAGCACCCCATCAGTTTTTGCCCGGTTTGTTCCGAGCGGCTCGAGCCGAAGCGTTGCAAGCTGGTTTGCGGGAAGTGCGGGTATTACCTGTCTTGCTCGGATTATTATTGAGGCCCTCTTTTCGCGGCGCTGGAAACTCAAGTTCACAAATAAGCTTAAGTCAGGAGGATAGATCGTGGCACTGAAAATGACGGATCGCGTGGTGGATGGAGTAGCAGTGGTAGCGATGGAGGGGCGCATCGTGCTCGGGGAAGAGAGCACCTCGCTGCGCGAAAAGGTGAAGTCGCTGCTGGCCTCCGGCCAAAAAAAGATCGTTCTCAACATGAACAACGTGACCTATATCGATAGCTCGGGACTGGGCGCTCTGGTCGCCGCGCACAGCAGCGCGCGATCGCAAGGCGCTCTTCTGAAGCTGTGCCATCTCGGCGCGAAATTTCAGGAAATCCTGCAGGTGACAAAGCTGGTCACCGTGTTTGAAGTCTATCCCACGGAATCGGCGGCCATCGCCAGCTTTTCCAAGTAAATCCGCTCTTAAAATCTCCATGTCTCCGCTGGTTCTGAACCAGCGGAGACATTTTTCTGGTAGCGTCTGTCTGCCGCAAGGTTAAGGGGGAGAGCACCTGTTAGAACGAATATTTCAGCCAAAATCTTATTTGCCGTCCACCGTTGATCGTGATGGCCGTATTTCCAAAATTCGGGTCATTCATTAGGTAAGTGGGTGTAAAAAGATTCGGGTGGTTGAAGGCATTAAACATTTCCGTCCGGAAAGAAAGCGTTTGGTTTTCGAGCCTTCCCAGGCGAATCGGGAAATCTCGCTGAATGGCTGTGTCGAAGTAAATTTGTCCGGGTCCGAAGACCGAATTGCGGCCTGCATTCCCGGGTCGGAAGAATGGGATAACGAAATGAAACGTGGTGATGGGCTCCGCACTGCACGAAGGAGAGGTCTCGACACAAGTCAGATCGTAGGTGGTCCCAGCGACGTCTCCGATAAATTGGCCGTCGATTCCCAAGGAATTCAGTGGCGCGGACGAATTGACCAGATCCGGCCGCGCATTCGGATGGCCGTTCCCGATATTGTCGAACCAGACTGACACAGTGTTCGGCGTTCCACTTTCAACCGTGGCCATGCCCGACCACTCCCACGCGTCGGTCAAGGCTCGGAGAAACGCATTTTGATGAGAGTGGGGAACCTGCCAAACATATGCCGCGGAAAATCGATGGCGCCGGTCGAATGCGGACGGCCCCCAATCCGAGCGCTGGTTCGTCAGGTTTTGCGAGAAGGTACTAAAACCCGTCGTCAAGTTTACATCCGAAGTGTCGTCCATGAACTTCGAATAAGTATAAGCAGCGCGCAAGACCAACGTGCGAACTCTGCGTTCCACCTCGACCTGACCGGAGTTATACCAGGAGTCTCCGGCGTTCGTGCGAACTTTGATTTCTCCGAAATTGGGGTTCATGAATGAGAAATTCACTTGAGGATTGAAATCCTGATTTGCGAAGAGATGTTCCCCTCTGGTTCCCACATACGCCAGCGTCAGAACGAGCCCCAGCGGCAATTCCCGCTGCACGTCCACATTCCATTGCTGCGTCAGGGGATTGTGCAGGTTGCTGGCCATCGTAGTGATTAAAAGCGAGGAGTTGAATAGGGTAATGCCCGGGAACGTGGATGCATTCTGCGCACCCCGCCCGGTCGGGGAGGCGATGCTGCCGCCAAAGGTGTTTGGCTGTGATTCTGCTGTTTGGTCGGTGATATTCGTAAACAGTCCGTCATAAAAAATTCCGTAACCGGCGCGAAGCACGGTCTTGCCGTCCCCGAATAGGAACCTGCCCCAACGCGGTGCATAGGCAAGGCCGAGGCGGGGAGCGAAATTCCTCTTGTCCGGAATCTCTTTGAACGAGAATAAACTGGCGAACGCGGCGGGATTGGTAGCAAACGACGGATCCGTAGCGTTCGGGAGGCCAAACCCCGCGCCAATATTGAATGCCGGAAAGGCCAGGCCATTCGCTAGAGCGCCCCAGTATTCATAGCGCAGGCCCATGTTCAGTGTAAGGTTGCTCTTGATTCTCCATGTGTCTTCAATGTAGGGAGCGAACATCGTGGCTGCGGTGTTGAGGTTTGGATTGCCAAAGCCCTTGGAAAGTCCGCCCGGATTTGCGCCGGTAAAATCATCAATAAAATTTCCAAGTGACGTGTACGTCGCGCCGGAACTGTCCGTCCCACCAGAATTATACGTAATCGAGCCGCGCGTATTCAGCGGGTTCGTATCGTTAAGGCTCAGGACCGTGATGTCCACTCCTCCCTTGATCGTATGGCGGCCGGCCGCATAGCTCAGCGCCTCCTGGACCTGCCAGGCATTGTGGGTTCGCCCTTGCGGGAAGTTGCTATCGACTCCGATGGAAGGGAAATTGATGTCCGTGCCGAAACTGATGAACGGAATATTGGCTAGAGGTCCCGCAAGCGTCGCCGGCGTCTGCAGAAATGAGAAATTGATGTTGGTATACGACAACCGCAATTCGTTGACGAGTCTGGAAGAAATCGTATGTACCCATTGGCCGCGGAATATCTCCGCAGGACCGCTGAATTGCGTTTCGAAGGCGGGCAGCGCTGCTGCTGATTCCGGAGATATAGTACCAGTGTCCCGAATGGCACTCCCCGTCAGAGTGTCGTGGTTCGTGAATTGCCAATCCATCCTGTAATTCCAATCCACGAAGTTGGTAGCCGTGTTGACGTTCTGTAATTGGAAAAATCCGATTTCCACGCTGGGACGAGGGTTGCTCGTAACGGGGTCGTTCCCAAGCGGGATGTTCCGCACGCCCGCCAGGCCAGGAGAAACCAGGGATCCGATCGAGTTCAGGAGAAGCGAGATATTGGCATTCGGCTCCAGAGACTTCAGGGTCGCAATTCCAGCCGCGGTCGGCAAATCATACAACTGTCCAGTCGCCGCCTGGCGCTCCCGGTTCCACTGCGCCGTGCCGAAAACGAAGAGCTTGTCCTTTTTCAACGGGCCGCCCACGTCAAATCCGAATACATTCTGGTTGTCATACGGATTCTTGGTGACGGTATTCGCGACCGTGTCTTGAGCCGGGATGGCCGCCACCGCGGAATTTCGGTTGATTTCCCACAGGTCTCCGTGAAAATTATTGGTGCCGCTCTTGTAGATGTAATTGGTGACAGATCCGCCCCCGCGGCCGTATTCCGCGCTATAGGAGTTCGTCAAGATCGCGACTTCCTGGATCGCGCCGACATTCATTGGCTGGTAGGCCTGCCCGGTTGCGCCGTAATCATTGTCATCCTGGCCATCGATCAGGAAGTTGTTGGCTCGCGGGCGGCTGCCGTCTACGGAGAATCCGATTCCGTCCGTTTGCGCGTCGAACGGGATCGCACCGTGGCCAACCGGCGAGTCCTGAACTCCCGGCAGCGTAAACGCCAACTCCGCAGGATTCAGACTAAAGTAAGGCAATTGGGCCACTTCCTGGTGGCTGATATTTTCGCCAAGCTGCCCGGACTGCGTGTCAATCACTTGCCCCGCCGTGGCTTGCACCTCGATTGTCTGCACGGCCGCTGCAAGTTTCAATTTGCCATTGATCGTTGTCGTCAGCGACCCATTGATGAAGACTCCGGTGACTGTTAGGGCTTCGAAGCCCGGTGCGGTTACGGTGACGGCATAGATTCCGGGTTGCAAGCCATCCATCCGGTATGTCCCGACTGAATCTGTCAGCGCTACGTGTGGCTGGCCGTACTGCGAACTTACGGCTGATACAGTCGCTTTCATCACTACAACCTCAGTGGGATCCACGACCGATCCCGCGAGCGTTCCGTTACTGGTCTGCGCCCACGCTGCTCCGGAAATGAGCAGGGCCAAAAGCGGCACTGCGGCCCGCACCAGACTCTTTGCCGCCTTCATTTTTCCCCCAGTCGTACATTTCTGCGAATTTCTCTCACGGGTACACTTCTGAGGCGGCTCGTCCGAATCCTCGACGCCAGGCGAGTTGCGGAAGCATGCAGCTAAGCGGGATTGTAAGAGGTATTGTCCCAAATCGTCCCTCACGAATTGGGCATGCCAAGAGACAATCGGCCCAATAGACGAATGACCACACGCAAACAGGACAACACCACCATAGGAACTAAAGTCTTCTAGGTCAATACCATAAAAGCTGCCTGTTTCGACAATGAAACTGCGAAATATAATGCCAGGGCTATCAAAAAATAAGAGGACGAGATAGATACAACAATGCTGTCCTGTGCTCCCTTAGGTCTATTTGAAATTACTGCGGCAAGAGAAGGCCAGTCGCGTCCTTCAGGAATTCCTGCAGATCTATCCTGACTTCGATTTCAATCTTTCAAGCGGTACATCGTGATACCGCTCATCAGCTTGGGAAAAAAATCCGTGGATTTTTGCGGCAGGACTTCGCCACCCATGGCCATTTCCGCCACGGTTTCCACGCTGACCGGGTTCAATAGAAAGCAAAGCTGAGCGCGGCCGGAATCCACTTCGCCGATGGCCGTATCCATTTCGCGTTCGTAGGTAATATTTTTTTCGGTCTTCACCGCGTCCTGAGTGATCTTCAGGCCGCGCTCCAGAATCAGGCGGTGCAGCAGGACGATATCGAGCCGCCGCTGCGCCGGTGAAACTCCTTGCAAGAGAACTTCAAGATTTGCTTCCTTCTTCAACACAAAAATGTAGAACGCTCCGTCGCCCGCATACGCGCCGATGGCTCGCTGCTCCCGGCCGCGCAGCAAATCGCGCCGAAACTGTTCGTAGGCTCGTGCACGGTCCGCGCTCCCGTTAAACGGATAGGAGTGCACATCGAACGCATCGGCCAGAGCGGCGCGGAATCCCGCGAAGGAAAAGTTCGGAACATTAGCGACGACGCGGTGGGTCGGCAGAATCGTCAGCCCCTCGCCGGCCGTATTGAACAGCGTCATCATCACTTTTTCGTAGGGCGCGTTCGGGTCCACGCGGCCGGCGCGCGCGCGGCACTCGTCGCGATAGGCCAGCGCCGTTTCGTAGCGATGGTGTCCGTCCGCAATCACCAGTTTCTTGTCCGCCATTTCGCTGCGGATCGCCTCAATCGTTTGCGCGTCGGTCATGGGCCACAATTTGTGCACTACGTCATACTCGTCGCGGAGTTCGACTTCCGGCTTCGATCGTGCAGCCGCCGAAAGCAGGGCGTCGACGCGCGCCGCCGGGTCGGTGTAGATCATGAAAAGCTGCCCTGTATGCGTCTGCGTGTGCCGCAGCAATTCCAGCCGGTCCGCCTTCGGTCCCGACAAAGTCTGCTCGTGCCGGAAGACAACGCCTGCCGAGTAGTCTTCGATTCGCCCGATGGCAATAAAACCTTTGCGGAGGCGTCGCTCGTTCGTTCCCGGCACCGTGTACTCCTGAAAATACGCGTAGAGCGATGGAGTCGCATCCTGCACGACCACTTTGGCCTGAATCCACTCGTCCAGCATTTTCGCGGCACGCGTATACACGTTGTCCGCGGCTGTGTCTTCAGGGCGCGATTTTCCTTTCTCGATGGGAATCAAATTGTAGGGGCTTGCCGCAGCATATTTTTCCGCCATGGCCGGCGTGATCTTGTCATAAGGCTGCGTCAGCACCTTGGCCGGCTCCACGAGATCCGTGTTGTACCGGTACGCCCGAAACGGAAAAGTCTCTGCCATTCGCACTTCCCCCTGTTTGAAAAACACGCCGCCGCACGTTCCCGATTCAATTCACACGGAGACTTTGCCCGCGGAAAACGCAACTCTCTATATTACAATCAATATTTCGCGGAAGGCGGCAAAAGATTAAGTAGGACAGCCACTCTTGGCTGTCCTCTTTTGTAGAAACAAGTTTTGCATCGGACAGCCACCAGTCGCAGTTGCAAGAAATCAAAGTGGTTGTCCCGACTAGTTCAACCCAAGAATCATGGAGGACCCCATCACTCGTTTTTCCGAAGTCCGCGCCCTGATCTTCGATCTGGACGGAACCCTGATCGATTCCAAACTCGATCTGGCCCTCTCCGTCAACGCGACCCTTGCGGAGCTGGGCCGAAGTCCGCTCCCGCACGACCAGATTTTCAGCTACGTGGGGCAAGGCGCGCCCGCGCTGATCGCGCGAGCCCTGGGCAGCGACGCCTCCGAACAAGAGTGCCAGCTCGGCCTGGAATTCTTCATCAAGTATTATTCCGCGCACAAACTCGACAACACCGTGTTGTATCCCGGCGTCCGTGAAACGCTCGACGCGCTCAACGGAATGCCGATGGCTGTCTACACCAATAAACCCGTGCGAGTCAGCCGCAGCATCATTCAGGATCTGGGCGTGGCCGGCCATTTTCGCCACGTGTACGGCGGCAACAGCTTCGAGCGCAAGAAGCCGGACCCGATGGGCGTCGAATCGATTCTGCGCGAATTCGGCGCGGCGCCCGCGCAGGTGATGATTGTCGGCGATTCCGAAGTCGATGTCCAAACCGCGCGCAATGCCGGCACCTGGGTCTGCGGCGTCACCTACGGATTTGGTAGCCACCTCCTCGCGGAGTACCCTCCGGACCTGCTCGTCGATAATCTGACCGAATTGCTCCCGCACCTATCTGGACCTCCCGTCCGGGCGCCACGTTAGCCGCAGCCCATCGAGTCCGCAGCTGGCATAACTACTGACAAAATAGATTTTTGTCAGTACCCCTTGAGTTATACTCTGCCGATCCTGAAATGGTTGGTGCCATGCCGGTCCTCCCGGGCAGACGGCTAGGGCCCTACGAAATACTCTCCGCTATCGGTGCGGGCGGAATGGGCGAAGTGTACCGCGCCCGCGATACGCGCCTCGATCGTATCGTTGCGATTAAAGTTCTCCCGACTCATCTCGCGGGCCGTGCGGATTTGCGCGAACGCTTTGATCGCGAAGCAAAAACCATCGCCAGCCTGAACCATCCCCACATCTGCACGCTCTACGACACGGGCCATCAGGACGACGTTGATTTTCTGGTGATGGAATATCTGGAAGGCGAGACGCTCGCGCAGCGATTGCAGAAAGGAGCGCTGCCGATCCAACAGGTGTTGCAATACGCCATCGAAATTTCCGACGCCTTGGACAAGGCGCACCGCAAAGGCATCACCCACCGCGATTTGAAGCCCGGCAACATCATGCTCACCAAGTCGGGTTCGAAGCTGCTCGATTTCGGCCTGGCCAAGCTCAAGCAGGACGTAGCGCCAGCCACTCCGGAATCGCAGCTTCCGACGATGCAGAATGCAATCACAGGGGAAGGAACGATTCTGGGCACGTTGCAATACATGGCACCGGAGCAAGTCGAATCCAAAGAAGTGGATGCCCGCACGGACATTTTTGCGTTCGGTGCAGTGGTCTACGAAATGGCCGCAGGCAGAAAAGCATTTGAGGGCAAAACTTCCGCCAGCGTAATGGCGGCAATTTTGAAAGATGAGCCGCCAGCGATGTCTTCGCTCCAGCCAATGACGCCTCCCGTGCTTGATCGAGTGGTTAAGCGGTGTCTGGCCAAAGACCCTGAGAACCGTTGGCAGACGGCACGTGATTTGGAACTGGAGTTGAAATCGATTGCTGCCGGCGACTCGGAGACTGCCCCGCCAACGACTGGAACTGCGGGGCGCGCTCGCATGTTACGACGTTGGGCAGCGGTCGCAGGACTGGCTGGACTGATTCTTGTTGCGATTGGTGGTTTCGCGGGCTGGAATCTTAAGCCCGCCACTCCTGCGCCCGTCACTCGCTTCGGATTGCCTCTACCCCCGGGTGAACAGTTCTTCAATTTGGAAGAGCAGCAAGACGTCGTGGCCCTTTCGCCTGACGGGAAGCATCTCGCCTATGTTGCCAGAACGAGCAGCGCTCAGCAGCTTCACTTGCGTTCTCTGGACAGTTTTGAGGTCAAGGCAATCGAGGGCACAGAAGGAGCCAGTTGGCCTTTCTTCTCGCCCGACAATCAGTGGGTGGGTTTTTTTGCGGAGAGCAAACTAAAGAAGGTTTCCATTGGTGGCGGTCCGACTGTGACGCTCTGCGACGCGCCTAATCCTGGAGGAGCTACGTGGGGTCCCAATGACACTATCGTTTTCTCGGGAATAAGGACCCGTGGTCTTTCTGTGGTCCCAGCGGCGGGCGGAACTCCGCAACAGCTGACTACTCCGGATTTGAAAAGACGAGAGTTTGCCCAACTCGAGCCCGAGTTCTTGCCCGGTGGGAAGGCGGTGCTCTTTACCAGCCAGACCATCGATAATTTTGGGTTAAATGCGGGCCCAATTGACTCGCCGCTCTCCCTGTACGTGCTGAAGACCGGAGAGCGACGAGATCTGAATCAAATGGGACATGGCCCACGCTATGCGTCTAGCGGGCACCTGGTTTTTGCGCAGGCGGGAACGCTTATGGCCGTCCCCTTCGATTTAAGGCGGCTGGAGGTGACAGGTGCGGCAGTCCCCGTTGTCGAAGGGGTCGCACGATCCTTAGCGACTAGAGCAGCCCACTATAGCCTCTCTGCCACGGGAGCGATGGCCTATGTTCCGGGTCCGAGTGGCGTTCAAGCGCCCCAACGCAGGCTGGTCTGGGTAGATCGCAAAGGGGGCGAGCAGCCCATATCGGCCCCTCCACACGCTTATCGGGGCCCCACGATTTCTCCGGACGGGAAGCGTCTCGCCGTCTCTCTTGAGGAACTTGGCGGCCAAGTCTGGATTTATGACCTTGGCCGCGACACATTGACCCGGTTGACTTTCGAAGGCAATTCGAACCTTGACCCTGTTTGGACAGCCGACGGCAAACGGGTGACGTTTGATTCGGGAAATCCTCGGAACCTCTTCTGGCAATCGGCGGACGCGAGTGACAAACCTGAGCGGCTGGCATCCAGCGAGTTCATCCAGGTTCCTGACTCCTGGTCGCTCGACGGGCAGGTGCTAGCCTTCCATGCAGTCAACCACGGACACCGAGATCTATGGGTCTGGCGTCTTAGCGATCGCAAGGCGCAGCCCTTCATTCAAAGCAAATTCAACGTGGGTGGTTCGCGGTTTTCGACCGACGGGCGCTGGTTGGCCTATGTGTCGGATGAATCGGGCCGCTCGGAGATTTACGTGCAGCCCTATCCGGGCCCGGGCGGGAAACGACAGATTTCGGTGGATGGGGGTAGAGAGCCGGTCTGGAATCGGAATGGTCGAGAACTGTTCTACCGGAATGGGGACAAGATGTGGGCCGTGGACGTGGCGACCCAACCGAGCTTTTCAGTAGGCAAGCCCAGGATACTTTTCGAGGGGAGCTACTTACCGTCGCCGGGAGGGGGCGTCTCTTACGACGTGTCGCCGGATGGCCAGCGTTTCTTAATGCTCAAGTCCGCTGAGCAGGCGGGGGCTGCCCCGACGCAAATCAACGTCGTGCTGAGCTGGTTTGAAGAATTGAAGCAGAAAGTTCCCGCGGGGAAAAATTAATGAGTGTGAGCGCCGGAACTCGGTTCGGGCCGTACGAAATTCTCTCCGCGATCGGTGCGGGAGGAATGGGCGAGGTGTACCGCGCCCGGGATACGCGCCTCGATCGCATCGTCGCGATCAAAGTACTGCCCTCTCATCTCGCCGGCCGCGCGGAGTTGCGCGAGCGATTCGACCGCGAAGCCAAAACGATTGCCAGCTTGAACCATCCCCACATCTGCACCCTTTACGACACGGGCCATCAAGACAACATTGATTTTCTAGTGATGGAATATCTGGAAGGCGAGACTCTCGCGCAGCGCCTCGTGAAAGGTGCGCTGCCGATCCAACAGGTCTTGCAATATGCCATCGAAATTTCCGATGCGCTGGACAAGGCGCATCGCAAGGGAATCACCCACCGCGATTTGAAGCCCAGCAACATCATGCTCACCAAGTCGGGAACGAAGCTGCTCGACTTCGGCCTGGCCAAGCTGAAGCAGGACGTAGCGCCAGCCACTCCGGATTCGCAGCTTCCAACCTTGAAGAGCGGCATCACGGGTGAAGGAACGATTCTGGGCACGCTGCAATACATGGCCCCGGAGCAAGTCGAAGCCAAAGAAGTGGACGCGCGCACGGATATTTTCGCGTTCGGCGCGGTGGTTTACGAAATGGCGACGGGCCAGAGAGCTTTTCAGGGCAAGACACAAGCCAGCCTGATCGCGAAAATTCTGGAGATCGACCCGCCACCCATCTCTTCGCTTCAGCCGATGACGCCGCCGGCGCTCGATCGCGTGGTGAAAAAATGTTTGGCCAAGGAGCC
The DNA here is from genome assembly GCA_963740035.1 of uncultured Acidobacteriota bacterium. GTDB lineage: Bacteria > Acidobacteriota > Terriglobia > Acidiferrales > UBA7541 > Palsa-360. Next base: position 649,640 of record CAVUDA010000030.1, read on the forward strand.
GGAAAAAAGATGGCAGGCGGCCAGTGATGTCTGCGACGAGCTGAAATGGATTGCCGATGGCGGCTCGCAGGCCGGAACGCCGGCGCCCGTCTCCGCCACACGCAAGAATCCTCTTAACGATGCGAGGCTTGCCTGGATCGTCGCAGCCGTCATTTTCCTTACGGCGCTGGCACTTGGATCTTTCGCTCATTTCCGGCCCGCTCCGCAACAGACGAACGCTGTCCGCTTTACCCTTTTCCCGCCAGAGAAGTGGAGCCTGGCCGGAACCGGCACGGTGACCACGGGAGCGTCGGCGCCTGTGATGATTTCGCCGGATGGCCAGAAAATCGCATTCGTTGCAGTTAGTGAAGAAGGCAAAAGCCTTCTCTGGGTTCGCTCGCTTGACGCGCTCACTGCGCAGTCGCTCGCCGGCACGGAGGGCGCCTCGGCGCCTTTCTGGTCGCCCGACAGCCGCACACTTGGGTTCTTCACGGGCGGAAAGCTCAAAAAAATTGATGTGTCCGGAGGGCCTCCGATCACACTGTGCGACGCGCCGGACAATCGCGGCGGAACTTGGAATCGAGATGGATTGATTCTCTTTGCTCAGACCAATACTTCGGCGCTCGAGAAAGTGCCGGCGTCGGGGGGCGTGCCCACGCCCGCCACGGTCCTGGGTCAAGGAGAGCTTGGCCATATCCGTCCGAGCTTCTTGCCCGACGGACGCCACTTTCTGTACAGCACGATCGCGCCGCGCCCAGGTTTGGGAGGGCCAATTTACCTGGGATCGCTCGACTCGGCCGACCGGAAAGTGTTATTAAACGCTACTTCAGCTAACGCACTTTACTCCCAGGGGTATCTTCTCTTCTTGCGCGAGACCACTCTCATTGCGCAGCCCTTTGACGCGGGGCGACTCGCGTTTAACGGAGATGCTTTCCCAATTGCCGAACGGATTCGAACCAGCTCGTCCACGCAGCCGTATGGATACTTTTCCGTGTCTGAGAATGGGGCCTTGGTTTATCAAACCGGAGCGGAAACTTCCAACTCTCAGCTCTTATGGTTTGACCGCACAGGCAAGCAGATCGGCGCGCTGGGTGATCCGGCCGTCTACAATTCCCTGGAGCTTTCTCCCGATGGCAAGCGGGTCTCCGTAAGCATTGCAGATGAAACCGGCAAGAATGTCGATATCTGGGTTTACGACGTGGCGCGCGGCCTGCGAACGCGCTTCACGTTCGGCACGTCGCAGGTTTTTGCGTCGATTTGGTCACCAGACGGCAGCCGCATCGTTTTCAACTCACGCCAGAAGGGTTCCTTTGACCTTTATCAGAAGGCATCCAGCGGGGCCGGCAGTGAAGAAACTTTGCTTGAGAGCAGTGTCAACAAATATCCAGATAGCTGGTCTCCAGACGGCAAGTTTCTTCTCTATGAAAGCCTCGGTTCTAACAGAACCAGCGATTTGTTCATCTTGCCGCTGACCGGAGATCGCAAGCCGTTCCCACTTCTGCAAACGCAATTCGGCGGGACCGATGATGGCCAAATTTCTCCGGACGGCCGGTGGGTCGCCTACGGCTCGAACGAGTCCGGTAAAAACGAAGTTTACGTGGCGCCCTTTCCCGGACCCGGCGGGAAGTGGCAGATCTCGACGGCTGGCGGAACCAAACCCCGATGGCGCCATGACGGCTCTGAGATCTTCTATCTGACGCCGGACAGTAAGTTAATGGTGGCGTCGGTGAGCGGAAAGGGCGCCAGCTTTGATGTTGGCGTAGTGAAGCAGCTCTTCGCGACACGCGTTGTGACGTTCGCGGGATTCTATCAGTACGACGTGTCCGCCGATGGCCAACGCTTCCTGATCAATACTACCCCGGAGCAAGCGGCGTCGGCGCCCATCACAGTGGTCCTTAATTGGACAGCGGGGCTAAAGAAATGACCATCGCGGCCGGCACGCGTCTCGGCCCTTATGAAGTCGTCGCGCAGATTGGCGCGGGCGGGATGGGCGAGGTGTACCGCGCCCATGACACCAAGCTCGCGCGCGACGTGGCCATCAAAGTCCTTCCCGCAAATTTCGTGAACGATCCGGAACGGCTCTCCCGCTTTCAGCGCGAAGCGCGCATGCTCGCGGCTCTGAATCATCCAAACATTGCCACGATCTACGGTCTGGAGCAGTCCGGCGGCGTGACATGTCTGGTGATGGAACTGGTTCCCGGTGAGACGCTGGCGGAGCGAGTGAAGGCCGGTCCGCTCCCCATCGAGGAAGCGCTGAAGATCGCCGCGCAGATTGCGGAAGCGCTCGAAGCCGCGCACGAAAAAAGCATCATTCATCGTGATCTGAAACCCGCCAACGTAAAGGTGACGCCGGAAGGCAAGGTGAAGGTACTGGATTTTGGTCTTGCGAAGGCGTTCGCGGGTGACGCACCGAATGAGGACATCGGGAATTCTCCGACGCTCAGCCGCGCCGCCACGATGCAGGGAGTAGTCCTTGGCACGGCGGCGTACATGTCGCCGGAGCAGGCGCGGGGAAAATCAGTCGACAAGCGAACCGACATCTGGGCCTTCGGCTGCGTGTTATATGAATTGATTGCGGGCACGCAAGCATTCGACGGCGAAGACATAACGGAAATTCTGGCCGCAGTAGTCAAGAGCGAACCCGATTGGAATCGGCTGCCAGAAAGTACTCCCCATAGCATCCGCATGTTGCTGCGCCGGTGCCTTCGGAAAGACAAGGCATTACGCCTTCGAGATGCTGGCGACGCCCGAATTGAAATTCACGAGGCCCTCGCCACGACAGGACCCGCCGAGCCGGTGGCGGCGCAGCGCCAGAATCCTCTGGGCAACATTCGCGCAGCCTGGTCAGTTGCTGTGGTTGCCATCATCGCTGCGGCGCTGGGATGGGGAACTCTCGCGTATCTCCGGCACGCGCCGGAAAGCGCACAGCCCGTTCGCTTCTTCGTTCCTCCGCCAGGAACGGGGCGATTGGCGACGACGGCTCTTACGGCCAGTGGAGCAACTGTGAGTCCATTGGCGGTTTCGCCCGACGGCAGTCGTATCGCCATTGTAGCGATGGGTGCGGATGGCAAATCGCAACTCTGGGTCCGTTCGCTCGATACCCTCGTCGCACAGTCGCTGGCAGGAACCGAAGGAGCATTCCAACCTTTCTGGTCGCCCGACAGCCGATTCATCGGGTTCTTTGCGGGCGGAAAGCTCAAGAAGATCGAGGTCTCGGGCGGCCCGCCGATTACGTTGTGCGACGCCCCGGATCCTCGCGCCGGAACATGGAATCAAGATGGGGTAATCGTTTTTGCCCCGACATCTATCGCAGCTCTCCAAAGAGTGTCCGCCGCTGGCGGTGTGCCCGCCGCAGCCACTACGCTCGCCCACGATGAGGCTGTCCACATGCGGCCCTTCTTCCTGCCTGACGGCCAGCATTTTCTTTACCGTCCAAGCACAGGCCCAGGAGGCGGGCCAGCTTATGTGGGCTCACTCAATTCGTTCGAACGGAAGTTTGTGCTCAACGCCGATTCGTCAAATGTTGTCTATTCTCAGGGCTATCTGCTTTTCCTACGCGAGTCAACTCTCATGGCGCAGCCCTTTGACGCCCAACGCCTTGTACTGACCGGCGACGCCCTTCCGATAGCCGAAAGCGTCCGGGATAGCGGCACCATTAATCCGTCCGGGATATTCTCAGTGTCGCAGAATGGGGTTTTGGTGTACCAAACGGGAGCGGCAATGGCGGGGGACCAACTCCTGTGGTTTGACCGCACCGGAAAACAGACGGGCGAATTGGGAGACCCGGCTTTGTACAGCGACTTGGAGCTTTCTCCAGATGGGAAGCGAGCTTCCATCAGCATTGCAGATCAGGCGGGGAAGGGGCGGGACATCTGGTTCTACGACGTGGCGCGCGGCCTGCGATCGCGTTTCACTTTTGGGCCTGAAGCCGCCGTAACATCCATCTGGTCGCCCGATGGCAGCCGAATTGTTTTCAACTTGAATCGCAAAGGACATCTTGATCTCTATCAAAAGTCCTCCAGCGGTGCCGGCACAGAAGAAGTGTTGCTCGAGGACAATCTCGAAAAATATCCCACAAGTTGGTCTCCGGACGGCCGGTCTATTCTCTATCGCACCAGCAGTCCGCAGACGCGCGCGGAATTGTTTGTCCTGCCGCTTTCGGGAGATCGCAAGCCAGTTCCATTTCTTAACACGAAGTTTGATGAAGGCTTTGGCCAATTTTCTCCTAATGGCCGTTGGGTCGCGTACCGCTCGAATGAGTCTGGCAGAAACGAAGTTTACGTTGCCCCCTTTCCAGGGCCTGGTGGGAAGTGGCAGATCTCGACGGCGGGTGGTGATCGGCCTCGGTGGCGCCGTGACGGGAGTGAGATCTTCTACCTCGCACCCGACAACAAGCTGATGGCTGCGGCAGTAAACGATAAGGGCGCGAACTTTGAGGTGGGTGCCGTTAAACCGCTCTTCGAGGCACGCTTCGTGACCGGGGGGCGTAATCAGTACGCGGTATCCGCAGACGGCCAGCGGTTCCTGATCAACACGACTCCGGAACAAGAGGCCTCGGCGCCGATCACGGTTGTTCTCAACTGGACAGCGGGGTTGAAGAAATGACCATCGCTGCGGGCACGCGTCTCGACTCCTACGAGGTCGTTGCGCAGATTGGCGCGGGCGGGAAGGAATGAGTTACTGTGCGCGCCATCTGGGCGACGCAAAATCGCCCCACGTTCGATTCAATCCTTCTTCAAATCTCATATACCGATGCGAAAAACTGACCGCAGGGTTTCAGGTGCTTCCGAATCGCGCGGTCGTTGCGGCGTGCGTCTAAACACCAAGCTCGACGCAACTGGTTTCCGGGCCCTTTTTTCTGTACTCTGAATAGAGCGTGCCCCCTGGGCGGCATCATGGCGTCTAAGTTTGCATGCTGGAAAGGATCGGCGCGACCGGGCTTCGCCGCTCCGAACGAATTCATTGTTGAGGACACGCGTAAAATTCGCACGTTTCGCAACCGTTGCGCTGCTGCTGGCGGCGGTGCTGGCGTTTGCTTCTTTGGGATCGGCGCAGCAATCCAAGCACTCCAAGAAAAAAACTAAACCTCTGGCGGCTCCCGCGGCGCCGGTTGCGGTTGCCGTTCCATTTCGTCCGGGAGAAATTCTTGAGTACCGCGTCCTGTTCTCGAAATATGCGGTGAACGCGGCCAAGATCGAGACCAGCGTCGTCGAGCGGCGCGATTTCTTCGGACGCCCCGCCTGGCATTTTCGCGCTATCGCGCACACCATGGATACCACGCGCGCGCTGTTCGCGATTGACGACCAGTTCGATTCCTACACTTCCGCCGCCAACTTGTTTTCCCTGCAATACGAGATGTATCTTCACGAACAAGGGAAGGCGCAAACGAATTTGTACCGCATGACGGGCGATAGCGACCCCGCACCGCCCGATGTCACGGCGGTTCGCGTGGTTCCCGGAACGCGCGACGCCATCAGTTTTCTATTTAATTTGCGCGCTGCGGACTGGCAACGCACGCCGGAACTGCGCGTGCCCGTTTTCGATGGCCGGCGACTCTATGATGTCGTCGCGCGGATCGATACGCCGCAAGGCAACGTCACCGTGCCCGCCGGGAATTTTCCCGCTTTCCGCGTCGCCCTTCATCTGTTCGATCACGGCAAGGAACTAACCGACACGCGATTTTGGCTGTGGATTACCAAGGACGCGGCCCACACGCCGGTTTTGGTCGAAGCGGAAATTCCATTCGGCACCGCCCGAATCGAACTCACGCATTTGCCGTAAGTAGCACAGCCACTCCTGGCTGTGTGGGTTTTGCGATTGTCGAAAGTGAACGGATGCGTGGAAGTAGAGAAAACCACACAGCCAGGAGTGGCTGTGCTACAAAAATCTCAATCGTTGTCTGAACCGATGGATGAGGGTTCGGGTACGACCCAATCTTCCGGCGGAAAAGAAATCTGCCAAAAATCCGGCGAAGGCTTTAGAAATTCGACGCCGACCTGCGCTTTGCCTTCGGACATCGGCCCCAAGCTCGCCACCCGGCACGATTGCTCCGCCTTGGTGGCGCGGTTGGTCAGCCGAAGCTTTTGACCTTTTGCCACTTTGGCCTTCAGGGCGATGAGCGCCCCGTGCGCATTCACAATGAGGGTATGCGTTTCCTCTTCGAAGGCGGCGATTTTCGGAGCGTCTTCCGTGCGCACGATGACACGCAGGCTCAGGATCACCCGTTGGCTGCGCCGGCGGGACGTTTCGGGTCCGCCCGGAATTAGACTCCCGTTGGCCATGTTTCATTATGCTACGGGAGCTTCCCAATTCAGACAATGATGGTGAAGATTATGCGTTTCAATAAGTAACGTGTACGGAAGGGCAGTCGAAAGCCCGGGTTCGCCCCATTAGACCAGGACGATTTTGTTGCGATGGCGCGCGATGCGGCGCGTGGCGTTGCGCGTGTCAACCACCAGTTGCGAAGACTCGACAATCATCGGGTAATCGTAGCTGGTGTGATCGGTGGCGATGAGGACGCAGTCGTATGCGGCCAGCGACTTGGCGTCGATCGGCACGGACTTCATCCCCTGGAAATTGTAGTGGCGCAGCTTGGGAATTTCCGGAAAATGCGGATCGTTGTATTCCACCTTGGCGCCGCGGACGGTGAGTTGCTCGATGATTTTCAAAGACGGCGACTCGCGCATGTCGTCCACGTCCTTCTTGTACGCCACGCCCAGGACCATGACCCGCGAACCCTTCAGGGATTTTTGCCGTTCGTTCAGTGCGGACGCAACCGAGTCCACCACGTGATACGGCATCGCGGTGTTCACTTCGCCGGCCAGCTCGATGAAGCGAGTCGCAAAATCGTATTCTCTCGCTTTCCAGGACAGATAATACGGATCCACGGGGATGCAGTGGCCGCCGAGGCCCGGGCCCGGATAAAACGGCATGAAGCCAAAGGGCTTCGTCGCCGCCGCGTCGATCACTTCCCAGATGTCGATTCCCATGCGCATGCCCAGCATTTTTAGTTCGTTGACCAGGGCGATGTTCACGCAGCGGAAAATATTCTCGAGCAACTTGGCCATCTCGGCCGCCTGCGTCGAGCTTACCGGCACGACCTTGGCCACGATCTGCGCGTACAGCGCGCAGGCCGCGCGTCCCGACGGAGGATTCACTCCGCCCACAACCTTTGGGATTTGCGCCAGGCCGTATTGCTTGTTGCCCGGATCCTCGCGCTCGGGCGAAAACGCCAGAAAGAAATCCGTCCCGATCTGGTCATTGTCCGGTCCGTGCGCGACCGGGCACTTCATCCCGGTCTCTTCCAGCACCGGCAGTACCAGCTCCTCGGTCGTTCCGGGATAAGTCGTCGATTCCAAGACCACCAATTGGCCCCGCTGCAGATGCGGGCGAATAGCCTGGGCCGTGGCCTCCACATACGAAAGGTCCGGCTCGCGCCGCTGATCGAGAGGCGTTGGCACGCAGATGATGATCGCGTCGACTTCGGCGAGCCGCGAAAAATCAGCGGTCGCGCCGAAATGCTTGGATTGCACGAACTGTTGAATTTTGTTTTGCGGAATATGCTGGATGTAGGTTTGGCCGCGGTTCAGCTTCTCGACTTTTGCGGGGTCGGTGTCGAACCCGGTTACGCGATGCCCGGCTTCGGCAAACCGCAGTCCGAGCGGCAGTCCCACGTATCCACACCCGATAATTCCGACGCGGAGCTGCGCGCCCTTGAAGTATTCCGGCTTCCGATCGGTAGGCATCGCTGTTTTTTTCAACTCCTGTAGAGTTTCCATGAAGGTCATCCTCGAGGCGAATATAGCAACTTTCCAATCGGCGCAATACCCGCTCGCCGCGCCCCTGTGCCCAGTTGCTAATCACGAATGGGGCGCATCCATGCGGCGGATGCGAATCTCAAGGCGTCGTGACACTGCGCTTTTGGTAACACAGCAGGATCAGGTCGGCCCGGCGGCGGACGCCGAACTTGTTGAGCAAATTGGAAACGTGAAATTTCACGGTTCGCTCGGAAATATTGAGCTTGCTGCCGATCTCTTTGTTGGCCAGATTCTCCAGCAGGGAATTCAGAACTTCCTGCTCCCGTCGGCTCAAGTCCGCCGCGGTGTCCACTTTCAGGCGGCGGCTGTGCGATCCGGCCAGGACTGAATCGACAAACCCCGAAAGCACGGAGCGGGGAACCCAGAACCCGCCGGCGGCCACCAGCGGAAGCGCGCGAGGCAGTTGCTCCCGCGCTTCGCCGTAGCTGAGCAATCCCTTGGCGCCCATCTGCAGCAGCGAATAGCTTTCCGTGGCGTCAAATTTTTCGGCGACCACGATGATGCGCGCCTCGGCGTGATTGTCGAGGATATTGGAAAGCAGCGCGCCGGCCGCGGGCTTCGCGACATGCGCGTCCACCACGTAAACGGTGGCCTTGGGAATCGGCAAATGCCGCAAGTCCGGCCCCAGCGTCGATTCCAAATGCCTCGAAATCGTTTTGAAATTGGGATTTGCGAGCACGCGCTCGAATTCGCTGAGCACCAGCGGGTGCGGCGAAAGCAGGCATACCTGCAAGGCATTCTTTTTGGCCGTCTTTTTCACAGACTTCGAGAGTATCGGAAGCGGGAACACGGAGCAAGGCTCGGTCAAAGCCGAGTTGCGTAGACGCACAACGGTAACTGAATGGAGACGCGGGAGGCTAATAGGGGGCGCACGGAGAGAACCGGCGGGTGGCCGGCCCTTTGAGTTTGAAGTAGGGGTGCCCCGTCCTTGATGTTTTTCAAGGGCGGGGCTTTTGACGTTGCTATTCGACTTGGCCTCAGCGCAAGGGATCAATGCGAATCAAGCCCAGTTCTTTCTTCGAATAAAACAAGAAACTACTCCAAGGCCAGTCCCTGGGATGAGCGACAAGATTTCTCTTCACGGGATTCATGTGCATGTAGTGGAGCTTTTCGACGAACTTGGTCTGACTCCGGACGTTGAAATCGTAGAAGCGGTACTGCCAAAACCGCGGCAAAGGTTCGAGTGAATCGCGGAAGGGCAGTTTCAGTTGCTGGGAGGATGCCCGCCGTCGCGGCTTGCGGCGCAAGCGGCGCGACACGCGCTGCTTCAGGACTTGCATGACTGTGGAAGGGGTCCCCATGGCGGGTTCGCTGAGGAGCAGGTGAACGTGGTTGGGCATGACAAGGTAGCCCGCGGGCGCGAATCCGTAGCGGTCGCGCACTTCGCCCAGAATCTTTACAAACAGATTCTTGGCGCGCGCCGAGGCAAACAAGGGCAGTCGTCGGTAGCAACTGCAATTGAGGAAGTGAAGGTGGTGAAGTCCGTATCGGCGTTTCAATCCTTTGGGCATAGGTAGCCAAGTCAAAAGCCCCGCCCTTGAAGAACGTCAAGGACGGGGCACCCCAACTTCAGAATCTTAACTCGGAGTGGACGTATGGGAGTAGTATTAGACTGTGGAGCGGAGAGGATTTTGTGAAATGCGAAAGGGCGGGCCACCCGGCCAACCAATTCACCGGCACCGAAATCAGCTATGATTTGGCAGGGGACATGACAGCGGACACGGTTTACTCCTACACCTACGACGCGGAGAACCGCATCATTACCGCGAGCGGAATGACGAACGGCCCTTACTGCTATACTTATAACGCAAACGGGATGCGCGTGATGAAAGCGCACGCCAGCGGCGGCAGTTGCACGGGAACGGTGACGGTGGACATGATGTACTGGCGGGACTTCGCAGGCAACACGATTGCCGAGACCGACGGGACCGGAAGCGCGACAAACGCCAACTACAACGAGTATGTTTTCTTCGCGGGGCGGCGGATCGCGCAATCGAATCCATCTTCGGGCAATGTGTATTACTATTTCGTGGATCATCTTGGGAGCACGCGCGTGGTGACGACGGCAACCGGTACGGCCTGCTACGAGGTGGATTTCCTTCCCTACGGCACGGAGAATACTCCTTCTGGATTTTCGAATACCTGCTCGACGCGTTACCGGTTCACAGGTTACGAGCGAGACCAGGAGACCGCGGCGGGTACGAGTGCGGGCAACGACTACGCCTACGCGCGGTACTACAATTCGCGCCTGGGCCGGTTCATGTCTGGAGATCCTCTAGACGGCGACATCTCCGATCCGCAAACGCTGAATAAATATGCATACGTGCGGAATAATCCTATCAATGAAATTGATCCAACCGGCCTCAGTGGTTACTGCTTCCCTTGGGGATGTTCTGACCCCACTCCCATACCACCCCCTCCCCCCAATCCGGTCAACTCGGGGGACGATGGCGGTGTCGTCATAGTCGACTTCTGTGAAAGTATTGATGGAATATGCGCCGGCGGACCTCCCTACGGCCCGGCGCCCCCAGTGCCAGCGTCGAAAGTGACGAAACCGACGCCGCAAGCGCCGTTGTTTGATACAAAAGCGTATCAGCAATGCGTGTCTTCATTCCAGGGTTCGGCCGCAGGAAAAGTGGTCAAATTCGGAAGTTTGGTGTCCTTTATGGACGATGCCTGGGGAACGGCCAAGCTGTGGGGAGAGGCTATCACTGTCAAGTTTTCATTACTGCAAGCCTTCGAAATGGGGGCCAAGTCGGCAGGCGGAGGAAGTACTCCGCTTACTTTAGTGAAACCAGCGGTTGGCACTGCCGCAACTGCGGGCATGGCCGTAGCGACCGTAGCTGATGTACTTGCACGTGAGACTTGCGCTGCTGGAGCCAGTACTCCTGAGTTGAACAACGCCGCTGTAGCGGGGATACCGTAAAATGATACGCGATGTTAGTTTTGCGGCTTCTCTTAGCCTAACTTTCGCAGATTCGCATCTGGATGCTGCTTTGCGCGGGCATCCATCTGTCACTTTCCTTTGCCTGTGGGGGCTGGCAATGCTTAGCTATCATCAGGACGTCAAACATCCTGGCTGGGGATTCAGTACTCTTTCGCAGATCATCGCAGTAGTCTCCTTAATCGCTCTGGTAGGGTTTGGGTTCACTCACAGGTCGTGGCCCAACTTCTTAATTGTCCCGGCTCTCGTTTGGTTGCAAATCGAGTTCACGAAACGCTGGACAGCCCGGCCAGGCGCATGGTGGTGATCGCCACCGACTTCGTTGCCGCAAACACCGGCATGCACGGGACGGGTGGCCCGGGCTTTGAATGATTTTGAAGTGGCGGGTGCCCCAGTCTTCGTCTTCGAAGGCTGGGGTTTTTGACTCGATTCCCATGGGCTGAATCAATTTGTGATTCATGTGTATGTAATACAGCTTCCCTACGATCTTCTGGCAGGGTTCCTGTTAGGACAATCCTCCACTTCGAATTTTACTTCGGGAATCCCGGATAGTTTACTCTCTAGGTAAGCGGGGTCGTATGTCCTCCAGCCAGAAAGTTCGAAGATATGCGCGCGTGCCGTTGCCCAAAGGCGCGCTTGTGGCCTGGGAGCACGCGGGCAAACGGAAGATATCCACTGCCAGCGTTTTAGCCCTTGGAGGGCTATTCATCTCGACGCCGGAGCCTCCACCTAAGGGAGAATTTATCCAACTGGTTCTGCAAGTTCCCGGCGGCGAGGTGCGCGCACGCGCTTTGGTGTGCGATAGCCAGCCCGGCAAGGGCATGGGCATCGAGTTCAAAGTGATGGGGCCAGAGGCGCGCGCGCGCCTCGGCCAATTGATGAAGACGCTTACGAGGATCTGATTCGGCCGCTTAGCTCTTTCCTGGAATACTCCTACTATCTTTAATTCTATCTTTGCGGGAAGGCGAACGCTTCAAACATGTCGGCGCGGGCTTTGTGATCGGAAGCGATGATTTTCAGCAGGTCCGCGACAGAGATCATCCCGCGAAAACGGCCTGATTCTTCCGTGACCACCAGGTGAAAGACGCCGTGCTTTTCCATCAGGCGCAGGCATTCATCCAGAGGAAAGTCAGGCTGCACGACGAGCAGGTCCCGCGACATGATCTCCGAAACCCGCATCCAGGCCGGGCATTTGTTCTCCGCCGCCACCTTGTCCGATATATCGCTTTGCGATACAACTCCGGCCAGTTTCCCCGCGGCATCCAGCACGCCCACGGACCGCACCTGATGATCGCGCAGGTAGCGCGCCGCATCATGCACCGTGATTTCGTCTCGGATCGAGTACACTTCCTCGCGGGAATGAATTAAGTCCACAACTCGCATTCGAGGACCTCCTGACGGGGCGGCTACTTCTTGAGCCGAATATAGGCGCATGCCCGGCCCCGCGCAACAGGATTCGCGGCTGTGCTACCATTCTGAAACGCTCGGAATAAGCCGCAGATCATCTGCATCCCCAAACGCAATTTGAACTAAGATGAGATTCGGCAGTTGCGCCAACCGATGGAGGGATTTCCGATTCAGGCCAGACCAAAAGTGAGTTGCCTGCCAATTACCGAGAACTCGCGATGAACAAGGCCCGGGTGAAAAAGGTCCTTGTCGCGCTAGTAGTTTTCCTGGTCGCCATTCAAATTTTCCAGCCCCGGCGGACAAATCCTACCGCAGTGCCCTCCAGGTCCTTAACCGCTCATGTGCAAGTCCCGGAAGAGGTCTTCGCCTCCTTGATCCATTCTTGCGGCGACTGCCACTCATCCCAGACGCATTGGCCCTGGTACAGCCATGTTGCCCCATTGTCCTGGGTGATAACCGATGACGTCAACGAAGGCCGCCGGCACATGAATTTTGAAGATTGGGAAGCTCAGGAAGACCCCAAACAGGCGAACGACCGCCTCGTCGACATTTGCGAGGAAATCAAGAAGCAAGGCATGCCGCCATTTTCGTATCGCCTGGTGCATCAGGATATACGGCTGAAACCAGAGGAGATAGCCTCGATTTGTGCGTGGTCTCAGGCCTTTCGGGCGAATCCATCTGAAACTGGCAGTCACCCCTGATCGCACCAGCATGATTCACGCTTCGGAACGTAGGTGTCCTGTATGAGAAAACATTTTCCCACCCGTTGAAATGTCCAAAAGCAAGCGGACTATGACCCTATTGGAGCAAGAACGCGGGCTCCCATTTAAATTATTGAAAAATAAGGGGGATGTGCATTCGTAGGAGTCTAGCTTCTAGAGCAAGATTAAAAGCATTTGGAAATCTAGTTTGGCTCATTGTGTGCAATTGATCAATGGGGGTGGGTGTACCTTCCCCAAATTGACCTAGAACCGGGTGACATGGCTACCACAGCTATCTCCAAGGCGGGGTTTGGTGACCGGACGGGAACTCTCCCGCCGACCGACCTGATTTTCGGGCGTTCAGCCTCGATGCAGAAGGCCAGGCAGAAAATCGACAAGGTGGCCCAATCCGGCGTTCCGATACTTGTTCAGGGCGCCAACGGCACGGGGAAAGGCCTGCTGGCCAGCTTTATACACCACCTTTCGCCAATACCCGGCGCACCTTTCGTGAAGGTAAACTGCGCGGCGATTCCCGGGGCGCTGCTCGAGAGTGAATTATTCGGCTACGAGAAGGGTGCGTTCACGGGCGCGCACTCCTCCAAACCCGGGCGAGTTGAGTTGGCGAATGGCGGGACGCTTTTTCTCGATGGCATCGACGAGATTGACATGTCTCTGCAGGCCAAATTGCTTCAACTCTTGCAGGATGGGCAGTTCTGTAGAATTGGCGGGCAGGAAGACCGGCACGTTCAACTCCGAGTTATTTGCGCAACCAATCGCCGGCTCGAACTGGAAATCGCGAATGGGCGATTCCGGCAGGACTTATTTTATCGGATCAATGTAGTCAGCATCGAGCTTCCGCCGCTTCGTTCGCGGGCGGAGGATATTCCCGAGTTGGTATCCTACTTTTTGCAGATTCACAAAGCACGGCACAACATGCAGGCCAAGCCCCTTTCTCCGGCTGCCATCCAGTTGCTCACAAGGCATTCGTGGCCCGGGAATATTCGCGAGTTGGAAAACCTGATCGAGCGATACGTAATTCTCGGCTCGGAGGATGCCATTTCCAGCGAACTTTTGAACTGGGAAAATACTCACGCGACCCCTGAAATTCCGCTCGATGGGCAGATACATCTCAAGAAAGTAACTCGCCAGGCGGTGCAGGATCTCGAGCGCAAAATCATTTTGAGCGTCCTGGAAGCTAATCGCTGGAACCGCAAACGAACCGCCAGCGCCCTGAAAATCAGCTACCGCGCCTTGCTCTATAAGATTCGCCGGGCCGGCCTGCCCCGTAAACGGGGAATGAGTCATCCAGCCGCTGAAGCAGTCGATCCCACAGAACCTGGCGAATAACCAATTTAGGGAGGGTTCGTTTAGAAGCGCAACCCGCTATCTATCACCCACGTAAGGAAAGCCTTCGGAGCGAGGGCTTCAATTGGCGAATTGTTGAAAAGTAAGGGAATATTGTGGAAATCGGCTTCCACGTGCCAAAAATCCATTCAAAATCCTGAGAATATGGCCAAGCTCTCTCCGCCCAACGTATCTACTTTATTATGTGGGTGTTATGGATGGCTTGTTTGATGTTCCAACCGATGAGGGAAATGTATTACCACAATATGGTATCCTGCACCATCACAGCCCGTTTTCATCAAATACCCTAACCAACTCCCATGTTCCACGCTAACTTTAACTAATACAATGACTTAAGTAGATTCCGAACAATGTGACTCGGCAGGCTGGTGCATGGCCCGTACTTTGCTCTATGAACTATGGCCACACGTGTGGAGTGTGCGTTCTTGGTCTCCGGTCTGAAGTAAAGAGGTGGAATGGCTACTCGGGCGGACGAAAATCTTATAACAGTAGGGGCGCCTGAATCTCGGGTTCGCACTTACCAGTATTTCGTCCATGGCGCCAGTCCAGCCATGCGGGCACTGGAGCGCACCATTGCCGACATCGCCTCAACGGATATTCCGGTTCTCCTCGTCGGGGAAAGCGGCACGGGCAAGGAAGTTGCGGCACTTGAAATTCACCGGCTCTCCAGGCACAGGAGTGAGCCGTTTGTAAAATGCGGTTGTTCCGGATTGACGGGAGACTCACTCTCCGCGCGCTTGCAACTTGCGGAAAATGAATCGGCAGCGGAGGAAGCGAGCAGCGGGTCATTGTTTCTGGATGGGATCAATCACCTGGAAGCGGCCACACAGGGACGCCTGCTTCAACTTCTTCCCGACAGCGGCGGCACGCCGCCTCAAGGCTGCCACAGCATGCGCGTCATCTCGTCGACCACGCGAAACCTTGAAGAAGAGATGAAGAGCGGGCGATTCCTGGAGGAACTCTACTATCGGATCAACGGAGTTCACTTGCGCTTGCCGCCGCTGCGGGATCGAAAAGAAGATATTCCAGCGTTGCTGGAATTTTTCTTCAAAAAATATGCGTCCCTTTTTGAGCGCCCCGAGCCGAACCTCAGCGAATCCACAATGAATTTGCTGTTGCGGCATGCCTGGCCGGGAAATATTCGCGAGCTGGAAAATGTGGCGCGAAAAATCGTGGCGCTGGGAGACGAACACCTTGCAACTCACGACCTTACGGTTGAAAATGGAGCCAAGGCGCACGACCCTCTCCCTGACGCCTTGAAGCTTCCCGAGAACGGCGCTGTGCACATCCCGACCGGTTCACTGAAAGAGGCGGCCCGGGCCGCTTCGCGAGTGGCCGAGCGGGCCATGATTCTGAACCAACTCGAGCGAACGCACTGGAACCGGAAACGAGCGGCGCGAGAGCTGCAAATCAGCTACAAAGCGTTGCTTTACAAATTAAAGCAATTGGGTCTGGACGGTTCCGACCGCCCAGAGGAGCAATGAGGAGGTCTGCAATGAACAAAACAATTCTATTTCTTGCCGCGTTGATTTTGCTGGCAAGCGCAGCGAACACGCGGGCAGCGTTCCAGGAAAAGAAGGCCGGCAAGGCGGATCCGCCCGTGGCTACCGCGAAGAACGATGCTTCCGCGGAAGACGAAGCCAAACACACCGTCATTCCCGCCACGACGGACCCGGCGTACGTCATCGGTTCGCAAGATGTGCTCGACATCAATGTCTGGAAAGAGCCGGACATGACGCGCGTCGTGCCCGTACGGCCCGACGGGAAAATTACGTTGCCGCTCATCAACGACGTGCAGGCGGCCGGCTCGACGCCGCAGCAACTGGCCGCGAGCGTGACCGAGAAATTGCGCAAGTACATCACGGAACCCCAGGTCACCGTGATCGTCACGCAGATCAACAGCCAGCGCGTGTTTGTGATGGGCGAGGTGCTTCGCGCCGGCGCGTTCCCACTAGTTCCCGGCACGACCGTTTTGCAGGCGCTCGCGAATGCCGGAGGATTCACGACCTTTGCCAACGTGAAAAAAATCCACGTGATGCGGATAGTTGACGGCAAGCCAACGGAACTGCCCTTCAATTACCGCGAAGTCATCAAGGGCGGCAATCCGGAACAAAATATCAAGCTGGAGCCGGGCGACACAGTCGTCGTCCCGTGATAGGTGAAACCATGAAATTGCGAATCACAAATTGGACGCTCGTTGCCGCTCTGGTGCTTTGCACTACCGCGGCATTTGCACAGGACCAAAAACAGGACACCTCGCCGATCGATCCCAATGCTCCGCTGCAACCGCTGGATACGAATCCAACCCCCAGCGGCGGAAACGTGAACAGACCGCCCGTCGGCGCGGTTCGCGGCGTGGAGATGCCTGATACCCAGTTCTACGACCCGGCGCAGGTTACGCCGGACACGAATACACTGGCCGGAGCGGAGCCGATCTCTCTGGGATCGCTGCAGCACACCCGCAATACTTTCGACCCGACGATTACGGTTTCACAAGTCGGACAAACTACTCCAGGCAATG
>CAVUDA010000031.1:0-396344 GCA_963740035.1 uncultured Acidobacteriota bacterium
ACCTGTAGGGAAGCCCAATGTTGTCAATCACACTTTCAATCTCGTTTGCCGGAATTTGCTCGTGGATCGTTCGCTCCACCTCGCTGCAAAGTTCCGCGGTCTCTTCAATGCGAGTTGCTGTCGGCGCGCGAAGGTGCAGCTTGATTTGCCCGGCATCGACGCTCGGGAAAAAATCCTCGCCCAGCCACGGGTATAAAGCAAACGAAGCAACGCAGACTGCCAGGAAGATCACCGGAAAGATCACACGGTGCGCGAGGCACGTTTTCAGGATACTCCGGTAAAAGTTCCTGAGTTTTTCGAATTGCAATTCGAAGAGCCCCTGCAAGCGCACCAGAGGATTTCCGCTAGCCAGCGACGTTTCCACCGATTCTTCGCCGTGGGCTTTCAGAAGGTACCGGGCCATTGTCGGTACCAGGGTGCGCGAGAGCAAATAGGATGCCAGCATCGCGAATACGACGGCTTCGGCCAGCGGCACGAATAAATACTTCGCCACGCCGGTCAGGAAAAACATGGGAACGAACACGATGCAGATCGAAAGCGTGGAGACGAACGCCGGCACGGCGATTTGCTGCGCGCCGTCCAGGATCGCCTGAATAATTTCCTTTCCCTGGGCGAGGTTTCGATTGATATTCTCGATTTCCACCGTGGCGTCATCCACCAGTATGCCGACTGCGAGAGCCAGGCCGCCCAGCGTCATGATGTTGATGGTCTGCCCGATGGCGCTCAGGACGATGATCGACGTGAGAATGGAAAGTGGGATGGAAATGGCGATGATTAGTGTGCTGCGCCAGCTTCCCAGGAAAATCAGGATCATGAGCCCAGTCAGGACGGCGGCAATGACTGCTTCCCGCACGACTCCGTTGATGGAGGCACGGACAAACAACGATTGATCGGCGATCGGGCGAGCCCGAAACTCCGGCGGCATGCCCGCGAGGACAACCGGCAAGCGCTCCTTAATCTTGTTGATGATGTCCAGAGTCGAGGTGGCTCCGAGCTTCATCACGGTCATGAGCGCGGCTCTTTGCCCGTCCACCAAGACGATGTTCGTCTGCGGCGGATTGCCGTCGCGGACGTGCGCGACGTCCCGAATGTAGATCGTGTTCATGCCCACGGCCTTGATCGGCAAGTCGTTCATTTCTTCAACAGTTTGGGGGCTCGCGTTCAAGTCGACATCGTCTTCCTTGGTGCCGATTTTTACGGTACCGGCCGGCAAGATCAGGTTTTGATTTCCGATCGCGGCGACAACGTCGTTAGGCGAAAGCCCTTTGGCCTGGAGCGCGGGAATGTTCAGGTCCACCAATATCTCTCGCTGCTTGCCGCCGTACGGGTTCGGCATTACGGCTCCTTGCACCGTCGCGAGCTGCGTGCGCAGGAAATTCGCCGCCAAATCATTCAACTGTTGCTCGGAAAGGCCCTTTCCGGAAATCGCGAGCTGAATAATTGGAACGGAGGATGCGTTGTAGGCCAGGATGAACGGCGGAATCGTTCCCGGGGGATCTTGCCGGACGGCGGATTGCGCGATCGCCGTGACTTGCGCCATGGCCATATCAATACGCACGTTGGGATAGAAAAAAATCTTGATTGCGCCGAGCCCGTTCAAGGATTGCGATTCGATGTGCTCGACGTCGTTGACCGTTGCGGTGAGTCCGCGTTCGAAACCCACGACAAGCCGCTGTGATACATCCTCGGCTGAAAGCCCCGCATACCCATAAATGACCGCGACAATCGGGATATCGATGTTCGGGAAAATATCGATGGGCGTCGTGTATACGGCAAGGGTCCCGAGAATCAGAATCAGCAAGGACATCACCACAAAGGTGTATGGCCTTCGCAGGGCTAGACGGACAATCCACATACCGGGCTCTTAACTCCTTGGCCTGCCCGCGCCGGGCTTTTCCGACACCAGCGCGAAAATCATCGTAAACGATACCAGCGATTGCATTTTCAGTCCGATTTCCGACGCATGAAACACGGTCTTCGCTGGCGAATCTGAAGTCTACTTAAAGCCTGCGTTTTCCATCCCCAACTCGCGTCTTCCGGAGGATTTGCCGAGACGCGCCTGCCGTACTATCTTCAGATGCGAAAGCTCAAACTCCCGTTACAAATTCATTTTCTCAAATCGGCACAGCACCCGGCGCCTACCTTGCCTGGGCGCAGCCGGAAAAAATCGAATCGAAAAAAAGGCCCAGAACCTGGCGAACATCGCCATCCGACAGCGTCTTAGGGTCGAGCAGGTGTTCAAGTAGCAGCCCTTGCGAGACCGCTCCGAGGCAGGCCGAAGCCGCCGCGTATTCAATCGGAATGTTTTTCCCGAGCGCATCCATGATTTCGGAAAATAGCGCGCCGAACGACGCGCGAATGCGGCGGTGCCTGATCCGCAGCCGGGCATGCGCCTCGGGGTGACGCAAGGCAAACTGCTTGAATTCCATGGAGATCAGGACCAGGCGGCGATCGGTGGCGAGTTCCGCGTAATGGGTTCGCAAAGCCATTAGCTTTTTAGCAGGATCCGAGTGGCGCCGGACGGCACTCGTGAAGGATTCGATTCGCTCCCGCACCCACTCCTCGAACAAGGCAAAGAAGATGTCTTCCTTGCTTTTGAAATGGGCGTAGAAAGCGCCTCGGGTATAGCCGGCGCCGGCCGCGATGTCTTCCAGGCGGGCCGCTTCAAAGCCGTCCTGCGCGAAAATGCGTTTGGCGGCGTCCAGCAATTTCCGGCGGGTCGCCCGGGTGCGCTCCGCCTGCCCCGTGCGGGTGCGGGCGGCCAGGGAGACGCGTCTTCGGCTCCTCTTGCCCCGTGTCGGAATGGAAAGTTGCCTCATCCTTGCCGCGTGCTTCTCTTGACAGGATACATACGTGTATGTATCTTACTTGGGTGTCCTCGGCCATGCAAGCCTTAATTGCAAAATCGGACCACCCGCCTTGCCTCCCTCTTGGATAGCGCATACCGAGTGCGGCAGGCGCGGCTGGTTAATCCTGAAGAATCGAGCGGTTTCCATGCGAATTTCCAGGTTTCGTTTCTTCTTTCTCATCCTCGGCATATTTGCCCCTGTGGTATACGCCGCGGCGCAGGTCGGCCCCTATCAGGGCAGCGCCAGCGCGGGGCCTCCCTCCGACCAGCCGCTCTCGCTTTCTCTCGACGCGGCGCTGAAAATGGGGCTGCGCTATAACCTCGGGGGGATTACCGCGGAGCAGTCCTCGCAACGCGCCGTGGGGGAGAACATCGTTGCGCGGAGCGTGTTGTTCCCGAATTTGTCCGGCGGCGTTCGGGAGAACGTGGAACAAATCGATCTGGCCTCCTATGGCTTCAAATTTCAATTTCCTCCGAGTCTGGGGATTCATTTCCCGAGTATTGTTGGCCCGTTCAACTTTTTCGATTTGCGAGGCTACCTGACGCAACGCGTTGCCGATGTGCAGTCGATTCGCACCTACCAATCCACTCGCGAAGCGCAGCGAGCGGCCGAGCTTTCCGCGGCGGATTCGCGGGAAATCGTGGTCTACGTCGTCACGCAGGCGTACCTCCAGGTGCTTGCCGAATCCGCGCGCGTCGATTCGGCCAAGGTGCAGGTGGATAGCGCGCAGGCCATTTTCCAGCAGGCGTCGGATCGCTTTAACGCCGGCCTCAGCGCAAAAATTGACATGACGCGAAGCCAGGTCGAGTTGCAAACGGAGCAGCAGCGTCTGACGGCGGAGCAGGCGGATTACGCCAAGCAGAAAATCGGGCTGGCGCGTCTGATCGGATTGTCGCCCGGGCAGGTCTATTCGCTCGCGGACAAACTGCCGTACGCCCCGCTCGAAAATATAACGCTCGAGCAGGCGCTCACCATGGCCGCGCAAAACCGTTCCGATCTGAAAGCCGCGGAAGCGTCGCTGCACGCCGCCGAATTTTCCAGGAAAGCGGCTGTGGCGGAGCACTACCCCACGCTTGGCATCGACGCGGACTACGGCTTGATTGGCATAAACCCCGCGAATTCCCACGGAACCTTCGACGTGAGCGGCCAACTCAAGTTTCCCATCTGGGCCGGAGGACACACGCACGGAGACATCGTCGAAGCCGAGGCAACCTTGAAGCAGCGCCGCGCTGAATACGAAAGCGTGCGCTCCCGAGTGGAAGCGGATGTCAGGAACGCGTATCTGGATCTCAACGCCGCCGCGGAACTGGTTCGCGTCGCGCAGAGCCGGCGCGAACTGGCGCGGGATGAACTGACCCAGTCGACGGATCGTTTTTCTTCCGGAGTTGCCGACACCGTTGAAGTGACGCAGGCGCAGGAAGTGGTGGCCAGCGCGGAGTCCGACTACATCGCGAATTTGAATGCCCACAACCTGGCCAAGGCCAGCGTGGCCCGCGCGATCGGCCAGGCCGAAAAAATCATGCGCGATCTTTTGAGGAGCCAATAATCATGGCGGTTGACCAATTGCAGCAATCCAGCTCCCCGGCCTGCCGAGCCCGCCGGAAAATCCAATGACCCGAACGAAGCGGGCAGCAATGCCGAGGGGCGGCGCAGGACGCTTCTGTTCGCGGCCATCATCGGCTGTGTGATTCTTGTGGGCGCGGTTTCGTTCTGGCTGTATTCCCGCGCCTATGAATCGACCGACGACGCTCAGGTGGACGGCCACCTCAGCGGCATTACCGCGCGGATCGATGGCGACATCAAAGCGGTCCACGTGGAAGAGAACCAGTCCGTGCAGGCGGGAGAATTGCTGGTCGAGCTCGATCCGCGCGATTTCGAAGTCGCCGTGGAACAGGCGCAAGCACAGCTCTTGAAAGCCCAGGCCAATGAGCGGGCGGAAAATCCGAACCTCCCGATCACGCAGAACACTTCCGAGACCAGCGTATCGACGAGCCGGTCCGAAGTAGCCAATGCCGAAGCGGGCCTGGCCGCGGCGGAGCGGGACCAGTCCGCCGCGCAGTCTCGCGTGCTGGAGGTGGAAGCGAATAACGCCAAGGCCCAGGCCGACGTCGCGCGCTACAAATCGCTGGTGGACAAGAGCGAAGTCTCGCGGTCCGATTACGATCAAATGGTGGGGATCGCCAAAGCTTTGGCGGCTTCCGTAGATTCCGCGCGCGCATCGGCGGAGGCCGCGCAAAAAGTTGTGGAACAGCGCAGGGCGCAACTCGACCAGGCGCGCAGCATGATGGAATCAGCCAGAGTGAACGCGCCCAATCAAGTCGCCATCTCCAAGGCGAATTTGCAGTCCAAGCAGGCCGAAGTACAGGCGATGAAAGCGCAACTCGACCGCGCCCAACTCGATCTCAGCTATTGCAAGATCGTTGCGCCCGTGGCGGGAGTCATCAGCAAGCGAACGGTGGAAGCCGGCGAACACGTCAGCAAGGGCCAGCGCCTCGTCACGCTCGCCGACCTGGGCAATTTGTGGGTGACCGCCAATTTCAAGGAAAGCCAGCTGAAACAAATGCATGCCGGCCAATCCGTCACGATTTCCGTGGACGCATTCGACCAGGATTTCGATGGGACCGTCGAAGCCATGCCCGGCTCGACTGGCTCGGTCATTAGCTTGCTTCCGCCAGAAAACGCGACAGGCAATTACGTCAAGGTAGTCCAACGCCTGCCCGTCCGCATCCGTTTCAAACCGGGCCAGCAAGGCCTTGACCGCCTGCGCCCGGGAATGTCGGTCGTCCCCAAAGTTTGGCTCAAGTAAGTAGCACAGACTTTTTAACCTGAATGAAATGAAGGGCAGTCTGTGGATTTCCATTTGATCTTGGCTAGCGCGCGCGGCATGGGTTCACCAACGAACCCCCACAGACTGAAGTCTGTGCTACTCGAAAAATCAGGAAGTAAAGCGTGACGGACACACTAGAAGTTCCCTGGAAGCCAAAATATAACCCGTGGCTGATCGCTCTGACGGTCACGATGGCCACATTCATGGAAGTGCTCGACACCTCCATCGCGAATGTGTCCTTGCCGCATATTGCCGGCAACCTCTCCGCCAGCCAGGTTGAGTCCGCCTGGGTGCTGACGAGTTACCTGGTTTCCAACGCGATCATCCTGCCGATCAGCGCCTGGCTCTCCACGATCATTGGCCGCAAGCGCTTCTATATGGCCTGCGTTGCGCTTTTTACGGCCAGCAGCTTTCTGTGCGGGCTTGCTCCGAGCCTGGGGATGTTGATTTTTTTCCGAATCCTGCAGGGCGTAGGAGGAGGCGGTCTTCAGCCAAGCGAGCAAGCCATTCTTGCCGATACGTTTCCCGCGTCCAAGCGCGGCATGGCCTTTGCCGTTTATGGAATGGCCGTGGTGCTCGCTCCGGCGATCGGTCCGACGCTCGGGGGATACATCACCGACAACTACAATTGGCGATGGATTTTCTATATCAATGTTCCGATCGGCCTGCTGTCGCTGTTTCTCACGAATCGCCTGGTCGAGGATCCGCCGTTCCTGAAGCGCGAGCAGGAAAGAAGGCGGGGAATCCGCGCCGACTATGTGGGCCTCGGGCTGATCACCATCGCCATCGCCAGTTTGCAGATCGCGCTCGACAAGGGTCAGGAGTCCGACTGGTTCTCTTCGCGCTGGATTACTTCGCTGGTGATCCTTGCGGGTTATGCGTTTCTGGTCTGGATCGTTTGGGAGTGGCACCATCCGAATCCCGTGGTGGACATCCGCTTGTTTAAGAGGCGCAATTTTGCGACGGCGATGTTTTTCAGTTTCACGGTGGGGATCGTGTTGTACGGCACCACGTTCATGATTCCGCAATTTCTGCAGGTGCAGATGGGATATCCCGCGGTGCTCGCCGGAGAGGCCCTGGCCGGCGGGGGTTTCATCATGATCATGGTGTTGCCGTTTGTGGGGACGATGGTTTCGCGAGTCGATCCGCGCAAGATGATGGCCTTCGGTTTCATATCGATTTCCGCGGCGATGTACTACATGTCGAGCCTGGTCAGCCTCACCATGGACTTCCGCGCGGCATTCTTGATGCGCACGCTGCAGATGTTCGGCCTGGCGTTCATTTTCGTGCCGCAGAATGTCCTGGCGTACGTGGGCGTCCCGCGCGAAAAGAACAACCAGATTTCTTCCATGAACAGCTTCATGCGCAACGTCGGCGGAAGCATCGGAATCGCGCTCATCTCGACTTCGATAGCGCGCGTCGCCCAGCGGCGCCGCTATTCGATGGTCGCGCACACGACGCCCGGAACGCCGCAGTACGAGAACCTCGTGTCCGGGCTGGCTCGGACTTTGCAAGGAAAAGGAGCGGGCAGCATCGACGCGACGCGGCAGGCGCACGGGATTGTGTCGTTCATTATTGAAAGGCAGGCGACGACGATTGCCTACGTTGAAGTGATTTCCATCCTGGCGGTCATAATTCTTTGCCTCGTTCCATTTCTCCTGATCATGAGAAGAAACCGGCCTGCCGTGGGCGACCAGGCAGTGATTCACTAGGCTTTTGGTAGCACAGACTTCAGTCTGTGGGTTTCCAACTGATCTTGGCTAGCGCGTGCGGCCTTGGCTGCGGAACGAACCCCCACAGACTGAAGTCTGTGCTACTAATTCGGTTATACTGTCGCAGCTCGTAGTCCGAAAAAATCCGCGCGAGGACGGGAGTCCCGTTGTATCCCTTCATTCACATTGGCCCATTGACGCTCGGCTCCTACGGCCTGATGGTGGCGACCGGCCTGATTTGCGCGTTTTTTATTCTGCGCGCTGATTTCGCGCGCCGCGGAGTCTCCGCCGACGCCGAGGCGATCATCGGCATTACGGGCCTCTCCGGCCTCGTTGGTTCGCGGCTCTACCATCTGCTGGAAAGCCCCGCCGAGTTTTTCGCCGATCCGTGGCCGCAGCTTTTCAGCACCATGGGTTTCGCGTTCGTGGGCGCAATCATCGGCGGATTCCTCGCCCTCGTGCTTTTGGCGAAACGCTTCCGGATGTCGCCGCTGCTGATGCTGGACGCAGCTTCCCCCGCTGCGGCGATGGGTTACGGCATCGGGCGCATCGGCTGCCTCATTTCCGGCGACGGCGATTACGGCATCCCCACGTCGCTGCCCTGGGGGATGAGTTTTCCGAACGGCATCGTGCCCACCACGCAGCGCGTTCATCCCACCCCGATTTACGAATTTCTGGCAGCCGGTTTGATTGCCTGGATCCTCTGGCGTCTTGGCGCGCGCTGCTTGAAAACGCATGCCCCGAACGGAATCATTTTCGCGGCGTATCTTGTGCTCACCGGGATCGCGCGGTTTCTCGTCGAAATCATTCGAATCAATCCGCACTCGTTCTATGGGCTCACGAACGCGCAGGCGGCGAGCGTGGTTTCGATTCTCGCGGGCGTGGCCCTGTTCGTTTATCGCCGCAAGGCGACTCCGCAAAAGATACGCGCTTGACGGCTTGAGCCGGCTCGCTTACCGTCCATGCAGAGGCTGGTAGTGTGGCCTTCAGCCTGTCGGTGTGGTGCTTGCAAGTACGAACCCCCACAGACTGAAGTCTGTGCTACTTGCCCGGAGACACGCGATGGCACGCCCACTCGGAGTCACAATCCTCGGCGCAGGGATGATTCTTGCGGGGTTTGGATTTGCCGCCACCGGAATCATCTTCTTCTTCATGGGATCGACGGGAGCCACCGCGACCGCTCCGGAAAACGGCGCCATGGCCACTGTGATTGCCGCGCTCGGCGCTGCCGGGGGAGTCGTCTTTCTGCTCTTCGGCGCGCTTCACGTGGTGCTGGCGATTGCGATCTTCCAGTTGCGCAACCTCGCGCGTATCCTGACGATTTTCTTGTTTCTGCTGATTGCCGCCGGAGCGTGCCTCGGATTGATCGCCACGCTGGTGAGCTACAGCCATGTCGGGTTGCTGTGGAACGTTTCCATCCTCGTGGTGGATTTGCTGGCGCTATGGTATTTGTTGCGCCCTGCGACAAAGGAAATATTTTCGCGAGCAGTGCGCGGCTCATGATTGCAAGCTCGCGCCTGCCGCCCAGCGCGCCGCGAGGAAGACTGAGCCGGGCCAGGAAGGAAAAATTCGATGCCTCCAAGAATCAAGACAACAGCCGTCGGCAGCTACCCCGTGCCTTCCTGGATGGTCGGGAACACTTCGCGCCTCGTTCTCCGCGACGCCATCATGACGGTCCTCAAAACTCAGGAATTGGCCGGGCTGGATCTCGTAACTGATGGGGAACTCATGCGCTTCGACCCGAGCCATCCGGAAACCAACGGGATGGTGGATTATTTCGCGTCGCAAATGGAAGGCATTCGAAAGGAATTCACGCTTTCGGATTTCGACCGGTTCCGGGCCGACCGAGCGCCCGGCTTTAAGCTTCTCACCGCGGGCATGGCCGTCGGCAAAATCCAGGAAGGGACTCTCAATCTCCCGAGCGATTACGAGTTCGTGCGCGTTCTGACCAAGGCGCCCCTCAAATTCACCTGCACCGGCCCGCACATGCTGTCCAGAGTTCTGACCAATTGCTATTACAACGATGTGGCCGACCTGGCCATGGATTTGGCGGGTGTCCTTCGCCGACAAATCGAACTGATCGAGGCGGACGTGGTGCAGCTGGACGAAGCATGCATCGTTGGCTTTCCCCAGGATGCCCCCTGGGCGGCCGAAGCGATTAACCACGCGCTGGATGGCGTTCTGAACGAGAAGGCCGTCCACATCTGTTTCGGAAATTATGGCGGGCAGCCGATGCTTAAGGGGTTCTGGCGCGATCTGATCCCGTTCCTGAATTCACTGCGCGTGGACCACCTGGTGCTGGAGTTCGCCCGGCGCGGTTACGACGAACTGGCATTTTTTTCCGACCTGGATCCGAAAATCAGCCTGGGGATCGGCCTCGTCGACATTAAGGACAACGAGGTGGAAACCCCCGAGCTGATCGCGTCGCGCATCGAGAAGATTGTGGAAACGCTCGGGCCAGACCGGCTTCGGTACGTTCATCCGGATTGCGGGTTCTGGATGCTGCAGCGGAGCGTCGCGGATCGCAAGATGCGCGCGCTGGTCGAGGGCAGGGATTTGTTCGAAGGACGATTGTGACGGAGCTTCCGGCAAACAGGCGAACGGGGCTGCGCGTATGGCGAATGTATCGTTAACAGATGACGACAAGGCGGGGGTTCGAACGGCTCTATTCAATCACCTCGCTGGAATCGTGATCATTCCCACTTTGAAAGCTCTTCTCGGCCGCAGGGTCTTCGATCTGTTTGGCGTATTGTCGGACCGCGTGGAACTCGATCAGATCGTAAAACAGACGCACGGCAACCGGGGTTACCTGCGAGTGGCTTTCCGCCTGTTGGCTTCCTGCGGATGGATGGAGGAGCATGCAGGGCCGAACGGCGCCAATGTCGCTTACTCGCTGACGGCCAAGGGCCAAATCGCGACGAGCGTCGCCTCCGCTCATTGCGGTGAAGTGGTCTCCTTCCTTCCGAAGGCGATTTTCCTGGAGGATTTTTTGTTCGGGAAATCCGATGAGGCCATTCTTCCGTCACTCGAAGCGCTCGTGCAAAAAGCCAAAGGGCATTGGGGACTGACGGCCCGTGGAGATCCTGTGGAAGCGGAAGTGTGCCAGCAAGTTCGTCAATACCTCGACGGAGTTCTGGTGGGACCGGTCATGGTGTCGCTAGCTCGCGGCGGAATCTTGGAAAGTCTCGCGCAAGGACCGCTGCAACTGGATTCGCTGCCGGGCAATCACGCGAGTCTTAGCCTGGTGTTTGACTTGCTGATCGCCCAGGGATGGATGGCGCGGGAGGAGAATCGTTTTTGGCTCACGCCTATCGGATCCTATGCGGCGCAGATCGCAACGTCGTACGGCGTAACCGTCTCGTATCTTCCGCTCTTTGAAGTTGTCGGTACGCTTCTTTTCGGGAACCCGCGCATCGCCCGCGTCGATGAGACCGGCTCCGAATTGCTCGTCAATCGGGGGATGAACGTGTGGGGCAGCGGCGGGGCTCATAACACGTATTTCAAAAAAGTGGACGAAATCATCGTGGAGATTTTCAACCGGCCGATCGACCAGCAACCGGAAGGCATCTGCGATATGGGATGCGGGGACGGCAGCCTGCTCGAGCATCTGTACTGCGTGATCAAGAGCCGAACCCTTCGCGGTACTGTCCTAGACAAACATCCGCTTCTGGTCGTCGGAGTGGATTTCAATAAAGTGGCTCGCCGCATCACCAAACAGAGATTGCGAAAGGCCGAGATTCCAAACCATTTTGTGATTGCGGGAGATATTAACCGGCCGGCCCTTTTGGCGGGAGACCTCGAGGCGCTTGGACATGACGTGCACAGTTTGCTTCACGTGCGCTCGTTTCTGGATCATAACCGGCCGTATTTGCGGCCCGCGAACTATGTCCGGGGAACAAGGACTGGGCAATCCACCGGCACATTTGATTACCTGGGAGAAGAGATTCCCTGCGATGAACTGGAAGAAAACCTGGTGCGTCATCTGCACCGCTGGGCGCCGTACGTTGGCAGGTTCGGACTGCTCATCCTCGAGCTTCATACCCTGCCGCCGCAGCTTACCGCTGCAAACTTATCTAGGACGCCCGCGGTGGCTTACGACGGAACGCATGGATTTTCGGATCAGTATTTGGTGGAACTGCCGGTATTTTTGAAATGCGCCCGCGAAGCCGGATTGCAAACCGATCCGCGATATCAATGCAGGTTTCCCAATTCGGATTTAGCCACGGTAAGCATCAATTTTTTCACCGCTGTGGCTTGAACGAATTGATTCGGCAGGTTTCGGCAAAGTGATTTTTGAGAAAACGGGTGTGCTGTAGCGCCGGCGTCTCGCCGGCATTTTGACGATTGGTGCGCACCGCTAGAGTGCCGGCGAGACGCCGGCGCTACCAATGCTTGCACTTCTTGGCAAATCAATAGTTCACTGCGCGCTGGCTGCTTTTGATTTGCTTATTTCCGCTGCGGTCTTCCTCGATGCGTCTACAATTTCAACGGGTCCGTATTTCTCGAGAACCGGTTTGATCTTGCTCGCGTCCCCAACGGCGACGACCTGCATCGTCGCGGGATTGATGTATTTTTTGGCCACGCGCTGGATGTCGTCCGCCTTGATCGCCGCAATTTGCGCGGGATATTTGTCCCAATAGTCCGCGGGGAAGTTGTACGCCTTGCGCGTGATGGCGTAGCCGATGAGTTGCTGCGGCGATTCGAGCGAAAGCGCAAAACGCGCGACGACTGAGCGCCGCGCCGCGTCGAGTTCCTCTTCGGGCACCTTCTCGTCACGGATGCGATTCAGTTCGCGCAGGAATTCCGTCATGGCTCCGTCGGTCACTTCGGTGCGCAAGTCGCCGCCCGCGGTCCACGGCCCGGCATATTTTCGCGCAATGACATTGCTGTACACGCCGTAGGTGTAGCCTTTTTCCTCGCGCAGGTTCAAAAACAGGCGGCTGGCCGATCCCGCGCCAAGCACTTCGTTCAGAACCACCAGCGCCGGATAATCGGGATTGGTTCGATCGATGGCCAGGTTGCCCATCAGCAGCGTGGTTTGCACCGATCCGGGCCGGTCCACCAGAAATATTTTCTCCTTGCTTGCGGGCGGCGGACCGGGAGGGAACTTTACGCCCGTCTTCGTACGCTGCCATTCCGCCAGCCATTGACGCAGCTTGGGAACGAGCGTCTCCGCGTGGACATCGCCCGAAATGGCCAGGATCGTATTCTGCGGAGCGTAGTGCTTGTCGTGCCAATCAGCAAGCATCGCCGGCGTCAGGGAATCGAGAGACTCCGGCGTGGCCGATACGACCGCCGCGGGATACGTCCCGTACAACGCGCGGCTCATCGTTTGATTCGCCAGAAATCCCGGTTGCGAGCGCTGCTGCAACAGGGCGGACTTTGCGCGCGCCTGATATTGCGCCAGTTCATCGGCGGGAAAACTCGGGTGGAGAAGCACATCCGCAGCCAGAGCGAACCACTGTTCGAACGTGTCCGACAATCCCGAAGCCGCCACCACGGTTGAGCCGGAGCCGAATCCAGCGGATGCTGAGAGCGACGCGCCCAGGGAATCGATTTGCTCGGCAATTTGCTTGCTCGTGCGCGTTTTCGTTCCTTCGGCCAGCAGGCGCGCGGTCGCCCCCGCCAGGCCGGGCGTCACCGCGGGTTCGTACATCGGGCCCGCGCCGTCGATGTCGAATTGCACCGTGACCAGCGGAAACCGATGATCCTCAAGAATCATCAGGTTGATGCCGTTCGGTAGAGTTGTTTCGAACGGGCGCGGCAGCTTGACCTTCAGAATGTCTTTCGACACGGGAGCGCGATTCAGCCGCTCGACTTTGCTCGTGGGGAGCGACTTGTCGTGGGCTGGTTCACCCTGGCTCCATCCCGTTGCTGCTAAAGCAGCTGCTAGAATTGCCGCCGCTACAGCCTGCCTTGAAAACCTGATACTCACTCTGCGTCTCATCGGTATCCCCATCGCCCTTGCCGGGCGAAATCCTCTTCGCTTTGCCAAATGAATTCCTATTCGTCTTTATCGAGGCGGCCCGGCCTGCGCTTTTGGAGTTGTCCAAACGACGGTTCGCTCGGTTGCGCCCAGATATTGCCGGGCCACGCGCTGAATGTCGTCCGGCGTGATTTCGCTGTATTTTGCGAGCACCGTGTTAATCAGGTCCGGATCGTGGAAATCCACGGCGTATTGGCCCAAAGTTCGCGCGCGGCTCATCGTGCTGATCATGGACTGCGCCTGCTGCAGGCGATCCTGAATCAGGACTTTCTGCATTTCCGCAGGAGTGACGCCATCGGTTTTGACGCGCTCGAACTCCTCATAAATCAGCTTCTCGACCTCGCTCGCGTCCTGACCGGGCTTGAGCAGTGCGAAAGCCTGAAATAGAGCCGGGCCGCGCCGGGAATCAACTCCTCCGGCCACTTGCAAGGCCACCGCTTTTTCCTTCACGAGTTTTTGATACAGCCGCGAGGATGGACCGCCGAACAAAATATCGCCAAGCATATCCAGCGCGTAGAAATCGGGCGTGTTCGCCGGAACCGTCTTGTACACGATGTCCAGCCGAGGCAGGCGGGCGAAGGAATCTTCGACCACGGTTCTGCGTTCGGCGGTCTGCGCGGGTTCGGTCATATCCACGGAGGGAGGCGCGGGCTGCTGCGGGATGTCTTCAAAATATTTTTTGATCTTGGCAAGGGCTTCCGCGGACTTGAAATCGCCGACCAGGGCCAGGACGGCGTTGTTGGGCGCATAGTACGTCTTGAAGAACTGCGCCACGTCGTCGAGGGTCGCCGCGTTCAGATCGGTCATCGAACCCATCGTGGAATGTTTGTACGCAAAATTGTCGTAGGCGAGGTCTTCGAGAATTTCGTCCGTTTTTCCATAAGGCTGGTTGTCCATGCGCAGGCGGCGCTCCTCCTGGACCGTGCTGCGCTGGTTGTCGAGATTCGCCTGCGTGATTCGCAGAGCCCGCATGCGGTCGGATTCGAGGAACAGGGCCATGTCGAGTTGATTGGCGGGCACGCGCTCGTAATAGTTCGTCAAGTCGTCGCTGGTTGTGCCGTTCACGTCGCCGCCGTTCACGTGCACGAGGATGAGGTGTTCGCCTTTGCCCACGTTCTGCGAGCCCTGGAACATCATGTGTTCAAAGAGATGCGCAAATCCCGTGTGGCCGGGCTGCTCGTTTCGCGATCCGACGTCGTAGACGATGCAGAGCGACACCGTGGGCGCCGCGTGGTCTTCCGAGAGCACCACGCGCAAACCGTTCTTCAGCGTGTATTGCTCGATGGGGATCTTTACTTCCTGGGCCGCAGCGGCGGCGTCGGCCCGTGCGGCCCGGCTTCGCGGCGCTGCTGCGATTGCGACGGCTGCGATTCCCAATGTCAGGGCAAGCCCGGCTGTTGATAGGATTCTGAAACGATTCATGTTGTACTCCGGCCAAACGTATTTCCGGCAGACACTCTATCCTACTTTCAATAGACGCCCGCCGACACCAATTGTTTCATCCTACGTTGCGAAGCAACACGCGGCACCCCGATATCGCATCCGAGGCTTCTCCGAGGTAAACTCTAGCGTCCATGGAAACCGGTCCCGAAACAAATGTCATTGAAGTTCTCTCCCTGACGCGGCGATACGGCTTGCTTGTTGCGGTCGATCACCTGACGTTTTCCGTCGCCTCCGGCGCGACCTTTGGATTGCTGGGGCCGAACGGAGCAGGGAAGAGCACGCTCATCAAAATGCTGACGACGCTGCTGCCTCCCACGGAAGGCACAGCAAAAATCGCCGGGTTTGATTTGGTCAAGCATCCTGAGTCGGTGCGAAAGAAGATCGGGTACGTCTCGCAGATGCTGTCTGCGGACGGCGATCTGACCGGTTATGAGAACCTGCTGATTTCCGCGAAGCTCTACGGCATGCCGAGGGCGGAACGCTCGCGCCGGATTGCGCAAGCCCTGGAATTCATGGACCTCGCGCACGTCGGCGGCAAGCTCGTGCGGCAGTATTCCGGCGGCATGATTCGCCGCCTCGAAATCGCGCAATCCATGCTGCACCGGCCCAGCGTTTTATTCATGGATGAGCCGTCCGTCGGCCTCGACCCTTCCGCAAAACGCTCGGTATGGGAACGGATCCGCGAACTGCGCCGCGAATACGGCACGACCATCCTGATGACCACGCATGACATGGAAGAGGCCGACCACTTGTGCGACATGGTGGCCGTCATGCACCGCGGCGTCCTTGCCGCGATGGACACGCCGGCGGCGCTCAAGGCCCAAGTCGGCGCGGAGGCCTCGCTCGACGATGTTTTCATCCATTTCACCGGCGCCACGATTTCCGAAGGAGGCGAACTGAAAGATGTCGCTCGCACACGAACCACATCTCAACGCCTGGGCTGAGCCCTTCCCCGGCGCGAATTACCTGCGCCAGACTCTGGCTGTCGCCGAAGCCGACATTCGCAAACTCATTCACGATCCCATCGAGCTTTTTACGCGCATGGTGCAGCCGGTTCTCTGGCTGCTGATCTTCGGCCAGGTTTTCAACCGCACGCGCGCGATCCCGACGGGCGGCATCAGCTATCTGGATTTCATGGCGCCCGGAATTCTCGCGCAAAGCGTTTTATTCGGAGCGATTTTTTATGGCATCTCGCTGATTTGGGAGCGGGACCTGGGCATCGTGCAGAAATTTCTGGTGAGTCCGGCGCCGCGCAGCACGCTCGTCCTCGGGAGAGCCATCTCCTCAACCGTTCGCAGCCTGTGCCAGATGGTATTTGTGTACCTGCTGTCTTATCTCCTGCACATCCAGCTTCGGTTCGGAGTCCTGGCGCTGGCGGGCGTTGTGTTGGCTGTGATGCTCGGCTCGGCGATTTTCTCGACATTCTCTCTGATCGTCGCGTGCCTGGTGAAATCGCGCGAACGCTTCATGGGAATCGGCCAGGTGCTTACGATGCCCCTCTTTTTTGCGAGCAATGCGATCTACCCGTTGACGCTCATGCCGTCCTGGCTGCGCGTCGTGTCCAAGGTGAACCCGCTCTCGTATCAGGTGGATGCCCTGCGAACCTTGATGATCGTGGGGAGCAGCACTTCGTTTGGTCTGGGCAAGGATTTCCTCATGCAATTCGTCGCGTTCGCCGTGCTCGTGGCGGTGGCGACGAAACTCTATCCGACGATCGTCACTTGAGTTTGGTTTAAGTGGCGCGGGCTTCAGCCTGCGGGGTTTAGTCCTTGCAAGGACGCACCCCCACAGGCTGAAGCCTGTGCTACTAAATTCTCTACCACAACAATTTCAAACTGAACTGCACCTGCCTTGAAGTTGTGGAGGTTTGCGTAAAAGTTCCGGCGACGGGCGACGCTTGAGCCGGCGTTGCCGTAGCCGAAGTGAACACGATGAGGTTCGGCGTATCCAGGTTCACCCGATTCAATAGATTGAAAATCTCCGCGCGGAACTGAAGGTTAAATTTTTCGTGGAGGTGCGTGTCCTTCAGAAGGGAAAAATCCCAGGTGGCGAGCCCGGGCCCCGTCAGGACGTTTCTGCCGACGTTGCCGAAGGTTCCCTGGGCAGGGACCATGAAAGCCTGCGGATTAAACCACTGGGTCGTGCCGCCCAGAATCACTGGGCCCGAGAACGCGGGATTCCAGGACGGCCGGACGGGATTTTTTGAATCTCCGTCGTTGGAAGGATTGAAGCTCAGTTGCGGCGTGAAGGGAAATCCGGACTGGATCGTGACGATGCTGTTCAACGTCCACCCGCCGGCGATGCCGTTCTCCCAGCCACTTGCACCGTTCAGCATTTGCTTCCCGTTTCCGAAGGGCAGGTCATAGCTGACATTCATCACGCCCGCGTTTCTGACATCGTACGTGGCCGGGCCCCAGTCGGCGCGAATGTTCGTCGGATTCGCCACGAGGGCTGGGGCATTCGCCGCTGCGGTGGCGTTCAGGGAATCTCCATCGTCAAGGGCCTTCGACCATGTGTAAGAGCCACGGAATGTCAGACCTTTGCTGAATCGATGTCTCACGTCCACGGTCATGGCGTTGTACATACTGTCGCCCTCGGAGAACCAACTGTAGGTGTTCGCGAGGTTGGGGTTGGCGAGTGCGCACTTTGCGGGACACGTCACTGTGGGAGGAATATTCGCGTCAATGCTGAGGAGCTCATGATAGCCGTGCGAACCCACGTAACCCACGCTGAGTGACGTATTGGGGGTAATTTCCTGTTCGACTTTCAAGCTGTAGGAAATTACCGTCGGAGTTTTCATGTTCGGATCTACTCCCCCCGGCGCGAGTTTTGTTCCGGCAGGCTTTGCAGTGCCTCCGGATACCGGGACGATGGGCAGCGCCACTGGAAACGCGCTAAGGTTCAGGTTAGGGATGGTATAGGTCGGATTAAATGGCGCGTTTTGATCGGTGCGGTACCCCAGCGCATCCCCCAAATCATTGTAGATTCCAAATCCCGCGCGCACGACCGTCTTGCTCCCGATGGGGCTCCAAGCCAGGCCAATCCGCGGCTGCGGCAGGAACCACGCGTTATTGTTGACGAAAGTGCGATTTCCGATCGTCGGCTGCGTGTTGATCACCCCACTCGTGAACTGGTAATTGGAGGCTCTTCCGTAAGCTTCATTCCAGCCGGTGGAGTACTCATCGCGGAAGCCCAGCGAGAGCGTGAAGGACGGGCTCAATCGAATGGCGTCCTCTGCATAGAAAGCGCCGAAGAGCGAGCGCCAGCTGAGCGGCGTCGATGCCGGATCGATGAGGAAACTTCCGGTGGCGGTGCCGAAGTTGAAGCTTCCGCTCAGGAATGCCGACAGGCTCGGAAACGTGGCCTGTCCGTATTGGCTGAGCGCAATATTCTCGTTGGACTGGAACCGTTGGAACCACACTCCAAATTTGAACTGTTGCCGTCCCTTGGTCCAGGCCATTTGATCTTCGTAGGTGAATAAATTTCTGTGGAGATCCAGATTGCTCCCGTTGTTGCTGCCGGCAAGCGCGATCTGGGCCGCCGGGTTGGAAGCGGCGCTGCCTCCAACTACCACGGCGCCAACAAATGGAACGCCGCTCAAGAAGGGGGAGACCGTGGCCGCCGCAGTCCCGGGCGTAGGCTCTCCCGTGAAATAATATCCCGCGCGGGAAAAACCGACGCGCGCGGTGTTGAGGAGCGTGGGTGAGAACACATGGGTTTCTTCGAAGCTCACGACCTGCTCGCGCAGGGTCGTCGCGTCCGACATGAACGGATTGATGGCCGTGGCGGTCTGGTCCGCGCTGTCATCCACCGTGTAAACCACGCCGAACGAGTCCTTGTCGGAGAAAATATGGTCGACTCGCGCGGTGCCAAAATCCTCCCGTATGGATTGAAGTGGATTGGCGAAATTCTCGGCGATGCCGGTGGGCGTGCCCGGATTGGTGGCCTTGTTGAGTTGGTCCGGCCCGTTCGCCACTGGCCACAGATTCAGCAGGCTGTAAATCTCATTGAGGCAATTCGTGTTTTGAGGTTGCGCCGCGGGGCAGCTGGAACCCACGACCACGGGGGCGCCGCCGTTTGAATTGACGGAACAGCCCGCAACGCCGATACAGTTTCGAACAGCGGCGTCGGGAACAAACGCCACGCTGGTCTGATGAAGGCTCTGCCGGAATCCTTCATAGTTCGCAAAAACGAAGGTCTTGTCTTTTTGGATGGGCCCGCCCATGGACCCGCCAAATTGATTGCGACGGAAAGGAGGCGCGGAACCCGGATCGAAAAAATTAGGCGCGTCCAGGACATTATTTCTCAAATACTCAAAGATGGACCCGTGCCATTGATTCGTTCCCGATTGAGTGATGATCGTGACCTGGGCGCCGGGATGCTTGCCGTATTCGGCGCCATAGGTATCGCTTAGCATATTGAATTCGCGAACCGCGTCCACTCCCAGCATTTGCCCGCTGACGCCGCCGGGCTGCATGTTGTTTTCCGCCGCGCCCGTGTACTCAATTCCGTTGAGCAAAAACATGTTTTGCTGCGGCCTGTTTCCCGCCACCGAAAACATGTTTGCCGCCGTCGAGTTGGAAACGCCGATCCCGCCGGTTTTCTCAGATGTGAAGAGGATTACACCGGGATTGAGCGTCATGAGTTGGTCGTAGCTTCTTCCATTCAGCGGAAGATCCTTCACTTGCTGCTCGCCAACGACGCCCGAAATGTCCGCAGCCGTCACACTGATAATTGGCGCCTCCGCGACTACTTTGAATTGCTCGGTGACTTGCCCGAGCTTCAGCGCCAAGTCGACGCTGGCTTCCTGCCCGACGACCAGGTGAATCCCGCCGCGCACTTGTTCCTGGAAGCCCTGCTTGCTGACATGCACTTCGTACTCGCCCACGGCGAGCCAGGGCACCCAGTAGTGGCCTACCGCGTCGGTCACGGTGCCTCGCGTTTCGCCAGTCTCCACATTCTTAGCTATAACGGCCGCGCCGGACACCGTCGCTCCGGCAGGGTCCGTCACTCTGCCGGATATGGCAGCGGAGACTTGCGCCCGAGCCGGCGAAGCGGACAGTAGAGCAAGCGCCAGGCAGCCGCCGGCAAGACCGAGCAGGTACCTGGGAATAGCGCAGTGGAATGAAAAACTCCCAGAATTGCAGACTATCGACCTCGCAAAACGACTCACGAAACGTCCCTCCTGGAGCGCCCTGGAGCGGGCGGTATTTGAATAGTTTCTCCAAATTGCCACGGAAACAGGAATGGATGGTTGATTTAATACAATCAGAATCGACATGTCAAATCGACTTAATACGAATAGGAATTATATGGATTGGTATGGCCGCAGCCGAAAAATCGAACAGGTCAATCGCCCCGCCAAAGCGGGCCGCTTTCCATGCGTACCCGGCCGTGCGATTCGGGCGCCAGGAATTCGTATGGATGCGGCTAATGGATGGCCGATTTCAGGCGATTTGACAGTTAGGCGGAAAAATCCGAAGCTTGGCGCGGACTCCGGGCGTTCCCGGGTCCTACCGGCGGAAACGAGGGTATTCCATGGCAACGAAACTTTCGGCAAGGAACCAGATCGAAGGAAAAATTGTGGAGCTCGAGGTGGACGGCGTCATGGCTCACGTCACGGTTCAAGTGGGCAAGAATCTGATCGAAAGCGTCATCACCCGGCGAAGCGCCGACGAAATGAAGCTGAAGGTCGGCGATCGCGTGTCCGCCGTGATCAAATCGACCGAAGTCATGCTGCAAAAGGGCTGACGCTTTGCCGAAGCCCGATTCGATTCGTCTCGGAAAGGAACTTTCCGTGCGCCGTATTTTGCTTGCCGCTCCGATTTTGTTATTGCTCGGCTTTTCCGTGTGGGCGCAGCAAGCCGCGCCGCCAAAGCCTTCGTCCGGCCCCTCGGATTTCAAGATCGGCGGCGCCGTTACCACGCCTCTCGACTTGACGGCGGCGGACCTCAAGGCCATGCCGCGAAAGACGCTGCGCGTGGACAACGCCCACTCGAAGAAAACGGAAGTGTACGAGGGCGTGCTGGTCGAAGACCTGATGCAAAAGGCCGGCGTGCCGCAGGGCGAACAATTGCGCGGACAGGCCATGGCGATGTACGTTCTTGTGGAGGCTGCTGATAATTATCGCGTTGTGTTTGCTCTCGAGGAATTCAATTCCAGTTTTATGGATTCGGAGATCATCGTGGCAGACACGCTGGATGGGGCGCCCATTCCCGGCGCTCTCGGGCCGTTCCGGCTGGTTGCCCCTCACGAAAAGCGCCCGGCGCGGTGGGTGGAGATGGTCAAGTCGCTGACTCTGGTCCGAGTGCCGTAAAGTAGCACAGACTTCAGTCTGTGGGGTTCCATTACGAACCCGGACTGTGCGCTCGAGCCAAATTCAACATAATCGCTACACAAAGTGGAAACCCACAGACTGAAGTCTGTGCTACTTATTCGTTCCTGAAGACCGCTCCATCTTTCATGACGAAGGAAACTTTGCGAACGGTTTGGATGTCGTCCAGCGGATTTTCCGGCGTGGCTATAATGTCGGCGGCGAGGCCCGGCCTGATCGCGCCGCGCTCTGCGTCGACGCCGAGGAGGCGCGCGGCATTGATCGTCATCGCTCGCAGCGTGTCTTTCGCGGGCACGCCCGCTTCAACCCAGGAGTCAACATACTCCGCCGCCAGCGTCCCGCGCGTTTCGCCCGCGACATACACGAACGCGTCGGTTCCGAACGCCATGGTCACGCCAATCTGATAGGCGCGCTTCAGCCGGTCCACGAACACGGTGTGCAGTTCAGGGAAGCCGCCTTCGCGCGCGGCCCTCTCGGGAAAATCCGTTCCGACCAGGACCACGTGGTTTTTTTTCGCCAGTTGCAAATCTTCATTCGTCATCATTTCGCCATGCTCGATCGAATCGACGCCCGCTTCGGCGGCGTTGCGCGCGCCGGCGCGCGTCCAGCAATGCGCGGCGAGTTTTAACCCGTCGCGGTGCGCCTCTTCCACCATGAAGCGGATGTCGTCGGCGCTGTAAATATATTTCTGATCGTCGACGACGATCTTGATCACCGTCGCGCCGTAATGAATATTTTCGCGGATGGCCTTGATCATTTCGTCGTGCGTATCGGCGAAGACGTATTCCGGCGTGGCGAGATCGCGCTTCTCGGGCTGCAAGTGAAATTGCCCGCCATACGGTGCGATGATGCGCCCGGCATTGAGCATGGTGGGGCCTGGGACGACGCCGCGCTCGATGGCCTCGCGCAGAGCCGTGTCCGCATAATTGCCCGCGTTGCCCACGTCGCGCACCGTGGTGAAGCCCGCCGTCAGCATGTCCCTCGCGTTCGCCACGCCTTCAATCGCGCGGTAGGGCGTCGAGTCGAGCAGCGTGGTGATGAAATAACTGTTCCCGTCGCGCAGTTTCTTGAGCGTCATGCACAGATGCGTGTGCGCGTCGAACAGTCCGGGAAGAACAGTCGACTTGCTGAGATCGATGACTTTTGCATCCGCGGGAATTGGCAGATTGGCGCCGACGGCTTCAATCCTCTTTCCGCGCACCAGAATGATTTGATTCGATTCCGTCGTGCCCCTTTCTGGGTCGACGAGCTTGCCTGCCTTGATGGCGTAGACGCGGTCTGGCCCCGGCTCGGGGTATTGCGCTGCCACAGTTGGCGTCGTTACCGCCAGGAAGACGATCGAAAGCACAAGAACGCAAAGCAAAACGGCTCGCGCGCGCATACGGGACTCCTTCAACTAGAGGGAGGAATGTTGCCAGAAATCTAATTCCGTGGGAAGCGACGGGTCATATAGAAACGGTTCGTGGCGTTAGGTGCGTTTGGGCAACGCCGCCTTGATGTCCACTCGGATGTATTCATACAACTGGTCGGTCACGTTCACACCCATGTGTTGCGCCTGCGATCCGTTTCCCCACAAGACGTGTCCGGCTTTGTTATGGGCTTCTTCGGTCGCGCCGTTTTCCAGTGTCTGATGAAGGTTTTGGTCTGTCATAAAAATGATGACTGAGCCAAACGGATGATTGTGCATTTTTACTTTGTCGCGCCCGGGGATTCGGCAGCGGATCACCCTGACGTACTCGTTTTCAAATTCCAGGTGGTAATGTTCTGGATCCGCGACCGTGCACTCGCGGGACATGTCCACGCCCGGCTCGCGTGGCGTGGGGCCAGAGTTCTGCGCGGCCTGAGCGGCAATCGCCGGGGCCAGCGCGGCGGCGAAAGAAGTTCCCGCTGCCGCTTTTACCAGTTCTCGCCGGTTTAACATTCGCACCTCATTTTCAGCGTATGAATTTGAAAATCGCCGTACAAGACTCAGTGGTGCAGGTTTCCCAGGTTGCGGAAAAAGCCGGGTAGCATAGCCACTCCTGGCTGTGTGCCTTTGCTAAGTGCTGGAAAAAGCACACAGCCAAGAGTGGCTGTGCTACAAAAACCGGTCCTTTGCTGACTTTTCCCATAGCCTGTTCAGCCTGTGGGTCTTGTCTGTGCCGATACGCGATTCCCTCGCAACGAATCCCTGGCCTTGAGCCATGCGATGACATCGCTCGCATTCCGGTCGGGCGGAAAAACCGGATAGAAAACGTGCTCAATCTTTCCGTCGCGGATCACGAGGGTCAAGCGCTTCAACAAAGTCATCCCGCTCGTCTGGAATGTCGGCAAGTGTAACGCATCAGCGAGGCGAAGGTGTTCGTCCGAGAGAATCGGAAACGGGAGTTGCAGGCGATTCGCCGCCTCGCGCTGATAGGCGGTGTCCTGTGTTGAGAGTCCGAAGAGACGATCGACGCCAAGAGCCTTCAATCCCGCAAAATGATCGCGGAACGCGCAGGACTGCGGCGAGCATCCCCGCGCGCCGGGGATCAGGTCCCATCCGGCAGGGTTTTCGACGCCTGGAATTCCCGTCCGAGGATACGCATAGACCACAACCAAGCCCGGCAGCGCGGAGAGATCAACGCTTGTGCCATCGGTGGCAGCTAGCGGGACGGAAGGCATTCGCATTCCCACAAGATGGGACGCCGCTCCATCATCTGTAGGACGAGGGATTGCTGACCAATCAGGAGCATCGATGCTGCTGCCCATCGTCGTTTACAGCATCTGCCGCAGGACGTACGGCAGGATGCCTCCGTGGCGGTAATAGTTGACTTCCTCGGGCGTGTCGGCGCGCGCGACGGTTTGGAACACTGTCTCTTTGCCTTGTTTATCGCGGGCTCGAACTTCGACCGTCATTCCCGGCGCGAGTTTTGAAATGCCTTCGATCGTGAACTCCTCGAACCCGGTGAGGCCGAGCGACTGGGCCGTATCGCCCGCGCGGTATTGCAGCGGCAGAACGCCCATGCCGAGCAGATTGCTGCGATGGATGCGCTCGAAACTTTCCGCGATCACGGCGCGCACGCCGAGGAGCAACGTGCCTTTGGCCGCCCAGTCGCGCGACGACCCGGAGCCATATTCCTTGCCGCCGAGCACGATCAGCGGCACGGCCTCTTTCTGGTATTTCATCGATGCGTCGTAAATCGACATTTTCTCGCCGTCGGGCTGGTGCACGGTCCAGCCGCCCTCGGTGCCCGGCGCAAGCTGGTTGCGCAGGCGAATGTTGGCGAACGTGCCGCGCATCATCACTTCGTGGTTGCCGCGGCGCGCGCCGTAGGAGTTGAAGTCCACCGGCTTGACGCCCTGCTCGATGAGCCACTTTCCGGCCGGGCTGTCAACGCCGATCGAGCCGGCGGGCGAGATGTGGTCGGTGGTGATGCTGTTGCCGAGCATCGCGAGTGCTCGAGCGCTGTGGATGTCGGTGAGCGGCGCCGGTGCCTTTGTAATTTTTTCAAAGAACGGCGGATTCTTGATATACGTGGACTTTTTGTCCCAGGCGTAAATATCACCCACCGGCACTTTCAATCCCTGCCAGTGTGCATCGCCCTGGAACACTTCGCCGTACTCCTTGTGATACATCGCGGTCGTGACGTTCGCGCGAACGGTGGATTCGATCTCCTGCGGCGATGGCCAGATATCGCGCAAGAATACCGGTTTGCCGGACTTGTCGTTGCCGAGCGGCTCGCTGGCCATATCGAAATCCATGCGGCCCGCGAGCGCGTAGGCCACCACCAGCGGCGGCGACGCCAAATAATTTGCGCGCACCAGCGGATGGATGCGCCCCTCGAAATTCCGGTTCCCGCTTAACACCGAAACGGCGACGAGGCCGTTGTCCTTGATGGCCGCGCCGATGTGTTCTTCGAGCGGGCCGCTGTTCCCGATGCACGTGGTGCAGCCGTAACCGACGAGCTGGAAGCCCAGCTCATCGAGATATTTTCCCAGGCCCGCGGCATTGAGGTAATCGGTGACCACTTTCGAACCGGGCGCGAGGCTGGTCTTCACCCAAGGCTTACTGTGCAGGCCGCGCTCGATGGCCTTTTTCGCCAGGAGGCCGGCCCCGAGCATCAGGGACGGATTCGAAGTATTCGTACAGCTGGTGATGGCGGCGATGACGACTGAACCGTTCGAAAGCTCGAATTTGTCGCCGTTGTTCCGCACAGCGATGTGCTTTTGCGCGGCCCCCTCGAGCGACTTTTCGAACGACGCTTTCGATTGCCGCAGCGGGACGCGGTCCTGAGGGCGTTTCGGCCCAGCGAGCGTGGCCTCGACGGTAGCAAGATCAAGTTCCAGCTTGTCTGTGTAAATCGGGTCCGGTGTGGCATCAGTGCGGAAAATACCTTGCGTCTTCGTATATTCCTCGACCAGGCGCACGCGGGATTCGGTGCGGCCCGTGAAGCGCAAGTAAGCAAGCGTTTCGGCGTCGACGGGGAAGAAGCCCATCGTCGCGCCATATTCGGGCGCCATGTTGGCGATTGTCGCGCGGTCCGGCAGGCTCAGGCTGGAAAGCCCTGTGCCATAGAACTCCACGAATTTTCCGACCACGCCTTTCTTGCGCAGCATTTCCGTGACGATCAGGACCAGATCGGTCGCGGTTGTGCCCTCGGGCAAGCGGCCATGCAGTTTGAAGCCGATTACTTCAGGGATCAGCATCGATAAAGGCTGGCCGAGCATCGCGGCTTCTGCTTCGATGCCGCCGACGCCCCATCCGAATACGCCGAGGCCGTTGACCATGGTGGTGTGCGAGTCGGTGCCGACAAGAGAATCGGGAAACGCCTGCGTCTTGCCGTCCACTGTGGCGTCAAAGACGACGCGCGCCAGGTATTCGAGGTTCACCTGGTGGCAGATGCCGGTATCCGGCGGAACGACCTTGAAATTGTTCAAGGCTTCTTGTCCCCAGCGCAGGAAAGCGTAGCGCTCGACGTTGCGTTGGAATTCGAGTTCCGCGTTGAACGCGAAGGCCATGTCGGAGCCGAACTTGTCGACTTGCACCGAGTGGTCGATCACGAGTTCCGCGGGCAGCAGGGGATTCACTTTTTTCGGATCGCCGCCCAGCGTGCGTATTGCTTCGCGCATGGCTGCGAAATCGACAACGGCAGGCACGCCGGTAAAATCCTGCAAGAGCACGCGAGCGGGCATGAAGGAAATTTCCTTCTGCGAAGCGGCGTTCGGATTCCAGCCGGCCAGCGCCTCGATATCTCCGGGATGAACGAATCGCCCATCCTCCTGGCGCAAAAGATTTTCAAGGAGCACGCGAAGTGAAAAGGGAAGTTTCGAGACGTGCCCCACTCCCTTTTTCTCAAGCGCGCTCAACCGAAAAATTTCGTAGGATTTGCCGTCCACCTGGAGCGTGTCACGCGTGCCGAACGAATTTTTGGATGCGGGAGACATACGAACCTTGTTCCTTTCTCGTGTGTTGCAGGACTCAATCATAACGCATCCCGATGTTCCGTGCAGCCCGGCAGTCCGGGAAACATCAACTTGCATGCTGGATTCCGCTGCGCAACCTTGTCAAAGTCAGG
The DNA here is from genome assembly GCA_963740035.1 of uncultured Acidobacteriota bacterium. Lineage (GTDB taxonomy): Bacteria > Acidobacteriota > Terriglobia > Acidiferrales > UBA7541 > Palsa-360. The sequence goes on from CAVUDA010000031.1 coordinate 26,689, forward strand.
TCCGGCGAGCCTGGGCGTGCAACGCTGCCAAACTAAACAGATTTCAATTTTACTGATAGAATCTGTGATACCATGCCCGGCGATCCTCTCAAAAGGAGACGTTCATGAAAAAATTGATTCTCGCGGTTCTGGTGGTTGCATGCGCATTTACCATTTCCATGGGGACCAGCGCCCAGGATGCCCCGAAGACGCATACGATGACGGGATGCTTGAGGGCTGGAACGGCCCCCGGCAGCTACTTCCTCTCCGATCTCGAAAAGGGCCCGAAGACGGTGGGTATCGTATCGTCGGATGCCAACCTTGCCCCGCACGTCGGACACAAGATTGACATCACCGGCACAGCGGTTCCTCCTGCTGACGCTGAGGCAATGAAGGGCGTTGAAAAGGCCCCTCACTATATGAAAGTGACGGCCATCAAGATGGTTTCGCCGACCTGCCCGTAACGGTCTGAATTTTCCATTTTCGCGGTCGTCGGTATGTCCGCAGCACGACGGTCCGAGATGGTTATTACTTTCCGCCTCGTCCCGGGCGGCCCAGCCGTCGGGACGAGGCGTTTGTCTGCATAGCTGCTCCTCCGCGATCCGCTTCGGTTAGAATGGCCATGGGCGCTCGCATAGTCGGATGAACATCCTTCTCATTTCCACGTATGAACTTGGCAGACAGCCGTTTGGATTGGCTTCGCCTGCCGCGTGGCTGTGCGCTCGCGGTCACCATGTTTCATGCCTCGATTTGACGCGCGAAGCGCTCGACGATGAGGCAATCCTCGCCGCGGAGTTGATTTCCTTTTATGTGCCGATGCATACGGCTACGCGGCTGGCGGCGAGACTTGTTCCGAAAGTCCGCGAAAGCAATCCGCGCGCTCACATTTGTTTTTACGGGCTCTACGCTCCGGTGAACGAGGGATACTTGCGCGGTCTCGGCGTCGGCACGATTCTTGGCGGCGAGTTCGAGGAAGGTCTGGCGAGCCTCGCCTCGCGCTTCGAGCGCGGCGCCGCGAACGGCAATGGCTCCGGGAAGCAGCAGGAGCCCGTGATTTCTCTCGCCCGGCAGAAATTTCTTGTGCCCGACCGCGCGGGCATGCTGGAGCCGTCGAAATATGCGCGCGTGGTGATGCCCGGCGGCGAGCATCGCGTCGCGGGCTCGACCGAAGCGACGCGCGGCTGCAAGCATCTTTGCCGGCACTGCCCCATCGTGCCGGTGTATAACGGCGCGTTTCGCGTGGTGGAGCGCGAAGTCGTGCTCGAGGATATTCGGCGGCAAGTTGCGGCGGGCGCGCGGCACATCACTTTTGGCGATCCCGATTTCTTCAATGGTCCGGCGCATTCGATTTCGATTGTCGAGGCGATGCATCGCGAGTTTCCGGAATTGAGCTACGATGTGACCATCAAGATCGAGCACTTGCGCAAACACGACGCCCTTTTGCCGTCGCTGCGCGATGCCGGGTGCCTCTTCGTAACGAGCGCCGTGGAATCGGTGGATGACGCGGTGCTCGAAAAATTTGACAAGGGCCACACGCGCGCCGATTTTCTCGCGGTCGTCGCGCGCTTCCGGGAATTGGGCATGACGCTACTGCCCACGTTTGTGCCATTCACGCCGTGGACGACGTTCGAGGGCTACACTGATTTGCTGGACGTCCTCGCGGATCAAGGCTTGTCCGAAAACGTGGCGCCCATTCAGCTGGCCATTCGCCTGCTGATCCCCGCAGGTTCGCGCCTGCTGGAATTGCCCGAGGTGAGCGCGATGGTCGGCCCTTTCGATTCCGCGGCGCTCGTCTTCCCCTGGAAACATGAGGACGCGCGCGTGGATGCTCTGGCGCGCGAAATATCGCAGCTCGTGCAGCGCGGTGATAGTCTCAAACTTTCGCGGACGGAAATTTTTGCGTACATTCGTCGAGCCGCGCATGCCGCCGCCGGGAATCGCGCGCCGAATGGCATCGGGCATTCTTTGTGGAAGAGCGCGCCGGTCCCGTATCTCGATGAACCCTGGTACTGCTGCGCCGAGCCGATGGACGTTCAGTTCGTTTCCATCGGAAAAGTAAAGGAAACAGTAGCCAAGGCGGATCAATTTGTATAATGCGAGTGGAAACTAATTGTTTCAATTTCAAATTGACCGCTTCAGGGGCTAAAGCCCAGGTTCACTTGGATTTAATGTCGCGGCTAAAGCCGCGACCCACAAGGCTTGTCCGTCGGTCCATGTTTGTAGGGCACGGCTTCAGCCGTGCCGTAACGCAGCTAGAATAGAGGCGGCTTTAGCCGCTGGCCTGTACGCGCACAAGTTGAGCGCCCGTTGGCATGTTTTCGATGTTCACCAAAGGAAAGGGCCGCGGAGACATTTGAAGCAACCATATGAGTAGACTACTGATTCTCGCGAGTAAATTGGGTTACCAGACGCGCAGCTTCGCGGAAGCCGCGAAAGCGTTGGGCGTGGATGTGGTGTTTGCGAGCGACCGCTGCCACCAACTCGAAGACCCGTGGGCGGACGGCGCGATCGCGGTCCGCTTCGACGATCCTGAAGAGGCGGCGCGGCTCATCGTAAAACAATCGTTCGTGCGGCCCGTGGATGGATTGATCGCTCTCGGCGACCGGCCGACGGCGACGGCGGCGCACACCGCGCGCGCGCTGGGATTTGCCTACAATTCCCCGCAAGCCGTGGAAAATTGCCGCAGCAAATTGCGACAGCGCGAGGTCTTGCGCGATGCGGGACTCCCTGTGCCCGGATTTTTTTCTTTCCGGCTCGACAAGCGCCTGGAAAAAATTCTCCCGCGCGTCCAATTTCCTTGCGTCGTCAAACCGCTGCGCCTCGCCGCGAGCCAGGGAGTGATTCGCGCGAATCAGCCGGAGGAATTTCAGGCCGCCGTTGCGCGCATCAAGGGTCTGCTGGAATCCCCGGAAGTAAAGGTCACGCGCGAACCGGAACTCGACCAACTGCTGGTGGAGCGCTATATTCCCGGCTCGGAAGTGGCCGTCGAGGGATTGCTCACGCGTGGAAAGCTCCGAATTCTCGGGGTTTTCGACAAACCGGACCCGCTCGAAGGGCCGTATTTTGAAGAGACCCTCTACGTGACCCCCTCGCGCCTCCCGGACGATGTATACGACCGCGTCCTGGATTGCGCCGAACGCACGGTTCAGGCTTTGGGGCTCACGCACGGCACGGTTCACGCGGAGTTTCGCATCAATGAAAAAGGCCCGTGGGTGCTGGAAGCGGCGCCGAGGCCCATCGGGGGCCTGTGCGCGCACGCGCTTCGATTCGGGCCGGCCCGCATTTTCCTTGAAGAGCTTCTCGTGCGGCACGCGCTGGGCATGCAGGGAACGGACCTCGACCGCGAAGACGACGCTTCAGGCGTGATGATGATTCCCGTGCCCAAGACCGGTGTCCTCGAAAAAGTGGAAGGGGAAGAGCAAGCCCGCGCCACGCCCGGAATCGAAGATGTGCAAATCACGGCGCGACTCCACGATCTCATCGCCGCGTGGCCCGAGGGCGCGACGTATCTCGGCTTCCTCTTCGCGCACGCCAAATCGCCGGCCGAAGTGGAATCCGCGCTCCGCCAGGCGCACAGCCAACTAAAATTTGAGATTGTCGAGCGATTGCCGGTACAGCATCCCGTGACCGGGACGGTTTAAGTAGCACAGACTTCAGTCTGTGGGGTTCCATTTGATCTTGGCAGGCGTCATGACCTCGCAGGCGAACGAGTCCGACGCATCGTATTTTTTAGGAAACCACGGGTGAACGGAGGCACAGCCCGAGTATTCTCACAAAAACCCACAGACTGAAGTCTGTGCTACTCAGCCCTTCGCCCTTGGCGGGACGTATCCTTCCGGCAGCTTGGCGCCTTCTCCGAAGAAATACTGCTCCATCTGCTCTTCCATGATTTTCTGCGACTGCGGGTCGAGCGGATTTAGCCGGTACTCATTCACCAGCATCTTGGAATATTCGATCCAAAGCTTCCAGGCCTCCGCCGAAACGTTCTCGTACACGCGCTTGCCCAGCTCCCCCTTCCACGGGATGCGTTCGAGGCCGGGCATATCCTTGTCAAACTTCACGCAATGGACCACGCGCTGGCCGGGCTTCGCAGGCGCGCTCGGAGCCACGGGATTTGTCGGGCCACAGGATTCATCCGCCATCTGCATCCTCCATCGGAGAACTTAGGCAATCTGTTCCCATCTACGATACTGCAAGACTCAAGGAAAACCAAACCGTGCAGAGGAACGGAAGTGGGTCGCCTTCCGGTAATCTCGACCGGAATTAACGACGCCAGTACCCGGGTCTCCAGTAGTACAGTTGAGTGCAATCCCTCGGATAGGTTTGGCCGTAATCGAATCCACTGACTGTTTCCTCAATATTGTCTCTAGCGGGTTCGAGAGGGCGCCAATCCGTATCGCGCACATCTTCCGGTCCAGGTCCACGGACATTTTTTCGCATGCTTGGGTTGGAAACCCCATACCTTCCATAGTTTTGTTGCGCCTCAATTAGGGAAGGATGGTTCGCTCCCCCAGCCATTCGAACAAATCGGAGCTGCGAAACATCGTCCTCCCAAAAGCAAATGGGGCAGATGTCGTAAGATCCAGGTGGATCGTGGAAGACAACGTATCCGCAGCATGGGCACGGGTAGCGCATCGCACGCTGAAAGTCTACAAAATACTAGTCGCGTATGGAACAAATTCTCCACGAATGCGCGCCAGCTCTTAGAAGTCCACCTATCGGAGACTGACGCATTAACTGCGTCGGCATGCCACAGGCGAATCGCCAAAAATGATTTTCGAAGGGTGCAGCGTTTTCTTGCCCGATTCGCTTACAATATCCAGGTCACGCGGTCGGCTCTGAGGGGGCGCGATGTCGGACGTCACGGCGCTGTTTTGGGATGTGGGCGGAGTAATCCTAACGAACGGCTGGGACCGCCGCTCGCGCGCCGCGGCGGCCAAGAAATTTGATATCGACTGGGAAGAATTTGAAGACCGGCACGATCTGGCCTTCCCCGCGTTTGAAACCGGGCGCATCACGCTCGATACCTACCTGCAGCGCACCGTTTTCTACCGCAAGCGAAGTTTCACCCGCGAGGAATTCACCGATTTCATATCCGCGCAGTCGGCGGAATTTCCGGACTCGCGCGCAGTCTTGTCCGACGTGGCCGCGACCGGAAAATATCTCCTGGCGACCATCAACAACGAACCGCTGGAAATTAACGAACGCAGGATCCGCGAATTTCATCTTCGGCGCGAATTCAAGGCGTTTTTCAGTTCCTGCTATTTGGGCGTCCGAAAGCCCGATGAGGGCATCTATAAGCTGGCGCTTGAAGTGACGCAGCGCGATCCCCAAGAATCCCTGTTCATCGACGACCGGGAGCTGAATCTGGAGTGTGCGAAGCAATTGGGGATGCGTACGATTCATTTTCAGAACGCGGCGCAATTGCGGCAGGATCTGGCGGCAAACGGCATAATAGTGCCCGCAGTGAATCCCAAAACGTAGCGGCGGAGGAGTATATGGAACTCGGAATGGTAGGGCTGGGGCGCATGGGCGCGAACATGGTCGAGCGGCTCGTGCGCGGCGGACATCGCGTCGTGGGATACGATCGTGATGCCGGCGCCGTGGCCCGCGTCACGTCCGCTGGTGGCGGAGGCGCCGATTCGCTTCAAAGCCTCGCCGGAAAGCTGGTGGGGAAACCGCGAGCCATTTGGATCATGGTCCCGTCCGGCGCGCCGGTCGATGAAACGATTGCCGCGCTGATTCCGCACCTCTCGAAAAATGATATTCTGATCGACGGCGGCAACAGCAATTACAAAGACACGCAGCGCCGCGGAGTGAGCCTGATGGCGCAGGGATTCCAGTTCGTAGACGTAGGCACGAGCGGCGGAATCTGGGGACTCAAGGAAGGCTACTCGATGATGGTGGGCGGAGACAAAGCCGCGGTCGAATATTTGCGCCCGCTGCTGGAAACGCTCGCGCCGGCGAAGGACAAGGGATGGGGACGCGTCGGGCCATCCGGGGCGGGCCACTTCGTGAAAATGGTGCACAACGGCATCGAATACGGAATGATGCAGGCGTACGCCGAAGGTTTCGCGATCCTGAAAAAGAAAAACGAATTTGCTCTGGACATGCACCAGATTTCGGAAATCTGGCGGACGGGAAGCGTCGTGCGGTCCTGGCTGCTGGATTTGCTCAGCATCGCGCTGAAGGAAAACGCCGAGATGGCGGGCATCGCTCCCTACGTCGCGGATTCCGGAGAAGGCCGCTGGACGGTGGCTGAGGCGATCGACCTCGACGTGCCGGCGCCGGTGATCACGTTGTCGCTGCTGCAGCGGCTGACGTCGCGCGATTCCGATTCCTATTCCGACAAGCTGCTGGCCGCGATGCGGAATCAGTTTGGCGGCCACGCCATCAAAGCGGCCGCGAAAAAGTGAGGGCCCGAACATGACGCCAGCAAAGAGCGCAGTACTCGACTCCGTCGAGCCGGCAAAACAGAGTTCCATTTCGCCGGCCGATCCCTGCACCATCGTCATCTTCGGCGCTTCGGGCGATCTTTCGCGCCGGAAGCTGGTTCCCGCTTTGTACGGCCTGGCGGCGCAGAATTGCCTGGCGCGGCGGTTCGCCATCATCGGCTTTTCGCGCACGCCCATGACCGACGAGGCGTTTCAGAATTCGGCCGTCGATTCGGTAAAAAAATTCGCGGACGCAAACACTTTGCGGGAAGAGGAGTGCAAGGAATTTGCCGACGCGCTGGCTTACGTCGCGGGCGAGTATCATCATCCGGATGCATTTGAGAAATTGAGGAACCGTCTCGAGGAGTTGGACAAGGCGCACAAACTGAACGGAAACCGGCTCTTTTATCTGGCTACTCCCCCGGATGTCTATCCTGGAATTATTGAGCAGCTTGACAAGGCTGGCCTAGCGAAGAACCCCAACGGAAAATCCTGGACGCGGATCATCATCGAAAAGCCGTACGGCCGCGATCTGGCCTCGGCGCGGAAGCTGAATCAAACCGTGCTCAAGGCCTTTGACGAATCGCAGGTCTACCGCATCGATCACTACCTGGGGAAGGATACGGTTCAAAACCTCATGGTGCTGCGGTTTGGCAACGGCATATTCGAGCCGCTGTGGAACCGGAATTACGTGGACCACGTGCAGATCACTGCGGGGGAAACCTTGGGCGTCGAGCAGCGCGCGGCGTTCTATGAAACTGCGGGCGCAACGCGCGACATGATCCAGAGCCACGTCCTGCAACTGACTTCGCTCGTGGCCATGGAACCGCCCGCTGCCTTCGATGCCACAGCCGTGCGCAACGAAAAAATCAAAGTTCTGCAATCGATCCGGCCATTCACGCCGGAAAGCATCAAGAGAGATATCGTCCGAGGGCAATACGGGCCGGGAAGCGAGGCTGGAGATTCTTCCTTGCTGAACGGCTACCGCGAGGAGCCCGGCGTGGCAAAAAATTCGGCGACGGAAACCTTTGTCGCCGCAAGCCTGCAGATCGACAACTGGCGCTGGGCCGGCGTGCCATTTTATCTGCGGACCGGCAAGCGTCTTCCCTCGCGCGTCACCGAAATCGCCATCCAGTTTCGCCGCGCGCCGCACTTGGTGTTTCGCGGCCAGGATCTATCGTCAAATGCCCTGGTGCTGAATGTCCAGCCCGACGAAGGAATTTCGATTTCCTTTCATGCCAAGCTGCCGGGGCAGGCGATGAAATTGAAAACGGTGACTATGGATTTCAGTTACCAGGCGGAATTTGGCGGAGGCGAGCGATCGGCGTATGCTACGCTGATCAATGACTGCATGCGCGGCGACGCGACGCTTTTTGACCGCGCCGATGGCGTGGAAGCGGCGTGGGCACTGGTGGATCCAATTCTGAATTATTTTCAATCGAATAAGCCCAAATTTCCAAACTACGCGGCGGGCACCTGGGGCCCACACGAAGCCGATGAATTACTGGAGCGCGATGGCCGACACTGGCGGAATTCGTAAAGGCGTCCCCTCGGAAATTCTTCCAGGCGTGTTCGTGTATCCCGACGCCGCAGAGGTGGGGCGCGGCGCGGCGCGGCATTTCGTCGACTACGCCTGGCAATCGATCGCCCGAAATGGAAAGTTCATGGTCGCGCTCTCAGGCGGAAATACTCCCCGGCAGATGTTCCAACTTTTGGCGTCCGAAGAATTTCGAGGCCAGGTGGATTGGGCCAAGGTACACTTTTTCTGGAGCGACGAGCGCGCGGTCCCTCCCTCGAACGCCGAGAGCAACTACGGAATGGCGCGCCGTGAATTGCTCATTCGAGTTCCGGTTCCCGAGGGCAACGTGCATCGCATGGAAGCCGAAAAACCGAGCATCGGCCGCGCGGCCCACGAATACGAGGAAGTTCTCCGGGAGAATCTCGAACTGGATGACCGCGGATTCCCGCGATTCCATCTGATTTTCCTGGGACTCGGAAAAGACGGCCACACCGCGTCCTTGTTTCCCGGCACGCGCGCTCCCCGTCAAACGTCGCGCTGGGTCAGCACTCCCATGGTTACGAAGCTGAATATGCGCCGCATGACGCTGACACTGCCTGTGCTCGATGCGGCATCGCGCGTCGTCTTTCTGGTCGTGGGTTCGGAAAAAGCGGAAATCCTGCACGCCGTTTTGCAGGGCCAGTCCGATCCTCCCTATCCCGCGCAGCTCGTGCAGCCGCGGGATCTCGGGCAAAAGCTGTTTCTCGTGGATAAAGCCGCGGCGGCGAAGCTGACGCCTGGCGCGTCCGACAATACCGCGCCTCAGGCGAAGCCGGCGGGGACTACGCGCGGCAGACCGGAGAGAAGCACGTGATACTGGCCGGGGACATCGGAGGCACCAAGTGCAATCTGGCGCTATACGAATTCCGCGGCAATTCCCACCGAAAAATTATCGATCAGCGCTATGAAAGCCGCGAATTTCCCACCTTCGATGAAATGATTTCAAAATTCCTGTCGGAAACCCGCGCTGAGACAAAAGGCGCCGGGAAGCACTACATCGAGGCCGCGGGTTTTGGCGTTGCCGGGCCGGTGATCGATCACCGGGTCAAAGCGACCAATCTTCCCTGGATCGTGGATCGCGCAACGCTTGCCAAGCAACTTGGAACGCCGCACGTTGTCCTGCTAAACGATTTGGAAGCCACGGCGCATAGTTTGGCCTTGATGGCGCCGTCGGAGCTTTCCACTCTCAACCAAGGCACGCCTTCGCCACAATCCACGCAGGCCTTGCTCGCGGCGGGCACCGGATTGGGAGAGGCGATTCTTTTCTGGGACGGCAAGCAATACCTGGTGGCCAGCTCCGAGGGAGGCCACACGGACTTTGCGCCGCGCACGGAACAAGAGATTGAATTGTTGCGCTACATGAAGAAGCAATACGAATTTGTGAGCTTGGAATTGATCCTTTCAGGGCGCGGTTTTCGGACCATCCACTCCTTTCTTGACCCCTCCATGACTCATCCTTCCTTTGAAGGGCCGGAAGCGGACGCCGCCCCTGAAATTACACGCCTCGCCCTTGCTGGGCAGTGTCCGATCTGCGTCCAGACTCTCGACCTGTGGGTGAGTTTGTATGGCGCCGAGGCAGGCAATCTGGCGCTAAAGGTTCTCGCGCGGGGTGGAATCTGGGTTGCCGGCGGAATTGCGGTGAAGATTCGCAAGAAGATGGAAGACGGTGCGTTTTTCCGGGCCTTCTGCGAGAAGGAAAAATTCGGCGCGCTGTTGGCGCAAATTCCGATTCACATGGTACTGAACGAAGAGGCGCCGCTCATCGGCGCGATGTCACAGGCAATTCATGCGGCGGGAATCCGTTCCGCTTAAGGATTTCCGGCGGATTGCACGCGGCCCGTGGCGTCAATCTCGATGGCGACTTTGTCGCTGACGCGCAAGAGGAAATTGCTTGGGTTCTTCAGTCCCCACTGCACGTAGGGAATTTCGATGTGTGTAGTCATCTTCAGATTCCCGCCATCTTTCTTGACGTCGATCGGAAGCTTCATGTCATGATCCTGTCCGTGCAGGCGAAACTGGCCTGACACTTCCACTTTGGAATCTCCCTCCGCGGTAACTGTGCCCGTGAATTGTGTCGGCGTAAAAACGATTTCCGGAAATTTGGCGCTTTCGAGAATTTCGCGATGCATCTTCTTGTCGCGGCCGCTGTTACCGCTGTCGCCGCTGGTCGCATCCACGACGATCGAGCCGCTGATTTTTCCGCTGGAAGGGTCGAAACGGATCGTGCTGGTCTTGAGAGCGAATTTTCCATGAACGGTGTGGAAATTCCCGTCAAGCGAAAATTCAATCTTCGTCTGGGCGGGGTCGAGTTGAACAACGGATTCCTGGGCTCGTGATGCCGGGGCGAGAACCAGCGTAGCCAGTGCCGCAAAGGCCGCAAGGATGAACGGAACTGAGAATCGACGGCGAGAATGGATTTTGCGAATCATAGGCGTTAGGTTCGTAGAAATTTCCAGCCGAAGCCGGCGATTTCAGCCATGCCGACCGAAGAAAACGGCATCGTCTCCGCGTGTATCGCCAGCAATTTTGAAAACAAGCACGGCGTTTCCTGAAACAGGCGAATCGTTCTGCGGCGGATCCAATCATTTCGAGCCATAAGGAGCATTAGGCGCGACATCGCAATAGGCACCGCCGCGATATGTTTGTGCGCGCGTTGATAGTGGGCAAGATCGCCCAGTCTCATTGCCTCCGCCAGAGGAATGGCTTGCTGAAACGAGAGGCTGAGGCCGTGGCCCGTCACCGCGTCCACCGTTCCCGATGCGTCTCCGACCAGCGCCACGCGCCCCCGCGTGACGGCCGGCAGGATTTTCAGGCCTGTGGCGTCGCCTATCTCCCTGGTTGTCTGCGTCGCTCTCCGCAATTTTTCGGCAAGAACCGGGAATCGCGTCAAAGCTTCTTCGAGCCGCAGCGCGGGGTCAAGCGAAAGCACGGCTACGCCGACTTCCTGTCCTGCCATCGGCGTGATAAATACCTGGCAACCTTGTGACCAGTGAACTTCAGCCACGTCCGACCATGGCCTCACTTGAAAGTGGCTGCAAAAACCGAATCGTTTCCTTCGCGTGATGCGCGGATCGAGCCGTGCCAATTTGCGGACCAGCGAATTCTGGCCATCCGCGCCGATGAGCCAACGGTAAGAAAACATTTCTTTGGCCGTCGTCACAGCCTCTGTATCGATTTCCATCACTCGCGTTCCCCAGCGGAATTCCACACCCGCCTCGGCTGCGTGGTTGACGAGCAGTTGATGCAATTTTACGCGGCGTACGGAAAAGCCCGTTGTGCCAGCAAAATCCGCGCGTGCGGAATGTTCCCCGTCTACAAATCGGATTCCACGGAACGGAAGAGTGCTTTCAGACGGGAAGGAAATACCGAGCCTTCTCAGAGCGGCGACACCCTGGGGCAGGATGCCCTCTCCGCAGGGCTTGTTGATCGGTGGAATCCGGGCGTCCAGAACCGTAACTTGCAGGTCGAGTCTGCGCGCCGCGATCGCTGCGACGATGCCCGCCGGTCCCGCTCCGACAACGATGACCTCGCTATGTTTAGTCACAATTAGGTCATCAGATGCCGGCGCGGCGGGCGAAGTTGTTCCGCGCCCCGTCATCTGGGTGTAAATAAATTGTCTCATCCTTAGATTTGAGACCTGTGTTTGCAACGCAGGGGCGACGCTCAGGCCTCATGCTCGAGCGCGGCGCGTGCATCCTTCAGTTCTTTTCGCTTCTCCGCGTCCATTTTGGGGAACGAGAGATCCAAACTCTCCATCGCGCTGATCGCGGCTTCCGCCACGACCAGGCGCGCGAACCATTTGTGATCGGCCGGAACCACGTACCAGGGGGCGTGTTTCGTGCTCGTATTTCGGATCATTTCCTCATACGCCCGCATATACTTCTCCCAATGTTGCCGCTCCAGGGCGTCGCTCATGGAAAATTTCCAGTTTTTGTCCGGATCTTCCAGCCGTTCGAAGAACCTCTTCTTTTGCTCTTTTTTCGAAAGGTGGAGGAAAAACTTCAGCACCACGATCCCATTTCCCGATAAATAGCGTTCGAAGGCGTTGATGTCTTCGAAGCGCTTCTGCCAGATGTTATCCAACACAAATTGCGTGGGAATTTTTTCGCGGGCCAGCAATTCCGGATGCACGCGGACGGCCAGGACTTCCTCATAATACGACCGGTTGAAAATGCCGATCTTTCCCCGTTCCGGGAGCGAGTGCGAGGTCCGCCACAAAAAGTCGTGCTGCAATTCCTCGGCGGAAGGAGCCTTGAACGAATTGACCTGACATCCCTGAGGATTGACTCCGGACATGACGTGTTTGATGGTGCTGTCTTTTCCAGCGGCGTCCATGGCCTGCAAGATCATCAGAATGGCCCAGCGATCCTGGGCGTAGAGTTTTTCCTGGAGCTTGGCGAGGCGGGCGATCCCGCGTTCGAGCGCTTCCTCCGCGTGCTCTTTGGATTTCAAACCGAGCGTGTCCGCCGGATCGAAGTCCTTCAGGCGGAAATGCGATCCATCCGCGACCTGGAAAGGCTTCGCAAATTCGCGTAGTTTCATGATTGCCTCATGTCCTTCCTGGGGATTTCTCCCGCGCGTTTCACTTCTGTTTCCCGGGGAGCCGGATGACGATCCCGTCCAGCTCTTCCGTCATCTTGATCTGGCAGCTCAGCCGGCTGTTCGTCTCGGGTCCTTCCGCCGCGATGCTCAGCATGAATTTCTCGTTGTCTTTTGCGGCTGGAATCCGGTTCAAGAATGAGAGATCCACATAGACGTGGCAGGTGGCGCACATGCAGTTTCCGCCGCATTCGCCCAGAATTCCATCGACCTTGTGGTTCAAGGCAGCCTGCATGACCGACATTCCCGAAGGGACGTCAATCTTCCGGGAAATTCCGCTCGGAGAAACATATGTAACGATGGGCATCCAGAATCCTCTTGCATGGTCTGCGTTGCACAGTTGCGGGCCTTAGTGTAAATGCCGGCGGCGAATCCTGTCGAGCTTTCCTGCTATCCCGTCCCAAATTGCGCAGTCTTTAGACGAGCACACGCAAACCAGTAAAGTCAAAGGACAGGTTGCCGATAGTACTTAACGTTGTACATCTGCCCCCTTCCGATCCTGTCCCTCAGGACAGCAGATTTCGCAGTCCGAACAGAATATTGTCTGCCTCCATAAACATGGTTTTTGGGGGAAAGAACGCAGCTGTTGCCTCGGATGAATATCAGTTCACGCAAGGGAACGCCTCCGTCCTGTGCAGAGGACAGGTCGAATATGTGGCACGAAACATGACACGCGGACGGCGAGTCTTCGATCGCGAGATCGGTTTTGCGTTAGGCCCAAGCGCGGTGGAAACAAGTTCAAGCCCTGCTTGGCAGCTACAACTCCCCAGCTCACGTCAGGCGAAGGAAGGGGAAAGCCATGAAAAATGTCCACGTTGTTCAGCCCCCAAGCAAGACCCGGGATACAGTCGTGAGGCCGCAGGACAAAACCTTGCGAGGCTTGCCGGTAACGATCTTCGTTCTTTCGGTCTGCCTTGCCGGGGCTGGGGCTTTTGCTCAGCAATTTGGCCGGGAAAGAGGACAAGGAGGTCAAGGGGCTAATCTGGATAGCTTGGACCCCGGCCCTCGTGTCGGTTTTGCAGCCTCGGGCAATCCAACTTTTCCGAACAATCCAGGCAATCCGATCCAAGGCCTTTCGCCACAGCAAATAGCATTCTTCCAGAATGGATTGTCGCAGTTCATTGAAGTGGAAGATGTCGCTCTGCCCTCGCCGGGAAATGGCGGGCTCGGGCCAACGTTCAACAGCAACTCCTGCGGTTCATGCCACTCTCAGCCTGCCGCGGGCGGAACTTCCCCCAACGCAAACGCCTTTCCCAATGTTGGGCAAAATCCGCAGTTTACCGTGGGCCAGTACATGGGCGGCAGTAATGCGATCCCGTTCTTTGTCACCGCGGACGGCCCCGTGCGTGAGGCGCGATTCAAATCGGATGGCGGCGTGCACGGCCTGTTCACAATTACCGGCCGAGGGGACGCGAAAGGCTGCAGCATGGCGCAGCCCGACTTTGCCGCCGAAGCTGCCAACGGCAACCTCGTCTTCCGCATTCCCACGCCGGTCTTCGGCGCCGGTTTGATCGAGAATATCGATGACGCGACCATTCTCGCCAACCTCGCTGCTTCGGCAAGCCGGCAGTTGGGAATTGCGGGCATTCCCAATCGCAGCGGCAACGATGGTTCCATCACGCGATTCGGCTGGAAGGCCCAGAACAAGTCCCTGCTCGTCTTCTCAGGGGAAGCCTACAACGTTGAAATGGGCGTAACGAACGAACTCTTCCCCAACGAGCGTGGGTATCCGCCAAATCCAATTCCATCCGGCTGCATTTTCAACCCGACTCCGGAAGACCGCACACTTTTCGAGTCCGGCGATCCGACTCAGGTTCCCTCTGACGTCTCGGCATTCGCGAACTTCATGCGCTTCCTGGACCAGCCGGCTCCGTCATGCTCAGCAACTGGAACTCCCTGCTCGGCGCAGATTCAAGCGGGCAGAAGGATCTTCGCCGCGATCGGATGCGCGAACTGTCACACTCCCTCGCTGACCACGGCCTTGTCCGAGACCGCTCCGGGCCTTTCGCAGGTGCAAGCCAATCTCTTTTCCGATCTGGCGCTGCATCACATGGGTAGAGGCCTCGCGGACGGTATCTCGCAGGGGAATGCCGGCCCGGACCAGTTCCGCACGGCGCCGCTTTGGGGACTCGGCCAGCGAGTGTTCTTCCTTCACGATGGCCGCACGTCAAACTTGCTTCAAGCCATCCAGGAGCATGGAAGTTCCGGAAGCGAGGCCGGCAGGGTCGTCGAAAACTACGATCAGCTATCACGACAGGACAAGCAGAGCCTGATCTTGTTCCTGCGCTCGCTCTGACCGGAGTGAGACGGCCGGCATGCGAGGATTGAAATTCCTTCGCATGCCGGCTAACTCCGGAAAAGGTAAACTGTCGCGGTTCCCCCCGCTGGTTCGCAGATCCTCCTCAGAATGGTCTCACCACGAGTGACATGAGTAAGAACAGGACCTGATAGGGACAGGTATTCAGCAGGACCAAAATCCTGTCCCGCGCTTGTTCCAAAATCTGTCCTCCAGGCCAGCTTACTTCAAAAATCAAAATGAAATAACGTCTGCCTCCGTACGTGAGGCTTTGGGGGAGAAAGCTGCATTGGCTTTGCGTGAATTCATGTTCCTCCAAAACCGAGTTGCCGCATGTCCCGGCTTGTGCAGAGGACGGGTCGACGGCCGGATGCAACCTAACTTGGTGGACGAGGCATTCGATCCCTCGACACCCAATCCCGGAGGTGGGCCCAACATGGTTCCGTGAACCAAGCCTCGATCGGAGTTTACAAATTCCCAGCCCGCTAACACCAAGGGGGAAATTGCCATGAAAAGAATTCTGGAAGTTCGGCCGGGCAATCAGGGAAACGAAGCTGGGAATGGCGACGGCAATTCGAAACGCAGGCTGATTTTGCGGAGTTTGTCTGTGCTGGTTTTGTTTCTCGCGTTTGTCTTCGTAATGCAAGGACAGAATTCCGCGAAAGACCCGGGCCCCCGCACTGGAACGCCCGGTGCAGGGAATGCTATAGCGGGACTTACACCTTCGCAGCAGTCGTATTTTATGGACGGCCAGACACGGTTTCAGGAGATAGAAACCGTGCAAAATGGAAAAAATAACGGTCTCGGGCCGACCTTCAATTCCAATTCCTGTTCGAGCTGTCACGCTCAGCCTGCCTTCGGCGGAACAAGCCCATCCGCAAATCCGCAAATCGCGGTCGCAAATCTGGATGGCGCGGCCAACACGATTCCGTCGTTTATCACCCTAAACGGCCCGGTACGCGAAGCGCGTTTCAAGTTTGCGACCGATGCAAATGGAAAGCTCACCAACACGCCGGATGGAGGTGTGCACGGCCTGTTCACAATTCAGGGTCGCAGCGACGCCACGACTTGCCAGATGGCCCAGCCGAACTTCGAGCGAATGTTGGATGAAAGAAACGTTTCCTTTCGCATCCCCACGCCCACTTTCGGCCTAGGGTTAATCGAAAGCATCACCGAAGACACGATTATCGCCAATCAGGCCGCGGAGGACGGCGGGAGGCAGTTCCTGGGCGTCTCCGGGACGCCCAACCGCAGCGGGAACGACGGTTCCATCACGCGATTCGGCTGGAAGGCGCAAAACAAATCCTTGTTGATGTTCTCAGGCGAGGCTTACAACGTGGAAATGGGAATCACGAACGAGCTTTTCCCGGACGAACGCGGTTATCCTCCAACGAAAATCCCGACGGGTTGCCTGATCAATCCCACCCCGGAAGACGCCACGAATTTCGACGTCACATCCACTGTCGCGGGTCCGAGCGACATCGTGGCCTTCTCGAACTTCATGCGCTTCCTCGATCAGCCCGCGCCGTCCTGCACCGGCACAGGCTGCTCCCAATCGATTCAGAACGGCAGGAACCTTTTCATCAACGTTGCCAAATGCTCCGTTTGCCATACGCCGAGCTTGACGACAGGCACGTCGTACGTCGCGGCGCTCAGCAACGTCCAGGCGAATCTATTCTCCGATTTGCTACTGCACCATATGGGTTCGGGACTGGCCGATGGAGTTTCGCAGGGAGGCGCGGGCCCGGATCAATTTCGCTCGGCTCCGCTCTGGGGACTCGGCCAGCGGTTGTTCTTCCTGCATGACGGGAGGACTTCCGATCTCATGCAGGCCATCGAGGACCACGCGAGCCCCGGCTCGGAAGCCAACATCGTCATCCGGAACTTCAACGGCCTGACGGAAAGCCAGAAGCAGGACTTGCTGAATTTCCTGCGTTCGCTTTAAGCGTAGCAAGCGAGCTGGCATGCGGAGGTTTTTGTAGCGCCCGCCTTCAGGCGGGCATTTGCTCGATTCAAAAATGCCCACCTGAAGGCGGGCGCTACTCTAGCCGGACAAAATATCGGCCGCAGCCCCTGCATGCCAGTCCGATCATGATGTAAATCGTCGCCTGGGGCTACGTCTTACCCCAGACTTTGCGCGCGGTGTCCACCACGAGTTCGAGTTTCTTCCACTGCTCGTCCACGGTCAGCAGGTTGCCGGCGGCCGTGGACGCAAAGCCGCACTGCGGGCTGAGCGCCAAGTTTTCCAGCGGCACGAACTTGGCAGCCTCGTCGATCCGCCGCCGCAATTCATCTTGCGATTCCAGCTTCGGCGATTTCGTGGTGATCAAGCCGAGGACGACGCTTTTCCCTTTTGGAACCTGGCGCAGCGGCTCGAACCCGCCGCAACGCGCGGTGTCATATTCGAGAAGAAACCGATCCACTTGCAACTGCCCAAATAGCCGTTCCGCGATGGCGTCGTAAGCTCCCTCCGTGAACCAGCGGCTCTTGTTGTTGCCCCGGCAAACGTGCATGCCGACCGTGGCGGTGCTGCGCGGCACTTCGCGCAATACGGCATTGTCCCCGGCCACCGCGTTTTCAAGTTCCTTGTCCGGGTTCCGGCCCGCCTGCCTCATTTTCGCCCGTTGCAGCGGATCGAGGTAGTGGGAGTAAAACGGCGCGTCGAACTGAATATACTGGACGCCTTCCGAGAGCAGCCATTTCACATCGTCGCGGACAATTTCCACAAGGTCTTTGAGCAGGTCGGCGTGCGTTGGATAGAATTTGTCGGTGATGCCCGCTTTATAGCTCGCCAGCATGAAATTCGAAGGCGCGGGCAGAGTCACTTTGAACGGCCCGTGCGCGTGCTTCTTCAAGAAGGGAACTTCGTGCCCCGTCATTTTTCGGACCTTCCGGAGTTTCGCTCCGGCGGCCATCGCCGTGCTCCCTTCCACGCCTCCGCCCGGCCCTTTCCATTCCAGGGGCACGCGATCGGAAACAAAGCCCTCGACCGCCTCGGCCATGTCGGTGAGCCAGGAGCCGCGCCGCATTTCGCCGTCGGTCACGACGTCCACCCCGATTTGGCGCTGCTTTTCGAGTACTTCAAGAATCGCGCGGTCTTCGGCGGCGCGAAGCTCCTCCAGCGGGAGGCTCCCCGCGGCATGCGCCGCGCGAGCCTGCAGTAAGTACGGCGGGCGAAGCAAACTGCCAATGTGTTGCGCGCGATAGGAAGCAGGCATGTCGAATTATTTCCTCGTTTGATAAGTGCAGAGAAGTTTTTTCATTTGTTTGAGAAGCAGCGCAACAGTATCGGAGGCAAAAGCGGACGTCAAGCAACACCATGCACTTTGTAGGACAGCCACTCTTGGCTGTCCCGTGCAATATCGGCAGAGCCAAAGCGGACAGCCAAGAGTGGCTGTCCTACAAAAACCCGGCTCGTAAGTAAATTGGCGCAAAACTGTTCAGCTGAGTGATTTTGGAATTTGTTGCGGAACGCTGCTTCTCGTCAATCCAATTTTCGCGCGAGCTCGTCCAGCCAGACGTCCAGCGTGGAGCGTTGCTCGGCGGTCAATCCTCCGAACACCACGCCCATGCCGAAGCCGGCATGCGTGTAGATGACCGTGCCGGAAAACTCGCAGGTGCTGCAGCCGTAGCGAATGCGAATGTGCACGTCAGTATCTTTGGGAAGCGGGTTGATCGAATCGATGTAGCACCCGCGCGCGCTCAATTCCGATACACGCGCGTGACCTCTCATTCCAGTGATTTCGGCTTCGGCGATGAACGCGAAACGCGGAGTCGTTCGAGCCACGGTGTAGGGGGTGTCGCTCATTGTGTCGTCTCGCTCCGATGGGGATTTGGCCCAGGACACTTCCTTCCATTGTACGCGGAGGAAGAGCGCCGCGCGTGGCGGCTCGCAAACGATTGCGAAAGAGCTAGCTGTCCTTTGGTACAGGTAGGAGGTGAACCAGGAATTCGGGCAGGATTCGGTTTGGTAGCGCCGGCGTCCCGCCGGCTCCGTGTCTCAATATTCAACCCGAACACTGCCGGCCCCTCTTGTATCGGGACAAGCAAGATGCCGGCCCTACGGGGGCCGCGGACGATCAGGATTGTATGGCCCGCGGGACGCATGCTAAGATTTCGCCCGCTGAGGGTGCAAAACCCCATAGGAGTGAAATATGAAATCGATTCTTAGTATTCTTGCCTGCGCCGGCATGCTCACGTTCGCGGCGGGCGCGCGTGCGCAGATGGCGCGGCCGGTTCAGACATTCGATACGTCCGCGGGACCGGTAAAGATTACGCCGGTGTACCACGCGTCGCTGGAAATCGAAGCCGGCGGAAAAATCATCATCGTCGATCCGGCCAAGCCGGCCAATTTCGCCGGGCTGCCGCAAGCCGACCTGATCTTGATTACGGATATTCATGGCGACCACCTGGATCCGGATCTGATCAAGGCCGAAAGCAAGGCCGGCACCGATATCATTGCTCCGGCAGCGGTCGCCAAGACCGTGACCACCGCCAAGGTCATCGGCAACGGTGAGAAGACAACCTGGGGCGCTTGGACGATCGAAGCCATCCCGATGTACAACACGACGGCGACGCGCGGCCCAAAGCCTGGAATGGTGTTTCACGAAAAAGGGCGGGGCAACGGCTACGTGCTCACCTACGGCGGCAAGCGCTTCTACTTTTCAGGCGATACCGAAGGCATTCCCGAAATGCGCGCGCTCAAGAACATCGATGTCGCGTTCATCTGCATGAACCTGCCCTACACCATGACGGCGGAAGAAGCCGCCGACGCGGTCAAAGCGTTTCATCCCAAAGTCGCCATCCCCTATCACTACAAAGGGCAAGACACGGCCGTGTTCAAGAAAGCGCTGGACGGCACCGGCATCGATGTGCGCTTGCTGGACTGGTACCCGAGCTAGCAAGGCAGGATTGGAATTGAGTGGCACAGGCTTCAGCCTGTGGGTTTTTGTCAAAGCAAGGACAAACCCCACATACTGAAGCCTGTCCTATTTCTATTTATCGAAGGCTAATTCATTTCTTGGTCGGTGGAGCCTCGGCCGGTTTCAATTCACCCACGGCTTTTTGTATATCTTCGACAGCCTTCGCGTCCAACTCAAACAGCGCCGG
The DNA here is from genome assembly GCA_963740035.1 of uncultured Acidobacteriota bacterium. Classification (GTDB taxonomy): domain Bacteria; phylum Acidobacteriota; class Terriglobia; order Acidiferrales; family UBA7541; genus Palsa-360. The sequence continues at coordinate 46,664 of CAVUDA010000031.1, forward strand.
CCCATCCGCTCTCTTCGCAAGGTAGCCGCTTCCGCTTTTAGAAATATCCACCTTTTCGACGCGCTTGCCGTCCTTGGAAGTCGCCGTCACGGATAGAGTGGGGCTCGAAAATCCGGCCGTCGCAAATTTCGTAGCCGTCAGCGTCCGGATCGAGCGCAAGAATTCCTGCACGCTCAAGGGATCCATCTTTTTCCCGTCGGACCACCAGTCCTCGCCGCTGCGCGTCAGGAAATAACCCTTCGCTCCGTCGTGAAGTTCCACCTTGTCAGGATCCTGGTCCGCGAAATCGAAGACCCTCTTCTCGCGAAAATCCTCCGCATCCTTGTTGACCGCGTCGCCCAGCTCATTCGGCACTTTATACACGCCGTCCATCGCGGTCGTTTTGGCGTAGTAGCCGTCCGCGGCTTTGCGAATTTGCAGCTCTTGCGAGCCGGAGGCGTCCGTGGCCTTCAAAGTGGCGATCTGGGCGCCAGAGGCAAACAGGGACGCGGCCTTCTTCATATCTGCGTCCGAGGTGCTTGGGTCCATGGTTGCAGTGCGCAATTTTTCGATGATCGTTTCCAACTTGGAAGTGTCCCCACGCAGATTCGCGGGACTGCGCACGGTCCACTGTCCGTCAGTGGAGCCAAAAGTCATGTGCAATTTCGCGCCGTTGATTTCCACGCCGGAAAGCTTGTCGAAATCGACTGGCATGAGCCGCTTGTCGCGCAGGTCTTTCAGGCCCTTGTCCAAATTCGTTTTTGTGTTCTTGGGAACCGAATACACTTTAGATTCGCCGGAAACCATGACGTAGGCGGAATCGCCTGTGGGCGTCTCGTCGCCGACCAGGATGGTATGTGCCTTCCCGTCTTTTCCAGTCGCGGTTACCTGGGCCTCCGGCTCCGCCAGGCCGAATTGCTTCAGGTCGGTGGCCTTTTCCTCGATGAGCGTCGCGCCATCCATCGGCGACAAATTGTAAAGAACCGTCGAAACGGAATCCTGATCGGCGACCAGGGATTTTGGCGAAGTGATTTTCCAATTCGTCGGGCCGACCCGGTTAAGAACGACGTCGTCGCCGTCCTTTTTCTTTACTTCCAGCTTGGAAATATCATCCTGAGTCAGGGAAATAACCTTGGCATTTGTCGCGCTCGGCGCGGCGGTCACGGTATCGTTCGCGGGCTTGCGATGGTTGGACCAATAAAGCGTCGCAGCGAGCGCTGCCAGCACAATGGTCGCCACGAGGAGTTGTCGCATCTTCATCATGTTTGTGTCTCGCGGTGAAATGTAGGAAATCGAAACTTCCGCTATCTCCTCCGCCACCACACGGAGAGACCGGCCAGCAAAAGCGCTCCCGGCAAGAGGAACTGGCTGCTGAGGCGGACCCAGTTGAATTGCGCCCCGGTCATGTTGACCTTGCGATCCTCCGGCGGTTTCGGCCGGATGGAGATCAAGTCTTCATCCGAGGAAAGCCAATTCATCGCGTTCATCGCCAAGTCGCTGTTGCCGTTGAACGAGAGAAAGGAATTCGCAACCCAGGAAGAACTCCCCACGACGATGAATCGTCCCTCCGAGTTTTCCTTGCCGGTTTTGTAAGTGCCTGCGGCGGCGAGCGTCAGGGGACCCGGCTTGTTGCTTGGATCCTTCGGGTTCACGTTGGGCGTGTCCAATTTGTTTGTCGCCAGGCTCGAATCCGAGGATTCAAACAGCTTCTGCACCGTCGTTTTGTCCGTATTCTTGATCGTCAAGGACCGGGACAGGGGAAATCCCGTGGCGGTGCCCTTCATTTCATTCACGATGGGATGCGGATCGTAAGTAGAGACCAGGGCGATCGTCGGACCAACACCAAACAACTGACCCACGGGGCTCAGATCCAGCAAAAGATTTTTTTCCGCGCTGACGCCCCAGCTTTGCAGGACATTGTCCAGCGCATCGTTGTCCGCTGTGGGACGCCCGATCTTGAGTGGCGGGTCCAGCAGGAACATGGCGCGCCCGCCGCCCTCCACATATTTCTTGATGGCGTCGACTTCGGGCTGCTGGTAATCGCTCTTGGGACCGCCGACCACGAGTACCGTGCAATCCGCGGGAACTTCCGCCTTTTCCAGCAAGCTGATGGACTTGCTGGTGTAATCATCCTTGCTCAATAAATCTTTGAGATGCGAAAGACCCGGGCGATCCGTGTCGTCGATCTGGCGTTCGCCGCTGCCCGTCACGAAGCAAACGTTGCGCGTATTGCTCTTGAGGTCCCGGATGATCGCTCCGGTCACATCTTCCTCGGTCATGTTTTTGGCATCTTCTTTTTTCGCGCCAATCTGCACGACGGTGGTGCCGTACTTGGTGATGCCCGCGGCGCGCGCCGCCTGCGGATTCTTGTCCGGATCGACGTACTCGAGTTTGACTTTGGGCGAAAGCGTCGCGTAGCGATCCAGCAAATCCTTGCCGGTTTGGAAAGCGGTCGTCTTGTCGAAGTAGGTGATCGATATGGGCTGCGTCAATCCATTCACGATCTTGGCGGTCTGGTCGGAGAGGCTGTACCGTTTATTTGACGTCGAGTCGTACGACTTGTTGTAGCGGTTGGCCAGAACGTTGGCCACCGAGACGATGCACAGAATCACGAGGATATAAAACGTCACATACGCCGCGTACTTGGTTTGCCGTGCTTCCATCCACTGGCGATTCACTTACGACCTCCACCGCATCGATTCCATCGAGCGCGCTGTAAAAAACAATCCAAGAAAAATAACCGTAAGGTCAAAAATGACGTCTTTCGTGTCGAGCAAGCCTTTGGCGAACGAATCAAAGTGCGTGATCACGCACATGTAGGAGAGCACCTGCGCCCATGTCGCATTTTCATATTGGCTGACCCAGCCGAGTACCCAGAGCATCAAGCAGACGCCAAAAGTCACGGCGCCGGCGATGATCTGATTTCGCGTCAGCGTGGAAATGAATGTCCCAATAGCGAGCAAGCCGCCCGCCTGCAAGAGCAGGCCCAGATACCCGACGGCCAGCGGCTTCCAATCGGGATTGCCGTACCGGAACAGGAATAGGATGTCCAGCACGGTCGATAGCAACAACAGGGAGTACATGATCAACGCGGAAAGCCATTTCCCGGTGATTACTTGCACGTCGGTGATGGGCGAGGTGGCAAGCAGCTCGATCGTGCCGCTCCGCTTCTCCTCCGCAAACAGGCGCATGGTGATCAAGGGGATGAAAAACAACCCGACTACATTGATGTTGGCAAGCAGCGGCCGCACGACCTGCTCGTTGATGTTCATCGGAAATTGCTCGCCTTCCAGCGTGGCTTCCATGGCCATGTTCACGAAATAGCCCACGGAATTCCAGAAGAAGAAACCGAAAATGACGGCGAACATGACGAGCAAGATGTAGGCGACCGGAGATACGAAGTAGCTGCGAAGTTCCTTCCGGCAAATGATCCAGATATTTCTCATTGATTCGATCCCCCCGTGGCCACGGCTTCCATCTCCGCGGGCGCTTCCGATCCGGTCAGTTGGAGGAAGATTTCTTCCAGGCTCAGGGCGGCGGGCCGAAGCTCGTTCAAATCCCACCCCGATTCGACCACGGCGCGAGCGACAGCGCCCCTGACTCCGCGGTCCTTGGTCGCCTCGACTTCAAAAATGACCCGCTTTTGCCCGTCTGCTTTGGCGACGACGCGACTCACCCCGGCAATCTGCTCGAGCTTGCGCTGCACCGCCGCGGGGTCCAGGCTGCCGTTGCGCCCCGCGACTTCGACCAGCACGGATTCTCCCGAGCGCGCGCGCTGTTGGAGATTGCTGACCGAATCGGTGGCCACGATCTTGCCCTTATTGATGATGATGACTTGCTCGCACGTCTGGCTGACTTCCGGAAGGATGTGCGTGCTCAGAATGATCGTGTGATCTCCCGCGAGGCTCTTGATCAGGTCGCGCGTTTCATTGATCTGCTTCGGGTCCAGGCCCGCCGTCGGCTCGTCGAGGATTAAGACGTCGGGATTGTGGATGATCGCCTGGGCGAGTCCCACGCGCTGCCGGTACCCTTTCGAAAGCTTCCCGATGATCTTGTCCCGAACGTCGGCGACCGCGCAGCGCTCGCAGGCGTAGTCCACGCGGGCGCGCAAGTCCGTCCCGGACAGCCCTTTGAGCTGGCCAACGAATGCCAGGTACTCGGCGATTCGCATCTCCGGGTAAACCGGGGGAGTCTCGGGAAGGTAGCCGATGCGCTTCTTCACTTCGAGGGGTTGTTCGAGGATGTCGAACCCGGCCACCGTAGCCGTGCCGCTCGTCGGCGTCAGGAAGCAGGTGAGCATGCGCATCGTCGTCGTTTTACCGGCGCCGTTAGGGCCGAGGAACCCGACGATCTGGCCGCGCTGCACCTGGAACGAGATCTGGTCCACAGCGGTCGTGTGTGCGTACTTTTTCGTGAGTCCGTTTACCGTAATCATAAGGATTCTCTTAGAGACAGACGCATAGGAAACAAAAACAGTTGCATAGCCGAAGATTTAGTTTGCGAGGGACGATTTTAAGAATCTTGCCCGCCCCCTGTCAATCCTCAACATCCCGTAGCTTAGACCGAGCAGAAGCACGAGCCCACCGCACGAGATAGGGAGTGTCTTACGGTTCCGGAAGAAGCGCCAGCATATTTATTCGCGGCAAAGTGGCCAGAGATTGTCGGGGTTCTCGTTTTCCGGCGCCAGTTAAATATGATCATGGTATAATGACTATAGTCGTATAGGAGGCGGGGCGTGAAGAAAATGGCAGCGGGCTCCTTCAAAACAAATTGTCTCGCCGTCATGGACGAAGTGCAGGCCAAGCACGAGACGGTCGTCATCACCAAACACGGCAAGCCCGTCGCAAAGCTCGTCCCCGTCAACAGTGAGACGGACGAGATTTATGATTTCCTCAAAGGCAAGGGAGCCGTGACAGGAGACGTCGTTTCTCCCGCGCTTTCTCTAGAAGAGTGGGGCGAACTCAAGTGATCCTCGTCGATACGCATGTTGTGGTCTGCCTGGCGTTTGACCAGGAGCGGATCTCCCGGAAGGCCAGGACTGCGATCGACGAAGCGCGCAAGAACGCGGACGGCTTGGCAATTTCCGATATCACCCTGTTGGAATTGGCCACCCTCGCAACGAGGGGCCGGATCCACCTCGACATCAGCCTCGAATCCTTCCTGCAGGAAGTCGAGGCTCGGTTCGTGGTTCTCCCAATCAGTGGCCGGGCATGCGCCCGCGCCATGGGACTGCCCTCGACCTATCCCAAAGACCCCGCAGATCGCGTCATCGCGGCCACCGCACTGGTCGAGGGGCTATCCTTGCTCACCGCCGACCGGGCAATCCGCCGGTCGAGAACGGTTCAGACGATTTGGTGAGAACGATCTGGTGAGGGCAAGGGCAATTCCGTCTTGGCGTATCAATCGGAACTGCGCTCCGAACTTTCACTGATGGCCTGATTTCCCTGATCTGATTTCTTGGTGAGTTTCTCTTGACCGGCCTCATCGATTTTTTGCAGCAACTGCCAATCCTCGTGCAATTCTTCGCTCGATATCCTGGGAGCGCGGCTACGCGCCAGGGTCTGTTTCAAGCGAGATAGCATCAGTCCCCTTTGGAGTTCCCTGGGGGCGTCTTCGCTTTCCAGGCTTCTCCGCGTAATACCCAGTTCCGCGGTATCGTTCCCGTCGGCAGCTTTCAGCGCCAGTTGCCCTGTCGAGTCAAATTCAGGTTGTGACTTCTGAATGAACTTTCGCCACGTGGTTCCCCCGGCTCCTGCCTCCCGATTCGCGTGGGCCGCTACCAAGGTTTGCAATTCCTTCAGGTAGGTGCGTTTCTCCTCATTTGTCGGGGGATCCTGGGGTTCGCCCGCTAAATTAAAAACGATCGTATTTCGGGCGGGGTGAAACCTGTCACCGACGAGATCAACGGCAACGACCCCTCCGGCAAGGAATGGGTGGAACGCGGCGAGAACTACAACATATTTTTTCGCCCGGAAGAGCGATTCGAGCACGCCGCGAACCGGCCGGCTGCGCTTCACGCTGCCGGGAACCTGGGGAATTACAAAGCGCGTGAATTCCAAATCCGGATTGCGCTTGCTGTACCTGACGAGCGACTTCGCCGCATGTTTCGGCGTACTGACGAACAGGTCCGCCATGGCGCCGCGCGACACCGATTTCGGGTAATAGAAATCGAGGACTTCGCGAACGAAATCGGCGCAATTGCGGGAGACGACCTTGTAGGATTTAACATTTGGCCGGGAATTGAGCCGTGCAATCAGAGCATCATCTTGCTCCGGAGTAGTTTCAATCTCGAAGCCATAATTCGTGCGGTCGTAGGACGAGCCAACAAGCTGGTACCAGTCCCCCTTGGGCATTTCGCCGTCCGGAGCATCCGGCGCGATGTCTTCCAAATGAGCGCGGCGGTATTGATCGCGAAGGAATGCCACCAGCTTCGGGTCCGCGTAGAGAGGAATATCTTCCGGATTTTCGACGGCGTACAGGTAGGGAACGAGAGGGATCGCGATCCAGTCGTAACCTGCGATTCGCGTGTAGCGGCTGATAACTACGCCGTGCTCCCCGGGATGGCAGCGACGCAGGGTGACCGGAGTCTCGGCGCAGACACGCGTAAGGAAGACGGCGGTGTGGCCGGTTCCGGCAAGGGCTCCGTCGTAGCTATACGGTTCTTCGAGCAGGACAGTAGCGTTTGCGCATGCCTCCGGCGCAAATCCAGCGAGCACGAGGAAGAGGACAACCGCAACGCTTGACCATTTTGTCTCCGCTCAGAGCGGAGGATGCGGCGATGCTGATGTACAGCTCCGGAACGACCGGGACAGCCGAATGGAGCGCTCCATACGCACAAGTCTATTCTTGCTCACGGAAGGAATTCTGCTCGTTCGCATCAGCTCACCGCCGCGGATCGGTCTCTTCTAGTTCTTCCTCTGTATCACATAAACGCTGAGTGTGTGACTTTGCTTCCGACGCTGATGAGTGGCGGTTCAGTGGTCATACCGCATGGGTTTGTTGTCAGCGAGTTTTGGAATTGGTTGGATGACTACGCTGTACCTGGTCGGCCTTGGTGCCGACAATCATCTCGCAGCTGTTGGATTGGAAAGACCAAAGGCGGATTGCCGCGCGGCGCTTCCAGCGCATCCGCTTTTTGCGTACTTCTTCGGCTCCGCTTTCGCCGTCATTGCACCGCGAATTCTTGACAAATTCAAGTTGCTCCTCATCCAGGCGATGGGATCATCGGAAGGCGGCAACGTCTCTCAATCCTTTGCCTCCGGGCGCAACAAGATCGGATCGCCAGGTTTGCCGTGGGGGTTTGACCCAAGATCATCAATCGGGAGGGCGCTGAACTACCAGCGGACGAACCGGGCGAGCTTCTGATCCGGGGCGACGGGATGATGCAGGGCTATTACAAAGACCGGTGGGAACGGCGGCGGCCTGGACGCTGAAGGCTGGCTGCATACGGGCGACCTCGCCTACCGGGATGCGGACGTTACTTCTTCGTCGTTGGCGCTCAAGAGAATTGATTAAAAGGCGGATGAACATTGCTCCCAAACAGATTGATGAAATTTGGAAGCGCATCCGGCGGTATTGGAGGCTGCTGCTGTCGGGATCCCGACCGATATGTCGGCGAGGACTTGGTCGCGTTCGCTGTTCTGCGCGACGGAGCGAGCTGCGATGAAAGGGAATTACTGACCTTTTGCGAGAGTCACTTGGGTCATTTCAAAACGCCGACGCGTATTTACTTTGTTCTGGATTTGCCAAAGGGCCCTCGGGAAAGGTGCAGCGGCTTCGCTTGGTGGAGGAGGCTGAAAGACGCACTATCGCGAGGCCCGCTCTTTCGACTACGAATCTCAACTGACCACACAGAGACGCAATGGCTCCCGAAACGAGTTTTCCGCGACAACTCGTCGCTGAACAGATCATCACTAGAATTAGTCGCTTTTTGGCACAGCCGCAAATCGATCCGCAGAGTAACTTCTTCGCTCTGGGAGGGCAGTCGTTGCTGGCGATTTAATATCTATCTCGCCTGCGCGAAAAGATTCCGGTTATACTTTCACTTTCGGATTTCTTCGAAAATCTCTCAATCGCCGACAGGCAGCGCTAGTGCGTGAGCGATTGTCGAGTTTTACGCGCAAGATACTGCGGACGATGTTCAACACCAATCCGACCTGCAACCGATTCCACCTCGTGATCGGACGATTCCCTGCCCCCTCAGTCTGTCGCAGGATCGTCTCTGGTTTCTGGAACAATTGCTCTCAGGCGAGCCGGTTTATAACGAAGCCGAGGCGGTTCGGTTGAAAGGTAAGCTCGATGTGCCGGCATTGGAGCAAGCGCTCAACCTGGTAATCGATCGGCATGAAATTCTACGTTCCACAATCGAGGTCAGAGATAAAGAGCCCGAGGCCATCGTTCATGACAGTTGGCCGGTAAAGATCAAGAGGATCGACTTGAGCCGGTTGCCGGCCAACCAGCGCGAAGCCGAGTTGGCGCGATTGCTGGTCGATGAGCCACGCACCCCGTACCGGCTTGAAGCGGAACCAGGAATCCGCGCACCGCAATTCAACTTGCTGCCGAAGAGTACGCCTTCATTGTTATGATGCACCACCTCGTTTGCGATAGTTCGTCACTGGGCATTCTTTGGCGTGAACTGGGAACACACTACGCAGCTTGTTTGCGAGGGCAGTCAGCAAATTTGCCGCCACTGCCGATCCAATACGGCGACTACGCCGCCTGGCAGCGACAACCGGCCCGGCAGGCTAGTGTTGAGCAAGACCTTTCCTTCGGAAAGAAAAACTGCGTGATGCACCAGCGGTACTCGACTTGCCGACGGATCGACCCCGTCCGCCGGTCAACTTCTATCGCGGCACCAGGCGGTGGTTCTCTATCGGCTCGATATTGGCAGGTAATTTGCGGAACCTCAGTCGGCAGGAACGAACCAGTCTGTTCACGGTGTTCGCCACTGCGCTGCAGGTCCTAATCTATCGCTACACCGGCAAAGATGACGTATTGTTGGGGATTCCGGTAGCTGACCGTGCCCGACCGGAGGTGCGATCGCTCATCGGCTTCATGATCGACACCCTCGTGCTGCGAACGGACCTTGGCGGCAACCCGAGCTTCCGTGAGTTAATGAGCCGTGTTCAGCGCGGCGTAGCGGAAGCTTATTCGCATCGGGCGGCACCATTCGATCAAGTGGTCGATGCCGTTCAACCGCAGCGGAACCTGAGCTTTTCGCCCCTCGTTCAGGTGATGCTGAACTGGCGCGATCGGGACGAGCAGCCCCAATTCATCGGACTATCGGATCTCATCACCGAACCTCTATTGGCTCATTCCAAAACCTCTAAATTCGATCTGACATTGATCTTGACCGACACTGGCGACGATATTCTCCTGGAATTAGAATACAGCACCGATCTGTTTGACGAGGCCCGCATCGAGCGCATGGTCGGACATCTCCGCACGCTATTGGAAGGTGCAGTTGCAAATCCCGAACAACGGGTTGCGGAATTGCCGCTGCTGACGAGTGCCGAGCGCCATCAGTTGTTGGTGGAATGGAACCGCACCGAGGTGGATTACCCGAGGGACAAATGCGTCCACCAGCTTTTTGAAGCTCAAGCAGAGCGCACGCCGGATGCAATAGCATTGATATTTGACGGCGCGCAAATGACCTATCGCGAAACTCAACCAGCGCGCTAACCAATTGGCTCGGTACCTGCGCAAGCTAGGCGTAGGACCAAATACCTTGGTGGGCATTTGTGCAGAGCGTTCGCTGGATATGGTGATAGGGCTGCTGGGGATTTTGAAGGCGGGCGGCGCTTACGTGCCGCTCGATCCGGAACCACCCGCCAGAAAGACTAGCCTACATCCTGGAGTGATGCCAACGTGTCGGTCCTGCTAACACAGGAACGACTTGTGAAGGCTAAACTGCCGCGCGAACGCGCACATATGTTCAGCTAGATGCGTATCGGCTTGCCATTGCCGAGTGAGCGCGAGCTAGCTCCCAGAAAGCGCGGTCTCTGCTAGCGATTTTGCCTATGTGATCTACACGTCGGGCTCGACTGGTCAACCGAAAGGCGTGAGTGAACACCATAGCGGTTGCGTCAATCTTGCTTCTGGCGACTGCCGTGCCTGAGGCTTGAATGCTTCGGGACCGTACTTCGCTATCACTACGCTAACGTTTGATATTTCTGTATTGGAATATTTTTGCCGCTTTCCTGGGGGCAAGCGCTAGTCATCGCTCGCCTATGAGGCGAACGCAATCGCCGGACGAATTACTGATGCTTATTGATGCGATACGGTCCGATCGCAGTCGTACAGCGACTACTCTCGCCGCTCCGAATGCTTTTGGATGCATAGGTCTGCGAAGAAGCGCTGCGTTTCTTATTGGTCGGGGGAGATAGCGCTGGCCACACCGAACTCGAAGCTGAGTTGCTAGCTCGCTGCGGCTCGCTGTGGAACTATGTATGGTCCGACAGAAACGACTGTTTGGTCGCCACCTCCGGAGTAGAACTACGTGCAAGCGAATGCTTGCAGTTGCCATCGATAGGTCGTCCAATAGACAACACGAAATGCTATATCTTGATAAAGCGCTTGCCAGCTAGTGCCGATAGGGGTACGCGGTGAGCTCTATATCGGCGGTGAGAGGCTTGGCGCGCGGATATTTGATGATCCGAGATTGACTGCTGAGAAGTTCATTCCGAATCCATTTCAGTCCGGTGTCTCGTACTGTATCGCACCGGTGATTTTGTACGCTACTGCTCGGATGGGAGGATGGAATTTATCGGTCGTCTTGATCATCAGGTGAAGATCGCGGGTATCGCATCGAATTGGGCGAGATCGAGTTGGTACTGAAGCTGCACCCGGCGGTGAGGGAGGCCATCGTTGTGGCGCGGGAGGATGTGCCGGGAGATCGGCGACTGGTGGCCTACGTGGCGCCAGCGAGTGCCACCGGCCAAGCCGGCAATCTGCGGGAGTTTCTGAAAGAAAGGCTGCCGGCCTATATGCTTCCATCGGCCTTTGTTTTCATCGATGCATTTCCTCTGACACCGAACGGCAAGCTCGACCGCAAGGCGCTGCCGGCGCCAGAGGGACTCGCCTGAGCTGAAGGGTTTATATGTCGCGCCGCGAACCCCGACCGAGGAAGCGCTGGCCGAGATCTGGTGTGAGGTTCTCAACCTGAAGCAGGTCGGCATTCATGATAACTTCTTCGAATTGGGGGGTCACTCGTTGCAGGCGACCGAGTGGTATCGCGGCTGCGCAATATCTTCCAGGTTGAGATAGCGGTACGTGCGCTCTTCGAAGAGCCTAATATCGCTGACCTCGCCAAACGCATCGACGCTTTCCTACGCAAGATAGCATTGCGGCAGCACCACCGATCAGGCCGCTCTGAGCTGACGCACCGCTTTCCGATCCTCAGGCCACTGCTGTATGAAGGCAGGCGCAAAGCTGTGACTTGCGATGACTTGCACATTATGCAAGGATCAGATGCTATCGTTTGCGCAGGAGCGTTTGTGGTTCCTCGATCAGTTGGATCCTGGGAGCGCTGGTTTACAACATTCCGTTGCTGCTGTGGCTCGACGGTGCACTGGATGTTGCGGCGCTGCAGAAGAGGTGTTGTCGAGGTGGTGCGGCGACATGAGGCGCTTCGTACCCGGTTTGAGAGCTGTTGCTGACCGACCGGTACAGGTGGTCGACACCGGTTACATCTGTGGAGATGCCGTTTATCGACCTGAGCGTGCGGAAGCCACAGCGTGAAGCCGATGTGATGCGATTGTGCGAGAGAGGAAGCACGACGTCCATTCGATCTAGCGCGGGATTCTGATGTTGCGGGCGCATCTTTTCCGGCTGGAACCTGAGCGGCATGCTTTATTCTTAAACCTACATCACATCGCGGCGGACGGTTGGTCTGTGGGGGTTCTGCTGCGTGAGTTGGGGAGCTTGTACGAGGCTTTTTGCCACGGACAAGCCTCTCCGTTGCCGGAGTTGCCTATTCAGTATGCCGACTTTGCAGCATGGCAACGCGATTGGCTGCAGGGTGAGGTGCTGGAGCAGCAGCTTGGCTACTGGCGGACGCAATTGGCAGAGGCTCCGGCGCTGCTGGAGTTGCCTACCGATCGGCCTCGGCCTGCGCGACAGAGCTACCGGGGAGCACAGAAACGGCGGTTTTGCCGAGCTCGCTGCTCAAGGCCGTCAAGACTCTGAGCCAGCAGGAGGGCGCCAGCTTGTTTATGACGCTGCTGGCTGCCTTTCAGACGTTGTTGAGCCGTTACTCCGGACAAGAGGACATCGCGGTTGGTTCTCCGATAGCGGGGCGCAACCGAACTGAGCTTGAGGGGTTGATCGGCTTTTTTGTTAACACTCTGGTGCTGCGCGGTGATCTTTCTGGGAACCCGACGTTCCGAGAACTGTTGCGGCGGACGAAGGAGGTGGCGCTGGGAGCTTATACGCCATCAGGATTTGCCGTTCGAGAAGCTGGTGGAGGTACTGCAGCCCGAACGCAATTTGAGCTACCGCCCATTTTTCCAGGTCATGTTTATATTAGACGACATGTCGGGCGATACCGACGCAGCTGGGCGGACTGGGTTTGAGCTTGGAGATGGATATCATCTGCGACATCCAAATTTGATTTGATGATGTCCGTGAGCGAAGGCGCGGACGGTCTGAAGGCTAGAAGTTGAATACTGCACGGACTTATTCGATGCAGGAACGATCCGGCGAATGCTCGGCCATTATCAGGTATTGCTGGAAGGAATTGTTGCCAATCCCGAGGCCCGCATTGCGGAATTGCCGCTGCTGACGAGGCTGAGCGCCATCAGTTGCTGGTGGAATGGAACCGGACCGAGGTGGATTACCCGCGGGACAAATGCGTCCACCAACTTTTTGAAGCCAAGTAGAGCGCACGCCGGATGCGATAGCATTGACATTTGACGGCGCGCAAATGACTTATCGCGAACTCAACCAACGCGCAAACCAGCTGGCGCGATATCTGCGAAACTGCGGGGTTGGACCGCAGACCTTGGTAGGCCTTTGTGTAGAAGCGTTCACTCGACATGGTGGTAGGGTTACTGGGGATACTGAAGGCGGGCGGAGCCTATGTGCCGCTGGATCCACTATCCGCAAGCGATGCTTTTGTGCTGCGCGCCCAGCTCGTATTCGAAGGCAGCAGCGATTATCGCGACTCGGATAATATTCAGATTGCAGCTTTCTCTGTTTGGTCCGTTGGCTCACATGCGAAATCCTCGTAATGAAATCCGGGAAAAGTGGTTCTGAGACCGCTGACTTAGCCTATGTGTGCTTACACAGGTTCGAGCGGCACCAAAGGGGTCGTGATCTCCCATCTCGCCCTGTGACGTCTGGTAATTCTGCCACTAGTTCTCTCTCTAGAACCTGATGTCTTCCTCCTTTCGCGTCTGTTTGCTTTTGATCCTTCTCGTTTGAGATTTGTGCCTGTTTATCCAACGGTGCCTATTTTCTTGCTCCCGCCGTATATGCTTTGCACTGCCCGCTCTTGCCTGCTACTAAGTAATATGACTCTCTGTGACTCTGTCTGACCTCCGGCTTATTTCATCAATTGGTAGTTCTTGTAGCTTGTTATCTTAGTACTTTCGTACAATTGTGGCAGTCGCTGTCGTTCTGTCGGTATCTCAGTATGGATATCTTCTCAACTTCCTGTGTAAGCCTTACTATCTTGTCTACGGTCCTCTGTACACACTACCTCTTCTGCGTATCGTCTGCGTTGTCTGCGACCAGCATTCTCTTCTCTCGGCCGTCCTATCTCCAATACTCAGCTTTATTCTGACACATCACCGTGCCGCTGGGTCCGGCAGCTTTTCGGGGACGGTGGCCGGTACGAACGCCATGACCGAAAATCGACCAAGCGGCCCGACGGAGCCGAGCGAGAAAGACGCGAGAACAGAAACGGAGCAGAGGAGAACGACGAAGGAGGAGGAGGAAGAAGAAATAATTTCTGCCCACACTTCTAGCCCCTTTGAGCTGGCCATAACATAAGAACACTGCCCGGGCGCATTAAGTTGCCCGCTGATCCTCAGGGGAACGCTGTAGAAGCCAGCAACAAAAGGCTTTAGTCCCTTAAATGATTAAAGGCCGAACCGCTCCGCCGGTCCGGCCTTCCATGCATTGCTCGTGAATAAACCCCGCCCAATCAGGCAGCGAGCTTGGTTGTCTTGCCAGCGAGCACATCAACCTTTTCCTGGAAAATGGTCTGGCCGGACGGGTCGCGAAGCTCGATGTTATGAGTGCCCGGGCGCAGAGGAAACGTTCCCAGTTGCCGCACCGTGCCCGCGTAGCCGCCATCGACATACACACTCGCATCCTTCATCTTGGTGTCAAATTTGACTTTCCCCACGTAGGGAGCCGGCGCTTCGCCGTACGGGCCGAAATAGGCCGGACCATACCAGCCGTAATACGCTGGTCCATAGAATCCAGGACCAAAGTAGCCCCCGATGAAGACGCGGGGGTGAGCCGACGCAACGGGTACGAAAATCGCCAGCGCCAGAAGAACCATCGCGGAATATTTCCAAAAGCGAGTCATCTTTCGTCTCCTTTTTCACTCCGGTTCTTGCTCTTCACACATTCGATAGCCAATAGTGCATGGCCGATGCCAAAAGCGCCTAAGTGCCATAGGAATTTGATAAGTCACTTAGTATCAGTTGGTTGTAGCGAAACAGAACGATTCACGGCTCTGCTCAATTGTCAGACGATTGGTGGTTTTCGCGCAGCGGGTGGTGGTTTTCAACAAAGCGCTGGACTGCCTTTCGCCTCCCTAGTCTTACCCGCATAGTGAACGGAGGTACAGGTGACTCCCGGGTCACACTCCGTCCTTTTTGATACTCAGTATGTCAGCGCAAACGTGCGATTCTGCATCTTAGTTGGCTGATATCGACTAGGAACCCCAGCCTAAATTGGTGCCCATCACATGAAAATGAGAATCCTGTTAGGGATGACAATTGCGGTCGCGGCGCTGGCCCCCTGCTTTCCAGCAGGCGCTTCCCTCGGCGGAGATATGACTTCCGTGCGCGACGACCAAATGAAAATGCAAGGAACTCTGCGGACGACCAGCGTCGACTCCTACAACGTCCATGAAATTCAAACCCCCGGCGGAGTTGTCGTGAGGGAATACGTTTCCCAAACAGGAAACGTTTTTGGGGTGGCCTGGCAAGGCCGCACGCATCCTGACTTGCATCAGGTATTGGGCGCGTACTACGACCAGTACGTCCAATCTGTCCAGGCTCAGCGCGCCCAGCGCCGCGGCCATGGTCCGCTGCTGATTGAACAGCCCGGCCTCATCGTGCAAATGGGTGGACACATGGGGGCCTTGACCGGCAGGGCCTTTATTCCTCAGGGCATGCCTGTGGGGATGCGCCGGGAGGAGATCCGATGAGAGCGTTTCCTTCTCGTATCCTCCTTCCTGTTATATTGGCCGTGGCCTCGGTAATGACGTTCGGATGCGGTGCGGGAAGCAACGGCTCATCGGGGTCATCTCAGAAGGGAAACAACCCACCCACCAATATACAAACCATTACTGTAAATGGCGGGCCTGATTCCAACTTTGTTGACGGCGCTTTTACCAGCGTGACCGTTTGCGTCCCTGGCAGCACCACCAGTTGCCAGACCATCAGCGGAATTCTGGTTGACACGGGATCTTCCGGGCTAAGAATTTTATCCTCGGCGCTCACGATTTCACTGCCTCAGCAGACCAATTCCAGCGGCAACCCCATCGCCGAATGCGCTGCGTTCGCGAGCGGCGTTACCTGGGGACCTGTTCAAACAGCCGATGTCAAAATGGCAGGCGAGGTGGCGAGCTCGATGCCGATTCAGGTGATCGGCTCCTCGAATTTCTCAAACATTCCCGGAAGCTGCACTGCACAGGGTGTGCCCATGGACGATCTGGCAAACCTGGGCGCCAACGGCCTGCTTGGGGTAGGTCAAGCCATTCAGGATTGCGGCTCGGCTTGCGTTCCCGGCGGCCAGCAGATGTACTACGCGTGTGTATCCTCGAATTGCGCGGACACTCCGGAAAGCCTCGCTATACAGGTCCAAAACCCGGTCGCGGCTTTCGCGACTGACAACAATGGAGTGATCATCGAGTTGCCGGCCGTTTCCGGCGGCGAAGCCAGTATCAGCGGCTCTCTCATCTTTGGGATCGGCACGCAGTCGAATAACGGTCTGGGAGGCGCAACGGTTTTTGGAACCGATCCATTCGGCGATTTCAGCACCACATATAAAACTACCGCGTATCCGAGCTTTCTGGACAGCGGCTCAAATGGAATTTATTTTCTCGATCCAACCACCACGGGGATGCCCCCGTGCAGCGGGAACATAAATTTCCTGTATTGCCCCGCCTCGGCGCAGAACATCTCCGTAGTAAATAACGCAGAAGCGGGAACAAATGGGGCCAGCGCCCCAGCGTCATTCTCTGTAGGGAATGGACTCAGCCTGGTGAGCAATCCCAACAACGCCGCGATCAATGGCTTGGCCGGGCCCTTCCCCGGACTGATTGACTTTGGGCTGCCGTTCTTTTTCGGCCGCAATGTATTCACGGCCTTCGATGGAAAAAGCACTCCCGCTGGGACAGGTCCTTACACGGCCTACTGAAATTTCCAATTTTATGCGGGCGTTATTTTTGGTCCGGCATTGAAACGTTTCTGCAGAAGAAGCGCCGCTTGCAGAATTCTCGCATCTTGTCCGAGATCGGCGGTGAGCTGTAATCCGAGCGGAAGCCCGCTTGCAATCGGCATGGGAATCGACACGGCCGGCGCGCCGAGGGCAGTCCAGGGCGCGTTCATTCTAGGATCGCCGGTATTGGATAAGCCCAGGGGCGCGGGTCCCGTCGCGGCGGGAGTGAGAATCACCGGCGTGGTCTTGAAGATCTCCGCCATTCGCTTCCTGCTCTCCGCGAGATATCGTTTGGCCTCATCGTACCGTTCCGGGGAAATCTTCAGACCATCGCGGATCAAGTTCGCCAGCGGCTGGTCCAGCCGGTCGCCAAACTCCTTCAAGCGCGCCTCATGGAATCGGGCGCCCTCGTAGAACATTTCCACGTCATTGGCTTCGTCGAGTTTCTTGAGAAAAGCTGCAATATCGACTGTCTTGATCGTGACGCCCGAGCGGCGGAACAACGACAACGCCTGCCGGAAAGCATTCGCCATTTCCGGCTCGCATTCTGGGACCGGTTCGGGAGCTCCGAATGCGAATTGTTCTTCGCCGCCAACAGGATGTCCAAGCGCTTTCCATAGCGCCAGCATGTCCGCAGGCGTGTGCGTGAATAGACCAAGAGTGTCCAGGCTCTTGGACAAGGGCAACATGCCTTCTGTGGGAAGAAGGTCATAGGTCGGCTTGAATCCAGTAACGCCGCAATAGGAGGCGGGCCGGATCATCGAGCCTCTCGTTTGCTCCCCGATCGTGAAAGGCACCATGCCCGCGGCGACTGCCGCGGCCGAACCGCTCGAGCTGCCGCCTGGAGTATGCTCGAGATTTCGCGGGTTCCGCGTCGGCCCCGCTGTCCGGTACGCGAACGCGGTGGTCACAGTTTTGCCGAGCAGGATCGCCCCGCGGCTGCGCATCTCCCGAATGATTGCGGCGTCCGCGGAACCGATGCGCCCTTTGTATAGCGGCGAGCCGTATTCGGTCGCCATGCCCTGCGTCTCGATGATGTCTTTGGCGCCAAACGGAATTTCCGAGAGCGGTCCGTCCGCCGTGGGCCTCTCGGGCTGCACCTGGACCCAGGCGTGAATCGACGGATCGAGTTCCCGGATGCGCTGCAGGCAGAGCTCTAATCCGCGCTTTCGAGTTTCACGATCCGCTTGCAGCCATTCGGTGAGGGTCTCCATGCGAAGGGATTCTACAGCGGCCGTGGGGCGCGGTGGCAAGGCGGCCAATTTTGAAATGCCGCCCGCCGCGGCAACAACCGCGCCGGCCTTAATGAAATCGCGTCTCGTATATTTCATGGCTTGAGTGCGCTCATCTTACGCCGCGCGAGCGGCTGCTACAAGAACCGTGGTCAATTTGGAAGCGGCAGTAAAGGTCGCTGATGCGTGGGGCGTTGCACGCCGCCCAGTCTAGGGGGGACAATAAAATGAAATCATCCCATAAATTAAAAGTCACCTAAACTCGCCAAGCCGCCAGGGGCTAAAGCCCGCATAATCTTGGTGACTGAATGTCGCGGCTGAAGCCGCAACCCACAATGGCTATATGTGAGATGGCTTCATCTCATACTTAAAAAGGAAGATTACTTTCGTGCGGGCGCAACGCCGGCGGGTTTCCGAACCGATTCGTCGTAGGCATTATGCTCGTCCTGGACGCAGAACCACTCTGAGAGTTCCCACCCCGGCTCCAGTTTGTGAAGTTTGGGGGGACTGATCCAGGGCTTCGTGTACGCCGTGGGGTCGTCCATGATGATCTGCATTTCCAACGTGTCATGATTCAATCGCCGGTAGCGCTCGGTCAGGTGCATCTGTTCGCTGCGCGGATTGCCGAAGCCGTCCACCCACACCTTGTCGTTAAAACCAACGGTGTCGACAACGAACGTGTCTCCTTCCCACTTTCCCACCGAGTACCCCAGCCAGGTGGGATCGGGATTCTTGGGAAGCTCTCGCCCGTCCGCCCAGATGGTGCGCCAGGCGTGATACTCCTCGAAGAACATGAATACTCTGCCGGGAATCTGAACGATCTCAAATGGGTTGGGAAGAATAAGAAGCCTCGGAGGACTGTCAGGCTCACACCGCAATGATGGGTTGCCTTCCTCGCCCGGAATGGCCCTGGGGCCCGTTACGGGTTTCGCGGCATCGAACTTCGCCTGTCCCCAAGCTGTCAAGGGAGGGCGCATCTTTTCATCGACGGCGTTCATTCCAGGGATTCCCGGCCCAGCGCCGGAGGGATACTGCATCCACACTCCGGACAGATCATGCGAGAGGGCGGACGGCTCAGGCCGATTTTTTTCTGTTTCCGCAGGCTTGCCGGTCTGGGCCAGCATCATCGGCGAAATAGCCAGTACCGCAGCGATCGAAGCAGCGTACCGAAGTCGCATATTGATTACCTCAAACCACTTTCGAGGTTTTGGCGTAAGTTTCCATCGCCAAGCCGGAGATGTCCATCACAATTTAGCTGTTTTCTGGAAAAGAGTGGCGCGCCCGGAGGGATTCGAACCCCCGACCCTCTGCTTAGAAGGCAGACGCTCTATCCGTCTGAGCTACGGGCGCTATCTCCTCAATTTCTCATAATACAGGCGCTTACGCTACTTCCTGCTTCCTTTCGCGAGTACAGGAAAGCACGACTTTCGGGACGCAGGTCCGCGCGGCATGAGAAGACTATGCTTGCCGATCTCGGCACAGGTTGCGATAGCAAGTGCGGTCTTCCTTTCTCGCTATGAGAAAATATCGGCATGAATAATCTCGTTGGCCTCGTCATCGCCGTTGCCGTTACGCTGTTTTTCGTGCGCAGGTACCTTAAGGAGCAAAAGCTCCGGGAGACGCGCGCGCATGAAGCCGCGAAGAAGGGGACATTGCGCTCGGACGGGCCCCAGTCCCAGCATCCGCATATCGACACGCAATATTGCATTGGCTGCGCCACGTGCACGACGGTTTGCCCGGAAGGCGACGTGCTTGCCATGCTCGCGGGGCAGGCGGTCATCGTCAACGGCTACAAGTGCATCGGGCACAGTTTGTGCGCGGAGGCTTGTCCCGTTGGCGCCATCACGATGGTCATGGCCAGTCCCAGCATGGGCGCGGACCTGCCTCACCTGACGCCTGAATTTGAGACGAGCGTTCCTAATTTGTTTATCGTCGGGGAACTCGGCGGCCTTGCCTTGATCAAGAACGCCATCAATCAGGGGCGCGACTGCGCCGATACAATTGCGTCCAGGATCTCCGGGCTGCGGAATGGGAAATCGAAAACCGACGTGCTGGACGCCCTGATCGTGGGCGCTGGACCGGCCGGCATCAGCGCCTCGCTGCGTTGCATTGAACGAAAATTGAATTATCTCACCGTGGATGAAGGCGAAATTGGCGGCACGGTATCAAAATATCCGCGGCAGAAATTAGTGCTGACGAGCCCGGTGGAGCTCCCGGTTTACGGAAAATTCAAGAAGACGGAACTGTCCAAGGAAGACCTTCTCGCCATCTGGAGCGAAATCCTGCAGAAGGTCGAGTTCAAGTTTCGCAAAGGCGAGAAGGTGGAAGATATCAAGAAGGGTGACGACGGCGTTTTCACCGTCACCACCGCCAAGGGCCAATACCGGGCGCACGCGGTGGTCCTCGCGCTCGGCAAGGGAGGAATTCCCCGAAAGCTTGGCGTCAAGGGCGAGGAACTGCCAAAGGTCATGTACCGATTGATCGAGGCGGACCACTATGTGAACAAGAAGATTCTCGTTGTAGGGGGAGGCGATAGCGCAATCGAAGCGGCCATGGGGCTTGCCCATCAGCCCGGGAACAAAGTGACGCTATCGTACCGGAAGGAATGCTTCACGCGGCTGAAAGACCGGAATGAAAAGAGAATTCAGGAGAGCATTCAAAAGGGGAAGGTCAACGTCATTTTCAATTCGATGCCGGTGGAGTTCAAACCAAGCTCGGTCGTCCTCGACGTCAACGGCAAAGCGCAGGATATTCCGAACGATTTTGTCTGGGTCTTTGCCGGCGGCGAGCCTCCTACCGCATTCCTGAAGAAAATCGGCGTGCGAGTCGGTCTGCGCGATATGACCGCCGAGGGAAGCAGCGAGGCTAAACAATCCAAGTTAGTCCACGTGTGAGCGACAAGTAGAACAGGCTTCAGCCTGTTGGTTTTCTTTCGAAACGATTCAAAACCAACAGGCTGAAGCCTGTTCTACTTACTGCGACTGCGTATTTCCTTGGGTGTTTATGGGCGGATGCCCGGGCGGAAGGGGATTGGAATTTCCGCCTCCAGGAACGAGATCGCGAAAGTTGGGCATCGAGCCCGACGATGGCGCAGTTGAATTCATATGTGGATTTTCGCCCGGCGCGCCTGGCGCCGGATGCTGGATCGAGCCTCCGGCCGGCTGTGTGTTTTGCACGACCCACAGACCATTCTGCTTTTCCAAGGAATAGGCGACCTGCATCCCGGCGCCCTGCGGCCCGCCTGTCTTGGGCTTGAACTCCACTTGCGCCTGGGCCTGGTTCCCCTGAATGGAAACATTCGTGATGTTCATGTCCATGGCGCCAAGGTTCAGCGTTTTCAAGGAAGCGAGGTGCTGATTGATGCCGGATCGTATGGCATCCGCATCGCTTTCCTGCTTCTTGCAGCCGGCGAAGAGGACAAGCAGCCCCAGGACAGTCAGAAAGAATGCAGTGCGCTTCATGCGAGTCTCCTTCTCCTTACCTATAACCCATCCCAAGCACGACGACAATGTGAAGGATAGCGAGGATAGCAAAGGAATAACTAAATGGGCGGTGGATGACGTGCCACAGGTTAAAAACCTGCTTGGTCCGGGACAAAAATAGAATTCGCTTGGACAGCGACGCCTGCTTTCGCGCGGTTTGAATGGCAACTTCCAGTTCCGGATTGCGCGTCGGGAAAATTCCCAAAAGCGAGACAATCCAGGCCACGAACCCGGCCGCGCGCAAGCGAAGCCAGGAAACCTGGAAGGGACGTTTCATGTCCAGCCAGATCATCCAGCACAGGGCCGCCATCATCGGTGTGCGGGCCACTTCCGCGGGAGTGGGCAGGGCGAACAGTTCGATGAGCCGCGTGCCGATTTTTTCGTGTTTATCTTCTGCGTTCCATCGGAGCTGCACTTCCGCATCTTGAATTTCCTTGATGGTCAGCTCGGCGGCGTTCAGCGTTCTTGGAATCTGCGAATACAAATACCGGCCGATGAAGCCGCTGGCTGTAACAGCAGTCATGATCCAGAACGCCATGCCGGCGATTCCACCAAATTTAAACGAAGAGTGCAGGGCGATCACAAGCGGCGCCGCTGTGCCCAGGACGACGTGGAAATCGAGCCAGTGGCGCGAATTTCCTTGCTTTCCGAGCCAGCCCCACCGTTTGCGTAGCGGGTAAAGGTAGATCAGGAAAAACATAAGCACGCCAAACACTCCCAGATTGACGCCGACGGGTCCGCTCGGGCGCAGCAGCATGTGCTTTGGCGAAAAAGGGCGGTCCTTCCAGGGCAGTGTGTAGTAATCGAATCCATAGGCCGCGAATGCGCCGACGAACGCCATGGAAACAATCCAGGCGATCAGGATCCGGAAGCGATGCTTTCGCTCCGAAGCTTCCTTGCTGAACATCATCGTTGATTGCACTGCTGCGGATTGGCTCATGGCAGTTTTCCCATCTCCTCGTGAATGTTGACGTTGAATCTCTTGTAGTCCGTGAAGCGGTGCAGGTTGCGCCAGTGCTGGCGCGGCGTATCGACGTCGATCACCGCGGACTCCGCAATCCAGACGGATTCCGCGGGGTCGCGGAAACTATGGAGCCCGTAATGAACTTCGCTGCGCATGCCCGCGAGGCCCAGATCGCTCATGCTGGAATCCACTTTGGCCTCCAGCTTCACGATGGCGCCGGATTGCGGATCGACCCAAAGCGTGCCGGACATGGGCAGCGGATAATTTTTTCCGCGCAGACGGAGCGACGCGGGCGAAGACGCGCCCGGAACAGGAACGAATCGAATCATGGTATAGGAAACGCCATCGATCGTTTCAGCGCCGGCGGGCTCAAACACGTAGCTGGCTTCGTACATCGGATGCGCCACGAGAAGGAGGCTGGCGAAGCCCGTGGTCACGAGCAACGTCCGGGCCGGATCGCGATAAGCCGGATTGCGGGTTTCGCGTGTCTCGTTAAATTTCAATGTTCCGCTCTCACTCGTAGCTTGAAACTGATAATCGTAAGCGGAGTTCTCTCGATAGATGGCGTGGCCGCTCCCATTCAACACGATCTGCGTGACGGACTCTTTGCAGGTCAGGTCGGAAAACTTGTCGAAATAATCCTGGACGTGTTTTCGCGCGCGCGCCAATGCATCGAGCGATGGAGAAGCGTCGGCTGCGACGATCTCGCCTGGCGGAGCCTGGGCGGCGCAAGTCCACCCTGTCGCCGCGAACGCGGCAACGAGCGCCACGACACACCTCCATTTCCGCCGAGGCGTGACTCGGGAATATTCGGATGCGAGGAAAGGAATCCCGCTCATTTGCGGAGCTTTCCTCCAAATCGGTATCCGAACGTAAAATTCGTCTGCTGGTAGTTCATTGCTGTGCCCATGTTCCAACTGAATAGTCCTTCAAAAAAGTAGCGCGGCCCGATCGTCCAATCCACAATGCTGGTCACGAACTTTGAATTTGAGTTGGCGCTGAATGCGGAATTGAGGCGCTGGTTTCCAGCCTGCAATTGAACGTGGAACCGGTCGGCGAGGCTTCTGGAAACAGAAACAAATTCGTAAGATCCTTGGCCGAACGAGCTGTTGAATTTCGCGTAGTGCAGGTCCAATTGCAGCCCGGTCTTTTTGATTTCCCCGAACCGAAGGCCATACATCTGGTTCCAGGAAGAGGATGTGTCCGTGCTGCTCTTGCTTTTGCCAACGTCGGTGGAGACAGTGATGCGATACGGCAATTCCACCTGGACTCCTCCGCTCAGACCCTGAAACAGGTATTGATCCAAAAGGCCCGTGCTGATCAGCACCGGATCAAACGTAGGCAAGTTGCGCAAATAGTTGTGGTTCAGGTCGAAGGTCAGCAAGTGGATCGGCTGGTACCGTACGCTCGAAAAGCTTTGCGTCAAGCCGGACCCATATGCGACCCCGGCGAGCACCGTGCGGGCTTTGTCGACTTGCAGCGAGTTGTAAACCGAAAACGCGTGCCCCAGCGAAATCGTATTTTCCGCGAATGCGAACTCGCGCGCGATATGCCAGCCGATGCTGGTCGCGGCCAGACCGAAAGTATCGTTGAGCCGCAGATGGTCAAAGTCTCCGTACTCATAATTGACAAATGTCCCGGCGATTCGCTGATCGGGGGCGTAACTCCAGGACGTCGGATCCGGCGTCGATCCGCCGAAGGCTCCGACGGTCAAATGTTGGCTGACACGATACCCAAAGTATCCCCCGTCAATCGTGCTCAAACTCGTCGCGTACGGCAGATACAGCCGTCCAACTCCCGTGGTGACGACCGAGTCGGGATTCTGGTAGTAAAGTCCCAGGTGGTAGGTTCGATCCAGCAGGTCGTTCAGAGTCAACGGGGTGACGCCGGCCGAATTGCCGGAGTTTTGCGACGTCAAATCGCCTCGCCAGTATCCCGTGAAATTCCAATGCGTGCCGCCGATGCGGCTGATGTCCGCGTCGATCAAGAGCCCGACTTGCCGCGAACTCACGCCGCCCGGTTCAGACAGGTAGCCAAGATCCCATCCGATTCGGCCGCGAATCTGGTTTTCCATTGGCGGGCCGGCTTTTTCAGACACCGTGGTAGCCCGGATTTCCTCATCCAATGGGTCCCCATAGGAGAATGTGACCACGACGGGATAGTTTTCGGATTCGGCTGTGTTGACCTTTTCCTCACGGACATGAACGCTTTCGGTGTCCAGATAAGCGATATCACCCACGGCCAAATCTTCACGCGATTTTATGATTTCAGCCGCGCTGGATGAATCGGCCACGGAAAACAGGCGCACGTCGGCAATCGGTTCCTGACCCGCGAACCTCACTGCCTCGGTCGTGCCGCCGCTTGGGTCGGCGTGGACCAGGTGGAGGAGCATACCCTCTTCCAAACCCGAGTTGTGACCTGCATCCAGATAGACTGCTCCCTCGGAAATATATTTCACATGGAAAATATTTTTCGCGGACGCGGGCGCAGGCTGAGTTTGGGCGTACTGCGCCGCCTGAGCCGTCGAGAAAACAACTCCGAACAACAGGGCGGGAACGAGTGCGAGACGCCTCAACGAGTCCTTCATCCTAACCGCCACCGTTTTTGTGGCAGGCATAACAAGTAGCGCCGGTACTGTATACGTAGGAGGAATTGCCCTTGTGAGTGTTGTTAATCTGGGACTGGGGATGGCAGGTGTTGTTCGAGCAGACAAAGGCCGTGTAGTTCGACGAATTGGTATGGCAGGTCGCGCACACACCGCCCGCGTTACCGTGATTCACGTTCCAGAAATTGTGAGTAAACGTCGCTCCAAGCCAATTCGTCGTGGTGTGGCACGTCGAGCAGGCGGCGGGGGTGATACCGATGACAGTCGCGTCGGTGGCGAGGTGATTTGGCACGTTCCCGCCCAGCGTCGCCGTGCTCTGCCATTGAGCGGTGTGGCAACTGTAGCAATCGGTGGGGGGCGGATTGGAGGTGGTGTGGCAAAGGTTGCAGGCCACGGTGGTGTGCGCGCCTGTCAGGGGGAAACCGGTCGCGTTGTGATTGAAGACCGCGCCCAGCCATGAGGTCGTTGTGTGGCACGACGCGCAGGTGGTGGGATAACCGGAAGTGATGTGATTGGGCACCGATCCGCCGAGGGTCGTCGTGCTTTGCCAGGCGGCGGTGTGGCAACTGTAGCAATCGGTGGGTAGCGTGCCGCTGTAATTGCCATTCACATGGCACAACGCGCAGGCTACGGTGGTGTGCGCGCCGGTCAAGGGGAAGGTTGTGGTGGCGTGATTGAAAGTCGAGGTCGTCCAATTCGCAGTGGAATGGCAGATCGAACAGTCTGTCGGAAAACCTGCCGTAATATGATTCGGCACCGCGCCGCCCAGGGTCGTAGTGCTTTGCCAGGCAGCCAGATGGCAGCCATAGCAGGCTGTTGAATTCAACGAGAAGTTGTTGCTCACGTGGCAGGAGGCGCAGGGCGTCGGCGTCGGAGAAATATGCATTCCCGTCAGGGTAAATCCGGTCGTGCCGTGGTCCCACGTTGCGGTTGTGAAGCTCACTGTCGTGTGGCAATTGGTGCAGTTAGCCACCGCGAAAGCAGGCCCGGCGGTGGAGTGCGGCGGGGCGTTGGTCCCCTGCCAGCCGCCGCCATAGTTTGTGTTCAGATGGCAGCCGGAATTTCCACAATCGGTCGGGGCGATCGAAAGCGCGTAATTGTTATTGATGTGGCAAAGATTGCAGGCCACGGTTGCATGGCTGTTGGTCAGGGGGAAACCGGTGGAGCTGTGATTGAATACGCCCGCGGCCCACGTGGTGATGGGGTGGCAGCTCGCACAGGCCGAAGCCGTGGTCGGAAAGCCGGCGGTGATGTGGTTTGGTACCGCTCCGCCTATCGTTGCGGTGCCGAGAAAAACCGCCTGGTGGCAACCGTAGCAATCCGCGGAATTGAGCGAATAGTTGTTGTTCACATGGCACGACGCGCAGGGGGTCGGCGTCGGGGACATGTGGGTTCCGGTCAGGGTAAACCCGGTGACGCTGTGATCGAATGCCGCACCAGTCCAACCGGCTGTCGTGTGGCAAGTGGCGCAGTTCGCCGCGGCAAAAGCTGAGCCGGAAGTGGAGTGGACAGGAGTAGTCGTCTGCTGCCAGGTGGTCAGGTGGCACTGCGAGTTGCCGCAATCGGTCGGCGCAATCGTCAAACTGTAGTTATTGTTGATGTGGCAGAGGGCGCAAGCGACATTCGCATGGCCATTGGTCAGAAGGAACCCGGTGGTGCTGTGGTCGAATGTCGCCGTCGTCCAGCTCACCGTATTGTGGCACGTCGAGCAATTTGCAACCGCAAAAGCCGCACCGGCCGAAGGATGGACAGGATTATTGGTCTGCTGCCAGTTCGTCAAATGGCATTGCGAGTTTCCGCAATCGGTGGCAGCAATCGTCAAACTGTAATTGTTGTTGATGTGGCAAAGGGCGCAAGCCACATTCGCATGTCCATTGGTAAGCGGAAAGCCGGTCGCGCTGTGGTTGAAGACTCCCGCGGACCAGGTCGTAATCGGATGGCATGTTGCGCATGCCGATGCGGTGGTCGGGAAACCGGCCGTGACGTGGTTCGGTACCGCACCGCCAATCGTTGTGGTGCTGACAAAAGCCGCCTGGTGGCATCCGTAACAATCCGCTGAATTGAGCGTGTAGTTGTTGTTTACATGGCATGAGGCGCAAGGGGTCGGCGTCGGGGACACGTGCGTTCCGGTCAGCGTAAACCCGGTGACGCTGTGATCGAACGCCGCCGCGGTCCAGCCCGCCGTCGTATGACAAGTCGCGCAGTTCGCCGCGGCGAAAGCTGAGCCGGAAGTGGAGTGAACAGGAGTAGTCGTCTGCTGCCAGGTGGTTAGATGGCATTGCGAGTTGCCGCAATCGGTCGGGGCAATCGTCAAATTGTAGTTGTTGTTGATGTGGCACAAATTGCAGGCCACGTTGGCGTGCCCGCTGGTCAGCAGGAAACCGGTCGTGCTGTGGTTAAACGATGCCGTCGTCCAACTGACCGTCGTATGGCACGTCGAGCAGTTTGCAACCGCAAAAGCCGGACCGGACGAAGGATGGACAGGATTATTCGTCTGTTGCCAGGTGGTCAAATGGCATCCGGAATTTCCGCAATCGGTCGGGGCGATCGTCAAGTTGTAGTTGTTATTCACATGGCAAAGGGCGCAGGCCACGTTCGCGTGGCCATTGGTCAGCAGGAAACCAGTCGAGCTGTGGTCGAACTTGGCGTTCAACCAATTGTCAAAGGAATGACAGCTTGTGCAGTTCGCAGCTGCAAACGCAGTTCCGGCCGATGGATGCACTGGATTCGTCGTCTTCTGCCAATCCGCCAAGTGGCAGGACGAGCAGGCCGTCGAAAGTCCCAGGTAATCTCCGACGGCGGCGTTCTTATGGCATTCCTGGCACTCGACTACGGCGTGCGCGCCGAGCAGCGGAAATCGATTGAAGTGCTGTTGAATCGATTGGACCGACACCTGCCATCCGAGAACCGTGTGGCACTGCGCGCAGTTCGCGCCGAATTGGGCGCGGTGAATGTCGGCGTGACAATTGGCGCAATTCTTGCCGACGTCAGTGAAAACCGGCTTGGTATGGCACCCCGTGCAGGATACTTTTTCGTGCATGCCGCGAAGCGGGTACCGCGTGGTGTCGTGATTGAATTCAGGAATGGCGCGAATGGGAGCCCAGCTTGTGTTCGTGTGGCAATTTTCGCAGGGAATGTTGAGGGTACCGTGCGGACTCCGGCCCGGCTGTCGCTGGGCGACTGCGGGCATGGCGACAGCTAGTGCGGAAACCACCAGCACGAGCCAACGGGTGATATGGACCACTCGCGAAATGATTGCCCCCTAACGCGTTAAATGGCTCCGACCCTCATCTATCTAAAAGGGCATAGGGAACAGTAAACTTTCGGGCGACTTTCCATCTACTGAGCGCAGGGCCAGAATTTGGACCTGTACCTTTTGCCAGTTGACGTCCTGAAGTCCTCCGACCGCTTTAGAACAAGTGCTGCGGTGTTGGTACGTTTGAATCGGCGTAGAGGCGATTGGTCGTTTTTTTCAAACTTTTTCCACTTTCGACACTTCTATAGCGGCCGAACATCCGCCCCGTGACAATCGGCACAATTTTTTGGCGTGGGTTTGTAAAACAAAATCAGTTTGCCCTGAACCTCGCGCTGCAAGGCATGGCACTTTGCGCAGCCCACATTTGCGTGCGCCCCTGTCAACGGGAATTGAGTGCGCTTATCGTGGTCGAACGTCGAGGGCGTCCAGCGCTGATCCACATGGCAATCTCCACATTTTGTGATTCCGTCTTTGGCAACAAACTGGCCGCCGTGCGGATCCGTATGACATGCTTCGCAATTCGCAGGCGTTCCCTTGAACTGAATTTCGTGGGAACCCGCGGGCGCTTTGTGACATTCGTCACAAGCGACCGCGCGATGAGCTCCGAGCAGGGCAAATTTTGTCTTCGAATGATCGAAGCTTCGAATGTCGATCCACGATTTGGTGTTGTGACACGCCTCACAACCCAGCGCAGTTCCATCGGCGCGCTTCAGCGCCATGCGGTCCTTGAACTCGCCCTTATGGGGATCGGTGTGGCAAGCAGTGCACGTGCTGTCCGGGAAATGGAACGGCAGAATCTTGTCCGTTCTTCCGCCGAGGCCCGCTTTGTGACACTCCGCGCAAGCGACGGCCACGTGAGCCCCGGTAAGCGCGAAGCGCGTGTTCTTGTGCTTGGCGATGGTGAATGTCGAGCGATGAAAGTCCTTTACGGTGTGGCAATCCTCGCAGCGGTTCTGGTAGGGCGCGGCGGCGAATTGTTTGTCGTGCGCATCCTGATGGCAATCCGTGCACGCCGCGAACTTCACGTTGTACAAAGTGTCTTTGCCGGCCGGCGTGTGGCATTTGTCGCAAGCGACGGCCGCATGTTTTCCCTCCAGCGGATAGTGCGATGTCGCGTGTTCCTTCACGCCAAATTGCGACGGCTTCCAGCCTTCGACCGTGTGGCACTCCGAACACTCTCCCTTGCTCGCCCGCGCCTGGAACTGCCCTTTGTGAGGATCGGGAGAATGGCAATTCGCGCACTGAGCAAAGGCCAGCGTCTTCTTGAAATCGCCTCCGGTGTGGCAGTCGCTGCAGGCAACTTTCAAATGCATTCCCAGGAGCGGGTATTTTGTTTTCGAATGGTCGAACTGCATCGACGCATTCACTTTTTTCCAACTGGCCGTCGTGTGGCAGGATTCGCACGTTCCCTTGAAAGAGCCCTTGTGCGGATCGGTGTGGCAGGAGATACAGGTGTCGAATTTGATCCCCGTGAACTTCACCGTCTTTTCGGGGCCGGAAGGGAAGTGGCACTTCTCGCAAGCCACCTGGGCGTGCATTCCGGTCAGCGGGTACTTGGTTTTCGAATGGTCGAACTGCTTGGCCTGCTTCCAGTCAGTCACGTTGTGGCAGCGCTGGCAGTCGGCGCCGAGCTGCCCTTTGTGGACGTCCTCATGGCAGGTCGCGCAATCCTGCGATAGGCCCAGAAAGGATTGCGGGAGGTCCTTCTTCTGAATCAACTTGCGCTGCGCCGGGACCATGTGCGCCGGGGCATGGCATTTCTCGCACGCCACGGCCGCGTGCTTTTCCACCAGCGGATATCCGGCCTGTCGATGATCGAATTGCTTGAGCGACGGCTCCCAATGGACGAGCGAAAAGTCCTCGCCATTGTGCTCGAGGTGGCATCGCACGCAATCCCTGCCATTCGGATTCTTCATCCCGAGAAGCGCGTGGTAGCCCTTATGCGCGGTCAGACGGTCCGCGATTTCCTTGTGGCATTCGAGACACTTGAAGGTCGGCGCGCTGGTTCCGAATTGGTGGCAGGTGTTGCACTGCGTTGAGCCGTTGAGGGATTGATGCGCCTTCGAGAGTGGTCCGGGCGAAATCTGGGCGCGGGCGCTGGAAGCGCCGAAAAGGAATCCAGTGAGAACCAGCAGAGAGCCGAGGAGCCGAGGCACGGATACATAGATGGTGCTGACGCCACGGCGCGTTGTTCCCGCACAGAAAAACGGCACCAGGTTCCTCCGACAAACCGCTTATCGCGCTTCCACCGGCGCTAGCCTCATCCAAAGTTAGCACGCGCGATGTTTCGCCAAACGAATGAGCCTACCACCTGTGCCTTCCCAGCAAAGCTGGCCGAAAGGACAGGTAAGGGATGGGTATTGATACTGTTCGTTTATCGCGTGGAGGCTGGAATATCTAGTTCCGGTGGCTACCGTGAGAGGACGAAAGCGATGGATAGGATGAAAACGGCTTCGAGGCAGGCGCGTATATCAAAATGAAAGACGCGGCTGACGGATTCTACATTTGAAATTGGATGTAGACCAAATAACCGGCCAGGGCCAAGCCGAACAGCGCCACGAGAATTCCGACAAGATCGACCACAAATCCCGCCGGCTCGAACTTTCCGGCTTCCAACTGATCGCGCGTCCGGCGGTAGCGAAGCCAACCGGCGAGCGTCAGCAACACTCCAGAAAGGATTGCAATGGCTCCGAACCATACCGTAAGCCCCGCTGTCTGGAATGTGCGGCCTTGCAGCTGCATGAATTGGCGGATGGCGATGGCGAAACGGCCAATCGCGAAACCGAATACGACGATGGCTATGCCCGTGCGCACCCATGCGAGAAAGGTGCGCTCGTTTGCAAGGTGATCGCGGGCGCGGTTTGCGCTCTCTCCGGTTGCAGGCTGAACATCGTTACGCATTGGCTCAGACATTGGTCCACCCGGGAAACGAGGGATGCGATTTCCAGAAGCCCCTACGCTACAACACTCTGAAGCAGCGGGCCGATCACGACGATGTTTTTCACCAGTTCATCGGGGATGTTGTGGCGCTGTCTTAGATATTCGGCGCTGTTGTAGGAAACCCAAACCTTGCCTCCGGCGTCCTCCCACACCAAAGCCTTGAGCGGCAGATCGATGGCAAGCGTGGGAGAAGCGACCATCAGGGGAGTGCCCCCTTTGGGACTTCCGAAAATGACGAGCTGGGTCGGGTGCATTTTCATGCCGACCTTTTCAGCCTCCCCGCTGTGATCGACGCGCGCAAATACGGTCAGGCCGCGCGATTGCAAAACGGAATCCAGCCGCTTGAGCGTTTCCGCAACAGGATAAGGGCTGCTCAAGTGAACGATTCCGTTGTCAGGAGAAATAGCCATGTCCGTACTCCCCGAGGATTTTCGAAATAAATCCCGCCAATCCTACCATGCGCCGAAGGATGAATTGTCTTTGCCATGGCCCCTCAGATCATGCTTCCGCAGGGAGGGCCTGAAATTGGCTTTTTGTCTCCTCACGCGGCTCGCCCAGAGCCATAATTGGGAATGCTCATCGTTTTCACCATAGGGCACTCCACGCGCACATGGAAGGAGTTCCTTGAACTCTTGCGCGCGCATGGAATCGAACGCGTCGTGGACGTGCGCAGCATTCCCAAATCGCGGCACAACCCGCAGTTCAATCGAGAAACGCTCTCCGCGAAGCTGCGCGGCGCCAGGATCAGCTACGTGCATTTGCGCAGTCTGGGCGGCTTGCGGCACGCGCGGCGAGATTCGCCGAACATGGGCTGGCGGAATGCCTCGTTTCGGGGATTCGCCGATTACATGCAGACGCCGGAATTCGAGAATGGATTGCAAAGATTGATCAAACTGGCGAAAGAGAAGAAGACCGCGATCATGTGTGCGGAAGCGGTGCCCTGGCGATGCCACCGCTCGCTCATTGCCGACGCCCTCACCGCGCGTGGGATTCGAGCCGCGCATATTGTCAGTGGGAAGCGCGCCCAGGTTCACACTCTCATTCCCTTTGGGAGGGTTCGGGGAGATCGCATCACTTACCCTGCTATCGCGTCCGAAGGCGTCGAGCCTCCGCGCGTGCGCGAATCGGAGAGACGAAAGCGGCGCTCCTGTGGAGATCCTGCGCTGATTTAATTTCTTCGGTTTCGGTCGCACCCAGATCAATTTCAGAATCGTTGATTCGGCTCTCGATCTGGATGAGGAACGGGGCAAAAGCCCCTTTCATGCGATCTTCAGAATGTTGTAATACGCTATCTTGATTCATCGTCTACAATAGGTAGGTTAATCAGGGTGTTTCGCAGGCGCCTCGTTTGGAGTGGTGGAGGTTTTGGGCCATGCGGTTCAACAAGATTTTGTTTGTAGCGGCAATTTTCCTTTGTTCCTCTGCGGTGGCACTGGGTCAGCAGGCTTCCACGACGCCTGCTCTTTCACAACCAAGAAATCTAACTTCGACAGATTCTGCGAAGGATTGCACCGTTAGCACCGATGCGCCGCGCGAGGCGGACCAAGCGGCGGCTAGCGAGCAGCGCCTGTCCCTGGCACAAACCGATCCAGCGGGCGAATCAGAGACGGCGGATGCGGCTCCCTCCGCGGTTAACCTTGAACAGGATTTGAAGATTCTGGAAGAGAGGCAGTCGGGACTCGCTCAGTGCATTCTCGCGGCCAATGTGCAAGAGCCTGGGCAGGATTCGCATGGGGCATGTTTCGGCGAGCTGCTCTTGAATTTCGAGATGCGGCACGACGGCGAGCCGGAGCGGGATATCCCGATTGGCCGTTTGTCCGGCAACTCGGCCTTTTTTTATGAATCTGGAATGACCATCGACGCCGACGGCGCGCCGAATGCCTATCATCCGGACAATAGGGGCCTGGACGATCTGGCGAACGCGGGCACTCCCGGAAGATGGGAAGGATTGGCAAAGGATTCCGACGGCCAACCTTTTATCCAGGGGCCGGATGATCCATTTCCCGGGTACTACGTTTCGGCTACGGCGCTGGCCGATCGCTCAAAGCCCGCAAACGATCCCACGCGCTACGTGGATGCGTCGAGGATTCCTTTCGTGGTGCTGCCCGGGGGAATGGCTCGCCAACTGGGAGCGCGGCCCGGAGATTTCGCGGCCGTTTTCAATCAGCGAAACGGCAAGAGTTCCTACGCGATTTTTGGGGATGTCGGCCCCTATGACCGGATCGGCGAAGGCTCGGTGGCGCTCGCCGAAAACCTGGGGGTTCGTTCCGACGCGCGAAACGGCGGCACGCGGAGAGGCATTCTGTATCTCGTGTTTCCAGGCTCGGGAAACGGAAGGCCGCGGGCGATCGAGGAAATTAATGCGGAAGGGCAAAAATTGCTTCAGGCATGGGAAACTTCGATTTCGCCGATGGTGTGCACGGCGCTGCTGCCCGCGCGGGCACGGGAAGGGAATCAAGGCGCAAATTGAAGCATCGCCGGAAAATGCGGGAGGAGCCTGTGAACGAAAAAGCCTTGCGCGAGCATCTCGTGAATCTTCTTACCGGACGCGGCGCACATGTCGATTGGAAAGCGACGTTCAGCGGTATTCCTCCCAAATTGCGAGGCGTTCGCGCCAAGGGGTTGCCGTACTCGGTCTGGGAAATACTCGAGCACATGCGCATCGCGCAGTGGGACATCCTGGAGTTTTCTCGCGATGCAAAACATGTCTCGCCGGATTGGCCGGCTGGTTACTGGCCCGCTTCGCAAGCGCCACCGAATGCGAAGGCTTGGGACAAGAGCCTTAAATCGTTCGCTCGGGATTTGGAGACAATGAAGAAGATGGTGGCAAGTCCGAAAACGGACCTCTTTGCGCGAATTCCCCATGGCACGGGACAGACGATTCTGCGAGAAGCCCTGCTTGTCGCGGACCACAACGCGTATCACCTGGGGCAGGTGCTCACGGTTCGACGAATCTTGGGCAACTGGAAGTAGAATTTGGCCTGGAAACGGTGCTTAAGGCTTTTATTTATTGTTTGTTAGAACTTCACAATCCTTGATAACAACTGTAACCCCCTCCCATCGGCTCGCATCTAATTTGGCAGGGAACACGCTGAGGGTTTGTGCGGCCCGGGTACCTGTTGTCCTTTATAGTTCTTCAGGTTTCGATCGTTACACCTCAGCGGCCCGATTCCAAAACCAAAAGGGAGAACCATTCGTTATGTCTCGACGTTCGTTACCACTTTTCCTCGCGATCATGGCACTTACCGCAATGAGTGTTTCGGTCTGGGCCAAGAACGATTCAGGCGACACGATTACAACAAACGTCAAGCTGACGGCAACCACGACCGTTGGCACGACTCAGCTCGCTCCCGGCGAATACAAGGTTATCGCTGACGGAAGCAAAGCAAAATTTCAGCAAGGCAACAAGGTTGTCGCTGAGATTCCTTGCACCCTGAAGGATTTCAACGGCAAGATCAATGAAACGACCTTTGTCATCGACAACAACAAGCTGACTGAAATTCAAGTTTCCGGAAAGACCAAGGCCATCGAATTTTCCGGAATGTAGAGGTTGTTTGAAACTTGCAGTCGAAATAATTTGGGCGCGCTATTTCCGGATGTGATGGACGCTGTATTCCGGGAAGGTTGATCCGAATGGCGCGGCATTCCCCGCATCAGATTGGCCGTCCTGCCCTGAAGGGCAAGGAGGATTCAGGGCAGGACGGCACTTTACTCTTGTACTCCTCCACCTTCTCGTGCGCCACGGCTACACGGGCTGCGGAAAAAAAATGTCCTGTTTTGTCGTTCTGAGCGAAGCGAAGAATCTCTCTTCGATTTAAGTATAAGAAAAGAAACAAGGAGAGATTCTTCGCTTCGCTCAGAATGACAAAATAAAGCGTTTTTCCCGAGACTGTTTAGACGCAGTTCCTGTTATGGATGCCCCTGCAAGCGATACAGATTCAGCGCATTTTCGCGCAGGACCATGCGCGCTATTTCGTTCGCGCGCAGGATCGTGATCTCTCCGTCCTGGAGCATGCCGGTCAGCGCGATTCCCAGCGCCTGACGCGCGGTTTGGGAAGTCTGCCAGCCGATCTCTTCCCAATCGTACGCGCCGCTTCCGGGATACAGGTCCGTTCCAAACAATACTTTCTCGGGGTACCACTCGATCCAGTCTCGCAAGACTTCCGCGAGGCGGCGGGGCGATTCAAGCCAGGTCTGCTCGGATAGATCGGTGTACACGTTCGGCTTCATCAGGAGAAAGGAAATTTCACGCGTGTAGGGCCCCGCGCCGCCGTGTAGCAGCACGAAAGTAGTCTTGCGAAGCCGCGCGTCGTTCAGGACGGACTCGAGCAGTAGCGGGTTCGATCCCTGCAAGTAAAAATAGCCGCCGCATCCCGCGCCCGTGTGAATGTGCACCGGCAGGCCGAGGCGGCCTGCCTCCGCCGCAACATATCGGAACAAATAATCTTGCAAACGCGTGTAATTTTCTTTTGTGGGCGAACCGCCATGCGCGTATTTCGCGTAGATGGCGGCGGCATCCTGTTCAGATGCGGGCTCGAAATCGAGAGATCTTAAATACGCCGCCTCGAATTTGATGGCCACCGCGCCGTCTTTTTTTTGCCGCTCGAGTTCCGGCGTTACCACCCGGGACGCGTATTCGGAAAGCGTCGCCGGCATGGCCGCGACGCCGAGTTCGCGGCGGTAGCGCGCGAGCAGCTTATTTTCGCGGCCGAAGAAAAATTTCCTGTCCGGCGATTCCGCGGCCAGCGCATCGTTGTTGAGCGGAAAGAGGAGCGCATCGTCGAACGGGACCCAGCGGTAATGCGCCGCATCGAGGCCTCGCCCCATGGCCACGCGGTTTGCAAATTCCACATCGATGCCTAAACGGTCGAGCACCCAGGCGGGATAATTGTCGCCCTGCTCCTGGCGAATTTTATTTTTGGTCGTGAGGAGTTCCTTCACGTGCGCGTCGCTGCGGTCGCTGTATTCATAGCCCCACAGCGCTTTCCAGGCGGCGAGATACTGAGGATTCTCCGGGCGCGTCATAGTGTTTGGCGCTGTGGGCTCCAAGGGATCGCAGGGCAGAGCGTCGAATTCGTCGTCTCGCTCGCCCTCGGCCACGATGCGCGGCGGATGCGAATGGTTGTCGATGGCGTGAATCTTGCGAATTTCCGACATAAGCGCGGGGTCGGGCGCCTGCGCCGGCGTCCACGCGGCGGTGGCCAGCAAAATGGCAATTCCCACTAAATATCGCATTTAGTTCGCCTCGGATTATTCTAGTTTCGCCGCCAGCTTCTCAAAGAATGATCCAAAAAGTTCTCGCGCGATCATCACATTTTCGGACCACTTTTCCAATGCTCCAGATTCGCCCGCGGTTCGAGAACATCCGACGGCTTGTTCCGGGTCCATACCCAGTTCGCGAATGCGACGGCCATCGTCGCGAGGGTGACGATCGCTTCATTGCGATTTATGCGAGTCGCCAGGGCGGTCACAAACAGAATTCCCAGCGCCGCAAATCCATTTCCAGCGACCAGGCGATGCGCCTGCGTGTCCGGACGTCTTCTGCGCAGGACGGGAAGGGACGCGCACGTAAATCCATAAACAAAGAGGCGCCCGACCGACGACAAGAGCACGTTCCATTTGAAATTTCCTGCCAGGGCCAGACCCAGGACGATCGCCGCGAAGAAAAGGATGGAGAAATGCGGAGTGCGAAATCGCGGGTGAATCCTCTCGAAGATACGCGGAAAGTCGCCTCTCTCCGAGAGGGCAAACGTCAGCCTTGGAACATGCAACATCTGAGCGCTCAGGTAGCCATAGACGGAGATGAGCGCGCCAATGGAAATCAGTCCCGCGCCCGCGTGTCCCCACAAGAGCCGGGCTGCTGCAGCCAACGGCCGATCCGTTTGCGCCGCGCCCGGTAGAATGCGCACAACCACGTATTGAATGGCGCAGAAGAGCGCGGTGGTTGTGGCGAGCGCCACGTACAGTGCAAAGGGAACATTGCGCCGCGGATCGCGAGCTTCGGCCATGGGCACGACGGCCCCTTCAAAGCCGCCGTAGGCGAAGGTGAGAACGAGCGCGGCTTCGAGCCAGTTTCGGAGGGGCGCCGGAGGGCCAGTGGAAGTCACGGCGGGAATTTCGGGACGCGCTCGCAGCACCAGAAACAATCCGGCGGCTGCAAATGCAAGAAGCGGCGCCAATTTCGCCACCGTGAAAATGTTGCTCACCGCCGCGCCTGATTTGACGCCGCGGTAATTCGCGGCGGCGAGGAATCCGATCAACACCGCCAGGACGGAGAATCGAGCGATTGGCTGTTGCACGCCGGGCCAGAATTCGGCGAGGTAATTTGTGAACAGATTTGCCGCGGCAGCAGCGGCAGTCAGCCGCACCAGCAACAGCAACCAGCCGATTTCCAGGCCGATGAATCGACCGAAGGCTTCCCGCGCGTAAAGATATGGCCCGCCAGCCGCGCCGAATTGCGAAGCCACTTCGGCGAAGCACGCGATGACCACTCCGATTCCGGCGGCGGCGACGAGATAGGCGAGAGGGCTTTGCTTGCCCAAATAGCCGGCCACCACCGACGGCAAGCCAAAAATGCCGCTTCCAATGATGGAATTGATGACCAGCGCCGTAAGAGTCCAGCGCCCCATCGCGCGAATGAGCCCTGGAGATTCGTGGTCTTCCATCCGTCCTCAATATTTTTTTTCGAGCGAAGAATGCAAGTGTTTCGTGGCACCGTCGCCACGACGCTAGGATTGCCCCACTACGTGATTGGTCAATTTGCCGATCCGCTCGACTTCGAGTTCCACCGTGTCGCCCGCTTTCAGAAAGCGTCCCATTTCGAGGCCGCAGCAGCAGCGGTCGGCGCCGGATTCGGGAACTGTCCCGGTGCCGGAACCAAAAAATTCTCCCGGGTATAGAGTCTCGCCCTGCGAAACGTAGGCGATCAATTCTTCAAACGTCCAGCGCATGCCTTTGGTGTGCCCGTAGGATACTTCTTCTCCATTGATGCGCGCTCTCATCGCCAGATTGTACGGATCGGGAATTTCATCGGGCGTGACGAGGACGGGACCGATCGCATTGCCTCCGTCAAAATCTTTTCCTTTTGCGGGGCCGAGCCGCCCGCCCATTTCTCTTTTCTGAATGTCGCGGGCGGAAAAATCGTTGAAGATCGTATAGCCGCCGATAAAATTGCGGGCGCTTTGTTCGGGAATGTCGCGTCCTTGCCGGCACAGGAAAATGCCGAATTCGAGTTCCCAGTCGAACGCTTTGGTGTAGCGCGGGATCGTCACGGTCGCGCCGTCGCCGATCACATTCATGCGGTTGCCCTTGTAATAGACGGGCCGCTCGTACCATGGCCGGGCCATGCGGTAAGCCAGCGTGGCCTTGCGGCCAAGCGTCTTGTCCACCATTCGGTCGAGAGACGCCACCCAGCGGGGCATCCCGAAGCGGCGCGTGCAATTGATCACGTGCTGCTCAAACACCATGAATTCGCGAATCGATTCCGGGCGGGGAACGGGGGAAAGAAGCTCAACGCTCGCGCGTTCGATCACGACGCCTTCAGGCCGCTGCGACAAGGCGAACTCGATGGTTCTCTGCGCCGCGTCATGAGACGCGCTTGCGCCCTGCAAGAACGCGAGCATCGATTGGAAATTAGGCTTTTCTTCGCCGCCGCGGAGTCGTTCGGCGGTCTGCAGCCGGATGATTTTCGAGTCTGCTTCCGCGAGGGCGCCGATTTCTTGGAGGCCCTGCTGTTGAAACGTCACCAGCCGCATGAGTTTGGCCGCTTTGCTTTTGTAGCACAGCCACTCTTGGCTGTGTGTTTTTGTAAGCTGCACGCGCAGGCTGATCGACTCATTGGCAATTGCAAAACCCGCACAGCTCCCACGCGGCGGATGGCAGTGCTACTTCAGTGCGGAAAAGTGGCCAAGGGCGGCGCAATCCCCGGAGGCAAAGGCGTCCTCGTCACGTTCATGAGCATGCCCAACAGTGTGTAGTAGCCGCACAATCCGGTTATGTCGATGACGCCTTGTTCGCCAAACCGATTCACCACTCGGCCATAAGAGTGATCGCTCACGCTCTGGTGCAATAGAAGTTCGGTGACATATTCAAAGATCATCTCTTCATCCGCCGTCATGGCAGCCGGGCGCTGCCCCTCGGAAATGGCTTTGATCGTTTCCGGTTTGATCCCCGCTTTGAGGGCCAGCGCCTGGTGCGAGTACCATTCAAATTGCTGCGTCCAGTGCCGCCCAATCAGCAGGATGATGAACTCGCTGATGTTTGATCCGAGGTTGGTCTTGTAGCGAAGGTACTCTCCCACTTTTTGCAGGCGGCTCATGTACTCCGGGCTCCGCAGCAGCGGGATGAACGGCCCCACCAGCTCTTTGCGCGGCCCCGACGTGATTTCCTCGGCGGCTTTCTTTTGCGCATCCGTCCATTTGTCGGCCGGGATTGGAGGCATGCGGTCCGACACGGCCATGCCTTCGGCGGCTTCGGCGCGCGCCGCGGAAGCTAGCCCCAGCAGAGACGTGCCCGCCAGCGCGGTCGCGCCGCCCAGGAAATCGCGCCGGTCCACGAGCGCTTTCGGGTCGGAAATTTTCGGGTCGTTTGGTTCGTCCATGGAGTTCACCCTTTCTTTCACAATATTTTCGGGGCAGGTGCGGGAACGCTTCGACGAGTCCTGAGGCATTATATGCGGCAAGCTCCAAATTTCAAATATTGTGGAGGTGGTCCAGGAAGGCGACCGTCAATTGCGCCGGCATTTATGAAAGTGGAATCCTCTCCGCGCGCGCCCCGGCCGATATCGCTGCGTTAGATATGTAGAGAAATGATTCCGGCAAGAATCAACCAGAGCGACGAGACTGCCACGATGATCCAGAGCACCACGCCTTGCAGCAAGGGGCGGACTCCCACCTGCCGCAAAGCCGGCCGCGACAGGCTGGTCCCGATTAGAAAAAGAGTGGCAGTCAGGCCCAACTTTCCCAGGTTACTAAGAATGCGGGAGAGGCTTGCGGCCGAAGGGAGGTAAGTGTTCACGACGGTCGCGAGACAGAACAGAAGAATGAAAAATGGCCACTGGATTCTCTTCTTGGAATGATGGACGGCGGCCGCGCCCAGCGCGACGGGAATGATCCAAAGCGCGCGCGTCAGTTTGACCGTGGTTCCCACGACGAGAGCGATAGGTCCGTAGTGGGAGGCTGCTCCCACGACGGAACTTGTGTCGTGAATCGCCAGGGCCGACCAAAGTCCAAACTGTTGCTCGGACATATGCAGGGCCCGCCCGATCGAGGGGAAAATCAGCAATGCGATCGAGTTCAGAATGAAGATCGTGCCCAGTGAAACGGCCGTTTCTTGCTCGTCAGCCTGGAGAATGGGAGCGACGGCGGCGATCGCGCTTCCTCCGCAGATGGCTGTGCCTACCGAGATCAGCGCAGATGACTTTTGCTTCACATCGAACAAACGCCCCAGGAGCAAACCGACGGTCAGGGCGAAGGCAATTCCCGCAGCCGTGTAAAGAAATCCGCTCCGCCCTGTCCGGATGACCTCCTGCAAGTTCATGCCGAACCCCAGGCCCACCACGGAAGCTTGCAGGAGAAATTTGGAAAGAGTTCGGCTGTCCGCATCGTATGGGTGAACGAAAGAGAATCCATAGATGAGGCCCAGGAGGAGGGCGATTGCTGGGGACAGAACGCCGGTAGCGCAAAGAATCAAACCCACAAAGAAGAGCGTTTTGGTGCTCAACGGATTCTCGGCATATTCCGCCTCTTCCCGCAAGTATGGGCGGGCGCGGAGATGCGCGTCCAAGCAGGAATTCTTATGAGCCTTCAATTCGATTTATCGGGGGATATTCGCCGGAAATTCGACCGCTCGCAGATGTCGCGCAAATATTGAAGAAATGCCCCTGCCAACCCGACCGGATGCGCTCCCGGCAAGCGTATGATGGAAAAGTGGCGCAGGATACGCAAGCCTTCCACGGAGCCTTCCCGGAGCGTTCCCAGTTTCAGCTCCTTTTGAATCGCTCGCGCCGATACGAAACCGACACCGAGGCCAGCCTCAATCACCTCTTTGATCGCCTCCGTGGAATCCAGCTCCATCGCGATGTGCAATTTCTTCAGCGGGATCTTCGCCCGTTGCAATGCGTTTTCCACCACGCGCCGCGAGCCGGAACCCCTTTCGCGGAAGATCAGCCGTTCGGTTCCCAACCGATCTTTGGGAACCGTTTGGCCAACCCATTCGTGTTGCGCCGGAAGAATCATCACGATTTCATCGTCGAGGAAGGGCTCGATCCGGATGCCGCGGCGAAGAACTGGACCTTCCACCAGTCCCACAGCGATGGTCCCCTTCAGAAGCGCATCCACAATTTCCTTGGTATTGCCGCTCACAACGGACATCGAGACGCGGGGATTCAATTTGCCAAACTCGCCGATGAGCCTTGGCAGAAAATATTGTGCGATCGTCGTGGATGCGCCGATGTGCAGCTCCCCGCATTCCACTCCGCGGAGAGCCGCTATGTCCCGTTCCGCTTCCTGCGCCAGCGCCGCCAGCTGGTTTGCGTGTTTCAGCAGCCGCCGGCCTGCCTCGGTGAGAACGATCCGGTTCCCGGTCCGGTCAAACAGGCGGATGGAGAGTTCTTCCTCCAGGGCCTTGACTTGCAGGGTTACCGCAGGCTGAGTCAAAAGGAGTGCCTCTGCCGCCTCGCGAAAATTCAGTTTCTCCGCGACCGTGCGGAATACCTTGAGCCGGAAATTTTCCATGAGCGCTGGATCCGATCTGCCCCAATCTCGCTGGGGGCTCTCATTATCCGGATATCTTGTCCCGCCGGCTGTATTTTTTTGCAACACAATTTCGAGCGCATTCGGATTTGGCGACTTAACACGGCGTGACAACCGGAACAATTCAAGGGCTTGGGATCTTAGGAGTGATCCAGCCACCCACTTCCCAGGGGAAAAGCCGCGACAAGATCACCGCATTGCTTGACAAACAGGCCGCTGTCGTAACAATGTTGCCGCAGCGGATCCAACCGCTCTTCCGATTTCCGATAGAGGATAATTAAAATGAGCAAGCGCGCTCTCCACATTCGTGCAGCAGCTTTCCGATCGATCGCAGTGTCTCTATTTTTCGTCGCGGCGCTGGTGGTCTCGGTCGGAACCATTCGTGGCTTTGGCGGAATAACTCTCGCCGCGAGTCCCGCCCAGGCGGACAACGGAGACTGGACCTACGCGGATCACGACTTCAACGGGACGCGTTACAGCCCGCTGGCTCAGATCACGCCGGGCAATGTGAAACAGCTCGCCAAGGTTTGCTCGTACACGATTCCTGAAAAAGTGCCCTCCGAATCGGCACCCATCGTTTCCGCGGGCGTCATGTACGTAACGAGCGACCATTACACAGTTGCGATCGACGCTGCCGACTGCCACGTGCTGTGGTCCTATCAGTGGATACCGCGCGATACCGATTACGTCCATCCCCATCGCGGCGCGGCTCTTGCCAACGGAAAAATTATTCGCGGCACCGGAGATGATTACCTGATTTCGCTGGACGCTGAGAGCGGAAAGCTTCTCTGGGCCAATCAAATTGCGGATCCCAAGGCGGGCTACTTCATCAGCATGCCGGCGCTGGTAACAGCGGACACGATTTACGTCGGCCCCGCCGGATCAGAAAGGGCGGGCAGCGGATGGATCGGCGCGTTCAAATTAAGCGATGGTGAGCAGGTCTGGAAATTCAACATTATTCCGAAGGATGGAGAGCCGGGCGCAGACACCTGGGGCCCAAATCCGGAAGCGCGCAAACACGCGGGCGGCGCCCTCTGGACTCCTCAGTCATTCGACAGCGAAAAGGGCATCCTCTACGTAGCAGGCGGCAATCCGGCGCCCGATTTCTGGGACGACGCCAGGCCCGGCGCCAACCTGTACACGAATTCCATGATCGCCCTGGACGCGAAGACGGGCCGTTTGCTCTGGTACAACCAATTCATTCCCCACGACGTGGACGATTACGACATCACGCATGTCAATCCAATCTTCAAGTTGAATTCGCGCACGATGATCGCTTCGTCCGGCAAGGATGGCGTTCTCCGGGTAGTCGATGGCGATACGCATAAGGTTGTCTATGCTGTTCCGTTCACGACGCAGTTGAACTCGGAGGTGCCGCTCAGCAACATCCCGATCAAAGTCTGCCCCGGAATTTTGGGGGGCGATGAGTGGAACAGCGCGGCCTACAGTCCCAAGCTAAGCCTGATCGTGGTGCCCAGCGACGACCTTTACTGCTCAATGAATCAGAAGGACAAGGAGCCGCCCAGCATCGAGAAGGCCAACACGGGCGAAAAAAGTTATTTCGGCGGACCGATCACTCATGGCGCTTGGGCCGAGGGGCGCGGGCGACTCACGGGCTTTGACGCCGCGACGGGCAAGGAGCGCTGGCGGTACGAATCGCCGACACTGCTCGTCGCCGGAGTAGCCGTTACGGCCTCCAACCTTGTTTTCACCGGCGAAGTAGGCGGCTTTTTCGACGCGCTCGACGCGCAATCGGGCAAAGTTCTGCTGCACTACGACATGGCTGACAGCGTACAGGGCGGCGTCATCACCTATTCGGCGCACAACGTTCAGTACGTTGCCGTCACTTCGGGCGACGGCGGCGTCCTCCGAAAAGAAACGATCCCGGAAATCGTCGGGGGAAACCCGACTGTGACGGTGTTTGCGCTTCCCAAAAAATAGTTTCGGTCACGGTTGCAATGCAGCGCGCGATTTGATTTTGCGCGAGTGGCCTGCCGTTCTGGCAGTGCCGCGCAAAAACTGCTAGCATGTGTTCATTCGATCGCTGCAGGGCGGGGATGGCGCATCCGGGCGATGTTGCCGTTTGCCATCAAGTCGGCTCGCCCCGGAACCGTCGATTCAAATGGGAGGCCGAGGTATGGCATACATTTTTAACGAAGATCAGCTGCCCAGGCTGCTGTCCAATGGCCGCGAGCGCGTCTTCTTCGTGAACAAGGAACTCACCAAGATTGACGACATGCTGGCGGGGATCATGCACTACAAGCAGGGCGCCGCGTCTCCGTACCATCTTCACAAAAATTGCGAACACTTTTATTTCATCATGGAGGGCAGAGCCACCGTGCAGACCGAGGAAGGAACACGCGAGATCGGCCCCGGCACCATGGTCTTTATCCCCGCGGAAGAAAAACATCGCCTGCGCGCGCTCGACCCGCTCTTTTACTTTGAATTCCAGGCGCCCAATCGTTTTCAGACCACCATTCTCGAAGGCACGCCGGACGACCTGAAGTGGGACCGCGTGGACGGCGGCGTCTGGTACCAGAGTTGACGGTTCGGCCGGGCGGGATTGCCCGTCAAATTCAGCAAATTTGGAAAGCAGATGAATCAACGATTGAGGAACCGAAAGGACTGACCGGCAATGTCACTGACTTTTATCGATACGAATAAGATCCCGCACGCCAAGCTGACCGGATCGGGCGAGTTCGCGGAAATTTTGAATGACAAGCTCTGCGGGGCCAAGAATGTAGTCGGCTCCCTCCGCTGGCTCAACGCAGGCGAAAAGCTGGATGTCCGGTCCGACAAGAATACACATCAGCTGGTCTATTTGATGCAGGGCGAGGCCACCATCACGCTCGACTCCAAGGATCACAGCGTAAAGAAAGGTTCCGGCGTATACGTCGGGCCATCCGAATCCATAGCAATCAAGCAGTCCGGTTCGGCCCCCTTGAAGCTTTTCCATCTGGTAGTGCCGCACCTGCAGAGTTGACTGAAGATTTTGACTCG
Organism: uncultured Acidobacteriota bacterium; assembly: GCA_963740035.1. GTDB lineage: Bacteria > Acidobacteriota > Terriglobia > Acidiferrales > UBA7541 > Palsa-360. Next base: position 91,493 of record CAVUDA010000031.1, read on the forward strand.
CCGGATTTCGGACGCGAAAGGGAGACCCACGATGTCGATACTGAATAAGCGGTTGCGCATGCGCTCCACGTTCTTGTTCCTTGTCGCGGGAGCAATTTTGTTGCCCGTTGCCGCAAGGGCCCAGCTCAAGCAGCCGTTGCTAGCGGATGAGAACTTGAAGCGCGTCTCCGATCACGTATCTGTTCTCGAGGGCTTTCCCAACGTCGTCTTTGTGATCGGGAGCCGGGCGACGCTGGTGGTTGATACGGGACTGGGCGAGCGCAACGGCGCCACCGTCATGCGCGCGGAACAAAAACTCGCCAAGGGCCCGATTCTTTACCTCACGACCACGCACTACCATTCCGAACACACCACGGGCGAACAGGCCTTCCCGGCGAACACGATCATCATCCGAAATACCGCGCAACAGGAAGAAATGGTCAAAGGCGTCGGCGCCCACATGGACGCTTTCAGAAAAATGTCGGCCCAGAATCTGGACCTGCTCCAGAATGTGAAATTTCGCCCGCCGGACGTGCTCTTCGACCGCGAAGCGAAAATCGATCTCGGCGGCGTGACCGCCCGCCTCTTTTATGTCGGGCCGGCCCACACCAAGGGGGACGAGCTGATTTTCGTCGAGGAAGACAGCGTCCTGATCCCCGGAGACATCGTCCAGAAAGACATTTTCCCCATCATGCCGAATGCGGACGCGAGCCTGAAAGGCTGGCTCGCCAATTTAGACGCTGTGGAGGCCCTGCACCCGAAGTTCATCGTCCCCGATCACGGCGCGCCGATCGTGGACGCCTCACAGATCGAAACACAGCGCGCCTACTTTTTAGCGCTACAGGCGCGAGCGCTGGAGCTGAAGAAGCAGGGCATATCGGTGGACGATGCCGGGAAGACCATCACGGCGGAACTTAAAGCGAAGAATCCGGATTGGCCGAATCCCAACAACATTGCAGGCGAAGTGACGCGGGTTTACGAGCAATCTCAGTAGTTGCATTAGTTAGTAGGACAGGCTTCAGCCTGTCTGGTTTTGATCGGAAATGACGCGGCAAAAACCCGACAGGCTGAAGCCTGTCCTACTGGTTCTTAAACCCTCAAACGCGGCAGTAGCTGGAGCGCATTCTCGCGCTGGATCACGCGCAGGTCCCCGGCCGGCACGTCGAATTTGTTCACGGCCGTGGCGATTCTTTCAATCGTAAAAAACGGAATATCGGATCCAAACAAAAGATGTTCCTTGGGAATCCCCTTGAACACAGCCGCCATGGCGACGCCGCTGAGCGAGACGCTGGCCACGTCGTAGTACAACTTTTGCAATTCGTGTTCAAATCCGTTCGGTATCGTCGCCGCGCGCTCTTCCGGCGTCAGGCCATTGCCGGCGAGTCGCGCCGCCAGCATCAGAATCGTTCCTCCCCCATGAGAAAAAATCCAGCGAATATTCGGGAAGCGCATCAGCGAGCCGCTGTAAACGAGGTCTGTAATTGTGCGCGTCGTGTCAGTGGGAAAATCAATCGCCACCCGGTTCACGTGGCGGACGGGCATGGCGCAGCAGGAAACAGTGGGATGCACGAAAATGACGGCCTTGCGGCGATTGAGTTCCTCGAGGATGGGAGCGAAGTTGGGATGGCCAAGCAACTTTCCGTCGTCGTAACTCGTTAGAAGCCCGATGCCATCCAGCTTCAGCGTGTCGTATATATATTCAATCTCACGCAGGCTTCCGTCCGTGTCCGGCAAGGGTATCGCGCCCCACATCCCGAAGCGTCCCGGAAAATCCTGGACCAGTTTCGCGCCGTATTCGTTGCAATCGCGCGCATTCTTGCGCCCTTCCGCATTGTCCCCAAACCAAATGCCCGGGCTGGTCATCGAGCCAATCGCGGTAGCCACGCCGTTTTGGTCCATCTGTTCCAGGGAGTAGCGCGGCGTCCAATTCGTATAAAAGGAGCCTGGAAACGTCGGGGAGTCATCCGTCATCCGCTTCAAGTTCCTGGCCGTGAATGCGGGAGGGAAGATGTGGTGGTGAGTGTCAATGATGCGAGGCCCGCCCCCAGCACTCTGAGCGAACGACACGGGAGCCAACGCCATCCCCGCGCCCATCGCGGACAGCATCCCGAGAACCTTTCGGCGCGACAGATTCCATTCGTCGGATCGAAGATTGCACGCCTGCCTCTCAAGGATCGTACTGGGACGCTTCATCGGCATTTCCTCCCCGGATCGCTGGCCCCGGACCCAGCAGAAAAATATTATTTTCGTCTGAGCAAAATTCATACGGACCGTACGTCGCCCATTATTTCCTGTCAAGCCGTTTTCGGGGTGTCGCAGGACCGCGCGACCGCCGGGCAGCGAAAGATATGTCGACTGCCTATCTGCAGGAGATTCTTGACGCGGCAAAGAAATACGAAATCCCTGACTTACTCATGCCGCGGAATCCACTCACGACCATCACTTATGCGGGAATAAGTCTACTAGTACTGCCAGTTTAACTGGTCATTGGATGACGAAAGTACCGCCTAACACTGGGTCTTTCATTATGGAACACCCCTATGATATAGAAACTCTGCCATATGGGTATGTCCATTGCCGGTGTCTATCCCTCGCTCCGGCAAACCGGTGGAAAAACAAGATAGTCTAGCCATTTTTTGGTTGGACAGGATTCTCGGCGCGAGTCCTTTTACTTAATGCAGGCGTCGCTCCGCGTTGGTTGCGGAGAGTGCAATTTATTCCCGCTGGTTCCCAGGCCGGAGGAGCTCGGAGGCTCCCCGAAAAATTAATCGTAGATGTGAACGGACTTGCCATGGAGGCCCAGCCATGAAGAGAGCCCAGTTCCTTAGCTTGGTAGGTGTATCTTTAGCGATCGGTTTCATCGCGATCTCGCCTGCCCGAGCTCAACAGCAGCCGCTGCCGGTTCAGCCGGCGCCATCAAGCACCCAGAATTCTTCAACGACGCAAGCCCCCACGAATGCGCAGCAGCGAGCCGACCTAGTGCGCAAGCGCGCCGAATGGTTCCAAAAACAGCGCGCCTACCCGTTCGCGCACATCCCTTCCGGCGCCTTGCAACAGGCGATCGACCAGCGCAACGCGATGATCCAGCAGAAGCCCTCGGGCCGGGTTCTTGCTGCGCCCCCACTGATTAACTTTCCCGGGAACGGTTTGTGGCAATTGACCGGCCCGCAGCCGACCAATGTTCCGAGTTTTCCTGGTTTGGAGACCGTTGGTTTTCCGACGGTTTCGGGACGCGTCACCGCGCTGGCCGTGGACACAACCGACACGACTGGAAATACGATCTATCTCGGCGCAGCGGCCGGAGGCGTCTGGAAAACGACAAATGGGGGCACAAGCTGGACGTCGCTGACAGATAACCAGCCTTCGCTGGCCGTCGGGTCCATTGCCATTGATCCTAACAATCACAACATCATCTATGTTGGGACAGGCGAGGACAACTTTAATTTGGACGGCTTCTACGGGGTGGGAATTTTGAAGTCCACCGACGGGGGCACCACTTGGACGCAATTAGGGGCCTCTGTCTTCGCCGGCGCAAAGTCCCCCGACATTGGCGGGGCCAAAATCGGGGCCATTGCTGTCCAGCCGGGCAACTCGAATGTTGTGCTGGCCTCCGTGGATTTCTTCGACGGCAACGACCCGAATGGCGGAGTCTACCAATCGCTTGATGGCGGCGTGACTTGGAACCGCCCGGCCGCGGGGGCGCAGGGCGCGGCTGGAACGGATCTTGTGTTCGATCCTACCAGCGTTGCCGCAAATAACGCGGCCACGGTTTATGCCGCTTTGGGAGATATCTTTTCCCCAAGCGCCGCCAGTAACGGCATCTGGAAATCCACGGACTCCGGCGCTCACTGGACATTGCTGGCAGGCGGCCTCCCGGCAACAAATGTCGGACGAATCACACTGGGGTACGCACATAGTACATCAGGAGCTTCCGCTACGATCTATGCTGCGATCGCGGACGGGTCGAATAACTCGCAACTTCTGCTCGGGTTTTTTGTAACGACGAACGGGGGCACGTCGTGGACGAAGCTAACGAACACACCGGACTTCTGCCAGGAAACAACTGCTCCTCCCTCCGGCCAATGTTGGTACGACCTAACCGTCGCGGTGCACCCGGCCAATGCGAATTTCGTAGTGGTGGGCGGCGGCTCCTACTTGGACAACAGTACGACCCTCTTCAAGTCTACGGATGGCGGCACCACCTGGTCGACGGACACTACCACCCCCTCGACTGATTTCACGGTTGGTTCCACCAGCGTACGCCCACATGTGGATACGCACGCCCTTGCGTTCGCTTCCAACGGAGCGACGCCGCGACTCTATACAGGTGACGACGGCGGTGTTTGGCGTACCGACGATCCCACGCCTGCCAATCCCCTTTGGGTCGATTTGAACGCCACGCTGGCTATCAGCCAGTTTTATCCGGGGGCCACGCCTTCGGTCTCTGACGAGAATTACGGCTTTGGCGGCACGCAGGACAATGACATTCAAGTTTTCTCGGGCGCGCTCGGATGGACTATGGCCCCGGCTTGCGGTGACGGCGGCTATACCGCCGTTGACACTACTACACCCACCACTATCTACGCCGGCTGCAACGCATTTGCGGGAGCCAAGGTAACAAAGTCCGTGTTTAATGGACTATTCACCCCCGGACCTATTCCCACGCCAGCTCCCTCTTTCGTTCCCGCGGAAACAGAAATCACTGCTTCGGGCGATACGATGGGATTCATTCCTCCGTTGGTGATCGATCCGCAAAGTACAAGCGACCTGTACTTCGGCACTTGCCGGATCTGGGAGACAACGTCTGGCGGAGTGAGCCAATTCGGCTCTCCGGCGTGGTCCCCGATCACCGGCGATCTCACCAACGGAAATGCGAGCGTAGCCGCTTGCGCCGATGCGGACGAAATCACCTCGATTGATGTTTCGCAAAAGTCGTTCGGACTTCTTTTAGTCGGAACGAGCAATGGCAAGGTATGGCAGTCGTCCGGGTTTCCGATTGAAATCGACAATGGGCTGTTGCCCAATCGCCACATCACCGCGGTCCGGTCCAAACCGAGCGACACGACCGGCAACATTGCCTACGTGACGTTTTCCGGGTTTGGAGCCTGCGCGGGCTGCGGCAGCACTCCCGGTCATGTTTTCAAAACCACGAATGCCACGCAAGGGGCCTTAGCGACATGGACGAACATCAGCGGAAATCTCCCCGATGTGCCCGTGAACGATATTATCGTGGACCACCATAACAACCCCACGTCTGACGCTCTTTATATCGCCACCGACGTGGGCGTTTTCTCCTGCCCGGATCCTGAGGCGGCCACGCCTTGCACAAACTGGACGGTAGTCGGCGATGGATTGCCGAATTCCCCTGTGCTGTCCCTGGCCATGCGGCCTACTTCGCGCATCTTGCGCGCGGCCACGCACGGCCGCAGCATGTGGGACATCCAGCTGACTGACGTGCAACCCACTCCGCAGCTAGCGGTTCCGACGCTGGGGTCGCTGACTCCGGCTGCGGTAATGGCCGGTTCCCCCACAACCACCGTCACGGTTACGGGCTTGAATTTCGGTCCCAGTACACAGGTAGCCATTGGCTCCGGTCAATTTGCCTTCATCCCAACGGGAATGACCACTACGTTTGTGACCACTACACAATTGACCGTGAGCGTGCCTTCGAGCCTTCTGACAGACGGCACTGTGGTCCCCATTGGCCTGACTGATCCATTGGGGACCTCGGCAGGCACCTTGCCCTTCACGGTGATGAACCCGATCCCAGACATTACAGGCGTCGTTTCCAACATCAATCCCGGAATTGTTGCCGAGCCTGTGACGTTTACCCTTACCGGGACAGGGTTTGTGAACGGCACCGAGCTGACCATCAACGGATTTCAAAATTTCGGGACAGCCTCAAACAATGGTAAGACGTTAACCGTGACTGTGGATGGGGCCGCACTCACCGCCCCGGTTGCATCGCCGGGCGCGCCTGTCACGGTTTTCAATCCCACGCCCGGAGGCGGGCAAGCGGCGGAGTTTTTCAAATTTGTGATCAATGCAAACGGGACTCCGGAGATTACATTTAATCCAACCTCTGTCTTTTTTCCTGCCCTGAATGCGGGCGGGACGAGCGCGGTAATGAACGTCCAGTTGACAAACTGCGTGGTATCTTCGGCTCCGGGCGTCTGCGGCACTTCTGGCGGGGCAGCGCTGATCCTGTCCGCCGGCTCCGCTACCAAAGGCAGCACAAACGCAGCCGATTTCAATGTCGTGGCGCCGATCAGCGGGTCGCCCATCTGTGCCTTCGCGCCCACCGGTACGGCGACATCCGTCGCGCCGGGCGCGTCCTGCTTTTTCGGCGTAAGTTTCACGCCGATCGGAACAACGCAGGGAAGCCGGTTCGCTACCCTTACCATTAGCGATGACGACGCCGACGGCGAGCCATCTATTTTTCTGGAAGGGGAAGTAAATGGGCCCCTCGCATCGGTTTCTCCCAATCCGATCGCTTTTGGATCCGTTCCAAAGGGAATCTCGCCGCTCCCGCTAATTAATGTCACGGTGTTCAATTTTGGCTCCGGAACGCCGCCGCTCGCCGTCACCACCGTCAGCATTCTTTCGTCGGCGAACTCGGGCGACTTCGCAATTGCCGCACCGACCAGCGGCACTGCGTGCAGTCCGTCCGCCGGGCCGTTCACTCTCGCCTCGTTCGTTTCCTGCAGTTTTGGGATTACGTTTAACCCTTCCCTGATTAACGTGCTGGAAACTGCGACTCTAGAATTCACGTTCTCGAACGGAACGGTTGCAAAGATTGACATTCCCATGTCCGGCACTGGCGTAGTCCCCACCATCAACACGATCTCTCCCGAAATCGTTTCGACCGGCGGGCCCACCTTCACGCTCACCGTGAACGGCAACAATTACGTCCTGGGATCGGTGGTGAATCTGAACAACAACGCGCGCCTCACGACGTTTGTTAGCGCTACCCAGTTGCTGGCTGCGATTCCCGCCACGGACCTCACCACAGCCGGCTCGTCTGCGATCACCGTCACCAATCCTGCTGGAGGAGGCACGAGCGAGCCGAAGAGCCTGTTCGTCGCGCAAGCGCCCACGGGCACCAACGACGATTTTGCCGATGCTACCAATACCAGCAGCACTCCCTTCCGAATCACGCAGGATACGATTCAGTTCTCTGCAAACACTGGCGGGCTCGCGGACCCGGCGCCGGCATGCGCCCCAGGCGGAGCCACGCTCAGCGGCAAGGCCAGGAGCGCTTGGTTCAAATTTGTCGCCCCGGCAAGCGGAAGAGTGGTGGCCGACACGCGATACAGCACCTACAACACCATCCTTTCGGTTTGGACAGGCACGACAGGAAGTTTCACGGCCGTCGCTTGCAACAATGCCGCGATTCCGGGAACGACCCCTGAATCCTTTGTCGGATTTAACGTGACGAGTGGAACCACTTATTTCCTGATGGTGACCGACGCAAGCGCGAGCGGAGCCGGTGGAACACTCACCTTCAGGCTCGATTTCGCCAGCGTCGCGCCAGCCAACGATGACTGGGCCAACGCCACGGTTGTTCCGCCCGCGTCCACCCCCTACAGCAACAGCGTCAACTCGATCCTCGCTACGATCAACACCGGTGGCCATGCTGATCCGACGCCCCTCTGCGCGCCCGCTGGCGCCGCCAATGGCGGCATTGCCAACAGCGTCTGGTACAGCTTGACGCCAACCAGCACTACCCCCGTGACTGCGGACACTCTGACCAGTCTCGACGATACGATCCTTTCCGTTTGGACCGGCACTCCAGGTGCGTTCACGCAGATCGCGTGCAACGACAACGCCGGCACCGGACCGACCCAGGTCCTGCAGTCTCAGGTCTCGTTTACCGCCACCGGCGGCACCACGTATTACTTCATGATTTCTTCGGTCCTCGGCGACGGTGGAACTGCTTTCCATCTTCGCTTGACGGCCGCTACTTCGGCCACCCTGACCTCGATCGCGGTAACCCCGGCGAACCCGTCGGTAGCCGCGGGGAAGACGCAGCAGTTCACCGCGACCGGAACATTTAGCGACAGCTCGACGCAAGACATTACGAATAGCGTGACGTGGGCATCAGGAACGCCGGCGAACGCGACGATCAACGTTACTGGTTTGGCCACGGCGGTGAAGGTGGGTACGTCGACAATCAGCGCGACGAGCGGCGCCGTGGTGGGCTCGACGACATTGACGGTGACGGCGGCGACGCTGTCGTCGATTGCCGTAACGCCGGCGAACCCGTCGGTGGCCGCAGGAAAGACGCAACAATTCACGGCGACCGGAACGTTCAGCGACAACTCGACGCAAAACCTGACGGGCAGCGTGACGTGGTCATCAGGAACGCCGGCGAACGCGACGATCAATGCGGCGGGGTTGGCGACGGCAGTGAAGGTGGGTACGTCGACGATCAGTGCGACGAGCGGCGCTGTGGTGGGCTCGACGACGTTGACGGTGACGGCGGCGACGCTATCGTCGATCGCGGTTACGCCGGCGAACCCGTCAGTGGCCGCGGGAAAGACGCAACAATTCACGGCGACGGGAACATTTAGCGACAACTCGACGCAAAACCTGACGGGCAGCGTGACGTGGTCATCAGGAACGCCGACGAACGCGACGATCAACGCGGCGGGGTTGGCCACGGCGGTGAAGGTGGGTACGTCGACGATCAGTGCGACGAGCGGGGCCGTGGTGGGCTCGACGACATTGACGGTGACGGCGGCGACGCTATCGTCGATCGCGGTTACGCCGGCGAACCCATCGGTGGCCGCAGGGAAGACGCAACAATTCACGGCGACCGGAACGTTCAGCGACAACTCAACGCAAAACCTGACGGGCAGCGTGACGTGGTCATCAGGAACGCCGGCGAACGCGACGATCAGCGCGGCGGGCCTGGCCACGGCGGTGAAGGTGGGTACGTCGACGATCAGTGCGACGAGCGGCGCTGTGGTGGGCTCAACGACGTTGACGGTGACGGCGGCGACGCTATCGTCGATCGCGGTTACGCCGGCGAACCCATCGGTGGCCGCGGGAAAGACGCAACAATTCACGGCGACGGGAACATTTAGCGACAACTCGACGCAAAACCTGACGGGCAGCGTGACGTGGTCATCAGGAACGCCGGCGAACGCGACGATCAACGCGGCGGGGTTGGCCACGGCGGTGAAGGTGGGTACGTCGACGATCAGTGCGACGAGTGGCGCTGTGGTGGGCTCGACGACGTTGACGGTGACGGCGGCAACTCTGTCGTCGATCGCGGTGACTCCAGCCACACCCACCATCATTGTTGCCGGTACTCAGCAATTCACGGCGACCGGAACGTTCAGCGACAACTCGACGCAGAATCTGACGGGCAGCGTGACGTGGGCGTCCGGGACGACGACGGTGGCGACGATCAACGCCGCCGGCCTCGCCACGGCAGTGAAGGCGGGTACGTCGACAATCAGCGCGACGAGCGGCGCTGTCGTGGGCTCGACGACGCTGACGGTAACAAATGCCACTCTGGTTTCAATTGCAGTGACGCCGGCAAATCCCTCGGTGGCTGCGGGGAAGACGCAGCAATTCACAGCGACCGGGACGTTCAGTGATACCTCGACGCAGAACATCACGAGTACGGTGACGTGGAGTACGTCCGATACGACCATTGCAACTATCAACGCCACGGGACTGGCGACGGGAGTGAAGTTGGGCGGACCGGTGACGATCAAGGCGGCGTCGGGGTCGGTGAATGGGACGACGACGTTTACCGTGACGGCGGCAGTGCTGTCGTCGATCGCGGTAACGCCAGCGAATCCGTCGTTGGCGGCCGGAAAGACGCAACAATTCACGGCGACCGGGACGTTCAGCGACAACTCGACGCAAGACCTGACGGGCAGCGTGACGTGGGCGTCGGGAACGCCCGCGAACGCGACGATCAACGCCGCAGGGTTGGCGACAGCGGTGAAGGTGGGTACGTCGACGATCAGTGCGACGAGCGGCGCTGTGGTGGGCTCGACGACGTTGACGGTGACGGCGGCGACGCTTTCGTCGATCGCGGTAACGCCGGCGAACCCATCGGTCCCCGCGGGCAAGACGCAGCAGTTCACGGCAACTGGGACATTTAGCGACAACTCAACGCAAAACTTGACAGGTTCAGTGACCTGGAGTTCGTCGGACACGACCGTCGCAACAATCAACGCGGCAGGCTTGGCGACGGGAGTGAAGGCGGGCGGGCCGGTCACGATCAAGGCCACCTCCGGGGCGGTCAGCGGGACGACCTCGTTTACTTTGACGGCGGCCGTGCTGACGTCCATCGCGGTAACGCCGGCGAACCCATCGGTGGCCGCGGGGAAGACGCAACAGTTCACGGCGACAGGAACGTTCAGCGACAACTCGACACAGAACCTGACGGGCAGCGTAACGTGGGCTTCGGGAACGACAACCGTCGCGACGATTAACGCCGCCGGCTTGGCCACAACTCTGAAAGTGGGTTCTTCGACGATCACCGCGACGAGCGGAGGTGTGGTGGGCTCAACGACCTTGACGGTGACGGCGGCAACGCTGTCGTCGATCGCGGTGACTCCAGCCACACCCACCATCATTGTTGCCGGTACTCAGCAATTCACGGCGACTGGTACGTTCAGCGACAGTTCGACACAAGACCTGACAGCCAGCGTGACGTGGGCGTCCGGGACGACGACGGTCGCGACGATAAACGCCGCGGGCCTGGCCACGGCAGTGAAGGCGGGGACTTCGACGATCACTGCGACGAGCGGAAGTGTAGTGGGCTCGACGACGTTGACGGTGACGAATGCAACTCTGGTGTCAATCGCAGTGACGCCGGCGAACCCGTCGGTGGCGGCAGGCAAGACGCAGCAATTCACAGCGACCGGGACGTTCAGTGATACCTCGACGCAGAACATCACGAGTACGGTGACGTGGAGTACGTCCGATACGACCATTGCAACTATCAACGCCGCGGGACTGGCAACGGGAGTGAAGTTGGGCGGACCGGTGACGATCAAGGCGGCGTCAGGGTCGGTCAATGGGACGACGACGTTTACGGTGACGGCGGCAGTGCTGTCGTCGATCGCCGTAACGCCGGCGAACCCATCGGTCCCCGCGGGGAAAACGCAGCAGTTCACGGCGATGGGGACGTTCAGCGACAACTCGATGCAAGACCTGACGGGCAGCGTGACGTGGGCATCCGGAACGCCCGCGAACGCGACGATCAACGCCGCAGGGCTGGCGACAGCAGTGAAAGTGGGTACGTCGACGATCAGTGCGACGAGTGGCGCTGTGGTGGGCTCAACGACGTTGACAGTGACGGCGGCGACGCTGTCGTCGATCGCGGTAACGCCGGCGAACCCATCGGTCCCCGCGGGCAAGACGCAGCAATTCACGGCAACGGGGACATTCAGCGACAACTCCACGAAAGACCTGACGAGCACCGCGACGTGGGCGTCCGGTACGACCACAATCGCGACGATCAACGCCGCGGGATTGGCCACGACTCTAAAGATAGGCACGTCGACGATCAGCGCCACGAGCGGAAGTGTGGTGGGATCGACAACATTGACGGTGACGGCAGCGGTGCTTTCGTCGATTGCCGTAACGCCTCCGAACCCATCCATCTCGGTTGGGAACACCCAGCAGTTCACTGCAACCGGGACGTTCAGCGACAATTCAACACAAGACCTGACGAGCACTGCGACGTGGGCGTCCGGGACGACCACGGTCGCGACGATCAACGCCGCGGGACTCGCCACGGCGGTGAAGGCGGGCACTTCGACGATCAGCGCGACCAGCGGAAGCGTTGTGGGATCGACGACTCTCACGGTCACTGCTCCGCCCGCGGTCACCACCAACCCGGCCAATCAAACGGTTAACGCCGGGAATAGCGTGACCTTCACGGCGGCGGCCAGCGGGAGTCCTGCGCCGACGGTACAGTGGCAGGTGAGTGTCAGCGGCGGCGCATTCAGTAACGTGCCCAACGCGACCTCTACCACCCTGACCTTCACAACCACTTTTTCGCAGAACGGGAATATGTACAAGGCGATATTCACCAACCCTGTGGGAACAGCCACCACCACGGCGGCCACTTTGACGGTCACCGCGCCTGACGTAACGATCTCCAAGAGCCACACCGGAGATTTCACCGTGGGCTCGAACGGAGTCTACACCATCAAAGTAACGAACACCGGGACGGGACCGACCACCGGCAATGTCACTGTGACGGATAACTTGCCCGCGGTTCTCACCTTCGTCTCCGGCTCGGGAGCGAACTGGTCGTGCACAGCAACCGGGCAAGCCGTGACGTGCACGTACTCTGGTCCGGCGCTTGCAGCCGCGGGCGGCAACAGCACAGTCACACTGACGGTTTCCGTCGTTCCAGGCGCATTTCCAAGTGTGACAAACACGGCGACGGTAGCCGACCCCAACGATTCCAAGAGCACCGACAAGTCGTCCGCCCCCGACGTGACGAACATTGACAACGCAGTGCCAACGCAATCTTCGTTCTCACCGAGCGCCGGCCTGATCGTGGGTACTGGAGTTACTCCCCAACAGATCACGTTGACTGGTACCGGATTCAACAGCTCGACCCAGGTAACTCTTGGTAGCAATGCGGCACTAACTGGAACGGCTAACGCAGCCGGAACTTCGTTGAGTATTACTGTGCCAGCCAGCGACTTGGCCAACGCCGGGACCGTGACCATCAGCGTCTTTAACCCACCGAACCCGACTTCGAATGCCGGAGGCGGCAAAGCGGCGACGACCCTGAACTTCCCGCTCGTGGCCTTCGTCGCCGCACAGGATGCCTCAACCCCGGGGACGATCGCGGTCACCGCAGGCACGCCGGCCATGGTAAAAATCGATTACACAACGAATCCGGCAACTAGTCCGTTGCCGGCGGCGCTGACCGTCACTTGCACGGTGCCGCAGTCGCTTACCAGCGCCAGCTGCGCCGTAAATGGCGGGACGATCGCGGCAGGCACCACATCGGGCAGTGCGACCATTACAATCAACGCGATTCCCACCAGCAGTGGAACCTCGACATCAACCCCGTGGACCGGCGGACGAGGGCCATGGTCCACTTACTCGCTGTGGCTGGTTGCAGCGGTTCTGCTCTCGATGCTGGGAATGTTGGGGGCGGTCCGGCAGCGGGCACTGCCTTTGCGCCGCGCTCCGGCGTACCTTGCGCTCGTGGTGCTTGTCCTGGCCGCGGGAGTGCTCGTCGGTTGCACTACGACAGCCAAAACGACTCCCACGCCCACGGGGCCTTCGAGCATCATGGTGACGGCGACCACCGCGGATGGGGCGTCGGTGACTACGACGGTCAATATCACCGTTTCGAATTAGGGCTATGTAAAATGAGAGCCGGCGGGTTGCACGCCCGCCGGCAAAAGGTCCGCGCGAAAGCCGGAGTCGAGCGTCACTGCTGCCCTAGATGACAAAGGCTGACGTCGATACCCCGCGTCAGCAACCGCCTTTGGAAAATGCGCTTCAGGCGTTGAAATTGCCGGGGGGTTATTCATCTCCCGAGCAACCACGCAGGATCCAAACTCAAACGAAGTATTTGAAAAAGTTGGGGTGAGCGACGGGGTTTGAACCCGCGACCCTCGGTGCCACAGACCGATGCTCTACCAGCTGAGCTACGCTCACCACAGGCGGCGTTTATGCGGATATCGTGGCTTTCCGCTGAATCGGCTCTTTCGCAGCGCTGAGGACTCTTGCTTGCATCCGCATTACCGCTTGCAAATCCTTCGCGAAATGCCTGGGAGCCATCCCAATTCTACACCATGTTCCTTCTGAGTTGAAACCATAACGCGTTGGCCAATCGCGCTCTCCGTTTCGAGCCGATTGGTGATACAAGAGCAGTATGCAGCTACGTGGACTTTTTCGACTTCTTTTTCTTTACGACGTAGCCGAGTCGATCGATCTCGGGAAACTCCGCAATTTGCTCGGCTCGCGCGGCGGCCCGGGCGGACACGCGTTCCCGCGGCGCACGCCAGGATATGTCCGCTTTGAAGAAGCTCCCATCGTCGAGCCAGCTGAGTTCATCACGGTTTGCCCCGGCGTCAGCGCCGCGTGTCCGGTGAAGTATTACGGTTTCGGCGCGATCGTGATTCAGGTCGAGTTGCCCTTCGAGTGCGACTGGAATTCCCTGGTCGCGCAGGGTTCGCGGTGGATGGATGCGCCGGATATCGAACCCTGCGTGAGAGACTTAGCCCGGCGGCGCTTGGACGTGATTCGGGCCGCAATAAGCCGTCCAACGGAGGACTGGTTGCAGGAGAGCTACCTGGTCGTCGAAATTCATGAAATCCGCGACGCGGAGGGGAAGCAGCCAGAGGCCGAAGAGTCATTGCGTCTCACGGCGGGGAATTGGTGCAGCTGATTCGAGGTGAGGCCGTTCCACTCTCGCCCAAATCCCTTGACGAATCCTTGCAGGCCAGTCTTTCCTATTATCCGTCGGACTTGGTGGTAGTTGGGTCTCACGGCGCAGTTGTCTACGATGGAGCGGAAGATGCCGCGGCTGCAACCCAGATCCTGGAATACGCGAAGATGCAGCTCCTCGAGTTTCGTTACTACGACCGGTTCATGACTCACGTCCTCGCGGATTTCTACACGGCGCTCGAACAAAAAAGGAATGCTCTGCTCTCGCGCTGGAGCCTGCCGCGCGAAGCCCAGCGCTTCAATACGATCCGACTGGACGTTATGGACCTGACCGAGCGCATTGACAACGCGATCAAATTTGTCAGCGACATCTACTACGCTCGAATCTATCGTCTCGCGGCCACGCGCATGGGCGTGCAGGATTATCGAAAGCTGGTGGAACAGAAGCTGGATACATTCGGCGAACTCTACGACTATATGGTGGACCGGTACAATGAGACGCGTTCATTCGTCCTCGAAGTCCTCGTCGCCATCCTTGCCGTCCTGGACGTGATCTTCCTCTTCCGCGGCCGGTAGAGCCATTCATGATGCCCTTGCGAATAGATTCATGCGGTGGGTTGAACGCTGCGTCGGGCTGCTCGCAAGATTTTCTAAGCAAAAGTTCGCGACTTGTTTTATATTTATGTGCTGCCTTATATCCAAAACAGATGAAAGGATGTTTCCTCCACACTTATGGACACTCGATTTATTGGCCAGCCACATTCCTGGGATCCCCGCCGCTTGTACAGCCAGACCGGCGCGGATTGGCAAATGCGCGTGGATTTTGAGCGATTGCGCAAGGAGCGCCTCGCGAAATTGCGCGCTTCCATGAAGGTGAACGACCTGGGCGCGCTGGTCCTCTTCGCCGGCGCGAACATTCGTTACGCCACAGCTTCCTATCAGGGCAATTGGAAATACAACATCAACATTCGCTACTGCGTGGTCACGCACACCGGCGAACCGGTCCTGTTCGAGACGGCGGGTTCGGACTTGCACTGCGCGGAAATCGATTTGCCGTGGATGGAAGGGCGGATTCGTCCGGCCATCACCTGGCAGTGGGCCGAGGGCGCCGTGCCGTACATGGCCGGGCGCATGGCCGAAAGCGTCATGGACGTGCTGAAAGAGGCTGGTGTAACCAAAGAGCAGATCGGGATCGACAACTTCGATATGCCCGCGCTCGAAGCGTTCCAGAAGACCGGGCTCAAAATCGTGAACGGCTGGCCGGCCGTTTCGCAGGCGCGCGTTGTCAAGACGCAGGATGAAATCGAACTGCTCAAGCAGGCTTCCAGCATCGGCGACGCCGCGATGTGGAAGATCAAGTACGAATGGCTGAAGCCCGGCGTGCGCGAGCGGGAAATCGAAGCGAACGTACATGAGTTCATGCTCGAGCGCGGCTGCGAAATTATTTACGACATCATCGTCGCGTCGGGAGGCAACACCAGCCCGTACCGCCGCTGGGCCACGGATAAGCTGATCCGCCAGGGCGACCTCGTAATCGTGGACATCAACGCCGTCGGTCCTTCCGGATATTTCATCGACTTTGTGCGCTGCTTCAAATGCGGCGGGGCGCAGGGCTTGAAGATGACCCAGAAGGAAATCGATCTCTACCGCGAAGTGTATGACTCGATGTACGCCGGGCTCGAGCAACTGAAGCCCGGAAACACGACAGCGGATGTTGCCAAGGCGTTCCCCGAATACGATGACGACACCTACGGCACCGTGACGCTGCAACAGTTCGCGCACAGCATCGGCATCACTTTGTATGAAGGCATGTGGATGTCGCGGGCGTATTCGCTGAAATATCCCGCCGAGATCAAGGAGAACATGTACTTCGCCATCGAAACCTTCGCGGGACATCCGGGCTTGCAGCAGACCTGCCGTCTCGAGGAAAACGTGCTGGTGAGCGGCAAGGGACCGGTGGTTTTCACATTGATGGAGCACATGGAAGAGGCCATGAAGCGCTGATGCCCTCTCTCTTAGTTGCTGTTGCCGACTCCGTGTTTCCGAACTTGGACCTGGCCCGCGAAGTCGTTTCGCGGGCCGGGGCCGAGTTGCGCCTGGCGTCGCAGCCGACGGCGGAGGGCATCGTGGCAGCGGCAAGAGAAGCCGATGCGCTGCTCGTCACGTACGCGAAAATCAATGCGGACATGATCCGCGAAATGAGGAAGTGCAAAATCATTTCGCGTTTCGGAATCGGCGTGGACAACGTGGACATCGAAGCCGCAACGCGCCAGGGAATCGTCGTAACCAAGGTGCCGGACTATTGCATCGACGAAGTTTCCGACCACGCCATGGCTCTCCTGCTCTCCCTCGTGCGCAAAATTCCGTTTTCCAGTGCGCGGGCGCACGCGGGACGCTGGGAGATGCCGGCCGTGACGCCGATTCATCGCCTGCGCGGCACGGTGTTAGGTCTCGTCGGATTCGGCAGGATTCCGCAACTCGTCGCGCCGAAGGCCCAGTCGTTCGGCATACGAGTAGTGGCGTATGATCCTTACGTGCCGCAGGCGGTGATGGACAAGGCGGGAGTTGGCCAAGTGGAGTTCGCGGAACTTCTGAAAATCTCGGACTACATTTCCATTCACTCTCCACTGCTGCCTGAAACGCATCACCTGTTCAGCACCGATGTGTTCCGCCAAATGAAACCCAGCGCGGTCATCGTGAACACCTCGCGAGGTCCGGTGGTGGATGAAGCGGCGCTCGCGCGTGCGCTCGACGCCAAGCAAATGGCGGGCGCCGCGCTCGACGTGATGGAGCAGGAGCCCCCGGTGAACTCGCCGTTATTCGGCCGCGACAATGTGATTTTGACTCCGCACACGAGTTTCTATTCGGTCGAGTCGCTCGAAGAATTGCAGACGAAAGCGGCGGAAGAGGTCGTGCGCGTCCTTTCCGGCCAGCCGCCTCGCAATCCCGTCAATCCCGAAGCGCTGGCAGTCCCGCGCGCGCAGTAAAAATTTCTTAAGGAGGAAGTCATCATGTCCGATCAGCCATGGAAGACAGACAAGTGGTTCGTCAGCCCCTGGAATTTCAATCCCGCCGTGAACAGCGGCTTCAAATTCGCGAAGAAAATCGAGTTTCACGACGTGACGCTGCGCGACGGCGAGCAGCAAACCGGCGTCATCTTCACCAAGGACGACAAGATCCGCATCGCCGAAGGACTGGCGGAAGCCGGCGTCCACCGCATCGAAGCGGGCATGCCCGTTGTTTCGCCGAGCGACGCCGCGGCCATCAAGGAAATCGTGAAGCGAAATCTCGGCCCGAAAATTTTCGCGTTCTCTCGCTGCATGGTCGACGACGTCAAACGCGCCGTGGACTGCGGCGTGAAGGGCGTGGTGATGGAGGTGCCCTCGAGCGAGCACATCATCAAGTACGCCTACAAGTGGTCGCTGGAAAAAGCCATCGACCTCTCCATCGAATCGACGAAGTACGCTCACGAGCAGGGACTCGAAGTCGTGTTTTTCCCCATCGACTTCTCCCGCGCCGAAATGAACTGGGTGCTCGATCTGATCCTGCGCGTCGCCAACGAAGGCCACATGGACGCGCTGGCCCTGGTCGATACGTTCGGCGTGCTTTCGCCCCATTCGATTCAGTATCTCGTGCGCTCCGTGAAGGCGCGCATCAACAAGCGCCTCGAAGCCCACTTCCACATGGACTTCGGCATGGGCGTGGCCAACACGATCATGGCGCTGGCGGAAGGAGTGGAAGTCGTTCACTCGACCGTCCTCGGACTCGGCGAGCGCGCCGGCAATGTGCCGATGGAAGACACCGCGATGGCGCTGCTCACCCTGTACGGGATCGACACCGGCCTCAAATACGACAAGTTCTACGGCCTCTCGAAGCTCGTGCAGCAACTCTCCGGCCATGCCGTTCCTTCGAACCGGCAGGTCGTCGGCGACGCGCTGTTCCAGATCGAGTCCGGCATCATCGCCAGTTGGTTTGAAAACTGCGGCGTCGAAAACGCCACTGAACTTTTCCCGTTCCGCTGGGACGTGGTTGGGCAGTCTCCGGCCAGCGTCGTGTTCGGAAAGGGAAGCGGGATCGATTCCGTGAAGTGGGGATTGAGAAAACTCGGCGTCCAGTTCAACGAGGAAGAAGCGATGCGCGTTGTCGCCGCCATCAAGGAATTCTCGCTGCAGCGCAAGCGCCTGCTGACGGACGAGGAATTTCGCAGCGTCGTCAGCGCCACTCTTCCGGGCCGCGCCGTAGGTTCCGGGAATGCCGGCAAGGCCGCGGATTGACGAAAGCAGCACTCATGAAAGCCATGGTCCTGCGAGGGCCCCGCGATTTGGGCCTTGCGGAAGTCGAGCGGCCCACTCTCGGACATAACCAGGTCCTCGTCCGAGTGACCCATAGCGGCGTCTGCGGGACCGATCTCCACATCTTCGAAGGCGCGATCCCCGTCCGCCACCCGCTGATCATGGGCCACGAAATGATCGGCGAAGTGGTGGACGGGGGAGACGCCACGCTCCGCCGCGGCGATCGCGTCATCGTCGATCCGGCGATTTACTGCGGCATGTGCCTCAATTGCCGCGCGGGCCAGACCAATCTCTGTCCCAATGGCTCTCTCGTCGGACGCGATTCCAACGGCGGATTCGCGGATTACCTGGTGGCTCCGCGCAGCCACGTTTACCCCTTGCCGGACGCGATTGACAGCAACGTTGCGCCGCTCATTCAGGTCGCAACTACCTGCATGCACGGCCATCACCGCATCAATATTTTCCCAGGTCAATCCGTCGTCGTGGTGGGCCTGGGAGTCGCCGGGCAAATTCACGTGCAACTGGCCAAGGCCTGGGGAGCCTATCCCGTGATCGGGATTACGCGCAGCGCCTATAAGCGAAACCTCGCGCAGGAGCTCGGCGCCGACGTGACCTTGTCCAGCGGCCCGGAAGCTGTGCGCGGCGTGATGGAAGCGACAGGCGGGCACGGCGCCGATTTTGTCATCGAATGCACGGGAGTCCCATCCGCGCTGGCCGACTCCATCAATATGGCGCGGCTGGGCGGAACCTTCCTGTTGTTTGGAATTACGTCGGCTACTCAGGCTAACTTGCCGTTCTACCAGCTCTATTATAAAGAACTCAATATCGTGAACACCCGCGCCGCGAAGGGCGAAGATTATCCGCCCACGATTGATTTGGTGGCGCGGGGCGTGCTTAAACTCAAGCCGCTCGTGACTCACGTCGTCCCGTTGCTCGATCTGGAAAAGGCGATCGGGATGCTGGAGTCCGACGAAGACCAGCGCATGAAGATCATTCTGGAAAATAAGAAGTGACCGCACGCAAGGCATAATCCCGGCGAGACATTCGCCACGTCCTGATCGCGTAGCAGACTCGATGTCACTCTCTGAAACGGGAGGATAAGACAATTCAGGACCAAGCTGCGGTAACTCAATCCACCACTCTGGAAGGATCGGCCAACGCGCGTGGCATTGCCATTGCGATGTACTGCGTCCTGCTGGTTTCCTACATGCTTATGGCCGCGGATCGCTACTTGTTTCCGGTCCTGGCCCCTGACATCCGCAAGGCCTTCGGCTTTTCCCTCGCCAATACCGGACTGCTCTCCACGATTTTCACTTTGGGCCTGGGACTCGGCGGCCTGCCGACCGGCTACCTGCTCGCGCGCTACTCGCGAAAGATGGTCCTGCTGACGGGCATCGTTATTTTTTCGGCGGCCACGGCGCTTACTACAGTTGTGCCCGGATTCTGGACCATGCTCGTGTGCCTCGCAGCGCAAGGCATCGGCATGTCCATGCTGGCCACGTCGATGTTCGCGCTGGCGGCCAGTTATTTTTCAGGGTATCGGTCCGCCGCCATCGGCTCCGTCAATTTCTGCTACGGCATCGGCGGATTTCTCGGCCCGTACCTTGCCGGAAAACTTCGCCAGTCCTATGACTCCTGGCACGCGCCGATGATCTCGTTTGGCGCTTTTGGTTTTGTGATGGTGGTTCTGATCGCCGCCACGGTGCGCCCCTGGTTCAGCGACACGCGCCGCGCCGCCGAAGTCAAGGCGGATAGCGGCGGCGCCGCGAGCCTCGCGAACCGCAACACCGTGATCCTCACGATTCTGAGCGTCATTCACGGTCTCAGCATGTACGGATTTCTCGGCCTCTATCCGACGTTTCTCCGCGAAACTCTCCACTATTCGCCG
This sequence comes from uncultured Acidobacteriota bacterium, assembly GCA_963740035.1. Taxonomy (GTDB): domain Bacteria; phylum Acidobacteriota; class Terriglobia; order Acidiferrales; family UBA7541; genus Palsa-360. Next base: position 112,046 of record CAVUDA010000031.1, read on the forward strand.
ATCAATGCCGGAAAAGTCATCGGCTTCTTTGGATTGGGCGCGCTGCTCTCGATCCCCTGCGGGTGGATCGGCGATCGCTATTCACCTAAACTAGTTTTAAGCGGATCGCTTCTTTCCATCGCCGTGCTCGGTTATCTGTTTTTCCAGGTATCGCCGACCATGCCTATGCGTGAACTTCTGACTTTCATCTACGGAGTCACGGGGAGCGCGGTGTTGTACGTCAATCTCGCCGGGTATCACGTGAAGGCCTTGCGCCGAAGCCTATCGAGCCGCGGCTCCGGAATGTTTGTCACCAGCCTTTATGGAGGAGCGGCGTTCGGCGGCTACCTTCTCGGGTGGATTGTCGGCCGCGGCGGTTGGCTCCTGGCCGGCGAAATTCAAATGTCACTGCTCTGCATTCTCGGCGCGGTCCTGGCCCTGGCCCTGCGCTCCAGCGAAATGTCTCTCTAAGTAGCACAGACTTCAGGCTGTGGGGTTCCACCTGATCTTGGCTGGCGCGCAACGCTTGGGCCATTTTACGAAACCCCACAGACTGAAGTCTGTGCTACCAAACCCTGCGCTACCGAAACCTTATGGCGCGGACCGTGTCAGCCAGTGTAGTATCAAGCCCAATCTCAAAGCGGCCAAAACATGGGAATCCCAAACTAGATGAACCTTGCTGGAAGAACGCAGACAATTTCTCAAAAAATCCAGTTGAAATGGGGCCGCTCGTGAGCGCATTGCAAGGCACTCCTGCCGCGAGCGTGGCGCGAACCTTGCCGCTTTCGGAATCAGCGCAACGAGTGGCGATCGTGTGCGGCTGCATCGTCGCGTTCGCTTATTCCGCCAACTACACGAATCACGCGCCGCTGGCGGGCGCGTTGATGCGCGAATTCGGCTTCAACAACGCGCTGGCGGGATTTCTGACCACCGGCATTTTCCTGACTCACGCCGGCATGCAGATTCCCGGCGGTTATCTGGTCGACCGATTCGGTTCCCGGCGCATGCTCCTCATTGCCTTGTTGTGGGTCGCGGCGGGAAACTTCCTGATGGCCGCCGCCGGAGCCTACTGGCAATTGCTATTCTGCAAGATTTTCACGGGCATGGGGACTGGCATCTGTTTCGTGGGAGGCGCGCGATATATTCACGAAGGTTGCGCGGGCCCGCGGCTGAATGTGGCGCAGGGATTTTTCGGTGGATCCATCCAACTCGGCGCCGGATTTGTGATTTTCGCGGTGCCGCAAATCTACAAGCTGGCCGGATGGCGCGCGACATTTCTAGTCTGTGCCGGAATGGTGCTGATCGCAGCCGTCATTTGGATTGCCAAATCGCCACTCGTGGAATTTCCACCCTCGCCTCCCGGGAAATTCCATCTGATGCTCCTCGCTCCGCAGCTTTGGCTTTTGGGGCTTTTTCAAATGGCCACATTTGGCATTTCCGTCGTTGTGGGTTCGTGGGTAGTGGTCCTGTTGGTGAAGGTGATGAAGGTTCCTACCACCAAGGCCGGAATGATCGGCTCGCTGGTATTGCTCCTGGGTATTGTCTCGCGGCCGCTCGGCGGGTGGCTCCGCCAACATATGGGGATCCGACCGTTGTTCGCCGGGAGTCTCCTGATGGTCTCGCTGGGATGCTTCTTGTTATTACCCTCGGCGATTTCACTGGCGAGCGCCTTGACTGCCGTGATCCTGGTCGGCATGGGAATCGGGATGCCCTACGCCGCCATGTTCTCGCGTGCCGGGAAGCTGTTTCCGGGCCGGGCCGCAGCGGCAATGGGGTTCGTGAACATGCTCGGCATCATTATGATTCTGGGCGGCGCTCCGCTCGTCGGGCACTTGGCCGATTTAACCGGCTCTTTCAAGACGAGCTTCGCCGTCCTGGGCGGGTTCACTCTGGCCACATGCGCGCTCGTGCCCCTGCTCGACCGCGAGGATCCTGCGCCTCGCGCTCTCTAGCGGCTGCGGAAATATTCGTAACATGTTATTCCGATGGGCTGGGTTTCCCGGAGGAATCTGCTTTTTCTCGGGTTTGGCGAAGAAAAGCAAATCCCTCGGTCGCCGCGGCGACCGAGGGATGACATGGAAGCAATTTTCCCAAAGCCTGTGGAGCCGGGAAATTGATTTAAAGTCCGGAAATTTATTCCGCGGATGCGTGCGCCGCCGTTTTTCCCCGCGCCATTTTCTGGGCCATGAAAAGCAGCAATTTCCGGTCGCTTTCCTTGGTGCGGCTCAGGAGCTGGCGGAACCTCTCAAGCATTCGCGCGTCCTTCCCCGAGCTGCCCCAGGCGATTTCCCCCGCACTCTTGCGCTTCAGAATGTTGGGCAGGGCAGGCGGCTTGTCGCTGTCGTAGAAGAGTTGGTACAGAGGCACTTCGAGGGCTCGGGCGAATTTCTCAAGCGTTTCCACGGCCGGGACGGTGTGCCCGTTTTCCACGCGGGAGATGTAGCACCGAAGCAGTCCCGTACGTTTTTCAATTTCTCCTTGCGAGAGTTTCTTTTCTTCGCGGATCGCCCGCAAGTGGTCCCCGATGATCATGTTATTGTCCTTTCAGAATTGGCTTTCTCGAATTTTCCTCGGCTCAAAAACGATTTGGATCCATGTCGATCCTATCGAACAGCTCTCTAAACCAACATCATCTGCTTAATTCTTACCATGTACCGTGATCCAGGTCACAGCTAAAAATTTGAACCGCACGACGGCGGCAATCGGGCTCCAGCCGCGCTAATGGATTCTCCGGAATGGAGTTAGTTTTCCGGAGGGAGAAGACGGACTCGGAGGCCGGTATTTGGCGATCCGTGAGCGCGCGAATTCGGCCCACGGACCGTTGGGTTCGTACCGCACATACAGCGACAGGTGCCGAAGCGCGTTTTGCACCTGCCCGTTTTTCTCGTAGGCCAACGCCAGATTCAAGTGCGCATCCGCGAGCGACGGCGCCAGCTCGACCGCTCGCAAAAGATGCGCGATCGCTTCGGGCGTTTTCCCCAGCTGTTCGAGCACGCAGCCGAGATTGAATTCCGCCAGCGCGTTTTGCGGTTCAAACTTCACGGCGATTGAAAAATGTTCCAGTGCCTCTTCCATTTTGCCCAGTTGATACATCGCGGTTCCGAGGTTGATGCGCGCTTCCACCCATTCTGGCGCGGCGTCAACCGCTTTTCGATACGCCTGAGCGGCCTGGTCGAGCGATTCGGTGTTGGAGTCGCACAACATGCCGAATTCAAACCACTCCTCCGCCGACCGCGATGCAAGTGCATGAATTTTCTTGGCCAGTTCCGCCGTCTCGAAGTTCAGCACGAATTGTCCCGTCAGGGGCTCGAAGGGCCGTGCCGTCGCGACCGGAGGATACACGACCACCTGTCTTCCATTCGTCGAAATGCGCAGCATCGAGAGCGGCGTGCTCGCCGAACCCAATTCGGTTTGCAGCAGGGTCACGGCGCGGCGGATGCGTCTCGCCGGAACTTTTCGGGCCGCCAGGCGCTTGATCGTCTCCAACGCGACGAGATCCGAAAAATTGAAAAAGCGCTCGCCCCAGCGCGCCCGAGGCAGCACCAGGTGCAGGCGCGTCCAGTAATCCAGCTCGCGCCGGGAAACGCCCATCATGCGTTCCACTTCATTTCGTGTGTAGCGGTGTTCCAATCGACTTACTCCACAGGGGCCGCCAAGGTCCACCATTATCGCTCAAACCTGTGGATTTGAACAAAAAATCGTGGCCCCGGCTGAAAATTTCCGGGGGCGGAATTTGCGGGAGTTGCAGGCCAGGAAAGCCTGGCTTTCGCGGCGAGCCAATGACGACCCAATCTTGTTAGACTAATTCTCGTTCGAATTATCGCCTCGCTCAATCTATGCAACCCCACGCAGCCGAACGGCGTCACCTGGAGCGGCAAATTGCCTATGCCCGTCCCATTTTCATGGTGCTGGCTCTGGTGGATCTATTGGACCGCCCTCCCTCCGAGCGCGGCCCACATGCCGTCCTTTTCGTGACCGTCTATTTGATCGTTTCGTTGGTCCTGGCGCTGGTGCAAAATCTGCAGTGGATTGGAGAGCTGCCTCTTCCTCTCCCCCTCGACTTGGCCGCGCTGGCCGTATTTCTGGTTCTGAGTCGGTCTGTCGTGGCGTTCTGGTTCGTCTACCTGTTCGTAGCCCTGGCCTCCGGGATTCGTGTGGGGACTCGTCGTTCGATCTTGCTGGCCGGCCTCGTTACACTTGCTCTTTTAATTCGAACAGGCATAAACGGCCCGTTGGCGTGGAACCAGATGTTGTCCTGGATAGCGCTTTCCACTGGGACCTTTGCCGCCGGCGCGGGCATCGCGTTCCTCGGCAGCCGCCAGAGGCGCCACGCTACTGAGCAGGAGTTTCTCGCGCAGCTCACCGGGCAATTGGAAGTCGACCGCGGCATGGCGGAATCGCTGCGACTCGTCTTGACCGAACTCGTTCGCGCCTTCGATTGCGACGAGGCAATCCTGGCGTTTCGAGATACCGATATTGAGCGCATTTTCGTGTGGAGGTACGTGACCGGAGACGATTCACGACTTACGCCGGAAAACGTCCCTGTGAATCGCAGCGACGGCTTCCTCCTCGACCAGCCCGACGCCAGCGTGTGCTGGAACCAGTTGGAAGGAGCCGGCGAGGGATTCGGCTGGAATCGGAAAGATGGGCGCCGTTTGAAGGATTTGCCGCGCTTGCCGGGCCCCATGCGCCAGGAGCTTGGCTGGCGCTCGGTTCTGGGGGTCACGCTTGACCTCGGAGGCCAGCCCGTTGGCCGCCTTATGCTTGGCAACGCGCACCGGCGGTTCCTCCCCCAGGACTTGCAATGGATGGAGCGAATCGTCCGCCATCTTGGGCAGCCTCTTCAGAACCTTTTCCTGCTTCGTCACATCCGCGCGCATGCCATCGAGGGTGAGCGCAGCCGTATCTCCCGTGAAATTCACGACGGCATCCTGCAAACCCTGCTCAGTGTGGATATACAGCTTGACGTTTTGCGGCGCAAGGTCCCCACCGATCCGGACCAGGCGGTCGGCGGGCTCGCGTCCCTGCAACAAACGGTGCGAAATGAGACAGATGAGCTCCGCCGCATGGTCACCGACATGCGACCCCTCCGGGTTCAGAGCGCCGATTTGGTGGACCTGATGCGGGGCTTTGCCGAGCGGTTTCGCAACGAATCCGCCCTGGCGCTCGATCTGCTCATCGATGCCGCCGAGTTGCAGATCCCGGATCGCATCTGCCGCGACCTTTTCCAGATCTATAGAGAATCGTTACACAATGTGAAAAAACATGCGCATGCTTCACACGTCGTGGTAAAACTATGGCAGAATGAAGGGGAAGTAGTCCTCGTGGTGGACGACAACGGGGAAGGCTTTAGCTTCGCCGGCCGCTTTACCGGGGATGAGTTGGATCGCCTCCGGTTGGGGCCGATTTCCATCAAGGAGCGAACCCGCAGCGTTGGTGGTGTGTTGACGGTGGAATCCACTCCTGGTCATGGCGCACGTTTGACTATCGAGGTTCCTCTCGGCTGATATGGCCAAAACGACAAAACAACAAATCCGTGTCCTGATGGCTGACGATCACGCCATCTTCCGTGAAGGTCTGCGCAAATTGCTCGACGGCGACGATGAAATCACCATTGTCGGCGAGGCTTCCAATGGAAACGATTGCATCAAAATGCTGGCTAAGCTGAAGCCCGACATTCTGTTGCTCGACCTGCGCATGCCGGACAAGGATGGACTCGCTGTCCTCGAGGAAGTGAATTTCGACCAACTCCCTACGCGCGTTGTGGTGCTCACGGCCGCCGAAGACGATCGCGATGTGGTCCGCGCGATGCGCCTCGGCGCGCGGGGCGTGGTGCTGAAGCAATCCGCAACCGACCTGCTGGTGCGGAGCATTCACAAAGTTCACGGCGGCGAAATCTGGCTCGATAATCACATGACCGCGGAAGTGATGAAGGCGTTTTCCAAGTCCTCCGACGGCGGCCCGCGGCGCGAAAAGCCGCTGCTCAGCGACCGCGAAAAAGAGATCGTGCAACTGGTCGCGCAGGGTTACCGCAACAAGGAAATCGGCGAAAAGCTTTTCATCAGCGAACAAACCGTAAAGAATCACCTGCACAATATCTTCGACAAACTCGGAGTTTCCGACCGCCTGGAACTGGCCCTCTACGCCATCCACCACCGCCTGATCGATCAGGCGTAATCTCCCAAAACCCAGTCCTTCCTGACTGTCTTAGCGGCTATTTCCGGGCTGTTTTATAGGGTGCCTTTGCGGATTCTCTTCCACCCGAACCACGGCCACGGCCCCCTGCCAACGGCGCGAAGGTAGCCAGCCCGGGGCAACCCCCCGGGTAATGTGCCCCCGGCTTTATTGTCCGCCCTGAAAGGGCGGAAGGACTCTCTGCCCCCATACAGGGCGCACAACCCCAGATGAATTCCGAATACCGTGACAACGCCCATGACAACCATGCGTCAGCGTTTTCAGCCGCGAAAAACCGAAAATTGGTACGAGGTTTTGTTATAGGGCAATAGCCTGTAATGGTATTGTTTTCTGCTGTTTACAGGCATTTTCGAGACGGTGGCTGGTTTCGATTTGGCTAGCCCTGCATCCTAGTACGTGCGTACCAAATTCACCCCCCTGTAATCGGGACTCCCGCGCTATTGAGCGTTTCATCCCCCAAACGTAATCTCGTAAGCGTGAACAGTAGCGGAATGAATTCGGAGGATAACACCTTGACAGCCGAAGAGCGACGCGCGACACAGCGGTTTCAGATTCGGCTACCCATGATCGTTCGCTGGACCAGTGGTTCGGCGATCGGTGAAGCCACCACGGAATCTCGGGATGTGAGTTCGCGCGGGGTCTATTTCTTCCTGCCAAAGGAGGTCTCCAGCGGTTCGCCGGTGGAGATTCTGCTGACGCTACCCCATGAAATCACGCTCGCCGGACCCGTGAAGGTTCGCTGCCTCGGCCGCATCAAGCGCGCCGAAGTGGACGAGCCTGGCCGCATCGGAGTGGTAGCCCAGATTGAACGATACGAATTTCTGCGCGGCGACGAACACGCCGCGTAGTACGAGTCTTGCCCGCCACCTGCGGAGGCGGACAGGGAAGACCGGGGTGCTCCGGCCCCTCAGCTGAGCGCCCCGGTTAATTTTTTTGCGCGGCATTTGCCGCCGTGACGTTTGCCTTTTTCGGTTTTCGACCTGTAGCCTCACCGCGACGTGACCCGTGTGCCGCGACCCGTGCCCCGTGGAAAGACGGCCGGACGCGGTCCTCGAGTAGTCAGTCTTCATTCACTTGCATGCTCTGAATTTTTCCCCGCCGAAAATTCACAATTTGCCGATTATTGGTCGGACGAATCACGGGCCACGGGTCACGAGCCACGGGTCACGTCATTCGTAACGCAGCGCTTCGACTGGATCCAGGCGCGCCGCTCTCGACGCGGGATAAATTCCGGACGCGAGACTGACGACTACCGCGAAGGCGATCGCGCCTAATATCAGCCACCACGGCACAGACCAGATGTTCGGCGGATTCACGCCTTGGCGTTTCAGATAAATCATCGTGGCGAATTGGATGGCGCGGCCGATGGCCCAACCCAAAAGCACGCCAAACAAGCCGCCCGCCAAACCCATCACTCCCGCTTCGGCGAAAAATAATTGCCGCACGTCGCGATCCGCGGCGCCCAACGCTTTCAGGACTCCAATTTCGCGGCGGCGCTCGAGGATGGCCATGACCAGCGTATTGATAATTCCCAGCGAAGCGACCGCCAGCGCCAGGCTTCCGAAAATTCCCAGAAACATATCGAAGATCGCGAAAAAAGTGCGCAGGTTGCGCGTGACGTCGATCAACGAAAATGCCGCGAAACCCATGTGGGTGACGCTGGACTCGATCTCTGCCACTGCCGTCGGACTGCTGGCGCGAATGTTCAAAGCGGCATAACGCGTGCCTTGTGCCGCATTGGATCGCGCCATGTCGCGCAAGTCACCCTGCTGAACGACCTGGAGCTTTTCAGCAACGGCGAGCGGCAAATACATTCCGGCGTTGTTGAAGCCGACCTGGCCGCCGGAGTCCGATGTCGGCGTGACTCCCACCACGAGAAACTTCTTTTCGCTCGGCACAATCGAAAAGCCCATGGCCTCCTCGTCTGGGCCGACTGCCTGATTGGGCGCATCCGTTGGAGCCTGCTGGGAGGGCGGAGGCAGCGCCTGCCTTTGCGCAAATCGCAAAGTAATTTCCTGGCCAAGAAGCGACGCAGGCGCCTGCCCGGCCTCGACCAGACGCTTGGCCAAGTCTCCCTGGACGATGGTCTCTTCGGCGTCCGGACCTGAGAAAAAATGCCCGTTCAAGCCGTCAAGCGTCCCGCTCGATTGCGAGGACGCCGCCATGCCCGATACCATGACGAGCTGACTAATTGGTTCGCGCCGCGCCTCCGCCGTAAATCGCACTTCCGGATTCACTTCCAAGACGTTGGGCAACGCGGCAAGCTCCCTCCGCGCCGCGTCATCGAGAGGCCGCGGGGGTGTCAAATCCGCGGCGTCCCGCGGGTTGCGCCGTCCTCCTCCGGGCTGTCCGAACGGAGCGTTCTGGCGGGACCGGACCGAAATCGTGTCGAACAATCCGGCGCGCGCAACCGAGCGGTTCACAAGCTGTTGCAATCCCACACCCAGCGAAAGCAGCGCCACGAGCGAAGCCACACCCACCGAAATGCCCAGCGTCGTCAGCGAATTGCGAAGCACGGCTTCACGCAAATTCCGAGCGGCAAGCTCGGTCAGGTCCCCCAGTTTCATCGCAAGCACTCCTCGCGGGAAATGGCGCCGTCGGATAGCGTGACGATGCGGTCCGCGTACCGTTCCGCCAGCACGCGCTCATGCGTCACCATGATGATGGTTCTTCCCGGACCCGACGGCGGCCGGTGAATCTGCGCGATCAAGCTCATGATTTCCTCGCCCGTCTTGCTGTCCAGGTTTCCCGTAGGCTCATCTGCGAGCAAGATCTTCGGCTGGTTGACGAGCGCGCGGGCGATCGCCGCGCGCTGCTGCTCGCCGCCGGAAAGCTCGGTGGGGCGGTGCCGGGTTCGCGCGGCCAGGCCGACGCGTTCCAGCGCCTCTCGCACGCGCGCCGGGCGATCTGCGCGCGGCACTTCCGCCAGGCGCAAGGGCAGCTCGACGTTCTCCTCCAGAGTCATTCGGGAAAGAAGTTGGAAGGATTGAAACACCATGCCAATCGTCCGGTTCCTATGCGCCGCCAAATCCTCGCTGGACATGGTGGCCAGGTCGCGCCCCAGCGCGAGGATAGCTCCTGAGGATGGCCGGTCGAGCCCAGCCATCAGATTGAGCAGCGTGGACTTGCCCGATCCGCTGGCCCCCAGCAGCGCTAGAAATTCGCCCGCGCCGACTTCGAGCGAAATCTCATCCACGGCGCGGATCAGCGCCTCTCCCATCTTGTAATGGCGGGAGACGCGTTCCGCGCGGATCGCAAATCCATTCGAACTGCTGGCTGCCGCGGTCACATTCATACTACGCAGAGTAACACGCAAAGGTTTCACGGGGGAATTTCCCGGCTGCAAAGGTCATTGGCTGCTTGCCGTTGGCTCGACGAGGGTCCTCGAATGCCGAAGAAGAGCTCCGAATCGGAACAGTTTGCGTTGGATTCAAGATTGGCATGTTTTTGTAGCGCTCGCCTTCAGGCGAACATCTGCTTGTCCGCGAGGTGCCCGCCTGAAGGCGGGCGCTACAAGGCTATGCCGGAATCTTCAGGTAAAAATTGAGCGCGATTTCGCTTTATTATGATCTAGAAGAAGTATAGCATCAGCAAACACGAAGATCGCCTCCGCCGGAAATTGCATGCAAGAGGGGCAAATCTTTCAGGAGACCTTCATGTCCAGTCTACATACTTAGTGCTGATGGGAATGGTTGGCACGGAAGGTGACACATATGCAACAGCCGTTGAACGTACCCGATTGGTCGAGCGCGATCTTTGGCCTGCGACAGCGCCTGCGCCTGAGCCAGTCCGATTTCGGATCCCGCCTGCATTATTCCGCTATGGCTGTCTCGCGCTGGGAAACTGGAAAACAGGAACCCACCTCCAGATGTTTCATCCAGCTTGGTAATATGGCCGGCCAGCCGGAGTGCTGGCTGTTCTGGGCCAGGGCGGGCCTGAAGAGTTCCGACCTGCGCCAGATGTTGCCCGGCACGCGCGCCATCGCGCGCATGTCCTCGTCCGTGGATTTTGAAATCGTTCGCGCCGGAAGCGGCGTGAAGAGAAAGAGACCCTTGGGCGCTCCCAAAATGCAAATGGTCGCGGTCCCTCTCCTCGACATGCAAGTGGGCACGATCGGACAGACCGGCTGCCAATTCGCCGATTTTGACAACGCCATGGCGGAGGAGATGATCGCGGCGCCCGCTTTTTGGTGCCCGGACCCGGTGCAGACCAACTGCCTTCGAGTCAAGGGGACTTCCATGAGCCCGCTCATCAACGATGGGGACATTGTGGCGGTGGATGGCTCGCAAACGAATCCGGAAGAGCTGAACAGAAAAATTGTGGTGGCCTGGCACCGCCAGAACGGGCTATCCCTGGCGCGATTCATCGCGGCCGACGGAGTGCATTTGTTGGAATCGGAAAACCGCGATTACAGCCCCGTCACCGTGGAAAAAGACAGGAAGTGGCAAATTGTAGGAAAGGTTCTGTGGTGGATTCGGAAAGGACCGTGAGCCTTTAAGTTGCACAGACTTCAGTCTGTGGGGTTCCAGTAGTGCTTGGATGGCGTATTAATCTTGGCTGGCGCGGGCGGCCTGGGTTCACTGACGAGCCCCCACAGACTGAAGTCTGTGCTACCAGGGCCTCCGGTGGGAAATACGCATTAGCACGCCAGTAGTCCCGCACGCTTCTTTGCCGCTCTAACTACTCCGGCAATCATGGGAGCTTCTAGTATGGTTGGAGCACTATACGCGTCTTGAATCAGGTGGGGCGTACGGTCCAAGGCTCTCTGATTGTTCTTTCGACGGGCACAGCTGGATTCGATTTTTCGAGGCGCCACGATTTTGCGTGTCGAGAATCTCCATGAAAAGAGCTAGCCGCGCTACGCAAAGAGTAGCCAGGTCCTGTAAGCCGACTTCACGCCAGGCTCCGCGGCCCGAGCCGCCCATGGCCGATTCCTTCCCCATCGTCGGAATCGGCGCATCGGCCGGAGGGCTCGAGGCGTTCAAGGAACTTCTGACCGGCCTGCCTGAAAAAGTGGGGATGGCCTATGTGCTCGTTCCGCACCTCGATCCCGCGCATCACAGCGTTTTGACGGAAATTCTTTCCCGCTGCACGAAGATTCCCATCGCGGAAGTTCTGGACGGCATGCCGGCCGAGCGCGATCGCATCTACGTGATCCCGCCGAACAAGACCATGGGAATTTCCGGCGGGAAATTTGTGCTTTTCGAGCGCGAGGCCTCGCCCGGTCCACACCTTCCGATCGACTACTTTTTGACGGCATTGGCAAACGACCGGAAAGATCAGGCGATCGGAATCATCCTGTCGGGCACCGCTTCGGATGGAACGCAAGGTTGCATCGCCATCAAGGTCGCCGGAGGGATCACCTTTGCGCAGGACGAAAAGTCCGCGAAATACCACGACATGCCGGGGAATGCGATCCGCGGCGGAAGCATCGATTTTGTATTGCCACCCAAGGACATCGCGCGGCAGCTGGTTCGGATCAGCCGGCGCATTCTTGCCGCGGGAATCCCGGCCGATTCCCTGGATCCCGAAATAACCGGGGCGTCCTCCGATCTGGACGCTTTATTCGCCCTCCTGCAGAAAGCGATGGGAGTGGACTTCAGGCACTACAAGCAAACCACGCTGCAGCGGCGGATCAAGCGGCGCATGATCCTGCACCACCTGCTCAAGCTGAAGGACTATCTCCGCTTCATCGACAGCAATCCCATGGAACTCGACGCGCTGTTCCGGGACCTCCTGATTCACGTCACCGAGTTTTTTCGCGACGAAGGCGCGTTTGAAACCCTGCGCCTTAAAATCATGCCGAGTCTCATGCAGGACCGCAAACCGGAGGACGGCCCGTTGCGAGCTTGGATTCCCGGTTGCTCCACCGGGCAAGAGGTCTACTCCTTGGCCATGGTCCTTCTGGAATATTTGTGGGACCACGACACAAGGCGCAAAACTCCTGCTATCCCTCAGATGTCCGTGCAAATCTTCGCCACCGATATCAGCGATTTAGCCCTCGATCGGGCCCGAAGCGGCGTCTATGCGGCCAATGAGGTTGCGGGAATTTCCAAGGAGCGGCTCACCCGTTTCTTCGTACGTCACGACGGGGGATACCAGATCCATAAATCCGTCCGGGAAATGTGCGTCTTCGCAAAGCAAAATGTCGTCAAGGACCCGCCGTTCTCCAACCTTGACATGATCAGTTGCCGGAACTTGCTGATCTACTTCGGCCCCATTTTGCAGAAGCGCGCCATCCCCACTTTTTACTATGCCTTGAAGCAGCGAGGGTATCTGATGCTGGGGCCGTCGGAAAGCCTGGGATCGTTCGAGGACCTGTTCACGCTGATCGACAAGAAACACAAGATCTACCAGAAAAAGAGAAGCGCCGCGCGCTCGGCCGCGCGCTTCGTCGGGCCGGAATATCCCATCCCGCGGATGGAACCGGTCCACTCTCCAAAAATCGTGGATACGGGATTCGACGTCGATCGGGAAGTAGAGCGGATTCTGGCGCACCGATTCGTTCCCGGCAGCATCGTCGTAAATCAAGACATGGAAATCGTGCAATTCCGCGGGAAGGTCGGACCCTATTTGGAACCCGCGACCGGACATCCGACGTTCAGTCTCTCGAAAATGGCTCGCGAAGATCTCCAGGTGGACCTTCGCGACGCGTTGACCAGGGCAAAAAAAGAAAACCGGCCGGTACGAAAAGAAGGCCTGCGGATCATGTCCAATGGCGGCACGCGCGACGTCGACCTGGAAGTAATTCCCTTGCGGGGCCAATCCGCCGCCGAACGCTTATATATCATCGCATTTCAGGATGCAGTCCGGCCCGTATCGTCCACCGCGGCCGGTGCTCGCCGACTCGAAAAGCAGACAGAAAAGGGGAGAGTTTCGCGCGAGTTGGCGCGGACGAATCAGGAAGTGGCGCATCTCCGGGAGCAGCTTCATACCCTGATTGATGAACACGAAACGACCCTCGAAGAATTCAAGTCGGCGAACGCGGAAATTCTGTCCGCCAACGAGGAACTGCAAAGCACCAACGAGGAACTCGAAACCACCAAGGAAGAGTTGCAGTGCAGCAACGAGGAACTCTCCACGCTCAACGAGGAATTGCAAAACAGCAACGCCGAATTGACACAGGCCAATAACGACCAGCTCAATCTCATGACCAATGTGAATCTCCCGGTGGTCATGGTCGGGAACGATCTGCGCATCCGGCGCTTCACGCCGCCGGCCGAAAAATTGTTGAATTTGCTTCCCGGGGATGTGGGCAGGCGCCTGGGCGAAATCCGGTCCAACATCGAGCCCGACGAACTGGAGCAGGTTACCAGGACCACCATCGAAAACTCGGTGTTCCAGGAAAGGGAAGTGCGCGTAAAGGACGGACCGTGGTACCTGCTCCGTGTCCGGCCCTACAAAACGTGGGAAGACAAAATCGAGGGCGCCGTCGTCAGTTTTCAGGACATCGACAGCCTGAAGCGAACCTTGGATCAGACCCGCACTTTCGCCGAGGCGCTCATCGAAAATGCCCGGGAATCGATCCTGGTTCTGGACGAAGGTTTGCATGTCACGCTCGCGAATCCGGTGTTCTACCGAACCTTTCAAGTCTCGCCCGAGGAGACGCGAGGACGCCTCATCTACGATCTCGGCAACCGGCAGTGGGATATCCCCAAGCTCCGCGAGCTGTTTCGCGAGATCACTTCGCACAACACGCGCATCGACGGCTATGATGTGCGCCACAAATTCCAGCATCTCGGGATCCGGCACATGATCCTCAACGCCCGGCGCATCGAACCGCAGGGCGGGACGCAGATGGTCCTGCTGTCGATTGAAGACGTCAGCAGAAAAAAATAAAAAAGTGGACGCGGCTCGGAAGAGTCATTCGTGAGGCGAGGAGGTTCCCGCAGAACGTCTGCCCACGGTCGCCTTCGGCAGATTCTTTTCCCTGGAATCGCGCAACAATGGAAATATGCAAATGGGCGAGAGGGCTCGCCCCAACGAGAGAATCCGCAATCTCAAATCTGAAATTCAAAATCTGAAATCTCAAATTTCAAATCTGAAATTTCAGATCTCAAGTTGCAGATCTCAAATTGGCCGGCCCTTTCGTTAAAATGGACGCGTCTTCGCCGCTTTTTCCTTGGCCCTGGCCGAAGCAAATAGCAAAAACGTGGTACAACGTTCCGAGGCAATCGACACCATGGACCCGGGGACGCGGAAACTCAGAGGGTGGCGGGTGAGCCGCAAAAGTGGGGGGAGATTCCATGCACACTACGGCGCTGCAAAACTACCAGTTGTTCATCGACGGCGAATGGCAAGGCGCGAGCGACGGCCGTACGTTTGAGAAAACCAATCCGTTCACCGGCGAAATCATTGCTAGGTTTTCCTCAGCCGGGCGCGCGGATGCGCGTCGCGCGATTGACGCTGCTGCGGCCGCCTTTCCCGCATGGAGCGCCAGGCCGCCCGCAGTGCGCCGCAGCTTGTTCCTCAAGGCCGCAGACATTCTTGACCGCCGCCAGCCCGAGATCGCCCGGACCATGGCCGAAGAGATGGGAGGAACGTTCGGATGGGGAATGTTCAATTGCATTTTCACGGCTGGATTGCTGCGCGAGGCGGCGGCGCAAGCGTACGGGCTCATCGGTGAAATTATTCCTTCCGATCTTCCCGACACCGTGGCGATGGCCACTCGCCAGCCGGTCGGCGTCGTCGTGGGAATCGCGCCGTGGAATGCCCCAATGATACTAGGCATGCGGGCTGTGGCCATGCCGCTTGCTTACGGAAACGCGGTGGTGTTCAAAGCTTCGGAGGAAACTCCCGCCACGCATCTGGCGATCGCGCAGATATTCCATGAGGCCGGCTTCCCGAAAGGCGCGATCAATGTAATTACGAATTCCCCTGCCGATGCCGCGGAAGTCGTCGATGATCTGATCGCGCATCCGAAAACGCGCAGGATCAATTTTACGGGCTCGACAAGAGTCGGCCGCATCATCGCGGAAAAAGCGGGGCGCCATCTCAAGCGCGCCCTCCTGGAACTGGGCGGCAAGGCGCCCATGATCGTGCTCGACGACGCCGATATTGATTCCGCCGTGGCCGCCGCGAATTTCGGCGCCTTCATGAATCAGGGGCAGATCTGCATGTCCACAGAAAGGATTGTCGTGGAGAATCCCGTCGCCGAGGCGTTTGGCCGCAAGCTGGCCGCGAAAGCGAGCGCCCTGAAAGTAGGCGATCCGCTCCAGCCCGATACACAGATCGGCCCGCTCATCAACAAGGCCGCCATCGAGCGCGTGCAAGCGCTCGTCGACGATGCTCTCGCCAAGGGCGCGAAAATTCTGTGCGGCGGAAAATCGCAAGGTCCTTGCTACATGCCGACGGTCTTGTACGGCGTGACGCCGGAGATGCGCGTCTACCACGAAGAGTCGTTTGGTCCTCTGGCGTCCATCGTGATCGTTGCCAACGACGGCGAAGCGCTCCGCGTTGCCAACGACACCGAATACGGCCTCTCCAGCGCCGTCTTCAGCCGCGATACCAGCAAGGCGATGAAGCTTGCCGAACGCCTCGAATCCGGCATCTGCCACATTAATGGCGCCACGGTTCATGATGAGCCGCAGATGCCTTTCGGCGGAGTAAAGGACAGCGGGTGGGGCCGCTTCGGCGGGAAAGCAGCTCTCGAGGAGTTCACCGAGTTGCGCTGGATCACGATCCGGAGAAGCCCAACGCCATATCCGATCTAAGGTTTGCAAACCGTTCGCCCACATGTACTCCAGAATCTAAATGGGAATGGTTTGGATCCGGCGCCATTTCGAGCGGCAGCCATGAAATTCTTTGTCGTAATTTATTGAACTTGAGTGGTTGGTCGGGGCGCGCGGATTTGAACCGCGGGCCTCCTGCGCCCAAGGCAGGCGTAATATCTCCTGGAAGTCCTTCCTTTTCAAACGTAGTTTTGAAAACAAATGAGTTAGAAAAATATTTGGTAGTGACACGATGTACCGAAATGTGGTTCCGCATGCATGAAGTCCCCTGAATTTTCCCCACAGCGAAGAGCAGGCGAACTGTCTCCGAACATTTCCGCCCACGCAAAAATTGACTCCTTCAGTTCGGACAGCACTTGGATTGGAGTCTCGATGACTTTCTAGGAAGGACGCTGATCCGAATAGACCTCGATCGGCGAAATCGGCAGCAAACCTCAAATGCGAATTCGTAGAATACCTCTAAGAGTCAGGAGCACTTGTCCGTAGGCGCTTGGCAGCTCGTCCGGTAAGGAGACATCGAAGGATAGCCAGCCATGCCCCACTGCTGCGCGCCAGGTAGACTTTTCGCTCGTTGCCCTCACCCTCGGGCGATTCGTCGCCGTTACCAATGACATGTTGAAGCCACACACGAATGCGCGACGAGCCGTCCGCGTTCGTAACCCTCAGATGTGCATAAACTGTGGCATGACCAGGGAATCTTGCGGTGTATCTTAAGCGATTACTGACTGGCGATTTACTCGAAGCGAGGCTGAGCCCGGGGCGCGTCATGCCAGCGCTTAGATCGTTGTCCGCTCCAATTCAGATTACGTCAACCGTGTAGTTAACTCCTTGCCATGCGTTGGTGTGAGTCCAAAGGAAAGTGAACACGATTGAACATTGTCGAGAGAGCGGCGGCACGTCCACGTAATAGAGCCCTTCTCCGGGAGAGGTCGCGATTGTATCGATTGCAGTGGCCCAATCATCGACGCTCCAGTGAAGCGAGAAGGGCCAACCAAGAACGACACGCAGGGTCGCCAACTGCGAAATGGAGTCAATCTGCCTGTAGAAATTCCAGATCTCCAAGTTGCTTGAGGCGTGGACGTTAAGATAGCGATTGGCGACTTCTGGAATCAAGTCGCACACCACCCCATCGGTTACCGAGCGGACGAGCTTGATGTACTCAGCATGCGCCCATGCGAGGGGCATCGCCGCACCTGACGGGTAACCGAATCGCAGATACCCTCCTGGCAGGTCCGGGAGATCCCACAATTGTTCGGAGATCAGGCCGGGAGATTCTGCGAAATTCTCCAAGGCGCGGATGTACGGTCGCGCATCCCTGCCGGCGGCGAGTTCGTAGTGGCCGCGCTCGCCTGTGAGCAAGGGCCAAACTCCCCCGCGCCCTGAGCCGTCAAATGGCCTGCCATCAGCATAATTGCCGTAGCCGTCTTCATTGTATCGATGCCATCCCGGTCCTGAACGCGCTGGATTCGTGTTGAAGTCGACCTTGATATTGGCCAACGGAGCATCGACCGCGCGGAGGGAATCCACCACAAGGGGGTCATCCGGTTTGCGGATTCCATAACGTACGAGCTCCAGGAAGCCCGCGTCGAGTAAGTCTTTGGCGGCGATCCGCATCCCCCATCGGTTAGCGAGTCTTACGGTGGCTTGGTTAGGATTGCCGTCAGCTTGCGGCATAGCTGGGACGCCCAAAGGTCCAACGCGGCTACCGTCACTCTTGACGTTTGTCGGAAGAATGCGGATGTAGTGGCGTATGCCGGGCAGAAATTTGCAATCATCGGCGACGGTCCACTGTTCGAGATGCGTCTCCAGGAAATCGGCATACTCCGTAAGAAAGCGTGCTAGCGTCTTGTTCTGCCTCCTAGAAGCGAAGGAAGCGGCACAAACTAAAGCGGAAATGGATGCAGCAAGGGTCGACGGGGAGTAGCCCTCGTTTTCCTCCCACCGTTCTTGCTGGGTCATAGGACCATTGAGTATTAAGGCCGTCGCCGCCCTTTGTACCATCGGGTAAGGATCAAAATCTTCAAGCGCACCGGCTCGATCCAGTCGCCACGCTAGCATGATCGGAAAGGCGATTTCATCAAGCTGCACGCCCTGCCAATAGGGATCGCCGTCGACTTGGAAGTTCTGATAAAACGATCCGTCGTCGAGTTGAACGGTAGAGAGGAAGATCAGAGCGCGCAACGGGGTGGATCGGTCGCCTGAAGCCAAGAGTGCGCTAGCGTTGTTGCTCATGTCCCGTGTCCAAACAAGGTGATAGCCGAGATCGTCGTCATCCCTGGAGTCTCCCCACGGGATGCTAAGCGCCGCGATCAGCGCTCCGTTATAGGTTTTGTCCTCGTGGGCTCTAAGAATGCTGGCACTCATTTGATACAGCCGGCCGTTGTCGCCCGTGACGCCATCGCCCGGCAGCACCAATGTTCTTTGTACTGTGCTCCAACCGTTCAAGAAATCCTGCAGGTAGTTGTACTTCCCGACCGGGTCTGCCGGGCCAAGCTGAAAGGGCAAGCTCAGTGCTTGACGCACTCGTTCCACCGCGCTGTTCAAAGTCTCGCCAAATGCCAATCCGAGCACAAACTCGTCCCCTTGGGCGAGATCGATCTGGGCGGTTAAAGCAATGTTGCTGGCCAGGACGGAATCAAAGCTCCAGTCCATAACGAACGGATTATTTCCAGGAACTGCGCTGCCGTTGATGTCTTGCCAACCGTCAGTGACGCCGACGACGCCGCACGAGGTCCGTACAAACGGAACAGTAGCGGCGATCGCGAGCCACGTCCCCTGTCCACCTCGCGCAACGAGGATCTTTCCCGATGGGGTGTCCATACTCCATCCGCTGTTGTGATTTCCCGAACCGTCGAGGTGAGGGGCCAGAAGTGCATAGAGCTTGAGGTTCTGGCGAAGCGGTTGCGGCACGTTCAGCTGGGTGTGGACCAAAAGACACGGAGACATCGGCGAGGAAATTACTTGCTTGATGATGTTATAGATTTGGCCCGACGGCGTCGAATGCGAAGTGTTCGTAATGCGATAGCCCAACGCGCCGGGAGCAAGCAGGACGTGCTGGTTGTCAAAGCCGCGGCGCTCATCATGAAAGAAAGTAGCGCCGTCTGTCACCAGGTATTGAAGGTCGCGAATCTGCGGCAGATCAATCGTAGGATAATAGACTTCGGTTACGATACCCTTAGCAACGGTGAACCACAATGTACTCGACCGCGTGAGCGCGGTCCCGACTCCGTCCTTATCGCTGCGCGTCCATTTTGGAGGCGTGGGCGTTCCGAAAGCCGGGTTGTTGCTAGAAGGTAAGTCCATGATCAACCTGTAAAAGCCCCAAGTTCCTCGTTCTATGAATGCCGAAGTGCCTCAAACGCCTAAGCCACCTCGAATAAAATCACGACTCATCACTGCGCATATGTGGGACGAGCCTTTATGGGATCTTGCTCGGCTTCTACCACCACCCGGCCTTCATACTTACTTTCTTTGAACTGCTGAAATATCGGCGCAAAATCGATCGGGCCTTGATCATCATCTGGGACTGTGAGTATGCCATTAAGGGCATTGGGCTATACCTTAACTGGAATCTAACGGATGATAGTTGACAGGTTATACCGTCTTTCTACCTAGTACGCCACTCGTGAAAAGGCGGCGGCCAGGTCGCGCGGGTGATCAGCCACTACCCTTCTGCTGTTCGAGAGGACCGTCAGTGTTGAAGTCCGATCGTCCTTCGATTTGTCATGGTCGCTCACGGTTAAGACGTGAGTTGCGAAGAAGTCTTCGTGTGCGAACGGCGCGTCAGGTAGATTCATGCGGTGCCTACTGTCGTCGATAAATTAGGATGCAGCCGGAAACGCCAGCCGTCTAAAGGAAGCGTCTCGTATGCTGGCTACCCTTCAGCGAGAAGTTAGTTTAGGAGCGATTCCCAGTTGACTGGCACCCTTCCTGCTGGTCCAGGAATGGGCTGATTTTCCGGATGCGAATGCGGCGGAAGCAATTCCACACCCTTGATCATCCCTTGCTTCTCGTAATCGAAGAACCAATCCTCCTCCGGCTCGAAGCTGCATATGATCGGATGCCCTGTTGCTGCCGCATGCTTTGATGCATGCCGACTCGGAGAACTGTCACAGCATCCGATGTGTCCACACTCCGCACACCGACGGAGATGAAACCACCAACCTTCCCGCGACGCCAGGCATTCCACACATCCGTCGCCACTTGGTCTCGAGACGGGATTGATTCCGCGTTGCTTTTTCTTCATTTCGATTTTTCCTTTGGACCTTCCATGTCCGGCACCTGGGCGATCAGCTTCCCGGCGGCTGTTCCGCCGACCGCATCCGTCACCACACTTTGCTGCGTAGATCGCTACTGCTGCGGGTGCCCGATCTCGAGGACGATCTTGCCGGGCTTGTGGGGTGCGCCCGCAAGCATGGCCTGCGCCTGGCGCGCCTCCGAAAGCGGCAGGACTGAGCCCACACGCGCTGTGATTCTGCCCGCGTCAAACAATGGTGTGAGCGTCTGCAGGCGCGCGGTGGTCACCTCAGCGTAGAAGAAGACGGCCCCGGCCGGCAGCGGCTGCGTGGAAACCGAGGTGACGAGTTTGCCTCCGGGTTTCAACGCAGCGACACAGCGCTGAAACGTGCTGCCCCCAACCGTGTCGAGGATGGCATCCACCTGCGGGAGGTCCTGCTCGAATGCGGGCTTGCTCGAGTCGATGATGGATTTCACGCCCAATGAACGGAGCAGATCTTCGTCGTTGAGGTGGGCGATGGCAACAACGTGGATCCCGGCGTCTAGGGCCATTTGTACGGCGTAGGCCCCGACGTTTCCGGCGGCTCCGACGACCATTACCGTTTGTCCGCGCATCGCCTGTGCATACTGGAAGAGCATTTGCCAGGCGGTCACCGCAATGACGGGAGCCGACGCTGCTTCTACGTGATTCAGCGAATGCGGTTTGCGGGCGACCATCTCGGCCGTGGCCACGGCGAACTCGGCTTGGGCGCCACAGAACTGCGGGTTGGTGACGCCATAGACTTCGTCGGCCGGCGCGAAGTCTGTAACGCCGGGGCCGACCTTTTCGACGACACCGGAGAGGTCCGAACCGAGGGTGAGCGGAGGTTGCGGGCTGACCTTGCTCTTGCCCTCACGGATGATCGCGTCCCAGGGAGCGACGCCTGCGGCCATCACGCGCACCAGAACTTCGCCGGGCCCGGCGACGGCACCGGCACATCCTCGACCACTACGACGTCGGGCGGCCCGAAGCTATGAATTCTGGCTGCTTTCACGGCTAATTCCTTCTCAGCTTGAAGACCAAGATTGCACAGCGATCGTTGCGCATCACAATTCAATCTTTCTCGGCCCGAGTTTTGCGCGACGTATTTTTCTCGATCTTCAGAGTGGTCGTGCTCTTCGCTTCTACTCAAACGGCTCCAGTTTGGCGAGGATGATCGGCAGATATTCCGCGACCGTCGGATGAATGTGCATCGCGCGCTGGATGACCGTGTACGGCGCCTTCGCATACATCACGTCCAGCAGAACGTGAATCACTTCATCGCCTCCGACTCCAAGAATCGCAGCTCCCAGAATCTGTTTCGTTTCTGCATCGACGCAGATTTTGATGAAACCTTGTGTCTCACCTTTTTCGTAGGCCCGGCTCACTTGACTCATCGGATATTTCGCAGCGAGGGCACGACGTCCGGATTTCCGTATCTCAGCGTCCGTCATACCGCATCGCCCTAGCGGCGGATCGATATATAGCGCGTAGGCCTGGATCCGGTCTGAAACCCGGCGATGGTCAGCGTTAAAGAGATTGTCCGCAACGATCTCGTAGTCGTTATAGGAAGTATGCGTAAAGGCGCCGCGGCCGTTGCAGTCCCCCAGCGCCCAGATGCCGGGCACGTTCGTTTGCAGTTGATCATCAACGATGATGTAGCCGCGGTGGTCGGTGGCAACCCCAGCCCGGTCCAGTCCCAGGTCGCTCGTGTTGGGAGTCCGTCCCACGGCCAGAAGAACGTGAGTGCCGACTACTTCTGGCGGACCTTCTTCGCATGTGAGGCCGACGGCGACTCCGCCCTCGCGTTTCGCCAGCGAGATACATTTCGCATTCAGCCGGATGTGTATGCCCTCAGCCTCCAGGATTTCGCGCACAGCTTGGGAAACGTCTTCGTCCTCCCGTCCAATCAGGCGCGGTCCCATTTCCACAATCGTGACTTCGCTCCCGAAGCGGCGATAGATCTGGGCGAACTCCAGCCCAACATAACTTCCGCCGACGATGATGAAATGCTCGGGCAAGAAATCGATGTCCATCATCGATGAGTTGGTGAGAAATGGGACGTCGTGAATCCCCGGCATTTCTGGAACTGAAGCGCGCCCGCCCACGTTGATAAAGATCTTGTCGGCTTGCAGAACTTCATCGTTGACCACGACAGTGTTCGACGACTGAAAGCGGGCATGGCCCTGAATGACCGTACAATTTGTCGTTCCTCGGAGCCACTTCTCCACTCCCTTGCTTGACCTCGCGGAAGCTGCATCCTTGCGGGCTTTCACCCGCTTCATATCGACGCGCACATCGCCAGTGGCGAAACCATATTCCGCACCTCGGCGGGCAACATGGATCGCATAGGCACTCGCCACGAGCGTCTTTGTCGGGGTGCATCCCGTATTCACGCATGTGCCGCCAAATTTATCGCGTTCGATAATGGCGACGGTTTTGCCGGCAGCCCGCAAACCGCGCTGCCAGGGGCGGGCCCGCCTGGCCCGTCCCAATAATGATTGCGTCGAAGTGCTTCATCGGAGTGGTCAACGTGCACCCTCTATGCGGGTCTTGCCGTCTTTGGCTGCCTCTTCGGGCGTCTTGCCGTCCTGGCGCGCGACAATGTAGGCGGCATACCAGCCCGACCAGTGGTGCTTCGGAGCGGTAGGTTCGTATTCGCCGTGGTGCTTCTCAGCCTTTTGCAAGAGTTCGGTCAGCGTCGCGACATCCAAATTACTAAGTCCTCGGCCCGGCAGCCGTGTTGTGATTTCCTGGAGCAGCCATCCATTGCCGTCGGGATCACGAAACGTGGCGAACGAGCCGTAGGTGGCATGCTCGGGTGCGGGCCCGCTGATGCGACCGCTGCCGTCGATCTGGAACTGAGCGCCCTGGCGTTCCGGCGTGGAACACCTCACTCGACCTCAATACCGCGAGCGACAAGATCTCTCCGCGCGGCCTCGATGTCGGAGACGATCAGGTAGAGGCCTTGGGCCGAGCCCGGCTCGGCCGATGTCATCTTCGTGCCAAACTGGACCGAGCACCCTGAGCCGGGAGGCGTGAACTGGACAACGCGGAAGCCGTTATCAAAGCGAAAGTCGGCGTCGAGCCGCCAACCGAGCTTCGAGTAAAACTCCTTTCGCGCGGTCAACATCCGAGACGGGAATGACGACGGCTTCGAACTTCATGTCAACTTTCGCGACACCCGGGTCGAAACTGCGGACTGCGATTTGTGCCCATGGCTGCCTCCTGAGTTGGTTCACTTGATTGCTTCCATTGCGATCGAGAAGAGTTATCAAGAATCTCGCTCCATGAAATCTCTAACCAAACGTGAAGTCAAGAGCGTGAACACCCGGATCGAGGAATTCGATCTCGAAGGTTCGGTCTACGATCGGACCTTTTTGCCGGATGAGCTGATAGAGCCGGGGCTCCCGAATTTCGCCGGAGCCGTCCGGGGCAGTGTCAACGCCGCAATTTTCGCCGGGAGCGGCGCCATCCAATCTACGACAAAGCGCACTGGCTTGGCGTCCTTCGCAGGAGCTAGCACCAAGTGCAGGTCGCGGCTGTGGAACCGGAACACGATCTTTCCAGGCACTGCCTGGAGCACGGCGCTCTCGGCGTTGACGTTCCACGACCCGCTCAATCCCCAATGGTTTAACGAGGGTTTCGCGGGCGCGCTGAATACCTCGATTGAATCCTTATGCACTTTTTCGGGCGAGGCGAAATTCTGGGCCTGGCGATATCCGATATAGGTTTCGGGAGATCGCCCATCCGTCCAGTCAGGAGCGGCCTCGATTCCAACACCGGATACGCTGGTCGTGTCAGAAGCGAGGCCAGTTGCTCCGTTTTCCTTCAGGAGTTCCTGGATGACGCGCTCGATTTCGCCATAATCGCCTTCCCCAAAGTGGTGATACCGAATTCGCCCTTTCGCATCGACGAGATACTGGGCGGGCCAAGCTTGGTTATTAAACGATTGCCAGATCCTATGAATTGCTGTCGATGGCGACCGGAAAAGTAACATTCAAATTGTGCACGGCATTTTCTACGTTCATCGGTTCGTGCTCGAACGAAAACTCCGGCGTGTGCACACCGATCACCACAAAGCCCGCATCATTATATTTCGCCGCCCAATTCCTCAAGTACGGGCAACGGTCGAAGGGAGTTGATGCAGGTGTAAGTCCAGAAATTAACTAGCACAACCTTTCCGCGAAGCGACTTGCGGCTCAAGGGAACTGAATTCAGCCAGCCAACGGCGCCGTCCAAGTCAGGCATGGCGCCTTCGTCGCCAAGTGAAGAGTGAAATCCGCGCTGTAAGATCGCGTCGGCAGCCAGCTTTCTGGGGTTGAATGCGCCGATCAAACTGTCTTCCGCTTTGGCATTATTCATGATGTGAAACCTCGTGAGTACATTCGCGTCGGAACACAAAGCAAGTGCGACAAATCCCACGATGCCGGCCACGCCAAGTGCGCGACGCGCCGAATCTGAACTAAATGAATGTCGCCTCATGGTCGTGACCTCCATTTCTGTGCCTGCTAAGGTCGATCGAAGGTGTGAGACTGGCGACTCAGCTCGTGGCCACCCGATCAATTTTGTTCGGAGACTCGTCCCAGCCTGCTTCCCTGTGAAGCAATTGTTATGACGCGTAGCGCGTGAAGACAAGATCGCGAGAAGCCTTCACGTGGCAGGGAATGCAGGTTTTGAGGACAGCCTCGTCGGCGGGTTTGCCGTCCTTATCAAATTGTGCGAACCCCCAGCCCCCCGTCGCCGAGTACTTTTTAAAGTCTTTGACCATAAACTGAACATTCGTTGGAGGGCCTGGAACGAATGATTGGGGATTGCCAAAAACCTTGTTGTTCTCCTCCGACTTGACGTGGCTCCATGCCATCCGAGCGATGATCACGCCGTCTGGAAATGGAAGTCTCTCTTCGCGATAAGTCTTGATCGCCACATCGGTGCCCAGAATGGCACGGATATCGTTAAGGCTGCCTTCTTCGTGGGCCACAGAAATCAACCTCCAGTCGCGATACCCGTGCGGGATCTCCTTCATGAAGATCGCCGTAGCCTTTTCTTGGGGTGTCGCGGGAGTCAGAACAGCCATCGTGCAGAGGAAAGCCACTATGAGCCCAACCGTCGAAATCGTGATCTTCTCCATGTCGAAGCTCCCATTTTCTGCTTGTGTTGTAGCCGCAATTTCTCGTTGCATGGCCTGCCCCGAGCTATCAGCGACCCACAATTTGCGAAAACCTGCTCATACACCCTTTGCGGCTGTTCCCAGGCACACAGAAACGATACATTAAGGTGCATAACGGGTGAAGACAAGGTCACGCGAAGCCTTCGCGTGACAGGGGAAGCAGGTTTTCATCAAAGCGTCGTTGCCAAGCGTGCCGTCTTTGTTGAAGTGACCAAAGCCCCAGCCGCCCGTCGCAGCGTACTTTTTTGAGTCCTTAATCATGAACTGTACGTTCGTGGGGGGCCCTGGAACGAAAGATTGGGGATTGCCGAAGACTTTGTCGTTTTCCTCCGAAGGGACGTGGCCGTAGTGCAATGCGGCAATGATTGTGCCGTCCGGGTATGGAAGTTTCCCTTCGCGGTATGCCTTGATCGTCACATCGTTGCCCAAAATCGCAGCAAAACTGTGGAGGTTACCTTCTTCGTGGGCCACGGAGATCAGCCTCCAGTCGCGGTATCCTGGCGGCATTTTAGTCAAGTAGACTGGGGCCGAATTCTCATTCGATTGTCCGTACACTGGGAACATGTAGGCGATAGCGCTAGCCAGCGTTGCAACTGCAAACATCAAAAAAGCGATCCGTCTCATAGCTGCTCCTTCCAACTCGTGACATCGGGAAACTCCGCAAATCGACTGGGTTTGACACTCTCAGCTTTCCTGCTGCGAAGTCAGGGCTCTTGCGCGAGGCTGGCCGAATTCCGGGACTCGAACCGCCGATTGGAGTTCTCTGCACTTTGCGCGATCGGTCGCTTCCACATCGTGCGCTTCGTCCTTTGAACTTTGCGCGCTCTCGAAATCGGCCTGGGACGTAGATACAACCAGGCAGAGCTTCACTTCCACTGCGAGTATGTGAGTTATTATTCTCATGAGGCCGTCGCTTTCAGTGTCCTGCGGGCAGACGACGAATACATGAGCCAGGTGACACCGCGGAAAATGAGGTTGGCGCCCACCAGAGTCCCAATCGCCCACACCGAACTGAATGGCCAAGGCCGCCAGATCAGATTTGCCAGGAGAAGCGTGACAGCAGCGTCAACGAGAATCCACCCTGAGCCTGACATGGCGCGAAGCTGGTAAAACACAACAATCTCCATAATGCCCTCAAGGAAGAAGATCACCGCCACGACTAGCGTGAGAGACTCCAACGCGAGTCCAGGATGGAATGCAAGATAGCCACCGCCAAAGACATAGATGGCACCTATCAGCATGCGCCAAAGAAATGCCCCAATCCCCGTTGCCGCAAACGCATAAACCAGGTAGGCGACGCCGGCGAAGGCGATGATCCAACTGACTACGATGGAGACGCCGATACCTGCCGCAAAGGGCAAAAGCACAGCTACAAATCCCATCACGATCATTACGATGGACCATCCGATGGATATACCGGCTGCATCCTTGAATGCGCCCAGTGGGTTCGCGATGCTTTGTTCGTTCATGTTTTTGCTCCTTTTGCGCCCTTTAAGGCTGACGATGAAGCTTTTCTTCATTCGCGTATCAGCACGTCTTATTCCAATCAAAGACCACGTCGCCGTTGGAGATTTGCCTTTGCATTGAAATGGTTTGCCGGAATTCGACAAGCTCGACCAGATGTTTCTGTCCATCGACCTGTCGTTCCGTGGACCCTATGTCGCCACCTTGACATGTGACAATCTCCTTGGCCTTTACATGTGATCGTTATCGAATACGCGCAAGGGTAACCGCATACCATCGGCTGGCATCCGTCCAGGTTTGTTCGACCTCAAAGCCCGCGTCTTCGAGAAGAATCCGGATGGTCTCGAATGTAAACTTGTAGCTGTTCTCGGTATGAATCGTTTCGCCTTTCTCGAAATGAAGATCAAGATGAGCTGCCGCGATGCGTACGCACTGGTCTGCGTGTACTTCCAAGTGCATCTCTATTCGCGATTCCACGCGATTCCAGAGAGCGCGATGACGGAAGTTAGCGGTATCGAAATCAGCGCCGAGCTCTCGATTGAGGCGATGCAGCAGGTTGAGGTTGAATGCTGCCGTGACGCCGTCTGTGTCGTCATAGGCAGCCACCAGAGTTGGCTCGTCTTTGACCATATCAGTCCCAGTAGTAGCGCATCACCGGCTCGCAGCTGAGAGTTCAGATTGCGAAGAATCGTTCGCGCCTCTCCGGGCGAGAAGTTGCCGATGCTTGAACCGATGTATAATCGCGAGCGTTGTCCCATCGAAGGATTCGAGCTGCGGCGGATGCGTCACATAGTTCGCAACGATCGGCGTCTACACAAACCTCAGGTAACCAGGAAGCGATTCTTTCGCGGGCCATATCCAGAGCTTCGGGCGATACATCCACCGGTATGTAAAGCACCTCCATCTTCGCATTCTCGCGGTCGCATCGAGTAGGACGTCGGTCTTGGAGGCCGTACCCGCTCCCAGCTCCAACAGACGCACGGCTTGTGATTTGCAGTCCATGCGGCAGCGATGATTGCGTTCAGCAAAGCTCGTCAAAATGTTGCGCTCGGCGCGCGTCGGGATAGTACTCCGGCAGCTGTGTGATGCGCTCGAAAAGCCGCGAGCCGCGGCGTCGTAGAACATCCACGGCGCAAGTGATCGGGGTCGCCTGAGCAAACCGCGCTGAACCTCGCCGATCAGCACTTCGCGTGCATTCGATGAAGCGGAGCGATCCACATCGAATGCGGAAGAGTATGTAGTCATATGAGAAAACCCTCTTAAATCGCCAGACGTATTCCGTGAATTGCCACCGAGTCGCCGGCTGAAAGAAATTGCGATAGGTCGCGCGCACATGACTCGCAGGCGTGACGCAGGACCCTCCGCGCAGAATCATCTGACCGGACATAAACTTGCCGTTGTATTCGCCCAGTGCACCAGGGAGAGGCTTGTATCCCGGATAGCCGCGTGTAAGGGCTGGCCGTCCATTCCCAGCAGTCCCCGAAGAGTTGCTCAACGCCCTCGCCGTGCGCCTTTGCGGGATGCAGCCTCCCGGTGTCGAGCAGATTTCCGCGCAGCGGCGCTTCGGCTCGCGACACGATTCCCATTCCGCTTCGGTTGGGAGCCGGCAACCTCTCCAGCGTGCAAACGCATCGGCCTCAAAGAAACTACGTGGCATACGGGCGTATCGAGTAGCGCGGAAAGTCCGATGCCAACCCCAAGCGTGAAGATGCGCCAGCCGGTCTCGTCCGTGGCATCACGCTCCCAATAGAGTGGTGCCTGCCAACCCTGTGGCTTCACAGTTTCCCAGCCCTCGGAAAGCCAAAATTCGGGCCGCGCGTATACGTCATCCGACATAAACTCCAGGTACTCCCGACATGTGACCTCGCGGTTTGCGATCTGGAAGGGCTCCAGGTAGACCTTGTGGCGGGGAGTTTCGTTATCGAAAGCAAAAGTCGAGAGAGTTCGTCGCGTCGAAGCGGATAACCAATCTCGGTCAGACCGCCATTGAAGCGGTGCCACATGAGTTCGGGACGGCGAGATTCGCTCTCTCCCGCGAGGAGGCGCGACGTACGCGGGACGCAGTGGATTCGAGAAAAACGCATGCTTAATGTCGGTAAGCGCTAGTTCCTGGTGCTGCTGCTCGTGGTTCAGGCCCAAGATGATGCGTCGCGCTGGCTTCGTCATGAACGTGGCCTGCGAGGAGCCTTTCCATCGCTTCGTCCACATGTGCGCGAAACGCGAGAATCTCATCGAGCGACGGACGGGAAAAGGAAGCGCGCAGCTTCTTCTCCGGAATCTCCTCGCCGAGCGAGTTGTAATAGCTGTTGAACAGCCAACGAAACTCTTCGCGAAAGGGCTTGTAGTCCTGGAAGGAAAGGACGCAGCACGAAAGTCTCGAAGAACCAGGTGGTATGGGCCTGATGCCATTTCATCGGACTGGCGTCCGGGCAGGATTGCACCATCTGATCCTCGGCAGACATATTGCCTGCGATAGAGAGCGTCGCAGACCGCACCAATTTGTATTTCGAGCCGAGGGTAGCACATCGTGTTCTTTATCACGCCAAGACGCCCCCTTCCTGAATCGCAACAGGGAAATGCAACGCGACTGCCAAACGTGAAGGCTTTGTAAGTGACGGGGAATACAGACTAACTACAGGTATTGAGGCCGCGCTTGATGCGAATTCACAGAGCAGAATGTCCTGGTGTCGACAGGCAGAGTCCAAGCACTGACAGTGCCAACGACGTGAGTCGATATTTTGCTCTGTAATGGCCCTTGATTTGAGGCAAATCTGGAGGACTCAGAAGAAATTCCAGGGTGCCACGCAAAGTAGCCATTCGCGACATTCAATCTGGGTTGATTGCAAATCTCATTTGGGAGGCACGTTGAAATCAGACGGGCACTCAGGTTCGGGCCGAGGCCCGCCCAGTTTGCCGGAAATTAAGCCGCTGAATTATTATTCAAACGGGAATTAATCTCGAACGCGATCTCTCGTCGTGTGTCGTGCGATGGATGCGAATGCCCGCTCGACATCGTAACGAATGGTTGATCCGGCCGTCCTGGTTCCTGTCCTAATGTCTCGCGGCGAATTCCGAGCCGCTGCATCATGCCAATGAGGGTTGTCCTGGCCAATCCGAGCTTGGCGGCAGCGCCACCCCGCCCGCCGACAACCCAATTGGTTTCACGAAGCGTCTTCGTGATATGTGCCCGCTCGGCGTCCTCGAGTGTCCTGAGTTGGGGCGCGGACCGACATTCTGTGTCATAAGCGCTCTCGTCTGCAGCTCTCAGGACCGGTCCCGTGGCCATGATCACAGCGCGCTCGATGACATTCTGCAGTTCCCGGACATTCCCCGGCCAATCGTGGCGTTTCAGAGCCTCCATCACTTCGTCGGGGATGCGATCGATCGACTTGCCTTGCCGCTTCGCAAACTTTTGAACGAAGTGTTCGACCAGAATCGGGATATCGTCTTCTCGTTCCCGCAACGGCGGCAGACCGAATCGGAAAAACATTAAGCCGGTAGTAAAGATCAGGCCGGAACTTCCGTTCTTGTACCATGCGCCACAGGTCCTGGTTACGTAGCCGCGATGACCCGCACGTCGACTTGAAAGGTGCGGCCGCCGCCCAAGCGCTCGAATTGTTTTTCCTGAAGTGCGCGCAGAAGTTTCGGTTGCAGTTCGAGAGGAAGATCGCCGATTTCATCCAGAAACAGTGTTCCACGGTCCGCCGATTGAAAGCGTCCCATGGTCTGAGCCACCGCACCGGTGAAGGCGCCGCGTTCATGGCCGAACAGTTCGCTCTCCAGCAAAGCGCTGGGAATCGCCGCGCAGTTGAGGGCCACGAAACGGTTCTGGCGGCGAGGACTGGCCTCATGAATCGCTTGTGCGATCACTTCCTTGCCGGTGCCGGTTTCGCCTTGAACCAGGACGGCGGAATCCACCTGGCGCAACCATATTGATCTGCGTCGAGCACAACCCGAAATTTCGCACTGGATCCAATCAAATCGAAAGTAGGCATCGCTTTGCTCCTTGCCGAAATGGTCTTATTTCTCCCGGGTGTTGGCCGGAGCCGCTTGTATTACGTTCGAACAGGTCCGCAGCATTGAATGGTTTGTACAGAAAATCAACGGCGCCTTCGTTCGAGGGCCTTCTGATCGAATCTCATCACTAATGTTGTGGGCAGTTATAAAAATGACTGGTAGCGTCGGATGCTCGAGCCTGATGCGACGCTGTAACTCGATGCCATCCATTCCCGGCATACGAACATCGGTAATCACACATAGTCGCCGCAGTAAGCTTCCTGGACTGCAGGAGTTCTTCCGCGGACGAGAACACCACAGGCTCGTATCCGGCCGACTCCAGCAGGCTCTCTAAGGACTGTCGAACTCGAAAGTCGTCATCCACGGCCACCACGATATGTGTCGCAATGTTTTCCATCGTTGACACCAACTCCAGGTACGCGTGCATCCTAGCGGCAAGGCCGAGGGCTGACAATTATAGATTCATTTAGCAGGTCTCAATTTGCTTACGCGGAGCGATATTCGAAAGGATGATAAGTTGTTTAGGATAATGACGAGGACAACGACGAGACCATTGCTTCCATGGAGTTGAGGAGGAAATCTTCGCCCAACGGCTCTTATCTCGCTGGGGCTTTGGCCAGAGCCGCTTGGATTGCTTCAAGCAGGTCCGCGGCATTGAATGGTTTATACAGAAAATCAAATGCGCCATCGTCCAGAGCTTTCTGGCGAATCTCAGCATGGTTGTGGGCAGATATGAAGATAACCGGCAAATCTGGGCGCACAAGCTTGATGCGACGCTGCAACTCGATGCCATCTATTCCCGGCATGCGAACGTCGGTAATCACACAAGTGGCCGCAATAAGTGTCCCTGACTGCAGGAACTCCTCCGCGGAGGGGAACACCACAGGTTCGTATCCGGCCGACTCGATCAGGCTCTCTAAGGACTCCCGAACTCGAAAGTCATCGTCCACAGCCACCACGATATGTATTGGAACGTTTGCCACCATAAACGCCATCTCCGATTAGTGGCAACGCTACCAGTGAAGCCGAAGGCTGGCTATTATATGTTTATTTAGGCTGGTCTTGATTGAGACAGGTCCGGCCTGCGGGGAATGCCGAGAGTATCAGCCATTCTGACGAGTTCCGCGAGCGAACGAGCACCCATTTTTCGCATCATCTGGCCCCGGTGAACTCCAATCGTGATTTCACTGGTGCCCAGCTCGGCGGCAGTTACCTTGTTGGCGCAGCCCGCGACCACGAAGGGAAGAACTTCGCGTTCGCGCGGGGTGAGAAGTTTGTAATGCCTCTGCAACTCGGCGAGTTGCGATCTCTGCTGCCGCGCGGCTCGATCACGAGCAATGGCGGCGTCAATGGCTTGCAGTAATTCCTGCTCATTGAATGGTTTCGGCAGGAACTCGACAGCTCCAGCCTTCATGGCGCGCACGGAAGAAGGGATATCGCCATGACCGCTGATGAAAATAATTGGTGGCGCATCTCCAGTAACCAACTGCTGCTGGAGTTCCAGGCCGCCGGTGCCCGGAAGTTGCAAGTCCAAGACCAGGCATGCGGGCGCATCTGGCTTTTCGGATTCCAGGAACTGGGCGGCCGAATCGAAAACAGCCACTCGAAGACCGACCGAGGAAATGAGGCTGGACAACGCCTCCCGTACACGGTAATCGTCATCCACCACGAAGACAATGGGGCTGTCAGAGTTCATGACTCCGCCCGAAAAGTTGCCGCAGGAAGGGTAAAGGAGAAGGTGGTACCGGCGCTTTCACCGGGCGCTGCCCACAACCGGCCGTGATGTGCTTCGATGATGGAGCGGCAAACCGCTAACCCCATGCCCATTCCGGATTCTTTCGTGGTGAAGAAAGCTTCGAAAACTTTTTCCGGATCCTTCAGGCCTACGCCACTATCCCGTATTTCAACCAGAACAGTTTCCAGGCTCTGCTGTTTCGAAAAGATGAAGAGTTTCTTGGGACGGTCAAGGACTGGGTCCATTGCCTCGATCGCGTTAAGGAGCAGATTGAAAAGCAGTTGCTGTAACTGCACGCGATCGCCCGCCACGCGCCCCAGGTCCTTGTCCAAATTCGTCTCCACGGCGACGCGCCTTCTCGTAATCTCTCCGCCCAGGAGCACGAGAACCTCGCCGATGACCTCATTCAGATCGAGGTCGATTTTCTCGAGAGGCGCTTGCTTGAAGAGGGCCCGGATGCGCCGCACTATTTCTCCAGCTTCTGTGCCGTCGCGCACAATCCTTTCGGCAGCCTCTTGCGCTTTGGCCAGGCTCGGGAGGCTGCGCCGAAAGCCAGCGAAGACAGGCGTGACCGTTGGTTACGACAGCGGCAAGCGGCTGATTGATTTCGTGCGCAATGGAGGCGGCGAATTCGCCAACCGTGGCTGTCTCGCGTCGCTCGCGACAAGCGAGTCTGGCTGTCCGCGCAGAGCTTCCTCTATATTCTTCCTGGTCATCGATGTCGATCAGCAAGCCGTACCAGCGAGTCACTTTGCCTTCATTGTCACGCGCGGCCTGGCCGAGCGCGCGAAACCATCGGTAGACACCATCGGACCTGCGGAGCCGGAACTGGTTATCGTACGGCTGGCCAGTTGCGACAGCGTGCGACCACGCACGCACAGTCGGCTCACCATCGTCCGGGTGAAGGAAATTGGCCCAGCCGAGCTGCGCCCAGGCGTCGGAGCTCGTGCCGGTGTAGTCCAATAACCGCTGATTCAGATAGTTCAGTTCGCCGTCCGGAGCCGCGCACCAAACCATGCCGGGGATCGTCTCGATGATCAAGCTGAGTTCGCGCTCTCTCGCCCGTAGGGTTTCCTCAGCCTGCTTCCGTTCACTGATGTCGCGGATGAAGCCCGTAAACACCCGATGACCATTGTTGGTCATTTCCCCGAACGAAACCTCAACGGGAAACTCTTGTCCATTTTTGCGAAGGGCAATCAACTCCGTGCCTTGCCAGTTGATGTGCCGATGACCGGTATCCTGGTAGCGTTTGAGGCCTGCCTTGTGTAAGTCTCGCAAATATTCCGGCATCAGTATCGTCAAAGGTTGCCCCGTCAACTCCGACTGTTCGTAGCCGAAGATGGTTGTGGTAGCGTGGTTGGCAAGCAGGATATCGCCTCTGTGGTCGATACTGACCACGGCGTCGCTCGCAGCTTCCACAACCACACGATGGAATTCTTCTCCAATTCGGACTTGCGCCTCCAGCCCCTCAAGTATCACCCCGACTTCAACCCGAGTCAGCTCACGCAATCTTCCTTCCGCCTTTTCACGGGCGTTCATTTGCGATTTGAGATCGTCGATTGACACCACGGCTTGATACGCCGAGGCTGCGAATTTCTCCAGCGAATTCATCACACGGTTATCTTCCGCGTCAAACTTTCGACGATCATTGTGCATGATCGCCCATATCGTCCCGACTGCTTCGCCTTTGACGTAAAACGGCACCAACAGGCACTCCTCCGCTGGCGGGCTGACTGGCACAAGATAGGGATAGCGCCGTTCGAAATGCCGGAACAACAGCGTACGATTGTGATCAAGCACGTCTCCACAGGGGCCGAATTCGCGTGGGGTCCCGCCCCCGACGTGTGGACTCCACATGCCAGTGATCGCCGGCCAATAGAACCTTTGCCCGCCAACGTCCGGCGTTTTGCCATCCCTCGTCAGCAGGCTAAGGCCAGCAGAATCGCATTGGGTAATATCCTGGATTGTTTCAGCCAGCGTCTGAAAGATCGTACCTGGTGAGTTGGCTAGCGCGCTGACCAATGTCCGAAGAGCGCTGTTCTCTTTCTCATAATTCGGTGGGCGCGACGGACGACTTTGCAACTCTTCGGTACAGAGGATCGATTCCAAAGGAGCCGCGCCATCTGGAATTGAACTCGCTTGAGGATCTTTACTTGGTGATGCGGCCGATTCGCTCAAGTTTTCACCTTCATGAAGTAACCGGGGCTTGCACATCAGGATCTTCGGGGCCTTGTCGTAGACTGAGGAAAATCATGCAGCGATAAGCGGGACGCTACACTAGTCTCCAAGACGCGCGATTAACAAACGGGGTTAATCAGCTTCGCTTCAAGGCCGGACTCACTCATGATCTGAAATTTCCTTTGTCAACCTATGAAAGACAGATGGCCCGTACCGAGGTAGTCTCTACTCTTCCTGTTGAGCGTGTCAAGAGACCTTATAAAAACTTTAGCAGCTTCTATATGGTTTACCTGAGGGTTGGGGGTGGCAGACCGGGCCGCCACCATTCCATCGCCTTGAGCGCAACTCTTTCCGCAGCCGCATAAATACTCGGGATCGCGAGTCGCGGCAGCGACATCCGGGACGACCCAACGACATTTCGATAGACAGGAACATCTCGTCATGCCTGGACAATTCTAACTAACCCGTGTCAGGTCAACGGCGAGTTGTAGGTGGTGGCGTGGCCTTCAATTGGAACTGGGCGTGCCCATAGAGGCAAAGAATGCATTGCTCAGTTCATGCGGAGAGCCGAGAAGAGAGTGACGAGACGATGACCGCACAACTCAAAAACCCAGAACCACTCGAAAGGAGCACGAGATGAAACAACCAGAGAACAAATCACGCCGTTTCTTTCTCCAGGCAAGCTCGATGTTAGGTCTGGGAGCCGCATTCAGATCAGCGACGATCAGCGAAGCATTTGCAGGTTTGAAACCTGCCACGCCTCAGGCCCAGAACGCCATGG
The DNA here is from genome assembly GCA_963740035.1 of uncultured Acidobacteriota bacterium. Lineage (GTDB taxonomy): Bacteria > Acidobacteriota > Terriglobia > Acidiferrales > UBA7541 > Palsa-360. The sequence goes on from CAVUDA010000031.1 coordinate 147,551, forward strand.
CCCAAACCGGTGCTGCACTGGAGGCAGGCAATACGGGTATTCGTCCTTTTCATAAGAACTTTCCGGCAACAGACATTACCGAATTACGCAGGCGCGTAAACGCGACGAGGTGGCCCGAGCGGGAACCAGTCCCCGACGCAACGCAGGGCGTGCAGCTTGCGACGACTCAGAAGCTCGCGCGTTATTGGGCGACTGATTACGATTGGAACAAGTGCGAGGCGCGCTTGAACGCCTTGCCGCAATTCATCACGACGATCGATGGGCTGGACGTCCACTTCATTCAAGTACGTTCGAAACATCCGAACGCTTTGCCGGTGATCATCACGCATGGATGGCCAGGATCGATCATTGAGCAGCTGAAAGTCGTTGGGCCGCTCACCGATCCGACTGCGTTTGGCGGAAAGCCAGAAGACGCTTTCGATGTGGTGATTCCATCGCTGCCGGGCTACGGGTTTTCAGGCAAGCCGACCGAGACCGGTTGGGACCCGGACCGAATCGCACGCGCTTGGATCGTATTGATGAAGCGCCTGGGGTACAAACGATACGTGGCGCAAGGCGGAGATTGGGGAAATTGCGTCACGGAGTTGATGGCTCTGAAGGCGCCTCAGGAATTGCTCGGCATTTCCACCAACATGGCGGCAACAGTTCCAGCCGACATCGACAAGGCTGCGCTTGCTGGCGCCCCGCCCCGGGCCAATTTTTCAGCGGACGAACTGCGCGCGTACAATCAGCTGGTCTTTTTCTATAAGCACGGCCTTGGTTATGCCGGGGAAATGGCGAATCGCCCGCAGACGCTGTACGGCATTGCGGATTCGCCGGTCGGACTCGCGGCGTGGATCCTTGATCACGATGCAGCCAGCTACGCTTTGATTACACGTGTATTCGACGGGAAGCCCGAGGGCCTGACGCGAGACGACATTCTCGATAACATCACGCTTTATTGGTTGACGAATACGGCGGTCTCATCGGCGCGACTCTACTGGGAATACAAGGGCGGCTTTTTCGACGTCAGGAACGTCACCATCCCGGTTGCCGTGAGCGCCTTCCCAGACGAGATCTACCAAGCGCCGAAGAGCTGGGCGGAGAAAGCCTACCCGAAACTGATCCACTACAACCGGCTGCCTAAGGGCGGCCACTTCGCAGCCTGGGAGCAACCGCAACTTTTCACTGAAGAGCTCCGAGCATCGTTCAAATTGCTGCGTTCGTGAAATCGTATAGAGCGGCGCACGCCCCTCGAGCGGCGCTTCATAGGGACCAATGCGATGTTGAAGATTGAAAGGGTTGGTGATCGCGAGTAGAAAGCTCAGCAACGCATTAACGCGGGGCTCCGTGGCGCTAGAGACAACAAAGCCAATTCAGGTAATGCGCAATCGGTTCTTCGGGAGGCGCGGATTCCCAGGACGATATTGTCAGCAAGGCAGGCGCGGCCGTAATCAACCTACCGCCGCCAAGCATCAAATGATCCAGATCTCGAGAAAGCGTTGTGGACAATCAACCGGTTTCCGAGACAAATAATTTAAAGGAAAACGCCATGACAACTGCAAGCGCACCTGCGAAACCCGCACAGATTCGCATCACCCGGAGGTCGCCCGCCTATTGGCGCATCACGATCGATAACCCGCCGATCAACGTGATGGGACCGGAAATGGTCAAACAGTTTCAGGAAGTCATCGGTGCTCTCGAGGCTGACGAGCAAGTCAGGGTCGTGGTCTTCGACAGCGCGGTCGACGACTACTTTCTGAATCACTCCGATTTCACTGCCAAGATTGAAAATCTGACCTCAATGCCCGCGGGTCCCACAGGCCTGCCGCCTTGGCCGGACTTTCTCGCGCGTTTGACCCGTCTGCCCGTCGCCTCCATCGCACTGATCCGTGGCCGCTCCACGGGCAACGGCAGCGAGATCACTCTGGCCTGCGACATGAGTTTTGCCAGCCGCGAGAAGGCCATTATTTCGCAGTGGGAAGTGGGTGTAGGCATGGTTGCCGGCGGAGGTCCCATGGCCAGACTGCCACGTCTCATCGGCCGAAACCGCGCCCTTGAAGTGCTCCTCAGCTCGGAAGACATCAGGGGAGAGCAGGCCGAAGCCTACGGCTACGTGAACCGCGCCCTGCCCGACGCCGAATTGGACGCGTTTATCGAAGCGCTGGCAACGCGCATCGCCAAATTCGACAAGTGGGCGATCGCCAACACCAAACGCCTCGTCAACACCAGCCTGCCGCCGGACGTCGAGCTCGGCGCCGGGTGGGATGCGTGCATCGTTTCGCTCGGGCGACCCGCCGCCCAGGATGGCATCAAACAGTTGATGGCGCGCGGCTTCCACAAGCCGGGGGATGTCGAAAATCGACTGGGATACTATCTGGGCCAAATCGCGCGCTAGGCTGGCGCCCGACGCGATTCCCAACTCCGGGACGTTGAGGATGGGAGGCATTCGAAACCAATCTTGGCGGACATGTTTCGAATGTCTGTAGTGATGTTTAATATATTCTGCGCACTATATCGAAAGGAGCCATCAATGAACGCCGTACAAGTCGAACAGAAGAGCTATGAGATGCCCCCGCGCGAGGGGATCAGCATCGCGCATTTTCTCACCGTCGCCGACGTCGAGCGATCGGCTCGCTACTACGAAAAGGTCTTCGGCGCTCGCATTCTGACCATGGGTGACGGCAACGCGCCTCCGTACCTTCAGCTTGCGAATATCTGGATGATTCTGAACGTCGGGGGCGGGCCGACCCCGGATAAGCCGACGGTAACGCTCAGCGTCCCCGACCCGAATCACATCAACAGCTTTATGAATTTCCGCGTTGCGGATATTCACGCGTGCTACGAATTGTGGAAAAGTCGAGGAGCCGAGTTCATCACGGAGCCGATACCCAAGTACGGCGAGATTCGCTGCTACATCCGCGATCCTGACGGTTACATTATCGAGGTCGGACAGAGCACCGAGCTCAAGTACGGTTAGCGCTCGGCCCGGATGGGGTGCTGTTTTAAACGGTTGCGGATGGTCTCTTGAGGCCTCCGGACTGCAATGTCGAGTCCAGTTGCTTTGGTCTCGATCGATACGTTCGTCCAAGGGATTCGTCGTCGCGCTTCTGCCAATATTGCTTTGAACAGTCACTCGCTCTGACATCGAAAGGAGTACCAGATGGGCGGCACAAATGGACAGAAAGAGACCACGCGCGTGACCGCGCCTGTCGCGTCGAACACGCTTAGTGTGAACGTTTTTACGGCTCCGGGAAAGACGATGGTCGGCGAGCGGCCAAAGCCCTTCGGCGAAGCGCTCGGCTTTGACCCGATCACGTCGACTTTAATCTTCGGCGAGTACGACGCGGTGCTGGTGGACGCAATGGGGACAGTGGCTGAGGCCGAGGCTCTCGCGGATTGGATTGCTCTGCACAACCGCAACTTGGAGACCATCTATATAACGCACGCCCATTTCGACCACTTCTACGGTCTGAGCATTCTGCTCGACCGTTTCCCGGGCGCTCGGGCGATAGCAACGCCCAAGACGCGTGAACGCCATGCAGATGTCTTTCACTCCCACAGTGGAGCGGTTGGCCCGCCGGCTCTTTCCTGGGCAAGTGGCCACCAAGTTGGTTCCACCTGAGCCCTATGAGCACGACACGTTCACTCTCGAGGGCCACGAATTGCGCATCATCGAGCAGGGCCGCACCGATAGTCCCGATTCGACGTCTCTACACGTTCCATCGATCGGCCTGATCGTCGCTGGCGACGTCGTGTACAACCAATGCCGCATGTACGTCGGCGACACCACCCCCGAGAGCCGAAAGAATTGGATCGCGGCGCTAGACCGGTTAGCGGCGCTGAACCCGGCGATTGTTGTCGCCGGTCACAAGAAGCCTGGCGCGCCCGACTCTCCCTCGACGATCCAAGACACCAAGCGTTACCTGCAGGACTTCGATCGGCTGCAGAAAACCGCGACATCCGACCAGGAGCTGTTCGATCAGATGACGGAGCTGTACCCGCATTGGGTAGCCAATCAGTCGTGGTTGATGTTCGGATTCCCGCAGCCATAATGGTCGGCGAGCGGCCAAAGCCCTTCGGCGAAGCGCTCGGCCCTGACCCGATCACGTCGACTTTGATCTTCGGCGAGTACGACGCGGTGCTGGTAGACGCAATGATGAGGTGGCTGAGGCCGAGGCTCTCGCAAATTGGGTTGTTCTGCACAAGCTAAGATCTCGGGAAACAGATTCGATTTCAGAGAGGAGAACAAAATGACAACAAAAGGAAAAGTCTTGGTGCTAGTCTCGAGCGGTCACGGCTTGCCATTGAAAGATGGCAAGGTTTATGCCGGCGCTGGCTACTATCTCAACGAACTGACGGTTCCGGTTCGCGCCCTGATGAAGGAAGGCTACGAAATCACTTTCGCCAACCCCAAAGGCAACACGCCGCAATTGGATGTCAATTCAGCTGTCGCCGATTTCTTCGGCGGGGACGAGGCCAGGCTTCAGGACTATCTAAAATTCCGCGACAGCCTGACTGGGCTCAAAAATCCAACTCGCATCTCGGATGTCATCGCATCGGGCCTGGATCAATATGACGCTGTTTTCGTCCCCGGCGGCCATGGCCCGATGATCGATCTTCTCGATGATCCCGACGCTGGCACGGTGATGAGACACTTTCATGAAACATCCAAGCCTACGGCGGTGCTCTGCCATGGCCCGATTTCACTTCTCTCAGCTCTTCCGAATTCGACGGAGGTGGTCGGAGCGCTGGCAGCGGGCGATGCCGCTGGAGCGCGGGCAAAGGCTCAAGGATGGATTTATTCTGGATATAAGATGACCATCTTTTCGACGGCGGAAGAGCAGCAGCGGGAGCCGCTTGAGATTGGTGGTAAGGTTCTCTTCTACCCGGACTTCGCCTTGCGTACGGCGGGCGGTGACGTAAGTGTGGTCGCTCCATGGAAGAGCTACGTCCTTCAAGATCGCGAGTTGATCTCAGGTCAGAACCCGTTCTCGGACGAAGCGCTTCTGAAACTTCTTCTACCGGCACTCAACGGGAGAAGAAGTAAGGGGGCTGGCGCATCCTCCGATTGATCGAGTCTTCGCTACTAACGCAGCCATAACCTACGTCAACCGCTGATGCGAATGATTCCTCGCGCATGACGTGGGACAGAGCACGGACCTCACGTAAGGCTGACGCCGGGCCGCACAAAGCCCTGAATTGGCAGGCGCCCGGCGCGGTTCTCGACTCCGGGACGTTGAGGACGGGAGGCGTTCGAAGGCAATCCTGGCGGACTTGTTTCGAAAGTCCGTGGTGAAGTTATACAGTTCCGAACGAAGGGGGTTTGTATGTCTCAAAAAGCCAGCGCTGCACAGCCCGCCCAACAAAGCGAAGTCCGGCCTCACCAATTCGGGCAGGACGTTTTCAAAGCCATCTTGTCCGAAGATATCGATTGGAAACCGTTCCCGGCATTCCCACCATCCATCCGGCTGGCTGTTGTCGTGGGTAAGCCCTCGGAGCCGGGCCCTTACACAATCAGAGTCAAGGTGCCCCACGGCGAGAAGTTGATGCCTCACAGGCATCCAGAGGATCGAGTTTATACCGTAATTTCCGGCGTCTTTCATATCGGATTGGGTGATGAATTCGACGCCAGTAAATTGCAGGCTTATCCGCCCGGCGCCGTGATCATTCTCCCTGGAAACACTCCCCATTTCCACTGGGCGAAATCCAGCGAGTACATCACGCAAGTAACCGCGATCGGGCCGCTTGCGACTGGAATACCTCAGCGCGAAAGACGATCCGCGATACAGCAAGTCGTAGTTGAAATCTGGACAGATTTCAGCAGGCCCAAAGGAAATTCTAATCTTGAGTTTGCAGTGCTATACGCAGCGAAAGGAGAAGCGAAAATGGCGACGACAAAACACTCGGCGGTGCCGAGCCTGATGAAAGCGGTTCGGATTGCGATGTACGGCGGCTCTGAACAACTGAAATACGAGGATGCACCGATGCCGCAGATCGGCCCGGGCCAGGTGCTCGCGAAAGTGCGCTACGCGAGCCTGAACCCCATCGATTGGAAAATCCGCGAAGGGTCCTTGAAGGAAACCCGCCCGGCGAGCTTTCCCCTGACGCTCGGGCAGGATTTCGCGGGAGAGATCGTGATCGGTGACGGAGACTCGGGCCGTTTCCGGACAGGCGAGCGAGTGCTCGGGTTCGGCGAAGGGACGTATGCGGAGTTCACAGCGGTCGCGATTACGTACATCGCCGCGATTCCCGAGAAAATGGATTTCCCGGTGGCCGCGGCGCTGCCGACGTCTGGGCTCACGGCCCTACAGGCAATTCGCGACTATGTGCAGCCGAAGCCGGGAACCCGGATTCTGATCCACGGCGCGGCAGGCGGCGTAGGTTCGTTCGCGACCCAGATCGCCAAACGCTGGGGCGCGCAGGTGATCGGAACGGCTACGGGCGAGGACCTCGTGTACCTGCGCTCGCTGGGTCACGTGCAGGTAGTGGACTTCAAGCAGGAGCGCTTTGAAACCGTGGGGCAAGTGGATGCAGTGCTGGACCTGATCGGCGGCGAGACGGCGACGCGCTCCTTCGCGATCGTGAAGAAGGGCGGCGTGATCGTTTCGACGGTGGGGGCGGCAAACGCGGATCTGGCGGCGCGGGCGGGGGTTCGCGGCGTGAACCTGGTGTCAAAGGGAAACGCGGCGGACCTATCGGAGATAGCGGCCCTCGTGGAGCGCGGCGACGTGAAGCCACGGATGGGCGAAGTGTTTCGGCTGGAGCAAGCGCGTGAGGCGCAGGATGCCAGTCAGCGAGGCCGGGCCAAAGGCAAAATTCTGCTAAGGGTAGCGTAAGCACGGACAATCGCAAGCGCACGCGAACTTCGCGCCGCTGAAAGACGTGCCTGTCGGTCTCCCAGTGCAGCCATGGACACAAGGGAAGGAACATCTCATGAACCACCCAACTTTTTATCGAACGGTAAAAATCGACGGCGTTTCCATCTTCTACAGAGAAGCGGGTCCGAAAGATGCGCCCACGATTCTTCTGCTGCACGGGCTCCCATCGTCGTCTCGGATGTTCGAGCCACTTTTCACACGTCTGTCCGATCGCTTCCACCTCGTTGCGCCGGATTATCCCGGGTTTGGCCACAGTGACTGGCCCGACCCAAAACAATTCGCTTACACGTTTGATCACGTTGCAGAAATCATGAATCGCTTTACAGAAGTGCTCGGCCTCATGGGCTACACGTTGTACATGCAGGATTACGGCGGTCCGGTCGGGTTCCGCATGGCCCTCAAACATCCGGCGCGCATCGAGGCGCTGATCGTTCAGGACGTGGTGGCCCACAACGAGGGATTGGGAACGAATTGGAATCCGCGTCGCATCTTCTGGGCCGATCGCGCCGCAAACGAGAACATGCTTCGAGCAAACCTCCTTTCGCTGGAAGCAACGCGGACACGGCATGTCGGAAATGATCCAAACGTGGAGCGCTACGATCCCGATCTATGGGCTGACGAATTCGCATTTCTCAGTAAGCCAGGCCAAGCCGACATTCAGAGCGATTTCTTCTACGATTATCGAATGAACGTCGACGCTTATCCTAAATGGCAAGCGTGGATGCGCGAGAAACAACCGCGCCTGCTCGTTCTGTGGGGCAAGTATGAGCTCTCATTTGACCCCTCGGAGCCGGAGGCGTATCGCCGCGATGTGCCGAAGGCTGAAGTGCATATCGTTGATGGAGGGCATTTCGCGCTAGACACCGCTGCCGATGAAATTGCCGCACTGGTCCAAAACTTCGTCAGGCCTTCTCGCCAAGCAGCCGCGTCGCATCGCGCGGAATGAAGCCGCATTGTGAGGGCCGATGACCCAACTGTCTATTGGGTTCGCACCTTTAAACGAAAGGCTACGTTTGTCGGGCAAGCAAACAATAATCCTAACCGGGACAGCGGGGGTATTGGCGCGGGTTTAGTCGAAGGCTTTCTGGAAGAGGGAAGCTGGCGCGATGCACGAAAAAACGGTTTTAGCCAGACGCTGGACTTTGACGAGGAATGAATGCCCAAATTGCTTTCAGTAAATGTCGGTCTTCCACGCGACGTGACATGGAACGGTAAGACTGTCCATACTGCGATTTGGAAAAGTCCAGTTGAGGGACGGCAAATGGTGCGGAAGCTGAATATTGTTGGTGACGGCCAGGGCGATCTCTCCGGTCATGGCGGAGAACAGCGGGCTGTTTTTGTTTATCAGATGGATTCCTATCGCTACTGGGAAAACTTTCTCGAACGTAAAGATTTCATCTGCGGCCAGTTCGGAGAAAACTTCACCATTGAGGGACTTCTCGATAACGAGGTCTGTATTGGCGATCGCTACCGCATTGGTGATGCGATATTTGAAGTGACACAGCCACGCGTAACGTGCTACCGCGTTGGCATTCGCATGAATGAGCCTCGCATGCCAGCCCTGCTCGTAGCCCATCACAGACCAGGATTCTACTTTCGCGTGTTGCAGGAAGGAGTAGTTGGCGCGGGCGACGAAATTGTAAACATTTCTGAGGGTCCAGAGCGAATCAGCGTGGCCGATGTTGACGCCCTCTTGTATTTGCCAGGGCATTCTCGCGAACAGTTGGAACGAGTGCTACGGATTCCTGCTCTTAGCAAGGGTTGGCAGAGTTCTTTTCAACCGATGCTGGCGCGAGAGTCGAGCCCGAAACCCGTCGGGGGAAATCCAGGACTCGCGAATGAGGAACAAGCACCAGCATGGCCCGGATTTCGACAGATGCGTGTCGCGAATATTCGTAAGGAAAGCGATAGCGTGACTTCCTTCATTCTGGAGCCATTCGATGCGCAGCCTCTTCCCGTCTTCCAGGCGGGTCAATTTGTTGTTTTGCGGCTGCTCGTCGATCCGGGCAAATCGCCCGTTCTTCGCAGCTATTCATTGTCTGATCTGCCTGCAGCCGATCATTTCCGCATCAGCGTCAAAAGCGAATTAAATGGGATTGGAAGTTCATTTCTGTGCAACCGTACCCAAGAAGGTGATCTATTCGATGTCAGTGCACCGCGCGGAAGCTTTGCGCTGCGTCCCAGCGAGAGTCCCGTGGTTCTCCTCAGCGCTGGCGTGGGCGCTACGCCCGTGATGTCGATGCTGCACTCTCTCGCCGCTGAAAGATCGCAACGAGAGATCTGGTGGGTCTACGGAGCGCGCGATCGCGCCGAGCATCCGTTTGCACAAGAATCGCGTTCGATGCTGAAACAGCTCTCTCGCGGACGAGCATGCATCGTGTACAGCAGGCCCGCTGCCGCCGACCAACTCGGGGCGGACTTCGATGCCCCCGGGCACATTGACACCGCTTTGCTGGAGAGAATCGGAGTTTCACGAGATAGTGACTTCTATCTGTGCGGCCCATCTTCATTCTTGCAGGACATGCTCGATGGGCTGCGAAGCTGGGGTGTGCTCGCCGGGAATGTGCACACGGAAATCTTCGGTTCTCTCGAGGCTATTACCCCTGGTATGGCGCAGGTTGTTCACACTCCTCACCTGCCGCAAGGGCCATCCGGATCTGGCCCCTCAGTCTCATTCGCGCGTAGCGGGATTGCCGTCGCTTGGGATCCGAAATTCGGAAGTTTGCTTGAGCTGGCGGAAGCGTGCGACGTTCCGGTCAGATGGTCATGCCGTGCCGGAGTCTGTCATACCTGCATAACAGGACTGATTGACGGGTCGATTATTTATAGCCCAGAGCCGCTGGAGAGGCCCGCTCCGGGAAACGTGCTCGTGTGTTGTTCCCAGCCAAACGCGGGTGTCACCCTGGATCTTTGAGAGAAACGGGAGGAGTCAAATCATGCGTTCTGATATGGTACCCGGAGGAATTTTCCCCGACTACGAGTTGCCCGATCATACGGGCACGCTCCGCAAACTCCGCGAAATCCAGGGCGACGACCCGTTGATCCTCACGCTTGCACGCGGCCACTACTGCCCAAAGGAGCACCAGCAGCACCTGGAACTCGCCGCGTTCTACCCGAAGATCGCGGTGGCGTACACTCAGATCGCCACAATCGCCACCGACGATCATCACACGATTCAGGAGTTTCGTGCGTCGGTCGGCGCCCAGTGGCCCTTCCTCTCCGACCCTGAGCGAAAAGTTCAGAAGGACCTCGACATCCAGGAGTATACCGATCCCGAGCACAATCCAATGATTCCACATACGCTCGTGCTCAAGCCAGGCTTGGTGATCCACAGCACCTACAACGGCTACTGGTTTTGGGGGCGACCGTCGATCGCAGACCTCTGGCATGATCTGCGCGCGGTGACGAGTGAAATCCGTCCCGACTGGGACCTGAGCACGCCCGGACTCCACGAGGCATGGAACGCGGGTGACTTGTCTCGCTTCCATGGGTGGAATAAGCGTGGCCCGAAGACCCAATTCCGGATAGGAGACGAAATCGAAATTGTGGATGCGGACGTTGCGGAAGACGTACGCTGCGCGACCGTGACTCGCTTCCTGAGCGACAAAGAGCAGGGTATGGGTCCAGAGATCGAAGAATATATCGATTGTTGGATCGAGGTCACGCTTAATGGCGCCACTGGCGATACCGCCGGCCAACTCGTGGTGTTGAGGACGGACTCCCAGTACTTGATGAACGGCCGCCACGTGTTGCTGCGCAAAGCCGGTGCGGCAAGAGCAAAGGATCGATGAGTTCGACCATAACGCTACTATGACCTCCAGAATCGAAAGTGCGCCGACAATTAAACATGCTGTGTGGATGACGGACAATACGGCAGTTACTCGAGAAGTTTCCGGGCCGCCGATCAAGTATCTGGTTTAGGAACAATGCGCAGGCGAAGGTCAGCAAAACAGTTTGAACTTAAATCTCAAGGAGGAATCAAATGGCTGAGCTCAAATCGACACCAAATGAAAACGAAATCTCCCGTGATCGTCTCGCGGAGCTGTTGAACGAAGATCTTTCCCGCGAATATCAAGCCATCATCGCTTACGTTGTCTATTCCCAGGTGCTGAGCGGCGCCCAATATATGGACATCGCCGCACAGCTTGAAATCCACGCCAAGCAGGAGCTCGATCATGCTCTGATCCTCTCGCGACAGATCGATTATCTTGGCAAAATGCCCTCGGTCACTCCCAAGCCGGTGCGCACCTCAAAGAATCCAAAAGATATGCTCCGGTACGATCTCGATAACGAAAACGAAACCATCCGAAACTACCGCGATCGCATACCGCAATGTGAAGCGCTCGGAGAATATGCAATGGCGGAACAGATTCGGCAGATTCTTATGCAGGAACAGGACCACCAAATTGATTTGGCCACCGCCCTCGGCGAAGAAGTCCCAGATCTCGGCGGAGGCCCCAAAGGACGCACTTTGCGCAAACGCCGCTAAAGCTGCGCTGGCGTTGGAGCGTGCATTTCCGCATGACGTGGACGCGCTGGAGGACAGCGCGTTCCTGCTGACCATCGCTTGGATGGAGGCAGGTCCGAAAAGCTAAGTATAGGTCAAAGATGCACATCGTTTTCACGATTGGGCACTCTACCCGCACGTGGAATGTCTTTCTTGAACTGCTGCGTGCGCACGGCATCAAGCGCGTCGTAGACGTGCGTAGCATTCCCCGTTCACGACACAACCCGCAGTTCAACCGGGAGACATTGTCTGCGAAGCTGCGGTCGGCGAGGATCGGCTATGTACATTTGCGTAAGCTCGGCGGCCTGCGCCACTCACGGCGCAATTCAATCAACATGGGCTGGCGCAATGCGTCGTTTCGGGGGTTTGCCGACTATATGCAAACATCGGACTTCGAGGCGGGATTACAACGGCTGATTAAGTTAGCGAAGCAGAAAGAGAGTGCTTTGATGTGCGCGGAAGCGGTGCCGTGGCGGTGTCACCGTTCGCTCATTGCAGATGCGCTAGTCATTCGCCGTATTCAAGTAGTGGATATTATTAACGGAAAACGCTCCCGGGTTCATTTGCTCACTTCTTTCGCACGTGTCAGTGGTAACCGCATTACTTACCCCCCCCGCTGTGGCTGCTGCGGCGGGCTCTCAATCTGATTCGAAAGCGGCTTCAACATATAAGGAACCGAAGATTCGGTACAACTGAGGGTGGGATTTCAGGAAAGAGAATCTGTAAGCCACGCTCAACAAAACATATTGAAATTCCGATCGCACTCATCCGATGATTAATTCGGACGAGTGGAACGGCGAGCTAGAGCCTTAACGTGCTTCAGCGCTTTTGCCTTGTGAATTGCAATGTGATCGGTTTTATCGCTCTTGATGATGTACTGAGGCTCTTCCTTCGAAGCATGGTGCAAATAGCCCTTGAAACGAACAGTTGCGACAACCTTCTTAACGATCACGCCACGAACCCGTCCTGCTTCAGAGTTCCACTCAACATGGTCACCGCGCTTGAACGTGTTCGGCATCCGATCACCAATAATTGTGGGCGAGCACCGCGTGATGATGCAATATCTTCTTCATCATTGAGGCACAGCGGCCACGCTGATCGAGCCAGCGGTACATTCACCTTAAGTCCAACTGTTGGAAAACTTTTCCGGAAGCCCCCGGATAGTTGGCGACACAGCCCAGCCCGGTTTTTCTGGGCAGTTCATAGGGTTCATCGCACGGGTTCTTTTGCGCGTGTTTGCCATACTTAGGCCGACAAATAGATTCCCCGGGCTGTGCACGAACTGTGCAAGAATCCAACATTTTCAATCCATTCGGGATACTTTTGAGCGAAAAGCGGATTCCCCGATTTGTTGTAAACGTTGATAGTTAGAAGAAACGGATGGATGTGTTGGAGTCGAGTTTGGTGCGCCCAAGGCGAACGCGTTATTGCACTCCGCGCCGCCATAAAAACGTAATTCTAATCGTGGCGAACGACGGCAAAATGCGAATGGAACGCTAACAAATGAGGAGAAAGCAATTCGTCAAGTTTCACTGCGACTTGCTGAATTCCTTCCTTTAGCCCCAGTTCCGGGGAGTTCTGATGAAATTAGTTTCTCGGCTGTTGACTGACAGGGTGATCTCACCTGGCTTTTTTTCTTCGGACGATTGGGAAAGCAATTGAGAGAAACGGCGCCGCACGGGCTGAGCCTAGTGCGTGATCACTGGTTTGCATTTCCGAAGATCGATGAGATGAGAAATGCACAGGGTCCCCATGATTTCCCCCATACTGGCCAAGCGGCAGTCGCTTAACTTGCCTCCGTTCAGCAATTTCAGGACTGCACTCCTGCCTACCCGTATATCTGCAAATTCAGCGTACAGAGAAGTCATGGAAATTAAACGACTTGCGAATCCAGACCTCCTGTCTGGGAGAATTCCACAGGGATGTTTAGGGTGACGAGAGCTATTGATAAGCTACAGAAAATGCGCGAGATGTTTTGGTCGGGGCGTCCGGATTTGAACCGGAGGCCTCCTGCGCCCAAGGCAGGCGCGCTACCAGGCTGCGCTACGCCCCGACATGAAGTATGTAAAGATTATAAAGCACTTCCCAACAGAACTGTTGTTCCATCGGACCAACTTGGGCTTCAACTGTGCCAAAACTGTGCCAAATAGATTTCACTGAACCATCGCTGTGCCAGAATCCAACGGCATTTCGTTGGCTTGGCGGTTGATTTTCTCCAGAGCTTCCCTCTTCATTTGCAATTTCATCTGCGAGTAGCGTTTGAAGACCTGAGAGTCCCCTTGGCGAAGCAATTGTGTCACCCACTCATCGGCCACACCGCCCGCACTGAGGCGAGTGGCATACGTTGATCGCAAATCGTAAATCCGAAAGTAAGGGATCTTTGCTCGTCGGAGGGTCTTTTGCCAAACGGTCCTCAGCGCTACTTGGTGTCCGGTCGGATTCAAATCGCTGGGGAATAGAAACGGACCATCTCCCGCAATTGCTAGTTGTTCTCTGAATGCATCGACGGCAAGAGACGTGAGTGGTACTTCAGCGATCCCGTTCGGAGTCTTGGAGTCCGGAATCCAAACAACCGCGTTTGGAAGGTCTAGTTGGTCTTTCTTCATGGACATTAGTTCCTTGTAGACCCTAAGACCCGTCTCCGTGATGATCCGCACGATATTCCGCAAGTGTGGTTGGGCGTGTAGTTCAATTCGTTTCTGTTCTGACCAACTGACATAGTGTGGTCGAAACAGACCCTTTACACGAACGGGGAATTCGACGCCGGAACATGGGTTAGCCGGGAGCAGCTTTTTCCTCAGGCAACGTTCAACACGCGCCTGAGGACGCGGAACTCCTGGTGTACCGTAGCAGGTTGCAGAACTCCTTTCTCTCGGATTCCAAGGGAAGATTTGATTCGGACTCGCTGGCGGAGACGATCTCGGAGGTAGATTTCTACGTGGTCGGCAGTGAGGTCAACTAAACTGCTGTTTCCGAAAGCACCCTTGAGGTGCTTCAAGGCGCGTAGATTTATCTCGTGAGTCCTCTCGGCTCGCATGGGCGGCTTCGAATAGGTTTCCAAGAAGAAGTCAGCCCATTGTCCAAAACTCAAGGATTCCCCTTTCCTTACGACATCAAGTACGTTGTTGTCTCTGGCTTGAAGCCTGTCTCTGAGTCTCTTCTGAGCTTCATTCCAGTCTTCTGTGAGTGTTGACTCTCTTCGACGAATGCCGTTCCGGTCTCGATAACGAATCCACCAGACCCGGCTTTCCTTCCTCCGAAAGACAACACCATCGTGCACTCGTGATCTAGGCATTCTCCATCTCCTGTCTGAAGGATGCGCGGAACGAGTCCAAATCCGACTTCAAGAATCGGATATTTCGACCCATCACGCGGAGATGGGGAATCTGCTTTCGCTCAACCCAAAGATACACGGTCTGCGGACTCACACCAAGAAATTTAGCCGCCTCTCGGACTGTCATAGGATATTCGTTGGCAGGCGGCAACGTCTGCGGATCGGGTCGCCAATGGTGTTTTGTGATTCATCGGATTTCCTTCGGATTCGCCTCAGACCAATGGCGAGTATTTATTGGGCCGCTCAGCCCGCACAAGTGGCTCACTCCCCGACCGCTGCAGTTCTTGTCGATCCGCCTTCGTCTTTTTTTCTCTTTGGCAGTCGTTGCGCGGCCAGTTCGATGAATCTATTCTCTAGGTGCTCCAACGGCGCAATTTCGGGGCGAACGAGTTCGTCGCGGCTCGCACGAGTGCGCATGACTTCCTCATACGAGCGCACCGGCGCGCCTTTGACAGGGACCCAATGAATCGAGGGGAGTCCGTCGATTCGGTCCAGTTCTCGGTACAACCGCGATCGTGCGTTGTCCATGGGGCCGAATAATATTCTTCGCCTCTTCCTTCGTGAGTAGTCCCGCGTCTGCGGCTGCCTCTACCAGTTCGGGGACAGAGCAAAAGACCTGCATCAAAAGGCGCTCCCAGTACCCCTCCTGGGCCTGAATCGCCCCTTGAACTGCAAGTCGGACGAACTCGCTCTTGCTGTGACCGCTGCGTCGCGCCGCTGATTCCAGAGCCGCATGAACTTCCGGACCCAACTGCAGCAGGGCGACGGCCGCAGGCTTATGAGTTTTTGGTGGTCTCATTTCAATACCCCCACTCATCACTATATAGCATACTATATACTACCGGTCAAGCTTCGCCAATCTCTACCCGCCGTTCGGTCAGAGCAATCGGCTCACGCCTGCGGCGGCCGGGCTTGTGGTATCTGATACGCACCTTGCAGAAACGGTTGGTGATCCAGGCTTCTGCGGCGTGTGTACTGGTGCAGAAATGAAGGAAGAGAGATAAAAACGAACGTTCGTGCTATTATGACTGGACCGATGATCTTAGGTAACCCGCGACGCGACAAGGAAGGCCATGCGGGCGGCCCCCGCTCGCAAGGCGAGCAGACCCGCCAGGCGATCTTGGCGCGAGCGCTGAAAATTGCTGCCCGTGAAGGGCTGGCCGCATTGACGATCGGGCGCTTGGCCGAAGAACTCCGAATGAGCAAGAGTGGCTTGTTCGCCCACTTCCATTCCAAACGGGCCCTGGAGCTGGCGACCCTTGAAATGGCCAGGGAAGTTTTTGCCGATGCGGTCTTACGGCCAGCACAGGCCAGCCGAGGAGGCGTCGAGCGGCTGTGGAACTTGTGCGATTTGTGGCTGCAACATATCGAACGGCGCGTTTTTACAGGGGCCTATTTCTTTACCGGCGCCTTTTTTGAATATGTGGACCGGCCCGGACCCATCGCCGAAGCGATCACTCGTGTAGCGCGAGAGTGGTTCAACACGTTAAGAAAAACTGTTCAGGAGGCGCAAGAACAAGGGGAGATCAATCCGGACGCGAAAGCCAATAAGGTCGCATGGGAGCTGAATGACAGGTTAGTAGGAGCCTATTGGGCGTATTTGCTGGAAGGTGGAAGCCGCTGCCGCGAGGCCCGGATTGCACTACTGGATCGGTTGCGGGAACTGGCTACGGGGAAATACCGGCAAGCGCATTCGAGTCGGTAAGAGCCTGGAAGGAGTACCTGCAGGGGAAAACTTAGCCAGGGTGCGAAACCCCTCCGCTGCCTTTTGCACCGCCCCGGCGGCCTTCCTCCGCGAGCCATGTAACCAATAATTGTGGATCGTATGCGTGTTTTTCCGCAAATGCGTAAATAGGACCTTTTTTCCGCTCTCAAATATCACGATCGATGAGATAGGAAAGAAAATCATCCTCGCGCTAGGGCTTTGGCGAGTTTTTTAACTACCACAGAATCAAGCACATACAAATCCTGCTGTTTTTGCGTTTCCAGTTCCCTCAAAAGTGCAATTCGAATTAGATTTGCACAAATCAAATCTAAATTCCCCACAGCATTTTTCATTTGCTCCCTCAATGCAAACAAGATTCGCAATTCGATTAAGCGAGTCCACGCTGGATTAGATTCGGGTCAGCTGCAATCGAATTGTTAGGAAAAAATGATTCCTGCCACATTCCGATAAGAGGTGCCGGCTCAACCGGTCGATGCAACACCATCTGCTATAAATCTTTTCTCTAAAAGGTGGTGTTTATGACGCAACGGAGACGAGTGAGGCTTTCGGAGATGCAGAGGACTGAGATGTGGAGTCGTTGGAAGGCAGGACAGTCGTTGCACGAGATTGGGCGAGCCTTCGGCAAGGACCATGTATCCATTCAATTTATGTTGGCGCAGCATGGCGGGATTGCTCCGGCAGTGCGTCGGCGCTCGTCGCTAGCGCTCACGCTGGCGGAGCGGGAAAACATTTCTCGAGGGATCGCTTGCGGCTCCTCGATTCGTAAGATAGCCAAAGGGTTGCAGCGGGCCGTTTCGACGGTGAGCCGAGAGGTCGCCCGCCATGGCGGGCGACCTCTGTATCGAGCCAGTGAGGCTGATCAGAAAGCCTGGCAGTCGGCCTTGCGGCCCAAAGTGTGCCTTCTGGCCATTCACGGGAAGCTGCAGGAGATCGTTGCGGGTAAACTGATCCTGGACTGGTCGCCGGAGCAGATTTCCGGATGGCTGAAGATCCAGTATCCCGAGGACGAGAGGATGCGCGTGTCGCACGAGACGATTTATCGCAGCCTGTTCATTCAAGTGCGCGGAGTGCTGAAAAAGGAGCTGATTCAGCATCTTCGATCCCAGCGGCGTATACGCCGCTCGCGGCACGCGCGCGACAGTGGACACCGCAGTGGTCAAATCGTCGACGCCATTTCCATCCGGGAAAGACCCGCAGAGATCGAGGACCGCGCCATCCCCGGCCATTGGGAAGGCGATCTCATCGGCGGCACCAAGAACAGTCACATTGCAACGCTGGTGGAACGTCATTCGCGATTTACCATGCTGGTCAAAGTTTCCAGCAAAGATACAGCTACCGTGGTCGCCGCCCTGAGTCAGCACGTTCGCAAACTGCCCGCATCGCTGCGGCGCTCGTTGACCTGGGATCGCGGGCTAGAGATGGCCCAGCACAAAAGCTTCACGGTGGACACGGAAGTGAAAGTCTACTTCTGTGACCCGCAGAGCCCTTGGCAGCGCGGCTCGAACGAAAATACAAATGGCCTGTTGCGTCAGTACTTTCCTAAAAGAACAGACTTGTCAGGGTATTCTCAAGCGGAGCTCGACGAGGTGGCACTGCGATTAAATCAGCGCCCAAGAAAAACTTTGGGATTTCAGACTCCGGCAGATAGACTGCAAGCAAGTGTTGCACTGACCCATTGAGACCACCGGACTTACCAGGACCTACGCGAGTTGCGATGCAGAAGGTCGTTCCGAAACTTCATCGCTGGCTCTGGATTGCGCGCAGTCAGTACCGAAATCCGAACGTGAACGCGAGCAGCTGCGTGCTGATATTTTTAGTTGGCGCATAGTGATAGCGCGACTCTACGTAGAACCTATATGGAGCTTCACCGACACGGATTGTGAAGCCAATGCCTGCATTCGCGCCAAGAGCGCTCGAACTGGAGTGCTGGATCGTTCGGTTCGTGGTCACCGTCCCGGATGAACACTCGTATCCCCACCAATTCCAGGCCGGTTCGCAGGTGATGGTGGTACCTGCCGGGATCGGATGTGTAAGAACTGCAGTGCGGTAATACCATCCACCACCCCCGATCAGATAGGCTCCAAGTACTCTGCCTCGTCGCTCGAATTTGTAGTTTGCCGTCAGAGCGTAAAGATTTCCACTCCCACTAAGATTAGGAGATTGTGCGGCGACTCGAAGGGGCTGGAGAGACGCACCGGTCGAATAAAGCCAGTTCCACATGAACTCGCCGATAAGCGCATTGCGCCGGTCGAAGTTGTAGCCAGCGCCAATATCGGTCCCCAGTCCTGAGCTCACGTACTGTGAGGTGGGGTGTAGAGGCAAAGTTGCGGTCAGACCAACATTCGAGGCGTAACTCGGGTCGTCGTTTCCAGGTTCGAACTGTGCGTGAATGCTGCCAGGCGCCAGTAGGAGACACAGCCATACAAGAATCTTCATCCTACGCCTCATTATCATTCCTTTCGGACCGCTCTCATGTCACAGCGGTCGAGATTCCGTAGATTCGAGCAAGAAGCCTTGTGTTTCGCAAACTGTCAAAAGCAACAGGTTGTGCGGAGACCTGATGCCAGAGCCACATTCCGGTAAGCGGGATTCTCGGTAATGGGGAATTCAGAAAATTCCACATTCCAATAAGAGGTGGTCGCGAGTGTGCCGAACCACGCGGGGCGCTGACAATTGTTCCTGTTCGAAATTACTGTTCACTTGGGTGTCTCGGGGGGGGGCAATGGGTTTTCCTCCACTGGCTCGGCAGGCTTTTGGTGACGCGCCAACTCTTCTTGCTTCTCCATTTCTTGAACCTTGTCAAGGGCACTCTGGTAGATTCCTTCGACTCCAAGCCGCTGAAAGGTGCGGAACCGTATTTCTGTTATCTGTGAATCCGACCCTCTCGACTTATAACTGTCACTTGCGAGTTCCCAAACAGAGCCAGTACTGGTGTCGAGTAGCAATGCTTGGTTAAAATTTGTTGGGTGATAATAAATAATGTATCGTCCCGCAGGACGAGAAGCGGGCTGTTGGCTACGAGCCGTTTGTCCGAGGGTGAGTGAGACGGATATAGCAAGTACAAACAGGAGAACCCAAGGCACCCATTGTTTGAAATTTCGCATAATGATCATCTCCTTTCGCACACTGAGGACGGATGGCCCGGCCTTTCGCTTGAGGCCGCGCCATAGCGGTGGGAACTACTCCCATAAGTCAACGGCGAGCCAGCATCGAGGGTTCGCGGAACTGTCCCAGGCACACGTTTCTGATTCTCTCAAAACTTCGCGAGTCTGATGAAGTTGTCACGAGAGGGGTGCATTCTCCAACTGTCAAAAGTTACAGACAATTTCGCTGGAGCAAGAGTGATGAAGGCTAGTTATCTGTCGGCAGGCAAATCTCGAAACCTGGGGTGACACGAGATTTCCAACCAGCTAAGCCAACCTTAGTCCCAAGAAACCGGAATGTGGCCATTCTGGGCTTCGATCGACTGAGTGGAAGTGTCAGGGAAAGAAATTTCTGGGAAAGTTGGAACTTACGTTCATCGCCTCCTCAACCTTCTTCGATGAACGTAACATTGACGCCGGACGCCAAGCCATCCACGCACCCTTGACTACGAGCGGAAAAAATGACAACAGCCACCAAAGAGAAAAGTGGAAAACGTATCGAAGCACAAAGTAGCCTGCTACGGCATAGACGGCTGTGAATCCGAGGACGATCCAGCCACGCGAACGGGGTAGGTCCTGCATTGGTCGAGTGTCGCACATGCGCAGCACGCGGGCCAAGTCCTGTGAAACGCATTATAAAAGGGCGCCCCTTTGAAGTAGGTTTTGATCTCTCGCATCAACGCCTACAGGAAGGAGCACCCTCATGAATGACGCCAAGTATATTGGGCTGGATGTTCATCAAGCAACGATCTCGGTGGCGGTTCTGGATTCTGCCGGCAAGCTGGTGATGGAAGCGATCCTGGAAACAAAAGCCGAAACGATTCTCCAGTTTATTCATGGCCTGCGCGGCAGTTTGCACGTGACCTTGGAAGAAGGAACCTGCGCGGCGTGGTTGCACGATCTCCTGAAGCCGCATGTGGCACAAGTGTTGGTGTGTGATCCGCGCAAGAACGCACTGATCAAAGCCGGGAACAAGAGCGACCGCATCGATGCTCGGAAGCTGGCCGACCTGTTGTACCTGAACAAGCTCAACCCGGTCTATCACGGCGAAACAGGAATCCGCGCGCTCAAGGAAGTGGCCCGCAGCTACCTGGCATTGACGCGCGATACCACACGGGTGATGAACCGCTTAAAAGCCCTTTATAGGAGTTGGGCGATTCCCTGCGCGGGACAGCGCGTGTACGCACCACGTTATCGCTCGGAATGGCTCGCCAAGATCACCGAAGCCGGCGTGCGTCGCCGTGCGGAGATCTACTACCAGCAGTTGGACGCATTGCGGTCGTTGCGCGAGCAAGTACGACGAGATCTGTTGGCCGAAGGCCGGAAACACAGCGCGATGAAATTGCTGCGCCAGATTCCTTCGATTGGACCGATTCGGGCCGTTTTGTTGATTGCTCTGATGCAGACGCCGCATCGTTTTCGCACCAAGCGGCAACTGTGGGCCTACTGTGGTTTGGCATTGAAAACCTCCACGAGCGGGGAATACCGAATCGTGGAGGGCCAGCTGAAACGCTCCAAGAAATTCCTGGCCATTCGCGGGCTCAACGCCAACCACAATCACGATCTGAAAAATATCTTCAAGGGCGCCGCGACCCGGGCCGCTGCCGTTCCCGGACCGTTTCAGGAGTTCCACGCCGGTTTAGTAGCCCGAGGGATGAAGCCAACGATGGCGCGTCTCACCCTGGCGCGCAAGATCGCGGCCATCACTTTGATCGTTTGGAAGAAAGGAGTTCGTTTCGACGCCGAATATCTAAAGCAACAAGCAGCTTGAGCGTCTGTCGAGAGTCCATCCCGGATTCATCTCGGATAATGACCGGTTGGTTCTCCAGACGCTCTGGTTCGAGGGTGAGTATCCATAATCCCGTTAGGCGTGTGCTTCGGGCACTGAGTCTTTCGAGAAACCCTATGCCCCCTCGGATAACCAGAAAAAGCGATAGGCGAAAAGTCTCAGATAGAACCATGGTTGGCACTGCACAACCGCTCTGCTTGTCTGCGTCAGGAACCGATGGGCGTCGTTACGACAGCACGATGAATCTGCGGAAAAGGAAAACTCACAGCGTCTCGTTCCATTACTGGGGCTGGACGGCAAACACCTTGTGTTTTGCCGTCGCGGGGGAGGTATTTGTCTTGACATCCCCTTTTATAGAACGGGATTATCGGAATGTGGGAATTTGGCCAATTCGGCTCGTGCGCCACATTCCGAAGAGACGAGGCATGACTTGAGCCCGCCAATTCCTCCTCGGTCTCTCAGCTCAGCAGTTCGCCTTGCAAGAATCTGCTCGATTACCGGTGACAAGTAATCTCTGTTTTCCGTATTCGAGCCAAGTTAGAATAATTACAACGATGTCGAAGAGGGTCAAGAAAATCATGACAAGTGAATGGGTGAGAACGAAGCGGTAACCCTGATAGAAGACAAAAGCGGATAACGTAACGATCATCGTTGGATACGCCCAGAGCTTGTTTCTAAACAACGCCACCACAAGCACGATTTTGACTAGGCCGTGCGACAGAAGATACAAGGAAGCGAAGTGTTTTCCGTCAGCAGCAAACTGCTGGGAAGCCCGTAGCAGATGGGTGGCAACAAAATCACCAGGATTTTCGGAAAGCTCTGGATGCAGAAGGGTCATCACAAAACGATTCATCGCCTGGGGATTGACCTCTAGAATTGCGATCCCGAGAATCATCTCCAGCAATGCATGTAGCCCCTTGAGCGTGAGGCTGAAACGAAAGCTCTGGTCCAGAAGAGAAGCACTCTTAATGCCGCGCATATTTTGGAGGAGCACAGTCCCGCGATGCTATCGAGCTAGGAATTACCTGTCAAATTGCCTGCATGTTTCCTGCCAGGTCCTGAGAAACGGGCTTATCGGAATGTGGGAATTTGGCCTCTTGGGCGCAAAAACCCACATTCCGATCCGCGTGGAATGCGGTTATTTTGAGCCTCTGACGCCGTGCGAGCCAGCCGAGAGGCCATTGGTGACAGCCACCGACGGTCGCCAAACGGCCGTTCCATCCGCAGGAGTTACCGCAGCCGCTTTCCATCCACTGTCCACGGTTCAGACGAGCAAGGCCGCGCCAACAGGGAGACGCGGCCCGCCGCATGCGCGCAGGAGGAGGACCTGAGATCATCTGCGACACGTCAGAGAGGGTGTTCCTGTTAACATCCCAGATCACAGGAAACTAAGACAATCCGTCGAGGTGAACCCATGCCAAGAGTCGTCCCCAGCCAAGTCGTTTCGTTCATCGACAGTGTCTTCCCGCCAGATAGTGCAGAGACGAGGATGTACAGCCTCGACCCCGCCAATCTCTCTGCCGCCCTTGATCTCGTCGAAGAAATCCCGGACGAACTTTTGACAATGGATCAGGAAGCCTACGGATCACTCATCCGTAACAAAGCGAGGATCAGGCATATACTCGCAACTTGGATAGCAAACTTAAATGCCGGCCACAAACCTCTCCCGTACGCCTTCGACCGTTCTCAGAATCCACTCACGCAAATCCGCGTGGCGCTTGCGAAGTGTCCAGATGAATCTCCCTCACCAGGAACATCTGAACTCACCTTCGTTACCGAAGCGGACCTCCGAACGGAACTACAAATCGACATCGGCCGCATCAACAGAGCACTGGCGAATGGCGAGTGGAAGGCCGCGACAGTTCTCGCGGGCTCCGCAGTCGAGGCGCTGCTCCTGTGGGCTCTCAACCAACGCACGCCAGCAGAGATCGCGAGTGCCATTGCAGAACTCGGGATGAACAAGAAACTGGATCCAAGTTTACTGGAATCGCGCGAGTGGGATCTGCACGGATACATCCAGGTCGCAGAAAAGCTCGGAGTCATCAAACCGGACACCGCGACGGCAGCAAGGCTCGCGAAGGACTTCCGAAACTTGATCCACCCCGGTCGTGCTCTGCGCCTCGCTCAAAAGTGTGACAGAGGGACGGCGCTTTCCGCCGTCGCAGGCATGGAACTCGTCGTTCGGGACCTTACACCCTGACCGGTGGGCTGACGCCCTGTGGAATGGCTAGGCCAAGCGAAGGTACGGGGCGAAACGAGTTCGAATCTCCCTGTGTTGCTCAGTGAACCAAACGGCAAGATCAGTTTGTTCCTTCACGAGCGCCGCAAACTTTTCCGCGTCGCGGTCGTCAGTCCACATCCCTGCCCGCATGAGATCAACTGTATGAAGGCGCAGCGCCCGGTTGAAGAGGCCCGTCAAATATTCGGCGATGTTCTCGTCGAAGAGGAAGAGAGCCTCCTCAGTATCAGAGGAAAACTTCAGAATCAGCTTGATCTCGGGTCGGAGATCGGACGCCACATCGCGTACGAACTGGATGGTCTTGTGATAGATCGGGATGCGACGGTCATACACCTCTAGCGACACTCCCGCTCTTCTTCCGGCACGTCTCCCCGGCGTGTTGCGAGATCGCTTTGTGTGAAGCTGAGGCGCCCAAGATTCCATGTAGGCGTGCAGGATTTCTTGATACTTCCTCAACTCGTCGGCCTTGTACCCCTTCGTTTGCAGAGATGTGATGTCGTACTCGTCGTGATGGGCTGCACAAAGAAAGGCCAGATTTTCCGGTGCGTCGTTTTCTGGATTCCTGTCGATGTGCGCGAGTTGACCTCGCTTCAATCCGTGGTCGTCGTCGAGACAGAAACACATTGCGCATCTGCGCCTGCATTCCACCAGGACTTCGGCCTGCACGTCAGCAGGCAAAGTTTTGCGAGTCATCGCCGTGAAGGATAGCACCGTCAGAAGGACTGAGGAAGTCGTGCGTGCAGGAGCACGATCCGTGGCACATCCGCCCTCGGTCGATGTGACCGAGGGTCGCCGGAAATCTGGTGAATCTGCGTGAGTTAGTACGGTCGGTTACTATCCGCTGCCTTCACTTTCGCCTTCTTGGAAACTGGCTTTCCAAGATTCCCAGTTTCCGAGAATCCCGTTTATCAGGCCCTATCAATTTGGGCGTTTACGTACATGCGATTCGGTAGGACACCCGGCGAAGCGATCCCTACTTCCCCTGGAGCGACTCCAGGTAGCGATTCAGATTATCGATTCGCAAGTCTACGATTTCTTCATGTCCCGCGCTGATAGTCCGGAAAACGGGGCCCCACACAGGCATTTCTTGGTCGCCGTGGGGCACGAGATTTTCCTTGCCTAGAAGGATACTCCTCACCCTGAGCGCGGGATATTTTCCGCCGTTCCGTTTGGCGAGAGTGGTCAAGTCCGGTGGAGCTGATTTTAGCGCGGCAGCCGCAGGGCCATTCCCCATGGCATTCTTTCCGTGGCATGAGGCACAGTAGCTCACGTACATTTCACTGCCAGAAGCCGCCGACGTGACTGGAGCCGCTTCGCGCTTGAGTTGTGTTTTCGTTTCTTGTGCAGCGGAACAGACCGCAACCACTGCTAGGAGCCCGGGGACGCAGAGTTTGTGAAAGGTGTTCATGATCTTCTCCTGTCAAAGCAAGATTTCCCTGGGTCGGTGTGTATCGACTACGTACGTCATGCTGATCCTCAGTCGCAGGACGGCGCAGTGACTTGCATCACACATGTGTGGGCCCTCCGATACGGATCAGTTTCGAGTTGTGGCGATGGCTTCTGCGCATCTTTTTTCACTCAACCGAAGCCCAAAGGGGCTTAGGGCCCCGGCCATCGCAATGTGACACTGGAACCCGACAAAGGGATGCTAATACTCGATGTCGTTGATGGTGTGATTGCCAGGTCGAGATCTTGTATCGCAACGATATTCAGCAGAGGCTCCTTCCCGTTCTGCTGTGATCGGCTCGGAAACTGGCTTTTTGCGCACGCTGCTGGCTAATCTCCAACTTCGTAACTTATCATTCGTGCTCTGGGAGGTTCAATGCTCATCCCCACCATAAAGAACGAGGTATTCACCAACGTTGCCGTCGAAATGGATGATAAACGGTTTCTTGGCTACAAATTTTCGGGCTGCACTCTAAGGTATGAAGGCGGCGAATGTTCTTGGGACGACAAGACAATCATCGCCCCCTCTTGCAGATGGGAAATCAGCGGAACGGCAGCTAGAATTGTCAATCTTCTTGCCCGAGGCGGTGCGATTGCGCCCGGTTCCACCCGTTTTGTTCTTTGATTGCACCGACATGAAAATTTAGCTGCCAAGTCTTGATAAGTCCTGCCGGCTCAACCGGTCAATGCAACACCATCTGATATAAATCTTTTTCTATAAGGTGGTGTTTATGACATTTAGGAGGCGGTTCAAGCTGTCTGAGCACCAGCGGAATGAGATGTGGAGTCGCTGGAAGGCGGGACAGTCGTTGCATGAGATTGGGCGAGTCTTCGGCAAGGATCATGTGTCGATTCAATTTATGTTGGCGCAGCATGGCGGGATTGCGCCAGCAGTGCGGCGGCGCTCGCCGCTCACGCTCACGCTGGCGGAGCGGGAAAATATTTCACGAGGAATTGCCTGCGGTTCATCGATTCGTGAGATTGCCAAAGGATTGCAGCGGGCGGTGTCGACGGTCAGCCGAGAGGTCGCCCGCCATGGCGGGCGACCTCTGTATCGAGCCAGTGACGCCGATCAGCAAGCCTGGGAGTCGGCCTTGCGGCCCAAGCGGTGCCTTCTTGCCCTGCACGTGAAGCTGCAAGAGATCGTTGCGGGTAAACTCATCCTGGACTGGTCGCCGGAACAGATTTCCGGATGGCTGAAGACCGAGTATCCTGACGATGAGAGCATGCGCGTGTCCCACGAAACAATTTATCGCAGCCTGTTCATTCAAGCACGCGGAGTGCTGAAGAAAGAGCTGATTCAGCATCTTCGCTTCAAGCGGCGAATTCGCCGCTCGCGGCACGCTCGGGATAGCGGACACCACAAGGGTCAGATCGTCGATGCCATTTCCATTCGAGAAAGACCCGCAGAGATCGAAGATCGCGCCATCCCCGGGCATTGGGAGGGTGACCTCATTGGCGGGACCAAGAACAGTCATATCGCAACTCTGGTGGAACGACATTCGCGTTTTGTCATGCTGGTCAAAGTTTCCAGCAAAGATACGGCTACGGTGGTCGCTGCGCTGAGCCAACACGTTGGCAAGCTGCCCGCATCTTTGCGGCGCTCGTTGACCTGGGATCGCGGGCTGGAAATGGCCCAGCACAAAAGCTTCACGATGGACACGGAAGTGAAAGTCTACTTCTGCGATCCGCAGAGCCCCTGGCAGCGCGGCTCGAACGAAAACACAAACGGCCTGTTGCGTCAGTACTTCCCCAAACGAACAGACTTGTCAGCGTATTCTCAAGAAGAACTCGACGAGGTGGCGCTGCGCTTAAATCAGCGTCCAAGAAAAACTTTGGGATTTCAAACTCCGGCAGATAGACTGCAAGCAAGTGTTGCACTGACCCATTGAGACCGCCCCGCTTACCGGAATGTGGTGCCGGGCAGTTTTTCAAGTCTTGCGTCTAAATAGTCGAATAATTCCCAAACTCAGGAAGGAATAGAATAAGACGTTTACGACCATTCCTGTATACACCATCGCGACACTATGGCCGAATAGGACCGATCCCACAGCCACACCGGGAAAGAATATGGTGTCGGGAACCGACGACGGAAGATAGCGCTCGAAAGTGTACCCCACCACTACGAAGGCCAGGCCAAGAAGGATTGCTACGAGCAGGTGTCGATATTTCAAGCCGCCGATCCTAACGCTTTTTGCTCCAATAGCCCACCGAGAGGTTCAGCCATCCTTTCAGGGGGTTGAACCGTTATTGTAATCTTTTTGCGTCCGTCATAAGGGACTAAATGTTCCCCGTATTTCCCAAGTCCTGGTAAGTCCTCTTCTCGGAATGTGGAAATTGCTATATTTCCAGTTAGCGACAATCCCGTTTCTTGGGACTTGAGGATGGTTCTTCATTAGGTCATAACGAAGCTTGATGACTGGTGCATGAGCAAGAAGATTCAAATCAACTAAGGACTGAAGATAGAATCGCCAGATTCCATGGGGGAGAAACCGATGGATTCCAAAATCAGCAGAAGAAAGTTTGTTCTTGCCGCGTCTTCGCTAGGGTCCGCCGTGATGGCAGAGGGTTTGGGAGTTCTGCCTAAGAACGGTGAGGGAAACTTAGGTGCTTTTCCTCTAAGAGATGCCGCTTTGCAATCTGGAGATTCAGGATCGCCTGCCAAGTCGAAAGTGCTCGTCTTCGATGTAAACCAGACGATCCTCGACCTGAATGCGCTTCGTCCACATTTTGTCCGAGTGTTTGGTGATGGCAAGGTGCTAGACGAATGGTTTGCACTGCTCCTCCAGTATTCGCTGGTCGTGAGCGTGGCAGACGCATATTCGGACTTTGGAACTGTCGGACGGGCGGTCCTGGAAATGCTCGCAAGCAACAAAGGAGTCAAGATATCCCCCGACGAGGCGACTCGTATTTTGCAGGACTTGCTCACGCTACCACCACATCCAGAGGTGCCCGAAAGCCTGAACAAACTGAAGGCCGCTGGCTTTCGCATGGTCACCCTGACAAATTCGAGTCCCTCGGCGGTCAAGGCGCAATTGCAGAACGCGGGCCTTACCAATTATTTTGAGGAATCTATTTCCGTCGAAATAGTCCATCGGTTCAAGCCTGATTTAGAAGTGTACCGAGGCGCTGCCGCGCACCTCGGCGTTAGGGCAGCTGAACTTCGGCTCATTGCGGCGCACGCATGGGACGTATTTGGCGCCATGAAAGCAGGTTGGCAGGCCGCTTTCGTTGCAAGAAACGGCATTTCATTATTTCCGTTGGGTCCTAAGCCCGATATCATCGGTTCGGATTTGCAGGCTGTTACGGCTGCAATTTTGCGTTAGGTACATCCAAATCCTGCTGAATCCGATTATCGCCATCTGGGATTTTCGGCGGTGCTCGTGGTGGGCCAATTACCGATAACCCCCTGTTTAACGGGACCTCCGTTTGGCGTCCGGCTCGAAACGACCACAGAAATGACTGTGACTAGCAGTTGCAGCGAATGGTAAATTCGCGCTCGCGGCCCACGAGCGATTCACCTTGGGCGTGATGGGCTGCGCGATGCTCCATCACGATGGCCAGCCCGCCATTCCGGTATAAGTCGTCCACTTCGCGCTCCCAAGCGCGGCTGCCGTCCGGTGACCATTGGAATGGCAGGGATTCGACGTGCCAGGGCTGCCCGTCAAATTGCGGCGCAAGCCCCAGCGCAGTCCGCAGAATTTCGCGCTGCTGATTCGCTTCATGTGGTTTGCCCGCCGGACAACCAAGTGGAAAATCGAGGAAGCATGTGCGCGGCGGCTTGGTTTCCTCGGCTGCTTCTAGCAAGACGCTCATGCTCAAGGTGGGCAGCCCTCGGGCTTCGAGCGCTCTCGCCACGACGGCGGAGGCTCGATGACACGCAGGACAGAAGGGAAACACGAAGACCAGGTCGACACCCTGCGACATGTATATCTGCTTGATTGCGGGAATCGTCTGTTCGACAAGTTCCGTGTAGCGCTGAATGGAACCCACCATCGATACGGCCGTGTGCGCCAGCCGCCCAATTGTGCCATCGGCCTCGAGTTCCTTCATGCGATCAAGGGGAAACGCGACGTTAAGATCCTCGATAGCCCACTTGCGCACGCAGGTCTTGTGCGAGACGACGAGCCTTGATAGGGGCATGTCGCGGTGGACCAAGCGGAACGAGATGTCCTCTGTTTCCGCCAGTGGCGGGTCTTCCGGCAACTGCGCCCCGCAGCTGACGAACATCCCGATGGTCGATTCGGCGATGGGCTTTCGCAGCGGAGTCAATCGGGGCGGATCAAATACGGGTCGGTTTTCGAAACTCCGTCCGGTGATCTCTTTGAACAGTCGCGAATAACTGTAGGGCACTTTTGCTCCCGATAATTAACGCCAACGGCTTTCCGCGAGTTTGCGCAGCTGCTTGTTGATGCTCGGAAACCGGCTCTCCCTCGATTCTGCAGGAGGCTGTAACGTGTTTATAACACAATTGTGGGGCAAGTCCTGTGAAGTCGGCTTATCGGAATGTGGGATTTTCAATGAATCAGCTGGATGGGACTAGCTGACTTCGATGACGCGGGCCATTTTTACGACTGGGGACTTTTTCTGCCGCTCGGCAAATCCAGCGGCCTTCTCATGATTCGTGTAGGTGCGAGCAAACCTCTCCCCGTCCTCATAAAACACAGTCACTTGCCAATGGTGGTGTTTTCGCCGCTTGTCTTTGCTGAATGATGTGCGTTTCCGGGGTCCCATTTGGAGGAATATATCACATTAGACATCTTGTCCCCAAACGTGCCATTAACTCTAAGCGTTGCGTTTCCTCGGTTTGTCGATTAAAGCTGCTGCCGCAATTCTCGCGACATGAATCATTGAAAATTCACCCGAAGTCGTCATGCAGTCAAAATTGGGTCTTGCCTTACAAAGGGGGCACTCTAAACTTATCGGGCTTGTCGGAAGCACGTCTGGTATTGAAACCTTGAGTTTTGGCATCCTTACAGCATCGCATACCAGTTAAATGATGGCTAGAACTTGTGGAATTACAAACTACTAGGAGTACCTGGAAAGCTCACTTCCTTTCAATGGCGTCAAGAACGGAAAGCTTCCGGGCTACGTGAGATTCAAAACGCGGCCCACCTGAATACAGGATACATGGCTTCCCGGCAGCTACTCCGCAGGTAGGACAGGGTACGGAGGACATTTGTTTGCGGGTGAGGTCTTCCCTTTTAATTTAACCAGACTGACTCAATGCCTGCCGCAAGACAGTTCAATTTTGCACATTGTCCGTGATGACCGCTAGGGAAGGCAGAAAGCTGGACTGCCTCCAACCCACTCGCCAAGTCCTGTGAAGTCCTCTTATCGGAATGTGGGCCGGAACCACTGCCTTCCGGCTCAAATGATCCAATCCAAAATTCTCGCCAGGGTCTTGTTCTTGCTAGAGCACTTCTTGCAAAAGAAAGTGCCCCGAGCTCTATCAGAGCTGCATCAAAACCAAATCTGTTTTGGTGGTTGGTGTTAGCTTTCGAGCGAAAAGCAGATGCCCCAAGTTATTGCAATCAGACAAAAATAGAAGCAAGCAATAGAGCATTTGGAGTCATCGCGGCGGCCTGCAAAGCAGGCGTGTCCCCTGTGCCAAAAGTGTGCCAGAATCCGACGTTTTCATGCCATTGGGGTTAGCTTTGAGCGAAAAGCAGATTCCCCAAATTACTGAAAACACAGAGAAGTCAAAGTAGAGAATGGAGTTGTTGGAGTCGGATGGTGCGCGCCCAAGGCAGGCGCGCTACCAGGCTGCGCTACGCCCCGACATTCGCTACAGGTTGATTCTACAGCATTTTTTGGATTTTCTATCGACAGGCCTTGCATTGATGGTGCACGAACTGTGCAAAATATCAGCCAGTTTGAATTGCTGTGCACAGTCCTCCGAGCTTCAAGTCTTTGAAAAGAAAGAAGTGATTTGGACACTAGAACCTATTGCAGATGGATTTCCCTGCCTGAAAAGCAGGCGCTCTTTTTTTACCAAGAATTCCAATGGGTACATTGATTCCAAACCGTGGATTGCAGGAGTCATCGCAAAAGTCGGATACTCCTCGCGCTTGAACGTGTCAGGCGGTTGCGTGGAACGAGTCCCACTGCATTGTGAGCAGGTTTTGAAGTTGGGGCGAACGAAAGTGCCAGGATTCCTCCGAGTAGAAAATCCTCCTGGTTCCGACAAGGGAGCGGTAGCCAGATTGTGAGTTTCAGACCGGACCCATTTCCTCGGCACGCATCCGACTCCGAAACGCTAGCCTTTTTCAGCCGTGGATTACATGCACGGTTGCAATCGGATCCTCCATGAGCGAGGTCATGCATTCTTCTCGCTGGCCAATCCGATTCATGGTCGTTCTATTATTTTTCTGATCGCCCCAATCGAAATTTTGTATTTGCTTCCGTGGCTGCAATGCTGCAACCTGCTATCGACAACTCGATAGTGGCAGATTTCTCGAGGACAGTACGGCTGAACAGTGATTTTGCCGCAGAGCCGTATGTCCCTTCCATGTCGGAAGTGAGAACCCAGGCCATTTAGCTTTTTCGATCCGCCCGGACACCAAGTGGTTTCCGTCACAAAAATATAGGGCTGCGTTAGAACTCTGACGTCGCATCGTGCCCGGAAATTTGCGCGACACGCAAGGCCCCTGTGTCTCCATGGGTGCCTTTCGAATCCGCAGGTTCACTTCTGGCGCCGGGCGGCGGCCACTTCAGGCGAATAGAAGCTAAAAGGCCAACTGATGCCATTGCCGTTACTCGAAAGAGCGAAAGAACCGAGCCCTCACTTTTTCGTTGCTCCGAAAAGCTTTGGGGCAGTCGGCGAACCGCTGAAGTGCGGAACTTCGTTCGCTACGGAAACCGCGAGAATCCCGCAACGCGCTTTATTGTCAGGAGAACAATTCCGCTTTCATTTCGACATGAGCAAGTGCATCGGCTGCAAGTGCTGCGTTGTGGCCTGCAACGAGCAGAACGGGAATCCCGCGGACATCAACTGGCGGCGCGTCGGTGAAATCGAGGGCGGGTGGTATCCGAACACGCAGCGTTTGCATTTATCGATGGGCTGCAATCACTGTGTTGAACCGACCTGCATGATGGGCTGTCCCGTCGAAGCCTACACGAAAGATCCCGTTACGGGCGTGGTACTGCACAGCGCGGACGCTTGCATCGGTTGCCAGTACTGCACTTGGAATTGCTCTTACGGCGTTCCTCAATACAACCCCGAACGCGGCGTGGTCGGCAAATGCGATATGTGCCACAACCGTTTGGACGAAGGTCGCGAGCCGGCCTGTGTGACAGCGTGCCCTGAGGGCGCCATCCAGATTGAGATCGTGAACATCGCCGATTGGAAACAAATCTATGCGGCGAGCGCCAACGCCCCCGGCCTGCCTTCCGCTGACGACAGCATTTCCACGACGCGCATCACCCTGCCAGCCACCCTGCCGCCGGACACGCGAAAAGTTGATCTTGGGCGCGTCCGTCCGGAGCACCCGCATTGGCCGCTCGTCTTCATGACGGTTCTGACGCAGCTCTCGGTCGGCGCATTCACCGCGATCTGGCTGCTTCAACTCACCGGGAAATCTACTCGGCTGGGCGCCGCCGCTCTGGCGTCAATGCTGGCGGGCAGCCTGGCGCTGGCTGCGTCCACGATGCACCTCGGCCGGCCCCTCTACGCCTACCGCGCGCTGAAAATGTGGAAGCATTCCTGGCTGAGCCGCGAAGTTTTGATGTTCTCTTGCTTTTCGGGCGTCGCCGGGCTTTACGCGGCCTGGCTCCGGTTCCGATTCCCCGGGAGCGTGGCGCTCGGAGCTTTGACTGCACTGTTGGGAATCGCCGGTATTGCCGCCAGCGCGTGCATTTATCTGGTGCAAGCGCGTCCGGCATGGAACACGAAGTACACCGTCGCGGATTTTTTTCTCACGGGAGGCCTGCTGGGTTCACTGCTGGCCGCGAGCGCCGGCATTGGGGACCGGCGCGGTTTGCTGCTGCTGGCGGTTGCCGCGGCGAGCGGACAAATACTGAACCAGGCCGCGAGATTCTTTTTGCTCACGTCGTCTGAATCCTTCGAGCTGAGAGCGTCGGCCCAGCTGCTCTCGACCGTGCTCGCTTCCAGATTTTTCGCGAGCGGCGCTTTGCTTCTTCTTGGCGGGATTGTTTTGCCGCTGTCCTATCCGAACGCGTACGGGGCCTACGTGTCGCTGGGACTCGCGCTCGCCGGGGAGATCCTCGGCCGCTACCTGTTCTTCGTAAGCGTGGTTCCGAAGAACATGGCCGCTTCCTATCTTTACCAGGGAAAGGCGGCGTGATGAACCTGAAACGCACGCTCGGCCTGGACATCCTCGGCGAAAAATACGCGTACGCCACCGACGCAGTCACGGGATATACGTCGGCGCAAAAAATTCCCGACCGCTGGGTATCGACGACGTGCGGGTATTGCTCGGTGGGCTGCGGAATGTTTTTGGGCGTGAAAGATGGCCGCGCGGTGAGCGTGCGCGGAAACCCCAATCACCGCGCCAACTTCGGAACACTTTGCCCCAAAGGGCTTTCCGAACACTACACGCTCGAAGCGGAGAACCGGGCCCGCTATCCGCTGCTGCGAAAAGACGGCGCGCTCGTCCGCGTGGATTGGGACGAGGCGCTGGCGGTGATGACGGAGAAATTTCGAGGTGTGCAAAAGAAGTACGGGCCCGATGCGGTCGGCGTCCTGAGCACGGGGCAACTGGTCACGGAAGAGTTCTACACGCTCGGCAAACTTGTGCAGCTTGGGCTCGGCAGCAAGAACTTCGACGGAAACACTACCCTGTGTATGTCGAGCGCGGTCTCCGGGTACAAGCGCTCGTTTGGCAGCGATGGTCCTCCCGGATCGTACGAGGATCTGGCAATCGCCGACGTCGTTTTTTTGATCGGCGCAAACATCGCCGACAACCATCCGATTCTTTGCCAGTGGCTCGATGTCAATCCAGACAAGACGCTGATTGTGGCCGATCCGCGAGTGACCAAGACCGCCATGATGGCCGATCTCTTCCTGCCGCTGAAGCCGCGCTCCGACATCGCACTTGTCAACGGGATGATCCACCTCCTCATCGAAAACAACCTGGTGGACCGGAGCTATATCGCGGAGCACACGACGGGATTTGAAGCGCTCGAGCAATCCGTTCGCGCGTACACACCCGCGTACGTCTCGCAAATCACCGGCCTGACGGCGGACCAAATTTTGAAAGCGGCCTGGATTTATGGCCACGCAAGGGCTCCCTTCATCGGCTGGACCATGGGAGTGAACCACAGCACGAAAGGGACGGAGACGGTCAATGCGATCAACAATCTCGCGTTGATCACCGGAAACATCGGGCGGCCCGGCGCGTCGCCGTTTTCGATTACCGGACAGTGCAACGCGATGGGAACGCGGGAAGCAGGCTTCACCTCCAGCCTGCCCGGTTACCGGAAATTCGAGAGCGAGGAGGATCGGGAGGAACTGGCGGCGCTCTGGCGCGTTCCAGTCGGGCGCATCCCCTCTTCGCGCGGACTGGCGTACCCGGACATCATTGAAGCAACGCTGGCGAAAAAAATCCGGGCTCTCTGGGTCATCGCCACAAACCCGATCGTTTCCTACCCGAACTTGGACGTCCTCACGCAGAGCCTGGAAAATCTGGACTTTTTTGTTGTGCAGGACGGCTTTCATCCAACGCCAACATCCCAGCTGGCCGACCTGGTTCTCCCCGCAGCGATCTGGGGCGAGAAGGAAGGCACGTACACGAATTCGGAACGGCGCGTCAGCAAAGTGAATCGCGCGGTGAATGCCCCCGGCGAGGCGCGCAGCGATTTTGAAATCTTTCTCGCGCTGGCCAGGAAACTCGGCTGCTACGAAGAGCTTTTTCCCGGCTGGGAACAGCCGAAGGACGCATTCGAGGAATGGAAAAGGGTTTCGGCGGGCAGGCTCTGCGACTACTCCGGCATGGATTACGAATGGATCGAGAAGTCCGGCGGAATGCAGTGGCCGTTCCCAGCGGGCAGCACCGAGGTTAAGACAACTCGCCTCTACTCGGACGGAATTTTTCCGACCGAGGACGGAAAAGCCAGACTTCTTCCTGTCGAGTGGAAACCATTCCCCGAGCAGCCGAATGTCCAGTTCCCCTTGGTGCTCAACACGGGACGCACGGTCGAGCACTGGCATACGCGCACGAAAACGGGCCAGGTCCCCATCCTCGAGCGGATGTCGCCAAACGCCTGGCTGGAAATGAATCCGCGGGACGCGACCGCGCTCCATCTCAAGCCGCACGACCATGTGGACGTTGAATCGGCGCGCGGCAGGGTTTGCGGGATCGAGTTGCGCATCACGGAAATCATCGCTCCCGGGCAAGTGTTTATGCCGTTCCATTTCGCGGAGACGAACGTCAACCAGGTCACACAGAGCGCGTTTGATCCGATTTCGCGGGAGCCAAATTACAAGCAGTGCGCGGTGCGCGTGACCAAGACAGCGGGTTCCCTGGAATCCAGAGGAGTGCGGTGAATCGTGAACAACTCGAATGGCAATTCCAATGGCAATTCTAGTGGCAACCCGGGCAGAAGCGCAAAGAGAGAACGGCTCGTCATGGTCGGAAACGGGATGGCGGGCGTCGCGTGCGTGGAGCAGATTCTGAAGCACGCGCGGAAGTTCGACATCACGATCTTCGGCGATGAAACGCATGTCAATTACAACCGCATCATGCTTTCCTCCATTTTGGCGGGAGAGAAATCGGCCGACGAGATCGTCCTGAATGACCTGGAATGGTACGAGCGAAATGCAATTTCCCTGCGGCTGGGTGTGCGTGTCACCGATGTGGATCCCGAGCGGAAAACAGTGACCGGCAACGATGGAAGCGTGACGCCGTTCGACAAGCTGCTGCTCGCGACTGGAAGTTCGCCCCTGATTCCGAGCCTCGATTGGGTCAAAAAACAAGGCGTGTTCGTATTTCGCAGCCTCGACGACACGCGCGCCCTGCTGGAGCGCGCGCGTCCCGGAACCAAAGCGGTAGTCATCGGCGGCGGATTGCTGGGGCTCGAAGCAGCGCGTGGATTGCAGGTCCAGGGGTGTGACGTAACCGTCGTGCACTTGATGGACAGGCTGATGGAGCGCCAGCTCGATCTAACAGGCGGCGGGTATCTGAAGGCCAAGATGGAATGCATGGGCGTGAAGGTCCTTGTGAGCCGAAGCACGACGGAAATCCTGGGCAACGGTAAGGCCGAAGGCGTCGCGTTCAAGGAAGGCGCAAGCATCGAGGCTGATTTTGTTGTGGTCGCCGCGGGAATCCGCCCGAATACGGAGCTGGGACGAAAGGCGGGCCTGCAAGTCAATCGCGGCATCGTCGTGAACGACCACATGGAGACGTCGCACCCCGACATTTTCGCCGTCGGCGAGTGCGTAGAGCACCAAGGCATCTGCTACGGACTCGTTGCGCCGCTTTTTGAACAGGGAAAAGTTCTGGCCGCGACGATCACCGGAAACAAAGGCCCCGTGTATGAAGGCACAATCCTCGCGGCAAAACTCAAGATCATGGGCGTGGACGTTTTTTCCGCCGGAGATTTTGACGACAAAGCTCCGGGCACCGATGCGGTGCGCTACGAAGATCCCGCGCTCGGCATCTACAAAAAACTCACGCTGCGGGACGGAAAACTGGCGGGCGTAATCCTGGTCGGCGACACCTCCGACAGCCATCGCTACATGGACTGGCTGCGGTCCGGAACCGATCTCACCTCGATGAGGCGGCAACTTCTTTTCCCGAGCCCTGTGGCGGACGCCGGCTTCGATACGGCCCAGATGCCAGACCACGAAACGGTCTGCGGCTGCCTCGGCGTCACCAAGGGCTCCATCATCCAGGCCATCCACGAGAAGGGCGTCAACACGCTCGCCCAGCTCAAGGAATGTACGCGCGCATCCACCGGATGTGGAAGCTGCACCGCGCTCTGCCAACAGCTTCTCAAGGCTGTCGCCCCGGAATTTCAGGAAGAGAACAAAAAAACTCTCTGCAAGTGCGTTCCATTCGCCGAAGACAATCTGCGAGAAATCCTGCGCAGCCAGAAACTGCGTTCCGTTCAGGAGGTGCTGGAAATCTACGGGAACGGAATCGGCTGCGAAGTGTGCAAGCCCGCGCTGTCCTACATGATGGACATGATCTGGTGCGGCGACCATGACGAGGACCGCTCCGCGCGCTTCATCAACGACCGTGTCCACGCCAACATTCAAAAGGACGGGACATTTTCGGTGGTTCCGCGAATCCGCGGCGGCGTCACTTCGGCCGCCGAACTTCGGCGCATCGCTGACGTGGCCGACAAGTACAACGTCCCCATGGTGAAGATTACCGGAAGCCAGCGAATCGATCTGCTGGGAGTCCGGAAATCCGACTTGCCGAAAATTTGGGCCGATCTCGGCATGCCCTCCGGTCAGGCTTACACCAAGGGCGTGCGCATGGTGAAGACCTGTGTGGGCACGGACTTCTGCCGATATGGCGTGCAGGATTCGACAAGCGCGGGTATCGAACTCGAGCGGCGCCTGGAAAATCTCTACACGCCGCACAAAGTGAAGATGGGCGCGGTCGGTTGCCCGCGCAATTGCGCCGAAGCTACTGTGAAGGACATCGGCGTCATCGGGCAGGAAGGAAGCTGGCAGGTCGTCGTTGGCGGCGCCGCCGGAAAATCGGTTCGCAAGGCAGACCTTCTCATCACCGTCGTCAGCACCGAAGAAGCACTAAACGCCGCCGAGCTATTTTTTCAGTATTACCGCGAGAACGCGAACTATCTGGAGCGCACCTACGGCTTCGTCGAGCGGCTGGGCATCGAAAAGGTCCGCAAGGAAACCGTGTACGCTCCCGAGGCCGTCAGGCAAGGTTTGCTCGACAGACTCCATAAATCCAAGGCGCTCGCCCCGGACGCATGGCTGGAACGTGACGCGCCGCGGCATCCCACCCAATTCGTACAAATCGAACCGATCGAGAGGATATCCCTATGAGCAGCGACACGCACCGATGGATCCGAACGGCGCGATGTGAAGACATCCCGCTGCGCGAAGCGCGTTCGGTCAGGCTGGGTGGGCGCGACATCGCCATCTTCAACCTCGGCGACCGCTTCCTGGCGGTCGAAAATCGCTGTCCACACAGGGGCGGCCCGCTGGCCGAAGGCATTGTGTCCGGCGCGACGGTCGTATGTCCGTTGCATGCGTGGAAAGTAAGCCTGGAGACGGGAAGTGTCATGAACGCGCCTGACTCTTCGCCATGCGTCGAGACGTTTCGCACGCGTGTCAAAGACGGAGTTGTCTTGCTCGAGTTGCCTATCAAGTCCGCAGCGAAGCAAGAGATGCTGCGCGTTTGCATGGAAGAGGGTGGTGAAACCCATGGCTTGGATCAAATTTGTTTGTGAAGGGATGTGATCCGCATGCCTATGCACCGGACAAGCGATTTCTCGGAAAGCGGTAAATTGAGCGAGGCTGCAGAAGGCAAAGCCACGCGCCTAAATTTGTTGGATTTCAGCACCGCCCCGATGCGCGCGTTCCATCTCTCGTGGTTCGCCTTCTTCTTGTGTTTTGTGGCCTGGTTTGGAATCGCGCCCTTGATGGCATTGGTGCGCGACGACTTGAAGCTGACGAAGGCGCAAATCGGGAATACGGTCATCGCCTCGGTGGCCATCACAGTTCTGGCGCGGCTTATCACCGGCTGGCTCTGCGACCGGTTTGGTCCTCGGCGGACATACACGGCCCTGCTTCTGCTTGGGGCGTTTCCTGTCATGGGGATCGGCCTTGCGCACAGTTATCAATCCTTTCTTCTGTTCCGGCTGGCGATCGGGCTCGTGGGAGCATCGTTTGTCATCACGCAGCACCACACCTCCGTCATGTTCGCTCCGCGGGTTGTAGGAACCGCCAACGCGTTCTCCGCGGGCTGGGGCAATCTCGGCGGTGGGGTGGCGCAGTGGTGCATGCCCCTCCTCGCCGGAGCCATCGTTGGCCTGGGAGCGGATCGCTTCCTGAGCTGGCGGCTGGCCATGACCGTGCCCGGAATCGGAATGTTTTTCACCGGCATTCTCTACTACCAGTTCACACAGGACACGCCCGACGGAAAACCCTTCGCGGAAAGAAAAGGAACGCAGGCCTTCTGGGAGGCGGCTGCCGACTACCGGGTTTGGCTTCTCTTTCTCCTCTACGCGGCCTGCTTCGGAGTGGAAATCACCATCGACAACGTGGCGGCGCTCTACTTTAAAGACTCTTTCCATGTGGGCCTGAAGCTGGCGGGCTTGCTGGCGAGCGCGACTGGAATGATGAACTTGTTTGCTCGCGCGCTGGGCGGGATCGCGGGTGACTGGGCCGGCGGGATATGGGGCTTGCGGGGACGTTCGCTGCTGCTCGGACTAGTGGTTTTTGCGGAGGGCGTGGCTCTGATGATGTTTTCCCGGCTAACAAGCTTGGGATCGGCCACAGCGGCGTACCTGCTGTTTGGCCTGCTCGTCTGCATGGCGTGCGGAGTCACCTATGCCGTGGTGCCCCTTGTCCAACCCCGGGCGATCGGTTCGGTCTCCGGCATTGTCGGAGCGGGAGGCAACGTCGGCGCTGTTTGCGCGGGCTTCTTGTTCAAGGCGGAGGGCCTTTCGGGAGCCCAAGCCCTGTCGATTTTGGGGATCGCCGTTGCCGTTACATCGTTCTCTGCTTTGCTCCTGCGGTTCCGGGAATCGGAAGCTCCGCAGCCTGCGTCGCTGGGCGTATCAGCGGTTCAAGTGCAATCCGCTGATTGAGCCCATTTTGCCGTCGAAAGGATAGCCAGCGTGGAAACCAATCATGAGGATTCAAAAATTCATTTCTCGAAAAATTGCATGAGCCGAAATACCGTGCGACTTTTCTTGTGGGCCCAACGGGCAATTTGGCTACGTGGAGACGAATTTTCGCTTTTAGGAACACCCTGATGCCAGGCGCAAATTTCAGCGGACTACGCGTGCTTTCACTGGAAAGCCGGCACGCCAAGGAAATATCGAAGCTGATCGTTTCCCATGGCGGAAAGCCTGTCGTGGCTCCGGCCATGCGAGAAGTGAAGCTCGAATCCAACTCTCAAGCGCTTGCATTCGCCGCCGGACTGATGGACGGCCGGTTTGACATGGTGATTTTTCTCACGGGAGCCGGTATTCGCGGCCTGGTTGGGGCCGTCGAAAGCGTATATGCGCGCGCGGACCTGCGGACAGCGCTCGGGCGAGTTCAAGTGATCGCACGAGGGCCGAAGCCGTCAGGCGTTTTGAGCGAACTCGGCGTGAAACCGAATTTGGTCGCGCCGGAACCGAATACTTGGCGCGAAGTTCTGCGCGCGCTCGACGACTTTGCCGGCACGAAGCAACTGCATGGCATGCGAGTGGCCGTCCAGGAATACGGCGTCCCCTGCACGGGATTGCTGACGGGCTTGAGCGAACGCGGCGCTCAGGTAACTCGTGTTCCCGTTTACCGCTGGTCACTGCCCGACGACGTGGTCCCTTTGCAGGAGGCCGCAACGTTGCTCGCCACGGGCGAGATCGATGTGGTCCTGCTGACGGCCGGGGTACAAGCCGAACATTTGTTTCAGGTAGCGGCGGCAATGGGGATCGAAGAATTGATGCGCGGCAAGATGGAACGAATTGTCATTGCTTCCGTCGGGCCAACGACCTCGGAACAATTAGGAACTCTCGGGTTGCGCGCCGATATGGAGGCTTCTCATCCCCGAATGGGTTTCCTGGTGGAGGAAGCGGCGACTCGCTCCGCCGAAATTCTTCGCGAGAAGCACAAAGAGCCGGGACTGGATTTTTTGCACGAGATTGGAAGCCGGATGGCGTCCTCCAGTTCGTTGCGCGGAGTGTTACGGCGGATTGTGGATTTCGCGGCATCCATTGTGAAGTGTGATTCTTGTTTTGTATACGTTCTGGAGGACAACGAACTCGTTTTGCGCGCGTCCAAGAACCCGCACCCGGAGGAAGTGGACCATTTGAGGCTCGGCCTGGGCGAAGGAATCACCGGCTGGGTGGCAAAAAACAAACAGCCCGTCGCTGTGGCATGCAATGCGTTCCAGGACACGCGCTTCCAGTTTTTCAACGAACTTCCGGAAGACCGCTATGAAGCTTTTCTCTCGGTACCGATCCTCTGCCGTGGCCGGCTCGTCGGCGTTATCAATCTGCAGAACCGCCGGCCGCACTCGTACACGCGGCGCGAAATCCGCCTGCTCTCTACGATCGGGTTTTTCGTGGGCGCCGAGATTGAGATGGCGCGCCTGGAGGAAAAGAGTTCGCAACTATCCGAGGAACTCGAGGCTCGCAAGATTGTCGAACGCGCCAAGGGAATCCTCCAGCGCGAGTTGCAGGTCAGCGA
This sequence comes from uncultured Acidobacteriota bacterium, assembly GCA_963740035.1. Lineage (GTDB taxonomy): Bacteria > Acidobacteriota > Terriglobia > Acidiferrales > UBA7541 > Palsa-360. The sequence goes on from CAVUDA010000031.1 coordinate 188,934, forward strand.
AGAAGAAGCCTATCTGGCGCTGCGAAGGCAGAGCCGCAAGATGCGGAAAACCATGAAAGAAGTCGCGCAGTCCATCATCCTTGAAAAGGGTGGACGCAGCCAAAAAAAATCTCTCGTGTGACGGACGTCATCGGCCGTCTCCATCGATCACTTTACTGGAGGGTGCGCTGAACGACCCTATGAAAGGCAAAGTCTACCTGGTTGGCGCGGGTCCCGGAGACCCGGAATTACTCACCATGAAGGCTTGCCGAATTTTGGGCGAAGCCCAGGTCGTCTTGCACGACGATCTTGTCAATCCGGAAATGCTCCGTATTGCGCCGGCCGCGGCGCGTATCCATAACGTGGGAAAACGTTGTGGGCGGCCGCACATCAGTCAGGAAGAAATTCATTCGCTGATGGTGGCGTTCGCTACCCAGGGACTGACTGTCGTTCGCCTCAAAGGAGGTGATCCATCGCTTTATGGCCGGGCGGGCGAGGAAATGGAAGCCTTGCGTCGCGCAGGAATCGAGTTCGAGGTTGTCCCCGGCATCACGGCAGCGTTTGGCGCGGCAGCATCGGCACGGATTCCACTCACGGATCGCAGACTAGCCTCAAAGGTAGTGTTCTTGAGCAATCATCGTTGCACCGGGGGAAGAGCACCTTTCGAAACGAATTCCCTCTCCAGCGACACGACGGTAGTCGTTTACATGCCCGGCAAGGACTATGGAGCCCTGGTTTCGAAGTTCTGTGCCTCAGGCATTGACTCGCGTACTTCTTGTCTGGTTGTCTCGGCCGCGACGACCGACCAGCAACAGATACATTCGAGCACGCTGGAAAAGTTAGCGGCGGCCGCGGGTCTACCTGCGCCCGCACTTCTGATTGTTGGAGGAGTAACACGATACTATTCGAGCCGAGAGAAAATCCCGCTGGAGCTAGTCACAATTCACCCGAAAGAAAAACACTGATATCAGTATGCCTTGCACTTTGGGCGTCCCCGAATCCTGATTGAGTGTTGCGGGGGAAGTCGCATTGCCGGTCTGCAGGCTCCCAGTTAAACTCCGCTTCGCTGCGCTGGATCTGGGCAAATGACGAGCGGCAAGGCGGAGTTTCGCGTCGTTCTAGCCATGTGATCTCTGGCGTCCCGCGAAAGGGCGGGCCATTTCGGCCCCTCTTTCCACAACCGAACCGCTGTTTCATTCGACAACAACCGCATTTGCGGCCTGAACCCCCGTGGTCCGGCAATGTTAGATTAAATGCGGGTGGGGTCCATTCCTTTCGCAGGTGTCGATCTTTCCCTGCCCAGGCCAGACCTAAAGCCGGGGGCCTCGCGTGATCAATATCCGTCTGCGCACGAAATTTTTGTTGTCGCTTCTGGCGATTTCTGCCGGCTTAACCGCCGCTACGCTCCTCATCGTCAGCTACAGCGTGCGCAAGCGAGTCCGGGAAAACATTCGCGAGGACGTCCGCAACTCCGTAACCAACTATCAAAGCTTCCAGGCGCAGCAGGAAGAAGCCCTGACGCGGTCTGCGGCCCTGCTCGCGAACCTGCCGAATGTTCGGGCGCTGATGACCACCGAGGACGCGGCGACCATCGAGGACGCCTCCGCCGATGTGTGGAAATTGAGCGGGAGCGATTTGCTGGTATTGGCGAACCGCTCGGGTAAAGTCGTTGCGCTCCGTGCCAGCGCATCTGGTCTCGATTCCGGCGCCGTTCAGGGACTCTTGCGCCAGTCGCTCGATCGCAGCGAATCGAAGGGATGGTGGTTCGGCGGCGGCCATTTGTACGAGGTACGGATCCAGCCGATCTATTTTGGGCCGAATTCGCAGAACAATACGGTTGGCCTGCTCGCCGTAGGCCACGAAGTCAATTCGCGCGCCGCGAAAGAATTTGCCAGCGTGGCCTCGAGCGAAGTCGCGTTCAACTTTGAACGCGCTCCTGTCGCCAGCACGCTGAGCCCCGCGCTGCAATCCGAACTCGCGCGCCGGATCCACGATCACGCGCAAAGTCCCGTAAGCGACACGCAAGAAATTCAGCTCGGCTCGGAACTCTACCTTGCCAAGACGGTGAATCTTTCGCCCGAGGGCGGCCCTTTTGTTTCCCTGACTGTCCTGAAATCCTTCGACAAGGCCACGTTGTTCCTCGGCGAATTAAACCACGTCCTGATGGGCTTGGGCTTATTCAGCATCCTGGCGGGCAGCGCGCTTGTCTTCTGGATTTCGCATACCTATACAAAGCCCCTGGCAGGGCTCGTTGCCGGCGTTCGCGCCCTGGGACAGGGCGATTTCAGCTATCCTCTCGATACGCGAGGCGGCGATGAAGTCGCGGAAGTCACCGACGCTTTTATCCGGATGCGCGCCAGCCTCGAAAGCACGCAGCAGGAACAAAAGCAACTGGAGGAACGATTGCGGCAAGCCCACAAGATGGAAGCCGTGGGCAGGCTGGCGGGCGGAGTCGCGCACGATTTCAATAATTTGCTGACCATCATCCGCGGCAACAGCGATCTGCTCAAGGACCGCGAAGGCTCGGACTCCTTTCACCAGAAGTGCGTGGAACAGATCCAGAAGGCGTCGGGCCGCGCGGTTTCCATGACGCGCCAGTTGCTGGCCTTCAGCCGCATGCAAGTCTTGCAGCCGCGAGTGATCGACTTGAACGGCGTCGTTTCCGAGTTGGGCAAGATGATCCCGCGCCTGATCGGCGAGCACATCGAATACTCGTTCTCGCCCGATCCGAAACTTGCTTCCGTAAAAGCCGATCCCGGACAAGTCGAGCAGGTGATCTTGAATCTGGCTGCCAATGCGCGCGATGCCATGCCGCGCGGCGGAAAGCTTTCGGTCCGGACGGTAAATGTTTTGGTGGACGAGGCCGAGGCTGCGAAATTACAGCCAATGACTCCCGGCCAGTACATCTTGCTCTCCGTTACCGACACGGGACATGGAATGGACGAGGCAACCAAATCCCACATTTTTGAACCTTTCTTTACCACCAAGGAACTCGGTAAAGGGACAGGGCTGGGTCTGGCAACGGTCTACGGCATCGTGAAGCAGAGCGGGGGCTTTATTTGGGTGGACAGTTCCCCCGGCGCGGGAACGACGTTTGAGATCTACCTTCCGCAAGCCGCGGGAAAAGCGGCGAGCGCCGATCCGGAGGAAAAAAACTCTCCGATCCCGCGCGGGAGCGAGACGGTTCTCGTTGTCGAGGATGAATCGGGCGTGCGCGAACTGGCCTGCCAATTCTTGCGCGTCAAAGGTTACAACGTGCAGGAAGCCGAAGGCGGCCACGCGGCATTGGACGTCGCCCGCCGCTATCCGGGCGTGATTCACCTCCTCTTGAGCGACATGGTCATGCCCAAGATGAGCGGAGGGGAACTCGCGGCGCAACTGAAAGCCATCCGGCCGGAGATCCGCATCGCGTTCATGTCCGGCTATTCCGAATTTTCCAGGGGCGACTTGGGCAAGGGATTTCCGGATGCGCCTGTTCTGCAAAAGCCATTTTCTCCGGCTTCCCTGGTTGAAATTGTCCGCGAAGCGCTGGCGCGGCCCCTGGCCGCGCCGGCTCGCGAGGACCGCGAACTCCACGTTACCTAGATGCCCCGCTCCTGCTCGGGCTTGCCGCCTTGAGGCATCATATTCGGGGCATTCAAGGAGGCAGATATGCAGGGCATGGGCTATCCAAAATTACCTCTGAAAATTTGTGCCACGGCCGTTTTTTTATGTTTATCCTCGGTTGTGGTGCAGGGACAGGAGGTCCGCAGTGCGGCCTCGTCCAATCCATCTGCTGCTGAAGCGCCAGCGGAAGTCCGCGCGCTCTCCAACTTGGTTCGTGGCCTCCAAGCACAATTGCAGACACTCAACTCGCAGCTCGGCGATCTGCGAATGGAGCAGGAGCGCGCGAACACCGAGGCGCGCGAGCTCCGGCGGGAATTGGATCTCGTGAAAGCGCAAGGCGCGCCTGCCTCAGGCGGACCTTTGAATCCGTATTCGGCGCCCCCGGCGAAAGAAATTGTGACGCAGTCCGGGCCGACGTCTTCAGTTGCACACCCGCTACCGCAGACGTCCGAGGATCGCATCGCCAAATTGGAAGAAGACCAGCAAGTCATGGAAGGCAAGATCAACGACCAGTACCAGACCAAGGTCGAAAGCGGATCGAAGTACCGGTTGCGGCTCTCCGGCATCATCCTCATGAATTTGTTCGAGAACCGCGGCACTGTGGACAATCTGGATTTCCCGGGAGTTGCTTTATCCGAGCAGTCGCAGGCGCCGAATGCCTCGGCGGGATCATTTGGCGGGACGCTTCGCCAATCTCAAATCAGGCTGCAAGCCTTTGGCCCGGATATTTTAGGCGCCCGCACCAGCGCCGATGTGAATCTCGATTTCGCCGGCGGGTTTCCAGACGCCCCCAACGGCGCCTGGATGGGTCTCGTTCGAATGCGCACGGCAGTCGTGCGGCTGGATTGGACCAACACGTCCATCGTCGCCGGCCAGGACCGCTTGTTTTTTGCCCCGCTGGCCCCTACCTCGCTCGCGACCCTTGCAACCCCGGCGCTCTCCTACTCCGGGAATTTGTGGGGCTGGACGCCACAAGTCCGCGTCGAGCACCGCGTCGTTTTGTCCGAAGCTTCCAGTCTCTCGTTTCAGGGAGGAATTCTTGATAGCCTCACGGGCGATACCCCGCCCGACCAGTTTGATCGCTACCCCAGCTGGGGCGAGCAATCGGGCCAGCCGGCGTTTGCCGCGCGGGTCTCGTGGACCCACCGGATGTTTGGCCAGGATTTCACGGTCGGAGCCGGCGGATACTACGGGCGCCAGGACTGGGGATTCAGCCGGAAGGTCGACGGCTGGGCCGGTACCGCCGATCTGACGCTGCCTCTTGGGAAGCGCTTCGAATTTACGGGCGAGTTCTATCGAGGCCGCGCCGTGGGCGGAATTGGCGGCGGGATCGGTCAAAGTGTTCTGATCAACGGCCCGTTTGATAACCCGGGCACGACGTTCCGCGGCCTGGATTCGATGGGAGGGTGGGCGCAATTGAAATTCAAGGTGAAATCCAATTTTGAAATCAATGGCGCCTTTGGCTCCGATAATCCGTTCGCCAACGATTTCCGGCGGTACAACGCGAATTTCCAATATCCCGGCTCGTATACCAGGAATCTGAGCCCGCTCGTGAATTTCATATACCAAATCCGCTCGGACATACTATTCTCTACGGAATATCGTTACCTGAAATCGACGGTGCTCGACAGCGGCTCGAACAGCGCCAATCAGATCAATCTGAGCCTGGGGTATATTTTTTAGTGCAGCGGTTTCAACCAATTCGGCGGATTACGATCCTCGCTTTCATTTGCTTCGGGGCGTGCGCATTGCTCGCGCAGAACGGGCTGCCGCCCGTCACGGTCAAGGTGGGAATCGTAAATCCCCAGGCGGCGAAAAAACCGCCCGCGGCCAAGGAATCCGCCGATTTATCGAACATCGTGATTTGGCTGACGCCGCTCGCGTCAGGGGAAGGCGCCGCTCCTCCGCCAATGTCGGGCCGTCCTTCGCCTCAAATCGCGCAGATCAACAAGAGTTTTGATCCTCACGTATTGGTCATTCAGGTGGGTACGCCGGTCCAATTTCCCAACAAGGATCCGTTCTTGCACAACGTTTTCTCGCTGTTCGACGGCAAACGGTTTGACCTGGGATTTTACGAGGCGGGCTCCAGCAAAATCGTCCATTTCGACCGTCCCGGGGTTAGCTTTCTCTTCTGCAACATTCACCCGGAAATGAGCGGCGCGGTCGTTGCGGTGGACACGCCGTACTTTGGCATGTCGGATCGAAATGGCAGGGTGAGCCTCCCGAATGTTCCCGATGGCCGCTACCAGTTGAATGAATGGTATGAGCGCAGCCTGCCGGAAGACTTGAAGGCCGCGAGCCGAACGGTGACAATTTCAGACGCAACCCGGTCTCTTGACCCCGTTCGCGTCGTTGAGAATCCCAATTTCACCCTCGAGCACAAAAACAAATACGGGCAAGACTACATCCCGCCCGCGAATAGCAGCCCGGTTTACAACCACCCCTGATCGCCGCAAGTAGCACACGCTTCAGCCTGTGGAGGTTCGTCCCTGCAAGGACCAAGCCCCACAAGCTGAACAGGCTGCGGAAAAAATGTCTCGTTTTGTCATTCTGAGCGAAGCGAAGAATCTCTCTTCGATTTATGTACAAGAAAAGAAACAAGGAGAGATTCTTCGCTTCGCTCAGAATGACAGCGCTTTGAGTTTTTCGCAGCCTGTGAAGCCTGTGCTACTGGAATCATTCCCATTGAAGCTGGTTTAACAGATGATCTGAAAATAAGGGCTACTTGCGTTTAGCGCGGCTGGGTTTCGAGGAGCTTCTCTTGCGCGGCGTTCGTCTGGATTTCAGCTTTTCGTCAATGCGGAACAGGCGCACGCGCGCGATCCGTGCGTTTTCCTTCACTCGCAATTGCAGGACTCCGACAGTCAGCAGCAATTCCACCGGGTCCACATGCCCGCGCACGAAGAGCGGCGCGTGCCACGCTCCTGCCCGCAACAGCCGGTCTTCGGGCTCGATCAGAGCGATCTGGTCCGAGGCGAGGCTGATGGTTTCATTGCATTCGACGAAATAAGTCTCCCGGTCCAGTTCCCACCAAAGATAATTGTCCTCCGGACGAAGCTGGCGCGGGGCGATTTCCACCCGCCCGGCGGGGACGTATTCGCCGCCCCCGAAATCCAGCTTTCCCGCCGGATCGATGGCGCAAATTTTCCGCACCGTGAGATGGACGGAAAATCCATGCACTTGATATTTCGGATGGATGATGCCCGCGATTTGGTCTGCTGCGTCCTTCCCCGACAAAATCTGCATGATATCGACTATAGCCAACGGGCCAGGGGCCGTCTACACAATGGGCCAAGCGATGCGGCGAAAAGGACAGCCCGGGAACGCCAATCTCCCGATTGGCGTTTCGCCAGGCACCATTCGGGAAATTGGCGTTCCCGGGGGACATCATCAGTACGAAAAGCGGCTCAGACGGTCTTGTCCTTTGCGTAGCAGAGGCGCTCCAGGTTGCATTCCGCGCATCTGGGTTTGCGCGCCTGGCAGACTTTGCGCCCGTGCCAGATCAGCTGGTGAGAAAATAACACCCATTTTTCCTTTGGAATCACCTGCATCAAGTCCTGCTCGATTTTTTTCGGATCGGTGTTGCGGGTAAGATCGAGCCGGTTCGAGAGCCGGATCACATGCGTATCCACCACCACACCGACCGCGATGCCGAACGCCGTGCCGAGGACGACGTTCGCCGTCTTGCGCGCCACCCCCGGCAGTGTCAGCAGCTCGTCCATCGTGCGCGGCACTTCGCCGCCGAACTCTTCCACGATTTTTTTGCCCGCGCCGATAATCGACTTGGTCTTATTCCGGAAAAAGCCCGTGGGCCGGATATCCTGCTCGAGTTCCGCCGGGTTCGCGTAGGCAAAATCCATTGGCGTGCGATATTTCACGAAGAGCGTTTTGGTGACCTGGTTGACGCGTTCGTCGGTGCATTGCGCCGAAAGAATCGTGGAAATCAACAATTGAAACGGGGTGTGGTGCTCGAGCGCGCAGGTCACGTCCGGATACGCTTCATCCAGCTTGTGCAGAATCTCGCTCACCCGCTGCGGATTTGTTCCCGCAGCCTTCACATTCGCGCCACTCGTCCGGGAGGCTTTCGCCTTTCGCGCGGACGAAGCGGTTTTCGATCCTTTCGCGGATCGAGCGGCAATCTTTTTGGCCTTGGCTTTTCGTTTTTTCATTGTCATTTGGCGCATGAATGCAGCAAAAGCGCAAATCTTCAGGCCGTGTGTGCATTCAAAAGGAAATCCAGTGCCTTGTGAAACGCTTTCCCGCGGTGGCTGTGCAGGTTTTTTTCTTCGCGCGAGATTTCGGCGTACGTTTTTCCGAGAGCGGGGAAATACAAAATCGGATCGTAGCCGAATCCATCATGTCCCCGCGGCTCCTCCAAAAGCATTCCTTCCGCGGATGCGGAAAATAGTCCACGCAGTTTTCCCGATTGGGCCACGGCCACCACGCCCACAAATCGCGCCCGCCGGTCTTCCCCCTTTTTGCCGCGCATTTCGCCGAGCACTTTCTGAACGCGCTCCGCGTCCGAGGCGTCCGGCCCGGCGTAGCGCGCGGAATGCACGCCGGGCGCGCCGCCGAGCGCCGGCACGACCAGTCCGGAATCATCCGCGATCACGACGCCCTCGGCAAACCGGCTGTAGTGCAGCGCTTTCCCCGCCGCGTTTTCCGCAATGGTCGGCCAAATTTCCTCAAAAACGTCCAGAGAATCGAAGATGGGGATGAACGCAAGGTCGACGGACGCGCCGGCCGGCTCGGCCAGCGCGCGAAATTCGCGCAGCTTTCCCGGGTTCGAGGAAGCCACGTACAACCGGAGAATTTTACCTTGCGCGTGCACGGAAATCGGTTTGAACGAGCTTGGATTGAAACTCAGTCATGCGGCGGATTCCGGCCGCCGCGAGCGCCAGCAGGTCCTGCAGCTCGGCGCCGCCAAACGGCTGCCCTTCGGCCGTGGCCTGGACTTCGACAAATTTTCCGCTTCCTGTCATCACCACGTTCATGTCGACCTCGGCGCGGGAATCCTCTTCGTAGGCGAGGTCCAAGAGCGCGACGCCGTCCACCACCCCGACGCTCGTTGCCGCGACGGAATCGGTCAGCGGAACGGCCTTCAGGATGCCCGCCGCGACGAGCCGCTCCATGGCCAGCGTCAACGCCACATAGGCGCCGGTGATCGAAGCGGTGCGCGTCCCGCCGTCGGCCTGGATCACGTCACAATCGAGCCACACGGTTTTTTCGCCTAGCTTTTCCTGGTCGATAATCGCCCGCAAAGATCTCCCGATCAGCCGCTGAATTTCCAGCGTGCGCCCCGAAGGCCTTCCGCGCATGGATTCGCGCGCGGTGCGCTGCTCGGTCGCTCGCGGGAGCATCCCGTACTCGCCCGTCACCCAGCCCTTTCCCTGGCCTTTGAGGAACGAAGGCACGCCATCGTCCACGGTCGCCGTGCAAATCACGCGCGTATTCCCGATCTCGATCAGCACGCTCCCTTCGGCGCTGGTAATAAAGTCCGGCGTCATCTTGACCGGGCGAATCTGATCGTGCGCGCGTCCATCGCTTCGCAAGTTTCCTCCTCGTGACATGGCGACGAGTTTGCCCGCCGCCAGCGCGACTGTCAACCACAGACAAGAGTTGGCGGCATGCAAGTTTCCTGAGCGCGGCCCATGACATTGCTCCAAAAAATTGATATTGTTCATTTCAGTTCGGAAGTCATCCACAGGATATCGGTTCTAGCCAGGAAGGGGCACGACAACCATGACGAAACACGATGCATCTCGCCGCGCATTTCTAGTGCGCGCGGCGGTCGGCGCGGGAGCCGCTGCGGGAGCGGGTCTCGTGCCCGACGCGATCGCCCAGAATCACGAGCAAATGGAGGGAGGCGCCGCAACCCCTGGCGCGCAGCACCCGAGCGGCAGCGAGCACGGCGCGTTTTTCAACCACGCCGACGCCGCCACGGTCGCGGCGATTACCGAACGGATCATGCCCAGCGCGCCCGGCAAACCGGGAGCGCGCGACGCCGACGTCCTCAATTACATTGATCTCGCGCTCTCCGGCGCATACGCCGAGTTGCAGGATTTTTACCGGCGCGGGCTGGCCCAGCTCGAAGCATACTGTCGCGGCACTCATAAAGAACCCTTCGTGCGGCTCAGCCCGGAACAACAGGACGAAGTGATCGCTGCGCTCGAACGCGACAAGGCGACCGGCTTCACTTATCCCACTGGCAGGGAATTCTTCAACATCCTTCGGACGCACACCATGGAAGGGCTGTTCGCCGACCCGCTGTACGGCGGCAACAAGGATTTCGCCGGATGGCGTCTGGTCGGTTTTCCCGGCGCGCAAGCGATTTTCACGCCGACAGATCTGCAGAGCAAACAGGAATTTACGCGCGCGCCCATCGTGGGCCTGCAAATAACGGCCAAGGGCCCAGCGGGGAGGGGATAGCCATGGCAATCGAAAAGACAGATGTCGTCATTGTCGGCATGGGCGCGGTAGGCGGTATTCTCGCGGCCGAGCTTGGGAAATCGGGAATGAAAGTCATTGGCCTTGAGCGTGGCCCGCGCCTCACCACGGCGGACTTCAATCCGCACGATGAATTGCGATATTTCCAGCGGCAGGATCTTCGCCCGAACTGGAAGCACCAGCCAGTCACCTGGCGGCCAAATGCGAGCGCCACCGCGCACCCGATGACAGTCCTCAATTACGGCAATCAGGCCGGGGGCGGCACCGTCCACTACGGCACGCTCTCCTGGCGCATGCACGAGGACGATTTCCGCGCGCGTTCCCATACGATCGAGCGCTATGGCGCATCGGCCATTCCGGAAGATTCTTCGCTCGCCGATTGGCCAGTTTCATACGCTGACCTCGAGCCGTTCTACGATCAGGCCGAATACGAGCTGGGCGTGTCCGGCAAGGCTGGAAATTTGCAGGGCAAGAAGATCGATGGCGGCAACGTATTCGAGGGCCCGCGCAAGCGCGATTACCCGCTTCCGCCCTTGCTGGACGATCAATCGGGTGTCCTCTTCGCCGAGGGAGCCCGCAAGCTGGGGTATCACCCGTTCTCTTCGCCGCGCGCGATTATTTCCCAGCCGTATCACGACCGCGCAAGCTGCACCTACTGCGGCTTCTGCCAGTCCTTCGGCTGCCACGTCGGCGCGAAGTCGAGCATCCTCGTGACCAAGCTGCCCGAGGCGGATGCAACCGGCAATTTCAAATTGCTGACCGGCACGATGTGCTACCACGTGAATACCGACAACAGCGGGCGCGCCACGGGCGTCTCCTACTACGGTCCCGACGGCTCGGACAATACGATCGAAGCGGAGATTGTCGTCCTGTCTCCCTTCATCTATGACAACACGCGCCTGCTGATGCTTTCCAAGACGGATAAATTCCCGAACGGCCTGGCGAATTCAAGCGGCCAGCTGGGCAAGCACGTCATGGCGCACATCATGGCGAAAGTGTTCGTCGCCTACGACGACCGGTTCGTCAACATTTACATGGGCCCCAGCGCGCAGAAGCATACGATCGACGATTTCAACGCCGACAATTTCGACCACAGCGGCGCAGGCTTCATCCGCGGCGCGCAAATCTCGGTTTCTCCCGCCGATCTGGAAGCGGGCCCGATTGGCACCTCCATGAGCATGGACCCGCCTCCCGGCACGCCAAGGTGGGGCGCCGCGTATCGTGATTTCCTCGCGAAATATTTCAATCGCTACGCCGCCATCAACGCGCAGACCGAGAACCTCGCCTACGCCGACCAGACCATCGACCTCGATCCCAATGTGCGAGATCAGTACGGCATGCCGGCCCCGCGAGTGACTTACGATTGGCGGCGGCCGAACGAACGCGCACGCGTCGAATTCCTCATGCAGAAGATGGAAGGGATCGGCCACGCCATGGGCGCGACGAAAGTGTGGCGCGGAGCGCTCAGCCCCGGCGCCCCCGGAGCGCACCACGAAGGCGGCACGCGCATGGGCAACGATCCGAAAACTTCCGTGGTGAACCGCTACGGCCAGACCTGGGACATCCCTAACCTCTTCGTGATCGGCAGCTCCACGTTTCCATCCATGAGCGGCTTCAATCCGACGCTCACCATCCAGGCGCTCGCCTACATGAGCGCCGGCGCCATCGGCAAGCGCTACAAGAGCAGGCCCGGCCCGCTCGTGTAGCAGCCGGCCGCGCACATTTCTTTCTCCCGGATTTGTTGGAGAGAGCAACGTTTCCCGTTCGCGCTAGAAGTCGTGGGAATTGACGTAGCACAGACTTCACAGGCTGCGGAAAAAAATGTCTCGTTTTGTCATTCTGAGCGAAGCGAAGAATCTCTCTTCGATTTAAGTATAAGAAAAGAAACAAGGAGAGATTCTTCGCTTCGCTCAGAATGACAGCGCTTTGAGTTTTTCCGCAGCCTGTTCAGTCTGTGGCGTTCCAACTGATCTTGGTTCGCGCGCGCGGACTGGGCGAATTGGTGGAACCCCACAGACTGAAGTCTGTGCTACTAAATGCCTCCCCGCGTCAGCATCAATCGCACGATCAAATGGTGCAAGAAATCCGGACTAATGCGAGGCTGGTTTTCCTGGCGCGGGCGGAGTAGCCGTGGGCGCAGACGCTGATGGTTTCATTTGCGCTGTGCCCGCTGCGACAGGAGTCTTGGGCGGGGCCGCGGCCGGAACCGCGGACACAGGAGCAGCCGCCGGCGCGAGCGAGGGAACAGGAAACAGTCCGTAGAGGTCCAGATGCCCCGCAAGCGTCTCCGCTTCCTGACCGTGGACGAGGATTTTCAATTGCTTGATCCCGCTCACGTTCGCGCCGAGCGTCTGTGCAATCGACTGCACCGCCAACTGCTCGCTGAGAATTCCCGACGGCATACTGGATGAAATTTCGTCCGAAAAATCCGCGATGGCCGTCCCGTTCGGCTGAATGTAAAAAGCCAGCAGGCTTGCCTCCGCGGGCAGTGTCCGTTTCTCCGGAGCGGGCGCACGCGCGATCAGCGCATTGAGAAGTTGCTTGGAGCGCTCGACAGGGTCCGCGGAAAGTGGAAGCTGAATCGCCGTGGGTTCCAGCGAAGTCGGGGAACCCGCCGCCAGCCAATACATCTGCGCCCGCACTTCCACGTCGGTCGGCGTCGAGACCGGCTCCTGCATCACTTCGCGCCGTGCCTGCTCCTCGGTCTTGGGCGTGCTTCGCAGCCTCTGGACGCCCTCGCGCAGTCCGGGCAGCGTAATGAGACCCAGCGCCACCATCGCAGCGAGGATCACGATCGTCGTTTTGAGTCCCTTCGACACGCCCCTACTTGCCTCCCGATTCATAAACAGTTCGAAACGCGGCGACCGCGCGCGCTATTCCATCTGCCAGGCCGGGTCCCATCTGGTCGAGCGGGGCGCGGTCCGGCACGCTGACGCTCGATACTTCGATCGCCACCGCGGGCGCTCCCACCGTTCGCAATTGCCGCACAGGCGCTTCGAACGGAGTTTCCGACGAGCCGTGAAAGCGCTGCGCCATTTGAATCTGGATCAGCTCGGCCAGCCTCCGGCTCTGATCGATAAATTTGAATTGCGCGCGGTCCCAGGGCAAGAGTCCCCCGCGGGGCGCTGCCGGGGCGCCTTGCGCCACCGTCATCAGCGGCAGCGAATACACGCGCACCGTCCCCGGCGGGCCCGTGGACGAAACGTGTAGGGAGATAAATACGGCGCCGCGCTGCGCGTTTGCCAGTTTCGAACGATCGTCGAAAGATGGGTCGTCATTCGCCTGGCGCGTGAGGATCACGCGCAATCCCTGGGCCTCCAGGGAAATGCGCATGAGCCGCGCGTAGCTCAGGACCAGGTCGCTTTCAGAGAGCCCCGACGATCCGCGCGCGCCCGGGTCCGCGCCGCCGTGCGCCGGATCAAGGATGACCACGGCCAAAGTCTTTTGCGGGGGAGCAGGTGATTCCGGCGCGGGCTGTGCCGGCGCCGCGGGAGTCTGCTGGATGACCGGTGCCGATGTTTGCGGCGCAGGCTGGCCAGTTGCCGGCGGAGTCTGCGTCGATTGCGCGCGCGCCGAAAATACCTGGGCGACCGCTATCATCCACACAAAAATCAGGCAAATCGATTTGCTGGGCACTTCTACGAGAATACCAGAATCGTTTCAATCGTGGAGAGGGTCTGCGGAGTATTTCCCACTTCCTGCAGACTAGAAGTCACCTCACGGATTATCTTTGTGGGTCGCGGCTTCAGCCTCGACGATATGCGGATTTTGAGATCTGGGCTTCAGCCCCTGAAGTGCTTTGGGCAAAAATTCCACGCGCAGGATCACGCTTCACCTCATGATTTCCCCCATGGCGGAATTAGGATTGTAACGGAGAAATCTCATCTCATTACTTTTTCCTCACGACTTATTTATGGGCGGCGCCCTATATTCGTTGGAAGGCGCGCCCTCGTATAAATTCCTGTTGAGCGGGCGCGCGCGGCGCAAAGTTAAGAAATTAAATCAGCAGTCAAATCAGCGCGAGGGTACCGTCTCTGCCCATGTTGAATAATATTTTGCGGTGGATCAGTTATGTTCTGGCAGTCCTGGCGCTGGCGGCCGGGATGGCGTTGCTCATTGGCGATGCGAAATTGTGGACGCCTCCCCGGCTCTCGGCGGCAGTGATTTCGGCCGCGCCCTTACTGCTGGTGGGCGCGTCGTACCTGATTCTGCAGCCGATTCTGCGCCCGCGAATGATGGAATTGCTGAAAAACGCGCTTCTCGCGGCGACGTTTTTGCTTTGGGGGGCTATCCAACTCATGCCGCAGAACTCTACTACGCTGCGGCTCGGCAATGTCGTGATCGCGCTGTACGTTCTGGACCTGGCTTGGGTGGTTCTGGGCACGAAGATTTCATTTAAGAGAAATTGAAACCGGCATTCTCAGTCCATTGGGCTGGAACTGTTAGCAATAGTAACGAACGATCCATTCAGCGATGCAGGACGGCTTTTCCGCGCCTTCTGTTTCGATCGCAATATCAAAGATCGCCTCAACGCTGTCGGGCAGCTCTCTGCACGATTGCAAACGAATGCGCGCGCGAATCTTCTCTCCGGCGCGAACAGGCGCGGGAAAACGAACGCGATTCAGACCATAGTTGATGGTCTGCCGCACGTTGCCCGGCAACTGGATTGCATCCCGCATGAAATGACTCATCAAGGAGAGGGTCAGAAAGCCGTGCGCGATTGTCGCGCCGTACGGCGATTCTCGCCGCGCGCGCTCGGGATCGACGTGAATCCACTGCCGGTCTCCCGTCGCTTCCGCGAATTGCAGGATGCGCTCCTGCGTCACGGGAAGCCAATCGGTCGTGGCGATTTCCCGGCCCACATAGCCTTTTAAGGATTGTAAAGAATCAAGAATGAGGATTGGCATGGGTGAGTAGGTTTAGGTAGCACAGGCTTCAGCCTGTGGGGTTTAGTCCTAGCAATGCCAAACCCCACAGGCTGAAGCCTGTGCCACCAGGAAATCCAAATCGCGCAGGCGCATTTCGCGCTGCAGCATGTTACTTGGCAGGTTTCAGTTCCGCGTACACCTGCCCGACGAAACGGTCCGCCATCTTATCCCCGTTCGGCGCGGCCGGCAGAACGTTGGCATCGAATGCGGAACTGGGATGCGCGGCGACAACTTCGTCGGACGACTTCCCCTCTTTCATCAGCTTTGCGACTTGATCCCGCACGCCGATGATCATGTCCCGATGCGCGGCGACCGCGTTCCTGTCGACAGTCGCTCCGTGGCCGGGGATAATCTTTGTATTCGGCCCGGCAAGGGCGACGATTTGGGCGAGGCCGGCGATCATTCCATCGAGGCTTCCGCCGTTTGCGCGATCGATGTTCGGATATCCGATCGAACGGTAGAAATCGCCCGTCATGATCACGTCCGCGTTGTGAAAGTAAACCATCGTGTCGCCGTCAGTGTGCGCTCTCCGGATGGGGAGGAGGTCCACTGTTTCTCCGTCCATGTGAAATGTGACTTTGTTTTCATAGGTCACGACCGGAAGCCCAACCTCCGGGGCGGGCGTGCCCGGCTGGCCATTCGCGCCGGGGTTGGGATTCATTAAGCGATCCCGCAATTCGTCGCGCGCGAAGATCGTCGCGCCCAGCTTACCCATATTCGCGTTGCCGCCGGTGTGATCGGGATGCACGTGGGTGTTGACCACGAAGCGAATCGGGTTCGGCGAAATTTGCTTGATCGCGGCCACGATCCGGTCGGTGAGCGGAGCGAATTGCGTATCAACCATGAACGTCCCTTGAGGGCCCACCAGCACCCCGATCGTGCCGCCGCGGCCGTCCACCGTATAGAAATTGTCCGTGATCTTGTTCGTCTTGACTACCGTCTTGCTGTCGTCCACAGGCGCCTGGGCGAATGCCGAGGCTGCCGCCATGAGCGACACAAGCAACAAGACCGCCGGCACGGCAAGGGCGCGTCGAATCCAAGAATTTTTCATTGGCGTTTGCTCCTGATTGAAAATGCGATTTTGACTTGGGTTACTGATCGAGAGTATATACCAAACACGCTTTATGCAAATGTCCAGCCTGATGATTTCATTTGGCTGGCTTGGAGGCTCCATGAAACCGCTCCTCGTGATCGCTTGGCTTGCCTTGCTGGCGGCGCCGGCATTCGCTCAGGAAGGACCGAGCGTGCCGGCCCTGCCGTTCGAGTCCGTACCAAACCCATTGAAGTATTCGGTCGATCAGAATTTGGGAGAAGTCCTGAGCGTGGCCGTAAACTCCAAGGGCCACATCATCGTTCTGAACCATCCCGGCACGGCGACCTCGGGCCCGGTCTACGGGAATGCAACCACGCAAATTTTCGACTTCGATGCCGACGGAAAATATGTTCGCGAGATCGGCCGCGGCGTGTACGGCCTGGCCTACGCGCACTCAGTCCGGTTCGACAAGTACGACAACCTGTGGGTCGTGGACAAGGCGGCAATGTCCGTCATCAAGTTCAACCCTGCCGGATACGTCCTGATGAACCTCGGTCGCCGAGACGAGGGGCCGGACCAGCCGCGCTACCGCCGCGCAGATCCCCCGCCCACGCCCGTGGACGGTTATTTCAACGGGTCAACCGACGTTGCCTGGGACAAAGACGACAATATTTACATCGGCGACGGCTATTTCAATTCGCGCATCGCCAAGTTCGATAAGCACGGGAACTGGATCAAGCAATGGGGAGGGCCGGGAACGGGCGGGGTTCACGCCAACGAAAATCCGGGCCAGATCAAAAATCCACACAATGTCGGCATCGATCGCGACAGCAACGTGTACGTAGCCGATCGCGGCAACCGCCGCATTCAGGTATTCGACCTCGATGGAAATTTCAAGAAGTTCATCTTCTTGAATGTTCCCTACGACAAGATGCGTCACCCCGTCCTCGGCAACCTGCCCGTGGATCGCCCCGATGAAACCGCGCCGTGGACCATTTGCATCACCAACACCACACCGCAATATCTCTACACGACGGACGCAGAGCCCGGCCGCCTCTACAAGCTTCAATTGCCGGAAGGAAAAATTCTAGGGATGTGGGGCGAATCCGGCCACGAACTTGGCGAGCTCAACTGGGCGCACGGCCTCGCCTGTCCGTCCGACGACCTGATTTACATCGCCGACATGAACAACTGGCGCGTGCAGAAGCTGGTCGCAAAGGGGAAGAAGTAAGCCGGTCCAGTAGCACAGGCTTCAGCCTGTGGGGGTTAGTCCTTGCAAGGACCAAACCCCGCAGGCTAAAGTCCGCGCCCCTCAATAGAACGTTACTATCCTGAAAAAAAATGCGCCCCCGGCTCGTCAGAGCCGGGGGCGTAGTGTTTTAAAGTAGCTACTGCCCGATTTCCAGGATCACGAACGATCCTGCGATCGGTGTAGGACGCGGCCGCGGATTGTCCGGTGTCGGAGCCGCCGCGGGTTTGAAATCCGAGGTCTCCGTGTACACGCGATGCGTCGTGGGGTCCAGCGTCATCGTACGGGTGCCGACCTGGGTGTTGATATTCCCGACCACCGTGTACTTGTCCGCTGAATCCTGGTGAATGACGGAAACGAAGCCGTCGCGGCAAGAGGCGAAAGCCATTCCGGTACCGGGATCGTAGCCGTTGCCGTCAGGATCGCCGCCGATCGGGGGGGAAGCGACAACCTTTCCATTGTCCGCATTCACGACGACCATCACCTTGTCGCAGGCCACGAAAATCCGCTTGTGCGCGCTGTCATATGCCATGGCGGAAGGCCCGTCGCACGGCGCCAGCGGCCAGGTTCCTTTGATGGCGTAGGATTTCGCGTCGAATTCCGTGATGGAACTCTTGTCCTCGAGGTTGACCCACACATTTCCATTTCCGTCGACCACGGCCTCTTCCGGCTTGCCGCCGAGCTTGACCGTGCCGATGACTTTCCCGGAAGTTGCGTCAATCACCGTGGAGTCCATGCTCTTGCCATTAAAGGTGAAGACTCGCTTGGTGGCGGGATCGTAGCGGATTGAGTCAGGATCTTTTCCGGGGATGTCGATCACGGAGGTAGCCTTCAACGTCTTCAAATCGACTACCGACACTGTGTTGGCGTCTCCGTTGCTCGTGAACCCTTTCCCCAAATCCGTGGCTAGAGCGATTCCGTGAGAGTTTTTGGAATTGGCGATCTCAACGTCGCCGATCACTTTCTGTGTAGAAACATCCACAACCTGGAAGTGCGATCCGCGGGCGACGTACAGCCGGTGCGTGGGCGGATCGATCAGCATGTAATCCCACCCGCCGTCTCCCCCGATTTGCATCCTCTTAACGACTTTATAGCCGCCCGCTTGCGGAGCGGCGTAGACCACCACCACGCCGGCAAGCAACGCCAGAGCCAGCACGGGGCTGATCCGGCGCAACCATCCTGCGATATTTTTTCGTGACATGCGAAGCATCTCCTTATGGTTTCGTTTGAGCAGTAAGCTACTTCCCGGGTTCTGAATCAATAATACGTCTTTCTCCTACGATAAGTTTCATTGCTGCCGCACAGTCTTACCGCACCGCGACCGGCGTGCCTTCACTCACTATCGCTTCCTTGCTATGCGTCAGATAGTACTCAATGGCCGGTGTGATGATGAGTGACAATACCATCGAGATCAGGATTCCGCCGATCACCGCGATCGCCAGAGGCTTCAACATTTCGGACCCTGCACCGATGGCGAGGGACAACGGTAGCATACCTGCCACCGCCGCCATAGCCGTCATGACGATGGGGCGAAGTCTCCGGCGGCCCGCCTGGATCATGGCCTCTTCCGCTGCGAATCCAACGCCCAGGAATTTCTGATTGGCGTCGAGCAATAGAATTCCGTTCTTAGCCACAATCCCGAGAACCATGATCAACCCCATGAAGGACGCCACGTTGAAATCGGTGCGCGTAATATACAGTCCGAAAAACACGCCCGATGTCGAAAGAACGGCTGAGGACAGAATCGCGAGCGGCGCCGAGAAGGACCGGAACTCGAACAGAAGCACTATGAAAATCAGCACCAGCGCCAGCAGGAGCACCACGATCAGGTCGTGGAACGATTTCTGTTGCTCCTTATACGTGCCGCCGTAGGCCACGCGGATGGATGGGGGCAAGTGCAAATCGTTTACCGCTTTCTGCACGGCAGCGACGCCCCTTCCCAAGTCGATGCCTTCCAGCCGCCCGGTGACTTCCTTTTCCTGCTGCAGATTGTCGCGAAGGATTTCCGTTTGGCCCGGGACTTCGGTAAACGTGGACACGGAACCGAGAGTAGCCGATCCGCCGTTCGCATTGACGATCACCGTGTTGTTCATGGCTTCGAGCGAAGAGCGGCTCGCAGCCGGGTAACGCACGCGCAGCGTGTAGGGTTTATCGTCGATAATCATGGGCGCGGTGGCGGGCTCGCCGTCAACAATCGACGCAGCAACCGTGGTGAGCTGGTCGGTCGTGAAGCCGGCCTTTGCCGCTGCCGCAGGATTCACGGTGAAGACCACCGCCGGGCCGCTCGTGGTATTGTCGATTCCGTCCTCCACGTCCACGACGGGCTTCTTGTAATTGATCTGGATGCGGCCCAGCGCATCGGCCACGCGGGGCGCCCATGCCGTAAGTTGATCCACGTCCGGCGAAAAGAGCTGGACGACGATCGGCTGTGGCGCGCCAGTCAAGTCCGATATCATATCCTGAAGCACCTGCGTGAATTCGACGTCAAGGGACGGCTCCTGGGTGGTCACTTTGGCGCGAACGTCGGCGATGACGTCGTCAATGCCGCGTTTGCGGGCGCCGCCAAACAATCCAAAAAAGCTGCTCCTGTCCTTCAGCTTGACGGCGATGTCACCGGTATTGGGCTCGGTGACCGCAGCGAGGCCGAGTTGCAATCCGGTGCGGCGGGAAGTGTTCTCGACCTCGGGCACCGATTTAATGATGTTTTCCACGTGCGTTACGACGCGGTTGGTCTCCGCGAGCGAACTGCCCGGCGGCATGACGTAGTCCAGAATGAAGCCACCCTCATCCATGTGCGGAAGCAGGTCGGTTCCAAGCTGGCTGAAGCACAAATAGGAAACCGCGATCAGGATTAAGCAAAAGGAGCCGAGCCAAACCGGATGTTCGAGCGCGCGGCGCAGCCAGCGCTCATAGAACGTGATGATGTGCTCGAACCAGCCGCCCTTCAGAGACGCTTCCTCCGCGGCCATCATGCGCCTCATTCGTTCGAATTCCGCGGTTTCGGCATCTTCGGATGCCTCCTGCTTGGCAATTTCGGCGCCGTGCTCCTCCCCGTGACCTCGGCGGATCAGGTAAACCCCCAGGTTCGTCGACCACGTGAGCGCGAGGGCCAGAGAAGTCAGCAGCGACACACTCATCGCGATGGCCAGCGCGCGGAAGAACGTCCCGGTCACCCCCGTGATCGAAATCAAGGGCAAGAACACGACAATCGGCGTGAGCGTCGAACCGATCAAGGGAATGGTCAGTTCTTTGAGGGCGCTGTTGACGGCTTCGAGCCGGCCTTCGCCGCCGTCGCGGTGCAGCACAATGTTTTCGACGACCACGATCGCGTCGTCGATGACCAGTCCGCCCGCGGCCGCCAGACCTCCAAGGGTCATCATGTTAAAGCTTTGCCCCAGGATCTTCATGGCAATGAACGTCACGAAAATGGCCACGGGAATGACGAGGCCCGTCATCAGGGCCGTGCCCACGTCGCGCAAGAACAGCCAGATGATGAACCCGGCGAGCAACAGACCGATGATAATCGCGTCGCGCACGCTTCCGATCGACTCGCGCACGATGTTGGATTGATCGTAAAAGACGTTCAAATCCACGCCCGCGGGCAGCTTCTTCCGGATACCCTCAATTTCGTCATGGACGAGATTGGCCACTTCCACCGTGTTGCTCTCCGGCTGGCGGCTGATGCTGATGAGCACGGCGGGCTTTCCATTCGCCGTGACCACCGTGTAATTTGGCGCCGCCGACGCTGATACCGCGCCGACGTCGCGCACTCGCACAGGGGCGTCACCCACGTTCTTAATGACCATGTTGCCGATGTCGTCCGCGTTGTGAACCTGGGAATCGACGAGGCCGAGAAACAACTGGTGGTTGCGGCTCAGCAGGCCGGGCGAATCGACGATATTCGTGTGGTTGGCGGCATCCAGAATGTCCTGCACCGTCACGTGCGCGCGCAGCATCTTGGATGGATCGGGCGTCACTTGAAATTCCGGCGTCTGCCCGCCTTGCACCAGGACGGTGGCAACTCCGTTCAGCCGGTTGAGGCGCGGCTTCATGTCGTACGTCGCGAGCTCCCATAGCTGCGTTTGCGGGACTTTGTCGGATGTGAGGCTGTAGCCCAGAATCGGGAAGCTCGCGAAATCGAGGCGGTGCGTTTCAATCGCCGCCGTGGACGGCAGCGTGCTTTGAACGCGCGCGATTTCGGAATTGACCAGTTGGAGCGTCGTGACCATATCCACGCTCCAGTTGAATGACAAATCGATTTCGGCCGAGCCCCGGCTGGTCGTCGAGCGGACATCTTCAAGACCCGGCACGCTGTTTACCGCGTTTTCCAGCGGGCGTGTGATGGTGACTTCCATTTGCTCGATGGGCATCACGCCGTTATCCACGCCGACGATGATGCGCGGGAAGTTGGTCGCGGGAAACACGGCGATCGGGAGCGAGAGCGCTTCATAAACTCCGACCACTGCCAGCGTCAAAATCAAAAAGATGATCGACTTGGAGTGCCGCGCAAACCAATAACGCGACTCCGGAGAAGCTGTAGAATTGGAATGGCTGGGTATTTTATCTGGCATGGCATTCTACCTGTCGCAAATTCGTAATTGGAAAACGAAAAACAAACACTTCGCGGACGGCGGCCGTCTCATCAAGCCTGGGTGTGATGTTGTTGGCCGTGACCATTATTCGTCCTCGTCGTCCGGCATCTTGGGCGCCTGGACCTGAATTTGGGTTTTCGCCAGGACTGGATCGTCCTCGCTGGCGAGTTCAAACGCTCCCACAGTGACTACGCGCTCCCCGCCAGAAAGCCCATCGGTGACTTGCACGGTTTTGGACTCGGAATCCCGAATTCCGATCTTCACTTTCTTCTTGCTGGGTTTGTTGTCGCTGTCCAGAACGATGACTGAGTTGAGTCCATCCGGAGAAGTCAGCAGCGCCGCTTGTGGGATTACAACGGCCTGGGGAACCGTTTGGGCGACCATGGCAACGCGCACGCTGGTCCCCGGCCGCAGGCTCTCTTTTGGATTGGGGGCCTGCACCCAGACTTCCACGGTCGTGCTGTTCGGGTCCACCGCGGGGCTCACCAGGGTTACTTTCCCTTTCACTGAAACGGGTTGTCCTGGAATTGTTATCGTCGCAGGGTCGCCTACTTTCAGGCTGGCCGCTTCGAGCTGTGCTACATGCGCACGGGCCACGATCTGGGAAAGGTCCATGATCGTGATGATGGGAGTGCCGGTGGCCGGAGTTTCACCAGGATAATTGGGACGGTCAGTAACAACGCCGTTGATGGGGCTGGTGATCTTGGTGTAGCTGACCTGCGCGTCGGCAGTCGCGGTGTCGCCTGCCGCGGCTTTCATCGCGCCTTCGGCCACCTTGAGGTCGTATTGTTTTTGTGTGAGGTCATAGGTGTTCTTCGCCTGCGTCAGCGCCACGGAAGCGTCGTCCAGATCCTTCGCCGAAACCGCGCCCTGCTTATAAAGTTCCGCCCGGCCATCGTAGAACTTCTGCACCGAGTCCAGAGTTTGTTTGGCAAACTTCAGGTCCTGCGCGCTCTTTTGCAATTGCATCTGGTAGGTGACTTCGGCCTGTGCGTAGCCCCCCGCACTTTTCTGAGCGGCGCCCGTCAAATCCTGGTTTTCCAGTTCGCCTAGCAACTGCCCGGCTTTCACGTGGCTTCCCTTGTCAACGAACCACTTCTTCACCGGCTTGACCACGTTGGGCACGATCGCCGCTTGATCGCGTGGGTAAAGCACCGCGTCCGTTACCACCTTGCGCTGGATCGGCCCCTTTTCCGCCGCGTCCACCTGCACCGTAACGGTGGGCGATGCTTCGACTTCTCCCTTGGCTCCGCAACCGGAGAAAAGCAATCCCCCGGCCAGAAGGACAACCAGAGTGCGGGCCACGCGGCCCATTTTCATTTGATTCATCGAGTGAAATTCCATGGATTCGCTCCAATTCCTTTTTGTGCTGGTATGTTTTCGATCGCTCAGAAACTTCCCGTAAATGTCTGGAGATTCGCCAAGAGCGTACGGTAGCGTGCTTGTGCGTCGGCATACGCATTCCGCGCGGTCACCAACGCCGTTTCGGCATCCACCACTTCCGTCGCGGGCGAAGCCCCACCCTGATACCGCAAATTAGTGAGACGCAGGCTCTCAGCCGCGAGTTCCGCTGTGCTGCGCGATTCCTCCAAGCCCGCCCGGGCGACGATCGCTTCGTCATAGGTGGCGTAGAGTTCGCTGATATGCGTACGCTGGGCCAGGCTCAATGCCGCTTTTGCTGATTGCTCCTTGTAATCCGCCTGGTGCAGCTTGCTCCGCAGCGTACCCCAATCCCACACCGGCACGGTCAAGGCTGCCGTAAGGAAATAACCAAGATTGGGAACGACTCCGATTTCAGGAAACGCCGCACGGGCGCAACGAAGGGCGAAGCAATTGGCTTCAATGCCGTAATCCGTATCCAAGGTCAGCGTGGGCAGGAAGGCGGTCTTGGCCAACTTGACGTCCAATTCCGATTCCCGAACGGTCTCCATGGCCACGCGGATATCGGGATTCTGCTTTTCGGCCATCGCCTGGACTTCCGGAAACGGCGGCAACGCAGGGGCGGAGTCGAGGTCGTCGACGACCGTGAAATTCTCGTTAAAGTCGGGGAAAAGGATTACGGCGAGCCCCAGGCGCGTGTCTTCCATGGAGAACTTGGCCTCGTCGAAGGCCTGCTTCTGGATCCGGTACTGAATTTCCGCCTTCACGGCATCACTATGAGGGGCTTGTCCCTGGCGCTCCAGATCCCGAGTGATGTCCATAAAACGTTTGGCTTGGTCCAAACCGGCTTGCGCCGTCGCATACTTGCGCTGTGCGACAACCATTGCGTAGTAATTCTTGGTTACGGTCACAGCCAGACCGCGTCGCGCAATTTCGGACTTGGCGGCGGCCAGGGCTTCCGCGGCTTTGGCACGGGTATATCCCGTTCCAATCAGTAGACCCGGCGAGAGATCCTGGTGGAGCACGCCCCAGGCGCGGTATACGTGAATACCGTCGTTGGTAACGAATCTTCCGTCCGAGATTTCTCCGCCATTCCCTTGGGTGCCGAGGTATTGCGTCGTCGCGGAAATCTGCGGCAACATGGCGTTTCTGGCCTGAATGCGATCTTCGTGCGCGCTCCGGGCGTCGGAGACTGCGCCCAGCAGCGTCGGATCGAGTTTCCGCGCCCGCTCCAGCGCGTCCTGCAGGGTCACCGTCGTAGGCGGCGCTGCCTGGCCCGGGCCTGATGGTTGCAGGAGTTGGACGTCTGATTCTCCGCTAGGCGCGGGAGAAGTGGCTTGCGCAGCAACTCTTGACACTGGAAGTGCCATGGCAACGGCCAAACCCAATGCCATTGCGGAAAAACGCCTGATCGATGGAAATGAGTTCAAGGAGCGGGCATCCTGGCGCTCCCTGGACAAGGAAAAATCTATAAGACCCAAAAAATGACCCATGGAATCCGTCTCCTCCCGCTCCCGGCTGCCGCTAGCTTTATCCCCAGCCGGAGCGATTGTCCACCCTCTGCTTTGAAATTGCAGAATCTATCATGAATGCGTAAATCTTGCTCAGCAGACGCGTGAAGCATAGCAATTCCACATGAAAATTATCTGAATAAATATTTTTTTGGGCGTCCTCGATTTTTGCCGGCGCTTTTTTGCCGTCACTTCACAATGTTGCCACTCGCTCCTTCTCATCCCCAGGTTGAGCGGAGCAAAAGGCGAAGGCACGCCTGAAAAAATCCGTCTTTTGCGGGACGCAGCCTATTTCTCCGAAGCTTAAGGGAACCTTAAGATTGTGGCGGGATGGGATTGGAGTGTTGGAAAGCGATCGGCTGGTTCCGGAGCAGTTTCTGAGGGGTCGGGAATTCTCCAACTAATTGAAAATAAAAGGTCTTATTCGAGGCCGGGATCGCCAATCTCCCGATTGGCGGGGCGAACGCCGCCAATAGAAAGATCGGCGTTACCGGCAAGGCCGCGCGGAGTTCAGGCCATTGTTGCAACTCCGCATCTCCTTGAACTATGCTCAGCCTATGCGACGGATTCTCTCATTAATATTGCTGTCGTTGATGCTGTCAATCTCCGCCCTTGCTGCCCAGCAACCCCCAAGCGCCGAGCAGGTCCTGGCTGCCGCCAAGTCAGACGCTGCTGCCCAACATAAGCCGATTTTTCTCGTCTTCGGCGCCTCCTGGTGTCCGCCTTGCCACGAAATGGAAGCCTTCATGGGAGACCGGAAAATTCGTCTGATTCTTGAAAAGTATTTTGTTCTCGCCTCCCTCCATGTTCTCGAACAGCGCGGCAAGCATCCAGAACTGAACAGTCCCGGCAGTGAAAAACTACTCGCCGATTTCGGCGGCGAGTCCATGGGCGTCCCGTTCCTCGTCGTTCTCGATCCGCAAGGTCAGTTGCTCATCAATTCCAATCGTCCCGTCAAGCAAAAGCCGGCCGGTGAAAACATGGGCTATCCTGCCATCCCAGTTGAAATTGATTGGTTCCTGACGATGCTTCACAAAACTCTCCCCGATCTGACGGAAGCTGATGCGAACACAATCGAGGCTTGGCTTCGGAGAGCGTCGTCCCACTGAACACAAACAGTTCGTTTTTCGCATAAGTCGCCGTCTGGTTGCCGTTCGCGTCGGTGATTGTGATGTGCACTTTCCGATGAAGGAATGAACGTTAAAAGCCCCACCTGTCACGCGGCGTGACAGATGGGCCACCCGGCCCTCAAGTATGACGCGAGGGGAGGCGGGCCTGCGTTCAGCCCGCCGCCTCCGCATCGCCGGCAAAAATCAGCGGATTTCTTCCAATGGATTCGTTTTCCGTGAGACGGAACGAATCATTCACGCGCATTTAAGATTGCTTTCTTGTGGTCTTCGCAGTGGTCTTTGGCGAGACGCTTTCGAGCGCCTCCCGCGCCAGTTTCAAGTGATCTTCCAGAGTGGGTAGGGTTTGCGCGGCGAAGCTTTTGATCGACGCGTCTTTGCCGTCGTTGGCTTCGTGGCGGAACATGGCGATGTCTGCTTCGTGGTCCCTGACCATATCTCGCGCGTAGTCGCGATCGAAAGTGGTCCCCGACAGTTGCGACAGGCGGACATACGTGGCCTGATCCTTAGCATTCAATTGTGAGGGGATGGTAATGCTGTCCTTCGACGCGGCGGTTGTCAGGCTGTCGTCGGCTTTGGTGTGATCGGTCACCAGGCGTTGAGCGAGTTCCTTCACATCCTTGTTGGTAGCCTTATCCTCGGCTAGTTCTCCGAACCGGACTTCGGCAAACCCGCCTTCGGCGGCAGTCTTGGCGAAATCCGTGTCCGACATCATCGTGGTTGTGGATTTGGTTTTGGCGGTGGATTTGGCGCTGTCGGAGGGCGGCGCGGCGCTGGCTGCAAGAGCGGCCAGGCCGGCCCAAACGAAAGCGAAGGAAACGGCTACCGCGGCATACTTCCACTGCTTGGTCATGGCGCAATCCTCCTTTGGATTGGGTGTACCCGGGTTCGTAAGCTGGCAGGTTGGGGATGGGTCATGTCTGCCCCCACAGGCAGGACACGCCCTTGCTCTTTTATATCGTGAAGCGATATACTCTGTCAATCGCGCCGCGGACAACCTGCGGAGCCCGCGAAGCTTCTATTACATCGGAAGGCGATAGATTCCTCGAAAGGCCCAGTTAGAGTTTCGCAAAGCGTCGGTTTGAAAAGGAGAACGGAGTCATGAAGATCAAAATTCCCATGGGGTTGCTTCTTGCCGCTGTGGCTCTCTTGGCGCTGGGAAGCGTTCCCGCATTCGCACAAACCAGCCAGGCGACCGGAAAATTGAAAGTTCACGTCAGTCCAAAACAAGCCTACGTCTTCGTGGATGGAAAAGCGATTCGCGACGGCAGCCAGACCATCGAGCTGGCCGCCGGCAGCCACAGCGTGGGCGTCGACAACTACGGGTACACTCCTCAAACGAAAAATGTGGACATTACCGCCGGGAAGACGACGGACTTGGACGTCGCCCTTCAGGCTTCGGGCGACAGAGTAAACGGGCCCTTCGGCGATATCGAACTCAAGGGCCACCCCCGCGCGGCGGTGCTGCTCAATGGCACGACTCCCGCGTATTTTGTGGGCCACGTCGATGAATTCGACAACAACTTTCTTTGGCACCAGTGGCTGCTCGTGAAGCCGGGCAACTATCAGGTGACCGCCACGGAAAAGGGAAACACCATCTGGTCGGGCCCCGTCACGGTGAAGGCCGGCGAGCGAGTGATCGTCGATCTGAACCATAACGGCGCGATGAAGACGAAGGATTTCAAAGCCGGCATGAAACTCGGGCCGGAACCGCGGTTCGAAGCGGGCGTTGCTAGCGCGAGGGTGCCCATCGCTCCGGTAACCGCCCAACTTTCCGCCCAGGCGAATCAAGTGACTTGCGGGGCGGCCACGCAGTTGAACTGGAAATCGGCCGACGCGGTGGATACCTCGATCTCGAATCTCGGCAATGTCTCGGCGAGCGGCGAGCAAGGCGTTAGCCCGACGCATCCGACGACTTATCAACTCACAGCGAAAGGACCCGGCGGGACCGCGGAACAATCGGTAACGGTGAATGTGAACGCGCAGCCCACGGCCACGCTCGCATTGAGCCAGCCGCAGATTCGCTACCACAAGATCGGCGACAAGGTGGTCGAGCAGGATTCGACCACGCTGAACTGGTCGGCCTCCAACGCGAACCGAGTCACGATCCAGCCGCTCGGCAGCGTCGCAACGAGCGGAAGCAGCAATGTGGAAGCCACGCCGGATCGAACCGGGAACGGTCCCATCGATCGAGACGTGACCTATACGCTGAATGCGACGAATGCTTGCGGCGGCACGGCCACGCGAACCGCCACGCTGCACGTGGTCGGCTCCATCGATCCCGCGCCGCCTGTGACGCTCGCGAGCCTTTTCTATCCCACGACCTATCCGGAACGCCGGCACCCAAAAGTCGGCTTAGTGTCCAGCCAGGCGAAGATTCTTACCCAGGCCGCGTCCACTTTTAAGAACAACGAACAGTACGCCCAGCAAGACAAGCTGATGGTTGTCGGACATGCTGACGTCCGAGGGCCAAAGAAATATAACCAGGCGCTCAGCGAAAGGCGCGCGGAAGCAGCGAAGAATTACCTGATTTCCCAGGGCGTCCCCGCGGACAAAATTGAAACTCGCTCTGAGGGGAAAGATGCCCAACTGACCGAACAACAGGTGATGAACCTGCAGTCGCAGGATTCGCAGCCGCAACCAAAATGGATGAAGAATAAAAAGAAGGCGACCTGGCTGGCGTACAACCGCCGTGTGGACGTCATCCTCGAACCGACCGGGCAGGAATCAACCCAAGCGTATCCGAACGATGCCCCCGACGCGCGCGTCCTGTGGCAACGGCCCGTTCCCGCGCTCAAGACAGTGGAAACGGCATCGAAGGTATCTCCCGGAAACGAAAACGCGCAACTGAACAGCTCTCGCAACTAATTAAACGATTGGGGTGACGCCCCGGCTGCCGGCTTCGCCAAACTTCGGCCCGGCCGGCAGCCGGCGTGTGGTCCACCCAGGCTCAGGACCCATTAACTTAGGGATTTACTTAGCGGCGGAAGTGTGTTCCGCTCTCAACAACGGGTACTGTTGTGAGTAGAGTTTTCTAAATCTATGGCCCAAAAAGAGATCGCCGCCGGTGTATTACACAAAGTGCCAGCGGATTTGCGAAAAGCCCTTACATCTGACCCGAAGACGCTGGCGGCATGGGAGGATATTACGCCGCTCGCGCGCAATGAGTGGCTCTGTTGGATTGAGTCCGCCAAAAAGCCGGAGACGAGGAGCCGCCGGATCGAAAGGACGCGCACGGAGCTAGTAGAGGGAATACGCCGCCCTTGTTGTTGGCCCGGCTGCCATCATCGTTGAAATAGGGTTGGTGGCCCAGGCTTCCGCATTCCACAGGGTCGTCCCCTCTCCACTTTCTAATACTACTGCTATACGTCTACTCCGAGTTAATATTCTGAACTTAGGGCGCCCTGTCCTTGATGCTCGCGGCGGCGAGGCGGGGCTTTTGGTTCGACTGGCCTTGCCCAAAGGACTGCATCGACGGGACAGGTGGCGTCATCTTCGCTTCTCAAATTGTGAATTACACTGTCCGAGGAAGAACCGAAAGTCAAAAGCCCCAGCTGTCACGCGGCGTGACAGATGGGGCACCCGAACTTCAAAGTCAAAGCCCGTCCTTGTGTACGAAATAGCCTTTTTGACGTCTCCACCAAAGAAACCAAAATGCTACGCCTGCGAATCCTGCAATGACAACACCGACTGAAGCGATCCAAGCCTTAGGCAAGCCGTGAGCAGCCTCCAGGGATTCAACAACCCCATCGAAATAGATTAGGCTGAAAATCCACGGTCCAAGCTTCCAGACGATAGGCGTTCTCCGGTGTAGACCGTAGGCGCTTCCGAAAAAGAGAAGGACGTTAAACAGCCACGTAATCTGCGATCCGATGCTATGACTTATGTTGAATACTGCAAATTGTGAGTGAATGGGGTCGATTATTGGAATCAAGGATAATGCAAGATACACGAATGAAATTGCACCACAAACTGCACAGACGATTTTCAGCCCCCATATGCCTGTATATGTTTCATATTTGACAAAAGCCATGCCGATAAAATCCTATTCTAAATGAAATTCCGTTAATCATTAATTCTCACCGCAGCCACAAGAGATACCGGAACCGGATCCCTCTGAATAGGACGTGCCGCCCAGTCCAACGAAACCTCCTGCACCAGCTCCCCATGTGGAGGACCTGAAGGATATAGGGGAACTGTAAGGTCGACCGCTGTGCTCTTGGGTCCGGGATGCGGATGTAAACCTTGAGAACCAAGTCAATAATCCCGCCTTCAAAAGACGAAGGACGGGGCACAACTTCAAAGGCCGGGTCACGCCCTACTGAAGCGGATCGACTCGGTGGACTTCGATCGTCTCCGTTTGCGGGTCGAGGGTGCCGAGGACTCGCACTTTTTGTCCGGCATAAGGTTCGACGAGTTCCGGTTTATCCAGGTGGTACACTTTGTTCTTGTTTTGAAGCACAAACCGGCCGCCGCGATTTTTGATGCAATACAAGGTGCAGTCCGCGGCGGTTTTTCCGACCGATTTCACCTTGAGCATTTCCTTGTGCGATTTGTCCATGGAATGGACATTCATGGCGCACTGAGTGTCCCCGATTTCGCCGGTGAAGACCTTTTCGTCCCCGCCAAATGCCGATGGACTTGTGAGACAAAGCAAAATCAAAGCGGTCAAACACAATGAAGATTGTTTCCAAAATCGCATTTCTCCCCCTTATTTATTGATTTCAGAATCCGATGCCGTCTTGACCTCCGGTTCCACGATAAATTTCATGTTCATCTGCTCATGGCCTTCGCTGCAGATGACCGTGCAAACGACTTGATATTCGCCCGGCTCCGCCGGAGCCGTGAGCGAAAATTCCTGGACGCCCGGCTTGAGCAGCAACTCCCATCCGGGAACGGGCTGGTGGTCCTTGGGGCGCAGCAGGGAAAATCCGTGGATCGAGCCGTCCCTGTTGTTCTGCTTGGCACGAATCGCGGTCACCCGCAGAAGTATTTTTTCGTTGGCCGTGACCGTGATGCTGGGCTTGCTCATGCCCTCGATTTTGTACCGGCTGTCGTGGCCCGCAAGGACTTCAATCAAGCGAGGAGCTTGCTGGGCCTTTACGGGCAGAAGCAGCAGCAAGAGCGAGCAATGCGGGAAATGCCCGCGCTAGAAGCGAGGCAGAGGCGGGCCGGTCTCCTCGGATTTCTCGTATCATCGTCACTCAGTCATGTACCGCACGATGAATTTCATGTCCTCGTCGGTTAGCGTTGCGCGAACCCTCATGTGCCGTTCGATCGTGGCCATCATGCGGGGTGGAAACTTATGCGGCGCCATGTGGCACCGGCCGCAGTTGGCGCGATATCGTTGTTCTCCCTGGAAGCGCGAATAGGCTGCTTGCTGCACTGGCTTCGAGGAGCCCAGTGTCGAGGCGGGAGCCGTGTCTGTGCCGGCGGATGAAACTTTCGTGTCCACTACCTTTGTTTGTTCCTGTCCCGCGGCGCACAAAACTCCGCCCAGTAGCAGGACCGAAAAGCAGGCGAGAATATTCCGTTTGAGTTTCAATTCTCGCCTCCAGGACCGAGAGGAATTGCGAAGCGATAGGTCAGCCCAACTGTCCAAACGTTCGTGTTTCCCAGCTCGCTGAACTGCCGGCCATAGCTGCTTACCGCTCGCAAGCCGTCCCGAAAGTAGTAATTCACGCCGAATTCAAACTGCCGGGTATTCACAGGGGGCAGCGAATCGCTCGGGATCTCCCCTATAAAATACTGTTGCATGCGCGCGACGAGTTGCGTTCGGCGCATGGCATACTGCCAGAACGGAACCTGGGTCAGGCGGTATGCAGGTTCGAACCAGTAGCCGCTGCCCCTGGCCGAGCGCTGATATTCCCCGCGGAATTCCAATGGCAGCGCAAGCGGCTGCCAGCCGCCGTGAAAACCGAAGGAGTTCGACCGCTCATCCTGGAGCAGGTGCTCAAAGGAGCCCCCGATTTCGAGCCGTGCGCTTGGAATGAAGATCCCGGCGCGTCCGCCCACCAGGCGGTCCGAATCGAGCGGAGTCACGTTGCTCAACATAACCGTGCTCAACGCCGAGAAATAAACGGTGTAGTTGATGTTGAATTTGGACGTCGCCGGGAAGCCCCCGCGCAACATGGCTCCGGTGCTGGCCTGGGAGGGCCCGGTGCCAATCGGCAGGATTAAAGGATCGGTCTGAAGGTTTCGGACCCAGATGGGGTAAAGGCGCTCGTTGAATATTCCGAAAGGGGTAAGAAATCTTCCCACCGTCACGGTCACGTAGGGGTTGGCTATGAAATCCAATTGGGCATAGTCAATACTTTTCAGAACCTGGCCGTGAAATGAACTGCTCCCCGGCTCTTGGGTCATATCGGCTTCGAAGGTGGTGCGCGATTCGATCAGCCACCGGTCTCCTATGGGGACGAGAAGGACCGGAGCGATCAGGGGCCCCAGATGGGGTTGTCCGCCATCAAACGTGGTGATGAATCCAGCTCCGCCGATGATGACCGGCACGGGCTTGGGGATATCGGGCTGATCCTGGGCGTGGAGAACGGGAACGGCAAGGAAGGCCAACAATGCGCCAAGGAGTGAAATTCGACGATGGAACGAAAATGAAGAACTCTGGCGCATCCCACGCGCCGTGGACATGCGTCCGCAAGAGGCTTTGAAAACCGACCGAACCAAATATCCCACCACAGCAACCCCACAACCGTCTGCACCCGGCTATACGTTTTTCATGATGTTGAGGGGTCGTCCGGAAAGGGTCAAGCACTGCGGATTTGCCTTTCGCGGAAGTGATAATTAACACAAGCGACACAATTCCTCGTCAATCCGGGCAACCCGCCGTTGCATCGGGCAGACATTTCAAGGGGCTGCGCAAGGGCATTGCATGCAATGCGCGACGCCCTTCTATGAACTTAAACACTTGCTCAAAACGAGCGAAAATATTTTGACAGTTTTTGATTTATGAACTATAGCTAATTGCAGCGTTCCGCGATGGCGGACCAGTCCGCCCGGATCAGCGATTGCCGACAATAGGGGACACCATGAGAAATCGAGAGCCGCATCCATACGCGCGTCACCATTCTGGCTGCCGTCACGATCGGGTTAGCCCTGCTCGTGGTGGGAAACGTAAGCAGGTCCCACGCGGCGCCCCCGCAACCGCAGACGGCATCCGCCAAGGTCATGCACACGGACGACTTCCAGCGCTCGGCGCGGCTCGATACCTATAAGGTGATCGCCGACAGCGGCGCGGGCCGCGGCGAGAACATTTATTTCTACAAATGCTGGATGTGCCATAACCAATACGCGAAGACCGGCCCATACCTCAAGGAGCTTTTCAAGCATTCGCAATTGATGTCCGGCGATCCCGTGACGGATGAGAATGTGGCCGCAAAAATCAAGGAAGGCGGTCCGGGGATGCCGGCCTTCGGGACGACTCTGAAGGATGCCGACGTCGCCGATCTCATTACGTACATCAAGGAAGGGAAGTGCTGCGTCGAAGGGGAAAATCCGGGGCCGAATCCCTGGTATCGCGCCGCGACGCAAAAGTGGACGGTCCAAAACGGATTGTCGGGCGGGGCCACGGGTGCCGTCAAGATTCCCAGCGGAGATTCGCCGGAGGGCGTGGGAGTCCAGCTCATCGCGCCAAATGGCGTGCGGACGACGGTGTATACCGACGCGCAAGGACACTACGAATTTCCCAAGATGCAGACCGGGGATTACACTTTGCGGATTCCGACGCCGCTCTTGTTCAAGCCTTACGTCGTAAATTCCGTCCACATTGACGGAGCTTCCAAGCTGGACGACATCGTTTTGGAGAGGGTGTCCGATTCGGATGCTCTCCCGGCTACGCCGGAGATTGAGCGCCAACTCAGTGGCGCGGAATTGTTGTGGAATATGCCGGGCACGGCGCAGGAGAAAGCAACTCTTCAGAAAAATTGTTCCGCATGCCATTCCTGGCAGCAGATTTTCCGCAACCGGTATGACGAACACAGCTGGGGTTTGATCGTCGACCGGATGACGCAATATTCCGGCACTTCTCTCGTGATCCGCATCAAGGGAACCACATCCACGGGCGGCGGAAACAATTCGGTCACGCGCCAAGACGGAACCTCGGCCGAAGAAGTGAAAACGCTGGTGAACTTTCTGACGCGTGTCCGGGGACCCAATGCCCAAGATGAACCGCTGCGCGTGTTCCCGCGCCCGCGAGGAGCCGACACGAAGGTCATCGTAACCGAATACGAGCTGCCGCAATCGCTGTTGGCCTTGCACGATGTCCAGGGCGACTCGAAAGGGATGATGTGGTTCACCAGTCACAAGACCGACGTCGTCGGCAAACTCGATCCGAAAACGGGAATTGTGACGGAATACACCATTCCGCTCACGCCGAAAGCGATGCCCGGCACGCATGCCGTAAGGATCGATAAGAACGATGTCCCGTGGTTTTCAGAAAACTGGGGACACAACCTGAACCGTCTCGATCCACAAACCGGAAAAGTCACGCAGGTCAAGATTGAAGACGCCGTTCCTCTGAATGCGCCTGGGTTTGGCAATTTTTCCATGACGCCTGATGGCTACGTCTGGGACAGCCGCGACTTTAATGTGCGAAAAATCGATCCGGAAACGGGCAAAGTGGTCCAGCGCTATCCCCTGCAGGTAAGCTTCAGTTACGACAACCTGATTTCCGCGGACGGGAAATACTATGGTGGCGGCGGGCTGCCAGCCTGGGGAAATACCATCGAGCGGATGGACCTGAGCACAGGAGAGTGGATCAAGCAGAACTCGGGTGTGCACATGATGACCGGTAAGCGTGGCGGCTTCGATCCCTACGACAATCCCTGGTTTGGCGGAGGCGACGGCGCCTTGATCGAATTGAACACCAAGACGGGCCTCATTGAAGAGCACGTCCCACCGCTGGCCCCCAGCCCGCTGACGGATTTCTACGAAGCGCAGCCGGACAAGAACGGCGAAGTCTGGGCCGGCGTGCTGCACGGACGGCAGATGGTGCGATACAACCAGAAGACGGATGGCTGGACGGTGTATGAGATGCCGGAGCCGTTCACCTACGACCGCAGAACCTACATTGACAGTTCCACGCATCCAGTAACCGTATGGTATGTCGATTACAATGGCTACCTGGTGCGCGTCCAGCCCCGGGAATAATCCGGAACTTTTCTAATAGTCGCGGAGGGAAAACTTCGGGACCGATTGCGATTGGGCGAATACGGCCTGCCATACCTCGTTCTATTCCCTTTTCGCGGGCGCGTTTCGCTCCGGGGCCGCAAAACTGCCCTCAGCTATCAGTGGCGCAGGCGATCGCGTCAAAGTTTTGTCCAATTTCGTGCCTGCGGACATGACAATTTCTTGACTCAGGTTTGACATTAACCTGCCCGCGAACCGCCATCCTACTCTCTACCGCTACTAGGAGGCGGTAGAGTGAAACACAAATTTGCGTTGTTGCTTTTGTCTGTACTTCTGGCCGGATCAGGCTTGATTGCTGACGGCGCGTCCGCGCAAACGAAAGCTTACCGTCAGACGAATCTCGCATCCAGCGTCCCGGGCGTGGCCGCAAACAATGCGCCGAGTTTAGTTAATCCCTGGGCAATCGCTGGCTTGCCAGGACAGCCTTTTTTCATCACCGACAGCGGTTCTGGATCGATTAGCGCCCTAAATTTTTCCGGCGCTCAAGCGGGCGCCCTCGCCGTTCCAGTTGCCCCAGGAAACATGGGCCGCTCGATGCCCACAGGCATTGCTTCCGATGGGAGCGGCGTTTTCGGACCGGCAAGCGCGCCTTTCCAGTACGTCCTGGTTACGCAAAATGGAACGATCTCGGGTTTCGCAACGCCCCACGGAAACTTTCCCGCGCAGGCGACTCTTGTCAGGGATGATTCCGCAGCGGGCGCGGTCTACACGGCGCTGGCGCTGCTTCACCCGGATTGCTGCGCGGCATTCGTTGCGGTCGCTAATTTCAACGACGGGTCGATCCACACGTTCACGAATTCGTTCGAACTGCTCGCTGGACCGGGTTCGTTCCGCGATCAAAATCTTCCCGCCGGTTACGCGCCTTACGGCATGCAGGTGATCGGCAACCAGCTATTCGTTACGTATGCCTTGCAAGATGCAGCGAAGCGCGGCCCGGTGATCGGGGCTGGAAACGGCGTCGTCGACGTTTTTGATACGCAGGGCAATATCGTACGACGGTTTGCCACGGGCGGCAGCTTGAATGCCCCCTGGGGAATCGCTCTGGCCAGTGCAAATTTCGGCACATTCAGCGGCGCCATCCTGATTGGAAATTTCGGTGACGGAACCGTCAGCGCTTTCGATGCGGCGACTGGAAATTTCCTTGGCCAGATCAAGGACGGGGACGACAACGTCATCGTGAACCCCGGAATTCGGGGTCTCTCATTTCGAACGGAAGCGGGCACGAACCCGAACACGCTCTTCTTCACTGCAGAAATTGAAAATGGCGAGGGCGGATTGTTCGGGGCGATTACAACCGGCTTGGTCAGCACAACGAGAGTTTCTACCCCTGCGGCCACTGCCGCCAGAGGCGCCATGTTGACCGCCACCGTGGACGCGGGTCCAGGCAATCCGGGTCTGCCGAGCGGGACGGTAGCGATAGCTAACGGGGGCGTCCCTCAAGGAACCGCGCCGCTAATAAATAGCGTGGCGAAGTTCGCCATGCCCCCTGCTGGAATGGGAATGCACGTCATCGACGTGCAATTCAGTGGTGACGCCACATTCCTGCCGAGCAGTTCAACCACACAAATGCAAGTCACTGGCCTTGGGACGACCGTGGCACTTACTGCGCCCGCCAGAGCAGCCCACGGCTCCCCGGTGACAATGACTGCCACGATCAATTCGATGGGCGGTACTCCCACTGGAAACATCGAGTTTCACGACGGAAACGCCGGGCTCGGGTCGGCCCCGATGAACGCCATGGGCGTAGCCAGCGTCACCGTCAACACTCTCGCCACCGGCTCTCATTCCCTGACAGCCTCTTTCGGTGGAGCAGGAAATTTTGCAGCGAGCACGTCTGCCACCGTGATCACCGACGTCGCCGCCGCTATCGATTTCGCGGTAGCAGCAAACCCAACGAGCGTCACAGTCATGCCGGGTCAATCGGCCCCGGTGATGGTGACGGTCACGCCGGGCGGCGGGTTCACGAGCAACGTCAGTTTGTCCTGCTCGTCTGTTCCCGGCGTCACGTGCACCTTTGGCTCCGCGACTTTATTGACCAACAATGGAGTGGCGAGCACTACCATGAATATAAACACGACTACAGGCGTCCCGCGGTACGGATTTCTGCCGCCTGGCAACATAGGCCTCGGCGGCCTTCTCGCCGCATTGTCTCTGCTCGGCTTCGTGACTTGGCGGAGCCAGAGATTTGCCCGCGTTCGTGTTCCTGTCATGGGAACCGCCGCTGCATTGGCGATGTTCGCGCTTTCGCTCACGCTGGGCGGCTGCGGATACGGAAGCTCCTACACCCCTCCGCCGCAGAATTCGGGCCCGGCAGTACTTACGGTCACCGCTCAATCCGGGACCCTGACTCACACTGCGAACGTCAACGTAACGGTGCAATAGGGCAGACGGTGAACAAACGGATGAAAAAAGTTTCCTTCCGATGATCAGGCAGGAAAGGCGGGGGGCTGCTTCTCGCGATTGCATTTCCGGGCGATTGCCCGCGCGAGAAGCCGCGTCCTCCGGTTGAAATTTGTGAGGGTCTTACACCAGAACTTCAGGGACTTCCATTCTTTGTTTGCGGAAGGCGGACTCAAACGCTTTGACGACGGAGGGATCGAAGTCTTGGCCCATGGCTTTTAGGATAGCGTCGCGTGCCTCGATTGGCGACATCCCTTTTCGGTAAGGGCGATCGCTGATCATGGCATCGTATGCATCGGCGACCGTGATGATGCGAGCCTCAATGGGAATATCTTCGCCCTTCGTGGGATGGTAGCCCGTGCCGTCAAACCGGTCGTGATGCGCGAGGATAATGGGCAAAATGCGGCGAAGCGAGCCGCCCACGGGCGTGAGGATCTTGATGCCTTTCTCCACGTGGGACTTCATCTCTTCCGTTTCGCCCTCGTCGAGCCGTGCGGCTTTGTACAGGATTCCGCGGCTGATTTCGAGCTTCCCGATATCGTGCAACAGGGCTGCGGCGCGCACATCCTCGACTTGCTGTTCCGGCAGGCGCATTTCGGAGGCAATGGTGGTCGCGTAGACGGACACACGGTAGGAATGATTCTGCGTGAACTTGTCGTTCCCGATGAACTGATTCAGGATTTGCAGCACGCCGTAATACGTCTCCCGCAGTTCGTGGAGCCTCCGCTCGCCAAGCTCGTAGAGGCTCCCGGTGGCATAGGCTGAAATCAACAGGAAACCGCCCCAAACGGCCAAGTCAGACCAGGCCAAGAGCCCTTGCGTCTTCCACGTAAACGCTCCGCCCAAGGCGGACGGGTTCATCAGGTTCATCCACACGACAAAGAGGATGGAGGCCACGGCTGCCTCCACCGCGCGACGCCGGCCGAAATAATACGCAGCCATGAGCGTCGGGAGATTGTAAAAGGTAAGAACTAAGCGCTGCCCGGCTATGAAGAAATTGACGACTCCTGCGGCGGCAATGATCGATAGGATCAGGAGAAGCTCTTTGTTAATGTCGCCGAGGCGCGAAATCCAGTTTCGTTTCACTGTGAAACTCCTGCCATGGAAAAGTGAATCTTCAACTTGGGGATACCCTCGACGATAGTGCCGAAAATGATGTTCCGGGGCAGTAGTACTGTAGTTTGTTGTGCTTGATGGGTTATTGTCTGACTTTTCCGGTTCCCGTGGCGCTGGATTGGGCTGGAGACGATCTCTAAAGCCAGGCGGGTTCGGCGGCCAAGTCCGTTGTGCCAAGAGCTGGAGAGGCGTACAATGCCCGGACCGTTGTTCCCATTCTGGAATTCCAGTTGTTACAGGATTTGACCGCAGGATGATCGGAGCAAAGGGGCCAAGGCACCCTGTTCAAAGGAACAAAAGACGAGGAGACCATCGATGTTGCGCATAAACGACGAAGCGCCCAATTTCACCGCCGAAACTTCGCAGGGCACGATCAATTTCCACGAATGGATCGGCAACGGCTGGGCCATCTTGTTCTCGCATCCCAAAGACTTTACCCCGGTATGCACCACGGAACTGGGCTACATGGCCGGCCTGCAGCCGGAATTCGAGAAGCGCAATTGCAAGATCATCGGGCTGAGCGTGGACCCGGTGAGCAGCCACAGCAAGTGGGCCGTGGACATCGAAGAGACGCAGGGCCACAAGGTGAATTACCCCATGATCGGCGACCCGGAACTCAAGGTGGCCAAGCTCTATGACATGCTGCCGGCCGACGCCGGCAATACTTCCGAAGGCCGCACCGCGGCCACCAACGCCACCGTGCGCACCGTGTTCGTGGTCGGTCCCGACAAGAAGATCAAGCTGATGCTCAGCTACCCCATGAGCACCGGCCGCAACTTCGACGAAGTGCTGCGAGTCCTCGATTCGATGCAACTCACCGCCAAGCACCAGGTGGCCACGCCGGTGAACTGGAAACACGGCGACGACGTGATCATCCTGCCGGCAGTGTTTCGGATGAAGAGGCCAAGCAGAAGTATCCCGGCGGCTGGAAGGCGCCCCGGCCTTATATGCGGATCGTTCCCCAGCCGAAGTGAAGGTCCGCAACGCGAGGATAATCCAGCGTGATCTTCAAGCAGTTCTATCTGCCGTGCCTGGCGCACGCTTCCTACATGATTGGAGACGAGGAGACAGGCACGGCAGCCGTCGTTGACCCGCAACGCGACACGGACCAATACATCGTCTTTGCCGCCGAGCACGCGCCTCAAGATCAAGCACGTATTCCTGACGCATCTCCACGCCGATTTTGTCGCCGGGCATCTGGAACTGCGCGATCGCGTGGGCGCAACGATCTATCTCGGCGCCGCGGCCAAAGCGGCGTACGCGTTTACTCCGCTGCGCGATGGCGACATTCTCGAATTCGGGCGCGTGCGCCTGAAGGTGCTGGAAACGCCGGGCCACACTCCGGAGTCGATCTCCATCGTCGTTTACGACCTGAACGCCAGCGAAACGCAGCCGCACGCCGTGCTCACCGGAGACACTCTGTTCATCGGCGACGTGGGGCGGCCCGATCTGCGCGCGGCGCTGGGCTGGTCGGCCACCGAACTTGGCGGCATGCTTTTCGATTCGCTGCACACCAAGCTGCTGGCGCTGCCGGATCAAAGCCTGGTGTATCCGGCGCACGGCGCGGGCTCGCTCTGCGGGAAAGCGCTCAGCAAGGAAACGGTTTCCACCCTGGGAGAACAGCGCCGCTCGAACTACGCGCTGCAGCCCATGAGCAAGGAAGCATTCATTCAGGTGGTGACGGCCGATCAGCCGGAAGCTCCGGCCTATTTCAACTATGACGCCGTGCTGAACAGCGAAGAGCGGCCCACGCTGGATCAAACGCTGGCGCGCGTGAATCCGCATGACGCTCGACGATGTGCTTGCATTGCAGGCGGCGGGCGCGCAGATCCTCGATACGCGCGATCCCGGCGAATTTGCCGCGGCGCATCTGGCGGGCAGCATCAACATCGGCCTCGGCGGCCAGTACGCAACCTGGGCCGGAACCGTGCTCGATCGGGAGCATCCGATCGTAATCATCGCGGACCCCGGCCGGGAGAACGAAGCGGCAACCCGGCTCGGGCGCATCGGGTTCGATCACGTCGTCGGATATTTGAAGGATGGATTGCACAGCCTGAAATCGCGGCCGGAACTTACGGTCGCGACGGAACGCCTCAGCGCGCCGTTTGCCGCGGAACTTTTGTCATCTGCCCGAGCCGCCGCTGGCCATTGACGTCCGCACGCCGCGCGAGCGCGAACAGAAGTACATTGCAGGAAGCTTGGGCATCCCGCTCAATCATCTGGTGGAAAATCTGGGAAAGCTGCCGAAGGACCGCTCCCTGCTGGTCTATTGCGCGGGCGGCTACCGGTCGTCCATCGCCGCGAGCTTGTTGCAACGCGGCGGATTCGGCCGCGTCAGCGAAATTGCCGGCGGCATCGTGGGATGGGAAGCCGCAAAACTGCCCGTTCAATCTGGTCAGGCTTCGCAGTAAGTAGCACAGGCTTCAGCCTGTGGGGTTTGGTCCTTGCAAGGATGAACCCCCACAGGCTGAAGCCTGTGCTACTAAAAAGGGCAATCCTCGTAGAGCGTCCTGCAATATCTGTAGGTGGACCACTCGTTCGCCTTCCCGGACCGAATTCGCTCGAGACTCCATTCCGTGCTCGAAGCGACATTGAACGCCATCGCGTCCGAAACCTCGGGATGATAAATCTTGGAAATTTGCCAGAGTCCGCGGCTCGCCTCTCCGTCGCCCTTCGCGCGCGGATTGAACTCCGACTCGTGCTTGACGATCCAGAGCGCAAGTTTCGGATTCACGCCGTATTCCGTGGCCTCGGTCTGGACGTAGGCCTTCACTTCCTGCGCAGAAGGTCTGCCGGTTTGCACCCCTGAAGTGTTGGCCGAAACGCGCGACAGGCTCGAGAGTTGCGTCCGGTGGCTTTTAAAAATGGTCACCTTCAACGGCAGATCAAGCGCGCGCGCGGTTTCGGGAGAAACACCTCGATCGTTCGGCCCAGTACCGTGCGCCGCAAACGCAATGAGAGGCAGGGAGTAAAAAGTAAGCCAAAGAAGCTTCTTGATCACGGTGGTCTGCATGGGAAGGAGATTATACACAAAGGCGAATCTAAAGCGAAACTAAATTCTGGCCTGAATTCCCAGAAATCCCGGTAGGCGATAACTGGCAGTTGGCGCACCCCTCGAGCCGGGTTTGAACTTTCGGGTGCCGCATCCTTCACGTTCTTTGTGAAGGGTGCGGTTTTTTTGGTGGACCATGCCCACAGTCAGCGCACTACTGCAAGACCCAGTTGACGTCTTTCTCGACGAATCGGAACGCATACCTCGGGTGATTCGCTTCGGAGTCATCGCACCTGGTCACGCGCGCCATGCCGATGAATTTCGGCCCTCCGCTAACCAGGGACACCGCAACTTCGGAACCCGCCTTCAAGTGAGCCTTGCAGCCGCAGAAGAAAGTGCTTCGGCTGACGTTCTCGGTGGCGCACAGTTCCTCGAACCGGTCCTGGAATAATTTCGCATGCAGATCGTGTCCTTGCACCTTCACCGTGACTCGCAGGCGGATGCGCACTTCGCTTCGCCGCTCGGGCAAAGCGGCTTCCAATACTTTTGCCAGGCCGTCCCGCAAGGCGGCAAAGTCGATCGGTTTCTCGAAGAAAGCCGTGGCGCCCAGTTCCTCGCAGTATAGTTTCGTGCTGGCGCCGCCTTCCCCCGTCACGATGATGATCGGAATCAACTGCGTGGAAGTTATGGATTTGAACGTCCGGCAAAGCTCGAACCCGGAATAGTTGGGCATTCTCAAGTCGAGCAGAATCGCGTTCGGTTTGCTTTGCAAGGCCGAGGCCAGCGCGAGTTCCGGGTCACCCGTATCGACGATCTGGTAGCGATCTTCGAGATTGATTCGCATCAGGCGCCGGATCGGCGCCTCATCATCGATGATCAGCAATTTTTGCATGGCGCGATCTTCTCCTATCCGCTCAGTTCAATTTGACGTCAGGTCCGGCAGCCACCGGGGATTCGGCGCCTGCAGCGTTTTCCGGTTTCTTCGTTTCACCGTTTCCATCCAATACCTCGCGCACTTTGCGGATCAGGACTTCCTCCGTGAAAGGTTTGCGCAGCAGGTGAGTGCCCGGCTCCAGGACTCCATGTCCGGCGATAAAGCTGTCCGTGTAACCCGACATGTAAAGGACTTTCATCGCGGGATGGCTGGAAGCCAGACGTTCCGCCAGTACGCGCCCGTTGATTCCCGGCATCACCACGTCGGTGAGCAGGAGATCAATGGGGACGGAGATTTGCGCGGCGAACTGCTGAGCTTCCGAACCGTCGGCGGCCGTCACGACCCGATACCCGTTTTCCTTCAGGAACAACTCCGCCAGCCTCCGCAGAGGCTCCGCATCTTCCACCAGCAAGATGCACTCGGATCCGCGGACATGGTGCGGTTCAGGGCTGCTCTTGGAGGGGGCTAGGACGTTCTGTTCGACCCGCGGCAAGTAAATCGTGAAGGAAGATCCTTTTCCTTTCTCGGAATCGACGGTGATGTACC
The DNA here is from genome assembly GCA_963740035.1 of uncultured Acidobacteriota bacterium. Taxonomy (GTDB): domain Bacteria; phylum Acidobacteriota; class Terriglobia; order Acidiferrales; family UBA7541; genus Palsa-360. The sequence goes on from CAVUDA010000031.1 coordinate 231,972, forward strand.
CGTTGCTTTGTTTCACCACGCCATATACGGTGGCGAGACCCAGTCCGGTTCCTTTGTCCCGCCCTTTGGTGGTGTAAAACGGCTCGAAGATTTGCGCCTGTGTTTCCGGGTCCATTCCCATGCCAATATCCGTGACGGCCAGCATGACGTATTTGCCCGGGACCGCACCCGGATGTTCCCTCGCAAACGCCATATCGATTTCGGCGTCGGAAGTCTGAATGGTCAATTTGCCGCCATCCGGCATGGCATCGCGCGCGTTGACAGCCAGATTCATCACCACCTGTTCCAGCTGTCCCGGGTCCGCTTTGACCTGGCCGAGAGCCGGGTCCAGAATCAAGTTCAGATCGATGTCTTCTCCGATCAGTCGGGGCAGCATCTTTTGCATATCGGCAACAAGCGTGTTCAAGTTTAAAATCACCGGTTCCAGAACCTGCTGGCGGCTGAAGGCCAAAAGCTGCCGGGTCAGCGCCACGGCGCGCTGGCTGGCTTTTTCAATTTCTTCGGCGTATTCGTACAAGGAATTCCCGGAAACCAGATTGCGTTTTATGACCTGGATGTAACCGAGGATGACCCCAAGGAGATTATTGAAATCGTGGGAGATTCCTCCGGAAAGCCGGCCGACGGCCTCCATTTTCTGGGCCATGCGAAGCTGCTTTTCCAGCACGCCCCGCTCCGTTACGTCCTGATAGATGCCCAGCGAGCCAAGCACTCTTCCTTGCACCGTCAACGGCACAAGGTGAAGCTCCACATCGACGTAACTCCCATCTTTGCGCTTTCGGCGCGTGGTCAGACTGACCGGGGTCCGATTGGAAATCGCTCCGGAATCAACGCTCGCTTCGGCCAGCGTTTACTCGTTCGGAAACAGCTCGGCGACGGGCTTCCCGATGGTTTCCTGCCGGGCGCATTGAAAGAGTATTTCGAAGGCGGGGTTGCACAATTGGACTTTCTTTCCGGAATCCAACACCAGGATGGCAAGCGGGCTGTTCTCAATGAGCGCGTTTAGAAACGAAGTCCGTTCGAGGACCCTGTTCTCTAATTCGTTGTGCGCCTCCTGCAGCTCGGTATCTCTTTGCTGGATGCGATCGAGCATGCTGTTGAATTGGTCAAAAAGGAGTCCGATCTCGTCCTCGCCTCGCTTGGTTGCACGGATGGAATAGTTTTCTCGGGAGGAGACCGACAGTGCTGTGTCGGCTAGTTCCCGAATAGGGCCCGAGATTACTCGCTGAAGCCGCGAGGACAATAGGAACGCGACTGCCAGGGAAGCAAGCAATACGAGGAGATCTATCTCCAGGAACCTGGTGAGACGCGCATCGAGGTCCAGTAGATCGGCCTCTATGAAAATCGTTCCAATGGATTTTCCATTCAGGGTGATGGGTTGAAACAGGACCATGTTTTCCCCGACGATCGCACTGGACTGGACTTGGACCGAAGGAGGAGAGAAATCGTTTTGCGCCGCGTCGCGGCTATAGCTGGCGAAGACAGCGCCGTCCTTGTTATAGACGCAGGCGTGGGTCACATTCTGCTTGGCCTGCAAGGCGGACAGAATTTCCCCCGCCGATTGCGAGTCCCCAAAGCTCAAAGCCGCTGTGCTGTTTGATCCCACCATTCTTGCCGCAGCGCTGAGGTCCTGCGTTTTCGCGCGCAGGAAGGTGGACCGGTCGATCAGGGCGAACACGACGGAGGCTACGAGCAGGGCCGCGGCGGAGGTGGCCATGACGATCGTTTGGAGCTTCTGGCGGATCGATAAATCCATGTACGAACGCATCTAGGCCCCTCCAGATCCCCCGGACCGCATTAGTTATTCACGATTTGAGCCAGCGCCAGCAGTTTGGAGCTGATCTTGAGCCCCGCCCGGGAGGCCGCTTCCAGGTTGATATCGAAACGCACATGTTGATCTTCCATGGAGAATTGAATGATGCCGCCGCGCGCTGCGAATTGCGCCATTTCTCCGACCGTGAGGATGCAGGACCCGTTCAGGGTCGAGAAGATGCGTGCGGTAATCTTCCTCTCCGACAAGCTGATGTAAAGGATCTGGCAACCCCGGATTTCCTTGTCACTCTGCAGGTGACGAACGACCATGGGCCTGCCGTTATCGGTTTCTTTGGGGATGGTGGAGGCGAGAGAGATCGCGAATGGATCTTGCCCCAGAATGCACAGAGAGATGGGCGCCTGACGGTCGGGGTAAGCCGAGACTGGCCATTCAACGAAATGCGTCAGGTTATAGAGCATAGCTGCCTTCAATTTGTATTCATCGACGGAATCTTCCTGCGCTGCGGCGATCCCGGGTACCAGGACATGTGCCAGAAACAAAACGAAGGAGAGGATAGGCAGCCTATGGATCAAGCGGGCAAGAAACCTCCTCCTTGTCGTCGTGCGCGGTTTCTTTCGTGATCGGCGTTGAAGATTCATGTCTTTCCAAATAAACGGTTTCTATTCCGTCCCTATTTCGAATCCACGTGAGGGCGATAGGTCAGCTTTAACCGAAAGCTTCGTCCGTCTTGAGGAATCGAGACTTCCACATGCTCGAGGCCTCCGGAGTCGGCGTATCGCTTGTCCAGGAGATTGTAGAGACCCCCGGAGAAATCGAGCTTTTCCGTAATTTTTCGGCTGAAAACGGTGAGATTCACGACGAAGAATCCGCCCAACTCCGTTTGCGCGACGGTCCTGGTCCTGCTCGTATACTGGGCATCGACGCTGGCGAAGAGCTTTTTTTGCACGAGGGGAACGCTGAGATTTACTTTGGCCAATTGTCTCGGAGAATTGGGCAAATCATCGCCGGTCAGCACATCGCGAGTGTGCTGGATGGAGTGCGAGATGGAACCTTCCAGGCCTCCCGGCCATTTGGCTCCCACCTCGTATTCAATTCCTTTCGTTTGCACCTGGGGGGAATTTGAATAGAGGGGATGGCCGGTGAGGGGATCGAGGCTCTGTTCAATCAAATCGTCAATCTGGTTCAAGAAACCCGCGCCGGACACGTAATACGTCTTCCCGAAACGGCGCTCCGCGTCCACTTCCAAACTCCGAATTCTCTCCGGCTTCAATGTGGGATTGGCGGTATTGCTGTTGTTGCCCGCGTAGAACGCTTCGTAATCGTTCGGCGCGCGAAACGCCCAACTGTAGTTCACTTTCAGGTCCGTGTTCGGGGTCGGGTTGAAGTGCAGGCCCGCTCGTGGGCTCAGCGTGTTTCCATAGATTCCATACCAGTCGCTGCGAAGACCCAACACGAAGGACAGATTCTTGCGAATGGAATATTTATCTTGAAAATACAATGCCCCGACCCGGTTGGAGAGATGGCTGTCGAAGTACAGATGATAAGGCTGTATGTCGTAATTCAATTGCCGCTGCCGGATATCCTGGCGGAATTCCGTTCCGAACGTGGCCTTGTGCCGTTTGAAAAAGTTCCTGGAAGCGTCTCCCTGGAAATCCCACCAGGTCCCATTGGCGGCGTCGTAATTTTCGGTGAACGGTGGAATTCCTGTGCCTACATAGTCGTAAACGTAGATTCCGTGATAGCCGTACCAATCGTAGGAGAGCCGTCCAAGCGTCTCCCAGGATCCGAACGTGTGATGGTACTGGGCATCGACGTATCGGCGGGCATCCGTCGTTTGGTTCCTTGGATCGTCAAAAACCGTGCCGAAGGAGGCGGTGGGAACATGTTTTGTGCGGGAGGACCCGACCACATGGATGTTGAAATCCCGGTAGATGATGTCGCCAAAAATGCTGTAAGACATGTCGCCGTCGGCGTCTTGAGCGATCCCATTGTTGGTGGCCGGGCTGTCAAACTCCGGAAAGAAAAGTTGCTTGTGCCCCTGGCTGTTATAGAAAGTGCTGGAGAGCAGCGTTTCGAGTCCGTTGTCAAAACGGTCGCCGTAGCTCATTCGGGCTTTGTAGGAATTCCAGCTTCCCGCTTCGCCGGAAAATTCGAGCGCGCTCAAATCGCGGCCCCGCTTGGTGATCACGTTGATCACGGCTGCAAATGCGCCCGTGCCATAGGCCGAGGAATCCGGCCCCCGGATGATTTCGATGCGTTCGATCAGATCGATATCGACCGGGAATTCCGTGCCCACATAAGCTCCGTCGAAAATGTTGTCGTTGACTCGATGGCCGTCCAGCAGGAAAAGAATGCGCGCGTTGTAATCCCCCGGCAGTGACAACCCGCGGACACCCACATAACTGTAGTTGCGGTCGTTGATCACGTAGAAGCCGCGGACGCCGCGCAGGACATCCGCCAGGGTTCGATACCCGTGTTTCTGAATCTCTTCGCCCGTGACTACGGTGATGGTTGTTGACGCATCCTCCGTCTTCTGGAGAAACTTGGCGGCCCCGTAAACCGAATCCACTTTCAATTTCACAAGTTCTTCCATGCTCTGTCCGCTTAAGTCGTCCTTGCCCGGCTGCTGCGCGGCGACGGGGCAAGCACAGAGCATCGCGAACAGAAGAAGCCGGCGCACCGCGCAATTTCCGCGCAAGTACCCTCTTCCGGCGTATGCGGGAGTATTCCCGGTGGCGCGGCTATTGCCACCGGGAAAACTTGTGCCATACGAAATGAAAATAGCTCGTCGCATTTTCTGCATTTGCTGAGCCTGGCGAACAAAACAGGGCGCAAGGAGCAGTCGCGGAAGTGGAAGGGAAAAACCTCCGCCGTCAAATCGCCGACAATTGGAAGGGGGTAAAAGGGAAGACGTTCGGCAAATCTATTGTGGTCCAAATAAGTGCGGAGCGAAAAGAAATCTTTGCTTGCGGTGCTACAGCCGACACGTGCCATGGCAAATGACTCGCGACTTCAGGCGGAGTCAGGGGAGTTGGACTAAGGCAGCCTATTGAGATCACGTAGCATACTCATTCCACGTTACGCCCAATATGCCAGAAACGCCGAAATCGTCGAACAGAGGCAAAACGAGCGTACACGCAGCCAAAGAGGGGTAACTTGCTGGGGAGGGACAACCTACGTCGAGCGAAAATCGCTCAAGCAGCAGGGTGCGGATGGAAGGATAGTGACAGATGCGGCTCGGCCAAGCTCATTCTTCTTAGTCGGAACGCGGCGCCATCTTCACGGCTCTGAGTGATGCTTTTGTACGGCGCTCCAAGATTGCTAGCGGCAACCGATCCGAATCATTTGCGCCAGTTTTTGGGAGGCTTCGCTGCTGCCTTTTCTTGCCGCCGCACGAAGAAGCACTTGGGCCTGATCGCAACTTTTCGTCACGCCGTCTCCACGAGCATACATGTCTGCTAGTGTGATCTCGGCTGTGACGTTGCCCTTTTCTACAGCGGCCCAAAGATATTGCGTCGCGGTGGCGCTGTTCCTGCGCCCCGGCATTTCTGCCAGATAGCGCCGTGCCAGAGCCAGATCCTCTTCACCGAGATCGGTGGTTTTGGACGGTAATTTTTCGCGGACAGGAGTGCTTCGTTCGTTCTCGATCGGAGATTGCGTCGTTGTGTTTGTGGGCGCGTTGCCGGCTTTGGGAGCATCGCCGGCGGCTGGGAGCGGCGCGATATCTGCCGGTGCTCCCGCACCGGCGGAGCGCGGCAATTCCAATGGGGTGGGCGGCGGGGCTTGAACAGGCGAGGGTGCGGGGGGTGCGGCTCGCAGTGCCGGACTCGCCCCGATCATTTCACTCCACTGTTTTCGCAGGTCAATATTTGAATTGCCATAGGTGAAGAACAAAAATCCCGCAATGATTGCCGAGACAAACACTCCAGCCAGAAATCCACGGAAAAATTTCGGGCGCGAATTCGGGGCAGACATTTCACGATCCCACGCATACCCCCTGGGTTGCGGACCGTCCTCGAAGCGTTGAAAGCCGGGGCCGGCAAGCTGCTGCATAGGGATTGCCGTTGGAGCAAAAGGAGGAGCGGGCGCGGCATTTGCCCGGGGAGGAGCCATGTCCGGAGGCGGAGATTCTTTCAAAGGCACACGTGCGGGTTCTATCAAAGGCGAAGGTGCATGCGCAGGTTTGGAGGGTGTCGGGGTGCTCTTGCGCGCCACCCCTTGATTCAGCCATCTGTAAATTCGTTCGCGCTCGGCTTGAGGCAAGGAGGCAAAGCTCAATCCGCCTATCAGTTTCGAAGGATCGGTCCAGACCAGCACACCACTCGTCGCAACGAGCAAGTCATTCTCCAGAAATGAGAAATGGACCTTCCCCGATTGGATTACCGGGCGACTTGCGAGAAAGCCCAGCCCTCCGTCGGAAACATTCAGCACCGTAGCGGTGTTGTCTGGTTCTATTTGGATGCTTAGGCTTGCTTTCACATCTTTGCGAGGCGATTGGCGATCGTCTGCCATGGGTTAACTTTTGTCCTTAGATTTTAGGAGGGTCTCGCAAAACAACTGTGCTGCGGATCCCGTTTTGAACGCATCAGTGGGCCAGTAAGCTAATTATAGCGAATTCGCTCCCGCTCTGTATACCTGAGTCGCTAATACGGATCTCTGACTTTCGATCCGGCCAGAAATTAATCTCCCTGTAATGATTTGATCTCTTTGAAGGATTAGTCTGCCGGCACGTTCGTAGCGCTCACGCAAGGCACAGACTGCGAATTGCGCGCCAATGATCCCAATTGCGAGTTTGAGCTCAAGGGGCATTTGAAATGACAAGAAAGACGGAGACCTGTACCGCGGTGTAGGTCGCGCCCTGTACCATTTTCGTCTTTCTGGGCAGTCGCCCTGTGATATAGACTCATGCTCTTCTAAGTCACATAATGTGCCACTGCAGAGTGGGAACGTTGGACTGAAATCGAGACCTTGGAGAAAACCTGAGCGCATGCACGATCTAAGGTCAGTTCAGCCCCGCCAAAAGTGTATACATTCACCTTCCGCATCCACTATCCTTTTGACGATGACTCTAGTATTGATGGCGGCAACTTTGGCCGGCTGTCTAGGAGTGGCGACCTCTTCCAAAGTCGCTGCTTCCTCTCCCGCTTCCTCTTCCCCGTCGATTTCCAGTGTCGCACCAAGTAGCGGTCCAACCTCTGGTGGAACTGCTGTAATTATTTTCGGCAATAATTTCGGATCCGGGGCAGGAGTTCAGTTCGGCGGCAGCGCCGCGACGGCCGTGCAGGTCGAAAATTCCACACAGATTCGAGTGGTCGTTCCCCCGGAGTCCAAGGGGAGCGTCGCCGTTACCGTAATGAATTCAGACGGTGAAATCGCGACCCATGCGAATGCGTTCACTTTTGTCAATCCCGCTTTGCAGGTTACGAGCACAGCGCTTCCAGTAGGAAAGATGGGGGCAGCCTTTTCCGCAGCACTGGCCGCGACCGGCGGTACGCCACCGTACTCATGGAGCTTGACAGACGGAGCGCTTCCACAGGGACTCCAATTGGACTTGTTGACTGGCAAGATTGCCGGAACGCCCGCTCTTTCAGGAAATTATTCGTTTACGGTTAAGTTGCAAGACGCGGCCGCGACATCTACTTCTGCCAGTTTTTCCCTGAGCATCTCCGCAGATCCTACCCCTACAATTTCCGATATTGCGCCAAACTCCGGACTTGCTCAGGGAGGAACCACAGTATTGATAACCGGCAGCAATTTCCGCCCGGGAGTCGTGGTCCAATTCGGCGGTGACGCCGCGGCGTCCGTTCAAGTCGTGAATTCGAGTACTCTCCAGGCCGTTACGCCAAAAGAACCCATGGGCGCCGTAAACGTTTCTCTGCAAGAGGTAGATGGGCAGATCGCCAAAGTTGTGAACGGGTTCACGTTCGCGGCTGAGCCGGCGCCAATCGCGGACGTAATCGTGGATGCAACCCAAACGGTGAGTGAAACCGGCGGGAACGACATGGCCGCAGCGAAAAATATTTTCGCGAGCGCTTCCGCTCCGGAGTCCGACGGCGGCTTGTATCCGGATTGGAATTTGATCACGTCGGAATTGTCCATGACAAGGATGAGAAACATCAATGGACTCGGGGATTGCGCTCTTGGGAGCAACGGAAAACTCACAGGATGCACGCGTCTGAACAACGATCTGGCAAACATGAAGGCGAAAAATCTTACTCCGCATGTTGTGGTAGGGCAGTGGGCTCCGGCATCCATCGTAGGAAACCCGCTGAACTGGAACGCCAGCCAGTGGGCCCAGTACGACGCGTTGTGCTATGCGATCATCAATTACGTCGTAAACCAGTACGGAGGGACCGGATTTAGCGAGGCTTTGTTTGAAGTAGAGAATGAAATGGATACAACGACCGACCCCACAGAATTATGGCTCACGACGACCCCAAAAGTCCCGCAGGGCGATCCCAGCCGTTTTACGCAATTTGACACGGTTTACCGGCACTGGGCAAACGCGGTGGAACTTGTCGCCACACAGACTCCCAGTAAGAAAATCCGCATTGCCGCCCCCGCAACGGGATTTTGGACTGTTTATTACGGTTCAGGCCAGCTCTGGCATAACCAGATCATTCCCAAATATGCGGCACAGCACATCCGGCTGGACGTCGTGTCGCTTCATATTTACGCTAGTGAAGTAAATGACCTGGCAAAATACGCCCAAAGTATTCGCGCTACGTTGAAGGCGAGCGGCCTTGCAAATTCGGAAATTTGGGTGACCGAATGGGCGCCGAGTGATCTAAGCGACAGTTACTTTGGCGCCGCCAACGGATCTCACGTCGGAGCGGCCTGGGCGATTGATTTTCTACTTCAGGCGTTGAAAGGCACGGTCACGGGGGGGTCCTTTCTGGAAGTTCGCGACAATCAAGGGCACGACACCACGGGAGTAAACTCCGACATGTTTGAGGGAACCTGGAATCACGTGGAGGGAGGCAGCGAATATCCCAAATCGGTTGCAAACGCGCTCAATATGGTGGGTCGCATGGCCGGGGCTAGAAAGTCGGCGACGGTAAATACCGCGAAACCGAATCTCCTGGCGCTGAGCTCGTCGGACTCCAGTTCGGCGAGTCTAATCGTCGCCAACTATAATTATGTTTTCGATTACACGCATAAAAAATATTCAGATCTGACGCAAAATGAAAACGTGACGGTAGGGTTTAAAAACCTGCCGTTCAATGGCTCTGTCACGGTAGACCGTTATTTGATCGACGCTCAGACCAGCAACCTCGACTATTGGGTGGCGGCAAAAAAAGTTCCCCCCTCCGTGCAGGCCACTCAGCTGCAAAAAGTGGAGACCTTCTCGGCTGTCGCCAGCGGCGGCACGCTGACTCTTCCGACCAGGCAACTCGGTCCATCGGCGACCTCCCTCTGGATTGTTCATCAGTAGGCATCGGCCGTCCGCGGCAGGCCTCACACCGCCAATCATATTCAAAGTGAAGGCAGCGACTCTGGTCAGTGCGTTAGTCGGCCAGATCCACGCCGCGCCGCAATGCGTGTGCGAGAATCGCCTGCCCCGCCATGCCTAAGTGGAGCGGGTCTCCCTTATAGAACGGGCTCTCCGCCGATTTCAGCTGGGTCTGAAGTTCACCGGCGTCGTCGACGTAGGGAACATTTTCTTCTTTGGCGACCGCTTGGTTCGCATAGTAGCCGGGCTGATATTTTCCCGTGAGTTCCGGCAAGGAAAGATGCTGTACGAGAGCCACCTTCGCTTTGTGGTTTCGAACGAAGCGGAAAAAGTCTCTCTCCGCGTCCCGGCAGTCGGCGATGTCTTTTTCCGATAAGGAGGCGTTGATCATGGTCTTATCGATGCCCGCCGGCGTCTCTCCAATGTGCAAATAACGGGGAAGAAGATAAGTTTCGAATAGATCCAGCACCGCGAGCGGCGGCTTTTTGGCCGGGTAATCCACCGCAATGCCTACGACGGGGACGAATGTCGGCGCGTCGGCATAATCGTGGGAAGAGAGCTCCAGGATAATGACATCGGCGTCGAGCGTGCCGTAGCGCTGCAAATAGGCCAGTTCATTGGGTGGTCCCCAGCTCTTCGCGGAGGCGTTTCCGACAACCACCGGCCGGGCGAGGTCGCGCTGGAGATCGCGCTTCAGTATTTCCGTATCGATTTTTTCCTGATCGATTCTCACTCCTCCATAAACAATGCTGTCGCCCACCACAATCACTCGGAATTCGTTCGGGCTGGATTTCAGCGGCGGGAAATCGTCGGCCCTCATTCCATACCGGTTTACGGAAAACCGGTTGTGAAAACGGGAATACGTTTTTGAAGGCTGCAGGACGTACTCCATCTGTGAGTCCGCCTGGTAGAGCGGTGGATCGCCCAGTCCGATTCCGAATCGGCAGAATGCTTCCGAACCCACGCCGGCGATCACCGCGAGTAAAACGATGATTTTGAACTTCGATCGTCTTGGGGGTGAGGGTAGGACCGTGGAGGGAGGCTCGAGGGTGGAGGAGCTTGGCATGGGTCACAAAGAAAACGTCGTGTTAGTGCAAAAGCCTGGTCAAAACGCCGCGATCTACAAGAGGGACTAATTTAAGCTACACATGGTCAAATACCGGGGGAGATCGTGCCGTTCGCCATGCCCTCACTCTTGGTGGTTGCGCTGTGCCGCGAGTCCAAAAAATTGCGGTAGGCAATCTTTAATCCCTCGCTCAAGCTCACCGTCGGCTGCCATCCGAGAGAGGAGAGCCGGGAAGAATCAAGAAGCTTTCGAGGAGTGCCGTCCGGCTTGCTTGAGTCAAACCTTAGCTCGCCGCCATAGCCAACCACTTTTGCGATTAGCTGGGCGAGCTCCCGAATCGTCAGGTCCTGGCCGCTCCCGATGTTGATGAGCGGTGGCTCTGTTTCGTTGGTGACCAAAGAATCGAAGGTTTGGTCGTCGAGATTCATGAGGAAAAGGCAGGCTTCCGCCAGATCATCGCTGTAGAGGAACTCCCGCCGCGGTGTTCCCGTTCCCCAAAGCACAATTTCGTTTTTATTATTGGTTTTGGCTTCGTGCATTTTGCCAAGAAGCGCGGGGATGACGTGCGAAGTGTCAGAATCGTAGTTGTCGCCGGGGCCGTAGAGGTTCGTCGGCATCGCCGCCAAATATTTCGTGGCGTACTGGCGGTTGTAAGCCCAGCACATTTCGATCCCGGCGATTTTGGCCACGGCATAAGGCCGGTTCGTCGGCTCGAGATTGCCCGACAGCAGGGAACTTTCAGGAATGGGCTGAGGCGCGAATTTTGGATAGATGCAGCTCGATCCGAGAAAGAGGAGTCGCTTTACTCCGGCTTGATACGCGGATTCGATCACGTTTGTCTGGATCTGAAGATTCCGGGAAATAAACTCGGCCGGATATTTGCTATTCGCCAGGATGCCGCCGACTTTTGCGGCAGCGAGAAAAACAAACGCGGGCCGCTCTTTGCTGAAAAAGCGTTCCACCTCCGTCTTGTTCGCGAGGTCCAATTCCGCGTGCGTCTGCAAGGCCAGATTTCGATAACCGGCTCGAAGTAACGCACGAACCAGCGACGAGCCCACCAAGCCGCGATGGCCTGCAACAAAGATTCTTGCGTCGGGATTCATCGTCGTGGAATCCATTTCGCGCGTTTATGCGCCCAATGCCGCTCCTGCCGCGGCCGTAAGAGAGATGGTAACCGAACCGGCCCATTGATGCCATTCCCCAAATTTCCGTTGCAAAATAAGTTGGCCGGCGCCTTTTGACGCCAGACCGATGGCCTCCATATCAGCGTCCACCATAATGCGGACCAATTCCCGGAAACTGATTTGGGGCTGCCATCCCAACTCATTGCGGGCCCTGGTTGAATCGCTCAGGAGGAAATCCACTTCGGAGGGGCGTAGGTAACGAGGGTCCGCCACGTAGTATTCTTTCCAGTCCAAATCGAGACAATCGAAAGTTTCATCCAGGAATTCCCGAACCGTGTGAGATTCTCCCGTGCCCAGGGCGTAGTCGGAAGGCGCTTCCTGTTGGAGGATGCGCCACATTCCTTCCACGTATTCGGGGGCGTAACCCCAGTCGCGACGCGCATCCAAATTCCCCAAATAGAGTTTGGTTTGAAGCCCTGCACGAATGCGAGCGGCGGCGCGGGTGATCTTGCGGGTGACGAAGGTCTCGCCGCGGCGAGGACTTTCATGATTAAAAAGAATTCCGTTTGACGCAAACAGGCCATAGGCTTCCCGGTAATTCACTGTAAGCCAATGACTGTAAACTTTCGCGGCGCCGTACGGGCTGCGAGGATGAAAGGGAGTATTTTCATTTTGGGGTGGAGGGGCCGCCCCAAACATCTCGGAAGATCCCGCCTGGTAGAACCGGCATCGAATACCGCTTCTGCGCACGGCCTCCAGGATGCGCGCTGTCCCCAGCCCCGTAATGTCCCCCGTAAATTCGGGTTCGTCAAAGCTTACGCGTACGTGGCTCTGCGCGCCCAGATGATAGATCTCCTCGGGCTGCATGTTGTAAATGAGGTTGGTCAATTGCTCGCCTGTGGAGAGATCGCCGTAGTGGAGGAAGAGTCGCCTTTCAGTACTTTGAGGGTCTTGATAGATGTGGTCGATCCGATCGGTGTTGAACGTGCTGGCGCGGCGAATAATTCCATGAACTTCATACCCTTTGCCAAGCAGCAGTTCTGTCAGGTACGAACCGTCCTGACCGGTGATGCCGGTGATGAGTGCGCGCTTAGACACAAGTGCCTCCTTGGAATGCCAAACCGTGATTTTTTTCCGACCTTAATCGACCTTAGGTGTGATCCAGGAATGAGGTTGTTTTTCCCGCTTGCTTTGCAAACCTGCGGCAACGCCAGCATGGTTTCCGGCCGGAGTTTTGTGCGGGGGCCTTTCGTGCGGCTTCACTTCGGCACGGGCCCGTTTCGAGGAGGGGCTCGCTTGTGAGAAAGAGTGCGACGATGAGGTGCGCGCACTGTTCGATTCGAGTTGCTGTCGCGTAAATGGCGTCGAAAATCCATCCGTCTCGGCCTGAGAAGAAAAGGGGGTCGAAAATCCATCGCTCTGCGGGCGCGAAGAGAATGGGGACGAGAGTCCGTTGAACTGCAACTGCGGCTGCGTACTAAGCGGAGGCGCGTCAGTTCTGAAGCGTTCAGGGCGTGCGAGCGCTTTTTTTGCGGAGCCGGGATTGAAATTATGGAAGGGGCTCAGCTGGGGCGCCGGATTTCCTGTATTGCCGTCCATTGATGAATCAAGCGAGGGATCGCCGGGGCGGGCAGACCAACTGGAGGAAGAAGGTAGTTGTCCATCGGACTGATAGGATGGGTTCCTTGGTGTTAAAGCGCTCTTGACGTCACTTTGTGTCCCGGTGGGAGCGGCCTGGCTCGCACGAGCGGGCCAGTACTGTGTGGCTGGGGGTTGGCCAGAAGGAACAAATCCCCAGTGACTGGAGGCGGTTGGAAGCGTCGTTGGAGGCTTGAGAGGCTCTTGAGAGGGTTGAGTATCCTGCACGGCGATATCGTCCACGCCCGCGTGGACAGAGGCGTCCACGGCATCCACACCCCGGTTCAGATCAGGAACACGTTTGGAATCCTGGGCGCGAACAGTGCCGCTGGGAATGACCAGCGACAACCAACCAGCCAATATCAACAGTTGATTCTTCATCGCGATCCTATCGAAGCTGACCTTCCCATGGCGGCGTTGTAGGCGGGGGCGCGATAGGCCTTCAACAAATATCTTTCCAGATTGGATAGAACATTAGTTTCGTCCCATTTTTGCCGCGCAAACTGGCGCCCGGACTGGCCCATCGCCAACCGCTTGCCTGGATGGTCGAAAAACTCCTTGATCGCCGCGGCAAGCGCCTCCGGATTTTCCGGTTCCGTCACCACGCCGCCACCCGATTCGCGGATCACTCGCCCGATCTCGCTGTTGGCGGTAACGGAAGCGGCTACCGCCCGCGCGGCCGACAACAGAGTCACCGTCTTCGACGGAAAAACAATATCCGACACCGTCGACTGCTGGATGATCAGAGCCATATCCGTGGCAGCCAACATTCGTAGAAATTCGGCGTGTCCCTGCAAAGGAAGAAAATGCAGATTTGACAGCGACATCGCCGCAGCCCGTTCCTGCAAACGGGGCTTCATGGCTCCATCGCCCGCGAGGACAAATGCGAAATCGCGCTGTTCTCTCAATTGCGAAGCAGCGTCGAGCATTACGTCCAAACCTTGCTTTACTCCCATATTTCCTGAATGGATTACTGTGAATTTGTTTTCCAGGTTGTATTTACGGCGGAACTCATGACCCTCCACAACATTTCCAACATCGAAGAGGCTGTTATCCGCCGGCGGCGGCACCACGACGACTTTGGCGGGGGAGATCCCCTTTTCGACGATTCTTTGCCGCATGCCTTCGGTGACGGTCGAGATTAAGGAGGCATTTCGATAGGCCATCGCCTCCAGACGATACAGGACGGGCAGCACGGGTCTGGGGAGCATTCCCAGATCCGCGGCAGCATCTGGTTGCAGGTCTTGCACGTCAAACATGTAGGGAATTTTCCACCAACGGCTCAAGACGACCGCCGAAAGCCCGAGTCCTAGGGGCGGCGAGACAACCAGGAGCAGGTCCGGCTTGCAGCTTCCGATGGCGCGTAGCAACGAGCTCGCCAGGAAAGATGCCTCGAACACCACGCGTTTTGCCGAACTCACTTTGCTCGGCACCCACATCCAGGAACGCAGGATGGTGACGCCATTGCGCTCTTCACGGTGAATCAGCTTGCGGTTATAGCCCGGATAAATTCGCCATTCGGGGTAATACGGCATCCCGGTGCATACCGTCACTTCATGCCCGGCGGAAGCCAGATATTCGCAGCGACGGGTCAGCACCGCTCCGATGCCGGTTTGTTCGGGCCAGTAGTTAATTGTTAGTACGAGGATTCGCATGGATACCTTCCTGCAAGGCATCACCGGGGCTGGGTGCGATCTCATCGATCGCGAGAGGCGTGACCTGCTTCCTTGAAAGTTCCTTCGTTTTGAGCACGATCATGCATTCATACAAAGACTGCAGCATGGCGTAATGAAAGCCCGCGCTGCCGTCGAGAAAACCGCGCTTGCCCAAGTACAGCAAAAGAAATTTGAAGAGAGGCCGAGCAGGCATTCGATAGAACAGTTCCTTCTGGTGGAACCGGCGATCGTTGAAGTTTTCGCCAAAAAATGCTTGTTTCAGGCTGAACTCCCGGTTCGCCGCGCGGTTCTTCACAATTTGTTGAGCTTCGAGCGAGCTGTAGGAATTGTGCCGGTTCAACCAGTGGGTCATTCCTTTGCTAAATGGATAGTGATCTAAGAAGCCCTCCACGTCGGCTACAGGCCCGTCCGGAATGGAAACGGGATTCACTAGCCGCTCGTAGCGCATTTTTTCAGGGCGAAAGAGCCGCAAATAGTATGGGGATGTCTGGACGTGTTTGAGCCAGCGCTCTCTCCAGAAATCCCGACGGCGGATTCTGAATGCAACCTTGTCATCAGGATTTTCGACGGCTCGATGCAGATTTTCCGCCAGCACCGGGGTTACGCGCTCGTCCGCGTCGATGTACAGCACCCACGGATGCCGGAATCGGATATTTGCGAGCCCCCAATTCTGATGCGCGGACCAGTTATCAAAGTGACGTTGTGTGATGTGCGCGCCGGCCGCCCTTGCAATGTCGAGGGTTCCATCCGTGCTGTACGAGTCGAACACATGAAGATCGTCGGACCAACGGACCGACTGCAGGCAGCCCGGAAGATCCTGCTCTTCGTTTTTTGTAAGGATGAAAACGGAAATCATTCAGGTTTAAGCGCAACAAGAATCATGGAACAGGCGAACGCGGGAATCCGGCCGACTCGCACGAATTGTTTTATGGAAAACCCCGCCTCACAGGCGAGCTGCGACAATGTCCTGCGGGAAAAAAACTTGACGTGCCCGAAATCGCGCAAGGGGTGCCAGTGCGCGTCAAATCTATTGGTAAGCGCCAGACTTAGATTTTTCCAGTAGCCGTGATACGGCGTGCTCATGATGAGGACGCCGCCGGGGCGCAGCGCGCTGTACGCCCTCTCCACCAGGTGCCGCGGTTGCATGAGGTGTTCCACGACTTCGAGCGACACCACCGCGTCATAAGCCTCCGCAAAGCCCGCCGGCAGCGGGTTTGAAATGTCGTGCTCGAAGAAATCAACCTCAGGGTGAACCTCGCGCGCCAGAGCAATACCCGATGCACTGGCATCGCAGCCCACGACGATGAAGTTCTCGGACTGCAACAACGCGGAAAACGAGCCGTTTCCGCAACCCAAGTCCAACACCGCGCGAGCGCCCTGCTCGCGGAGTAATTTCACCGTCGGAGAGACCAGATAGCTGTGGGCTTCCGGAACTTCCGCGTCCTCCCATACAAATTCTCGTGTGGCACTCGAAAAATTTCGGTCAGTAGCTTCGCTCACGAATCGCCTCTTCCTTGCTTATGAGAACTTTTCTTCGCATTTTGATCTTTCGCGCGGGCACGCCTCCGTAAACTGTCCATGGATTCAAGTCATGCGTGGCCACTGAACCCAGTGCGAGTACCGCGCCCTCTCCCACGGATACCCCCGGTTGGACGGTTGCGCGGGCGCATACCCAGGCGTAGGGACCAACCGAAATGGGGAACGCAACCAGCGGGAATCTAGGATCCTCGTAGTCGTGAGTAGCGCTGCATAGATATGCCTCCTGGGAAACGATGGCGTGGCTTCCCAACTCGATGCGCGCGGGGTTGTAGACGATTGCCTCATCCGCGATGGCAACCTTGTCGGAGCAAACCAGATTCCATGGCGCCCAGATTCGGGCTTTAGGGCAGATGTGCGTGCTGGCTCCGAGTCGGGCGCCAAAGCACCTCAGGAGGAAAGCCCGCCACTGGTGAAGTGGCCGCGGAGACGTTCGAAAGAAAACCGCGTACACAAATCCCCAAATCGCGCGGCGCAGACGATTGCTCAAAGGAAATGCCGGAACCAGGTACGGGTCCGTGTTTCCCGGTGCTTCCACGAGATGGTCTTGCGATCTATGCGAAGCAGTGCTGGACATGGTTACGACCGCCGTTCAGATCGATTTTCGAGCGCTGGGAACAAAAGAAGACTGCTGATGGAATTTCCTTCTGGAAAGTAGGTATTGCCGCCAAACTCTGCCGAGCCCGTTCAGCCTGAAGGTTGACCGAACGCGCCGCCCGCCTGTTCGAACGATTTGCGTCGTTCCAAAAAACAAGCTCAACCAGATACCGCGCAAGGTCGGAGAATATACGTGGACCGTGCCTTCCTTCACCATTTGACAACCAATGCGGCGGTTATGTTCCTGGCCGCCTTCGCCCAAATCCACGCGCTGGACGCCGGCGGCGGCCAATTGTTCGAACACTCGAGCCGTGAGCAGGGAACCTACCGAGTAGCGCGTGTAGTCCGGGTGGTAGCCCGTATACTGGCAGTAAAAATTATTGTTGTAGATTTCTCCAATCAAGAAGGCGCAAGGCACGTCCCGAATGTAGAGGATGTAGATGCGAAGCCACCCGCGATCGGCGAAGTAACGAAGAGTTTCACGCGTTTGGGCGGTGTCGTGAAAACCTTGCCCCAGGGAATGTTGCCAGGTCGTCACGGCGACGCGCATGGCGTCGCCCATTCCGGCTTCCATTTCATCCTTCTGGGAGAAACATTTTAGACTTACCTGTCCGGGAAACGCGTTTTCCACGATCTTCGTTTTCCTCCGCATCTCTCTGAGCATCTTTCCAGAAAACACTTGCGGCTGTTCCTTCGCTGGATTGGAGAAAGGGAGCACGGAATAGCAGAAGATGTGCGGAACGCGCTCTTTCAGAAAGAAGGCCGGTATTTGGCGAATCTGGCGGAAGAGTTCGCAGTCCAGGGGCAAGCGTTCAAAGACTATCGAGTCGATCGCTCCACTCTGCGTGGCTTTGAAAAGCTCCATCGCCAGCACTCTGTCTATCTCCGGCGAAGGCTGGCCCATCCTTCCGCCCTTTTTGATTTCGAGAACACGCATCGTGGGTCCCGGTACGTTGACGAACGAGACGACCGCGGTGGCTCTTTGTTTCCTGATTTGCCCGACAAGCATGGCCCGTGCAATGCCGTCGCAGTAGACGGTGATCACGTAAGGCGCCAGCGCCGTTGAATCCTGACTCAGTTGGTGCAGATAGAAGTCAAGATCCGTGTCCAGGGAATTGGCCCATTCTGTCCATAGGGGCCTGAGGGTTTCCACGGTGCCGATATCCGTTGCGAGTCTTACGGAATATCCGCCAGCCGCCGTCCCCTCCGGAGCGCGGCAAGACACCGAAAGCCCATCGACGGAGCCAGGGGCCACTAGTGGTTCGCTTCCTGGCGAGCCTTCTTCGGTAGAGCTCATGGCTTTCTGGACTAATTCACTCCTGAAAAATTGGTCAGGATGGCGTGCAATGATTCCGCCGCTTTCCTGATCTCAAATCTTTTATTGAAGCAATCGCGAGCAGCCTGGCGCATGGCCAACTTTGTCTCGGCGGGCATATCCAAATAAGATTGCAGGATGGCGCAAGTTCCCGCCAGCGCGTCTTCCGCAACCATTCCCGCGCCGTCGTCCAGAATCTCGCGCCAGATATTTACCTTGCTGGAAATAAGCGCGGGCACCCCCGCGGCCAGCGCCTCGGCCACCGCGATGCCAAAGTTTTCCTGGTGCGACGGCAATAGGAAAACTTCCGCCGACCGCAGAGCGCCCCATTTCATCTTGCCTTGGATCATTCCGGTCCAGGTGATGCGCGACGCCATTCCGAGTTGCGCTGCGCGATCGCTCAATTCCTTCTGCCATCCCACTTGGTCAGGGCCAGCGATCAACAAATGCCACTCGGGACGGGAACCCAGAATTTTGGCGAAGGCATCGATCGCCAGATCGCATCCCTTTTTCGGGTGAACCCGCCCCATGAACAGCACCAACTTTTTGCCCCGCAATTCGGGGTACCTGACAAAAAATTCTCGACGCTGCAATTCCGGATCGCCCTTGGGCACGGAAGTTCCATAATTCACGACGACTTCATTGCAGCGGTACAGCCAGAACGAATCGCGGGCCAGGCGGCACTCTTCCTCGCATGTGAAAAGCACAGCCCTCGCGTCACGAAGCACGCGGTACTCCGCCCAGGGCCAGTACATCCATTTCTTCAGATGTTTCAGCGGATACTGCTTCTTGAACCACGGATCGAGCATGCCGTGCGTGAACAGAACGTAGGGTGTTTCGGAGTTGCGAAGCGCGAGCCAGGCGCCGAAGCTGTGATATTGCCAGATCCCGTTTACGACAACCGCATCGTATCGATTCCGATTGGCGCGCAGCCAGGGGACAAACCTGGAACTGAAGCGATAGTGCGTCGCTGGCGGACCGAGCGGATGTACGGGCAGTGGACAATTCTTTACATAGGGCGCGGAAGGAGGATCGAGCGACGCGATTTCGACGCTGTGTCCCGCGCTTCTCAGAATCGTCCCTAACTGCTTGACACCCTCGACGGGACCGCCGCCGGCAGGATTCACAGAACTGATTACATGAAGGATTTTCATCGGCTTTAAGGTCAGGGACGCTGCAAAATGGCTGGGAACCGGAGCATTTCGAGTACGTCCTGGCGATTCGCTACAAAAGTAAAGAGCGCCAGAATCGAGGCTTGCTCGCCGATTCCAAAAAAAACTCTGTGAACGTACGCGTTGGCGAAAAATACGACCATTGTAAAAAAGAGAACAGGCACGCACGAGCCTTCCGCCCAACGGTTGCGTAGATACACGGCGGCCAGGAAATAAACGATAAAAATATATTTCGCCAATACGATAATGGCGGAGAAGAGCCCAAGCTCGTAAAGGCCGGCAAGATAACCATTGTCCACGGGGAAGTTAAAGTCCTCATCGCTGGTCCGGAATCCATTGCCGATCACCCAGAAAGTTTTCGGCAATATCTGCGTTACTTCGGCCCAGTAAAGGGTCCTTCCCGTAAATCCGGTATTCAATCCGCGCGCCGAGTCGTCCAGAGCGAGCTTCGTTTCCAAATACCGCCCGGAATTTGCGACCGCACGCTGTTCCACGCCGGCGATACACAATAAGGCGCACAAGAGCGCAAGCGTTCCAATCAATTTATTTCTCGAGATGGTGAACGTTCCGGATCGAGACTGCTTCACCATATAAAGAACCGTGGTGGCTATCCCTCCGATAAGCAATGCGCCGATTGACCCTCGGGAGGACGCTGCAAACATCACTAAGACACACAGCGCAGTCAGCAGTAGGACCGAATATCGGCGGCGCTGCGCTACAAACCAAAGTTGCACCGGGATTGCCGTCGCGGCGAAAAAAGCGATTCGGTTTGGGTCGTAATACGGCGGCGCAAAGCGTGTCGCCCCGATCGATGTGAGGAGTTCGGAAAAGTTCAGCCCGGCCACAACCAGGATACCGGCCGAGGTAGCGTAAAAAAAAGACAGCAGGATTCCCTCGAAACCAATCGCCGAGAGCAGGATGCGCAACACGATCAAGGCGGCGATCATGATGATTCCATACTGGAACGGAAACAGGGTCGGGCGATAGAACAATGCCGAGGCCACGGGGGGCACTGTTACCGCGGCGATGATCCCCAAGTTCGCCGGCCGGGTCACGCTCGTCACAATCCCGCGCCTCCTATCGCGCGGGCAAGTCACAAGGAACAAGAAAGCACCCATCATCAACAAGACGATCGGAACGAGGCGAACTACATCGTTTCTTTCAAGACAATATTGCAGGTAGGAAAGAAGCAGGGAAATAGTCAGGAAGCCGATTGCGATTCTATCGCTCGCCGGCCTGACATGCGGCAGCGATGGCGCACGGCCCTGTGTCCACGAAGGAGTTAAAGTTGTCGCCGTCATTTTCGGAAACCCAGCTCAGGCAGGCGAAACATGGATGCGTAGAAGTCGATCGCGCTCTCGCTTAGAGCCGCAAGCGAGCTGCTGATTACGTACCAGCCGACGATCAGATCGATGGCGAGCAAGGCCATCGCCGCGCCGCTGATTCCGAATGAAGGGATCAGCAAACGGGCTATCACAAGTGACGCCGCAGTCCCCGCCAAATAGACGGCGGCAACGCGTTCGTGGGTGTTGGATGCGACCGTCACAACGGAACTGGTGTACCAAAATGAGTTGGCCACAATTACAAGCAGCAGCCAGTGGAACGCTGCCACGTCCATGACGATGCGGCCGTGCGTCCAAAGCTCGATGATCTTGCCGCCTGCGAAGTAAAGGAAGATCGCGCTTCCTAACGAAGACCACAAGGAAGCCTGGCAGGCCACACGATGAAGCTTGCGCGCCAAGGCCCAATTTTGGACGCCATAGGCCAGGGATAGCTCAGGCCAAACGCTATTCTTGAGCGCCTCCATGATTTGAAAGCCGAATCGAGTGAGGGTACGCATTGTGGCGAAAACTGCCACCGCGACCGGCCCCAACAAGGCCGCAATCACGAGCACCATTCCCTGAAGGCTGAGCGCACTGCCGGCAGGAAACGCCATGAAAGCAACCGCCGGTACCGCCAAACTTTTGGTGCGCTCCCGCGTGGCGTGGCCGAGCCCATAGCGCAACCAAACGGTCTTCTTCATCATCAACCAGGCCATGATCGGCGTTCCAATCGCGCGGAGGATTAGATACGTGGCAGCGGCCTGGATGGGTTTGGCGTGAGCGGCCACAATTACTGTCACGCCCAGAGTTTCTACGAGGCGCAGCATATTCTTGATCAGCATGCCGAGTGCATAGTTGCCTTCACAGCGAAAGCCGGCGGTAGTCAGGTCAGCCTGGAGACAGAGAAGCGCGTAAATACACAGGATGGTCAAGATTAAGCGAGCATCCTGCGGCGTGGTCAAGGACAGGTTGAGCCAACGTCCCAGCGGCATCACCCACGCTCCACTCATGAAGCACGCCACAACAATCAAGGAAGTCATGGTGATGAAGATCCACGTGCTCTGAAAGGTCACCAGCGCGCCGTCACGGTCTCCGGAGGCCACGCGCATGGTCATGTCATTGGCGGCGACATTGCCAAAACCAACGTCGCTGAAGGCGATGTAGGTCGGAATGGCGCTGAGGATGAGCCACTCCCCGTACAATCTGGGGCCCCAGGACCGGAGAAACACGGGAACACTGATGATTTGAGCAAGGATGGTGACCATCGGCCCGATGGCCGTGGCCCCAAATCCCTGAAGAAATCTTTCTCGAGTCGTTGAATTCATCTATTGTTTTGGCGTGACGAATTCGCGCCGGCAGCGCGCTTGCTCCGTCGCTCTTTGGTCATGGGTAGCAATATTTTTGATGAGGTAGTCAGCCATTCCGAGCGCTACGGCGAATTATGGAATATGGTAGACCATGGCGCTGGCAGCGGCCGGCATAACGTTTTCCACATCTCGGAGCGCGCTCTGGGGACCGCTAGTCGGCACGAAAAGAATATCGCCGTCGGCGAGCAACTGGTCGGGAGCTTTGTTGGACAGGATTTTCTTCAATGGGACTGGAAGTTCTTCGCGAGTGCCGCCTGTCTTGCGAATCAGCCTGGCGTGATTGAGGGATGCGGTGCGATTCGTGCCCTGCGCCAGGGCGATGGCTTGCAGCACGGTCAGCCGGTCATTGTTCTCGATCAGGAATCCGCCCGGTTTCCCGACTTCGCCCACGACGTAGATGATGCCGGCATGCGAAACCATGATCGTGTCTCCCGGCTGAATGTCGACGTTGAATGCCGCCGTGCTGCCCGGCTTGCTTTCCACGTTCACGATTTCGGGATGGTTCGGATCCGAGCGATGCGTGACCGTAACCCCCTTTCCAGCGTTTGGAGTCGCGCCGCCCGCGGCGGAAATCAAGTCGAGCAGGCCATGAGTTCCGAGGAGAGGATATACTCCCGGATTCTTCACTTCGCCAAGAACCGTCACACCTTGCGTCGCGTATTCCACCACGGTGACAGAAACGTGGGGGTCCTTGAGGATGTTCGCAGTCAAGAGCTTCTGTTCGATTGCGTGCCCGGCTTGCTCCGCCGTCAGCCCGGACACCGCAAGATCTCCCGCAATCGGCAGCGCAATGGAGCCGTGTTCGTCCACTCGCAACTTTCCGGAGAGTTCGGTCGTGTCGAAGACTTCCACATCGAGCAAATCCCCGGCGGAGATTTGCAAGGCATGTGCCGTTCCGCTTGCCGCCGGAACGCTTGGCTTTGTGTCTACATTCAACGATGCAACGTCCTGCGCCTTGGATGGCACGAAAACAGCCAATGTCAGGCAGATTGCAAATAAGATTTGATGCCAGCTTAATTTAATCATCTCTGCACCTTGGTATCGCAGGCGTTAGGCTAACGCTTTGGAAGTAAATTTGTAGCGATCCTTTTCACTTTGCGGGTAGCCGTAGTAATACTCACGCTCCGGGACAGCGTTCAGTACCAACCCCTGGATCTTGGCGCCCGAGCGCACCAGCAGCTCACTGGCGCGCAATAGAGCCCCAGCGTGAGACATTCCTGAACGCACAACCAGAATCACTCCATCGGCTCGCGCGGACAAAACCAACGCATCGGCGAACGGCAAGACCGGAGGCGTGTCGATAATGATGTGATCGTATTCGGCGCGCCAGGCATTCATAAGCTCCTGCATGCGAGGCGAGTCCAACAGTTCCGTTGGATCGCTTGGATGAACCCCTGCGGGGACCACATTCAATCTCGGCAGTCTGGCAATCGGTTGATATCGGGGATGGTCAGGGCCGCCAGGCCGGCACATGGTGCTCAAGCTCGGGCATACTTCAATCGGAGATTGGGCGGAAAAGTTCCTCAGGTCCGCATCCACCAACAATACTTTTTTCCCGCGCTGGGCGAGGGCAATCGCCAGATTGGAACTCACCGTCGATTTGCCTTCCCCAGGAATAGCGCTTGTGACCAATAACGTCTTCACGGAATCCTGCATGGAGGAGAGCATGATCATGCTGCAGAGGGCCCGATAAGATTCCCTGCCAGGGGAATTCGGATCTCGAACCGGAGTCGGACTAAAAGATGACCCGAGTGGAAAAAGCGAACGCCCTTTCTTTGATTCCATGCTGGACTTATTGGCAAGCGTGGGAACGAAGGGAATGGAAACAAGTTCCGGCAGAGCGGCGAAAGATGCCAGGTCCTTGGAAGTCGTGATCGTTTCATCGAACGAATCACGGACTAGTCCTAAAAGAAGCCCGCCGAACAACCCGCCTCCCAATCCGAGCGCCAGATAGAGAGCCTTCCGGGGTTCCACCGGCTTGTCCGGCACTTGCGCTCGATCCACCACATCGACAAAAGAGGACGCCAGACCCGAAGTAATTCCGGCGGTTTTCAAATTGAGCTGGAGGGTGTCATAGAGTTGCTGCCCGGCTTCGACTTCATGCTTCAGGATTGCATACTGAGCCACATGCTCGTCCAGCTTGTACGCATCAGACTTTTGCTGTTCAAACTGATTCCGAATCATCGATTCCGATTTGGCTGCGGCATTGTATTCATTCGCCAATCGGTTCTTGATATTTTCATCTTCCGCCTTGATGGAAGTTTCTACATTCGCTATCTGGTCCTGAAGTTCACGCAGCTTCGGATAACCGGCGCCGAATTTGGAGCCCATCTGGGCATATTGGGCTTTTAGGTCGGCTTCCTGGGTGCGAAGCGCCTGCAGAGTGGTGGTGGGGGCCAGAGATCCAATCAGCTCCGCGTTTCCGGGATTCGCCAGCCTGAAGCGGCCTTCTTTTACAATCCGGTCGGCTTCAGCCTGGGTCAGCTCCTCATTGAGCTGTTTTAGCCGGTCGGTGACAATATTGTCGCTTTCATCGGTCCCCAGCATGTTGTTATCTCTTTGAAATGCGGCGAGTTTTTGCTGCGCCGCGGTTGTATTGGCTCTGATGTCCTGCATCTGCTCCAAAACCCATTGCGAGACTTGGGCGGTCCCATGGACTCGAGTAGCCAGATTGCGCTGCAGGTATTCGTCGATGATGGAGTTTGCGGCGTTGGTCGCCTGCACCGGATCCGAGCTGCGGAACTTGATCTCCACGATTTGTGTGGCCGGAACAGTCTTGACGGTCAAATCGTCCGAGAAACGTTCCAACAACTTGCGTCGCTGCGACGGAGTCAATTCGGACAAATCGTTTATGGGCGTCCGAACCGTATCCTTGCCTGCAAAATGCGGATCCGCATAGAGGTGAAGGGATTTCATCACCTGCAGGGCCACGGTGTCGCTCTGAATGATGGAAACTTCCGTCTTAATGCGGCCGTCCACATCCGTGGACTGCATTCTGTCCTTATCATCCTCGAGCCCAAGACTTGTGGAACGCGTGGGATCGATTTGCAAACGGGCGACCCCTTCGTACATCGGCGTCTTCAAAAAGATATACGCCACCACCGCGCCCAATACGAGGGCCGTAAAAGAAAGGATCAGGACTTTTCGCTTGGCGGCAGTCCTGCAGATGTCCGCGATTGATAGCTGCTGCGGAGCTATCGAACGGCGCTCGATCGAGGTAGGAATCTGAAGCGCCATTTCAGCGTTTGGTAGTTTTATGAGTGCTCGTTGGTTTTCCACGATTAAATCGTCCTTTCTCATGCATTGCCGTGAATGATTGCGTAAGGGTTATGAACGTATCTTCAGGAATGAATTACGAAACGAGCGCCCGTCTTTCCAAAATACGGGACTCGGGGAAAGAGAGCTCTAGCGTCCCGTGCCCGCCAGCACGACGTAAAATGTCCTTGCGATCAGCGTGATATCCAACCACACACTCCAGGAATCAACGTATTGGAGATCGAGCTTTATGTAGTCGTCAAAAGAGGAGCTTTGCCGGCTGTAGACCTGCCACAAACCCGTGAGCCCGGGAACGACCTCCAGCCGGCGAAGGTGCTCCACGGCATATTGCCTGTATTCGTCGGGGACGGGCGGGCGCGGACCCACGAGGCTCATATCTCCTTTCAGCACATTCCAAAGCTGGGGTAATTCGTCCAAACTCCACTTGCGGAGAAAGCGCCCCAACTTGGTAATACGCGGATCGTTGGATATTTTGAAGAGAATTCCGTCCCGCTCGTTGAGATGTTGAAGCGATTCCTTGCGGGTTTCCGCGTCGGCAACCATCGTTCGGAATTTGTGACATGTGAACGTGCTCCCCTTCTTGCCCAATCGCACCGAGTTATAGAAGACGGGCCCCTCTGAATCTAATTTGATAAGAATCGCGATTACGAGAAATATTGGACTGAGGAGCAACAATGCGATGGCCGAGAGAATTGCGTCCGCGGTGCGCTTGATCGTCAATTGCAGCGCGGGGATGGAGCGCGAATGCAGCATGACAGTCGGAAACTGCCCCATTGATTCTATGGGCGCGCCCAGGGCAAGGCCATCGTATAAATCAGTAACCACTCGCACCTGCGTGCCAAAAATTCGTGACCGGGCGACTACTTCCTTGATCAGGTCTCGAGCCGTCGGAAGGGTAACAAGCACTTCGTCGATGAAGTGGATCCGGATGATGGACTCAAGATCCGATATGCCGCCCAATATTGGTTGTGCGAGACTGAAATTATCGTCGGATGACGAACTGGACTCGCGTGGGTACATCCGCCGATCGACGAATCCCTTCACGGAATATCCGAGCTGCGGAGTTTCATCCAAATACAGCTGAAGCGATTTGCCCGCAGGTCCTGCTCCCACAATGAGCACGTTGCGCGCCTCGGTCAATCCGCCAACGCCAGGAAAGAGCAAGAATGCGCGCCACGCAATGAGCAGCATCACGCTAAGCATCACAGTTCCGCCAATAACGCCCCGCGATATTGTCTTGTCTCCGGAAACGTAAATGAATGTGCTGAGCGCAAGTGCGGCGGTCAGCGATACCTTTGCAACGTCAATCGCCTGCTGCATGAATTCCGGCCTCCGGGGAGGCCCGTAAAGCTTTCTTGCATAGGCGAACAAGGAAAAAAGCACGGAGTACAAGTACAAGAACGCCCAGTGGTGACTGGCGGTACTCCAGAATTCATGGGTCCAGCCCGAAGGAGACCCGACCCCAAATCGAATCCCCCAGGCGATGAATCCAGCCAACCACAACCAAAAGAAATCGGCGATCGAAAGAAAAGTGCGATCGATCCCATGGGCGCCGGTTCGCGGGTGCCCACTCAGCGCCGCGGTGGAAATGGCGTTTCGCACCTGAAGTCCGGGCCGGCCGCCAATGGTAGATGTCGTCACAGAACCGCGTTTCCTTATTGATTGTCGATCGAATTCTCAGATGGAATTCAAGAGTTCGAGATCCAGCAGGCATGCAAAACAGAAGCGCCGGTCATTTCCTGCTTACTATTCGCGGATTCCTGCAGGGCTAGACCATCGAGCGAAGTGAATCAAGGGAGCACGTATTCATACGTCGAGCAATCCTCGGCGACAGTCTCGAGATCTTCCGTGGCAACTTCGACGGAGATGCTATTCATGATCAAGTCGATGGAAAGAATGACGCGAACATTGTTTTTCTGGCGCAAGACAATTCCTGTCATCCCTTCGAGTGGACCTCTGCGAACGAGGACTTTTTCTCCCGCCTTCACGAAGGGATGAGGTTCGACATTCAGCAAGCCCACCCCGCGGCGCAGGGCTTCCATTTCATCGTAGGGAAGGGGGATTGGCTCCCGGCCTGCGCCCACAATGGAGTGCACGCCGGGCACTTCGAGGACGCGAGTTTTGGATTCCCGGCACATCTTGACAAATATGTAGCCGGCGAAAAGCGGCCTTTCGACGGGCACGCGTAAGCCGTTTTTCCAATGACTGATCGTGCGATGCACCGGTAAAAAGAATTCAATGTCCCGGGTCGAAAGATGCCGGGCGACACGCTTTTCCTGGCAGGAATGCGTGTACGCAGCGAACCATAGTGGTGAAGCGTTTCTCGATAACATGCTTGTGACCAACCCTGAGGAATTTGAAATGAACGGGCGCATGGCTTCGCCATCGCCACTTAGTGTGACCATTACTTCTGGGTTCTGAAGAGCGGGGCCGTCTTGGCGGGTGGGCTATAACAGTTTCAGCCCCGCGGTTTCATGTTCTGACTTACCAGCTTCTAAATAAAAAATGCGCTTCAAGAATTGCGATGACAAAATATTGCACACGCGTTATGTCGCGGAAAGACAATTCGTCTGTTCGCCGAAGTCGAAAACGCGGATTCAATCATTTGTCGCGCCTCGCCTTCTGACCGCGCGCAACCGGTATGACGCCGCCCGCTTGAAAAATAGTTGCTCATACAAACACGGACGTTGAACTATTGTCCGATTCCTTCCAATCAGGTGAATGCTGTAATTACCAGTCGCATGAAACCGAGGAAATCTTTTACCGTCCTTGCAACGCTCCAGATCTCCTTTTCGGCGGCCTGCAACGCCTCGATTCTTTCCAGGTGACGCGCGGTGCCGCCATCATCCCTCGGACATATATTTGAGAACTGCGGACATTTGCGCAAACTCAATTCTTGAATAACGGAAATTTCAACTTGCAATGACTGCCTACATGCTTTACCCGATTGTTTTAATTTTGGCCTGCAAGGCCAATCCCGGTATTGGAAACCTGTTTTTTCACTACTCTTTGGATTTAAAAGTGACGGACCCTGGGGAGAAAGCAAACCATGCAGGTCAAGAGCTATCGGTTAGCGCTCGGTGCTTTTATTTGTTCCAGATATTCGGGAGCAATCCACTTTCCCGAACGCTGCGCAAGCGCGGCCACTTCTCGCGCCTTGTCGTATTCCCGAGTCTGAAGATAAATCGCCAGCAACCGGTTGTAAGGGTCGCACTCACAAGCATCGGATGTGCTGCGCATCTGGATCGCCCGGTTCAAATCCGAAATGGCCAGATCGTACTTCTCTCTGGGGTAATGGGAGCCGCGATTGCAGTAGGCGTCGGAAACACGGAAGACCATCCTCGGCTTCAGTGCGGCCTCTTGCTCGAAAACAGCAAGGGCCTCGGTCCACTCCCCCATCGAACCAACGGTCAAGCCCAGCATGTCGAGGGCGTCGGCATCTCTGGGATTCTTTTCCACGACTCTGGAAAAATCAGCTTTGGCCGGAGCGAGAAAATCGGACGCGTAGGGCGCGTAAATCATGTCCAGGCCGGCGCGCGAATAGTAAGCATTACCCCGGCGGAAATACATCTCCGCGTTGTCCGGTTCCAGCGCGATCGCCTGTTGGTAATCCTGCATGGCCAAATCGAAGAGCATGCCGTATTCCTCGTCTGCGATGAGTTTCATGAGTCGCAAGTAGTGAGCCTTTTCGTTGTAGGCGTCAGCCCGGTCGGCATATGCTGCGGAGCGTTGCGCAGTGTTCCCGGAGGCCGCGATCGCTTGCCCGGCGCGGCGAATTTCGCCGTCGTAGCGGCTCCCATTCCAGATTAGAAACGCGCGATACATGCGCGTGCAGCCACCCAGGAGAACTATGCCGGCGAACAGAATGGCAGTGCTCCAACGCTTCACGCTTCTTGAGGAGGTCGTGGTCACTAACATCAGTATCCTCGATCGCCCACTCAAGCGAGCAGAATTTCGGCCGGCAGTTCGCTAGTTGAATACGATGGGTGATGTGAAAATCCGGTCCAGAGAAGGAACCTTTATCCGAAGCCTGAACCCTTCATTTCAAAACTTCAAGAGGTGGCTGACACAAAATAAAGATAACATTCCGCTCGAGCATGTTGGCGCGAACTACTTCGTACGATTGTGATTCAAGCGGAAAAGTCAAAAGCCCCACCTGTCACGCAGCGTGGCAGATGGGGCACCCGAACTGCAAAGTCAAAGGCCGGGCCGCCCGCCGAGGGGGAAGTGTTTTTTCTTGACATCCCCTTTTATAGAACCCGCCCGCCATGTCACCCAACTTTCGCGTTCCAACTCTTATGTTCCCGATGGTGCTAAAATACAACCCAGGGGGCGACACGGTTTCGACGGAAGCTGTCGCGACTCGAAGGCATGCCGGGCGCCACCTGCCCGCAATCGGGTGGAAAACTAGAACTGCCAACTCACAGTTGGCTATGGCTGCCTAGCTTAAACTAGGTCAGCTACGTTTCCCCGGGCTTCGCCTACGGGCCCGGCAAGAAACGTCACACAGTAGGCTGGCCGTCAAGTCTCGGTCCGGGGCGAGACGGCGAGAACCAATCGGACTAGCCGGTCGCGTTTCTTGCTCATTCTGAGCGTGGCTGGCGAAACAAACGGAATTGAGCTAAGCATGTAGGCTTCGAGCCGTAGCGCTTTTCGGACGGGGGTTCAACTCCCCCCGCCTCCATATTACTTGGCCAAAACTCGGCTTCTCGGAACGAGTGTTGATTTCAACGGTGAGCTATTGTCCGGTGATTTCCAACCTCTCGCCTCTAACCTCCGACCTGTAGCCTCCAGTATCCTTGCCGAAACCCTTGTCCGATGCGGAGTTGACAATACTCGCCGGCGGTTCCGATAATCGAGTTTGGGGCCAACCCATGGGAGGGGCTCGGGTATGGCGGCAGATCCAAACGCAGTCGAGCAGGCGGTATCGCGAACGCTGCGTGACAACCTCGAGAAAATCCAGCGCACCGCTGATGAAATGCACCAGGCGGTCAACGACATGGTGGCTGCCTGCGCGAGCAGTCGCGCCAGCAATGCGTTGCCCTCGATGATCCGCGCCCAGACCTCGGCGGCTTCGCTGGCCGCCACGCTGGAAGTCCTTTCGCGGTTTGTGACCGGGGCATTGCAGCCCGCCATGCGGATGCCGTTCGAACCGGATACTTTGCGCGTTCCTTCCATGGGCGCGCCGCCCGCTGGGGCATTTGAGCAGCCTCCACCCCCGCCTCCGCATCCAAGAGAAGAGATCTCCTGGGCAGCGCCTGCGCCAGCGCCGGTTGTGCCGGCGCCGAAAGTTTCGGAGATTCCACCGGCAGTTCAGGCGCCAGCGGCATCCGGCAATTCTCCGGCTGTTGAAATGCCAAACGTGGTAGAACCTGCTCCGGTTTTGGAGCCGATATTCTTGAACGACCCCGAACCGGTTACTTTGCACGACCCGGTGCCGGATTTTGAATTGGAACTTCCGATCGAGACGCAACCAATAGTGGAGGCGCGCGCCGCGGTTCCACCGGTGGAAGCATCGCCCGTTTTTAATCTCGACTTGCTGCCACCAGAAGAGCAAGAATTGCACCGGCGGGCTTTCCGCGTCGCCAAGGTTTGCATGCAGGATATTCGGATGCTGCGTCCCGAGGACGTGCGGATCGGACGCGAGAACAAGGATTTGTGTTTCAGATTGCGTGACGACATTGAGAAGGCTCACAAAGAATACGATCGCCGGTTCCAATCCATCCATGCTCATCCAGTGGATTACTTTTACGACTGGATGGTGGAAATATTGGGCGGCGGAGATCCGAAAGCGCTTGGCGAATATCCCTACCCCTCTCCCGTCCTGCGCCGGTAGGGCGAACGCACTCGCCAGGAAGTCCGTCTGCTTCCACATCATCGCTGGCGTTGTAGCCGTTGCGATGTTTGTATGCGCCGCGCCGGTAATGAGCGCGCAAACGCCGGCTCCTTCCGCAAAGAAGCACGCATCGAAATCTTCCACGAATTCATCCGCGTCTAAAAGACCACCGGCTGCTGCCGGCGGCTGTTTCGGGCGCCGATCTGCTGGAAAAGCAGCTCGCGCAGCTTTCCCGCGCGCTCCGCGATAATCCCAACGCAACTACGTATGCGGCGCTTTCCGCTTTTGCCTCGCGAAACGCAAAGAATGAAACCGGAGCACGCGCGGCGCTCGCGCTCGGCTACTACGATCTCACGCGGGACAAGCCGGACCTGTCGCTCGGCTGGCTGCGCAAAGCCGTCGGCGAAAAATTGCTGCGCGAATATGTGCTGTACTGGCAGGCGCAGGCCTCTCTCGCCCTCGGGCAGAAAGAGGCGGCGCTTGAGCAGTTTCAAAGTATTCTGCGTGATTTTTCAAACAGCGCGATGACCGAACTGACGGTGGCCTCTCTCGCGCAAACGGCTTTGGAAATAGGAAAAAGCGAGGCTGCCCTGGCGGCGCTCGATGCCTATCCGAATACAAGCGCAAAACCGGCCCTGCTTTTGTTGCGCGCGCAGGCGCATGAAAAAATTTCGGCGGCCAAGGGGGAAAAACCCTTCGCCGCGGCCGCGGATTATCTGGACCTCTACTATCGTTTCCCTTTGAATGACGAAGCGAAGACGGCGGGGCAGCAAATCCCGGCACTGCAATCCGCGCTCGGCGAGTCGTTCCCCGGCGTGCCGCTGCAAACGCAGATCGCGCGGGCAGAGGCGTTCTACATCGCCAAGCGCTGGCGCGAGGCCAGCACGGAATTCGCAAGCCTGCTGCCGAAGTTGTCGGGCGTGGATCATCAGCGCGCCGATCTTCGCATCGTGCAGTGCGAAGTCGAATTGGGAGGCAGGCTCGAGCAACTGAGCGAAATATCGATCACCGATCCTGAACTCGACGCCGAGCGCATTTTCTCGATGGAGCAGGCCCATCGCACTCAAAAACTCGAAGCGCAGTTGCTCGATGACGTCGATCAACTCGTCAAACGCTACCCGCAAAGTTCCTGGACCGCGGACGCGCTGTTCGGCGCCGGCAATTTTTATTGGGTGAATCTGGATCGCGCGCGCGCCGCGGAATTTTATCGCCGTTCGCTCGATATCTCCCCGGACGAAAAAAACGCGTTCATCGCCGAGTGGCGCCTGGCCTGGACCGCCTATTTGGATCGCAAGCCCGAAGCCGCGGACATGCTGGAGGCTTACGTTCGCCGGTATCCGATGTCGAGTTACGTGCAGGACGCGCTGTACTGGCTCGGGCGTTCCTACGAGCGTTCGGGAAATCCGGGACTCGCGCGCAGTTTTTATCTCGCCGACGCCAACCGATTTCCGCTGACCTATTTTGGAGCCAAGGCCGCCGGACGCGTCCGCCCGGAACCGGATGGCATCGGTGCTTCGCCGGTGGATACCGCGGAATCTATTTCCGTGATTCCCGCCGCGCCGCCTGTGCCGGCGCTCGATCAGCCGGTTCTGGCTGCGGCGGAGGAGCGGCAGGCCCGCGCGCGCGCACTCAGCGATATTGCTTTTGATTCCTCGGCGGAACTTGAATATCGCGCCGCTTATGCGGCGACTCACGCGCCGAAATTTCTGATCGACGCGGGAGGCGCCGCCATCGCCGCCGGACATTACGGCGCGGGCATGGCCGCGGTGCGGCAGGCGATTCCCCAACTCGAGGCGCGGCGCATCGCGGACGTTCCCTATGATGCGTGGCGCGCGGCGTTTCCGCTTCCGTATGAATTGAATCTGCGCAGCGAGGCGGC
Source organism: uncultured Acidobacteriota bacterium (assembly GCA_963740035.1). Classification (GTDB taxonomy): domain Bacteria; phylum Acidobacteriota; class Terriglobia; order Acidiferrales; family UBA7541; genus Palsa-360. Next base: position 265,000 of record CAVUDA010000031.1, read on the forward strand.
GCGCAATCAGCTGGATCCGATGCTGGTCGCCGGACTGATCCGGCAGGAATCCGCGTTTGAATCCAAGGCGATGTCGCACGCGGGCGCGATCGGCTTGATGCAAGTCGAACCCAAGACCGCCCTCAAAATGGCGCGCCAATTAAGAGTGCGATATGCGCGCACGCGGCTGACCGATCCGGGTTACAATTTACAGCTTGGTTCGCGCTACCTGGCCAATCTGATTCAGTCCTTCGGAACGCCGGAGGCGGCCCTGGCTGCCTACAATGCGGGCGAGGATCACGTGGTGCAGTGGACGACGGGCCAGAATTATCTCGAGACGGCGGAGTTCGTGGAATCCATTCCGTTCACCGAGACAAGGGAGTACGTGCAGATCGTGATTCGCAACTCGGAAGTTTACCGTCAAGTGTACGGGCCACCGCCCTCTGGTGATCGGCAGCGGGCGCGCCTCTCGAAGAAAGTCTCGGTGAAAACCGTGGCCGCGCATCCCGTTGCGGCCGGCAAATCACATCCCGCGGCGACGGGAGACACCCGTTGAGCGCGCCATCGAGCTTGTCGGGCGGTGGTGATCCGTCCACCGCCGGCTCCAGCCGAGTTGCGGCCGCGGCGCAGCGAACGCTGTCCGCCAAGGCCGAGCGATTCACCGAATCCGTGATTCGGGAAATGACGCGCCTGGCGCAGAAGTACGACGCGGTCAACATGGCGCAGGGATTCCCGGATTTTCCCGCGTCCGCCGAAGTCAAGGAAGCCGCCCGCCAGGCCATCTCCGACGACATCAATCAGTACGCCATCACCTGGGGCGCGAAGGAATTGCGCGACGCCATCGCGCGGAAATTCGAGCGCACGCAGGGCGTGCGCGTCGATCCCGAGCGCGAAATCACCGTCACCTGCGGCTCGACCGAAGCCATGATGGCGGCGATGATGGGAATCATCAATCCCGGCGACGAAGTCGTCATCTTCGAGCCGCACTACGAAAATTACGGCCCCGACGCGATTCTCTCCGGCGCCACGCCGCGCTTCGTGCAGCTCCGGCCGCCGGACTGGAATTTCGACCGCGAAGAACTGAAGCGCGCGTTCGGCCCCAAGACCAAAGCCATCATCGTCAACACGCCCAACAATCCCACGGGAAAAGTATTCTCCCGCGAAGAGCTGGAATTCATCCGCGACCTCTGCGTGCGCTGGAACGCCTTCGCCGTCACCGACGAAATTTACGAGCACATTATTTTTGACGGCGAAAAGCACATCTCGATGGCTTCGCTCGACGGCATGCGCGACCGCACCATCACCATCAACGGGTTGTCAAAAACTTACAGCGTGACGGGCTGGCGCGTCGGCTGGGCCATCGCGCCGCCGGAAGCTTCCATCCCGATCCGCAAGGTGCACGATTTTTTGACGGTCGGCGCCGCCGCGCCGCTGCAACAGGCCGGCGCCGTCGCTCTGGAATTGCCGCCCAGCTATTACCAGAAGCTCGCCGAAATCTATCTCGTAAAGCGCGACCGCATGCTGGGCATCCTGACCGGCGCCGGTTTCCGCTGCTTCAAGCCTGCCGGCGCGTACTACATCATGACCGATATTTCGGGCTTCAATTTTCCGGACGACATGTCTTTCTCAAGATATCTGGTCGAGAAAATTGGAATCGCCGTCGTGCCCGGTTCGAGCTTTTACGACGATCAGGCCATGGGCGCGCGCCAGGTCCGCTTCACCTTCTGCAAGAAAGAATCCACGCTGGCCGCCTGCGCGGAAAAGCTGTCGAAGCTTCGCGCTTGATATCGCGCGAAGTTTGCGGTTTCAGTTGCAATATGAAGACCGGCAAGAGAGCGTCCCGGATCCCCCCGAAATGCGCGTTGAATACCTCTGATCTTTGCGGGCTCGGCCCGACTCCCGGATAATCCGCAACGCTGAAGCTGCTTTCCGTCAGATGGGCAGTCATGTTAACTTCCGTGCCGCGCCAGGACCTATCCGCTTCTTGAATAACTGAACTAATCCACACGAATTGAAAGTGCGGCCATTTTAGAACGGGACGCGGTCTTTATCCCCAGTTCGCTCAGAGGAGGAAACATGAGAATCCCGGTGATTGGTTTGATTGTGTTGGGTGCGGCGGTTTCCATCCCCCAGGCGCAGGGCCAGAACAAGGCGCGTCCGACGATCGCAAATGAAGACGACTTCCACCGCGCGATGAAGGAGCTTTCCAACTGGGGACGATGGGGAGAGGACGACGAACTCGGCGCCGCCAATCTGATCACGCCCGCGAAACGGAAGCAGGCTCTGGCTATGGCAAGGGAAGGCGTAACCATTTCCCTGGCGCACGACATCGCGCAGGAAAAAGCGGCGGATGCTCCGAATATTCTGGAGCGGACTCTGGGCAACGTAACTCCGACGGGCACGACCGATCGGTACCAATATACGGGCACGTATCATGGAGTGGTTCACAGCCATCTGGATGCCGTGGACTGTCACATGATGGTCGACGGCAAGGGATATAACGGCCGGACCATGGAAGACATCAACGCTGCGGCAGGCTGCCCGAAAGGGAATATCAATGCTCTGAAAGACGGCGTGGTGACGCGAGCCATCCTCTTCGATGCGACTCGCCTGCCGGGGAAGGCAACTCCGCAAGGGTGGCTCGAGCCGGGAACGGCCATCCATAGGGAAGATCTGGAGGCCCTGGAAAAGTTGGAGCACGTGAGAGTGTCGCCGGGCGATGTCATCCTTCTCTACACGGGCCGTTGGAAGCGGCGCGCCGCGGTGGGCCCCTGGCCGAACACCACGGGATTCGCGGGCTATCACGCCGATGTCGCGTATTTCCTGAAAGAACGCGGCGTTTCGTTCATCGGATGCGACGGACCAAACGACGTTTCGCCCACGGGCTTCCCGCCGACGGTCACGAACCCTCTTCATCGCCTGGCGCTCGTCGCGATGGGCGTGAGCATTTTCGACAATCTGGATTTCGAAAGAGCCGTCGAGCATGCCAGGCAGGTGAATCGCTATGAGTTTCTATTCTCGGCTGCCCCGCTGCGGATCGCCCTGGGAACGGGTTCGCCGCTGAATCCGCTGGCGATCTTCTGAACTGGGATCCGTCGCGGGCAATGGAGGGAATTCAAACCTGCTCAGACGCGCGTTTGTTTGCGCGCCTTGCTTCTTGGCATTGGGAGCAGCCAAGTCCCGGGAAGTTGTTTTGTCTGAATGTGGCCCGCGAGCCGGATTGGCCAAATTCCCCTATTCCGATAATCCGGTTCACCAGGACTCGGGCAAGCTTTAGCGATCCTCCAGCTTGCCAAGTACTTCGCGGTCGCGCCTGCCATCCTGCCGGTCAGTTCCGTGCGTTGCAACCAGGGTTGGCATTTCTCCTAGTCGTTCAGATTCCACACGTACAGAAAGGTAGCGTCTGTGGCGGTCGCGACCCTACGTCCTGCTTTCCGAGTCGCTCGATTCAGCGCGGAACGAACTTTTTCTTTTGATTCCACCAGATTGCCCAACGGGATCTTGAGCGCAGCGCCGGATTTCAGACTGTCGAGGTCTTTGAGAATTATGGTAACGATCTGTTTATGCTTTCCGTCACGTCCCTTGGGAACGTCCGTTTGGACGATGGTCTTGAAATGCATCGGAGCGCTCGTGGTTTTTAATGTTCCCATATCATCCTCCGTGGTGATGACACGACGCGTAGACGTACCATTATCGTATTTCATCGTCAAGAGCCGTGCAACTGAAACTAAGCTGGCTCCCCTGCAAGTCAACTTAAGCTGACGGCGCTGCTCCTCTGCAAAAAGGTCGCACCCTCTGCGTGTGAAATTAGCTGACAGCAAAAGCGGGGAATCGGCCACGCCCGAAACGACGCGGTCGCATAAAACGCCGCCAGATGGTGGATTAAGCTCGGACTAAACCAAACTTTCGGTTCTTTAAAAAAGTTTTAAAGATAAGACCCGTACGATTTCCCGACTGCTAGTGTCGGTGGATCGAAGGAGAATGACCCAATGCAAAGTCATAAAACACATTTCGAGCAAATACCGTTGGAAGCAGTCAAGAAGATTGTCGAAGAGCAGTCCCGCCAGGGAGAATCGGCCGAGCAGATTTTGCCCCTTCCAGAGACCATTAAGCCTGATTTCAAGCCCAAGCTCCACAACGCCTAATCTCAACACCGGAGGCTCCCATGCGAGGGATGTCCAGAAAAACACCAGTCTCTTCAATTCGGAAACGAGGAAGTGAGACGAGCCAACGTAAGAACGTCAAGTTTGAGGTCGCTCCCCATGACTTGGCCTCCCTGATACGGGGGCTCTATCATCGAGTGGCTCTCCAACTGGATGTCGATCCCTCCTATGTCAGCCGTGTTGCTCGCAGGGAACGCCGGTCAAAGAAGATTGAAAGCGCATTGAGAAGCGAATTGACCAGGATCGTGGAGTATGTCAACAAACGACGTGGCGCCAGGCGGAAGGCTGCTCTCAAAAAAAGCCGGAAAAAAAGGAACGAGAATACGGGTAGAAGATCGTAGCAGACGCAAAACGGTCTGTTTTCAGTTCTCCAACGAATTGCTTCGCCTCTGCGATTGTGATGAGCATTCGTCATCTACAGGGACGCAATTTTCATCAATGCGGGCAATCCTTTATTAGGAATCAGAGGGGTTTCCGCTATCCCGGGAATAGGTAATCCTTGATTGCGCCATCGAGTTAGTCCCTGGTCCAAACTTACTCCGAGAAGACAGAGTCCGAGCGTGACTTGCCTTGAAATGAAGTTCTAAGTGGCGTGGGAACCCACAGAGGAAAATTTCTCCTGAGCGCATCTTTCAAAACATTATGGGAAGGCCGCTGACTAAATCCGAGCGGGTTTTTTTCGGTCTGAAACCCATTTCGCGAACGCCACAACGTAAATCAAAAAAGAAATAGTAGTAACCGCACCCCAAATGCGTCTCCGGCAAGGCGTGCAGGAGTCAGTGGACTGCCATCGCCCCGCCTCTGCGGGGCTTCTTGACCAAGAGGACTACCGGGATCAGGCACAAGGTCACAATCGCAAGAATTTGAAAATTATCAATGTAGGCCAGCATCGACGCTTGGCGCTGGACGTGGAGCTGCAGCAGACCGTAGGCTTGCGGCAGCGCTCTGGAGCCGCTGTCCGCCCTCAGTGCGGCAGTGGTCCCCTGCAGCATCTGTTGCAAGTTTGGATTTCCGGGGTAGAGGTGCGCCGCCAGCCGGTCTTGATGGAACTGCGCCCTCCGGTCGAGCATCGTCGTGACGTAAGAAATCCCCATGCTCGCGCCTACGTTCCTCGCCAAGTTAATCAGTCCGGACGCGGCGTTGTTCTTATCTCGCGGCAGGTAGGAATACGCCACGGTGTTGATCGGCACCCACAAAAAAGCCATGCCGCCGCCCTGGACCAGCCGGGCAAAAACAACGGTCCCGAAACCGAGTTCCAGGTCGAAGTGCCTCATGTAAAACATCGATGTGGCCAGCAAGCACAATCCAAAAATCATCATCTTTCGCGGATCGGTTCGCGCCAGCATCCACCCCACCATTGGCAGCAGCGCAATGATCAACAAGCCGCCCGGCATTAGCACCAGCCCCGCCTGCTCCGCGGGATAGCCCATGAGCGTCTGCACAAACAGCGGAATCAGCAGCGTCGTGCCCCACAGCACAAACCCCAGCATGAACATCAGCACGTTGGCCGTCGCGAAGGAGCGGTCGCGGAACAGTCTCAGATCGATGATGGGATGGTCGTGGTGCCACTCCCAGAAGATGACGGTCACCAGCGCAGCGGCCGCGATCGTCGTGAGAATCACGATGAAATGCGAATCGAACCAGTCATCCCGCTGCCCCTTGTCCAAAACGACCTGCAGCGCGCCAAGTCCGAGAGCGAGCAAACCGAGACCGATGTAATCGATGCTGAAGATTCGTTTTCTCGCTTCGTTCAGATGCGGCGGGTCGCTGATCAGCCGCGACGTGAGCAGCAGGGAGATAATCCCGATGGGCACGTTGATGTAAAAAATCCACCGCCAACTGTAGTTGTCAGTGATGAAACCTCCCAGCGTCGGCCCGATGGCCGGCGCCACCACCACTGCCATGCCGTAAATGGCGAAGGCCATGCCGCGCTTGGCCGGGGGAAAGGTGTCCGCCAGGATGGCTTGCTCGCTGGGCTGCAGGCCGCCTCCTCCCAAACCCTGAAGCACTCGAAACACAATTAACGCGCCCAGATTCGGCGCCAGCCCGCACAGAAACGAGCTGATCGTGAAGACCGCCACGCACGACATGTAAAAACGCTTTCGCCCGATCAAGTTGGAGAACCATCCGCTCATAGGCAGGATGATGGCGTTCGAGACGAGATAGGACGTCAAAATCCAGGTGCTCTCATCAACACCCGCGGAAAGTCCACCGGCAATGTGCGGCAGGGAAACGTTGGCAATACTGGTATCCAACACCTCCATAAACGTTGCCATGGTCACGACTAGCGCGATGATCCAGGGATTAACGGCCGGAGCGCTGTAGGCCCGCATGCCCGGAGCCGCAATAGCGGTGTCGCTCATCGCACCCGCACCTTGGGGTCTTCAGCTTCATATGCCGCACCTCTGCCACCGCCTCCGGGCTGCGAGACGATGTGAGAGCGCGAAATGGTCTGTCCAATCATGGTTGATTCACTTCGTTCCGCATCGGGCTCCGCCAAACCGGAGCGGCGAGAGTATACAACCGCGAGGTCATTCTCAGGAAAAATCAGAAGCATCGATACCGAACCTTTGTCAGGCCGATTCCAGCTCAGGACACGGAAAATTTGGATTTCGTGTATGGAAGGAAACAGGAGAACCGCTTCTGCTCAGGCTGCCGCACCACTTCCGTCAATGGTTTTTGGGCCCGCCCAATGCATGGATGAGCAGCGCAACAGCAATTACAAGTGTCAGCCCCTCGATCAGCAGCGCATAGGAGGCAAACCGCTTTGCTCGGTCAAATCGGGCCACCAACCGGCTGATCCCCATTCCCAGAAGAATAAAAGGCAAGCAAAGGAGCCTGGACAAACAAAGATTGATTAAGTTCTCTCCTATATGATTTTCTCCGAGATAGAACACACCCAGACAAACTGGCGCACTCAGGCTGAGAGCCAACAGGAATTTGGAATATGCGGTATAGAAGGCCTCAAACTTTGCCGTGACCCAGATGAGAAAGGCGGTCGGGATCATGAAGAGACCGGCGATGAAGATGTACAGGAATGCATCGCCGGCAGCCCACATGCCACCGGAGGCCTCAGCGGGATTTTGGAGTTCCTGCAGGTGCCGCAAGAAGAGTAAGCCCGCCGTAACCACCAAAACAGCGGCATAGCCCAAGGCAACTAATCCCAGCTGCACTCGCCATGAGATTGGTTGCACAATAGTATTCTACCGTCCGGATGGGCGGGGCCACGCGACGGAGTCATTCTGGTGGGCGAAAAGCTCAATACGCGGGGTCGCTGGCGTCCCGGCCACATTCCGCTTATCAGGAGGTTTATCAGGAGGTGGCGGGAAGAAATGCTCTGAAAGGACAATTTCGAAATCCAAGTGATTTCTGAACCCGCGTAATATACCATCCGCGAAGCTATGCATAGGGAAGAAGCATGGCGAACGAAGGAGTACGATTTCCATGATTCATTTACGGCGTTGGTTCGCGTCCGGCCTGCTGTTGCTTGTCGTTGGATGGGGCGCTCCAATAATCGCTCAAGATCGCATGCCGCCCATCCCGCCCGACAAGTTGACGGAAGAACAGAAGAAAGCCGTGGAAGCGTACCTCGCGGCTCAGGCGAATATCCAAAAACTCTTTGGCGACAAATATCCCAGACCGGTCCAAATGGAGTTGGGCCTGGGTTGGTCGGAACTGTTGCGCAGCCCGGAACTCCTGCTAACGGTGAACGCCATGCGGGAGTACGTGGAATACAAGCCGGCGCTGGCACCAAGGATCAGGGAAATGGTCATCATGATCGCAGGCCGGCAGTCGAGCACGGATTTCATGTGGAACTCGCATTACCCGGTGGCAATCAAAACCGGAATCAGTCCGGAAAATCTGAAGTCGATCGCGGAAGGCCGCCGGCCGACAGCCATGCCCGAGGACGAAGGGGTCGTCTACGATTTCCTCGATGAGTTGCACCACAACCAAAGCGTCAGCAATGCAACTTACGCCAAGGCGCTCGCTAAATTCGGCGAACGGGGTGTCGTCGATATTGTTGGAGTTTATGGCTGGTACACAATGTGGGCCACGATGAATAAGGTGTGGCAAAAGCCCCCCGTCGAACCACAAGGTTCCGCCCCCAAACTCACTGCGTTTCCCCGGTGACGCGGAGGCGCTTCGATCGAACGCGTGGTTGGCCACGTGAGGGCGAGAAGTTCTTTCGGGCGCGCAATTCCTTTCATCTGCCGCGAGGACTTGCCCGCGATCGGCTGCTTCGGCTAAGTCCGATAAGTCCCAATCGGAAACTCCCCTATTTCCAACCTCCCGCCTCCCGTGACCCCTGCGCCGGTCCTGTGTTAGAATCCGCCGCGAAATCATAATGCGGGCGGGCTGTCCTCCGAAACTCAGGATGAACAAGCACAGCCCGCGCCCTGGAGAATCCGAATGGCCATGGAATTCGATCTCATTCCGCAAGGCACGCTCCTTCAGGAAAACGGCCACGGCGAGAGTGTTGATATTCGCGCGAGTTCGACCCGCACTTTTTTTTGCACCATGCTGATCCGCGAGCAGATCGAGCAGGAATCGGTGGACGTGTCCATCTGGGGCTCCGCGGACGGGGAAAACTGGGGGACGCAGCCGCTTTTGAAATTGCCGCAGCAGTTTTATCGCGGCGAGACGCGGGCGGTCCTGGAATTGACGCTGGTTCCGGAAGTCAATTTTATCCGCGCGGGTTGGGATCTGAACCGGTGGGGGCGCGTTGCGCCTTTGCCCATGTTCGTTCTTGGGTTACATCTTGCGGAAGTTCCCGCGATGCCGCTGCACGCGCCGCAGAGTCAGGTTAGCGCAACGAGGTAATGATTTTTTCTTTGGAGCGCCGAGGCTGGCGTTTCAATATAAAAGGGGTAGGAAGCTAACGGTCGGTTGCTTCTTGGTGGTCGCTTCCTACCCCCCCGAGTGGTCTTACCTTAATGGACGCGCCAGCCTCACGGCAGGTTACATCCTTATTAAAAATTTATTTAACCGCACCTGATTCCCTGGACGGGAGAGACCTTCACTGATTTCCAGGCGTTGGTGGTGGTAAGGAGGGAAGCCCCGACGTGTCCTGTGCAGGGGGCGGAGACGCGTTTTTGTCCGGGGCCGTATCCGCGTCATCGTCATCGTCGTCCGACTGATCCTTCCCACTTCCAGCAGTCTGGTCCTTCGGAGCATTCACGATGGCTTGCACGCGGTCCCGTGTTTTGCGCGCCTGATCGGCTTCCGGCCCAAGCGGGGCTAAACGGAGGTAATCGTCGAGGTCCCGCAGCAGCGCGACATAATCCTTGCGCTGAATATGGATATTCGCGAGCAATAGGTAGACAGGCGGATTATCGGGCATCAGATCCCGGGATTGCTGCGCGGTTCTTTCGGCCTCCTCGGGTTGCTTTAGGGCATTCAGCGCGCGCGCCAATTCAAACGGGCCCCGCCAGGAGGAAGAATCGACCGAGATTCCCCGGCGGGAGATCGTCTCCGCTTCCTTGAACCGCTTCGTGTCGGTCATGATCGCGGCGAGGGTGAACATGGCGTCGGCGTACTGACCGGAGCTGAGATCGACAGCTTTTTGCAGCGCTTCCTCGGCGGGGCCCATTTCTTCCAGTTGATAATACGCGGTTCCCTCCTCCGCATACGCCTCGTAATAGGTCGGGAAATCCTTGATCGCAAGTTGAAACAAGGGGATGGCCCCGCGGTAATCCGACTTCATGTAGATCAGGCTCATGCCCTTTTCAAATTCATCATGGGCCTTGTGCGGAACGCTGAGCTGGTGGGCAGAGATCGACAATTGCATAGGGGGATTCGCGGCTTTCCCGGACCTGGAAAGGAAAATTGCTATCCCCATGCGGCTGCCGCTGGAAATCGTGACCGTTTGCTGGATCCGCTCGTAGTCCTTCACATTGATCTCAACGATGTAGTCGCCGTTGCCGAGTCCGTCGAATTCGAAATCGCCGTTTCCGCGCGTATAAACGGTATTTAAGACGTTTCCAGTCAATTGTTTCAATGTCACAGGTATATTCTCCAGGTCGCGGTGGTCGGTGTCGTCGCGGATACTGCCACCGATGCTGAAAACGGCGCGCCTGGAAGGCGTGTTTTGCGCGCTTCCGGGCAATACACCCAGAGTCAGCAGCAAAAAGGAAACCGGTAAACGGCGAAGAAGCATAGCCCCTCCGGTGGGCGGGGGAAGTGATCCAATTCTAACACGCCTCGCATTGCCCGGCGCAAGGATGGACGCAACTGCTAAGCGTTCAGGTCCACGGTCTGTAGATATTGCGGTAGCGCCACGCGCCATCGGAACGCCGATTCAATCTTTGCCTTGAGCGCGGCGGAAGCCTGCGGTTCTCCATGCGTGAGGTAAGTTTGCCGCGGAGGGGCAGGGAGACCGGTGAGCCAACGCATCAGTTCACTTTGGCCCGCGTGCGCGGAAAATTGCCGCAGATTGATGACTTCCGCGGCGACCGGGACATCCTCGCCGTGAATGCGCACCGTTTTCGCGCCTTCTTCCAGCGCACGGCCGCGCGTGCCTTCCGCCTGGAACCCGGCCAGGAGGATCGCGTTCCTGCGGTCCGGCGCGAGGCGCGCGATGTGATGGAGCACGCGCCCGCCGGTGGCCATGCCGCTCGCGGAAATGATGATGGCCGGCGTGCGCACGTCGTTGATTTTTTTCGAGTCCTCGACCGTGCGCATGTAGTGCACGGTGTGCGCGTCGAGCGGATTCCCCTTTTTTTCTTCCTCCGTAAAGGTGAGATCGTGGTCTTCGTGGTGGCGCAAATATAAATCGGTCACGCTGATGGCCATCGGGCTATCCATATAGACGGGCAGGTGCGGGATGCGGTTGGCGTCCTCGAGCTTGCGGATGATGTACATGATCGATTGCGTGCGGTCCACGGCGAACGCCGGAATCACGATTTGCCCGCCGCGTTTGGCGACGCGATTGACGACGTCCGCCAGCGCGTCTTCCTGCGAGCCCGCAGGATGATCGCGGTCCCCGTAGGTGGATTCACACAAGAGCACATCGCAGCGCGGCGGCGCTTCCGGATCTTTCAGGATGGTCTGATCGTAGCGGCCGATGTCGCCCGAAAAGAGCACCACCATTTTCTTTCCATTTTCAGTGATGGTCAGTTCCAGGCTGGCCGAGCCGAGAATGTGCCCAGCGTCATGCGGGCGCACCGTGAATTGCGGAGAAATCGTGAAGGAATCGGCGCGTGGAATTTCCTTCAGCGCGTTCAGCACTGGAGCGACGTCTTCCGATGTGTAGAGCGGCAACGGCTTCGCGTGTTTGCTATACCCGCCGCGGCCCGCTTTTTCAGCGTCTTCTTCCTGCAAATGTGCGGAATCCGCAAGAAGGATGTTGCACAACTCGATCGTAGCCGCGTCGGCGTAGATCGGGCCGCGGTAGCCGTCGCGCACGAGCCGCGGCAAGTACCCCGTGTGGTCCAAGTGCGCGTGCGTCAGTACGCACCAGTCGAATGTCGCCGGTTTCTCCGGAAGAGGATTCCAGTTGCGCAGACGCAGTTCCTTCAGGCCTTGAAACAGGCCGCAATCCACCAGCAGCCGTTTGCCTTCGGCTTCCACCAGATATTTTGATCCCGTAACGGTTCCAGCCGCGCCAAGAAAGGTGAGTTTAGGCATAGGGCTGCCATTCTAATGGAAGTGAGAACAGTAGGACAGCCACTCTTGGCTGTCTCTTGATGTCAGAGCAGGACGTACGCGGACAGCCAAGAGTGGCTGTCCTACCAACAACTGCACGCACGCATCGCAGTGGAATTTCATCGGTGGATTCGTTAAGATGATTTTTGCGGTCTGCCAAACCGCCAGCAGTTCGATTTGCACTGAGACGGGCGTGTAGCTCAGCTGGGAGAGCGCATCCATGGCATGGATGAGGCCGCAGGTTCGATCCCTGTCACGTCCACCAACTTTCCAACTCCACCCTTTCCGCGGGAAGATGCTGGGCCATCCGTTCAGCCTTACTAGAATTTCTTATTCCAAAATTTTGGCGACGAAGCTGGAAAGAGTATCGTCGGCAACGGTGTAGCGAATCTCAATTGGGTTGCAACAAACCTCGCAATCCTCGACGTAAGTTTGGCCGCGTACCGAAAGATCCAGCACCATTGAAATTTCCTCCCCGCAGTAAGGGCAAAGAAAGTAATGCTCCATCGTATTCATGCGTCTTTCCGGCGCGGGCACGCAATATTCGCCGGCCAAAGGCTATTCCTCGACGATCAATTTTCCAGTCATCCGGTCGTGGCCGTGCCCCATACTGCACCGGACCGAACAAACGAAGTCATACGTACCCGGGCGCGCGGCGACGAACTCGATCACGCGATCCTTATGCTTTTCCACTTTGGCGTCGTCCTGCGGATGCTCAAAAACCAGGCCCGGATTGCCGTCTTCGCTCGCGCCTTCGGGATAGAGATTCAATTTGAGTCCGTGGGCCCTGTCCGCGGTGCGAAGTTTGATCTGAACCCGCTCTCCCACCTTGACGTGGATTTCGTTGGGCGTGAATTCAAACGTTTTGGCGGTCACTTCGATGACATGGGGAGAATCCGCAGGGGCTGAACTCTGAGTCCCGGAACGAAGATTCGCCGGCAGGGAAGCGAGCAAACCAATCAGGAATAGGCGGGCAGCTTTGCTCATGGTTTTCTCCGGTGAGACACACTATCGCAATGGAGCAAGTGAATGAGATGCCAAGGCCCATCAAGAAGTTGTCGGCACGTTCTGGTTGGTCTGACAAGTTCCTTTTGCCGCCACTGCCGTTTCGCTGGAAGCTCTCCCTTCTGGCCGCGACCCCTCCCCAGGCCTCATCGGCATCGGTCTAGCGCATGGCGGCGTCGTAATAACTTGAATCGTAATATTTCGACGGGTCTGCCAATTTTTTCTTGGCGTCCGCATACCGGCTTCGCAAGGCGAGGACCGTCCGCATCCCTTCCGTGCTCACGCGCGCCTTGCGGAAAAAACCATCTTTTGGATCGAGAAGCTCATCGTAGGTCCGCTCGCTTAACTCGGGAGACATTTTGACATTGTTCAGAAGGATCGAAATCGCTTCTTCGCGGTTCGCTTTGTCGCGGAGCCAATCGATTGCCTGGGCGTAGCCGCGAATGAAGGCGATTACCTTCGTTCTGTTCTCTTTGGCCCAGGAACGGCGGGTTGCGGCGACATTGCCTTGATACGGACCAATCACCTTGATCGCTCGCGCCATCTCATTGAAATGCTGCTCGCCGGCGAGAAAGTTGAAAGGCGCCGAGAGGAGAGTTCCCGACTGTTTCCCCTCACGTAGCGAGTCCCAGCGCATTGTAGTCCCTCCGACTTTTTCGATTTTGTAGTCGCTCTCTTGCAGACCATTTCTTCTGAGGATGTCGAACAGCACGAAGGCATAGCCGGTCGTGCGCGCATCGACCGACAAGGTCTTGCCCTTCAAGCCGGAGATCGTCTTGACGTCGGGCGCGGCCACCAGGCTCAAAAACCCATTGTCGCTGCCCATGAACGCGAAGAATTCGGGTTGCGGCCCGATGGGGGCTTCGCCTTGCCCTTCGGCGTAAGCCACGATGTTGTCGAAAGCAGTGATGGCGATGTCGAACTTGCCTTCGGCCAGCCCCGTCATCTGCGCCACCGAATTGGGCGTCGGCAGAAGAGTCACCGTGATTCCGTTGCGCTCGAAGAAACCTTTCTGCTGCCCGACGAAACATGGCCAATTGAAGCCGCCTTGGAAGACATTGACCGTGACGTTCGCAGGCGCCTGCGCGCGGGCGGATGCCGCAAACAAGCTTGTTGCAAAAAGAAGAGCGACCGCTATGGAACTCAACCAACCCGATTTTTTCATCGCTGCACTCCTGCTAGGACATTTGATCCGGCTGCAAGGCCAGCGCGAGGCCGCCGGCAACAACGGATAGTAGCGAAATCTGGATTTCTCCTGCCGCCGCCCATCCGGCGCGAGTGGCAATCCAACCCACGAGATACCCGGCAAAAGCGGCCGATCCATAAAGGCTCGTCACGAATATGCCTGAGGCGCGGCTGGCAAAGCTGCTTCGTAGCGCTTTGGCGTGATAGCCCGCAAGATTGACATAAATCACTCCGCTGACGATCAGACCCCAAATGAACGACAGAATGGCTTGAGGCACGAAGGCTCCCGATCCATGGAAGAGCAGGTAGCCCAGAGCGGCGGCGGAAAAGAACGTGGTGCTCAACACGACCGTAGGAGAGAAGCGATCGCCGAGCCAACCGCCGGCAATCGAACCAAGCGTTCCGAGTCCATAAAAACTCATCACGGTTCCGGCGGCCGTCGGCGAATACTTGAGACTTTCGCGCAGGAATGTCGGATACATTCCCAGATAGCCGTAAATGACAAGGCCGCCGATCAGGCTCATCAGCGTTAGAAGGATCGTATTTCTATTGACGAGCGTCGCTGCTCCGCCGCGATCTGCTCGCTCGCAGGCGGCAGTCTCGCCTTCTGTGAACCACGGATCCACGCTCAGAGCGATCACCGCAATCGCCAAGAAGCCGAGAAATCCGAAGACGGCCATCGGCACCTTCCAGCTCCGATAAGCGCTGAGCAGTGCGCCTCCCAAAATTGGGCTGACTATGGCGCCAACACCGAAGGAAAAATTGACCGAGCCCAGGGCTGCGGCGCGGTGGCTGGCGAAATAGTTGGCCGCGACGGCCAGAAGGACAGTCAGTTGCATCGCCTCGCCGATGCCGGTGGTAGCCCGGTAGATCAGCATGTCCGAGAATCCGCGCGCGATGACCGTCAACAGCGTTCCCGCAGAGAAGAGCGCGATTCCGGCCTGCAATACGATCTTACGGGAGAAACGCGAGAGGAAATAGCCGGTGGGTAATCCCGCGATCGCCATTCCCAGCGTGAAGATCGTAGAAAGAATTCCTACGCCGGCGAGCGAAAAGCCGTACTCCCGGCGCACTTCCGGAACGAGCAGCGGGAAGAGCTGCCGATCCATGGCGTTAATCGCGTAGGAAGCGAGCAGCACGCCAAACATGATAATGCCGCGGATGCGCGGCTTGGCTGGGGGCGGTTCCACGAACTACCTTGTGACCGCATTGCTCTTTACTTGGGCTCCCAGATACCAGTCGAGGATCTGCTCGCCGGTCCAAAACACTACGCCGGACCGCGACTGTATGTGCTCCAACGCTTCCCGGAAGTAGCGCAGCCGGTGCGGCACGCCCATGATGTAGGGATGCACCACCAGCGCCATGATCCGCGCGGAGCCGTGTGCGTCGGAGTACAACTGCTCGAACTGATCGATGGCGCGGTCCCTGTATTCCGAGGCCTTGTGGTGCTGGATCAGCATCATCGCCACGTCGTTGCATTCCTGCGTGTACGGAACGTTGACAATGGAACGGCCGCGCGTATTCAGCACAGTCGGTTGGTCGTCCAGCACCCAGTCGCAGACGTAGTCGTAGCCTTCTTCCGCCAGGATGTCGGGCGTGTCCCACGTCTCGGTCAAGCCGGGGCCAAGCCAGCCGCGCGGCCGTTTGCCCGTGAAGGCCCGAATGGCCTCCGTGGTCGTGGCAATATCGGCTCGCTCGTCGGGGACCTTCTGCATGTTCTTCTGGCCGAAGCCGTGGCCGACGAACTCCCATGCGCGCTCCAGCGCGGCACGCGCGATCGGCTCATAGGCGTGGATGGCGCTGCCATTGATCGCGAGCGCCGCGCGAATGTTGAAGCGATCGATCACCTCCAGCATTCTCCAGAAGCCGACCCGATTGCCGTATTCGTGCCACGCCCAGTTCGGAATATCGGGCATGGGTGAACCGCCCGCGGGCGGAGTGAGAACGGTCCGCGGCATGGTCTCCTGCGGATTCCACTCCTCCACATTCACAATCACCCAGACAGCAAGGCGCGCGCCCCCGGGCAAAGCGAGCGGCGTTCGGTCTTTAATCGCCGAGTAGGCGAGACGCTCGATCGGCAGCATGTTCACCTGGATTTTCCGTTTTGAATTTCCGGCCGAGCGAAAATGTACACCCGATCTCAGCACGACGCAATGCTCCGGCCCGGTTCGAGGTTTCCGTCTTCCGGAGGGCCGAGCTTTTCATCCTGACGAAGGAAGGGCAGCTCGGCCGTTGGAGTTGCGTTTAATTGCGGGCTTCAGCCCCTGACGCTTTAGCGCTTGAAAACGCTGAACAGAAGACGCGGGTGCCGCATCCTTGCGCCTTTTGCAAGGGTGCGGTTCTTGGCGGGAAGGGGGCCCACGGAAAGAAATCAATCCGCCCCACGCTTGACGTGAGTTGAAGGTGGAGGGTATCGTTTTGCGGCAATGATCGGGTGCGAGCTCTGCTTGCTTGTCCTGACGCAGGAAGGGGAGCCCGCCGTAAAAGGTTGGCATCGAAGATTTCGCGCAAATTCCCGAATTCTCAATTTCCGAAGGGGGCAATCATGCAAATACGAAATCGCGCGTCACTGTTGGCGATACTCGCCGCGCTATTGCCAATCGCGGGACCTTTCCAAGCAGCGCCTTACCCGCAGGCCGCCTCCTCCGCTGCGGCTCAGGGCGAGACCCGTTCCCCCGGCCTGTACATGACGTTTCAAACGGACAAAGGCGACATCGCCTGCAAGCTCTATGAAGCGGAGGCGCCGGTCACCGTCCACACCATGGTGGGCTTGGCTATCGGAAAGCTCGCCTATATTGACCCGCAAACCAAACAGGCCATGCGCAAGAAATTTTTTGACGGCCTGACGTTTCACCGGGTGATTCCCGACTTCATGATTCAGGGCGGCGACCCTCTCGGCAACGGCACCGGACGTCCCGTGGGCCCGGGCTTTCCATACAAGAGCGAAGTCGTGAAGACGCTCAAGTTCGATGTGCCGGGACGGTTGGCCATGGCCAACGCCGGGCCCAACACGAACGGCAGCCAGTTCTTCATTACCGAGGCGCCGCAGTCTTCCCTCAACGGCGGTTATACGATCTGGGGCCAGTGCGGCAATTTGGATGTCGTAAAGGCCATCGCGCGTGTCAAGCGCGACGGCCGCGACAAGCCTTTCACGCCCGTTTTTATCGCGCATGTGGTTGTGGAGCGCGTCGGCCCCGCACCGGCAGATGCCCCTGAAGCCATGCCTCAGGCAAACCCATCGAACTAGGTCCAGCTCAAGAATGGCAGGCTGGGCATCCGTTTGGCGCATGTGAAGTTCGGGCGGTGCATCCTTGCGCCCTCTTCAAGGGGTGCGATGCCGGGGCTGAGCGTCATGGCAGGGATTCGCGAACGCTTAACAAGCTGCGGAAAATGCCGGGTAGCACAGCCACTCTTGGCTGTGTGCCTTTGTTAAGTGCTGCAAAAACTACACAGCCAAGAGTGGCTGTGCTACGAAAACCGATCCCTCACTGACTTTTTCCGCAGCCACTTAAGCGAACTGGAGCCGCTTGAGCTTGATTCGGTCGGCGCGAACCTGTGCAACGTCGTAGTGCGCTTGCTGCGTGATCCAGCTTTCAGCGCTTCCCCCGAAGACCTTCGAGAGCCGCACCGCCATTTCGGCAGAAATGCCGCGCTTCCCATTCACGAGTTCAGACAAGGTGGTGCGGGTGACGCCCAGCGCGGCAGCCGCGTCCTTGATGGTCAGGCCCAGGGGTTCAATGCACTGGCGCAGCACAAAGCCGCCGGGGTGCGGTGGATTCTTCATCGGCATGGTTCAATCTCCTTTAATGGTAATCGACGTAGTCAACGTCCAGAACATCGCGATTGGCCATGCGAAAAATCACACGCCAGTTCGCGCGAACGGTCACCGCCCAAAACCCTCTGAATTCGCCTTTGAGCGGGTGCAGCCGAAACCCTGGCAGGTCCATGTCCGAAATATCGCCCGCAGCATCAAGCCGGGCCAGGATGTCGCGTAACTTTTCCGCGTGCTCCATAAATACTCCGCGCGGATCATCATCGTCGTGGAGGTGTTTCAATCCTTTGTGGCGTATTGACCGGATCACCAAACAAGCGTAACGCGTAACGTAACGCATGTCAAGGTGACGCGCGGATGCCGATTGTTCTGGAGATGGCCCGGAAGGTCAGATGGACTAGCTATGCTTCACATCCACAGGCGGCGTTCCATACGTGTGAAACGACTCAATGGTCTTGAGTCCCCAGGCCTGGCCTTTCTTGCGTTCGTCTTCCGACCAGACGATGGGCCTCCAGTCAGGAGCCAGGATCAGGCGGGCCCCGGCATTGGCGACTTCCACGCGGTTGCCGCCGGGCTCGTAGACGTAGAGGAAAAATGTTT
The DNA here is from genome assembly GCA_963740035.1 of uncultured Acidobacteriota bacterium. Taxonomy (GTDB): domain Bacteria; phylum Acidobacteriota; class Terriglobia; order Acidiferrales; family UBA7541; genus Palsa-360. Next base: position 283,348 of record CAVUDA010000031.1, read on the forward strand.
GCTGGACGGCGTGCTTGTGCGGGCCGGTTTCGATGAAGACGCCGTTTTCGAGGAAAATGTCGGCGGCGCGCAAAACCTCTTCGCGGCAATCGACGGCGTAGGTGACGTGATGGAAGCGGCCGCGCGTGCCGGTATGGTCGCGCGTGTAGGCGAAATCGTAGCTCTTGTTGCAAACCGTCAGCCACATGCCCGCTTCCGAACCGTCGTTCATCACGATTTGCTCGGTGAGGCGGCAGCCCAGATATTCCTGGAAGAAAATGCGATTGGCCTTGATGTCCACGGCGAGGCAGTTGAGGTGATCGAGCCGCCGCACGTTGACGCCTCGAGCAGGGAAGCGCATGGCCTGGTTTTTCAGGGCAGGGCGCAGCTCGGGCGGCGCCTTGTACCACTCGGTCTCATAATAAATCTCGACCTCGTGGCCGTCCGGATCGTGGAAGGCGAACGCGGGGCCGTGGCCGAGATCGCCGTCGGTCCATCCGATGTCGTAGCCAGAACCTTTCAGCGCGGCGACTCGGCGCTCGAGCGCCTGCGGGCTGCGCGCGCGAAAGGCCATGTGCTTCATCCCCGAAGTTTTTGACGCCGTTAACTTCAGCGTGTGGTGCTCGTAGTCGTCCCAGCCGCGCAGGTAGACGGAATCGCCCTTCCGCGCCGTTTCCGTCATGCCCATCACGTCGACGAAAAATTTCAAACTCTCGTCCGGCTTCGGCGTCAGCATTTCCATGTGGGCGAGATGCGCGAGGTCAAAGATCGGTTCTGTGGACATGCATTGTTTCCTTTAGTTAGGGCGTGGCTTTTGAGTCTGTATGAGGACTCAGAATTGATTCGTGTAGCGCCCGCCTTCAGGCGGGCATGTGCTCGATTTCAATATGCCCGCCTGAAGGCGGGCGCTACATAAACGGTGGCCGTCGGCTACTCCAGCGGTTCGACTTTGGCAAGTATGCCGGCATGAACTAGAGGCACCCAAACTTGCGGCGCTGCTCCCGCATCGACAATCTTGATATCCCGCATCTCTCCACCAAGAGTCGGCAGCATGTATTCCCGCCATTCGCCTGTTTTTGGATTGAGTCTGTGGACGTAATCCGTGCTCATGGCTCCCGACCAAACGTCTCCATTTTTATCGCGCGCCGCCCGATAAATGCCGCTCCACGGAACCGGTGGACGCCATTCCTTAATCTCTTTCGTTTGCGGATCGAACATACCCAATTGGCCCGCCATCCACTCTCCGAACCAAAAGTTTCCGGCGGAGTCGATGGAACCGCGGCGAGGAGCGGCGGCCGGAGTCGGCGTCGGGTATAGATTGACTTGCCCGGTCGCGCGATCCAGAACGGCGATGGTGCTTCCCTCTATGTCGCAATAAATTGGATTCCCGTTTTCGGCGATCGCGCTTCCATACATTTTGTGAGTTTTCTCCGACGTCGCAAAATTCTCATCGATGCCGAAGTAAAAAACCCGATTCGGCCCTTTGTATTGCACGCTGCCGGGAGGAAACGCGCTGAAGACTTTGACTTCCCCGGTCTTGGGATCGAGCTCGAACATCTTGCTGGTGTTGAAGCTGTTAAACCAGACCATCCCGTTCGGCCCGACATTTCCTTGCGTGCAGCTGGAGTGATCGTCGTTATATTCCGCCGGAGCGCTCCAGGTTTGAAATTTTTCCGTCTTGACGTCGAACATCGTTACAGAGCATCCCTGGTAGCCCCGCGGGAGCCACGGATTTCCCTGACGATCCAGCTCGATCGTCAAGCTATTGGACGGCAGATTTGGTTTGAGCCGAGGCAGCGTCCACTCCTTGAATTGACCCGTGCGCGGATCGAGCTTGCCGATATTGGGGCTCTGAAAATCGTCGTACCAAACCATGCCGTCGCGGTCGATGGCCAGGTCGTGCGGCGAACTTCCGTCGCGAGGTATTTCGTACTCGGTGATCACAACCCGCGTGTCCGCTCCACGGGGCCGTGGAAACATTTTCAATTCATACGGCCAGGTCGTCTTGTCGCCGCTCAAATTAATGGTGCTCAGATATTTCGCCAGCTCCGGATCCGTTGGATATTCTTTTGGCGGATAAGTAGGAGGCATTGGGTGGGTGAAAGTGCTCCCCGCTTGCCATTGATTCTGCATCCGGTGCAGCGTGGAAAGCCAACCGTCCACGTCGTAGGTGCTCTTCGCCACTTTATCCAGCGAGTGGCATTGATCGCAGTGAAACAGGGCTTTCTTCTGTTTCTCGTTTCCGGGAATGCTCATCATCCACTCTGCGCCGGTAAGCTGCGAAGCAAGATCTTTCGTCTTTACGAGCTTGATATCCGCTCGGGCCGCTCCACCGGGCTTTATCTCCGCCGCGGTTTGTCCAGCTAGTTCGTACCCGATGGCCCGAATCGTAAGAGCATATTTGCCTGGCTGGAGTTTCCCTGTCGGAAAAGCGAAACGGCCTTGATCGTCGCTGACCACCGTGACCGTCATGTTCGCTCCCTGGGGCCTGGCCGTAACGAGCACTCCTTCCATGCGTCCTTCGGCTTCGGAGGTCACCACGCCAGTCAATGCCGCTACAGGCTGATCTTTAGAGAGCGCAGGGAAGACGCTTGCGAGAGCCGCCAGGACCAGCAAGCTAGGCCGCTTCATCGACATACAACCCCCTTTGGAGCGAGAAAAATTTCGCCGTCAAAAAGTATTTTTCATCTTGAGCTGCTCTTTGTGGCAAAAGCGTACGCTGGCCGCTGTGGCTGGTCAAGTTCATAAGCAATGGCCAAGTTCGGTACTGACTCAGTTTGACCGTGAAGATGCCCGTTCCGTCCCGAAATACACGGGACGGAACGGCCGCTACAAAACCGTCCTGCCTGTAGGCTTGTTCGGTTTTGTAGAGGCCGCCCGTTCTTAGGGCGGGCAGCCTTTTGCAACCACCAGAGTCAAACCGAGTCAGTACCCAAAGTTCTCTAAAGAGTTGAAGATGAAAAAGATGTCGCCGTACGGATGGCAGGTTGGCGCGATGATCTTCCGGCTATGATTTTCGCGCAGGCTCTTCCGATTCAGACGCAGCCTTTGCGATCGCATCGGCGAGTTTCTGCCATGCAAAGATCTCGCCTTTCGGAACGGCGAGCGCTTGTTCCGCGATCAAGTGCGCGAGCCAGTCCTGGCGCTGCGCGGTTGCGAGCGCTGTCAATGGCTCCATGCCCGCATCCGCCACGGCCTGGGCCGCTTCGCGCATCTCAGCCGCTCGCCTCTTTCCGTGTTCCGCTACGCGGCTGATTAAATAATCGGGCAGCGCGCCGTTCCAACCCATGTCCGGGTACGTTGCGGCCAGGGACTCGAGAACTTGTTTTTCGGCGCCATACCGGCGCGCCGTGAACATCGATTCCACCGTGATTGCTTCGAGACCCTTGATAATTATGCTGCGGCACATCTTGATGGCCGACGCCACGCCGATGCGATCGCTGATGGGCTTCACATTCATGCCGATTGCCTGCAGCCGCTCGGCCGCAATTGCTGCGTCCGCGCCTCCCAGCAGCATCGGAACTTTGAGCCGTTGCGGCGCAACCGCCGCCATCACGGCCGCTTCGACAAAGGTGGCGGGCGATTCCTTCAGAGTGCGCGCGATTTCAAGCTTCGTCTCCGGCGAGACCGAGTTGATGTCCAGATAGATTTGTCTGGCGCGAAGAAATGGCGCAGCGCTCCCGGCAACGTTAGCGGCAGAGGAAGCCGTCACCGCGGAAATGATCAGGTCTGCGCTCTGTAAAGCTTCTTGGAGGGTGTCACACGCGTGGACTTTCGCGCTCTTTGCCTTGGCCAGCATCTCCGAACGCGCAAGTTCCACATTCAATAAAATATCGAATATAGAAACACGCAGCCCCGCGGCCGCGAAGTCCGATCCGAAAATTCCCCCAACCTCTCCAAATCCTATGAGCGCAATCTGGCGAATCGGATCATGGTCCATATCGACTCCGCAATTTCGCTTTCCGTCACCCTGACGCGACGCCACGATGGTATCTCCGAACGGACGGGGTTAGGTAGCACAGACTTCAGTCTGTGGATTTTCGAGTGATCTTGGCTACCGCGCACAGGTCCGGCCAGCGAACGAACCCCCACAGACTGAAGTCCGTGCCACCTAACCCCTTTCCCTGCAACCCGGTTCTACCACCCCTGTACCATTGCAAACTCGGTACTCTAAGCGCACAATATAACCTGGAGGGGGAACCATTCTCCCTTCATGGTGTCTAAATCAATTGAAGCGCTTACCAGCCGTTGCTATCCGGCTGAACAGGTTTCTGGTCGGGAGACCCAGTAAGCGGCTTTAAAGTCTGTGGCGTAAGGCACATGGCGTTTGGCGCGAGTCCTCCGCGACAACGCTTGGCGCACACAGGCGGGAGAGGTGGTAAACGTGTCTGACTTGGCGCGCGTCCTTCCGTGGTCGCAGGACGAAGCCGAGCTCGTGACGGAGCTGCAGGGTGGTTCCGGCGCAGCGTTCGACTGGCTGGTGACGCACTACTCGGGTCCGGTCTACGGCCTCGTCGCCGGGATGGTATCGGAGTCCTGTGACGCCGCCGATATCACGCAAGACGTTTTTCTGAAGGCGTTTCGCGGGATTCGCGGTTTCCGGCACGGCAGTTCGCTGAAGACCTGGCTTTACCGGATCGCCATTCGCGAGGCGCTGAATCACCGGCGCTGGCTGTGGCGGCATCACCGGGAGCAGGATTCGATCGACATCGAGCCGGCCAGCGGCCACGCATCGCTCGAACTGGAAGACGCAGGCAGCACGCCGTTCGACCAGGCTGCCTCTCATGAAGTGCAGCAGGCTGTGCAGCAGGCCTTGCTCAAAGTGCCGGAAGTATTTCGCAGCGCCGTGATCCTGAGGGACCTCGAGGGAATGTCCTACGAGGAAGTGGCCGAAGTCCTGACGGTAACGGTGGGCACGGTGAAATCGCGAATTTTGCGAGGGCGGCGAATGTTGCGGGAAATCCTGGATCCAATGCTTCGGAATCCGCACGCCGCGCATGTTCCGGCGCACGCGCCGCAAAAAAGAGAGTCGGTTTTGCACTCCCCGCTATTTTCCGCGGCGGAGGAAGAACACAAAACCAGCCGGACCGACACAGCCGGCTGGGCGCATCCGGCTAAGACGGGTGACGCCGAGGGAGGTGTCTAGTGAACTGCGAAAAAGTAAGACAATTATTGCCGGGCTACTTGGACGGCGCCGTGCTGACCGGCACGTGGTCTTCCGACACGCACGTCACCATCGGGCATCATCTGGAGAGTTGCGAGGATTGCCGCGATGAGCTGCGCGCCTATCAGGTCATGTCTTCGATCATGTCCAGCGTGCAGCGTCCCGCGCCGCCGAGGGATCTGGCGTTGCAGATTCGCGTTGCGGCCGCGCAGCGTCTTTCCGATTGCAACTGGCTGCACTACGCGCGTCGCGCGCGGACTCGCGCCGAACTGGTCCTGAAGAATATCCTGGAACCTCTGGCCATTCCCGCGACAGGCGGTTTCACCGTCGCATTCGTCGTATTCGTCATGGTCTGCCAGTTGCTCGGCCTCGGCGTGCCTCTGCGCGCCGGGTCGAACGATTCTCCGACGAACTTGCTGCAGCCCGCGCGCCTGGAGGCCCTGGCTCCATTCCCGATCACTGGCCTCGAGGAATCCGGGCATGCCGGACCGCACGCTCTTCTCGTGGAAGCCACGGTGAACTCGCAGGGCGAGGCCGTAAGTTACAGAATCCTTGCCGGGCCCGACACCGAAACGGTTCGTCGCCAGCTGGATCTCGTGCTCCTGTTTTCGCGTTTCCGCCCCGAGATGAGTTTTGGCCGCTTCACTTCCGGCGGGCGCGTGGTCCTCAGCTTTAGCGATATTTCCATCCGCGGCTAGCCGGGTCAAACCAAAAGCCCCGCCCTTGAAAAGGCATCAAGGACAGGGCGCCCCAAGTTCAAAATCTTAACCCCGGATTAACGTATAGTAATGGTATTATGCCCCGACTTATGTAGAACTTTTTCCAAAGAAAGGGCGGGCCACCCGCCCAATACAATCCGAAATGTCCGGTGGTGAAACATTGAGTCCACAAGAGACACCTGGTCCCCCGACAGCTCGACTAGTACACGAGGTTTTCCTTTCACTTAATATAGGTCTATCAATAACTGCCCTAGTTCTCTATGAATCGAGGCTTTTGTTCCATTGGAATCCAGACATGATTGATTTCACGATTCAGAAATCCCTCCACCTCCGGCTCCCGGAATACGCAACGGTACGTTGGTTCTTCTTCCCGGTGGTTGTCATTTCTACGTGGCTGCTATTCAGAGTGTTCCCTCATAAGCGATTGACTCTCGCAATCCTTCGTACTGCCGCCGGGGTGCTAGCAATTGGGGCCGCCCCAGTATGGTGGCTATGTTGTTACGGAACCAACTGGGACCATCCCTCGACGCTGTTCGGGGAGGGAGGATTTTACGAACTCGTGGTCGCCCTTTGGTGCGTGATGCTGTACTTGAGGCACAGATGGCCGGTTCCAAATTGGGCCAGCCTCCTACTTTTGTTGGGGCACTACATCCATTGGTTATGGCAGTTCCGCGGGTATTTGCGCGGCTATTGGGTTGGATTGGGAGCCCTTCTGAACTATACCTTGCAAGACCGAAGCTGGTTCATGAGGCTGCTAGGGATCCTGACAACCGTTCTCGAAGCAGGCTGGAGTGATGGGGTTGCGGTCACCGCACTTATGCCCATTGTCGGACTCCTGTCCGGCCTTGCCTGGGTGGTCTACAGGTCCAAAGAACGTCCTGACCCATTCGTTTGAACGCGACATTACGTGTTCCAGCAAGAACTCGATGCGTGGCTGCGTCTCGATGGTGAGTTCGTTGTGCTTCGACGCTGCATTGACCTCGGTCACGAACTGTGCGCGAACGAGTCGTTCTGTAGGCGTCATCCGAAGCTTTCAATTACACACAAGTGGGGACACGGCGAGCGGCCCCAGTCCGTGCTGTTGCTGATTTGGCACTTCGGCGTGAACTGGGGCTCCGGGAACTGACCTGCTCCCGAAAAACCGAACGAGACTGAGTATGATTTTGGAGTCGTCAGGTAGCGGGAGTGTTCCTTTAAGTTCCCGTGTTCCTCTGTAGTACGCACGTACTATAGCCAGCCATCCCCTGCAAAGACGAAAATAGTCGCATTCTGATGGTGCGCGCATATCCCTGTGCGCGCGACCGTTCATGATCGGGATGCCGTGACACTTACGATCAAAGACACCCCTGGAATGAATAGCCCAAACAAGCCGGGTACGTCCTCGCAGGGCTCTGAAAACAAAGCCGGCCAATCCCCTCGTTCCAATCCTGTCTGTCTCGAAGTTGGCGTCACTATTCGAAGTTTGCCGGACCAAGCGAGCGGCGTGACCCAGCCGATTCGGGAAGAGGGCAGGACCGTCATTGTGTTCGATAACGGGGCAGTCCTTCGCAGCACGAACAATATGCCGGTCGGACTAACGGTTATCCTTTCGAATCCGAATGGACGCGACGTGGTCTGCCGCGTCGTCGGCGGGCGCAATCTGCCCAGCGTGAAGGGATACGTCGAAGTCGAATTCATGGAACCGGTAAACGACTTCTGGAACATTCACCAGGATGGCAATCCTGCGGCTGCGCCTCCATCAGCCTTTTCGCCTGCTCCCCGGGAAGTCCCAGCGCCGCCACCTCCGGTGCCGCTTCGCGTGCCTGCTTCCCTGGAGACGCCGGCGAAGCCAGCAAGCGTGTCTTTGGGCAGTGGCCCGACATTTGATGACATTCCGGGACTGGCAAGCACGCCTTCTTCCTTCACGACGCGCGAATCGAAAACCGAGCCGTTAAAGCCGCCATCGGAGAGGATGGCCAAGGACACTTCCGACTACAACCTTTCCGAGATCGCCAGCCCGACTTCGCTTGCAAACTGGGATTCGACGCCTGCGGAACTTCCGGTGGAGAAGCAAGCGATGGCGGCAATGAGGGATGCGTTGTCGACATCTTCCCCGGCCCCAACGCGCGATTTCCTGAGCAAAGGCTTGATGGCCTACGAGCAACCCGACTCTTCATCCGATTCTTCGAAGGGACGCATGCCGCTCATCCTGGGTGCGGCAGCGTTGGTTCTGGCAGGCGTTGGCGCCGTAGTGTACTTCATGCACCAGGGAGATGCTCCTGTCCCTGTTGCGAAAAAAGCTGCTGTGAGCCAGCCATCCGCGCCGCAACCCCCCGCGGCGGTTCCTGCGCCTGAACCTGTCGCAGCGCCGCCGGACTCGTCAATGCAGGCGGCAACGCCGGCTCAGACTCCGGCACAGCCCGTCGCCGTAGAGCAGTCCCAGCCGGTGGCTTCAGCTCTGCCGGTTCCTGCTGTCGTCACAGGACCAGCTAATACCGACTCACGCCCTGAGTCGCGGCCAGACTCACGAAATACCCGGCGGCAGGAAAAAAGCGCAGTTGTCGTCAAGCAGCCTGACGTAGCGTCCTCACGCCGTCCTGCGATGCCGAATTTGAAGATCGGTTCTCCGAGTGCGCCGAATAAAAATCTCGCCAATCAGGGCGAGGGCGCCGCGCCTGTGACCGAAATTGCTTCAACCGAGGCAGTAGGGAGTGTCCCCCCCGCCGGCCTGCTGACCTCCGCCGGACGCACATCCAATCCGCCTGCGCCGCCTCCTTCTGCTCTGGCGCCTCCCGCTCCGGCGCCTGTAGCCGCCGCCAAGACAGTGAGCGACGCGAAATTGATTTCTTCGGCGCGGGCCGTATACCCCGCGACCGCGAAACAAACGGGCGTTCAGGGAAGCGTCACGGTTGCCGCAAACGTCGATGCGACTGGAAAGGTCACCGGGGCGAGGGCGCTGAACGGACCGATGCTTCTCCGGGAAGCGGCTGTGGACTCGGTGAAACAGTGGAAATATTCGCCCGCCTTGATAGACGGGAAACCCGCTGCCTCTCTGGTGACCGTTAGTGTCGATTTCAAGTTGAATTAGTCCGCGCGGAATTTTTTCTCCTTCTTCCGTTCCCCCTTATAATACGAGCAGGACAACCTGGCCGCTGGAATAACCTTCCAACTATGGAAGGGTTTCTTGACTGGGTTCGCCGGGCCTTGTAAATTCTAGAGCAGACTGGATAACCGATTGCGGTTCATGATTAGCAATTATCGGTGTGCGTCGAGAGCGTGCCTCGGAGCTGTCTTGCTCGTGGTTGCGCCCTCGCAGGCGCATGCCCAAACGCCGGCGCCCAAGGCCGCATCCCCGGCCACGCCGGACCAGGGCCACCGAACTGTTTCCGTCGATTCGAGTCCGCAGGTTTTTGCAGTGATGTGCGCTCTCGACGCGGCAGGATACGAATCCGGCGCGGGCGCCGCGGGCGAGTCCCGGGGACGCGCACAGCTGCGCCAGCGGATGCTGGCGCTTCAGGGCCCCGCTGTCGAAGCGCTTCGCAAGTACTACGCGGAGCATGCGCTGGGCGATTCAGGCGCCACGTTTTCACGGTTCGCTTCCTTCGCCCTTGTGGCCGGCCCGCCTCCGGATTTTAAGTTTGAGCTGCGTCGCGACGATTTGCCGCCGGAAGCGCTCAGCCTGGAAGCCTTCAACCCCATTCTGGCAAATTTTTATAGCGAGGCGAAACTCGACGAACTCTGGAAATTTTATCAGCCGGATTACGAACGCGGCGTGGAGAGCCTGCGCGCTCCCATTTCCAATCTCGTTTTCACGGTTACGAATTACCTTCGCGAAATCATACGCTCCAACAGCGGCCGGTCGTTTTCCGTTTATGTCGAACCTCTGGCCGGCGACAAGACCATCTTCAAAACGTTCGGCGACCAATATGCTCTCGTAGTCCGCCCCAGCACCGATCCGCCGATGGACGACATTCGCCACGCCTTTCTGCATTTTCTCCTCGATCCGATCGCGATTCGCTACCGCGTGCAGGCTTCCAAGGCTGCGCCGCTGCTCGAGTACGCCGCGCACGCGCCGCTTCTCCCCGTGGATTTGCACGACGATTTTTCGGCGTTCTTTGACGAATGCCTGGTTCGCGCGGTCGAGCTTCGTTTGCGCCGCCTGTCCCCGTCGGATTTGTCCTCGGCCATCGACCAGGCCGAAGGCAGCGGATACGTTCTCGTCCGCCCCATCTACGCGGGGCTTACCGGATTTGAAAAATCGGAACCGGCGATGGGGTATTATCTTCCGGATCTGATCAAGGGAATCGATGTGGAAGCGGAACAGCGCCGGTTGCGCGGCGTGAAATTCGCGGATGCTGCGCCGGCAAGTTCCGTGCCGCCGGAAAGAACGCAAATGGTGGCGAAGCCCGCCGCATCGTCGAACCCGTTGGATGACGATCTAGCCGAAGGGCAGAGGCAGATTTCAGCACGGAATGGCGCCGCGGCTGCCGCGTCCTTTGAACGCGTCCTCGCCTCGCAACCGGATGACGAGCGCGCCACGTATGGCCTTGCCGTGGCCTCCGCGCTTCAGGGCAAGCCGGACCAGGCGCGTGAATTATTTACGAAAGTAATCGCGGCCGCGCAGAATCCCCTCGCCGGTCCGGGGGCGCATCCCGATCCCGCGAATCTTTCCTGGTCGCATATTTATCTCGGAAGAATGTACGATGTAGAGGGGAAGCGTGACCTGGCCGTGTTGGAATATCGCGCGGCGCTGGCGGTTGCCGGAGCGCCGGATTCGGCGCGGACCGCCGCGCAACGCGGGATCGAGACGGGGTACCAGACGCCGTCGCGCGATCGGCCGCCGGACGGCAAGTCGTAATTATATTTCTGCGCGTCCGGCCGCAAGGGAGTACGCGGCAGGGAGCGCAGGAGCAACATGCAATCCACTCGGAGCGTTCGATCAATCTCCGAGAATCATCTTCGCGGAGGAGATTCCTATCATGACGGCAAAGTTCTTCAGGGGGTCGGCGGCACTGCTCGGCCTCGCGATTGCCCTTACCTTTGGAGTGAGCATATCGAGCGCACGTCCGCCAGCCAGCTACGCTCAAGACAAAGAAAAGGAAAAAGGGGAGAAAAAAGAGAAAGTGAATAAGGCGGAGGAAGCCGCTTACAAAGCCGTTCTGGCTGCCCAGGGCGGCGACCCGGCCATGCAAATCCCGGTCGGCGAGGAATTCATAACCAAATTTCCAATGAGCAGATATGTCGGCGGGGTTTACGGCATGCTGACTACCGCCTACTACACGACTGGAAATACGGACAAGATGTTCGCCGCCGGCGCCAAGGCGCTCGAACTCGATCCCGACAACGTGGATGTGCTGGCCCTGCTGGCGATGGCCATCCCGCGCCGAGTGAAATCCAATACGCCGGACGGCCCGCAGCAGTTGCAGAAAGCCGAGGTGTATGCGCACCATGCCATCGAATTGATTCCAAACCTGACCAAGCCGGAAACGGTCGACGATGCCACTTTCGAGAAGGCCAAGAATGACAAGCTCGCCCTGTGTCACAGTGGTTTGGGCCTGCTCGCCATCGACCATAATAAATTCGACGATGCCCGGAACGAATTGACCCAGGCCGTGCAACTCGCCACGAGCCCCGATCCGGTCGACTACTATTTGCTGGGCAATGCCGATGCGCAAGCCAGCTATATGAACGGCGCGATCGCCGCCTATGAAAAATGCGCCGCGGCCGGGCCCCTCGTGGCTGCGTGCAAGGCTCGCGAGGAAGCTATGAAGAAAGATGTAGCCTCGGGAACAAAGTTGAGCAGGGACTGAGCTGGAAAATATGGCACTCACTGAGATCGCGGAGTTGGAGTCACTTCTCGGGCATCAATTTCGTGACCCTCGATGGCTTCACCAGGCGCTCATGCACAGCTCCCGCATCCCGGAACGCGCGGCGTGCGAACCTGCCGAGAGCAACGAGAAACTGGAATTCCTGGGAGACGCCGTCCTCGAGTTGATCGTGAGTGAAGAGCTGGTTCGGGCATTTCCGGACTGGAGCGAGGGCCAGCTCTCCAAGAGCCGCGCGCGCCTGGTCAACGCCACCGCGATTTCTCTCTCCGCACAACGCCTCGGTGTGGGCAGGTACTTGCTTCTCGGCCGCGGCGAGGAGAAAACCGGAGGAAGAACCAAGCCGGCGCTTCTGGCCGACGCCTACGAAGCCCTGATCGCTGCGGTCTATCTGGATGGCGGGCTGGAGGCGGCCCGCGGATTCGTCCGGCGCTCCCTCGTGGAGGGAGAGATTGCGGTCGAGGCCGAACGCCTGGGCCACACCGACCATAAATCCGCGCTTCAGGAATTCCTGCAATCGCGGGGAATGACTCCGGGCGCCTACCATGTGATTGCGGAGACGGGTCCGGATCATCAGAAAACGTTTCGCGTCGAGGTCCGGATCGGCGGGCAAGTGACCGCGATCGGATGCGGAAGAACGAAAAAAGAAGCGGAACAGTCCGCAGCGATCGCGGCGCTGATACAATTGGGAGTTGAGGAAAACTGAGGAACGAAGTGACGTCTGAAACCGCACAGGCCGTGGAAGCGCGCGAAGCCGCCGCGGCGCAGCACGAGGGAACGCGTCCCGCCACGGTGCGCGAGTACATCGAATCGCTTCTGGTCACGGTGATCCTGGCGCTGTTCGGCACGACGTTCATCGTGCAGGCGTTCAAGATTCCCTCGCAATCCATGGAGCCGACTCTCCTGGTCGGCGACCACCTCCTCGTGAATAAATTTATTTTTGGCGGGCGCGGAACCTGGTACGACCATGTTCTTCCGTATCGCGAGATTCGCCGCGGCGACATCATCGTTTTCAAATTTCCGTTTCAGGATCATCCGCATTACGTCAAGCGCGTGATTGGAATTCCCGGCGACCGCGTCAAGATTGTGGACCAGCAGGTGTACGTCAACGGGAAGCGAATCAGCGAGCCGTACATCGTCCGTGACCCCGCCGCGCCGTACGACCCGTTCGGAGACAACTTCCCTCCGCGCAGCCCGGAATATCTCCAGGCCAACATGCAGCCGGAATGGTCGGACGAAATTTTTCAGTACATTCACGACGGCGAAATCGTGGTCCCTGCTGAAAAATATTTCGCCATGGGCGATAACCGCGACCATAGCTGGGACAGCCGCTTCTGGGGATTCGTGGATCGCGATGCCATCATGGGCCGTCCGGTGGTGATTTACTGGTCCGTGATAGGCGATGAGAGCGCGGACCGGAACTTGAACTCCTGGCTTTTGAATCTCGTCGACACGGTTCTGCATCTGCCGTCGCGGACGCGCTGGTCGCGGATGCTGCATGAAGTTCACTGACGCGGCGCTTTTCTTCTTTCCCGCCTTTTGCAACAATTCCTGATTACGCCATGACCATGCGAAAGTGGCTGCGTGCGGTATTGATCGGCGGCGTGTTGCTCCTCGCCGCGAGCTTTGGATTTTCGCGCGCCCTGCGGGCCCGCGCCGCGCGCCGCTACCTGATCGCGCACCTCACGGCGAGCTTTGGCCGCCCCGTCGATGTTTCCTGGTTCGATTTCAGTTTGCTCGACGGCGCCCGGATCGAGGCCCATTTCGTCAGCGTCTCGGACGATCCGCACTTCGGCAACGAATATTTCCTGCGCGCGGATACACTTACTGCGGGCCTGCGATGGACGGCCTTGCTCGCCGGGCGGTTTGAGTTTGGCTCCGTATCGCTGTCGCGGCCAAGCCTGAATTTGGCGCGCGACGCCGAGGGCCACTGGAACATCGAGCGCTGGTTGCCGCCCGCTTCGCCGCCCGGCGCGCGCCCCGGCTTTGTGGGTCCGCTCGCCCCTTCGCGCGATGCGCGTGCGGCGCGCCCTGCCCGAATCGATGTGGACGGCGGGCGAATCAATTTCAAGCAGGGAGATAACAAGAGCCCCTTCGCGCTTGTCGATGTTTCCGGCCGAGTCGAGCAGAATGGCGCAGGCCGCTGGCAGCTTGACCTGGACGCTCGCCCGATGCGCGCCGGCGTCGAGTTGCAAGATATCGGCACACTCGGCTTGCACGGTTCGATCGCCGGGACCACCGCGCGTCTTCAGCCGGCCGAACTCAATCTCACTTGGCGCGCCGCGTCCCTGGCCGATACGTTGCGGCTCGTTCGGGAAGATGATTACGGAATGCGCGGCCAGCTTGCGGTCGATCTCACTGCGCGCATCGCTCCTTTGGACTCCTCTTCGATTCGCGGCGTGGATTCCGGCGGTGCACAGTGGTCCATTTCCGGAGTGGCGCGATTGACCGGAATGCACGGGTGGAGGCTCCCAGAGCGTGACACGGATCCCGCGGCGAACCTTTCCGTGGAGATGAACTGGCGGCTCGGCGATCGCCGCGCGGAAATTCGGAAGCTGCTTGTGGAAATGCCGGTGTCGCAACTCCACGGAGTCGGTGAATTGGATTGGGCGCACGGGTTCCAGCCTCAACTGCACATTGAGTCCTCGACACTCGCTCTTGGCGATGTCCTCTCCTGGTATCGAGCCCTGCGGCCGGAAGTCGCGGAAGATCTGCGGGCGGATTGCGCCCTCGGCGTGGATCTGAAGCTTGGCGGTTGGCCCATTCAATTTCTGCAGGGCGGCGTCGCCAGCGTTGGCGGAACTCTGACGGCCAAATCGCTGCCCGCGCCGCTGCGGATCGGCGCCCTGAAAGCGAATGTATCGCACGGAGGCATCGACTTTGTGCCGACGCAGATTTCCTTTGCTTCCGCCGCGACCGCGGCGGACCGTGGCGACACTTCGCCTTCCAGCGACCCTCAGAATTCTTTTGTATTGCAAGGCTCCCTTTTTCCCCGGGCCGATGGCGTGTTTCGATGGCCGCTGGATTGGAATTTTTCGATAGATGGCGCAACCCCTCGAGTGGAGGATTGGCTGGCTGTAACCAGGGCCGTCGCGCAAACGGTCAATTCGGGTTGGACCGCCGCGGGCCGCCTGGCGGTCAAAATGCGCGGAGTTCATCTCGCAGTCTCGCCTCCGGCGCCATGGATTGGGACAATGGATTTTCTTGGCCTGACTTTGAGTCCCGCGTATGTCAATCAATCGGTGCGCTTGCCCAAGGCCCACGTTGAATTTGCGCCGTCGCAACGGACCATTACGATATCCGCGGCGGAGGCGTTCGGCGCTGTCTGGCATGGCTCCATCGCCCGGAAATATTCGGACAAGCAATGGACATTCGATCTGTCCGCGGACCATCTTGACGCCGCCGAAATGGACCGCTGGCTCGGCCCGCGCGCCAGGCCGGGCTTTCTCGCGCGATTCACCGGCTCGAATGCCACCGTCTCCGCGGCTCCCCTGGCCGACGGCGTCGTTACGCGGCTCGCCGCGCGCGGGCGGCTTCGTGCCGGTGTGATTGACGTCCCGCCAATGCAGGTCGAGCAATTCGACGGCGAAGCGGAACTCGCCGGACGGACGATCCGGATTCGCAAGGCCCAGGCCGATTTTTTTGGAGGAAAAATTTCCGGCTCGTTCGACGCGCAGCTCCTGCCCGATCCTTCTTACGTGTTTCAGGGCCGATTCGATCGTGTGGACCTGGTCCAGCTTGCCCGCGCCGTCCCTTTCTTGAACAGCCGCATCGGCGGAAACGTATCTGCCACGCTCACCCTGTCCGCGCACGGCATTGGCCGCCAGGATTTGATCGGCTCGATGCAAGGGCAGGGAACGCTGACTGGACGAAATGCCGCGCTGATCGGCCTCGATCTCTCGGCCGTGTTTCCGGGCGACACTCCTGATCCGGCGCCGGACACGTTCTCAACCGTTCAAGGAATCTACCGCATCCAAAACAAGGGAATCGACCTCGCCAATTTCGTGCTGGACAATTCCCGAGGCCGCCTCGAAGCAGAAGGGCGAATCGAGTTCTCTCACGCCCTGAACATTCGCGTCCACCCTTCGATTTTCCAGGCCGCGACGGCCCCCGCCTCCGCGTCGCCGCCAGGTTTTCTCCTGGGCGGGACGATCGAGACCCCGAAGCTGATTCTTCCACCCGCCATTCTCAAGCCATCTGCGCGGGGCAACTCCCGTTAATGGTAGTGCCGCGAATTGCTGGGAGCCCACGGAAGTGAATGGGCATACCATTTTTTATGAACCGGCAGGTGTGCTACTGGTATAGCTCTGCCGTCGCCTCGCCGCTGCCGATTCCTCCGTTTACCAGGACTGTTCCGTTATTCAACAGCGTTGCAGTATGTGATTCGCGCGTACTTCCCATACTGCCGGTCGGCGAAAAAGTTTCGGCGGTTGGGTCATACACCTCGGCCGAAGCAAGCGTTGCGGCCCTATCGTCTCCTCCCGACTCAAGAACCGTACCGTCCTGGAGTACAGTGGCTGTATGGAAGCCTCGCGCGGCCACCATGGGGCCTTTTGTGGCCGTGAACATCTGTGTGGCGGGATCAAACAACTCCGCAGTGACGGTGGCTGTATCGGCATTGTCCAACATCCCTCCGGCCACAAGCACCTTCCCGTTTGCGAGAAAACTCGCGGTATGCCATTGACGCGGGTTTGCCATGGGGCCGAGCGTCGCCGAAAAACTTCCTGTGGTTGGATCATACAGCTCAGCCTCGGGAAGGACTGTCGTTGTCGGCGGTGCCCCGCTGATACCTCCCGTCACGAGCACTTTTCCGCTCGTCAGAAGCGTCGCCGTATGCGAGACGCGGGCCTCCAGCATGCTGCCCGTCGCTTTGAATGTTCCGGTGGACGGATCAAACAGTTCCGCTGTGGCCGGGCCCCAACCAATGATCAGCACCTTTCCGGTCTTGAGCAAAGTGGCGGTGTGGCTGGCGTGTACGAATTGCATGCTCCCGGTCGTCGGAGAAAAAGTTCCGGTGCTCGGATCGTAAAGCTCGGCCGACATGAGGGGATTACCATTAATATCGAGGCCCCCCGTCACGAGCACTCGATTGTCATTGCAGGGAAGTGCCGATAAATCGCAGAGCAAAGTTGCCGCGTAGTGGGCGCGTGACGTCGCCATACGACCGGTCGAGGAAAATGTTCCGTGGGTGGGATCATAAAGCTCGGCGGTTGCGATGGGTGTGCCGCTCCCGTCCGTTCCGCCCGCCACGAGTACCTCTCCGCTGCTGAGCAATGTCGCCGTATGCGCGATGCGCGGTCCTGCCATGGCGCCGGTGGGCGCGAAGCCATGCGCAAAAATCTGAATGGTGAAATCTTGAGACATGGAGTCCTGCTTGAAAGAATCTTCCGCGATGAGCGTGAAGGAAGAAGTTCCGGTCGCGGTCGGGGTGCCCGAGAACACTCCATCCGGATTGAGCATCGGGCCCGGTGGCGGCGTGCCGGCGCTTACCCTCCACATCAATGGTGTGGCTGTGCTGGATGCCGTAAAGGTGAAGCTATAGGGCAGATTCACCACACCGGAAGGAGGCGCGGGCGTGACGTTGATGACTGGAGGAGCCGGGTCGTTAATCGTGACGTTGTAGCTCACGGGCGTCATGGCTGGCGGAGTTCCCGAATCCATCACAGTTACGGGAAAGTTGTAGCCGCCCGGTGAGGTGGGAGTGCCAAAAATCTCGCCGGTCTGGGAGCCCACACTCAGCCCGGGGGGCAATCCTGTGGCGCTCCAAACGTAGGGCAGTACTCCTCCAGTCGCTGCAAGTTGAAAACCATCTTGGACTGTTCTGAGTGAAACACAGGGGAATCCAAGGTGAAGGTTGCAGTCCGAAAGCCCCGCGCATCTCGTTCTCCCACTGCTGCACGGAACGCATGCGCTTCGAAAACCAAAACACTCGAAGAGTTCGCTTTCGCCCGGGCCGTATAACACGCCGAAAGTCCCGCTCGGCGGGGCGCCTGAGGAGATAGCGAGCGCTGCAGCAGCGCTGACGGTAATCGAACTCGAAGCCCCTGTGAGGGATGGCTGGACCGTGTCCGTGGTAGTGATGATTTGGACGCCAGCGTTCTCAAAGGTGGCCGAAAAGTTTCCAACGCCGCTTGTAAGCGGCGAGCTGGCCGGCAGGTGCGCTTGGCTGTCCGTACTGGTGAATTGCACGGTCCCGGAATAGCCGGCGGACACGTTGTTAATGGCGTCCTGAGCGGTGACCGCGACGCCGAAAGACTTCCTCGTCGTGACAGAACCTGGCGTGACAATGGCAAAGTGCATAGGCGCATTGCTGACAACGCTAATCATGATCGGACTGCTGTTTATCGTTGAGATTGCGCTGTCTGCCGCTGTTATCGTTGTGTTGGTAATCGCCTTCAGGGTGGCTGGAAAGGTTCCAGTCCCGTTCGTTAAAGTTGTGTTAGCGGGCAGTACAGCTTGGGCGTCACTACTCGAGAAGTGCACCATGCCGGAGTAGCCGATCGCAATATTGTTATAAGCATCGAGCGCGGTTAGAGTGAAGACGAATTGGACCCCGGCGGAAGCGGCCGTCGGACCAGTTACGGAAAAGTGAGTCGCTGCTCCCGGGCTGACACCAATCGAGTTCGAACTGCCGGAAAGCGAATTT
Source organism: uncultured Acidobacteriota bacterium (assembly GCA_963740035.1). Lineage (GTDB taxonomy): Bacteria > Acidobacteriota > Terriglobia > Acidiferrales > UBA7541 > Palsa-360. Next base: position 301,660 of record CAVUDA010000031.1, read on the forward strand.
GAATCGGTAACCGTGATGGTTTGGGACCCGGCGGTCTTCAGCGTGGCTGAGAAGGTCCCCGTCACGCTCGTCATCATCGACGCGGCCGGCAATGAAGCTTGAGGATCGGTGCTCGTGAAGTGCACTGTCCCCGCATAGCTGGTGGCTGTCTGACTGGAGGCGCCCAGCGCCGTGACCGTAAAGCTGAAAGAGGTTCCGGCGGTCGGGCTGGTGGCCGGCGTGACGGAAAAGCGAGTAGCTAAAACAGAAGGAGGGCTGCCTCCGCCACCTGCACAACCGCTGATGATGCACAAACTGCATATCCAGGCTAGGGATAACAGAGGTTTCTTCACGGCATCTCCTCAAGTTCGCATACACTACACCTGAGTACGATTTACCCGGAATCCCCGAACAGGCCCAATGGTTCGCGCATCGTACGTCTTCTTTGGCCTTAACACAACTCATTTACTACTTGAGTAGACCCCAGCGAGACCCCCAGGGCTCCGACGGCTCGTTTTTCCAATCTTCAGTGAAGCCGATGCAAATTCCGAGTCCCGCCACGTTGCAACCCGCGATCCCGCGTCATACTATCGAAATGTGCGGCCCCTCTTTGTTCTCATGAGCGCTCGCCGGTTATTCACGCTCTGTGCGTCTGCAATTTTCTTGCTCCTGCTGGCGATCGCGCTTGGCGCTCGCGCCCAAAATCCCGAGCCCAAAAAATCATCTCCAGCGCGGGACCAAAAGGGCGGTGCTGCCTTGCCGCGCGTTTCTCTCACTCCCCGATTCATTCCCGGCGAGACCTTTCGCTATGAAATGGAATTTGAGACGACAACCGATACATTCCGCTCCGGCATTGCGTCGGATCCGCAGGGTCCGTCCAGCCTGGTGGTCGTTTGGAACGCGAAGGTGCGCATCGAAGTTCTCCCCGCCGATGCCGGAACGCCGGGCGGAATCCGGCTGCGAACCACGTACGAAAAATCCACGGCCAGCGTCACAAGCGATACCTTCGATCCGGCGGCCTCCGAAACCAGTGAGCAATATCATAAGTTGGAAGGCAAGGTGGTCGAATTCACGCTCGATGCGGGCGGGAAAGTGAAATATGTTGCCGGCCTCGAGGGAATTTCCGACTCCGAAAAAGCGGAGCAATCGGCGCGCGAATGGATCGCGCAGCTCAGCGCCAGCGCAGGCGCGCCGCCCGGAGGCGTTTCGGTTGGGCAAACCTGGTCCTCGGAACAGCCGGCCGACACGCTGCCCATCGCCAGACTGGTCTGGCGCACCGACTCGCAATATCTTCGCAACGAGTCCTGCCATCCGCCGAATCCAGATGTCCCAACGGCAGCGGATCCCTCCGCGAATTCACAACCACCGCCGGACTGCGCCGTGATCCTTGCAAACTTGAATCTGGTCCGCTCCAAGGCGGCCCGCGATCCGACTCCTCCGGATTTTCGCAAGAATGGAGTGCAATCGGCGGGGAAGTGGACCGGCTCGGCGCAAAGCTTGCTGTACGTCTCGGTTGCCTCGGGCATGGTCGTAAGCGTCACGCAAACAGGAACGGAACAAATGGACGTGACGCTCACCTCCAACCACAACACTTCCATGCGCTATGCCGGGACAATTTCGACGCGCTCACAGGTCGCGCAAGTCACGGACGATGCGCATGCGAAATAATTTGTCGAAGACTTCTCCCACGGCTGCCTGCCGATAATCAGCGGGCCAGGCGCAGCATCTAGCCAAAAGTGCTCCGACACATGGGACGATCGGAATCATCATAGTCCGCGGCGGACTCGACAGTGGACGAGACATCTTCCGCGCCGGTTGAACGGAGCAGATATTTGGCTTTATTCACCCAATTCATGCTATCGCAGTGCACGGATAAGAGGATGCCGCCTTTTTCGATCCGCCCTTGATACCGCTTGGCTTCGTATTCAGGCGTTCCCAGTCCAACCAGTGCTCCTGAAACCCCGCCCAGCGTTCCGCCGACTCCAATTCCCGCGAGTGTCGAAATAATAGGTCCGGCTACGATCAATGGCCCGAGTGTAGGAAAAGAAAGCGCGCCAGTTGCTGCCAACCAGCCAAGCGCGCCTCCGACAACCGCTCCGGAGCCTGCGCCAGCGGCCGCACCTTCCGGCATTTTCGTTGTCTTTTGCGTCGCAAGATCCTTTGTCCCGGGATTTTCCTGAAGGAGCACGGAAATATCCGTATCGCGGAACCCTTCTCCCTTCAAAACTCCGAACGCGTATTCAAAGCTTGCTCGATGTGGAAAGATTCCAAAAACAGCAATATTTTTCTCGGCCATCATCAATCTCCTTTCGCGCGTTTCATTCCGGTATTCGCTCTTGCCAATTTTCTCGCTTTCAGCGCGCGTGCGAAAAAGAGAGGCGGACCCCCGAGTCCGCCTCCTCCTGGTCGTAATTCTTAGGACCTTAACCGGGGTGAAGCATTTTCCAATTTCGCGATCAAACTGCTCGCGATGGAAGGCGCCCGCACCTCCGATTCCCGGACGATCTGGGTCGCAATCACCGAGCGTCCGTAAAGGTCGCGGTTGCCCCTTTCATCCGGACGTAGCGTTGAGCCTTCGAGTGAGACGCCCACGAACACACCTCGCGCTCGCGAGTAACTCAGAATTTCGGAGCGCATATACGCGTCCGTATCCGCTGTCGCGTCCCGTCCCACCGGGCCAGCGGCTATGGACGCGTCGGCGCCAAGCTTAACTTTGCTGTGCAAGAGGCTGTTCGCGCCGCGATCATTCATAATGAGGAAGACGAAGTCTGTCGCTTGCCCGCCAATCTGAAAGCCGATGCTGCCGCCTTCCAACGCGTACATTGCTGGAGCGCCCCAGGGGCCTGTGAAGTTTTTCCCGGTGCGGCAGACCATGGTCCCGCGACCGTAGTCGCCCCCAAGAATAAACGCCGCTTTCAGGACCGACGGCATTACGACCACACAACGCGCCTTGTCGAGTAAGTTCCGCGGAATATTGTCCGGGACATTGAGAATCTCCGTCATGACTGCGCTCGAGTTCGCTATACGATCCTCTTCCTTCTTCGCCTGGTCATGATCCCGCGCGAATGTGGCTGGACCGGATGCGAGAATCACAATCATCGCCATTGCCAATCGCTTTAGGAGAATCATCACTAATCCCTCCTCAAGTCGCTTTGATTTCCTTCTTCTTTTACTTCCTGAACCGGAGATATCGTTTTTTCTCACGGCTCGGTTGTTGCGCTACTAGAGACTGAAATGGAGCAATGCCTGCGCCAGGGACGAAAATAATTGCTAAGTGGCGGCGGCTCTGCTGGATACGTGTCTAATAGCAGGCCCATTCGGGGAAGTACTAGCACTGGTAATTTTGTCGGCGGCAGGACTTTTTTGCGTAAGGGTTATTCCCGAGCGCAAAACCCCGAATATTCGGCTCGTGGGAATGCAGCCCGCTTTTGAAATCATGCACTCGCCTCGCTCTTCCGCCGACTGCGCTATAATGAATGGTTCTGCGCGGCCTGGTAAGCGCGCCGTACTGTCCATAGGCGATGAACTTCAAACTCATGAGCGATTACGAGCCTCGCGGCGATCAGCCGGAGGCCATCGAGCAGCTTTCGCGCGGCATTGAGGCGGGCGAGAAGCATCAGGTCCTGCTCGGCGTCACGGGCTCGGGAAAAACATTCACCGCGGCCAAAGTGATCGAGCGGGCGAATCGGCCCGTCCTCGTGCTCGCGCATAACAAGACGCTTGCCGCGCAGCTCTACAGCGAATTCAAAAGTTTCTTTCCGCAGAACGCGGTCGAATATTTCGTGAGCTACTACGATTACTACCAGCCGGAAGCCTACATTCCCGCGTCGGACACTTACATCGAAAAAGAATCCACGATCAACGACGAGCTGGACAAGCTGCGCATGAGCGCGACGCGTTCGCTGTTCGAGCGCCGCGACGTTATCGTCGTCGCGTCGGTCTCCTGCATCTACGGCATCGGCTCTCCCGAAGCGTATTACGGCATGCTGCTCATGATCGAAAAAGGGCAGAGCACCGCGCGCGAAGCGATGCTTCGCAAACTGGTGGACATGCAGTACGAGCGCGCGGAAGATTTGCGCCGCGGCACATTTCGCGTGCGCGGCGATCGCCTGGAAATTTATCCGCCGTACGAAGACAACGCCTACGCCGTCGAGCTTTGGGGCGACCAGGTCGACGCCATCCGCCAGATCGATCCGCTCACGGGAGAAGTGCGCTCCGGACAGAACGATTTGTCGCGGCTGACGATTTATCCGAAGTCGCACTACGTCATGCCCGCGGCGCAGAGAGAACGCGCGATCAACACGATCCTCGAAGAGCTCGACTGGTGGAAGCCCGAGCTGGAAAAGCAGGGCAAATACGCGGAGGCGCAGCGCGTGTGGCAGCGCACCATGTTTGACATCGAGATGATGCGCACCATCGGCTATTGCCACGGCATCGAAAATTATTCGCGGCACATGTCCGGCCGCCTGCCCGGCGAAGCGCCGCCCACGCTGCTGGATTATTTTCCGCAGGATTATTTGCTGTTCATCGACGAATCGCACCAGACCGTTCCGCAGCTCCACGCCATGTATCACGGCGACCGTTCGCGCAAGCAGACGCTGGTGAACTACGGCTTCCGCATGCCATCGGCGCTGGACAACCGCCCGCTGAATTTCGAGGAGTTCGAGCACCGCACCGGGCAAGTGCGTCTACGTTTCGGCGACGCCCGGGTCCGTACGAACTGACGCGCTCGGCGGGAGTGGTGGTCGAGCAGGTGATTCGCCCGACGGGCCTGGTGGATCCGCAAATCGAAGTGCGCCCGGTGAAGGGCCAGGTGGACGATCTGCTCGAGGAGATTCGCATGCGCGCCGAGCGAAACGAGCGCGTCCTGGTCACCACGCTCACCAAGCGCATGGCCGAGGACCTCGCCGAATATTTCACCGAGACCGGCGTGCGCTGCCGCTATATGCACTCGGAAATCGACACGCTCGAGCGCGTGCGCATCCTGCGCGATCTGCGCCGCGGCGAATTCGACGTCCTGATCGGCATCAACTTGTTGCGCGAAGGGCTCGACCTGCCGGAAGTTTCGCTCGTCGCCATCCTCGACGCCGACAAGGAAGGTTACCTGCGCAGCGCCACCGCGCTCATTCAGACGATGGGCCGCTGCGCGCGCCATGTCGAAGGCCGCGCCATCCTCTACGCCGACCGCATGACCGGCTCGATGGCGCAGGCCATCGAGGAAACCAACCGCCGCCGCGCCAAGCAAGTCGCCTACAACGAAGCGAACGGCATCACGCCGATGTCCATCATCAAGTCCGTGGACATGAAGCTGGCCGCGATCGTGGAAGCCGACTACGTCACCGTGCCCGCCGAGGATTTTGCCGACGCGGACATCACCAGCGAAGCGAAGCTCGGCGAAGTCCTCGCGCAGCTCGAAGTCCAAATGCGCGAAGCCGCCAAGAAATTCGAGTTCGAGCGCGCCGCCGCCCTGCGCGACCGCATCCGCACGCTGAAGCAGCGCGACCTCTCCGGATTCTTTTCCGCCGCAAGTGAACCCGCACCAGTCGATCCAACAGCTGCCTCCTAGCCCACATTTTTCAGAGTTGCTCGATATAGTCCTTCCGGATTATGAATCTTATTGGTCGAATGGCGGTTCTGCGTGGGAGGCTTTAAGTAGCAAAGACTTCAGTCTGTGGGGGTTCGGCAGAGAACCCAGGCGCGAAATTCGTTTCCGGACATGGTGCGCGCGCGTGGCGAGGCCCGGGAGGTTGAGCGGAAACCCACAGACTGAAGTCTGTGCTACTCAAACCCGCTTCGCTACTGCGTGGGAATCCCGATGCGGCGGACGAGATCCTGGAAACGCGGGTCGGCGCGCCAGGCGTCGTTGCGGAAGGGCCATTCGTTGAGAAATACCAGAAGTGCTTCGTGCTCCTTGTAGGACTCCTCGAGCCAAGCGAACGTTTGATCCTTGTCGCCTAGCGCATCAAAGGCGAACACAATCCAAATGGCACCTGCGTGCGACCGTTTGGATTGTTCGATCGATTCCTTCAACAGTGCCACGGCTTCAGCCTTCCTTCCTGCCTCGGCATAGCTCTGTGCAAGTAACGCCTGGCCGGATTGAAACCCAAGCTCAATTGCCCGCCGGCTCTCGGCTATTGCGAGATCTCCCTTCTCGGTATGGCAGTACAACTGGGCGAGAAAAATATGCGCATTCACGAGGTCGGGCTCCAATTCGAGCGCCCTTTTCAGTGCAGTGGCCGCTTCGTCATAGCGGCCCGCACTGATCAGCGTGGTGCCAAGAACCGCAGGGTAGATGGGCGAAAGAGGATCGAGCTCTTCCCCGCGCTTCAATTCGGCGACCGCCTCATCGTAACGCCGGAGAGTCGCCAGATAATTGCCATATGCTCGCCGAGCTTCTGCATTGTTCGGGTCAAGGGCGAGCGCCCGGCGTAGTTCCTGCTCAGTTTGCGTCCAGTTCCACTCGTAGTAGATGCTGGATGCCGCAAGCGCCGTGTGGGCGTCCGCGGACCGTTCGTCGAGAGCGATCGCTTTCTTCGCCGCCGCCGTGGCTTTTGGATAGGCATCGCTCGCCGGCAGGTAGCCCCAAAAAGCCTGCCACCCGTTAGTCTTTGCTAATCCCGCATAGGCTAGTGCGTAGGACGGGTCCTGGGCAATCGCCTGCTCGAAATATGCCCCTGCTTGGTTGTAGCTGTCTCGACTTCGCTTTTCATATTCGTACTGGCCCTTGAGATAAAGCTGGTAGGCTTCCGCATTCTGCGTAGTTCCGGCCACCATCATTTTGTGATCGTCGCTGGTCAGTTGCATCCGCAAATTTTCCGCTATCGCCTTGGAAATGTCCGACTGCACATTCATCATGTCCGCGACGCTGCGGTCGAAGTGGTCTCCCCAAAGCTGCGCGACGTTTGCGGCATCGATCATCTCCGCCTGAACGCTGACCTGGTCGCCGCGCTGCTCGACGCGGCCAGTCACGATGGCGCGCACGTTCAGGTCGCGCGCGGCCTGCCGCGGATCGACGTTCTGATTTTTGTAGCGCATCACGAGCGTGCGCGGCACAACGCGCAGCGAGTGAATCTGCGACAGGCTGTTCGTGATCGTGTCCGTGAGGCCGTCGCTCAGATAATCCGCGTCTGGACTGCCGCTGCCGTTCACAAACGGCAGCACCGCAATCGAGTCAATCGGGCCGCCGGAAGTATGCGCGAGCCAAATGCGTCCGCCGATCACACCTGCAACGAGCAAGACCAGGACGACCGCCGTAACAACGATGCCGGTCTTGTGTCGCTGGACGATGCCGATGGCGAGCGCGGCATCGGAACTCTGCTGCCGCGCCGCGGTGCCAGGTGGCCCGCCGCCCGGCCCCGATGGCGAACCGGCCCGCGCGGGAGATTCGGCTGGCACGGCTTCTTCCTCAACCGGCGAGCGGCTCGATGTACGCGCGCGTTCCGTGTCGATGTCGCGCTGCACGCGCTTGAGGTTTGCGCGCACGTCCGCCGCGCTGTGATAGCGCAGCTCGCGATCTTTCTCGAGGCACCGGTCGATGATCTCGTCGAGCTTGGGCGGCACTTCCGGATTGAGCCGCGCGGGCGGCGTAGGATTCTTATTCAAAATTTCGTTGAAGATTACCGCCGTCGTCCGCCCGGCAAATGCCGGGCGCCCGGTGGCCATCTCGTAGAGCACGACGCCGAAGGAAAAAATGTCGCTCTGCGCGTCCAGATTCTCGCCGCGGGCCTGCTCGGGAGACATGTACGCCACGGTTCCGATCGCCGTGCCCGGGCTGGTGAGGTGCTCTTCCTTTAGCGTTGGACCATTTTCGTCCAACGTGAGCGCAGCCGCGCGATTGTCCTGCGCGAGTTTCGCCAGTCCAAAGTCGAGCACCTTTGTCTGCCCGCGTTTCGTGACGAAGATGTTGGCGGGCTTCAGGTCCCGATGAACGATGCCTGCCGCGTGCGCTGCGTCCAGCGCGTCCGCGATTTCGATGGCGTAGCGGAGGACCTGGTCGATCGGCAGCGGACCTTTGCTTAGACGGCTGGCGAGCGTTTCGCCTTCCAGATATTCCATTACCAGATAGCTGGTCCCGTCCTGATTCCCAACGTCGTGGAGGATGCAGATGTGCGGGTGATTTAGCGATGAAATCGCGCGCGCCTCGCGGTCGAAGCGCTCGCGCCGGTCGGGATCGCTCGACAGATCCGCCGGCAACACTTTAATCGCGACGGTGCGTTCGAGCCGCGTGTCCCGCGCTCGATACACTTCGCCCATGCCCCCGGCTCCGATAGGGGAAAGGATTTCGTAAGCGCCGACGCGCGCGCCGGGCTGCAAGGACAATCGACGTTCGCCGATAACTGGACTCCGTTCGCGAAATAGTCCTGTGGGTGAAGCCGGATTCTACTATAGCCGTGGTGAGTTTAGCGAAGTGGAAGCGGCCGTTTGGTAGCACAGACTTCAGTCTGTGGGGGTCTGACAGAGGACCCCGGGCGTGAAATTCCTTTGCGGGCATGGTGAGCGCGCGTGGCTCGGCCTGGAAGGCAGAGCGGAAACCCACAGACTGAAGTCTGTGCTACCAAAACCCTCAAAGATCGCGCTCGTGAAAATGGTAGACGGCGATGGCTAGCGCGATGAGCAAGTACACGGTCGCGTAGCCGATCATCGCAGCGCTGGGGATGGATACATCCGCGAAAGGAGAGAATTGCAGCGAGCCGGCGAGCGGCGACTCCATCTCAAATGCGGCGCGGCGCCAGATCGCTTCGCTCGGCATGATCAGGCTCGAGATGATGCCGACCATCGCCAGCCGCGAGCCTTCGGTGAAGCCGCTCATCTGTTCGAGCCAACCGCCCAGGAACGCGACTCCCAGCAGGCCAAGAGTGATGACACCGCTCGTGAGCGTCGAAAACCAGGTGCCAAACATGAACGTGACCGACAACGCGACGATGCATTCCAGAAAGACCAGGAGCGAGCCGCGGACCGGATGTTGCGCCATCACTCCGCCGAGATAGTAGCCCTCGGCAATCGTTCCCCCGAAAATCAGAGCTACGTACACGCCCGCCATGGCCACGAAACCAAACCATTTGCCGATTAGGATTTGCCAGCGAGGCAGGGGTTTCGTAGCGATGGCATGAATCGTTCCCGAAGTAATTTCGCCGGAAATCGTGTCCACGGACGTGAGCGTGGTCATGACTACCGCGAGCAGATCGACCGTGTAGAGGCCGATCATCAGCATGGCGCTGATCACCTGGTAGCGCAGGAATGGCGGCACGGAGGAATTGCGGAAATCGCCAACCTGGAAACGCAAGCCGATCCCGAATACCAGGAGGAACGCAGCGCCGGCGAGCAGCGCGGTCCACAAGATTTTCTTGCGCGCCGCCTCGCGAAACGTGATGCCCGCCATGATCCACACGCCCATCAAAATCCCCGGTCCTCTCCCATGACGGTCAGGAACAGCTCCTCGAGAGACAATCGCTGCGGCGTGAACTGGTAGACGTCCGCTCCCGACTCCACGAGATAGCGCAATAGTTCGGGCAAGATCGCGCGGGACTCCGCCGTCAGCGTCAGGCGCTCTTCATCTAACTGGATGGAGTCGCTCCATCGCGCCAGCCCCGCGACGCACAGCGGCGAAAGCTTTCGCGCGCGAATTTCGACGCACACGGCCTCCTCCTGCTGCGCGCGCATGTCGCGGCTGGTCACCACTTCGCCTTCGCGGATAAATACGACCTGGTCGCAGGTGATTTCGATTTCGCTCAGAATGTGCGAATTGAGGAAAACCGTGGCGCCGCGTTCACGCTGGGCACGAATAATGTCGCGCACCATGCGCCGTCCGAGCGGATCGAGCCCCGAAGTGGGCTCGTCCAGAAAAATCACGTCCGGCTCATGGATCAAAGCCTGAGCAAGCCCAATGCGCTGCAACATGCCCTTGGAAAAATTCTGCAACCGCTTGTCGATATGCGGCGTAAGCCCCACCAGGTCGATCAGCGCCGGAACGCGCGCCGCAAGCTGCTCCGAGGAAACGCCGCAGAGGCGCCCGTGCAAGCGCAGAAGTTCGGCGGGGGTCAGCCACTCATAGAAGCGAAAATTCTCCGGCAAGAAGCCGATTTTGCGGCGGACCTCGACGTTCCCGGGCGGCTCGCCCATCACAAACGCCTCGCCGCTGGTTGGCCGCGCGAGTCCCAGAAGCATTTTGATCGAAGTGCTTTTACCTGCCCCGTTCGGTCCGAGGAAACCGAAAATTTCGCCTCGCTGCACGGTGAGGGTCAAGTCCCGCACCGCGACTTTGCCTCCGAACTCCTTGCGCAAATTTTGCGTTTGCACCGCGAAATGATTTTGCCCAGGCAGAGGTTTGCTCCCGCTTGCATTTTCAGCCGAATCGGCGATAGCGACCCACGGCCTGGCTGGAATCTCCAAATCCAGTGAGCGTATAAACGATCCCGCTCTTGGTCCACACGAGCGCGTAACCCGGCCCGCGCCTTCCGGCCATGGTAAGCAGGGTGCCGTCAGTTCCGTCGACCTTCACCGTTTGGTACGAGCGCAGGGAGCGCGGTACCGAAAGCGTCAAAACCGCCCTCCAGTCGACCGTGTGAAGAAAATCGCTCGCCTGCGAGGGAGTCATGCCCGCCGTTTCGAGGCCGATTTGCGCCAGCCCGGCGACATCGAGGCTCGAAGGCATATTGACGATGGGAGTCGGCCCCTCGCGGAGGCGCACGCAATCGCTGTACTGCGTAGTGGTCGGCGAGGGCCCGGTAATGTTGTCCGCGACCACCTGGCCTGCGGTCGCCGCCTGTCGGGCAAGTTCCGTACTGCACTTGTACAGATCGAGGGACTTGGACACCGAGCGTCGCGCCGTCGAGCGATTGAGGCAATGAAATGTCCGCGTGGCCGGCTTCGGTGGCAATGGCCTGCAGTCGCGTGCGATCCACGGAGACTGCAATCTTTGTGCGACCCCCGACAACCAGTTTAGGCGTGTCTTTTCGCGCGCTCAGCAACAGCACATCGAATCCTGCGATCTGGCGCGCGCCGGCCACGTCGCTCACCGGCTGGTCTTCTTCATTGGTCTCCACCTGGACTTTGTCGGAAATCATCTGCGTAACCATCTGGTGGAGCGTGGGGTTCGCACTCGCGTCAACGTAGGGCGAAAAATCCGCGTTGACCGCCTGAACCTTTTGCATGCGCAGCGATTGCAGGGATTTCACCGCCGCGTTTCTGACCGCCGGGATGCTCAAGCTCCCGGCGGCGATCACCACCACAATGAGAACCAGCCAAACAGTTCGTTTCGAGGAAGCGGCAGTCGTCATTGGAGTTCCTTTCTATTCTATAAGAGTTGCGGAAAGAACGTGGCCTTTACGCTGACAAAGTAGCAAATCAACCTGAATTTTACATGAAGGCTTGCGGTGTGCTCCGGCAGGCCCAGTGGCGCAGGCTTCAGCCTGTGGGGGTTTGGTCCTTGCAAGGACTGAACCCCCACAGGCTGAAGCCTGCGCCACCTTCAAACCATTCCTTTCCGCAGTTCTTCCAGCGGATAGAAAGTGTCGCGCCAGACGACGCCGCCGCGCCACAGCGTCGCGATGGCCGAGCGCCCGATCATCCAGCAAAACAGCAGCGAGCCGAGCGGATGCGTGAGCCCGTAGAGCGGGGAAGCGTCCGTCGACCAGATCATCGCCGCGTGAATCAGGACGGCGGCGCCCGCCGCGATCCCGGCAAACACGCGCGCCCATCCCGAAGCGAAGACCAGGCCAAAAAATGGAAGAACGCTCATCGTGAGCGAGAGCATCATCGCCGCAACGGCAAAGAACGGATTGTAGTGGACCGCGGCAAACATGTTTTTCGTGACGCCGCGAATCACGTTCTGCACGCCGCTGTGCCAGCGCACGTTGACCATGTCCTGCGCGACGGCCACGCCGGACCGGAAGCCGGCCATCTTCATCAGCTTGCCGAGTTTCATGTCTTCGATCACGTCCATGCGCAAGCGAGCGTGCCCGCCGCTTTTTTCGTAGGCCGCGCGCCGCACCAGCTGGAAAGCTCCCACTCCCACGTATCGCGCCGAGCGGGGATTCGCAGCCAGCCACGGCTCATTGCCGAAAACAAAGCCGAGACCGAAGTACGAAATCGCCGACGGTTTCCCAGAAGCCGCGCATTTCGACTGCCGTTAGCAGCGTCAGATGATCCCACTGGCGCTCGGCGGCGAGCGCGACGGCCCGCCGTAAAACATCCGGCGCGAAATGGACGTCCGCGTCGGTGAACACGAGCCAATCCCCGCGCGATTTTTCAAATCCGGCCACCAGCGCGTGCGGCTTCCCCAGCCAGCCCGGCGGCAAGCTGGCAATGTCCGTTACAATCAGATTCCGGCTCATGCGCGCGGATTCGTGCAGGATGGCGGGAGTCTGGTCCGTGGAGCGGTCATTGACGGCAACGACCTCAAAACGCGGGTAATCCTGGGCCAGCAGCGTTTCGATTGCGGCGGGCAGTTTTTCCGCTTCATCGCGCGCCGCAAAAATAATGGAAACGAACGGCGCGTCCTGCGAAGCGATTGGGGTAACATCGGAAAGCCACGGCAGGCGGGCCATGCCAAAGCCGGCCCGGACGCCCTGAATAATCCATAGGAAAGCTATTAAACTAAATAGTACAATCCAAAAAGTGTGCAATGGTAGATTGTCCACCGCGTATCAATAGCTGCCTATAGAATGCTAACACAGCGGATGTCGGAGACTGTATCCATCGTCGGCGGGGGACGCGTGGGCCGCGCCCTGGGGCGCCGCTTGCACGAACTCGGCTGGCGAGTGGGCGGCGTCACGGGCCGGTCCATTTCCACGGCGCGCGCGGCCGTGCGCGCGATCGGCGCAGGCCAGCCCTTGGACGCGCCAACCCACCAGATCCTGAACTCGAGCGTCATTCTGATTACCACGCCGGACAGCGCCATCGAAGGCGTGGCGAAAAATCTCGCTCAACTCGGCGGGAATGAGTGGTCCGGGAAAGTTGTGCTGCACACGAGCGGCTCCCTCGATTCCAGCGTGCTTCAGCCGCTCGCCGATCTGGGCGCGGCGACGGGATCGATGCACCCGATGCAAACTTTCTCCAACCAGAACTTTCCGGACCTTGCGAACTGTATTTTTGGCATTGACGGCAGCCCGGCCGCGTTGCAAGTGGCCCGAAAAATGATTCATCAGATGGGCGGCGTGGCCGTGCGCTTGTCGGGAGCAAACAAGGCGGCGTATCATGCGGCTGGGTCGTTTGCGTGCGCTTATGTTCTGGCCCTCATGGAAACGGCGACGCGTCTGCTCATGACGCAGGGATTCAAGCGCCGCCAGGCGATGCGCGCGCTGTTGCCACTGACGCGGCAGACGCTGGATAATTTTGAGCGCGTCGGTCCTCTCGCGGCTTGGACCGGCCCCCTGGCGAGGGGAGATTATTCGACGATCGAACGGCACGTCAAGGCCCTCGCGGATTTCGAGCCCGAATATCTGGAGGCCTACAAGACGCTTTCGCGCCTGAAGGCCGTAGTGCTTGCCACCCAGCCTGCCGCCATGGTGAAGCAGCTCGACCGGATCTTCGGCGCGGGTGAAGTTTCGAAAAAGAAATAAGCCGGAACTTGCTCATGTAATGCCCGTCCGCCGCGGCGGACGGGCATCAGCGTTACGCCGATGTGCCCGCCTGAAGGCGGGCGCTACAACGGCAGGCGGATTTGGCGAAATTGATCTTCATCTACAGGGGGCCTCTTGACACAACTGAACATTCCAATCGAAAACACGACGCTGCCGAACGGCCTGCGCGTGGTCATTTCGCCGGACCGCACGGCGCCCGTGGCCACGGTGGGGGTCTATTACAATATCGGATTTCGGATCGAGCCTCGAGGCCGCAGCGGATTCGCTCATTTGTTTGAGCACATGATGTTTCAGGGCTCGGCCAACGCCGGGAAAATGGTGCACATCAAGCTGATCAATTCTTCCGGCGGCGTGCTGAACGGCTCGACGCACTACGACGTCACGAATTACTACGAGTCGGTGCCCTCGAATGCGCTGGAGCGCGTCCTGTGGCTCGAGGCCGACCGCATGCGCGCGCTCAAGGTGGACGACGAAAATTTGCGCAACCAGCGCGACGTCGTGAAGGAAGAAGTGCGCGTCAACGTGCTCAATCAGCCCTATGGCGGTTTCCCTTGGCTCGATCTTCCTCCGATCGCCTATCGCAATTGGTCAAACGCGCACAATTTTTACGGTGATTTCGACGATTTGGACGCGGCCACTTTGGAGGACGTCCAGAAATTTTTCAAAACGTATTACGCGCCATCGAATGCGGTCCTGCTGATCCTCGGTGATGTCGATACCGACGAAAGTATCCAGCTTGCCGAGCGCCACTTTGCTTCCATCCCGTCGGGGCCGCAGCCTTCGCCCGCCAACATCGACGAGCCTCCGCAGATCGAGGAGCGGCGCGGCGTCGTCGAGGAAAAATTCGGCACGCTGCCCGGCGTCGCCATCGGTTACCAGTCGCCTCGCCGCCTCACGCCTGAATGGCACGCCGCGGCCATGCTCGATCAGGCGCTGCATGGCGGGCGCGCGGGGCGCGTCTATCGCCGCTTGGTGCTCGAGCAGCAAATTGCAGTCGACGCCGAGGGCGGCATTCACTATCCCGTCGGCGATTTGTTCGACTACAACGGCCCGACGCTCATGGTGACGCGCATCCTGCACAAGCCCGAATATACCGTGGACCAGACCATCGCCGCCTACGATCAGATTATCGACGAGATGAAAGAGAAGGGAATTACCGCCGAGGAACTGGAACCGATCAAAGTAAAATTCCGGTCGAATTATTTTTCCATGCTCGAAGGCGGGCACGGCGCCTCCATCCCGCGTTACGGGTTGATGCACCTCATGGCCTGTTTTTCGCTGTTTGACGACAATCCGAAATTAGTGAACACGATTCTCGGCGGATTCATGGAAGTAACTCCGGAGGCCGTGCAGTCCGTCGCGCGCAAACTCTTGACGCATCACAACCGCTCCATCGTCATTCGCCAGCCGGCGAAGAAAGGGGCGGCCTGATGGCTTCCGCGCCTCGATCGGAATCACATTCGGCGGTTCCCGCGCTGACTCCCGCTCGGCCGGTGATCTGGCCGCCCCGCGTGCACAGGACGCTTTCGAACGGTCTCGAAGTCGTTCTCGTGGAATCGCACACGATCCCCAAATTTACCGGTGAACTTTTCTTTCGAAGCGGCAACGCCGTCACGGCCGCGAAGGCGCCGGGTTTGGCCGACATGACCGCTACAGTGGCCCGCACGGGCACGCAGAAGCGCACCAGCCGCGAGATCGAGGAGGACTTGAGGCGGATGGGCTCTGACCTTTCTTCAGGCGCCGGCGCGGACACTAGCGTGATTTCGTTCGCCGGGCTTGTGGACTTTTCGAACGATCTCTTGGGACTTGTTTCCGAACTCGCGCAGCAGGCTTCGTTTCCCGAGGACGAATTCGAACGCGAGCGGCGCCAACTCGTCGAGGGCTTGCGCATCGAGCGCACCACGCCCGGCTTTCTGGCCAGTGAACGATTGCGGCGCGTCCTGTTCGGCTCGCACCCATACGGCACGATTTCGCCGACTGAAGAGCAGGTGAATGGCTATCGCATCGAACAGCTCAAGGAGTACTACCAGCATTACTACCGCCCCGGAAATGCGTTGCTGGTGATGGTGGGAGACTTCGCGCCGCAGACGATGATGGCGCAAATTGAAAAAATATTCGGCTCATGGTCGTCCGGCCCGGTCGAGGCGGCACCCGATCCGGCGCTGCCCGAAGTGCAAGGGCGCCGCGTGTACCTCGTGCATCTGCCGGACTCAGTGCAGACGCAAATCGTGATCGGCAATCGCGCCATCACGCGCAAGCATCCGGACTGGCTGCGCCTCACGCTCGCGAATTCGATTTACGGCGGCGCGTTCAATTCGCGCCTGGTGATGAATATCCGCGAGCAGAAAGGCTACACGTACAGCCCGCGCAGCGGGGCGCATCCCCTGCGCCAGCACGGCTATTTCAGCATCGGAGCGGCGGTGCGCAACGACGTGGTCGCCGCCACGCTCACCGAAATTTTCTACGAGATCGACCGCATGCGCTCGACGCCCGTCGGCGAGGAAGAACTGGACGACGCGCGCAGCTATTTGACCGGAGTATTTTCGCTGGGCCTCGCGACGCAGGACGGCCTTGCCGGACAGCTGGCCACGTCCACGCTCGAAAAACTTCCGGACGATTATCTGGAAACGTACCGTGAACGCGTCTTGAAACTCACGTCGGCGGACGTGCTCGATGCGGCGCAGAAATATTTCGATTCGGCCCACGCGCAAATCGTGATCGTCGGCGACCGTGCGCAGATTGAATCGCAAGCCGCGCTGTTCGGCGCGCCCGAGGTATACGACGCGCAAGGAAAACGGATTTGAGGTTTGAGTAGCACAGGCTTCAGCCTGTGGGGGTTCGTCCCGGTTCAGTGGCGGAAACCCACAGGCTGAAGGCCGTGCTACTGGTGGCCTCGGCCATGCAAGCGAAACGTTTCACAATTGGAGCTGCTGATTTCGGGCCTTGCGCTGCTTGTCCTATGCGCAGCCGCGCGCGCCGAGAAGCATCCCCCCGCGAAGCCAATCGATCTGAATGTCGCCAACGTAAAGGAACTTCAGGAATTGCCCGGTGTGGGGCCGGTCACGGCGCAAAGAATTATCGACCTGCGGGAGAAAAGCGGCCGTTTTCACCGCGTCGAGGACTTGCTCGCGGTGCGCGGCATCAGCCAGAAAAAGCTCGACGCGATGCGGCCTTACGTCACCGTTTCCACGCCGCCACCGCCCGCGCCTCCCGCGCAGAAAAGTGGCCCTCCCGCAAAGAAGTAGCGAGCCAGTGCTTTTGGTAGCACAGAGCTTCAGTCTGTGGATTTCCACGATGATCTTGGCTGGCGCGCACAGGCCCGGGCACTCGAATGGAAACCCACAGACTGAAGTCTGTGCTACTAGAGCGCCTGATGCGTGCGTTTTTTCGATGATGCGGTTCGGAGCGGGACTTGTTCGGCGATGGTGAGGCCGTAGCCTTCCAGGGCGACGACCTTTCGCGGGTGATTGGTGAGCACGCGCAGATTCTTGAGGCCGAGATCGATTAAAATTTGCGCGCCGATGCCGCTCTCGTGCTGCAGGAGGCGTTGCCTGGCGACATCCATGTCGAGCTGTTCGCGCGAATGGTACAGGATGCGCGGGAGCGCGCCCGGAGCGGGCGCGGCGGCGTCGATGCCGAAGCCTCGACCCGTGTGATGCAGGTAAACGAACACGCCGCGATTCTCCGCGACGATGGCTTCGAGCGAGCGCTCGATAATTTCGTGGCAATCGCATTCGGTGGACGCGAAAACGTCGCCGGTGAGGCAGTGCGAATGCACGCGCACGAGCGGCGGCCCGCCGGGTAAATTTCCGCGAACCAGCGCGATGTGTTGCTCGCGGTCCACGTCCGAGGCGTACACGATCATGCGGAAATCGCCGTAGCGCGTGGGCAGAGCCGTCTCGGCGACGCGGCGGACGTAGCGCTCGTTGCGCATCCGGTAGCGAATCAGTTCCGCGACGGTCAGCAGCTTCAGCCCGTGCGCGCGGCAGAATTCGGCGAGTTGCGGCAGGCGCGCCATCGTGCCGTCGTCATTCATGATTTCGCAGATCACGCCCGCGGGAGTGAGTCCGGCGATGCGCGCGAGGTCCACGGACGCTTCGGTCTGACCGGCGCGCACCAGCACGCCGCCATTTCGAGCGCGCAGGGGGAAAACGTGCCCCGGCCGCGCGAGATCGGTCGGGCGCGTGGCCGCATCGATGGCCGTGAGGATCGTGATCGCGCGATCGGCCGTGCTGATTCCCGTGGTCGTGCCGCGCCGCGCGTCGATCGATTCGCAGAACGCCGTGCCGTAGTTCGACGTGTTCACCGGCGTCATGAGCGGCAGCGCCAGATCGTCGCAGCGCTCTTCGGTCAGCGCCAGGCAAACGAGGCCGCGGCCGTTCTTGGCCATGAAGTTGACGGCCTCGGGCGTGATTTTTTCCGCCGCCATGGTGAGGTCGCCTTCGTTCTCGCGGTCTTCGTCGTCCACCAGCACAATTTGGCGTCCCTGGCGGATTTCTTCGACGGCTTCCTCGACGGTGGCAAACTGGATCGGTTCGTCGGACATGACGTGTCGGCAACTCCCGGTTCGTGACTTTGCGGATGTGAATTACTTCTCTGAATATACCGAATCGCGGCAACTGCGGCAACCTGCGGCGCTTGAGTAGGACAGGCTTCAGCCTGTCGCTTTTCCGCTCCAAAGCAAAATCAAAACCGACAGGCTGAAGCGTGTCCTACTGGTGGCAGGGCATCCCGCGAGAGAGCGGGATGCCCTCGCCACGCTGCTGAATTTGAAGTGCGACTAGCCTGAACTAAGCGCTGGCGGGCCGAGCGCCGGACGGAGCGCGATAGCCGGAACTGGCGGCTTTGCGGATAGCCTCAAGACCTTCCGTCGCATCCATCAACGGCGTGGTCTTGATTGACTTGACCGCACCGCCGGCAGCGGCGGCGATGGCCAGCGCTGCGGCGGTCACGTTGTTCGGGAATTCCGAAATGAGGACGAAGTCGTAATCGCCAAATGCGAAATACGCGTTGACGATTCGTCCGCCGAGTTTATCGACCACCGGCCGGATCGCTTCCAGCCGGTTTTGGGGATTTGAAACGAGCGCTTGCCAGCCTTCTTCGTTGTAAGCGACCTGGCTTAGGAAAAGTGGCATTGAAACCTCCTCATTCGGTGAAATTTTTGAAAGGAAATGCGCGGGGAAATTCCTTGGAATTTCGCCGGCACCGGGGGCCGGAAAGGTCTCCTGACCTGAGACTCCTGAGGTGGACGTATACACCCCGTCCTGTTTGCTTGCAAGAGCTTCCTTTTTCGAGACCGGCGTCGCGCGGATTTGCGAATTGGTAGCACAGCCACTCTTGGCTGTGTGCATTTTCCAAGTGCTGGAAAACCACACAGCCAAGAGTGGCTGTGCTACTTGAAATCTTACGCGCTCTGCGCGTTGAACATGTTCATTTCGTCCGCCGAGGGACCGTACATCCCAGGGATCGCCACGTTATTCATACGCAAGTAGACGCCGAGCTGTCCGCGGTGGTGGTACAGATGATTCAGGCACATGCTGCGCAGCACGGCGGCGCGAGGCAAGGAAAATATCTGCTGACCCTTGAACGTGAGCGTCCATATTTTCGCCAGATCCTCGTCGGTGGCGCCGGAGAGCGCTGAACGCGCTTCGGCTGATTTCGAGTCGAATGCGTCGAGCAGTTCCTTGCGCGTGGTGGCTTCAAACGGCTTCTCCGAACCGGTGAAATCCAGCCGTTCCAGGCGGATCGTCGAGATGACGTATTCGGGGATCTGCGCCACGTGCGAGGCCAGATGGCCGAGGGTCATCGATTTTTCATGCGGCTTGAAACTGAACTTTCCGTCGGGCACGCATTCGAGCAGCTTGCGCGTGCTCTGCATCTCATGATCGAATTCAGGCAAGAGCGATTGAGCGATGGACATGTTTTCCTCCTGATAGTTTTGAACTCCGTTGGGGGCGGGCGAAAGCATACCACCGGTCGGCAGGCGAATACAAGGCGAAGATATGATCCTCCAGGCTGCACGGGGCCGGATGGCAGCCTGAGGAAAAAGGGCCCGCATTCTTTTTCTCATTCTGAGCGGAGCGAGGAATCTCTCTTCGATGCACGCGCATGAAAAGAAAGAGAGATTCTTCGCTCCGCTCAGAATGACAATATGAACTAGTTTTTCTCGAGCCTGATTGCTGAGTGCGTGCGGCGCTCGCTGCAAGGACAGATTGCGCCGGAATTTTCCGGCTGGAGTTGCATTACAATAGCGGACGCTTTGAGAAGTTTGTATCGATGAGCTTTTCCGAAGAATGAAAACCTTGTGAGGAAAATTATCCATGAGAATATGCTGGGAAGTCGCGTGCGTTTGCGCTCTCGCCTCCGTGACGTTCGTGTCGCAAGTGCGGGCGCAGCAGGCACGGACAATTTATCTGGTGCGCCATGCGGATAAAGTTTCCGAGGAGACTGATTCTCCTCTGAGCGATGCGGGACGGGCGCGCGCAAAGTGCCTTGCCAAAACTCTCGAGGACGCCCAGGTTCAGCAAATCTTCACTTCGGACTTGCAGCGTACCCAGCAAACCGCCGCTCCCCTGGCTGAAAAACTGCATCTGAAGCCGGTGGCAATCCCGATCGCTAGGCCGGACGACGTGGTCGCCGCGATCCGGTCGAGCAAAGCGAAAAGCATTCTGGTGGTCTGGCACGACGCAACGCTCCCAAAAATCCTGAGTGCGCTCGGGGCTCCGGAAATCACTCCCATCGCGCATACCGAATACGATCGTTTTTTCGTTCTCACACTGGCTAGGGACAGGAAGGATTCCAAGCCGGGATTTGCTTCGTTGCGTTATTGCGATTGTCCGTAGCGGCCGGGTCTCTTCTCGCGCGATCCCTGCGCGGCTTTCAATTTCCGGTTGGCCGCGAAGATACGGCGCTCGCGCAAGCGCCGTCCGCATTCCTCCGGAAAATGTCATAGTTGGCGAGACTTTGAACGGGCGCGAAATCACCGCGCAATAGCTCCAACAAGCGGGCCTTGTCCTCCACGGGTTCATCGCTGCGTTGCAGATTCTTTTTTACGATCAACCAGCAGATGTTTCGGCTACGGCTGATTTCGAGAATTTCTTCCGGACTGTATGGATTGACCGTATGATCGAACATCAGCACTGGAAACCGAGGCCGCCTGCCCGTCGTGTAATAGAAGAGATCTTCCCCGGGAATCATCAGCAGCCCCTGATCCTTGGGAATCTCGCGGTCCGTGAAACGAACGAGTTCGTCGAATTGCGGAATCCAGTGTCCACGCATCGATAGCCCCGCGTGCGCAGGCAAGGTCGATCGGGCCATCTCGCCCGTGGAGACATCGGCGTAGTTCAGCCGCTCGTGACTCGCGACGTAGAATCCGCCTGAGACCAGCATGGAGAGCGCCGCTATGCCTGCCAGCAGTTCGATCTCCCGCGTGGAAGTTTCTCCCGCGATCCTGAACAATTCCGCCAAAACTCCCGCGAGCAAAATCGCCAGCAAAGGCCAAATAGCATATGTCGAGCCCCAGAGCTGCTGAGACAGGAATGCGCCTTGCACGGCCCCAATCAAAATAAATGGCATGAGCCGTGCGATAGTTAAGCCTCGCCTGACTTCCCACAGAGCGAAAAGTAGAGAAACAATCAGGACGACGGGCCACAAGGCGAGCAGCCGCTCTGCTCGCTCTGCGGGATCATCCTCCACGAACAAGTATAGAGACACCCACGCGAACGGTGCCGCCATCAAGGAGACGGACAATAAGGAAAGTATTCGGCTGCCGCGCCCTTTGTAACGCAACAAAAATACACCGGCCGCGAACGCGCCGAACCACAAGAGCAGCAATGGATTTTCGTAGGGAGCAAACATTTCCGAGATCTGAGGCAAACGGCGCGATGCGGCGAATTGGAATGTCCAGTGCCAGTAATTATTTATGCCCGCGGTGAAGTGGATGAGAAGCAGCGCCGCGCCAAGCCCCGCGCCCATGCCGCCGAGGAACCAAACGCATCGGGAGTCGCGTTGCCCGCGCCACGCATCGCGCGCGATCAGAATGGCGGCGGCCATCGCCGCGGTTGCCAGAAACGCGAGCCCGGTATTCTGTTTTACGAACAGCGGTATGACCAAAACGATTCCTGTGAAAAATGCGCGCAGTGGCGGAAAACGCTTGCGTTCCAGTTGCAGGAGCAGAAGGACGCAGCACAGAATGACGAAAGTGCAGTCAGGATCGTAGAAAGGATGCGGAAAGACGCAGTAGATCCCCAGCATCATGAGCGGCGCGGCGAGGAGAAACGCGACTGGACGGAACGTTGGGATAACCGCGCGCAGAACATGGACCAGAATCCGCCACGTCAGAACTGTCCCCAGGCCGCCAACAATTGCGCAGTACAACACGTGGTGAAAAAAGACTCGGCCGGTGAGCTTGATCAGGAGTGACTGAATCAGAAATGTTGCGGGAGCGTACGGAAAAGGAAAATCGCGATAGGGAAAATCGCCGAGGGAAATCCGGTAGGAGTTTTCCAGAACGTAGCTGAGGTCCCAGAGAACCGCGAGCCGGGAGTTCTGCCAGACGACGACCGCGAACGTGCCGAGAAAGAGGAAGACAGCCGCGGCCCAGTCCCACCGCGCCCAGTGCTCGAGGCTCACGGAATTGCCGGGCAATCCGGTTTGGTTCATGGTTCAAGTAGAACAGGCTTCAGCCTGTTGGTTTTGATTCTCTCAGCAATGGCAACAACCCAACAAGCTGAAGAGCCAGCGTGTCAACTCGATCTCAAACAGGCCAGCGGCTAAAGCCGAGTCGATGCAGCGCGCTTTACGGCACGGCTTGAAGCCGTGCCCTACAAAGACTTGCAGTCAAGGATTTGCAATTGCCGCGCGGGCTCTGAAAGCTAAAACGTGTTTTACTTTTTCAGGAACGTGCCTTCTTGCAGCTCCTGGTACGCTTTCTGGAGCTGTGCTTGTGTGTTCATTACGATTGGGCCGTACCAGGCCACGGGCTCTTCGAGCGGCTTTCCGGAGACGAGGAGGAATCGGACGCCTTCCTCGCCGGCCTGCACCATAACCTCGTCGCCTTGATCGAAGAGCACCAGCGAGCGGTTTTCCGCGGCCGAAGGCGGCGCAGTGTCCGCCCAGCCGACCGGCTCGGTCGGCACCGAAAGAGGATCGGAGGCGTTGCAGAATTTTGCCGAGCCCGCAAACACGTACGCGAACGCATGGCGCGTCGTCTCGATGGGCAGAGTTTTTCTTTGGCCGGGAGGCACCGAAACATCAATGTAAATGGGGTCGGCGGCGATGCCGTCGACCGGGCCGGTCTTTCCCCAGAATTTTCCGCAGACCAGGCGAACGTGCGTGCCATCGTCGTCCGTGATCACCGGAATTTCCGCGGCTTTCACTTCCTGATAGCGCGGCGGCGTCATCTTGAGCGAGCCCGGAAGATTGGCCCACAACTGGAAACCGTGCATGCGCCCAGCGTGATCGCCCTTCGGCATTTCCTGATGAATGATCCCGCTTCCCGCGGTCATCCACTGAACGTCGCCCGAGGCGATGGAGCCGCGGTTGCCCATGCTGTCGCCGTGCTCGACGGTTCCGGCGAGGACGTAGGTGATGGTCTCGATGCCGCGGTGCGGATGCCAGGGAAATCCCGCCACATAATCTTCCGGAACGTCATTGCGAAAATCGTCCAGCAGCAGAAACGGATCGAAATCGGAAGTGTTGCCGAACCCGAATGCGCGCCGCAAATGCACGCCCGCGCCGTCGCGCGTCGGTTTCGATCGGATGAGACGTTTCACCGGGCGAATGGACATGCCAAGAACTCCTGCGGAAAGTCTACCGCATTGTGCGCGGACGTGCCAACGGTCTGTCGGATCGGGAAGGAGTGGGCCAGGTTCCGATATGAAGTGCTAGCTCAACCGGTCGATGCAACACCATCTGCCCATTGAGTTGGCGCGACTCATCAGGATGTGGCTTTTGAATCCTAGAATAGTTACGCTTCAGGCGTATGATTCAGAGAAATCCTGCGTTGCCGCGAGGTAGTTTGAATACAAGGCAGGCAAAAGGCTTTCTCGTAGAGCAGACCGTCGAGCAAGCGGGACTGGATGGCGTACCTTTAGATGATATTGAGAAGAGAATGATGTACTTTACGGAGAGCGACGCCGCCTCGTGCGATAACCCCATCGAGTTGAATGAAGAGTTTGAAGCGCAACATGAAACCAGGGAATACGAGGCTTTGATTTCACGACTTCTTCATCACACTTATGCGCGATTGAAGAAAGAAGATCCTGAACGAACGCGAAATTGGGAAAATGCCATCAGAACACTTCGTGAAGGCGATCACTACCTTCTCGTCATGGTGGCTCAGTCTAAGGTATCTGGCGTCGCTTGGTGGATGCCAATTCTTTGGGGGATTGGAATTAGTATTCTGATCGCAATCCTTATGGCCTTATTCTCGTAGAAGCGCCTCGGACTAAACGGTTCATGGGGTCCGAAGCTAGTGCGGGGGCCAAACACCCAAGTTCTGATATGACGACTTGTCGGGACTTGGCAGCGTCGACGCAATCTATCAGCGAAGCTCTCGCGGCTGTTGCACCGGCAAAAATAGGAGCATCTACGATGAGACTTACCTGTTTCGCTTTCGCGCTGGCTCTACTGACTCTTTCAGTAGCGGCACAAGACAAAAACGCTGCGGCTCCTCAGTCTTCAATATCGGTCCTAGTCAACGGCCAACCCATTAAAGGGAATGTGCTGGAAATAGATGGGAAGCACTTTGTGGCCATCGAGGATCTGGCGCAAAGCCTTCGAGGGACAGTAGGCTACGGCGACGGGCAGATTTCGCTTACGTTGCCAAAGTTTCCACCTGTGACCCAGCAGCCACCCTCGTCACAGCTTCCAGCTGTGACCGCACCGTCACCGTCGTCACAACCTCCACTTATGACCCCACAGTCATCTGAAACCGGGCGCATTAAAGGTACTCTCACATATTTCTTCGACTTTCATACTGGGAACAAGCCCGACACAGGGAGCAAAGTATGGCTTGTTAAAGGTCATGTTGAAATCCCACCCAACCAAAATTTTGTTGCTACCAGCACCACGCTGGGAACTGGCGGAACCCCGGAACAATACACTGCAATCAAGTATTCGGTCGCGGACGAGAATGGAAATTTTGAATTGCTGGATGTTCCTTCGGGCCAATACACGCTGATTGTGCAATCTGCGCACACGGTAGGGTCATTGAAAGAGAAAAGGAATTTCTTGGGGAGAGGCAACGGTCGCACCACTCGAGACAGCAGTGGAAGAGTTGAATTTCACGACCTACTCGTTAAGGCAGGCGAGACGGCCGACGGATCGAAAGATTTCGGACCCAATATTGATATGTAAGTGCCTCACGTCCGATTACACGAATGGGTGCTGATCCGTTCCTGGTCCACACTCAATCAGCCGTTTCCCTTCCAAGTTGGTTGACAGCTCCTCGTTAGTTGGCAGCTCCTCTCGATTGGGGTCGCGCCGTCCTCTGCAGGCCATGATCAGTTACTGGACGCACTTCGCGAAGCAGGGTAACCCCAATTCGGAGGGGCAACCGCATTGGGAGCGGTACAATTCCGTGATCGACGAGCGCCAGTCCTTCGTGCCGCCGATGCCTATGGTCGAGTCCGGCTCCGACTTCGACTCGTTTCATATGTGCTCGTCGTACTGGGACCTCTTCTGAAGCGCCGCCTGACGCCTGCGGCAGGGCCGGCCGCGTGCGCCGAGAGGGTCGAGATCAATGGTTGGACTTTCCAAAGACCTCATCCGCCGACGAAAGAAATGCTACCTTCCAGGGATGCCGGGAACCTTCGTCCGAATCTTATAAATACTGGTACGCGCCACGATGTAGAGGGATTTGTAATCGGGATCGCCGAAATTGAGATTGGCGACAGATTCAGGTGTGTAGACCATTCCAAGCTGTTTACCCTCGGGCGTAAGCACCACAATTCCGCCGCAGCACGATTCCCAGATATTTCCCCGGGCGTCGACCTTCATTCCATCGGTGATCCCCGGAAGCGGGTCCTTCGTCTTGTCCATAATCACTTCCATGTTGGGGACGTCCACAGTATCGTCGGGCAGCACCTTATACTTTCTGACGAGACGTGCGCCATTGGCGTAGAGATACTTTTCGTCGGGAGAAAGTGCGAGCCCGTTCGCCCCTTCGACATTCTTGGCAATCGCTGTGGTCTTGCCGTTCTTCCACAGGAAAAGGCCGGGGTAATCAATGCCCACGTCAGGATCCTTGCATTGCAGGCGCAAGCCGCCGCAATTGGGTCCGTCGGTGAAATAGATCGCGCCATCTTTCTTCACAACGACATCGTTCGTGCTGTTGAATTTCTTGCCATCCACGCGATCGGTCAGTTGGACACGTTTGCCGTTCTTTTCGATCCGGTCAAGGCTCCTTCCGCCCCAGGTGGCTACGACCAATCGTCCCTCGTTGTCGCGTGCCAGGCCGTTGCACCCGGGCAAGTTAAATCTTTTGAAATCGGGATCTGTCGGCGGTTTCCCATTGGTCTGAATAAATCCGTGCCTCCAGGTGTCCCATCCGGTATAGCCGCAGTTATCCAGATACAAGGAAAGCTTGCCATCCATTGTCAGCTTCAAGATTTTGTTCGCGGCCATCTCGGCGAATAGCCAATATCCACTGTCCTTCCCCTGCGGCACCCAGACAATCCCCTCGGTAAAATAGAAAAAATCCTGAATGACTGGTTCCACCTGAGCATTCGCGTCGATCAACTCATCCATCGCCGGATCCATCTTGAGAATTCCGGTCGGCGTCTGGGCTGGCGTCTGGGATTGCAACGAGCCGAGGCCCAGTCCTGCAGAAAGAAAGCACGCCGCAATGAACAGAAACTTTTTCATATTGCCTCAATACTACGGAATTGCATTCCAGCAGGGGAGACCTTTACACCGTGCGCTGCATGGGGTCAAGAATTTTGGACATGTGGAATTGGATTCGTTCTTCGTACGCGCTTT
Source organism: uncultured Acidobacteriota bacterium (assembly GCA_963740035.1). Taxonomy (GTDB): domain Bacteria; phylum Acidobacteriota; class Terriglobia; order Acidiferrales; family UBA7541; genus Palsa-360. The sequence continues at coordinate 328,200 of CAVUDA010000031.1, forward strand.
CCAACGCCGCCCGAGGTCGGCGCTCTCGCTCGCAGAAAACTTGAACCTTCTCACTTACGTCACAAATACCACCCTTGGAGAAAAGGCTTATGGCGGACGGTGTTGCATTGACCGGTTGAGTTGGCAGACCTTGTCGAAATCTGGCCGTGTACCTACGCGGCTTGGATTGAGGTGATTGGTATCAGTCGGCGCCGGAACCCTCCCAGCCCGGGGTCCCGAAGTGATCTCGGGACCCTACGTGGCTGCACAAAACTCACTCTGCATAGCAATTGCGCCTTACGACTACACAGGCTTGACCCCTGGGCCGATCAGCATGGCTGGGTTTGCTCCTTTCCTGGGAATGTATTTTTGCGCTCGTCCATTGTCCACTTCGGCAACGTACAGATTGCCTTCCTGGTCCACGTGCATTCCATGCACGCCCCAGAATCCGCCAGGGAAGTCGCCGAAGGTACCCCAGGAGTAAAGGAAGTTGCCCTCCAGATCGTATTTGATCATTTTGTTCGTGCCGCGATCGAAGAGCCAGAGGTGCCTGTCGGCTGCGGACAGATGCAGGCAATGCACGTCGGACGGTGGATCGCCCACTTTCCACATGTTCACGAATTTTCCGTTGGTGTCGAATACCTGGACGCGGTGGTTGTAGCGGTCGTTGACGAAAACTCGACCGCTTGGAACGTCGACGGCCACTCCGTGCACGCCATTCAAATAGCCTGGACGCGTCTCGTTGGGGGGCGTTCCCTTCATACCCCAGTCGCTCAGGAACTTGCCGTCCTTGTCGAATTTGGCGACGCGCGTGCCGACGTATCCGTCCGCTACGAACATCGTGCTGTCCGGCAGCCAGGCGAGGTAAGTGGGCCGAGAGAAGTGCGTGGCGTCGGCGCCCATCTGGTTGGGCGTCCCGATCGTCTGCACCAACTTTTTCATATCGTGCGTGAACTTGAAGATGGCGTGCCGGTAGTCGTCCACCAGCCACACATACTTATCCTTGTCGTAAGGGTTTATGTAAATCGCATGAGGCCGGCGCAGCATGCTGTCCCACTCCGGCCAGGTCTCTTTGATCTCCCCTTTGGCGTTCACTCCGACGATGCAGTGCTGCCAGCGCCAGTCTACATTTTCCGTTCCATGGTTTGGGCCATCCAGCGGTCCTGGCGGACTCGCCGACGTGGCGTCGCGCCAGGGCAGGCGGCCGATGGGAAACCCGAGGCTCGGCCCCAGTTGGGGCAAGTCAATTTCCTTCGGCCGTTTGATGTTTGGCAGTTCGCCGCGTTGGAGGATGAAGACGCGGTCCGGGTTCTCGGCGAAAACACCTTCTCCCGATCCCCAGTTCCACTGTTCGTTCCCGGGCAACGATGACAAGGGTTGCGGCCAATTCGGGTCCACGTCATAAGCCCCGAAGACATCCTGTACGCCCTTCTGTCCCGGGATGGCTGCAAAAGAAGTTTCAGCGTTCGCCTGCGCCCGCGCGCCCTCAGGCGAAACGAATAGCTCCGAAACCACAGGGAGCGTTGCCGAGGCCAGTCCACACTTCATTAAAGCTCTCCTGCTCACCTTCAATGTTGAACCCATGTTTGTGCGCTCCTTCATGCAAGGAGATCCGTCAAATCGGAATTTCCGATTTAGATCTCTGGCTCGCACATCGTACGCTCCTCCCGTGCTGGACACAACGAACTTGGCACGGAGCAGAACCCGGCGGGGATCGCGAGGCTCAGACGGCCAAGCCCCTGAAAATTCCCTCGAAGCCACCTCATATATAGGCATTGTGGGTCGCGGCTTCAGCCTTGATTGGAGTCCGTGACTGTCTACGGGCCATGATGGATATCCGCTCGCTCTCCTCCGTATAATGTGAGCGGTCCGGGAAAGACCTTTTCCGATATCAGATTTCGAGAGCGTGTGAGAGATCCATTGCCATATTTTTCGCCTCCAGACCTGGCATGAAGTTTTTTCTCTGAACAGGGATTTTAATTGGTTACCGCAAGAACGGGAGCGCGAGAGCATGCCAATCAGAGGTAGCCGAAGACCTCCCGGGCCGAAGGGATGGCCCATTGTCGGTATGGCGCTGAAGATTCGGCGCGATCCGCTGAACGTGCTGCGGACCTTCGCGCGGGAGTACGGCCATATTGTTCTCTTCCACGTCCTGATGCAGGAGCGCATCCTGCTGAACCATCCCGACTTCGTCGAGCAAGTATTGGTGATCCAGCAAGACAAATTTCACAAAAGCGAACTCACCCGGAGAATCACCGAGCGCATGCTCGGACAGGGATTGCTGACCAGCGAGGGCGATTTCTGGAGGAGGCAGCGGCGGCTCGCGCAGCCGGCATTTCATCGCAGCCGCATCAATGAATACGGCGCGACGATGCGCGAAATCGCGCAAGCGCACATCAGCGGCTGGCGCGACGGCGAAGTGCGCGACCTCGCGCAGGAAATGACGGCGCTTACGCTCGACAACGCGGTCCGCACGCTGTTCAGCACGGCGCTTCCCGGCGAGGCGCAACAGGTGGGCCGGGCGATGACTTTTCTGATGCGCTATTCGCTCTCCCGGCAGCGGTTTCCGATCCGGATTCCGGAGAGTTGGCCCACGCCGAAAAACCGGCGCGCGACTCGCGACCTTGCGTTCATGGATTCGCTCGTCTATCGAATGATTGACGAGCGGAAGTCGGAGAAGAATTCCAATCGCCGCGAGGATCTGCTCTCCCTGCTGATGGGCGCGATGGACGAAGACGGCAGCCAGATGACGCAGAAGCAGCTTCACGACGAGGCCATGACGCTCTTCATCGCGGGCCACGAAACAACCGCGCAAATGCTGGCGTGGACGTGGTACGCGCTGAGCGAGAATCCGCAGTCGGAAGCGCGGCTGCAGGAAGAGCTGGACGGCGTGCTGGACGGGCGTCCGCCGGAAGCCGCAGACTTTGGGCGGCTGCCGTATCTGCAAGCCGTGATGAGCGAAATTCTGCGGCTCTACCCGCCGGCGTACGTCACGGCGCGCGAAGTGATCGAGCCGTGCCAGATCGGCGGATACGAATTTCTTCCGGGAACGACGATCCTATTTTCGCAGTGGGTGGCTCATCGCGACCCGCGCTACTTCGACGATCCGGATACGTTTCGTCCCGAACGATGGCTTGACGGCCTCGCGAGCCGTCTGCCCGCGGGCGCTTACTATCCGTTCGGGGCCGGGCCGCGGCGCTGCATCGGGCAGGGATTCGCTCTGCTGGAAGCTGGAATTGTGATCGGCACGCTCGCGCAGCGTTTTCGCTTTCGATTGGTGCCCGGGCATCCCGTGGAAGTGGAGCCGCTGGTCACGCTCCGTCCCAGGCATGGGATTCGGATGACGCTGCACGCGCGGAAATGAGAAGTGGCGGTGTGTTGTTCAGGGGGCGGGAAAGCTGTTAACGACTATTTGCGTGAGTGGCAACCGCCAATTTGACGTCGGGCCAGGTGCCGTGGAGCAATCCGTAGCTTCGACAATCCTGGCAAATGCCCATCAATTTTTCCTTCTCCGTGCGCAATGCCGAATCGCAATGGCTACAGCGACTTGATATTTTTTCGCCCATGGCATCAAGCCTCCACAGGCATGCTTGAGCATCTGGAGTGCCATTTCTTGCGCCCGGCTAACTTATTGTGGAGTCATTGGTTCCGAATGGAAGTCAGGTGTTTTCTATTCGTTTCCTACAGTTCTGGCATCGGAAATCTCTTCCCAGGTTCGATTCTTTTTTTCAGTTCTTGGAGCCGGACTCTCCGTTTATTTTGATCGCTCGGTGGGCGGGAACGCTGAAAATTCCAAAGCTCACAAGTCGAGCGCGGGGCGCCCGGAATTCGTTACTGCTTAACCCCGGGCCCACCGTAAGGGTTTTTTGGGCGCAATCCGAAATCCGGGCGGCCGGCAGCTTCTATTTCTTAGGCGCCGGCAGGGACGTGTACTGAGCCGCGACCTGCTTCCAAGTTCCGCCCATCTTGCGCCAGACCAGAGTCAAGGTAAACGCAGTCGGATGGTCCGTGTCCGCATTGTTGATCTGGGGTCCCACCATCACGGCGACGTTACCGTATACATGGGTGATCACATTCGCGTCCGGAGCGCGCGAACTCTTCCGCGGGTGTGTCTGCAGAAAAGCAAGATACTGCGCTTTGTTGTTCACTTCGCCGGTGTTGTGCACGTGAACGTAATCGTCCGCAAGCAGCGCTCCGACCGCGGCGATGTCCCCGTCGTCGATCGATTTCATTCGTTGCTCGTCCAGCTTTTTCAATTCGGAAACCGCATCCTGCGCGGACAGCGGGCGGACGCCGGTGAGAACCGTGATCGCCAGAATGCAAACGCCAAGAATGATCTTGCGCATCGCTCCTCCTCCATTCGCCGTCGGGGACTGGTCCCCGATGAGCGCACTTAATTAGCACCTTCCGCGGCAGGAATCGAAATCAGACTTCAGGAGCGCAATTTCCTCTGCAGGCGCTCCGAGCTATCGCAGCCGCATCTCTATCTCACCCACCGGCGACACCACCGTGTCCTGGGAAAGCGAGTATCCAATAATGTGACGGTTTCGATGAACTGCGACCCGATTCTACAGAGTGTCACCGCCTTTTTCAAAGGTATCTCCTCGGTTCGTCGAGCGCAGACATCGTCGCAACAATTGGCCGAAAAAATTATTGAGGGTCCGACGAGCGGGCGTGGCCCGGCCTGTGTCATTCCATGTGATTGTGTCATTTTCACTTCTCGGTAGGGCTCCAGTAAGTTTGCTCTGGGTTAAGTTTTTGAACTTGGGGCGCCTCGTCCTTGGCGCTCTTCAAGGGCGGGGCATTTGCTTAAACTTGGCACGCCGGCAGGGACATAGGAAGAAACCCCGGCCTTCAAAATCGAAGGACGCGGCACCCGAAGTTCTACTTCAAAAGCTGGGCCACCCGCCCTGCTGGGATGGTATTCACAGTGTTGTCACACGTTAGATATATAGGGGAAACGTTGAAGCGGTTAACCTGTCCGTTTCTGCCGACCATTCAGCGACAACTCTAACGGGGAAGAATCGAAGCAAAACGCCCCGGGCGATTTTCGCAGCGACAGCGCTCAGAGTGCGGTCGCTTAGCGCTGACATTTGCAAGCGGGATGAAGATCAAATGAACCGAAGGGATTTTGTGCGACTTGGATGCGCCACCGTGATTGGTGCGGCGGCAGGCCAGCTACGGCCCGCCTTGGCGGAGTCGGTTGCGCCCGGGCAAGTTCCGGCGCCTCTACAGCCCCCGATGATGGCGACGTCGGGACGGGATGCCAGGGATGCCATTAAGGGCGCGGCGGATTTCACCCTGCGAATCGCGCCCATGATGGTCGAGCTGGCCCCGCAGGTTGTAATCAGCACGATCGGCTACAGCAACAAGGTCCCCGGTCCCCTCCTGCGGGTGCGCGAGGGCCAGCGCGTCACCGTCGAGGTTGTGAACGACACGGACGTTCCGGAATACGTGCACTGGCATGGCTTGTTCGTTCCCTCGGAAGTGGATGGGGCGGAGGAAGAAGGCACGCCCCCGGTCCCGCCGCACGGCCGCCGGCGCTATCAATTCGTGGCCAAGCCGGCGGGTTCGCGATGGTACCACTCGCACACCGCGGCCATGATGGATCTGCATCGCGGCGCCTACACCGGCCAGTTCGGTTTTCTCATGATCGATTCCGCGAATGACCCTGGGCTCTACGATCAAGAGGTCTTTCTGGCGCTGCGTGAATGGGAGCCTTATCTGACTACGATGGATCAGGACGAGGTAGCGGCGGATCCCAACGATCCGATGCCCGAAAAACCCGCCACTCCAGACCCGCGTCCCAACGGGCTCGAAGTCGGCGCTCCTCTTTACTCAATCAACGACAAAATGCTCGGCGCGGGGGAGCCCCTCCGCGTGCAGTCGGGGCAGCGCATCCTGATGCACCTGCTCAACGCCAGCGCTTCGCAAATTCATCGCATGGGTTTATTCGGCCACAATTTTCAGGTGATCGCTCTCGACGGCAATCCCGTGCCCGCGCCTCAGCCGGTCGATGTGATTGAGATCGCCCCCGGTGAGCGCGTGGATGCGATCGTGGAGATGAATCAGCCGGGCGTTTGGATTTTAGGTGAGCTGCGCGATGCCGCGCGGCAATCCGGCATGGGCATCGTGGTGGAGTACGCCAATCAGGCACAGCCGCGCCCGCAATGGCTTCCGCCTCCGAAGGCGCGCTGGGACTACACGATCTTTGGCAAGCCCGCGCCGCATCCCGCGCCAGACCAGACCATCGACATGGTCTTTGAAAAAGTGCCGGGCGGGCCCCACGGGATCAATCACTGGCTCGTCAACGGCAAGGAATATCCGCATGAACGGGAATTCGTGTTCCGGCAGGGAGGCCGCTACCGGCTGGTGTTTCACAATCGCAGTGACGATTCTCACCCCCTGCACATGCACCGGCACCTGTTCGAGCTTGTCGAGCTCAACGGCAAGCCCACTGCCGGCATCAAGAAGGATACGGTGATCGTTCCCGCATTTGGACGCGCCGCCGTGGATCTGGTCGCCGACCAGCCGGGCCTCACGCTGTTTCACTGCCATATCCAGCAGCACATGGACTTTGGTTTCATGGCGCTGTTTCGCTACGCCTGAGCACGGCATCGCGTGCAAACCGGCGGGGTGGCGATTCTGCGAAGCAAATGGTTGTGTGTTCAGCGGCGTAGTTTAAACCAGAGGTGTCATGGAGCGACGAAGGCCTCGTTTACGTCAAGTCTCTCTGTCCTCTCGGCGCCAAGGACATGCCCTTGGCCAGTGGCTTATTGGCTAGCCGGCCTCCCCAATGTTGGTTTCAGTTTTTTCACACGATGGTCACACACGCGAAATATTGAAAGATTATAAGACGTGGGTTTCGCAACCATTCAACCACAAGTTCGAACGGGAGGAACCGCATGAAGACGATCCAAGGAAGGTTCCGAGCGGCAGTGCTCATGGGAGCGGCCGCCTCGGTGTTGGCATTTGCAGCTGGGGCAAAGGCACAGGATCACAACGACAAGGACGATCGACACCACGACGATAATTGGCCTTACGCAACGACGGGTAAATCGCCCGTGCTTGCGGTGGTTGGCGACATCGCCTGCCAGCCAGGCGCGGAGGTGACCAGGTGAGGCTGCGAATGAAGTCTGCACCGACCCCACCCAAACAAGGGCACCTCCCCCCTACACCAGCACCTCTCTGTGGCAATCCCAGGAGGCCACTGCGAATCAGATTGAGGCTATGAAACCTGACGCCGTCGCGCTCCTCGGAGATCTGCAATACCAGGTAGGCCGATATTCGGACTTTGAGGGATCGTTCGATTTGACGTATGGCGCTTTTAAATTTCTCCACCGGCCCTCGCCCGGCAACCACGAGTTTTATGACGAGCATGGCGAGACCGGCGTTGCCGGCTACGGCTACTTCTCCTACTACAACGGCTTCCAGATCGATACCAATGACGGTAATCTGGGTAACCTCTGACGACTACGATCCCGGACCCGTGCCCCGTGCCAACTGCCAGTTGTAACGGCGCGGCAGCAACCCGCCACTGCGGACCTCTCCCCCAACCCATGCCGCGGGCGGATGGACAGGCGGGGCACTTCGAGTTGGCGGGCGAACGAGGCCTGAACGGAACCGGAGTCGGAGATGGCTGGTACTCCTACAATCTGGGCTCGTGGCACCTTATTTCGCTCAATATAGAGTGCTAGACGCAGCCGGACACGCGCCGGCCGGACGGCTGTTCGGCCACGGGCACCTGGTTTGCCTCCGAACTCGAATGGCTGAAAAAGGATCTCGAGGAGAATCATTCCGCGTGCACACTCGCCTACTGGCATCAGCCCACGTTCAGCGCTGCCAACAGCATCAGCCAAGAGGGCATGACCGCTCAGGCCTTTTGGCAACTGCTCTACGAGCACAACGCCGACTTGGTGCTGAACGGACACGACCACCTCTATGCCCGCTACCGCCCCCTTGACCCCTCCGGGAATCTACGATCCGAAGCGGGGCATACGGGAATTCATCGTGGGCACCGGCGGCGAGACACTCGATCCGGTCGTCACAGTACCGCACATCTCCCGCAGATCCTACCGGCAACGCGAAATTCAACGCAGAGAATCTCGAGGCGGCAACCGGGGACTACTGGGGCGTGATGGCCCTGACGCTTGATCAGCACGGCTACAAGTGGGATTTCGAGTCGGCACTGGAACTTCCTGGAGTTCCTGCAGGGACTTACAGCGACAAGGGCGTCGGGCTGCCTGCCACGGCGATTCAGATCAACAGGTAATTTCCAAATCGCTTAGCTTGACGTTTCTTTCGGCACGTATTCCCCACTCTTCGCGTGTTCTCGCGAAGAGTGGGGAACCTTCTTTTGCCTCGGCCCATCTTCTGGACGTTGCACTCAGAGCAACCGGTCGAGCGTTTCCCAAGTCCTTCCATGAGAAGGCCGGTTAGTGTCAGGTCGGTTTTGTAGTTGCCTTTGGTCGTCGAGTGGTCTTCCGTAGAACCGAGCTGCTCGTCACGCTTCGTCCCAGGCATGGGATCCGAATAACGCTGCACGCGCGGAAATGAAAAGCGGCGGTGTGTTGCTCAGGGGGCGGGAAAGCTGAAAATCCGCACGCTCATAACCCGAGTGTGGGTACCCGAAATTCGTTACTATCGAACCCCGGGCCACCCGTCTTGAATGCCGACGCGGCCGTCGTTGAGTCTAAGCTACTTCGCGTCGTAGATGAGGATTTCGGCGCTCTGCCCGGTCGGCTGGCGGCGCGCGGCCACGAACAGCTTTTGCCACTCGGGCACGAAAAGCCCGGTCTGCGCGCCGAAGCCCGTCGTGTAGGTTGCGATCTTCTCGTAGTGGTTAGGATCCTGCTCATGGATCACGTCAACGATGCCGGGACCCCCAACACGAACATCCTTGTCGATCAGGATCCTGGAAAGGATATAGAGCCGGTTCTTGGTGGGATCGAAGAACATGTCGTCCGAGGTGGATAGCGGCGTGACTGCGATGGACGTTACCTGCATGCCGGTCTCGGTATCTACGACAGACACGACGCTGGCGCCGCGGCAGAACACGAATACCCGATGGTGAGCTTCGTCGAGCGCCATCGGATAATTCTCGCACTTCGGGTTAGTCCAGTGAGCCAGCACCTTGTTGGTGTCAAGATCGGCGACGACGATATAGTGGTTGTCCGGAGAATTGATAAAGATCCGGTGTCCGGTCTCTTCGAGTTGGAGTGCCTCAGGGTGCCCGCCAGTCGGGATATGGGCGAGGTTCTTGCCGTCCAGGTCCAGCACTGCCACCGCCCCGTCCTTCTCGCCTTCCCGGCCCTGAACTTTGCCGTAGAGGAATTTCTCTCCGCCATAGTCGACAAGCACGTGATTGCGGCGCGCGTCGAAACGCATATTGTCGGCGTCCGAGGATAGTTGCACCGTATTCACAAGCGCGAAGGTCGTGGCGTCAAAAATCTTCACCGTCCCATCGCCGCTGGAGGAAACAAACAGACGGTTGATGGAAGGGAAATAGGACGAATTCTGCGGTTCGTTGAGATCAAGTTCCTTCACCACCTTGCCGGCCTTGAGATCGATGACCTCCAGAGTGTGATTGTCGTACGCGGCCGAGAACAGGCGCTGGCCTTTCAGATCGGCGCTCAGGTGATCCAACCGCCCGTCGACCTTCCCGAGAGGGATACTCCCGGCGAAAGCCAATACCGGTGGTTTTTCGGCCGGTGGCCGATCTTGAGCCGTAGCCAAGCCCGGCAAAACCAGCAGTTGCAATGCGGCGGCGTATGCGAGACCGATCCTCATCTTTTCCCCCTACCCAATTTTTTGGACGAATGATCGCATCGCCCGGAATTGCCCGGATGGCATCCGATCTGGCCTGAATATTCTCATTCTTCGGTCCTTCCCGCAATTCAGACCCGGGGTGCACACGGCCTCCGGCAAATCCGGAACTCATTTCCATGTGATTGTGTGATTTTCACTTCTTGGTAGAGCACCAGTCCGTTTGCTCTGGGTTAAGCTTTTGAACTTGTGCCCCGTCCTTGGCGCTCTTCAAGGGTGGGGCCTTTGCTTAAGCTTGGCACGCCGGCAGAGACATAGGAAGAAACCCCGCCCTTCAAAATGCGAAGGACCGGGCACCCGAAGTTCTACTTCAAAGGTTGGGCCACCCGCCCTAACTTCCTTTCAATCGCCACAATAGCGGAAAGCTTCCGGACTGGGTGAGGGACTGAACGCAAGCCACCTGAATACAGCATACAATTCTTCCCGACAGCTACACCGCATGTAGGACAGGGGACGGAGGATATTTGTTCGCGGGTGAGTTCTTCCTTTTTCACTTAGCCAGATTGGCCCATTGCTCTGCCGAATACCGTTCGATTTTGCACACAGATAGACCGCAGGTAGTGCAGGACTAGCTGACTTGAATGACGCGGGCCATTTTCACGACAGGGGATTTCTTCTGCCGCTCTGCAAATCCAGCGGCCTTCTCATGATCCACGTACGTGCGAGCAAACCGCTCACCGTCATTGTAAAACAAGGTCACCTGCCAGTGATGGTGCTTCCGCCGTGCGTCTTTCCTGAATGATGTGGGCTTCCGAATTTTCATTCCGATACGTATACCACGTTAAGCATGTTATCCACAAACGGGCCGTTAGGCTTTTTGCCTCGAATGGCTTCGGGCCACATCCCGGTAACATTTTGTCTTCATCTGGCTGGGCGCGGCGAGCTGAGATAGGCCCAGCGCTCGATAAACTTCCGGTGCGCAATACGCCAAATGACGATGCCTGACAATTCGTACTTCACGCCAGATGCCGCTTCCGTTCCGGTCCAATGATTGTGGACCACTACCCTGTCGTCCTCGGCAATCATGTCGAGAATCTCAACGTGAAGGTCGGGAAATTTCTTGAACGACCCTGCCACATACTGCTTGGTACCGGCACGCCCCGGAGGACAGCCGGGAGGAAGGTCCGTGCCGTGCTCAACAAACTCGGGCGCGAAATTAACGTCTGCAATATCGAGGTTTTTGCGATTGATAAATTCCTCGAAGTGGTCCCGCACGAACCGCTTCATTTCTGTGTGAGTCATCTGCGTCTTAGGATTGAGGGTTTCTCCAGCTTCTGCTGTGCTCGACATTGCTTTTTTCCCTTTTCCGTCCGGCGTGGATAAGCGGGGGTTCTTAATCTCGTCCCTGCCCGTGCGCGATTCTATCACCGGTCTGGAGAGCAGGCCGCACACTGCCGCGCTTTGAATTAGGTAGAAAGTCTTCTTGGGCGGGTGGCCCGGCCTTTGTCTTTCCATGTGATTGTGTCATTTTCACTTCTTGGTAGAGCACCAGTCCGTTTGCTCTTGGTTAAGCTTTTGAACTAGGGGCGCCTCGTCCTTGGCGCTCTTCAAGGGCCGGGCTTTTGCTTAAACTTGGCACTCCGGCAGAGACATAGGAAGAAACCCCGCCCTTCAAAATGCGAAGGACGCGGCACCCGAAGCTCTACTTCAAAGGCTGGGCCACCCGTCCCACCCTAACTCCAACTACAAAGGCCGTGCCACCGGGCACCCGAGAATTCACAATGGCGCAAGGGACAGGCCACCCGCCGTGAAGATAGGTGCCATTCCTCCCCAAACAACTCTCATCATTACACGACCTATTGCTATTTGTCAGGAACTATATCTACTGTGTTTTAAGCGACTTACGTTTTTATTTCGCCCGATGCGTTGCCTGCATTTGAAATAATTTGCTTGCAAAAATGCGGCGCATAAGCCAGTATGTAGCCTTGGAAGGTGAATATGCACAAAGTTACGGTAAGTCGAAATGGTCAAACGTTTGAGGTCAGTGATCTTACGTTCGACCAGGTCAAAGAGTTGATCGGTATGAATGGTCACGCTCGCAGCGAAACAAATGCACCAGAGCAGCGAAAGGGCGCTTCGCTAAATCCTGATAGCTTTATCCCTGACTATATCGGATTCAAGAAAGCACTCACTCCAAAGGCAAAACAGTTTGTCAAGATTCTACGCGACAATCCCAACGGTATCTCAGCAGACCATCTGGCGGATCAGCTTGGGTTCCAAGCACCCGTGCAAATCGGTGGAATGACGGGCGGCGGCATGGGAAAGATCGCGCCTGCATTCGGAATTGACATGGAAGATGTCTACGTGCGCGAGATTAAATTCCAGAATGGCGAGCGCAGAGTGATTTACAGGCCGGGTAAGGCAATTGGGGAAATTGCGGCATAAACCCGCAGAAAATGCGGGTTTATGTGGGGATGTGCCGGAGCGCTCGAACGGGAGCGATTTACAATCGCTTGACCGTGTTAACGCACGGTCCGTGGGTCCGAACCCCACCATCCCCGCACCCACGCATCGGAGGTGGCGTCTTATAATTTTCGAGTTCTTAGGCTCTGACTTTTTGATTTGCCAAATCCGTGAAGGGCATTTGAGGAAACGACTGCTGTCCCGCGCATATAGCAGAGTTTCCGCGTTCGCCCTCACGGGAAGAGATAAGGTCCACTAGACCGACTCTCCAAAAATCTCAGGGCCAAGGAGTGACCCGATGCAAATTTACAAATTACGCGTCACGTTCAAACACTCAAGAGGCAAGTGGTCTTTGCTGATTGAGTGGTACTGAATTGTCCCCGTGGTTGGTTTTGGTCCCCTTCCACGGGGACAAGTATTTACTCACCGCTTCAGCCGATCAAGTAAAAACCGCTTGATACCTTAGAATGGTAATCAGGAGACACCTCTCAGGCAGCACACAGATCATTACATGACTTCGGATGCTACACGGATTGGCCACCTTGTCCCGAATGTGGGCACAGGAATGGAAAAGGGCGCCCCGGCATTGCCGGGACGCCCCGAAAGTGCAATTTGTTTCTTTCGATCTAGTACATTCCGCCCATGCCGCCGCCTGGGCCGCCGTGACCACCGGCTCCCGCTGCGGCTTGCTTGGTGTCTTCCTTGATGTCGGCCACCAGGGCTTCGGTGGTGAGCATCAGGCCGGCAATCGACGCGGCGTTCTGGAGAGCGAGGCGCGTGACCTTGGCCGGGTCGATTACGCCCGCCTTGATCATGTCGCCGAACTCTTCGGAGTCCGCGTTGTAGCCGAAGTTCTCGTCCTTGCTTTCACGGACGCGGTTGACGATGACTGCGCCTTCCTGGCCCGCGTTCAGCGCGATTTGGCGCAAGGGCTCTTCGAGCGCGCGCTTGACAATGTTCACGCCAATGGCTTCTTCGTCATTGAGCTTGAGCTTGTCGAGCACCGCGATGCAGCGGATCAGCGCCACACCGCCGCCGGGGACGATGCCTTCCTCGACTGCCGCGCGTGTGGCGTGCATGGCGTCTTCGACGCGAGCCTTCTTTTCCTTCAGCTCGGTTTCGGTTGCCGCGCCCACCTTGATCACCGCTACGCCGCCAACCAGCTTGGCGAGACGTTCCTGCAGCTTTTCCTTGTCGTAGTCCGAGGTGGTGTCCTCGACCTGCGTGCGGATCTGCCGGACGCGTCCTTCGATTTCGGTGGATTTCCCAGCGCCTTCGATGATCGTGCAGTTGTCCTTGTCAATCGTGACTTTCTTGGCTTTGCCGAGGTCTTCCATCTTCACGTTTTCGAGCTTGATGCCGAGATCCTCGGTGACGGCCTTGCCGCCGGTCAGCGTCGCGATGTCTTCGAGCATGGCCTTGCGGCGATCTCCGAAGCCGGGCGCCTTGACGGCGGAGCACTGGAGCGTGCCGCGCAGCTTGTTCACTACCAGAGTCGCCAGGGCTTCGCCCTCGACGTCCTCGGCAATGATCAAGAGCGGCTTGCCCAGCTTGGCAATCTGTTCGAGAAGGGGAAGCAGGTCCTTCATCGAGCTGATCTTTTTCTCGTGGATGAGGATGCGCACATCTTCGAGCACGCATTCCATGCGCTCAGGGTCGGTGACGAAGTAGGGGGAGAGGTAGCCGCGGTCGAATTGCATTCCTTCGACCACTTCGAGGGTTGTTTCCATCGTGCGGGATTCCTCGACGGTGATAACGCCGTCCTTGCCCACCTTCTTCATGGCTTCGGCGATGATGCTGCCGATCTGCTTGTCGTTGTTGGCGCTGATCGTGCCGACCTGGGCGATCATGTCGCCCTTGACGTCACGGTGCAGCTTCTTGATTTCCTCGACGCACGCTTCGACGGCGCGTTCGATGCCGCGCTTGAGAGCGGTGGGGCTGGCGCCGGCGGCGACCGTCTTCACGCCTTCGCGGAAGATGGCCTGGGCCAGCACGGTTGCGGTGGTGGTGCCGTCGCCGGCCACGTCGGAGGTCTTGGAAGCGACCTCGCGTACCATCTGCGCGCCCATGTTCTCGAGCGGATCCTGGAGCTCGATTTCCTTTGCTACCGTCACGCCGTCCTTGGTGATGATCGGCGCGCCGAATTTCTTTTCAATCACCGCGTTGCGGCCCTTGGGGCCGAGCGTGATCTTTACCGCGTCCGCGAGGGCGTTGACGCCTCGCAAGATGGACTGGCGGGATGCTTCTCCAGTCACGATTTGCTTTGCCATGAGTCGTTCTCCTCTTCTCCATGATTTCAATTTCAAATCTCAAATCTGAAATTTCAAATTTGAGAATTTACCGGATCTTGCGGCCTTTGACCTGAACGGACTCTGCGAAAGATGAGCCCTTCGCTCACAGCGCTCAGGGCAAACCCTTCGCATACGGCGCTCAGGGTAAAGGAAAAGTTACTTCTTGCCGCCGGCAGCCTTGGCTGCGCCGGACAGCTTGGCAAGGATTTCATCTTCCCGAAGGATGAGGTAATCCTCGTCGTCCACTTTGATTTCGGTGCCGCTGTATTTGCCGAACAGCACGCGGTCGCCGGCTTTGACGTCGAGAGCGATGCGCTGGCCCTTTTCGATTTTGCCTGCGCCAACGGCAATCACTTCGCCCTCTTGCGGCTTCTCTTTCGCCGTGTCGGGGATGATGATGCCGCCCTTGATGGATTCTTTCTCTTCGATCCGCTTGATCAAGACGCGATCGTGTAGCGGAGTAACATTTACTGACATCGTTTCTTGCCTCCGTTCAATGAAGTGAGTCGGGATGGTCAACGCGGAATGCCGAGCAGATCGTTAGCACTCCTCTAAGACGAGTGCTAATATAGCAAATGGGGTGAGGATGTCAAGGAGAGTTGTTGCTCTGGCGCAATTGGAGCAAGTCGTCTAATCACATGTTACCTGTGTATTTTCAATTACTTACGAATTAATGAGTTCCGGATTCCACAGGGAATGAAAGTAGCATTGACGTCACCTTCTGGGGTCTTAGGACTCGGCAAGCACTAAAACCCACAGACTGAAGTCTGTGCTACTAAAACATTTGCTTCTGCGGGCGGGGTCATCAACAATAGCGGGCAAGCATGGGCGCGCGAATATTTGACCAATCACAGCCGGCCGCTACGGGCCACTTCATCGAATTCCGCAACGTCAGCAAGGCCTTTGGCGATCACCTCGTCCTGGACGACGTTAGCTTCTTTGTCGACCATGCAGAGACGTGCGTCATCATGGGGCGCAGCGGCGTGGGGAAATCCGTCGCGCTGAAGCATATTCTTGGGTTCCTGCGCCCGGACTCGGGGCGCGTGCTGGTCGCCGGCGAGGACATCACCGACTGGACTGAAAAACAATTGGCCGAGATTCGCCGCCGCGTCACGATGGTCTTCCAATCGGGCGCGTTGTTTGATTCGCTGACGGTGGAGGAAAACATCGCGTTTCCTCTCGAAAAGCGCTCGGACCTCACCGCGGAGCAAAAAGAGGCCCGCGTCACGGAACTCGCCGAGATGCTCGAGGTCACTGATGTCGCTGACAAGCTGCCATCGGAACTAAGCACGGGAACGAAGCGCGCCGTGGCCATCGCGCGCGCGCTGGCGCAGGATCCGGAAGCGATTCTCTACGACGAACCGACGACGATGGTCGATCCGCTCATGGCGGCGCACACCGGCGACCTGATCCTGCGGCTCAAGGAAAAATTTCACAAGACATCCGTCGTGGTCACGCACGACACGCACCTGGCGAAAAAACTCGCCGACCGGGTTGTTTTTCTTCATGAAGGGCGCGTGGCGTATTTCGGCCCGTGGGCCGGGTTTGTGGCCGCGCCCGAGCCGTACCTCCGCAATTTCCTCCGCCAGGATGAACTCATCCCCGAATTGGACGTAACCTCTTGAGCGAGGCGGCGCCGAGCGCTTCCGACGCGAAGCATTTGTTGCGCCGCACCATGGGTTTCTGGGACGTGCTGCTGTTTTGCATCGCCGCGGTGCTGGGGCCGCGGTGGATCGCGGCGGCGGCGCGCAACGGGCAATCCTCCATCAGCATTTGGATATTGGCGGCGCTGCTGTTTTTCGTTCCCACGGCGTATGTCGTCGTCGAACTTTCGACGCGATTTCCGGAAGAGGGCGGGCTATACGTTTGGACGAAAATGGCGTTTGGGGATTTTCACGGATTCGTCGCGGGGTGGACGTACTGGATTTACACCATTTTCTATTTCCCCGGATTATTGCTGGCGAGCGCGGCGATGACTGCGTACGTCGGAGGCAGCAGAACCGCATGGCTGGCGGAGAACCAAACGTTTCTTCTAGCCGGATCGTTCGTGATGCTGATTGTGGCCGTCTGGCTGAACATCATCGGCCTGCACATCGGCAAGTGGCTGCAGAATGCGGGGGGCGTGGGCACGTATGTTCCGCTGCTGATGGTCGTTGCAGTGGCGCTATGGCTCTGGGGACGGCAGGGATCGGTGACGCACTTCACGCGGGCCGCGATCCTTCCGCACTGGGATTGGGACACCGTGAATTTCTGGTCGCAGATCGCATTCGCATTCACCGGGCTCGAACTCGTTTCCGCGATGAGCGAAGAAGTGCGGGACCCGCAGCGCACACTGCCGAGGGCGATCTTTGCTTCGGGGGGGCTGATCGCCGCCATTTACATTGCGGGGACGATTGCGATTCTGACGATGATTCCTGCAGACGTGGTGGATCCTAAGAGCGGAGTCTTTCAGGCTATTACGATCGGTTCGATTGCACTACGGATTGGAATTGTGGGAGTGATCGCGGCTCTGCTCGTGACCGTGGGAAACGCCGGCGGTGTCGGAAGCACGGTGGCGGGGATTTCGCGAGTGCCGTTTGTCGTGGGCATCGATCGGTATCTGCCGTCCTGGTTCGGCAGGATTCATCCGAAGTGGAAGACGCCTCACATTTCGATTTTGGTGCAGGCGGGGCTTTCGGCAGTGGTACTGATGCTCAGTCAATTCAGGGCGACGGAGCGAACTGCGTACGTCGTGCTCGTTTCCGCCGCCATCGTTCTGTACTTCATTCCATTTATTTATATGTACGCGGCGGTGATCAAGCTGGCCTGGAGAGAGGACCGCGGGAAAAATAAAAATGCGGTTCTGATTCCGGGCGGCAAGGCCGGTGTTTGTATATGCGGAATTCTGGGATTGCTGGCTGTGGTCGCGGGGATTTTCTTTTCGTTGATTCCGCCGGGAGAAGAAACCAACAAGGTTTTGTTCGAGGTCAAGGTGGCGGGAGGGACGCTGGGGACTATCGCGGTGGGGCTCATTTTGTATTTTCGCGGGGCGCGACTGCGCGCAGAGTAGGACAGGCTGAAGCCTGTCTGGGTTTGATTTTCGATGGCGCGGAAAAGCAGACAGGCTGAAGCCTGTCCTACTTAATACACTTCCCAGATACCTGGGGTCGCAAGTTCCACAAGGTGATTGTCGGGATCGCGGAAATAAATACTTCGGCCGCCGTTCGGCCAGGTTACCTCGCTTTCGATCGTGATGCCTTGCGCGATCAGGCGCTCTTCCCAGGCGGCGAAATCATTTTTTGAAATCGCGAACGCGAAGTGCAACTGGCCTGCAGCTTCGTGCGGCGGGATCATGCCGCCGGGCGTGGGAACCGGCTCCGGCGTGCCGCCGCTACGAAATATGAGGAGCACTTGCTTATCCGCGACGCTGAATACGCAGAGGCGTTCGAGGGATTCCAGCAGGCGGAGTCCCAGTTGATCCCGGTAGAAGCGCACCGAACGGGGAAGATCAATGGAGAAGAGACAGGTTTCGACGATGCCGTTGATGCGCGTGGTGGGCATGGTTATTTTTCCAGTTGGCTAAAAAAAGATTTCATGGCGAGTCTATCCCGTCCCTTTCGGAGCCGCAATGGCGACATTCCGGGTTTGGCGGCGTTGGGCTTTCGATTCCTTGCGGGAGAATAGTTCAATCGCTTCGGTGTTTTATTGCGCGCAGAGATTCGGCCTTGCAAACGGGATTGAATATCTGCGATCTTTGATTTGTCTGGAGGCGACTACATGGCCACGAAAAATAAACTGAAAGATGCCGCGGTGAAGATTGGGTCCGCAGTGGGCAAGGCGGACGCCAGGGCTCACAAAGCCGTATATAAAGCTGCCAAGGCGGCGCACGTCGCGAGACTCGAGCTGATCGAACTGTCAAAACAAGTGGACGCTCTCAAGAAGCAATTGAAGAAAAGCACCAAACGGCTAAAAAGCGCGTTGAATTAGCGAAGTAGAGCGTTGCCAGGCACTATTCTTACGAGAACCCGGGGATTGTGGCGGCTCCGGACCAGCGCTGTTTCATGCCTCTGCGATCGACAAATTTCCGGTCCTCCTGTTCCCTTGGCGGGGTCCACGCTGGTTCAGCTTAAAGCATGGTGACTCTTGCCAATCTCCAGTTCGCGCCAGAACTGCGGCATCGGGGTCGGAAATTTAAGGGCGATGTTGCTTTCGTGAGAAGTACCTCCCGCAACGGATACCACGATGCACTGTTCCGTTTGATCGTTTCCCTGGTTCGTCACCGCCAATCGTTGACCCGGTCGGACTCGACTCGACATGGAGATCAATCCGCCGGCCCCATTGATTGAAATCGTGCGAGCTTCTTCGTGGAATGGATCGCCTGCCTGCGGCCATAGACGAATAGCGGGATATGGACATAGACGCGAGGCGTAACGCGGCGATCGGGAAGCTCAACAGTCCTTGTTCCAATGGTTTTGTAGTCCGGGCGCCTGGCAGGGTACGATTTGCCCCACCGCAGCAACGCGAAGATTTTCCGTGTGACACTCATTCTGGAACCCGATGGCTGGAAAATCAGCTCAAGAACAACTATAGACGATTTCTTTGAAGAGGGAAATTGCGTATTCCGCTAACCAAATGTTCGATCTTTTTTTTCGCGTCGGAAGGCCTGATCGCGGAATCGCTTCCGGTCTGATCTCGCTGCGATGCCTACGGGCACCCGTTGGCATTCAACTCGTCCAATTTCACTTTCGCCTGAGTGTTTCCATTTTTCGCGGCCGCATTCAACAGGACTCGACCTTGCTCACAGTTTTTTGCAACCCCGTTCCCACCAAGGTAAAGGCCGGCGAGAATTACTTCAGCCTCAGAATTGCCGTTCGCTACCGCTGCCCACAGAAGATGCACCGCTCTGGAGCTGTCGCGAGGGCCGTTGTCACCGTTCAAGAATGCCATCGCGGCCGCTATTTCCAATTTGCCTTCCTCCGCCGCCTGCTGTGCATGCGGATCGGAGGCGGCAGCGCCATTTCCCTCGGCGCCGGGGCGCTGCGATGCATTCGCGGCTGCATCATTGGTTTTTGATGCATTCACAAGCGCGCTGCTCGGAGCGGAGGTCGCGTCGTTTGGAAATGAAGGCGCGGCAGGTGGAGCAGGAGACGTTTCCGTGGCATCCGTTGAAGCGGGGACGGGAGAGGGTACGGATATTGTAGGTTCCTCGGCGGGCCGTGACATCAATTTGATTTCGGATTGCCCCACATGCAGGCCGTAGATGTACGCTGCGCCCAGAAACGATATGCCTATCAGGGCGTATACGACCCAAAGAAGGAGTTGTCCTGCCCAGAGCGGTTTGCCGTTTGGTTCCGATAGATAGAACTCTTCAGCGGGAGGAATCGCAAACAGGGGCTCCGCGCCGGTTTCCGATTGTCTCGAGAGGGAGGCAAGCGACTCCTCTGTTAGTGGGGCTGCCGGTGGAGCCGGCGATACAACCTCTTCGCGAGCGGGCGCCGACATCCGCGATTGATTGGTCCAATTGTTGAGATATTCGCGGGCGCCGGTGGAGAGGGAAGTAAATCGCAACCCGCAAACGGTTCTCATTTCATTTGTCCAAACTACTTCTCCCGAGCCTTCGATTCGATTCTGGCCCCGTGAAGACAATAAAAAATGGATGGTTTCGGCCGGCTGGACCGGAGCAACGGAATGAAAGGAAAGTCCGCCGTCGGAGACGTCCAGAACGAGGCCGCCGTTTTCCGGGCCCATGCCGATGTAGGCGATCTCCTCCAATTTCGTTCGAGGAGTTTGACGACGGTCCGGCTGCGACAACGAGGATTCGCGCGTTTGCACAGACAACTCTATTTCCGGCTGGGGGACGGATAGTTTTTAAATTTTAGTGAGGCAGCGCGGATGCGCCCGCTGCACGAGTCGGGTCCAGCCCGAACTGCCGTGTCCACTATCGTGCGGGAACCTGGGCGCGTCAAAGGCGAAAATAGACGAATTGCCCGAAAAGTATATTGGGGTGATTCGTGTTGCGCGGGTGAGCCCGCCCACAGATGGCGCGAGTGTAGGGGAAGCTGCTATTCCATGGGTCGGTTGCAGGGGCATCCGCCGCGACGGATGCCCCTACAACCCTTCACTACTTCGAGGCGTGATCCGCCACTTCGTTCTTGATGACCTTTCCACCCTTCATTACGAATTTGACGCGCTGAAGCTCGGTGATGTCGGCCAGCGGGTCGCCCGAAACCGCGATCAGATCGGCATATTTTCCTTTGTCGATGGAGCCGATCTGGTCCTGCCATCCGAGCGCTTCGGCGTTAATCGCTGTTGCGGCTTCGATGGCTCTCAGCGGAGTCAAGCCGCCAAACCTCACGAGCGCCACGAAGTCGAGAGCCTGCGTTCCGTGCACGTAGGTTTCGCCATCGGCTCCGCTGCCCATCATGATCTTCATTCCCTTGGTGGCGGCGGCCAGCTGAACGGCGTGCTCAAAAATTGGAATGATTCGATACTTGCCGCCGGTATTTTTGGCGTCGTTATCGTCCAGGTAGGGTTCGTGGTAACGCTGGAGGGTTGGGTCGTAGTAAAGACCTTTGGCGACGATCATGTTGGCCTGCTCCTGATCGAGGCCAAAGGCGTGTTCGATCGTGTCGCATCCCGCGACGATGGCGTTCTTCTGGCCTTCGCCGCCATAGACGTGGCAGCCCGCTTTCTTCCCGAGGCGGTGCGTTTCGTCGATAATCGCCTGCAAGACCGGCAGCGGGTAGGTCACTACGTATTTGGCTTCTCCGGTTGGGGTGAAGGAATACGCGCCCGCCGGATATAGCTTGATCCAATCGGCGCCATGCCCGATCTGATCGCGCACGGCTGCGCGCCCTTCGTCGGCATTGCGAATCACGGCGCTGGTCAAGGGGTTGTCGGGATTGGCCGGATCGGCTGGCTTATCTCCCCAAACAATTCCGCGGGTGGAAACCTGGTAGCGGGGACCGTCGAGGCGGCCTTCGTTAATGGCGTTGCGGATGGCGACGTCGCCGTACCCGTTGCCGTGCGTGGTCATATCGCGAGCCGCGGTGAATCCCGCGTGAAGGCTGGCCTGCACGTTCTGCACAGCGATGAGCATGTAGTCTTCCGTGGTGCCGTTGGGCTTGCGCGCATTGAACATGTGCGTGTGCCCGTCGATCAATCCCGGCAGGACCGTCGCGCGGCTGAGGTCGATCACTTGCGTTCCGGCAGGAATCTTGACTTGCGACTCCGGTCCGACCGCGGTGATGCGCTCGCCAAAGAGGAGCACCACTTGATTGGCCAGCATCTGGCCGGTCTTGCTGTCAAACATGTGGCCGGCGCGAACTGCGATTTCGCGCGGGGCCGGCGGGCAAAGCTCGACGCCGCCGTCGGAACCGACGCACGGTGTCGGCCCTGCACCTCGCCACGGAGCCGACGGAGCCTTACCCTGGGCCCAGAGCGCGGTCGTGCTGAGTAAAATTCCGCATGCTGCCACCAGCAAACATTTGAATCGCATCGCCTAGCCTCCTGGTCCATTTGGGACCTGCACTGAATTCCCGCACTCAGACCGCGCGCACGGCGAGAACTCTTCGACAGGAAATTGCAGTTTGATTCTTGAATGGGCAACTTTATACACCCGGGGCGCTTCCGATTGAACTGAATTGTTTTTCCTCGCACGATCCCGGAACGTGCAAGTTTCCGAAAATTCAACATTTAGGGTACTTTTTCTATTTGCAAAAGGCTTCATTTCGAGGAGGGGAAAATTATGGGTAGGAAGCTTATAAACATTCTAGTCGCAATTTTAGCAGTGTTCTCTCTGCTGTGTGCGCCGGTCTTTGCGCAGGATCAGAAAGCAAGTGATCAGGCAGCGCAAAGCCAGTCTTCGGCTCAGCCCGAAGCGCAGGCCACGCCCGCGGGCGCCGTTCCGCCGCGAACGATCGACTTGAAGCTGGACTATTCAGCGGGGAGGAAATGGTATCCGGACCTCACTGGTCCATACACGCCGATGAAACCTGACGAGCCGTCGCTCACCAATTCTCCCCGCATCGAGCAATTGTTGCAGAACGGCAAGCTGATGCTGAGCCTGCAGGACGCCATCTCGCTCGCCCTCGAAAATAATCTGGCGATCGACGTGGAGCGCTACGTGCCCTGGCTCGACGAGGTCAGCTTGCTGCGCGCCAAATCGGGGATCAACGGCCTGGTGCCGTTTGATCCTACGTTGACGAGCAATCTAAACATCCAGGATTCGGTGACGCCGCTGAACAACCCCCTGTTCGCCGGCATCATACCGACAGGGGCTACCACTGCCGCGGCCCAAACACCTGTGGCATACGTCCAGCACATCGGCAACTTGAATTTTCAATATAACCAGTATTTTCCTGCAGGGACACAGTTTCAGGCGGGCATGACCAACAATCGAACTTCCACCAACTTTGGATTTTTCAATTTGTACAATCCTTACTTGCAGTCGGCGCTCACCCTGACAATTACTCAGCCTCTCCTTCGAGGATTCGGAACTCTACCGAATACTCGTCTGATTATCGAAGCCAAGCGCACCATCAAGGCCGGCCTGTCGCAACTGGAGCAGCAAGTGATGGCCACGACGACGCAAGTGTCGAACGATTATTGGGAGCTGGTGTACGCGCGGGAAAATGTAAAAGTGCAAGAAGCGGCAGTGGAGGTTTCGCAGCGGCTATATGAGGAAAATGCGAGGCGGCTCGAAATCGGCACGCTGTCATCTCTGGATGTGCTGACGGCGCAATCGCAGCTTGCTTCCGACAAGCAGGCCGTCGTTCAGGCGCAGTCCGTTCAACTGCAGGATGAAACGACGCTGCTCAACGACATCACCAAGAATCCCCTGGACGGCCCGCTGCTTGGCGCGGAAATTGTTCCGGCCACGCCGATTTCAACGCCGGACACGGGCGAGAACATCCAGATTCAAGACGCCGTAAAAGAAGCCTGGCAGAAACGGCCTGAACTGAAACAGGCGGCATTGAACCTGGAGAATGCGGGGACCGACGTGAAGGCGACAAAAAATGAGCTGCTGCCGTCGGTCAATATTTTTGGAGAGTACATCGCCTCAGGCCTTGGGGGAGTCCAGACCTCCACGACGGCAACTCCGACTGGAGCGTTTTTGCCGGGCGTGCCCGTGGTGAATTCCGCGGGCGTTCCTGTTCCCGATCTCTTCCAGGCCACGGCGGTCACGACACCGTCGGCAGTGGTGTTCCCAGGCGGGGCGGGGCAGGATCTGGGGCGTGTGTTCCGCGGGAACTATTCGTCATTCGAGGGAGGAATCAATTTGACATTGCCGCTTCGCAATCGCGCGGCGCAAGCGGACAACGCACAGGCATTGCTCAATGAGCGGCAGCAAAAGACGCAGTATCGCCAGGAACAAAACGCCATTTTCGTCAGCGTACGCAACGCGCTCATCGCCATGCGCGAAGATCGGGCCTCGCTTGCTGCCGCGGAAGAGGCGAAGAGGCTGGCCGTTCAAACGCTGGAAGACGAGCAGGAGAAATACCGGCTGGGAGCTTCCACAAGCTACAACGTCGTGCTGCGATCGCGCGACGTCACCTCCGCGGAAGGGACGGAACTGCGGGATCGAATCAACCTGCTCGAAGATGAGCTGAAGTTCAACCAGGCGATGGGGCGTACGCTGGAGGTCAATCAAATTAGCGTGGCGGACGCCCTGAAAGGGGGAACGTCTGGCTCTCCGGCGAGTCCCGGAAAGCCCTAGGCAAGTCTCTTGCCTCGCTCGCAAAGTTGGTGAGTTTCTTCAGATGACTGGCTTGCCCCGCCTGGCATTGGCGCAACGGCAGTTGTGCCTTGCAGATTCACGGATTCCGCCAATGACTCGGAGTTTGGGTATAGACGGCAGGGAGACACCAGAACTTATCGTCAGGCCTGATGGATCGGGCCCACCGCATTCGTCTGTGCCTCATTGGTTATTAGTTCTGGTGATAGAGATCACATCCGATTTTCAACTGCTAGATATATCCTGAAGTAGTTATGAGCACGAATGTCTTTGACAAGACCACGAGTTTGGATGCCCGGACGTTTTTCGAGAAGCTGTTCACCTCTCTGCCAGACGCCATTGTGGTTGTGGACAGCGCGGGACGCATCCTGGAGGCGAATCCGCAGACGGAATCGCTTTTCGGGTATGCGTGCAGCGAGTTGCTGGGCAGTCGCGTCGAGATTCTAATTCCAGAGCGATTTCGATCGGCGCACGCAACCCATCGCGATGATTACAGCAATCAGCCACGTTTGCGCCCAATGGGCGCGGGCCACGAACTCTACGGGCGGCGAAAAGACGGGAGCGAATTTCCGGTCGACATCATGCTCAGCCCTCTGGAGGCGGAGGGAGGGCGGCTCGTGCTGGGCGTCATTCGTGACATTACGGAACAGAAGAAATTGGAAGGGGAGCTGCGGCAACTGGTATCGAGCGATCCTCTCACCCGCCTCGGCAATTACCGCCGACTGGAGGAGGCGTTTGACCGGGAAGTAAAATGGCTCCAGCGCGCGGGACGGTCTTGCGCAATGCTTCTTCTTGATTTGGATGGCCTGAAGGCAATCAATGATACGTACGGCCATCTCGCGGGCGACCGAGCGTTGTGCCGTTTGGGGGATGCTCTCCGGGCCGAGTGCCGCGCAATTGACACTGCCGTCCGGCACGGGGGAGATGAGTTCGCCGTTATTTTGCCCGATACGAGTGCCGATGGCGCTCGAAGCCTCGCTCGCCGGGTTGAGTGTCGGCTTGCTCTTGATGCGGACCATCCCGTTCAGTTCAGCTATGGAGTGGGAGTCTGTCCGGACGACGGAAAAACGCTTCAGCAACTTCTTTCGGCTGCCGACCGTCCTCTCTACGAGATGAAAAAATCAAAGCGGACTGCACCCGAACGCCCGGAATCCTGAGCCAAAGCCGGATGAACCAACGAAGTGACTCGCGGCTAGTTTCGATGCTCATACTGCCGCCGAAGACGCGGAACTACGAGATCGAATCAACCTGTTTGAAGAGTGGGCCGCAGCTCGAACAGGCGATCGAGTACATGCTGGGAGTGAATCACAACAGATCGGCAAATAACTAAGCTGCCGGAAAATTGCGCCCGATCTTTTTAAAATCCCTCTTCTACAAGCCGCGCGACATTAAGGGATGAGACGCGAGATTTCTCGCGCGATTCCACGAGACGCTCGACATATTTTGCGAGGATGTCGCATTCGACGTTCACGGGATCGCCGACTTTCAGGGAAGACAAATTGGTGTGCTCGTACGTGAAGGGGATAATGGCGGTTTCGACCATGCCGTCGCGCCAGCCGGCGACCGTCAGGCTGATCCCGTCGAGCGCGATCGAGCCTTTCATCGCGATGTAACGCGCGAGATCGCCGGGCACCTGGACACCGAACCACCAGTTCGCGCCTTCCGGATCGAGGCGCGCGATGCGGCCGACTCCGTCCACGTGTCCTTGCACGAAGTGGCCGCCGAGCTCTTTCATCGCGGTCAGCGGGCGCTCCAGATTGACGCGCGTGCCGGGCTTCATTTCGCCGAGGCTGGTGCGGCGGAGCGTCTCGCCGGAAAGATCGGCGGCGAAAGATTCGTTCGAGATGTCGACCGCCGTCAGACAACAGCCGTTTACCGCGATGCTGCCTGATTTTGCGAGGCCATCGAGGAGAGGGCCTGCGTGCACGCGGATGGTGGCACCGATTTGGTCGGAACGCGTTCCGGCGAAATCGGGGCGCGCGCCTACGTCGCACAGTTCAACCGATTCGATGGTGCCGACATACTCAACGAGTCCGGTAAACATCGCGGAGATACCCCTCGATTGCGAAATCCGGGCCAAACTGGGCCAAGGTCACATTGGTCAGCACTTTGGCGCGCTGAAAAGTGTTTGGAACGCTTCCCAGGCCTGAAAAACCTGCAATCTTCGGCGCAACAAACACACGCATCTTATCCACAATTCCGGCGGCCAGGGCGGCGGAATTCAAAATTGGGCCTGCTTCGAGAAAGACACTGAGTATTTTGCGGCGGCCAAGGTCGGCGATCACTTTGCGCAGATCAAGGAGAGGACCGCGGCCCGCAAGGGAAATCACTTCAATTCCAGCGCGGCGCAGGGCCCGTGCTTTCGGCGAGTCTTGCTTCGCGCGGGTGAAAATGAGTGCGTCTCCCTCCGCCGAGCGGACCAGCTTCGAGCGCAACGGCAAACGCAGCCGAGAGTCCAGCACAATGCGCAGCAATTTTCTTCGCCGTGGGAGACCCGTGCGGTCAGTGAGCAAAGGATCGTCGGCGAGGACGGTGCCGATGCCGGTGAGCAGCGCGTCAGAACCGTGACGCTCACGCTGCACCTCGGCGAGCGATTCGGGTGATGAAATCCAATAGTCATTTTGCGAAATGCGCGCGCCCCTTTTCGCTGGAGGAAGGACAAGCTGGCCATCGAGAGTGAGCGCGTATTTGACCGTCACCAAGGGATTGCCGGAAACGATCCAGCGCGCGAAGGCTTCATTGAGGCGCCGCGCTTCGGCCTCGCGCAGGCCGGTGCTGACTTCGATCCGAGCTGCGCGCAATTGCTTGAAGCCGCGGCCGGCCACCGCCGGGTTCGGGTCCGGCCTCGCCGCCACGACGCGCGCGACGCCTGCAGCAATCAACGCCTGCGTGCATGGCCCGGTGCGGCCCGTGTGGCAGCAAGGCTCAAGGTTGATGTAGAGCGTCGCGCCGCGCGCAGACTCGCCCGCGGCTTCGAGTGCGATAATTTCCGCGTGGCGCACGCCGTCGTAGGTGTGGAATCCTTCGCCCACGACGCGGCTGTCGCGCACCAGGACTGCGCCCACCAACGGGTTCGGGCTTGTGAGCGCGACGCCACGAGCCGCGAGTTCGAGCGCACGGTCCATGAAGACACTGTCGGCGGCAGCAGCAGTTGCCATACCCGAAGATGCGGATGCGTCCATATCGTTAATGAAACAACGGCCTGATCGAGTTCGTCGGTTTTAGTAGCACAGGCTGAAGCCTGTGCTACTTAAACCGACGCCACTGTACTTCAATCGAAAAGAGACGAAACGAATGTCTCCGCGTCAAATGGCACCAAGTCTTCCATCGATTCGCCGGTGCCGACGTATTGCACGGGCAAGCCGAGTTCGCGCGTGATGGCCACAACGATGCCGCCCTTGGCTGTGCCGTCGAGCTTGGTCAAGACGATTCCGGTGACGCCGGCGGTGGAGGTAAATTCGCGCGCCTGGGAAAGTCCATTCTGTCCGGTCGTCGCGTCCATCACCAGCAGGACCTCGTGCGGCGCGCCGGGAATTATTTTTGTGGCCGTGCGTTTCATTTTGTCGAGCTCGGCCATCAGGTTCATTTTTGTGTGCAGGCGTCCCGCGGTATCCACTATGACGAAGTCGGCGTTTCGCGCGCGCGCGGAAGCCAGCGCGTCATAGACAACCGCTGCGGGATCGCCGCCGGATTTTGTCTTCACGATTTCCGAGCCGGTGCGCGCGGCCCAGACGCCGAGTTGTTCGATGGCGGCGGCGCGAAACGTATCGCCCGCGGCGAGGACTACATTCTTGCCGCTCTGGCGCAGGCGGTGCGCAAGCTTGCCGATGGTCGTCGTTTTGCCCGTGCCGTTCACGCCAACGACGAAAATGACGTGAGGGCGCGTCTCCTGCGCGGACGCCGAAGTTCCATTTGGCGACGGCACCGCGCGGAGGGCATAGAGCAGCTGGTTTTTCAGCTCCGCTTTGAGGTCTGCGACGCTGCTAAGAGCGTGCCGCTCAAGTTTCTGCCGCACTGCTTCGAGAATCTGATGAGTCGTCCGCGGTCCGAGATCGGCCGCGAGCAAAGCATTCTCAAGCTTTGTGAGCAGCTCGGGATCGATCTTCTTTTCGCCCGAGATCAGGTCTTCGACTTTGGCGGTAATCTGCGTGCGAGTCTTCGTGATCGACTGTTTCAGCCGGTCAAGCAGCGACCCGCCCTCTTTGGGCTTCTTGCGTTCGTCATCCTTGCTGAAGATAGAAAACATAAGCGTTTCGCTTCGTTGCGCGGCGAGTTCCTTATTCTAGCAGAAGAAAACCATCTCACATGCCGCGCCGGCTAGTGGGATGGTTTGCCGGGGGCAAAGTCCTTATGTTTGTTGTATGATGGCGGCAATCGGCTGGGTTTCGGGCTGAGCCGGGCCTGATTTCAAATTCAATCCAGAGGGGTGCGCGATGATTTCATTTCCATCAAAGGCTGCGCTGGCGGTTTTGTTGTTCCTTACTTTTTCCGCCGCAACTTCCCGGGCGCAGATGGCGTCCAACCGCGACGCGGATACCGCGGCGATCAAGCAATTTGTCGCGAATTTTGCGGACGCCTGGAACAGCCACGATGCGCACGCCGTGGCCATGCATTACGTGGAGGACGGCGATTTCTCGAGCGTGAAAGCGGAGGCGAGCCACGGCCGGAAAGAACTCGAAGAACATTACACGACGATCTTCACGACGTTCCTCAAGAACGCGCACACCACTGATACGGTGAGAAGCATCCGCTTTCTCGCGCCGGACCTGGCCAACGTGGATATCGATTGGCTGGTGACGGAGCCGAGCGCGCCGGGCGGCGTTCTCCGAAAGGGACTGCTCACGTGGCTTTTGTCCAAGCGGAACGGCCAATGGATGATTGTGATCTACCACGAGCAATCGTTCTAATCGCTGAAGCGATGACGCCAGTTGCAGCGTACCGAGAGTCTTTGTGGGAGAGCTCGAAAATCAGGAGGATACGATGATTTTATCTCGTTTGAAAATGGTGCTGGCGGTTTCTTTTTTCCTTGCATTTTCTTCGGCTCCCGCTTGGGCGCAGATGCCGTCCAAGATGGACGGGGATTCGGCCGCCATCAAGCAATGCGTGGCCGCGTGGGAGGATGCCTGGAATCGCCATGACGCGCACGCTACGGCGGCGGCCTATGTGGAAGACGGTGAATTCTCAAGCACAACCGGGGTTCCTAGCAAAGGCTCGAAGGACCTGGAAGCTCACTACAATGAAATCTTCACGACGTTTCTCAAGGATGCGCACCGAACCGACACTGTAAGGAGCATCCGCTTTCTGACTCCGGACATTGCGTCTGTCGACATCGACTGGCAAATGGCCGGGGCAAGGACGCGAGACGGTAAGGATGCGCCTAATCGCAAGGGGCTGCTCACCTGGATCGTGACCAAGCATGGCGGGCAGTGGATGATTACGATTTACCACGAGTCCGTTTTTTAAAGCAGTGATTGGCGATCTTGAGGCGCAGGCTTCGCAAGCTGCGGGAAAAGTGGTTTTTTGTCATCCCGAGCGAAGCGAGGGATCTGCTTTTCTTCGCCGAACGCAAGAAAAAGCAGATTCCTCGGGCAAGCCCAGCCCTTCGGAATGATAGGTTGCGAGTTTTTCCGCAGCCGCCGCAGCTTTTGGTGGTTGGTCGGAGCTAGGTCGCCCTTGCTGTAACTAAACCCCACAGGCTGAAGCGTGTACTACTTAAAATCTCAAACTTCTACTAGGGTGGCGCTCAGGCGGAGTTTTCCGGTGCGGACGGCGCGATCTAGCGCGTCCACAACCGCGGCGTCGAATTTTGTATTGGCCAGCTCGAGGATGCGGTTCATGGCAAATTCCAGGTCCATGGCGGACTGGTAGGGGCGGTTGGTGGTCATGGCGTCGAGCGTATCGGCGACGGCGATGATGCGCGCCATCAGGGGAATCTCGTCGCCCGACAATCCGTGCGGATATCCGCGGCCGTCGACGTGTTCGTGGTGCAGCTCGATTCCCGGCAGCATTTCCTTCAACTGCGCGACCGGGCGCATGATATTCGCGCCTTTCAAGGGATGCTGCTTCATCAACGAGAATTCTTCGTCGGTCAGCTTGCCGGGCTTTTTCAGCACGCGGTCATCCACTCCAATTTTTCCCACGTCGTGCAGCAAGGCTGAAATGCGGATCTTTTCGAGCTCAGCCGCAAGCAACCCGAGTTGCTGCCCGATGAGGATGGAATACTTCGCCACGCGTCCGGAATGGCCGCGCGTGTAGGGATCTTTTTCGTCGATGGCCGCCGCGAGCATGCGAATCGAGCCAAGGAACAGCTCGTGGTTCTGGTCCGCGGCCTGTTTGAGCTGCTCGACGAATTCCTCGAGGTCTCCGGCCATGTGGTTGAACGTCTCGGCCAACTCGCTGATTTCCGCGGCGCCCTGGACGGGAGTTCGCTGGTGGAATTCTCCGCGGCTGATGGCGAGCGTGGACGCGGCGAGCGCGCGGATCGGCGTGCTGATGCCGACGGCAAACAAATAGCCGAGAATGAGCGCCGCAAAAGTGACGACCACTACGAATTTGAGCGCCTGCGCGTTGAGCTCGGTGACGCCCGCGTCCTCGCGCGCTTTATCCAGGCTGCGCGTCGCCACCACCGCCCAATTCAGGTCCGGAATGGTGCTGTACGTTCCGACCATTTCGGATTTTTTGCCATTGTCCGTCGATTCATACCGGCGAAGCGTTTCGGTCGTGCGCAATCCTTTCGGCAGCGCAGACACCTGGATGACGACGGGCGAGCTGGGTTTCGCGTCCGAGCCGGGCACAAACTGGCGCATGTCCGGGTGAGCCACGATGTGCCCGCTGTGGTCTATCACGAACACGACCCGGCCGCGCACGCTTGTCGTCTGAAGCCTCTTGAGAATCCCGTCCAGCGATACAACCGCGGCCAGCATCCCCGAAAATTGTTCGTCCACCTGCAGCGGCACGGCCATCACGAAAGCAGGGCGGTTCTCGGGCCCGATCGCCAGCGGGTCGCTGCGGAATACCAGGGATTGCAGGGTCGTCGTGAATGCACGCTGGAGCGCCTTAGCCACGAAGGGATCCTGGTTCGCTTGAAAATTGCCCGCTCCGCTGCCCTTGGCTTCCTTGCCTACCGCGGTCAGATACAAAATGTTGGGATTGCTGGCGACGAAATTCTCGAGGACTCGTGACACTTGCGGGGCGCTCTGGGCGCTGTCAACCTTGTCGATCAATCCCGTGAGCGCCAGAATCTGCCGCTCGCTGATGAGTTGCTGGTAGAGATTGGCGTCGAATTGCTGAATTTCTTCCGCCAGGGAACGCGTCACTTCCGTTTGCTGAACGCTCTCCGTGTCGGTCAGCTTTCCCTGGCTAAGTTGCAGAACCTGACGGTGATAGAGCGCCAGGGGCAGCACGCTGACGAGCAGCATGGCGCCCAGCACCAGCCAGAGAATTCTGGGCCGGTGCAAGAGCACGGATTTGAATCTACTGAGGTCCACGGTAGGGCTAGTCCAAATTCTATTTTACGGTTCGGATGGGCTTGGCAGAAGGGTGGAAAGCTGCGGTGCTACGCATTAGCTAACCTGCCGCCCTGGGAACGCCAATCTCCCGATTGGCGGGTTGCGCAGCCCGCCAATCGGGAGATTGGCGTTCCCGGGACTCAACCTTACAGTTCATGCCAAGGGATCAGGAAGAGTTACTCTTGTTTGAGGCGGCGTTCCATTAGCTCGCGGATGGCATCCCGCGTCACACGGCCCGCAGTCAGGACGGTGTGGACCTGTTCCGTAATGGGCATTTCGACTTTCGTGCGGCGAGCGAGCTCCAATGTGGCTGCGGCGCTGCCGACTCCTTCGGCGACTCTGCGCGTCGAGCCGAGAATCTCGCTCAGGTCGCGGCCCTTGCCGAGTTCGATCCCGACGGAGCGGTTGCGGCTGAGCTCGCCCGTGGCGGTGAGGATGAGGTCGCCGACGCCTGCGAGGCCGGAGAGCGTTTCGCGGCGTCCGCCGAGAGCGACGGCGAGGCGCGTCATTTCGGCGAGTCCTCGCGTGACGAGCGCCGCCACCGCGTTCGTGCCCAATTCCAGGCCCGTGCAGATTCCCGCGGCAATCGCGATTACGTTTTTCACCGCGCCGGCAATTTCCGTGCCGATGACGTCATCGTTGGTGTAGAGCCGGAAACGCGGGCCGGAGAATTCTTCCTGAACTTCGGAGGCGAGCTTCGGATCGGCGGATGCGAGAACTACCGCCGTTGGGTCTCCGGCGGCGACTTCGAGAGCAAAGCTTGGGCCGGAGAGAACGGCGATGCGCGTGGGTGAGTCGTGGCCTATTTCTTGGGCGATCACTTCGCTGATGCGGGCGTGAGTGTCGGGTTCGAGGCCTTTGGTCGCGCTGACGAAAATGGAATCTGGTGCGACGTGAGGACGCATTGCGCGATAAAGCGCGCGCGCGTGTGCCGACGGCATCACGCCCAGCACGATGTCGGCGCCGGCGAGGGCTTTTTCCAGGCTGCCCGTGACTTCGACGTCAGCGAGCAACTCAAATCCGGAAAGATAAATCTCGTTCACACGCCTCGCGCTGAGCATCTCGACGACGTCGGCGCTGTGCGCCCACAGGGTCAGCTGGTGCGCGACCGAGGACCGCGTCAATGCAATGGCCAGTGCTGTGCCCCAGGCTCCGCCGCCGATGATGGCAATTTTCTTCATGATTTTTTGCGGCTCATGCCGAAGCGCGGCTCTGTGCCGGCCAGTAGACGCTCGATATTGTCACGATGTTTTACGATGACCACAACTGCCGCCAGCAGCGTGCAAACCGAGACCGCTGTCGGCGGCGCATGGCGTGGGGCGTAGAGCAAGTAGACGAGGAGCGGCAACGCGGCCGCCGCGGAAATTGATGCCAGCGACACATACCTCCAGAACAGGGCCACGAGAAGGAAGAGCAAGACGGCCGCGGCGAGGGCTGGCCAGCAGATGGCCAGGAAAACGCCCAGCGCTGTGGCCACTCCTTTGCCGCCAGCGAATCGGAGCCACACGGGAAAGATGTGTCCGAGGATCGCCGCGAGGCCCGTGTACATCATGAAGCGAATATTTCCTCCCGAGAAATGTCCCGTGAGCCAAACGGCCAGGAAACCCTTGGCAGCGTCGAGGACCAGTGTGGCGACGCCGACGGACCAGCCTGACGTTCGCGCGACGTTGGTGGCGCCAATGTTTCCGCTTCCGATGAAGCGGATGTCGCCTCCTCCAGTGGCGCGCACGAGTAGATAGCCAAATGGAATCGAGCCCAGGAGATATCCCAGGACAACTAATCCCCAGAGGGACGGCGCGCCGGCTGCCGTTTCCAGATTCACTCGGGTCTTCCCCCTTCAAACGTCCCCGCGAACGAATATGTTGCCAGCCGAGTATATTCCGCCCCGCCGGGTTTCAGAACGCTTTGATAGAGATGAAATTCCTTGGCGATGGTCGCGCCGAATTCAATGGGGCCGGCGATCTCGACGGCGGTATGGAGGGCATCGAGTCCGCGCGGGGTGTCGAATCGCGCGAGCGTCAGGTGCGGGGAAAACGTGCGCTCTTCGCGCGGGATGCCTAGAGCGCCAATCGATGTCTCGACCGCCGCGGCAAGCGCGGCAAGATCTGTGCCGGTTTCGATTCCGGCCCAGAGCACGCGCGGGCGGCGCGCAGTCGGAAAAAATCCAAGGCCGTGAAATTTCATGGGGATCGGGGTGCGCAACGGAATCGACGCCAGTGCCGTCTTAATCATTTCGGTCTTTTCCGCTGAAGTTTCGCCGATAAATTTCAGTGTGACGTGAAGGCCTTCGATTCGCACCCAGCGCGCGTTGCGGCAAGCGGGGCGCAGCTTGGCCACGATTGCGAATATGGCCGAGCGCACATTATCTGGAATGTCCAACGCGACGAATAAGCGCATGGGTTAAATCAACATTTATTTCTAGAAGCGAATCTCAATACTCTGCGCCGGCGTGATCGAACGGACTTCTTTTGTAACACAGACTTCAGTCTGCGGGGGGCCGTAAGTGTGCCCAGGCCGCGCGCACCAGCCAGGATCAATACGCCATCCAAGCTCTATTGGAACCCCACAGACTGAAGTCTGTGCTACTACCCCGTTTTGGGTTGCGCTGCGTACAGGAAATATCGGCGCACGAGGTCCAGCGCCGTTTGCGAGGCTTGCCAGCGGATGCGGTCTCGTTCGCCGGGATAGTGGACGCCGCGCTCCTTGCTGCCGGACGCGTCGGCGATGGCCACATGCACTGTGCCGACAGGTTTTTCCGGAGTGCCTCCGGTGGGGCCGGCCACGCCGGTGATCCCGACGCCCAGCGTTGCGCCGGTGCGGCGGCGGATTCCGTCGGCTAGGGCGACGGCAACTTCGCTGCTGACGGCGCCGCGCGATTCAATGATTTCCGCGGGGACATCCACCCACGCGGACTTCAGCGTGTTGCTGTAGGAAACGACGCCGCCCAGAAAATAGGCGGAGCTTCCCGAGATGCGCGTGAGACGCTCGGCGAGAAGGCCGCCCGTGCAGCTTTCCGCCGTGGCAATCGTCGCCTGGCGCATCGTGAGTTCACGCGCGACAACTTCTTCCATCGATTCGCCGGCGGTGGTGAATACGGCTTCGCCGAGCGCGAGGACGATGCTTTCCTGTATTCCCTGGAGTTGGCGCTCGGCGGCGGCCGTGTCACTGGACCATATGCGAAGATGAATCTGAATTTCACCGGGCGCGGTCAGGATCGTTGTCTGCACGTCTTCGTGGCGCGTATAAATCGGCGCGATGCGCTGGTCGACGTCGGATTCGCCCATTCCCGCGACGCGTAATTCGCGCGCCACGAGGCGTACTCCCGTCGCAAGGCGCGAGAGGCGCGGTTCCACTTGCGCGGCGAACATGGCTTTCAATTCGTGTGGCGGGCCGGGAAGCAGAATGACGATGCGGCCGCTCGACTCGAGCCACAGGCCCGGAGCGGTGCCGCGATCGTTTTCCAGAACAGTCGCGCCCTCGGGAACCATGGCCTGGCGCGCATTCACTTCGGACATCACGCGGCCGATCTTGCGAAAGCGCGCTTCGATCATTTTCATCACAGCGGGATCGCGCGAGAGTTTTCGTCCGAGCAAATCGGCGACGGCGTTCCGCGTGCGATCGTCTTCGGTGGGGCCGAGGCCTCCGCTGGCGATGATGAGTTCGACGCGCTTGGCCGCTTCCTCGAAGGCGTTGCGCAGAGGGGCGAGATCGTCGCCGACCACCGTTTTGCGCGTCACCTCGATGCCGAGCTGGTTGAGCCGCGCGGTGAGGAAAAGGGAATTGGTGTCGACCCGGTCCGGGGTCAGCAGTTCCGATCCGACTGCGATGATTTCAGCTTTCATATTTTTGTATGACTGCACTGCCCATCGGGTAACGCAACAAAGTCGCCCTAAATTTTCTGGAGTTTAGTCGATGAGTGTCAGCGCGCCTTCGATAATTTTTCTGTAACTCTCCACTGGGAAACGAAACGGCCCTAATTGTTCTAGCTTTTCGAAATGAATTATATTTTCATAGTTATTCTCATAGCCGAAATCGCGCCAAATCACAATGTCGTCCTTGATTTCCAAAATAATTGTAATTGCGCCACAGCCCAAGTCTCCACATTCACCACACACATAAAGGGAGCGTCTGCCGTTCGGGAAATCTGAATCTCGTTCGAGGAGCAGTCTCCGAACTGCGTCCTCACGGTATGAATTTGTCCACTCGGCCGTAAAAACTGATACGAGGTCATGTCCCGCATCTTTGAATGCGTCGCCCAACGATCTTTCATCAACTATAAAATCTAGAAATGTCCGCGCGGATTGAAAAGTTCCGTTGCCCATGTCTTCGTATGGGCGATGTGCTACCACAAGGTTCAACGTCGAAGAGCTAGGGTTCATGGGATGGCGTCGAAATTCACTTCCGACTTGACCTCAGCGTGGAAGCGGAAGGCCTTCCACTTCCCAATCGACGGTGAAGAGCGCGCCGCTGGTGGCCAGGATGGCGCGATGGCCGGGCATCAGCGCTAAGCCGACGAGGCCGCTGCCGCCGAGAACCAGTTCGGCGCGCGCGTCCGGAGAAATTCGCACCACGCCGCGGCGGCCCTGATACGACGCCGTCACATAGAGATTTCCCCGGCGATCGAAGGCCAGTCCTTGCGGCCGGCCGAGCCCGCGGAAAAACGTGCTCACTTCGCCCTTCTGGTTGATGCGAAGCACGCGGTCAAAACTCGAAGTGGTCGGGCCGGTAACAAACAATTCGCCGGTAGGACTGAACGCCAGGTGGTAGGCCGCCACGGACGGTTCGAGCGTGGCGAACACGAAAATCTGGCGGTCGGGATTGATCTTAAAAATCGTGCCGCTGCGGTCGCCTACGAAAAGATTGCCGATGGTATCGAACGCGATTCCGGTCGCCACGCCCATGCCTTCGACCCAAAGCTGGGAGCGGCCGTCCGGGGCGACGCGATGGATGGTCCCGTCATCGCGGCAGGAAACGTAGAGGTATCCTTCGCGGTCCAGCGCAAGGCCCGTGGGATTTACGAGTTCGGTGACGAAAGGTTTCACGACATAGTTGGGCGTGATTTTGTAGAGCGAGACGGCGACTTTCTGCCCGCGGTGGCCGCTGTAGGTGACGTAGATATTTCCTTCGACATCCACGGCGGGATTCGCCACGGGGTGAAGATTATCGGCGATCTGCACGCCGAGGTGAAAGGCGAACGGCTGGCTCGCCGCGCGCGAGGTTTCCACGCTAACGATGCTGCCCGCCGCGCCTTCCGGAACGCGCGCGATCAAATAATTTTGCGTGGAGATCAGGAGGCTGGCTTCGGTTTCGCCGAAGCGCACGTGCGGCCGCGTGTTGGGACGGGGAACGAAGCCCGCGCCGTAAATCGTGACGTCGCCGCCGGGGATGCCTGCAGCTGGTTGGATGCGGTCAATGCGCGGTATGCCGTTGGTTTCCAATGTTGTTCTCAAATCGCTTGCAAAACCATGGCCCTCTTTAGCGCCCATGCAAAAGATATTGCGACGAACATTTGCGACACGCTAAAGCCCGAGCGCCCGCGCGATCCACAATCCGAGCGCCGCGTAAATTCCCGCGATCCAGTCATCCGCCATGATTCCCAAGCCGCCGGGGAGCGATTCGGCTTGCCGCGCGGGGAACGGCTTCCAAATATCGAAGACACGAAAAAGTATAAAGCCCAGCAGCAAATATTTCCAGTTGAGCATCGCCGCACCAATTCCGAAGTAGGAGATGAGCTGGCCGGACACTTCATCGATAACGACGATCTGAGGATCTTTCTTGCCGAGATAGTGCGCCGCGCGAGTCGCTACCAGGACTCCGACACCGAAAATTAGGAGCGCAGAAAGAATCATCAAACCTTGCGCTGAAATCACGAGGTAGACGTCGTGAGTAAAAATATCGATCGAACTGTACGGCAAAAATCGAGACCAAATGAGGACCGTTAGAGCAACGCCTGCGAGAGAGCCAAATGTACCCGGAGCTTTCGGAAGATACCCGAGGCCGAATGCGGTCGCGATGGCAAGTGAGACGCGGGGCTTGCGCTTGCCATTATTCGTCGTCGTGTTCGGAGGGTTCTCGCTGGGCTCGCTCATTCGTTTCGGTTTCTTCCGGTTCCGATTCGTCCATCATGGGGACGGCTATTTTGTATTTTCCCATCGCCCAGTTGCCGAGGTCGCGATCGCGGCAGCGCGCGCTGCAGAATGGGAATTCCGCGGTCGTTTCGGAATCGGTGGGCTGTTTGCAAATGGGGCATTTTAGTTTCATGTTCAGGTAGGACAGGCTTCAGCCTGTCGCTTTTGATTTTTCTTGAATCTTGAAAAACCAGACAGGCTGAAGCCTGTCCTACAAAACCCTCAGCGCCGCGCCTGTTGCTACGCGCTGCACGGGAGCTGTCACCGGAATGTGCGCAACCGCGGGGCGCGGGACATCCAGGATCTCCACCACGCGGCCAATCATGTCGTACTCGTGCGTCTCGGTGATTTCCGCGGTGACTACGTCGCCGGGACGCGCGGAGATCGTGCTTCCCGCGACTTCGATGTCGTTCAGGTACAGCTTGCCGTCGATTTCGGGGGCCATGCCTTCGAGGCGCGCTTCCCAGACGAGCGGCGTGTCCTTCGATGGACCTTCCACGAGAGCCGTCACGCGCTGGCCGCGAAATTTCCGCAGCTTGCGCGCGGAAATCTTTTGCTGAATTTCCATCAGGCGGCTCTGGCGCTCTTTGATCGTGTCCTCGTCCACTTTTTCATCGAGCGCGAAGCTCGAGGCGTTGTCGACGTCGGAATAGGGGAAGACGCCCATCCAATCAAATTCCGCGGCCTTCACGAAATCGCACAGCTCGCGGAAGTCCGCATCGGTTTCGCCGGGGAAGCCGACGATGAAGGAAGTGCGCAGCGCCACGCCAGGAATCGTCGCGCGGATTCGGGCGAGCAATTGCAGAAACGCGTCGCCATTCGATCCGCGCTTCATGCGCGCGAGGACGTTGCGGCTGGCGTGCTGCAGCGGCATGTCCATGTATTTGGCGATGCGCGGGTGCGCGGCGATTGTGTCCAGCAGGCGCTGGGTCACGCGGTTCGGATAGCAGTACAGGGAACGGACCCACTGCAGGCCTTCGACGCCCGCGAGGCGCTCGAGCAGCAGCGCGAGGCCGTCGCGCAAGCCGAGGTCTTCGCCATAGGATGTGGTGTCCTGGCCGATGAGCGTCACTTCGCGGACGCCGGCTGCGGCGAGGTTTTCCGCTTCGCGCACCACGGATTCAAACCGCCGGCTGCGGAATTTTCCGCGCAACTGAGGAATGATGCAGAACGTGCAGGGATGATCGCAACCTTCGGCGATCTTGATGTACGCGGCATGTTTCGGCGTTGAAAGAATCCGCGGCGTCAGATCGTGATACAGATACGTCGGAAGCGCCCCTGCGCTTGCCGCATCCGAACGCAACTCGCCCTCGACAGCGGCCAGGATATTTTCGAGTTCGCCTGTTCCCACCAGCGCATCGACTTCGGGAATCTGCGCGAGGATCTGATCGCGGTAGCGCTCGACCAGGCATCCGGCCACGATCAATTTTTTGGCCACGCCGAATTTTTTGTGTTCGGCCATCTCCAGAATCGTGTCGATCGATTCTTTTTGCGCGGGGGCGATGAAGCTGCATGTGTTGACGACCAGGACGTCGGCTTCTTCCGCGCGCGGGGTGAATTCGTAGCCGTTGCGCGCGAGGACGCCCATCATCACCTCGCTGTCCACGAGGTTTTTCGGGCAACCCAGGCTGATGAATCCTGCTTTTGGCATAGAAATGCGTCTCGCGACGAGCGGGACGGTCCGATCATTCTAGCATGCGGGAGCAGTGGCGCGGGCTTCAGCCTGCGGGGTTCGTTCTGGCGAGGACTAAAACCGACAGGCTGAAGCCTGTCCTACCTTTTGTGAAGGAAGGTGTGGATACGATCGATCAGCGAAGAGGCGTGTTGCGGGTCGGCGGGCTTTCCGCCGTAGCGGGCGGCCTGATAGATCGACGTCAGCTCGAACACGGGCGCGGCCAGTTTTCCGTCCGGGAGAGACGTGGCGAATTCCATGGGCGTCTGGGCGTCTGCCTTGCGAATTCCGCCCCCTCCCAGAACACGCAACATTTCCAGGTACTGTAGCGTCGCGAGGTGCGGAGTCATCTTGCGAGCGGGCATCACCCGCGTGCGCCACATCAGCAGGAGTCTGCGGCGGACTTCCGGACGCAAAATGAGAATGCCAACGACAAATACGCCAAAAATCAGGAAGACTTCCGTTCGGCCAGCTGGACTGCGGGATACCCGGTATTGCCACTGTTCCAACTGGCTGGTCGCGCGGCGGCGAATATCGGAAAACTCAGCTCGAATCCGCTCCGTCCAGTCGCGCGAGAAGCGGCCCAGGTTTTGCGCCACGGTAACCTGGTGCCCGAAATCGTAGTTGATGACCCACTCGCTCCATTGCAGCTCGAACCAATCCCAGTAATGCGAGATCCGCGCGAACAATCCGGGGGGCGGCTCATTCGATGGCGGCGTGGGGTCAAACGTGAGCCAGCCGAAGCCCGGGAAATAGGCTTCCACCCAGCTATGCGCGTCGCTGGCGCGCACGACAAGATCGCCCGCGACGTCATTGTATTCGCCGGTCTGGAATCCGTTGATGTAACGCGACGGGATGTCCAGCGTTCGGAGCATGACCGTCATGGCGGCGGCGAAGTATTCGCAATGCCCGGCGCGCTTTTGAAACAGAAAGTAGGCGAGCGGATCGGCCTGCGGCGTTCCGCTGAGGTCCAGCGTGTAGCCGTAGTGCGAGCGCAGATAGCCCTCAATGGAGCGCGCTTTATCGTAGGGACTGGTGTCGCGCGCGGTGATTTGGGCGGCGAGTTCCGGGATGCGGGAATCGAGCGTGGGCAATTGCAAGTACGTGTCGCGAATGGCGGGCGGATAATCTGAGCCGGCCTCGCGGACGGCGGCGGGCGGTGGCGCGGGCACGAGCGACTTCGCTTCATAATCCATGCGCGTATAGCTGTGGTACGGATTGAAAATGGAACCGGTGAAGTCCTGCAAAAGGTAAGTGCGCCGCGAGCCGAACGGGACCCTGCCGGCTTCGTCAATGAAATGCCCGCGCACGCTTTCCGCCTCGTTTGCAAAGAACAACGCGGTGCTGCCGATGGGCTCGAGGAGCACGGTGTAATGGATCGGCCTGCCGGTCGTTGGCGCACGGGGGTCTTCGGAGTTGAGGCGAAACCAGCCTCCCTCCGCGGGAGAGGTGAGCGTGGTCGGTTCATGCGCGTCGTTGTACCAGCGCTTGCCGTCGAACTTGGTGAGAGCCACGCCGCGCCAGTGCACACCTTGCGCCGCGGCGATGCCGCCGTCGACCGTGACGCGCATGACTACCATGCTGCTCTTCTTGATTTCGCCGATTTCGCCAAGTTCCACGTCGTCGCTGAAGCCGGTAATCATCGTCGATTGCATGTTGAGCGCGGACATGTAGCCGCCGCTGAAGCGCGGCAGGATGAGAAAAATGATCGCTCCCACGGCGAGGGATCCGAACGCGATGCCGACGGAAGTGATGGCCAGCGCGTTGTGCAACTCCGTCGCGGCGACCGTGCCGGTCTCCATGGGCCGCGTGACCGTTCCCTGCGCGCTGCGCCACATTTCCAGAGCCACGAAGGTCGAAACCGCGAGACCCAGAAAAATAAAGAAAAAGACGAGAAAGACCGTATCGACCGTGAGGATTGCGGCGGCCAGCATGGCCGAGAAGCCCATCATGGTCAGAAACAGATAGTCCCGCGTGGTTGTGGCGCTGTATAGCCGCACGATGGTGGCGAACAGCATCAGGTGAATGGTCGCCAGCAGGGCCGCGTAGAGGCTCGGATTCTGCGCGTTGGCCGCCAGGATGCGGGAAATAATCCAAAGGTCGAACGGGAAGAAAATAAAATAGGCGACCGTCAGCCAGGTGCC
The DNA here is from genome assembly GCA_963740035.1 of uncultured Acidobacteriota bacterium. Classification (GTDB taxonomy): domain Bacteria; phylum Acidobacteriota; class Terriglobia; order Acidiferrales; family UBA7541; genus Palsa-360. The sequence goes on from CAVUDA010000031.1 coordinate 369,865, forward strand.
GACGCGGTTGGAAAGTTCCGGCCCCTTGTTGTGCCACCACCGGTAGCCTTTAAACAGCATGGCGGCCGGAAGCACCAGGATCGTGACGAGGTCCAGCTTCCCGGTGGAGACCAGGGTCAGAACACCTGTAAGGATCAGGAAATACAGGGATATTTCAAAATGGCGTCGGACGGCGGAGAGATGCACCGGTAGCACTTCAGCGGAGATTTGGCCTGCGGGGTCCATGGCGCGAACTACCAGTTTACCATCCCGCGGGCGGCGCGGAATCGCGTGAGGCGTATTGGGTAATGGCGCGGGCGAACCAGTAGGACAGGCTTCAGCCTGTCTGCTTTTGCGGGCGGTCGAAAGTCAAAACCAGACAGGCTGAAGGCCTGTCCTACTTAAGGGCGGCAATCGCCGCGTCCGCGATTTTTTGCGTGGCGTTTGAGATGGGCAGGCGGCGAATTTGAGTGAGAGGAACGACGCGCGCTCCCGTGACGCGCGGCAAACGAGCGACGCGAATCAGATACGGTTCGAGGCGGATATTGCGGAAGGTTACTGCGTGGCGAGCGGCTGCCATTGGCGTAAGGGCGCCCTTCATCGCCACACCGAATTTTTCACGGAAGTGCGCGGCGAGCGCCGCCGGCGCATCTGTTCCCGTGGTTTCGAGTGCGGGGAACTGCCACATGCGGGAGAACAGCGCGCCACCGCCGTCCAGTTGGCGCAAGAGCAGGGTGCGCCCGCGCGGATCGAGCAGCACGGCTGCGGCGAGAGTGATTTCGACCGTTGCGCGCTTCTTGCGCGCGAACGGCACCTTTTCCACGATGCCGAGCTTGCGGGCTCGGCACCATTTTTCGACGGGACATTCTCCGCATCGCGGCGATCTGGGCGTGCACACCGTTGCGCCAAGTTCCATCATGGCCTGGTTCCAGTCGCCGGAAGCGTTTGCGGCTAGTAAATCCTGCGCTGCGCCTTCGAGCTTCCGCCACGTGGCGGGCGCGCGCAAATCGCCACGCAAAGCGCCGATTCGCGCGAGCACGCGCGCGACGTTTCCGTCCAGCACGGCGCGCGGCGCGTCATAGGCAATGCTCAAAACCGCCGCCGCCGTGTAACGTCCGATGCCCGGAAGGGCTAGCGCCTCGTCGTAATCGCGGGGAAAATCGCCCTCATGCCGCGAAACCATTTCCTTTGCCGCGCGCTGCAAATTTCTCGCGCGGCTGTAGTAGCCGAGGCCCGCCCAGTTTGCCAGCACGCGATCGGTTCTGGCGCGCGCCAGCGCCTGCATATTCGGGAAGGCCGAGAGGAATCGTTCGTAGTAGGGAATGACCGCCGCGACGCGAGTCTGCTGCAGCATGATTTCCGAAAGCCAGATGCGGTAAGGGTCCCGAGTGCGGCGCCAGGGAAGGTCGCGCTTGCGTTCGGCGAACCAGCTAAGTACGCGCCGCCTGAATTTCGGAATTTCCGTCGCGGGAATTTTCAGCAGGCTCACCGGCGCGATTTTCGCACATCGGCGGATCGAACGGAAATCAGGGTGGCGCAGGCTTCAGCCTGCGGGGGTTGGTTCTTGCAAGGACTAAAATCCACAGGCTGAAGCCTGTGCCACTTGAGAATTAAATCCTAGAGGGACGACACGAACAGGAAATACGCGGTGTTCCAAAGGTGCGAGGGAATCGTGCCGCGCGGATGGCTGGTCAGAACGATTTTGAAAATTTCCGGCGAATCGCCCAAGGTATCGAGGAAGCTTTTGCCCGGCTGCGGTTTCAGCGGCGTTACGCTCGCCAGATAGCGCAGGATATCGTAAATAATTTCGCCGGCGGTCATGCGCGGCGTGGCGAAACCCGCGGAACGAAATTCAATCACGGAATTGATTTCATAAAAGTGCCAGGCCAGTCCGGCGCAGAGTGTTACGGCGCGCTCGAACTTCTCCGCGGCATCGGCTTCCGCTCCCTGCGGGCCGATGTAGGGGTCGAAGACGAGCATCACGCGCCGCTCATCTTCCCGCGCGAATTCCTTCACCTGGAGGGCACCGGTTCTGGCGGAGGCTTTCCAGTCAACGTGGCGGGCGCTGTCGTTGAATTGATAGTCGCGGATCGCGTAGAGGTCGTTCCCGCGCCCGCGCTGATAGCTTTCAAGTTCGCCGCTCACGAGCGGAAGAACCTCATAAAACTCTTCCGTGGGCTGAATCCGAGGGTAGACCACCGCTTCCATTGCGGAATCCAGCCGCCGGGTTTTTTGCAGGAAGCCGAATGGAAATTTCGTGCGCAGCCCAAGCGCGTCCTGACGGTAAACGCCGCGCCGCGGAAACGTCAGCTCGACATTTTGCCGCACCGTCTGCTGGTGGGGAATATATGGGAAATAGACGGGGCGATCCAGAATCCGCGGCGCGGGATGGGCGGGCGCATTTTTCCTGGCGTTCGGCGCATCCTCGCTCACGAGCGAAACGGAAAAGGACGGCGTCCACTGCTTCGTATTGTGGAGTTCGGCGATGGCCTGAGTCGTGCGCTGGGCGAAAATGTGTTCGGGCAGCTCGAGCCGCACTTCGATGCCGCCGAGCACCACCCGCGAAAGCAGCCCCGAAATCAGCATTCCGGCGAGCAGGCAGGCCAGAACCATGAACAATAAATTGTTTCCCGTGTTGAGCGCGGCGAGGGCGACCACGAAAATCCCGACGATGTACACAATGCCCTCGCGCGTCAGTTTGTAATCGATCTGGTAGGAGAGCCAGCCGAGCGGCGTGCGCCGGGCCAGCGCCGGCACGACGGTCAGCGCGACCCATCCGGCCAGCGCCAGGGCAGACAGAGCCGATATTCCCGCGACAATCAGATGACCTTGTTCGGCTGCCGCGCCGGAATAAAGCGCCAGGAAAAGAGCCATCGCCAGAGCGCCCATGGCGATCCCAAAGCTGCGCCAGCTGGGAGTGTCCAAAGTCTGGCGCAACCGTTTCCACTGGGCCGCGCGCGAAATTCCCACCGCTTTGCGTAAGAGCGGAGGGCCAACGCGTCGCTCGACAAATTCGGGATTCATCAGAGGGGGACGGGAGTGGTTTCCATGATTTCGCGAAGAACCATTTCCGCTTGCGTCGATTTTTTCTGCGTCGCCGCGTAGCGCGTGTTGACCACCATGCGGTGCGCGAAGACCGGCAGGATGAGCTGCTTGAAATCGTCCGGCGTGCAGTAGTCGCGCGCTTCGAGAAACGCCCTTGCCTGCGCCGCGCGCTGCAGCATCAGCAAGCCGCGGGGGCTGACGCCGAGCGTGAGCTGCTCGGAATTTCGGGTGCGTTCGACGATGTCGAGGGCATAGTTGCGCAGGCTATCGTCCACGCGCACCTTCTCGACGGCGCGCTGCATCACTTCGACTTCATCCGCTTCCATCACCGGAGTGACTTCGGCGGCCGCGTTGCGCCCACTGGCATGCTGCTGCATGATCTCGCGCTCGAAGTCGCGCGAGGGATATCCCATGCCGATGCGCAGAAGAAAGCGGTCCAGCTGCGATTCCGGAAGAGGATAAGTTCCGTGATGTTCGACGGGGTTCTGCGTGGCCAGCACCATGAATGGCTGCGGGAGCTTGTAGGTGTGGTTGTCCACGGTCACTTGCGCTTCGTTCATGGCTTCGAGTAGCGCCGACTGCGTCTTTGGCGTGGTGCGGTTAATTTCGTCCGCCAAAATAATGTTGGCAAAAATCGGGCCGGGCTTGAAATCAAAGCGCTGCTCGATCTGATTGAACACGCTGGTGCCCACCACGTCAGAGGGAAGCAGGTCTGATGTGAACTGGATGCGCTGGAAGGAACAGTGGAAGGAATTCGCCAGGGCCTGCGCGAGGGTCGTCTTGCCCACTCCGGGGACGTCCTCGATCAGCAAATGTCCTTTGGCCAGCAGGGCCACTAGAGAGAGGCGAATCACCTCGTCCTTGCCGCGAATTACGCGGGCAATCGAGGCTTGTAACTGCGCAATCTGGTTTGCCGTCGCCGTGGTCATTGGGTTGAAAATACCTATCGCTTCTGCTACAAACGAAGCGTGCCTTGTGGGCGATTAGCTCAGTGGTTAGAGCGCTCCCCTCACACGGGAGAGGTCCAAGGTTCAAGTCCTTGATCGCCCACCACTACCCACGCACTTGTATGTTGCCATCAATTCCTCGAATGTCTTAGCACTTGCCAGCGGGTCTGTGCTCAAAAAGTTTTGCAAGAGTGGATGGAATATTGAATGCCGGCCGCGGCGAGCTGTGCATCCATCTGCCAAATTCGGCTAGGAGTCCGTCCCTCATAACAACTAAACCCAGTTAATGTGCGGGTTCCTGCCTTTCAGTTTCTCGAAGTCCCGGAGGGACGTCACAACGTAGCCCACGGTTCAAACCGTGGGGTACGCTTGGCCTTGCAACTACCCGCCCCGACCGGGTCGGGGTGGGCTACGATATTTCGTCCCCGACGGGACTGGGCAAGATCAAAAGAGCAATCCTGCTTTCTGTAGGACAGGCTCCTAGGGAACTTTTTTCAGGATGAAACGAATGCTAAAGAGAGCCGCGATTCGTGCAATCCTCTCCGGATCAATCCGTACTCCCTGCCGCGGCGGCTTCGCGCTCCAGGATTTGTCCGCTTCCGAGAGGAATCGTCACCAACAACTCGGTTCCGGTTTCGCCCGAGCGGATTTCGAATTGCCCGCCATGCTCGCGAACGCGTTCGCGCATTCCGGTGAGCCCTACTCCCACATGCGTGCCGTTGGACCGGAAATGGGCTAATTTTTCGGCGGGGATTCCGATTCCGTAGTCGCGGACCTGAAGCACGGCATTGCCCTCCGCGACGTAAAGGGAGATGTCCGCCTTCGGACTTTTCGCGTGGCGATGCACGTTGGTGAGCGATTCCTGGAGCACTCGGAACAGGACCAGTTCCACGGGGCGGGGCAGGCGGGCGATGTCATTTGCGATTTTCGTGGAAATTTGCACGCCGCTGCGCTGCGAAAATCCCTCCACGTACCAGTTCGCGGCCGAGGCGATTCCCAGTTCATCGAGCAACGGCGGGTGAAGCAAATAGGAAATGGTTCGCGTCTCCTGGATGGACCGTTCGAGGAGTTCGATCAACTCCGGGACGGTTCCCCCGTCCGGATGTTTTTCCGACATGTTTAACGCGATCATTTTCGCGACGACCAGGTTTTGTCCGAGGCCATCATGCAATTCCCTGGAAAATTTCCTGCGCTCCTCGTCTTGAAGCTCCAGCACGTGAACGCTCAAGCGCCGCGCCCCGCTTTCGGCGTCTTCGCGTTTGCCCAGCTCATCGTTCAGAAAACGATAATGAATCCAGAGCAGCAGAATGGCGCTGGCCAGCATGGCGCCAAAAATCGATAGCGTTGCGAAGAAAAGCCTGGACGACGCTTTCTTGCGCTCCGCGAGAAGCACGTCCTCTTGATTTTGCATTTCCATGATTGCGCCGGCCACTTCGCTAGCCAGTTTGGTATTTTCCATGCTGACCGAGTTTTGCAGATCTGCGTCCGGCTGGCCGGAGGCTCGCGAATCGAGGGAAGTCTGCATGAGCGAGATGCGCTGATTTGCCAGCTTCTGGAGGCGATCGAATTTGTCCTGCTGGAGCGGGTTATCGATGGTCAGTTGCCTGACGCTCAAGAGATCACTCGAAACTTGTTTTTTTGCCGCTTCATACCGCCGCAGGTAGCTCGGGTCCCCGCCGGTAATGTAGCTTAGGCGGTCGCGCGCTGCTTCTGAAAGGGACGATTCAACCCTTCCTGTGGCCACTTTTACGTCGTAGGTGTGGTCCACCCAATTCGCGCTGTTAGCGTAGCGCGAAATGGCAATCATGGCGGAGACGCCGCAAAGCAGAAGGAGAACGACCGCGGAGGCGAAGGCTACTTTTGCGCTTTTGCGGGACGACATGTGGCGCTCTTTCGACGACTCGGAAGTACCAGCAGCGTTATAACACAATGGAGCCCTGGCACACAGATGAGGGAGAGTACCGTTTTTTAATCCGGGGTACGCCCCTTATTCCCTCCTTGGGATGCTTGTGCGCGGCGGAGCGCTGTACGCGATATTTGCACTTGGGGCGGATTGCAAAAGCGAGGGGAAAAGCTGTGGTACTCTGACCGGCGTGCGGGAAAACCTGGGATTGCAATGCCTTAGAGGCAAGCGTTCCATTCGAGGCGTCAGAAAAGGAACCTAAAGTGGCGGCGACACTGCGATTTCTTCAGTTTCTTTCACTGGGCTGCTGGCTGGGCAGCATCATCTTCTTCATTCTATTTACGCAAGGTATTTTCTCCGTGATGCCGACCAAGGACCTGGCTGGAGTGGTGGTGGGGTATTCACTGGCCCGGCTGCACATTCTGGGGATTGTGGCCGGCTGCGTCTATTTAATTTCGACGGCAGCGCTGGAAAAATCCGTCGCGGCGCTCGCGCGTCCCGCGGCGCTGCTCGTCTTCGTCATGATTCTCTGTACGATGGCCTCGCAGTACGGCGTCATCGCGCGGATGGATGCGCTTCGCGCGCAGATGGGTTCCGTCGATGCGGCTGCCGCCGGGAATCCACTGCGGGTGGCGTTCGATCGTTTGCACCAGTATTCGGTGTGGCTGGAGAGCGCCGTGCTTTTCTCCGGACTCGCCGCCTTGTTTCTCACCGCGCGCCGGAGGTCTTAGTAGGACAGGCTTCAGCCTGTCGGTTTTCTGCTCCGAATCTCAAGCGTAAAAGCGACAGGCTGAAGCCTGTCCTACTCCTTCTTCTTGCTTTTCTTCGCTTTTTTCTGATCCACCGCGCGCCACAAATACCAGCACGCAATCGAGCGGTAAGGCCGCCAGCGTTCGCCATGTTCCAGGATCGCTTGCGGCTTCGGCGTGTCCGCGAGCTTGTAGACATGCTGAAATCCTTTGCGAATTCCGTAATCCTGAATGGGCAGCACGTCGGGCCGGCCGAGCTGGAACATCAGGAACATGTGCACGGACCACTCGCCGATCCCTCGCACCTGCGTGAGGCGTTCCAGAATTTCTTCCTCGCTCATCCGGCGAATCGTGGCCAGCGGGGGAACCGTCCCGTCGATGGTTTTTTTTGCCAGATCTTTCACCGCCGCGATCTTCTGACGCGAAAGCCCGGCGCGGCGCAATTTTGCCTTGGTGGCGCGAAGAATTTCTTCCGGAGTAGGGCATTTGCCATCCAAACCGAGCGCTTTCACGCGCCCGAAAATCGTGGCTGCCGCCGCACCCGCGAGTTGCTGATAAACAATGGCGCGGAGCAGACTCTCGAACGGGGGTTGAGGTTTCTGCTTCTTCGTGGGGAATGAACCGACCTTGCGGATTACGCGCGCCAGATGACGGTCCACGCGACACAATTCGCGCATCACTTCATCGGCGTCAACGGGATAGTGCGTCTTGGCCATGATGGACGACGAAGCATACGAGCGAGGCGCGGTGGCGTCAAGAGCGGGCGGAAGAGCACATTGACACCGCTCCGTTCGTCGGTAAGTCCCCGGCCAAACCGATTTTATCGCGTGCGGATTTTGGCAATATGGCTATAATCGCCCGTCAAATTAAGGAGGACCGATGCGTGTCGTAACTGCTTTTCTGATCTGCCTCGTGATGAGTGTTTGCGGTCTCGTTTCTCTTGCTCAGACTTCCACAAGCGCGCCCAGCGCGCCCACTTTCGAGTACCTTGGCAGGCTGCGAGCCGATATCGGCACGCGCACCGTTGTCGAAAACGGGCCGCAGGGGACGCGCACGATCGTCCAGATCCTCGGCGGCCGCTTCGAAGGCCCGCGCGTGAAGGCGTCGGTGCAGACGCCGGCCGGTGACTGGATCACCAACCGGGCCGACGGCAGCTACCGGCTCGATGTTCGCCTGACGCTGAAGACGGACGACGGGGCGCTGATCCTGGTGACCTACAATGGCATCGGCCAGACGACAGCGGCGGGCGCATCGCTGCGTGCCGCGCCACTCTTTGAGACCGGCGATTCGCGCTACACGTGGCTCACTCGACTTCAGGCGGTCGCGGTGGGCGAGCGTGCCGGCAGCACGGTCTCGTATGACATCTACGCGATGAAGTAGTTCCCGGCGCAGGCTCAGCGCGATCTGAGTGAAGACCGTACTCTGTCGTAGGTTGTAGCTGGATTCGCAGGCCAGCGAACTGCGATTTACTGGGTCTCGATCGGACGCATGTGGCCCGTTTGGCTCTTATCCCCCGTGAAATTCCGCCCTTACCTGCCCCTTCGTACAGTTTCCGCGGAAGAACCGGCTGTACCGGTCTGAAATTGACCAAGTAGCACCATTACCCTAGATTAGTTTGCAGGAAAAAGTCCGGAGGTTCGCGGAAACTTGCGCCGCAAGTGTCTGCGATACGGGGCACGCATTGGATGTGGCCCCGAAAAATCCAACAAATCGGTTGAATGGAGGATTCATGAGGAAATTCATAATGGTGGCGTTCGCTCTGTCGGTTCTTGCCGTGTCGTCTCAGGCGCAACAAGTCCCCGCTGCCGACGTCTCGGCCGGGTACTCTTATTTCCGCGTCGGAGGCACCGGCGGCGCGAATCTGAACGGCTTCAGCACTTCGGCCGCCTACAATGCCAACGACTGGTTCGGAGTAGTCGGCGATTTCGGCCTGTACCACGCATCGCCCAGCGGAGTGGGGGTGACCGCCTTCACGTACACGTTCGGTCCGCGCTTTTCCATCCGCAAGTCGGACAAGGTTGTGCCCTTCGCGGAAGCGCTCTTCGGCGCGTCGCATCTTTCGGCGTCGTTCGGGGGCGCAAGCGCGGCGACCAATCCGTTTACCTACAGCTTCGGCGGAGGAGCGGAAGTGCCTCTCAGCAGCAGCCACAAAGTCGCTCTGCGGCCTGAAGTCGAATACTTCGGATTGAGAGCGAACGGCTCCACGGGAAATTGCGTTCGCGTCTCGGTCGGAATCGTCTACCGCATTGGAGAAAGAAAGTAACTCGCCTTCCGACTTGCGTCAGGCCGCGGCGATCTTTCATGCGGCCTGATGCGAGTTACCCAATCCTCGGGCCCGTCCATCGCCGTAGAATTTCTGATGCCTTCCGAGTCACTCGTGATACAGGCACCACCCGCTTTGTTGCCGGCTAAACTCAACTGAATCCTGGAAATGCCATTTTCCCTTCGATTCGCGTGGCGGCGCTGGTATGCTTCGGCCCGGCGCAACCGCGCCACGCGCTTGCGCCTATTGAACGCTGCACACACCTAAGCAACGGAGGTTCTCATGTCCTTTCGATTTGCTAGCGCAGTCACGTTTGCCCTGCTTCTTATGTCTCCCTCCTCTGGAAGGACCCAGATGTTGACGGAGCGCGACGTTTCGCTTCGCATGGCCTTGACGATAGCTGAGACTGCCATGGAACAATGCGGCGTCAGGACATCGGTTGCTGTCGTCGACCGCGCGGGCCGGCTCCGTGTTTTCCTCCAGGGCGATATGGCGTCACCGCACAATCTCGAACTGGCCCGCCGCAAGGCTTATACGGCTCTGACCTTCCGGCAGACGTCGGCCGAGTGGGCCACGCGCACCGAAACAACTCTTGCCGGGCAGCGAATGCTTGCCGACGTCATTCCGCTCGCCGGAGGCGTTCCGATCAAAGTCGGCGAGGAGACCATCGGCGGCGTCGGCCTGAGCGGAGCCCCGATGGGAGGAACGCAGGAGGAAGCCTGTGGCAAGGCCGGCATCGCCAAAGTAGCGGATCAACTTCGGTGAGGCTGGCGGCAATGTGCGTTGCGAGTCTCGAATTCGGGATTGTCGAATCGGATAAACATTCTTTTTCCATCCGTGAGATCGAGGCTGAATCACACTATAATTGGTTCCATTCGATATTTCAGTTGAAGGAAGAGGCGTATGGAACATCAAGAGCGACGCCGCTCGCAGCGGTTTAATTTCGGGATGCCGGTCACTGTTCATTGGACGGACGGTTCTGAAAAACGCCAGGCCACCGCTGTCACGCAAGATGTGAGTTCAGGCGGGGTGTACTTCTTATTGCCGGAGGCGATCCCCGACGGCACGCCTGTTGAAATCGAGATGACCCTGCCGGCGCAGATCACTCTCGGGACGCCCGTGAAAGTGCGCTGCCAGGGCCGCATCCAGCGTTGCGTCGTGAAGCCGGGCGAGTCCTCGGGCATGGCGACGATGATTGAAACTTACGAGTTTCTATCCAACAGCGAGGTTGTGGCGTAGCACCTCGCTCTACTGATTCACAGCCAAATCACAAGAAATTCTTTCATCGATAATTGGGCTGCCCCGTAAGGCGCGGCGTGCATGGGTATGCTACGATTCCAAACCTATGCAAACAGGGATCATTGGGCTCCCGCAGGTAGGCAAGACCACTCTGTTCAAAATTCTGACGCGCGCGCGGCTGGACGAGAAGGCGGCGCGCGCGGCCACGCACGTCGGCGTAGCGCGAGTGCCGGAGCCGCGCCTGGAACTTTTAGCCAAGCTTTACAATCCGAAAAAGATTACGTACGCCACCGTCGAGTATGTTGACGTCGGCGGGATGGTGAAAGACCGCGCGAAGGATTCCGCCGTGCTTGCGCCGCTGCGGGAAGTGGATGCTCTCGCGCACGTGTTGCGCGTTTTCGACGATCCCGCCGTGGCGCATTCCGCGGGTTCAATCGATCCGTTGCGCGATGCCGAAGTGCTGGATCTTGAACTGATGTTTTCCGACCTCGATCAGATCGCGCGGCGCATCGAGCGCGTGGAAAAAGATCTGAAGAAAAAGAAGGAGCCGATTCTCGAGCAGGAACTGGTCTTGCTAAACCGCTGCAAGGCGGCCATCGAATCGGAGAAACCGCTGCGCGAGATGGAATTCAATCCGGATGAACGGAAGATGATCAACGGCTACAAATTCCTGTCGCAGCGGCCCATGCTGTACGTATTGAATCTCGGGGACAGCGAAGTGGCCGAGCTGGATACGGCCGTCGAGCGCCACAAACTATCAAAACTCGCGGGCCGCCCGAACACCGTCGTGCTTTCCATTTGCGGACGCATCGAAGCCGAACTCGCCGAACTGGAACCGGCCGAAGGTGCCGAGATGCTCGCGGCGTATGGACTCAAATCTTCGGGGCTCGATCGCATCATTCAGGCGACGTACCAGCTTCTCGGCCTGACTTCGTTTTTCACCGCGGGTGAACCCGAAGTGCGCGCCTGGACCATCAAGCGCGGCATGAACGCGCAGAAGGCCGCGGGCGCGATCCACTCCGACATCGAGCGCGGCTTCATTCGCGCGGAAGTCGTGCGCTGCGAAGACCTGCTGGCCGCGGGCAGCCTGCCGGTGGCGCGCGAACGCGCGCAGGTGCGCCTCGAAGGAAAGGAATACATCGTCCAGGAAGGCGACGTCATTCTGTTTCGCCACAGCGGGTAAATGTGACCTCAGGATGTTGGCTTTGTGGGTCGCGGCTTCAGCCGCGACATGAAAGTGCGCGGATGAGGGCTTTAGCCCCTGCGACCGCGTAGAAGTTTCGTCGAGGTTGCAAAGCCAGCGGCTAAAGCCGGGTGTTTTCAGCCGCTGATGTCACGGCTGAACAGGCTGCGGAAGAAATGTCTAGTTTTGTCATTCTGAGCGAAGCGAAGAATCTCTCTTCGATTTAAGTATAAGAAAAGAAACAAGGAGAGATTCTTCGCTTCGCTCAGAATGACAGCGCTTTGAGTTTTTCCGCAGCCTGTGAAGCCGTGACCCACAAAGATGCCTGTTTCTTGGGCGACTCTCGGAGCTCCAATACGAAGCAAATGCTTGCTGTCCCGCCCATTCCCGTCCCCGCTTCGCGCATGCTCCTGGCGCTGCTGCTCGGTCTGACGGCCGCGGCGGCCAACATTCTCGGCGGGCTTTTTATCCTGCACCGCGAATGGTCGCGCCAGTACCTGAAATATTTTCTGGCGCTCGGCGCGGGCTTCATGCTGGCCGCGGCGATTCTCGAGATTCTGCCCGAGTCGGTGGCGTTGACCGGAAGCCTCGCGTATTTTCTGGTGCTGGTCGGATATTTCATCGTGCATTTTTTTGAGCACACGCTCGCGCCGCATTTCCATTTTGGAGAAGAAACGCACGTCGAGCATTTTGTGCCGAATCACGCCGGAATATCCGCCTTGCTCGGCCTGTCCATTCACACATTTTTTGACGGCGTGGCCATCGCTTCTGGGTTTCTGGTTTCCGGCTGGCTCGGCGGTATAATTTTTCTGGCGATCGTTTTGCATAAAATCCCGGAAGGCTTCACGGTTGCGTCACTCATGCTGGCCAGCGGACAGAGCCGGCGCACGGCGCTCCTGGCCGCCATCTGGCTGGGCGTCGCAACGGTCGCCGGCGTTCTGCTGATGGGCCTGCTGCATTCGCAGGTCGGCTACGCGCTGCCGATTTCAGCGGGTGTCACGCTGTACGTCGCCGCGACCGACCTGATCCCCGAAGTGAACCGCGAGCCGGACACGCGCATGGCGCTGCTCGTTTTCCTCGGCGTCTCGCTGATGTTGCTGCTCGCCAAACTGTTTCACGCCTAAGTAGCACAGCCACTCCTGGCTGTGTGGTTTTTGCGATCGTAAGTTAACTCGTTAGCGCCGGCGCAATCTGCAAACCCACACAGCCAGGAGTGGCTGTGCTACAAAAAGCTCCAAGATTGAATTCCGCGCGTGTGGGATGTATGTTTTCATTCAGCCCTGAAATCAAATTGGCAAACGGAATGTGGGGGAACTTATGAGCAATCTGCCTAGCCGCCGCACCCTGCTCAAGTATGGAACAGCCGCTGCGGCATCCGCGGCGTTGGGAAATCTTGCATTCAGCCAGAGTAAAACAACAGCCCAGCAGCGCGTCGTGGTGATCATGTTCGACGGCTTCGATCCCCGCTACCTCGCTGAAAGCAATATGCCTGTCCTCGGTCAATGGAAGCGCGACGGAATCTACAAGCAGGTGACAGGCGTAATGCCTTCGGTGACCAATGCGAATAACGCTTCGATTTGCTGTGGGGCCTGGCCCGAGACGCACGGAATTATTGCCAATTCCTATTTCGACGAAAAGAGCGGGGAAGAGCTGTACGTGGAATCCGCCGACCTTGTCCTCGCTCCCACCCTGTTTGAACGCGCCGGCAGGCAGGGAGTCAAATCGGCGCTGCTTTCCAGCAAGGCGAAGACGGCGACTTTACTTTTGCGCGGCGCTGAGATTGTGCTGACGGCGGAGAACCCGACGCCGGAGTGGGTCCAGAAACTCGGCCCTGCTCCCGTCATCTACAGCGCCGAAATTAATTATTGGCTGATGGAAGCCGCCATCAACATCCTCAAGACTCGCCCGGATATTGGCGTCCTCTACGTTCACACCACGGACTATCCAATGCACATGTGGGCCCCCGAGGCGCCCGAATCAAGCGAACACTTGTCCCGCCTGGACGATCTCTTCGGCCAAGCCATGAAAGCCGCGCCCGACGCGGCATTTCTCGCAACGGCGGACCATGGAATGAATGCCAAAAGCCAGTGCTGGGACCTCGAGCAAGTCTGCGCCGGCAAAGGAGTCCCGATCCGAAAAGCAGTCTCCACTGGACGCGATCGCTACATGAAGCATCACCGGGGCTGCAGCGGAGCAGTCTACGTCTATCTCAAAAATCCGCAAGATGCGCCGCAGGTCCGGGATATTATTTCCGGCGTAAATGGCGTCGAGCGGATTCTCACGCGCGAAGAGGCGGCAAAAGAGTTTCACTTGATGGCGTCGCGGATCGGGCACCTCATGGTGCTCGGTGATAAGGACACTGTGTTCGGCGAGCTCGACGATGCGAAGGAAAATTTTCCCGGGCTTCGCTCGCATGGCTCCCTGCACGAAATCGATATTCCCCTGTTCGTTTACAATGCCAAAAACGCGCCCTCCAGCGACTACTTCAACCACAATCTCGACTTGGCGCGATGGCTCTATCCCAGCTGAAATCGCGCTCGCGGTCCCGAAGTGCGCTTCTAATTTTTTTCGCAGTCGTTCGGGAAATATGATCGAAAATAACGAACAACTGTTCGCCAGCATTCAGAAACTCGTGGAGGCGTGGTGCGATCGTCATTGTCTCGGCGCGCTCAGAAGAATTTTACCCGGCTATCCGCTCGTCTCTCCGCTCGGGGACGGCTGAGGCGAGCTTCTCATCGCCCTTCAGGACGTGAGGGCGTTCGCCAGGGATGAACTGACAGCCGAGGAATTCAAAGTGCTAGAAGACTGCATTCGAGCGGTCGATAGCGCTGTTCATCGCAAGGGAATCTGAAAGGGACTGTATCTGGCCACTGGATCACAATGAAAGTAAAGGACTTGCCTGTTCGAGGTCGAGTTTAAGCACTTCCATTTTCTCGCAACTTTTTGACAACAAACGGGTTTGATAGACTGTGGAGGCCATGGCTAGGACCGACGTCCAATTGATGCTGGACGTGAAAGCCGGGGACGAACAGTCCTTTGAGCTTTTGCTCCGCAAGTACAGGAGTCCCCTGGTCAATTTCCTTTTCCGGATGGTCCGCGACCGGGCCGTCGCGGAAGATCTGGCCCAGGAAGTTTTTCTCCGCGTTTACCGCGCTCGCCAGCAATACGCTCCCAGCGCGAAGTTCACCACCTGGATGTTCCGCATCGCTACGAACCTGGCGCTGAATTCCGTGCGCGACAACCGGCGCCGCCAGATGGAAATTTCCATGGACCAGACGGTGGACACGGGCGAGGACGAGCAACGGGCGATGGAAGTTCCCGACCGTGCGCCGAGCGTGGAGCAGGAGCTGGTTTCGCGCAGCCGCGCGGAATTAATTATGAAAGCGATTCATTCGCTGCCCGAGAAACAGCGCGCGGCGGTGTTGTTGCACAAGTATCAGGAACTGGATTACGACGAGATCGCGCGCGTTCTCGAGTGTTCCGAGAGCGCGCTGAAATCGCTTTTGTTTCGAGCTTATGAAACGTTGCGCGTTGAGCTGGCTCCACTCGTGAGTCCTACGGTGAGGATGGATCGAGTGCCGGTAAACCGCGACGGACAGCCCGCCTGAAATTCGGTGGGGCTGTTTGTACCGCTCGCCTTGATGATGAACGGTGAGGGAAGTGAGGGTGCTATGTTTGGAAGAGATGGTAGTGAGAAACAATGCGCTGCAATCGAAAGCAAATTGATTGTTTATCTTGACGGCCGCGCCGCGCCTGCCGAGCGTCATGCTGTCGAGGAACACCTGTCCGGCTGCGTTTCCTGCCGCACGCGCGCCGAAGAGTTCCGCGCGCTTTCGAGCGCGCTTGACGATCTTCCGGCGATTTCGCCATCGTCTGAATTTGATGCGTCGTTGCGCGCGCGTATCGCCGCGGAGCCTGCGCCCCGCAGCTTCTGGAATTGGCTGCCGTCGTCGAGGCTTGCTTTTGCGGTTACCGCGCTCGTTGTCATGTCGGTCTGGATGTCTTCGGGGCCGCGCGTTGCAACCGGTCCGTCAGTGGTGAGCCACGCGATCCAGTCGATCGAGACGAGCAAAGTTACGGCGGAATCGGATTTCGGCATGATTCGGGACTTGCCGGTGCTGGAGAATTTTGACGTAGTCTCGAAATTCGATGCGCTTTCCGAGCTTCCAGTTTCTCCGGCTGCGTCAACGAACGAAGTGAAAAAAGAAACCAGGTAATGAAGCCGCGATTCCAACTCGGGTTTTTCTTGACCGCTTGGCTGGCGGCGGGACTCTTGTGCGGCTCCGCGTACGGTCAGAGATCCGACGCGGCCCCTCAGGAAGAGGGCGCGCCACCGCGCCCGGCTCAGCGGCCGCCAGTGCGGCCCAGGCTGCCGAACGCACTGCCGCCCAGGGGAAATCTGAATAATTTGCCCCCCAAGGCCATCGAGAGGCTTCAGGATATGCCTCCGCGTCGGCAGGAACAATTCCTGCGGAACAACCAGCGTTTTCTTAGCCTGCCCCCGGAACAGCAGGCCCAGATTCGCCAGCGCCTCGAAGCTTGGAACCGCCTCAGTCCCGAGCAGCAGCAAGAGTTGCGCGAACGGCAACGCGTTTGGGAGCAGATGACTCCCGAGCAGCAGAGAAACGTCCGGCAGTCGCTTCTTCCTCGCTGGCAGCAAATGCCTCAGGCGCGGCGCCAGGCCATCCTGCAACGCCTGCACTCGCTGCGTAACATGAGCGAAAACGACCGTCAGGCTAAGCTCAACGACCCCTCATTCGTCGAGGGATTGAACCCCGAAGATCGAGAAATGCTGGGGCAACTGGCCCACCTGCACGTCGGTATGGCCCCTGACGCCCCGTAAATGCGGTCTGGACCACCCAATCCCTAGCAAAAATTCCTAAAAAATCTGAAATCTCGAGGCGACTGACCACTGAATCGCCGTCCCCGTTACTCTTACGAAACATTTTCGCGGAAATATTTTAGAAAATGCGGTGCTAAACCTAGGCGGTTTTCCGCTTGCTAGCACTATCTGTAGTGGTTTTTCAGAAATACCCTACCAGACTACAGTTTTTCCACAATCAATTTTCCGATCCCTACTGTTTTCCCTTGACAAGTTTTCGATCCTGACTAGAATCGTGGCACAAAGTGGGAGAGAGTGGCAGCAAGTGAAAGACAGTGGCGAAGTCGCAGGGGTTGTGAAGCGCTAAAGGGGACTACCTGTGAGGAGCGAACGCTCGACAAGTACTTTGGGCCGACGACTACATGCTAAGGGGAAACATACCGGCAAGAGTGGACGAGAAGGGCCGTCTCAAAATACCCGCGGCCTTTCTGGAAGAGCTCAAGGGATTTGGCGGGCAGTTCTACGTTACGAGCGAAACCGGTGATTACGCCCGGATCTTCCCAATGAAAATCTGGGAGGAATTGGAGAGCAAGCTGGCCAGGCTCTCTTCGCACAACCGTACCAAGCAGAAGTTCCTGACCTGGACCAACTATTACGGCCAGGCGGTGGAAGTCGATAGCCAGGGAAGGATCCTGATTCCGCCGGTGCTGCGGGAAGCGGCTCAGATGAAAGGCGATGTGGACGTGATGGGGCACCTGACGTACCTGGAAGTTTGGAATCACGGCAGGTCGCTGGAGAACTTGAAGAAGAGCCCGATCACGGACGACGACCTGAAGATATTGGACGAACTGGGCATCTAGTTTGAACGTTGAGCACAAACCAGTGCTCGTCGAAGAGACGATGGACTGGCTGGCAATCAAGCCCGGCGGGCTGTACGTGGATGCCACTGTCGGGCTTGGGGGACACGCAATCGAAATTGCCCGGCGGCTGGGGGCCGGGGGACGGCTGGTTGGCCTGGATCGCGATACGCAGGCGCTGGAAATCGCGCGCAGCCGGCTGTCGGAGTTCGGGGAGAAAGTGACATTGGTGCACGCTAACTTTTCACAAATCGGCGAGGTGTTCGCAGAGCGAAGTTTTCCTCCCGCCGATGGCGTGCTGGCGGATCTGGGCGTATCGAGCATGCAGCTGGATTTGGGCGAGCGCGGCTTTTCGTTTCGCGCGCGCGGCCCGCTCGACATGCGCATGGATCGCGAGACCGAAGAGACGGCTTCAGACATTGTGAACACGGCGGACGAGAAAGCACTCGCCGACCTGCTCTACCAATACGGGGAAGAGCGGGATTCACGCAGAATCGCCAGGACGATCGTTCGCGCGCGTCCCATACGGGACACCGAACACCTGGCAACGGTTGTGGCAGGGGCCCGAAACGCTAGGGGAAGGCAGAAGCTGCATCCCGCGACAAAAACGTTTCTGGCGCTGCGGATTGCGGTGAATCGAGAGATGGAGGAACTCGGGCAGTTTCTTTCTAGGGTTCCTGCCACACTATCTCAAGGCGGCCGGTGGGTGATGCTCAGCTATCACTCGCTGGAAGACCGCCAGGTCAAGCAATGTTTTCAGCGGCTCGCGCATGAGGGAGCGCTGAAGATTCTCACCAAGAAAGTGATCCAAGCTTCGGACGCGGAGATCGCGGCGAATCCGCGGGCGCGCAGCGTGAAGATGCGTGCAGCCGAAAAGATCGATCCCAACCAGTCAGGGATGCCGCAAGAGGAAGAGTGGCTGCAATGACCGAGTTCTTCACCGTGAAACAAATTGATAATTCGCGGCTGGTGCGTTTCGTGGCTCCCCACCATTTGCGCGAATGCGCGCGCATCGTCTTGCTCGGCGGATTGATCGCCCTGGGCGCCTTCCTGTACGCGTGGCAGCACTTCGAGACGATCCAGCTGCGCTACGAGCTCGAATCGCTGCGCAGCGAACGCGCACAGGCCACCGAACTGAATCAGGAACTCAAATTGGAAATCGCGGGATTGCGCGCGCCGGAACGCATCGACATCATCGCGCGGCGGCAGCTGGGCTTGACCGCTCCCGTGCCCGGACAAGTGGCTCCAATGGATCTCCCGCCGAATGCGGTAGTGGCGGAGGCGCGCCCGGCAAACTCGCAGGCAGCGCAGCAATAGACTTCTAAGTGGCGCGGGCTTCAGCCTGCGAGGTTTGCGCCTTCCTGGTCCCAAAACCCGCAGGCTGAAGCCCGCGCCACTCGTCGCGAATTTATGGATCTTCGCAGTCCCCGGACCCGGATCATGATTGTAGCTGCCCTCGCGGCGATATGGACCGGGGCGGTGTTCGGGCGGCTGGCCTACCTGCAACTGTTCCGCTACAGCGAATATTATTCCCGCGCGCAACACCAGCAGCGGCTCATTGTCGATGTCGGCGCGAGCCGCGCTGAAATTTTCGACCGCAACATGAATCCGCTGGCGATGAGCGTGCCCGTGGAATCGGCCTTCGCCGTGCCCTCGGAAATTGCCGACCCCGATATGGTGGCGCGCTTGATCGGCAAAGTGCTCGATGTTCCCTCCGACGACATTGCCACGCGGATTGCCAGCTCGCATTCGTTTGCCTGGATCGCCCGCAAACTTCCTCCGGAAAAAGCAAACCGCATCGCCGCGATGAATCTGCGCGGGATTTATTTTCAGCGGGAAGGCGGACGGTTTTATCCGAAACGCGAGCTTGCCGCGCACGTGCTCGGGTACGTGGACATCGACGAGAAAGGGTTGGGTGGAATCGAGTACTCGCTCGACGACACCATTCGCAGCAAGCCAGAAAAAATGCTGATTCTGGCCGACGCGCACCGCCGCTGGTACGACTCGAACGACAAGGCTCCGGACACGGGTACGAGCGTCGTCCTTACGCTCGACGAAAAGATCCAGTACATCGCCGAAAAAGAACTGGCGCAGGCGATTCAAGAGACCCACGCGAAGTCCGGGACCGTCATCGTGGAAAATCCGAATTCCGGCGAGTTGCTGGCGGTTGCGAATGTGCCGACGTTCAATCCTAATGCGGCGAAGGACAGCCCACCCGATGCGCGCGTGGATCGCGCGGCGAGTTCGCTGTACGAGCCGGGCTCCGTCTTCAAGATTGTGACGCTCTCCGCGGCCATCGATCAGGGCGTTACGAATCCGGACGACGTTGTCGATTGCCAGAACGGCGCGATCTATATCGCGGGCCACCGCATTCGCGATCACAAGGCTTACGGTCTCCTCACCGTTTCGCAGATTCTGGAATACTCGAGCGATGTCGGCGCGATCAAAGTCGGTTTGCGGCTTGGAGCGCCCAAGTTTTATGACTACATTCGCGCGTTCGGCTTCGGGCAGCCCACAGGCGTCGATTTGCCAGGTGAAAGCCGCGGGAAGTTGCGCCGCCTCGAAAACTGGACGCCGGTTTCGGTGGGTTCAATTTCCATGGGCCAGGAAGTCGGTGTGACGCCGTTGCAGATGATTACGGCGGTGTCAGCCATGGCGAATGGCGGGCTGATCGTCCGGCCGCACATCGTCCGCGAGCAGCGCCACGGGAACCAGGTGATCGAAGCGCAGGAGCCGGAACCTCGCCGCGTGATCAAGGAAACGACGGCGGCGTCCATGCGGCGCATGCTCGAAGGCGTCGTGCTGGGCGGCACGGGGAAAAAGGCGCAAGCTGGATGGTTACACTTCGGCGGGAAAAACCGGCACCGCGCAGAAATACGATCCGGAGACGGGGCGTTATTCCACTCATGACCTGATCGCATCCTTCGTGGGATTTGCGCCGATCAATACGCCTGCGGTCACGGTTTACGTGCAACTCGATTCGCCTGCTGGTGCGCACGAAGGCGGCCAGGTGGCCGCGCCCGTGTTCAAGCGAGTCGCGCAGCAGGTGCTCGCGTACCTCGACGTTCCGCGAGACGTTCCTGTTTCCGCAGAAACAATTCGGGCCAGCCGCGCGCAGGCCGCGCATGAGAAGGACGATAATTTAGCGGACGCGAGCGATTTCGATCCTGTGCAGGCGCCGATGGACGCTGCGGTAGACGATCCTGCTCCCGCGATTCCACATGCCGCGCCCGTTGTTGCCGCGCCCACGGTGGAGATCGCGGAAGGCGAAGGAGTGCCCGCGCCGCAACTCCTGGGAAAGACCGTGCGCGAAGTGACCGAAGAGTGCCTGAAAATGGGGCTGAATCCCGCTTTGGTCGGGACGGGCATCGCGACAGGACAATCTCCGGAGCCCGGTGAGACGATTCGCCGCGGGAGCCGGATCACCGTGCAATTTGCTCGCGACGCTTCGCTGTTAGCAGCGTCGGCACGAGCAAAACCGAAGTGAGAGCGAAGGCGGCAATTGTGGCGGAGAATGACGAAAGCGAAGCACATATGACTCTGGCGGGAACAGCACGCGCGGCCATGCGCCTGGCGAAGTTGTTGCGAGGCGTCGATACGCGCGACGGAGCCGCGCATGGCGACCTGGAAATTTCCGAGCTTGCCTACGACAGCCGCCTGGTGAAACCCGGGACCCTGTTTGTCGCAATTCACGGGGAAAAAACCGACGGCAACAAATTCGTGTCTGACGCCATGGGCCACGGGGCAGTCGCCGTCATCAGCGAGCAGGCGATCCCCGGCACGCTGCCGGCGGATTTTCCATGGATACAAGTTGCGAATGCGCGCAAGGCCCTGGCGATTTCCGCCGCCAATTATTATGTGCGTCCCGCGGAAGTGCTGAAGCTCATCGGCGTGACGGGGACAAACGGCAAGACCACGACTTCTTATCTGGTGGATTCCATCCTGCGAGCGGCGGGATGCGAAGTCGGGCTCCTGGGCACGATCAGCTACCGGTTGGTGCGTGAGTCTCGCCTTGCGCCGAACACCACGCCCGAATCGCTCGATCTTCAGAAGCACCTCGCGGAAATCGTTCGCGCAGGAGGCACGCATGCGGTGCTGGAAGCCAGTTCGCACGCGCTGGCGCTCGACCGTTTGTGGGGCTGCCCGTTCGCCGTCGCGATTTTCACCAATCTCACGCGCGATCATCTCGATTACCACAAAACTCTTGAGGACTACTTCGCGGCCAAGCGCCGCTTGTTTGAAGGCACGGGCGCCGCGGCCCCGGCCACAGGCGTGACGAACATCGACGATGAATATGGGCGAAGGCTTACGGGGCTGGCTTCACGGACTTTGACGTACGGCCTCGAACCCGGCGCGGACATTTCAACGCGCAAGCCAGCGCTTTCCCTTTCCGGCATCGAGTTCACTGCGGAAACTCCCGCGGGGAAAATCGAGATTCGATCAAAGCTGGTCGGGCGGCCCAATGTGTACAACATTCTGGCCGCGATCGGTGCCGGAGTGGCACTCGCTCTTCCCAGAGACGTCATCGCCTCGGGCGTCGCGCAGCTTTCGGCCGTGCCTGGGCGCTTCGAGCGTATCGAAATGGGACAGCCCTTCCTCGTGGTCGTGGATTATGCGCATACCGATGACGCATTGCGCAATCTGCTTGTCACCGCGGAGGGACTGAATCCCGATGGACGGATCATCACGCTGTTTGGCTGCGGCGGGGATCGCGACCGCACCAAGCGTCCTCTTATGGGAGAGGCGGCGGGACGCGCGAGCGAAATCGTAGTGCTGACTTCGGACAATCCGCGGAGCGAAGACCCGCTCCTCATCATCAATGACGTCATTGTGGGCGTGCAACGCACCAAGGCGAAACTGTTCGTTGAGGTGGACCGGCAGAAGGCAATCCAAGTGGCGCTGGACGAGGCGCGATCCGGCGACATCGTGCTCCTTGCGGGCAAAGGCCACGAAACCTACCAGGTCCTGCGCGACCGGACGATTGAGTTTGACGACCGCGAAGTAGCGCGAGCTGTTCTGCGCCATCGCGGTTTTGGCGGCGATTGATGGCGTAGGGGAATCAGCCGCGGCGGATGCCCCTACCGTGGAAGTTGCGGTTCGAGCTTGCGGCACTGAAAGTGCTCTCTATTCGTAAGGGACGCTGATCCAAGGGTGAACCCAGACCAGTGAAACCCAGCCCCTTGAGGACGCTATGCGGTGGACGGTTGAAGAAGTGGCTGGCGCTCTGGGTGTTAGGCCGCCCGGAGGCGTCGACGCCGTGGCCCGGTTGGCCGGTGTCTCGATTAATTCTCGGACCATGGCTCGCGGCGAGTTATTCATCGCGATACACGGACCGCGTCACGATGGACACAATTTTGTCGTGGCGTCCCTGGATGCGGGCGCGCTGGCCGGTGTCGTGGCGGCGGACCGATTGTCCGGATATGCCGAACCGTACCGGTCGAAACTGCTTGCGGTTCCGGACACGCTCGCCGCGCTTCAAGGCCTCGCGCAAGCCGTACGAACGCGATGGGGGCGGCGCCTGGCAGCCGTTACCGGGTCGGCTGGAAAAACCACAACGAAGGAAATTCTGGCGGCGCTGCTGGCCGCGCGGTTCCGCGTACTGAAGTCGGAAGGCAATCTGAACAACGAGTACGGGCTGCCGCTGCAATTGCTGCGGCTGGATGAGGGGGACGAGGCCGCCGTCGTGGAATTGGGAATGTCCCATGCGGGTGAGCTGAAGCGTTTGGCGGAAATTGCGCGGCCGGACGTGGGCGTGATCACGCGCGTCGCGCCGGTGCATCTGGAATTTTTCGCTTCGTTGGAAGAAATTGCGGCGGCCAAACGCGAATTGATCGAAGGGCTGGTCGGCCGCGACAGCGTCGCCGTGCTGAATGCCGATGACCTGCTCGTGTCGCGCTTTGCGCAAGTTGCGCCTGGGCGCGTCGTGACGTTTGGCGTCGGCGAACAAGCCGACTTCCGCGCCGAAAATATTCAGGATCGCGGCTTGAACGGCAGCGAATTTGATTTTCTGGGACCGGGGGGACGCGCGCGGCTGAGCTTGCCCCTTGCCGGGCGCCACAATGTTTCCAACGCGCTGGCTGCGCTCGCCGCGGCGAGTGTCTGGGGCGTGGGCGCGGCGGAGGCCCGGGAAGTTTTTCCGAAATTGGAGGCCACCGGAATGCGCGGCCGCGTCCTGCAGTACGATGCGGGATTTACGGTGATCAATGATTGCTACAACTCGAATCCGGTGGCTCTTGCAGCGATGGTCGAGCTGGTCACAAGCACGCCCGCGGCTGGCCGTCACATTCTCGCCGCCGGCGAAATGTTGGAGCTGGGTCCCTCTTCCGCCGAACTGCACCGAGAGGCGGGACGCGAGGCTGCGGCGACTGGAAAACTCAGCTGGATTATCGGCGTGCAGGGCGACGCGGAAAATTTCGTTCGCGGCGCCGTCGAATCCGGCCATCCGGCCGCGCAGGCAAAATTTTTCGCGTCGTCCGCGGAGGCCGGCACGTTTGTCGGCGAATTTGATCGAGCGCGGTGACATTCTCCTAGTGAAAGGATCGCGCGGCGTGAAAATGGAACGCATCGTCGAAGCGCTCGACTCGCGTTTCGCGCGCGCCAATACCGAACCGGCTGCGTCGGTTACGAGCGGCACGCCCAAGGAGCGCGCCTGAGATGCTGCTTTATCTCTTCTACCACGTGCTCCAGCCCTATTTTCACGCGCTCAACGTGTTCCGCTACATCACTGTCCGCACTGCGCTGGCCAGCCTGACGGCTCTGCTGATCACTCTGGTGCTCGGACCCTGGGTGATCCGGCGTCTGCGCGACCTCCAAATCGGCCAGTTCATCCGGGAAGAAGGCCCGAAGAGCCATCAGGCCAAGGCCGGAACGCCGACGATGGGCGGCGTGCTGATCGTGGGCTCCACGGTCATTCCCACGCTGCTGTGGGGCGATCTGGAAAACGCTTATGTGTGGCTCGCTGTTCTCACCATGCTCGTTTTCGGAGTCATCGGGTTCATCGACGATTACAGCAAAGTGATGAAGAAGAGAAACCTCGGATTGACCGGCAAGCACAAAATTTCCCTGCAGATCGTCGCGAGTTGCGCCGTGGCCATCACCCTGCTGTCGCTTACGGCGAGCGGTATTTACTCCACGCAACTGAGCGTTCCATTTTTCAAGAATTTTCATCCGGACCTGGTGATCCATTCGCTTCTGTCCACGCCATATTTGTGGTGGCTCTCCTATTTCCCGTTTTTGATTTTCGTGGCGCTGGTAATCGTCGGATCGTCCAACGCCGTGAATCTCACGGACGGCCTGGACGGGCTGGCGATCGGGTGCGTGGTGGTCGCCGCCGGTGCGCTCACGGTTTTGACGTATGTCACCAGCTTCGCGCGGTTCTCGCGAGTATCTCGATATCCCGCACATTCCGCAGGTGGGCGAGCTCACGATATTTTGCGGGGCGCTGGTCGGGTCGTCGCTCGGATTTCTTTGGTACAACGCGCATCCCGCCGAAGTGTTCATGGGAGACGTCGGCTCGCTCGCGCTGGGCGGCTCGATCGGAATGGTTGCCGTCGCGATCAAGCAGGAAATCTTGTTGTTTTTTGTCGGCGGCGTTTTTGTATTGGAAGCGCTTTCCGTCATCCTGCAGGTTTTGTCTTTCCGCCTGACCGGGAAGCGCATTTTTCGGATGTCGCCGCTGCATCATCATTTCGAGCTGGGGGGATGGAGCGAATCGAAAATCGATTGTGCGGTTTTGGATCGTGGCGCTGGTGTTTGCGCTGTTTTCGCTGACGACGCTTAAGTTGAGGTAACCGTTGAAACCGGTCATCGAGCTTACGGGGAAAAAGGTGCTGGTGGTGGGGCTGGCGCGCACGGGCATCGCCACGGCGCTGTTCTGCGCGGAGCGTGGAGCGCGCGTCACTGCAACCGAGTCCCGGCCGGAGCGGAAATCGCGGAAACGGCGGCGAAGCTGCGAGCCGCGGGCGTCACTCTCGAATTAGGCGGCCACCGTGCCGAAACTTTTGCGGAGCAGGATTTGATCGTGCCGAGTCCCGGCGTGCCCCCGATGATGGCCGCGCTGGCCGCGGCCCGCGCGATCGGCGATACCGGTGTGGAGCGAAATCGAACTGGCCTGGCGATTTTTGCGCGGGCGGCTCATTTGCATAACGGGCTCGAACGGCAAGACCACGACCACTTCGCTCATCGGCCACATCCTGGAAACCGCGCGGTTGCCCGTGCAGATCGCGGGGAATATCGGCACGCCGCTGATTTCGCGAGTCGATCTTTCGAGCGACGCGAGTTTTACGGTGGTCGAGGCCAGCAGCTTCCAGCTCGAATCCATTTCCGCGTTCCGGCCGGACATTGGCGTGCTTCTCAACGTCACGCCGGATCACCTGGACCGGCACGGATCGATCGAAGCCTATGGCCGCGCCAAAGCGCGCATGTTTGAAAATCAGACTGCGGAAGATGCCGCGGTGATCAACGCGGACGATGCCATCGCTCCGCAATATGCGCCCTCCGGGCCGCGGGTATTTTATTTCAGCCGCGAGAAGCGAGTCGCGAGCGGCTGCTACCTTCGCGGCGATGAAGTTGTTTTCCGGAGCGACGGGACCGAGACCGTTCTCCTGGTGCGCAAAGACATTGGCCTGCGCGGGAGCCACAACATTGAAAACGTTCTGGCTGCGGCCGCTGCCGCGAGACTCGCGGGGGCCGAGCCGGTGGCGATTGCGGAGGGGGTCCACACCTTCGCGGGAGTGGAGCACCGGATCGAATATCGTCGCCACGATTTCCGGGGTGGAATATTTCAACGACTCCAAGGCCACCAACGTCGATGCCACGCTCAAGGCGCTCGACGCATTTCCGGGGAATGTGCTGGTGATTCTGGGCGGCAAGGACAAAGGCAGCGACTACAGGATTCTTCGCCAGGCGCTGCGCAGCCACGCGCGCATGGCGCTGCTTGATCGGCAGCGCCGCGGACAAGATCGAAGCGCAACTCGGCGGGCGTCATTCCCGTGGAGCGCGCGGAGACGCTGGCTCGCGCCGTGGAATTCGCCGCACGACACGCGCGGCCCGGCGACATCGTCCTGCTGGCGCCTGCCTGCGCGAGCTTCGACCAGTTCGAAAATTTCGAGCAGCGCGGGCGTGTCTTCAAGCAACTCGTCCGTGAACTTGAGAAAAAAAACGCGGCGTAAGGAGAGCGACTCGTCTCAAAAGTTGAGTTGTCATTCTGAGCGAAGCGAAGAATCCCTCCGCGGTTTGAATGCCGGAACAGAGAGATTCTTCGCTTCGCTCAGAATGACAAAATGAGAATGATTTTACTCTTCTGAAACGCGACAAATTGAAAGGGTTCCGATGATGCCCCGAACGCTCCAAACCGACCGATGGATGTTCGGCTCGACGCTGGCCCTGTGCCTGATCGGCGCGATCATGGTCTTCAGCGCTTCGGCCGTCACGGCTCGCGACGAATACGGCAACGGCTCCCACTTCCTGCTACGGCAAATCCTGTGGCTGGCAC
>CAVUDA010000032.1:0-471949 GCA_963740035.1 uncultured Acidobacteriota bacterium
GCTGCACACGTTCTTCACTGGATACAGGCGGACCGCGCTGCAACCCGGCGAGCTTTTGGTTTCGATCCGCATCCCGAAGCCGCTTCCGCAAATCGTCCGGTTCTATAAGGTTGCAAAGCGCCGTCTCGACGACATCAGCACCGTCGCCGCCGCTTTCGCGATCGACCTCGATCACGAGGCCGCGTGGAGATGGCTCGGCTCGCTTATGGCGGGGTCGCCGCCGGTGCCCAGGCGCGTGCTGGAGGCCGAGGCCGCTCATTGGCAGCCGTTGGGATCAGCCCGCCGTTCAGCGCGCGCAAGCCGTCGTGGCGCGCGAGCTCTCTCCTATCGGGGATCACCGCGGATCGGCCGCCTATCGTCTGGCGATGGCGCAATCGCTGATCGCCAAATTCGAGAATGAGACACAGGGGGTGCCGGCATGAAACTGGCTGGCAGGCCCTGCCGCATGAGAGCGCTGAAGGCCACGTCACCGGTGCGGCCCTTTACACGGACGATCTGATCGATCGCTTTCCCCGCACGCTGCACGCCTGGCCGGTGATGGCGCCCACGCCCACGCCCGGGTGACCGATATCGATCTGAGCGCCGCGGAACGGCATGCGGGGGTGGTCGCGACGCTGACGGCGGCCGATGTGCCCGGCAACGGAAACTCCGGCGCGAGCAGGTTGGATGAGCCGCTGTTTCCGGATGAAGTCCTGTATTACGGTCAGCCCGTAGCCTGGGTGCTGGGCAAAACTCTGGAGGCTGCCCGGCAGGGCGCGGCCAGTGCGATCGTTCGTTACGAACCGCTGCCCGCCGTGCTCAGCATCGAAGACGCCATCGCGCAGCAGAGTTTCCTGGCCGAATCCCGCGCGGATTGCGGCGCGCCGACGCCAGCGCGGCGATTGCGGAAAGCCCGTTTCGCGTTCAAGGCGAACTGCACATCGGCGGGCAGGAGCACTTCTATCTGGAAACGCAGTGCGCGCTCGCGGCCATGGACGAAAGCGGAGGCGTTCTTGTGCATTGCTCGACGCAACACCCTACGGAGACGCAGGCCATCGTGGCCGGGCGCTCGGGATTGGCGAGCATCGCGTCACGGTCGAATGTCTGCGCATGGGCGGCGCTTTCGGCGGCAAGGAGGTGCAAGCGAACGGGTGGGCCGCCATCGCCGCGCTGGGCGCATGGAAGACCGCGAGACCGGTGCGGGTCCGGCTGCCGCGCGCGCTGGACATGGTGCTCACGGGCAAGCGGCATCCGTTCCTGGCGCGCTACACGGCCGGCTACGACGAGCGCGGCGTCCTGCGTGGTTTCGAGGTCGAGCTTTATTCCGATGGCGGCTGGAGTCTCGATCTTTCCGAGCCCGTTCTCTGGCGCGCCATCTTCCATCTTGACAACGCTTATTTGCTGCCCGCGCTGAACGCTACCGGGCTACATTTGCCGGACGAACAAGACGTCGCAGACGGCGTTCCGCGGATTTGGCGGTCCGCAGGGCATGCTGGTGATCGAAGACGCACTGGACCGATGGCGCGGTCGCTGGGTCTGCCGCCCGAAACCGTGCGCGAGCGGAATTTCTATCGCGAGGGCGACACCACGCACTACGGTATGCGCGTGAAAGACGCGAGCCGCATCGCGCGAATTTGGAATGAGCTGAAAGAGAGCGCCGAGCTTCGATGCTCGCCGGGGAGCCGTGGACGCTTTCAACCTGACGCAAATCCATCGCAAGCGCGGCATCGCGATCACGCCGGTGAAGTTCGGCATTTCGTTTACCGCCACGTTCTTCAATCAGGCAGGCGCGCTGGTGTTGATCTATCGCGACGGCACGATTCAGGTGAATCATGGCGGCACGGAGATGGGGCAGGGGCTTCACACCAAAATCCAGCAGATCGCGGCGGAGAGCCTGGGCGTGGAATTTGGCCACGGTGCGCGTGATGCCGACGCGTACCGACAAAGTGCCGAATACGTCCGCGACGGCGGCGTCGGCGGGCACGGATTTGAACGGCGCGGCGGTTCTGGACGCGTGCGAACAGTTGAAGGCTCGCCTCGCGCCCGTGGCCGCGCGGCTCGAGAGCGAACTCGCTCGCGTTCCGAATTTTCGCGAAATGGTGGAAGCCGCCTACCGCGAGCGAATCGCGCTTTTCGCGCAAGGCTACTACCGAACGCCCGGATTGAGCTATGACCCGCGCACCGGCCAAGGAACGCCGTTCCACTACTTCGCTTACGGCGCTGCCGTGAGCGAAGTGGAGGTCGACGGCTTCACCGGCGAGTATCGCTTACCTGCGGACCGACATTCTGCAAGACGTCGGCGATTCCGTCTCGCCGGTGATCGACATGGGTCAAGTGGAAGGGGGCTTCGTGCAGGGCCTAGGCTGGCTCACGCTCGAAGAAGCTGGTTTGGAACGCGGACGGCCGGCTGGCGACCGATGGCGCGTCCACTTATAAGCTGCCTTCGTGGACCGAGATGCCGGCGGACTTCCGCGTGAACTTTCTCTCTCGTGCCGCCGAACCCGGGGTGGTTTACGGGAGTAAGGCCGTGGGCGAGCCGCCGCTGATGCTCGCGATCTCCGTTCGTGAAGCGCTGCGCGATGCGATCGCGGCTTTCGGAGCGGGAGGTGTGGTGGCGCTCGATAGCCCCGCGACGCCCGAGCGTGTCTATTGGGCCATCCAGCGCGCGGTCGCGAGCGCGGCGAGCGACGAACAATTGGCGGCGGGAGCCGTCCGCGAGTGATCCTCCGCGCCACCGATTTTCCACGTTCCCCAAAATCCCTTTCGCGGGAGTGGTGCGCTCAAGGCTTATGCCGATGGGGGCTTTGGTGGTCGATCGACGGGCTGCATCGTGGCCTGCGGAGATTACGCAGCGGTGCGCGCGGCGCATCCGCAAGCGACGGAGCGCGATCTGCGCGGCGGCGTTTTGTTGCCTGGATTGGTCGACGCGCACGTCCACTATCCGCAGGTTGCGTGTGATCGGTGGCATCGGCTATTCGCTTGCTGGACTGGCTGGAGAAGCATACGCTGCCGGAGGAGGCTCGATTCTCAAACGACGACTACGCAAGAACCGTGGCCGGCGAGTTTCTCCACGCGCTGGCATCGCACGGCACGACCACCGCGCTCGTGTTCGGCGCGCACTTCGCCGGCGCCACCGAAATCTTCATGGAGTCGGCTCGCGCCTCTGGTCTGCGCATTGTGAGCGGGCTCACCTCGCGGATCGATGCTTGCGGCCCGAACTTGCACACGACTCCGGAACGAGCGTACCGGGAGAACACGCAACTGATCCGCCGATTCCATGGCGTTGACCGCCTGCTCTACGCCGTCACGCCTCGGTTCGCGCTTTCCGCCTCGGCTGCGCTCCTCGAAGTTTGCGGGACGCTGATGGCGGAGAATCCGGGTGTCCGTTTTCAGACTCATTTGAATGAGAATCAGCGCGAGATCGAGACCGTGGCGCGGCTGTATCCGAAGTCGCGAGATTATCTGGGCGTCTATGAGGAGTTCGGACTTGCGCAACCGCGTTCCGTTTTCGCCCACAGCGTGCATTCGACTGACTCGTGAGATCGAACGGCTCGCTTCCCACGGATGCGCTGTCGCGTATTGTCCCGCCAGCAACGCGGCGTTGGGCAGCGGGTTCTTCCCGCTCGAACGGCATTTGCTCGCCGGAGTCCAGGTGGCTCTGGGGACGGACGTGGGTGGCGGCACGGGCTTCGGTATTTTGAAGGAAGGGTTTACAGGCGTATCTCACGCAGACGGCTCGCGCCAGGAGGCAGGATGCTCACGGCAGCGGAGCTGCTCTATCTCGGGCACGAAGGCCGGCGCGGACGCGTTGGGATTGGGCGGCACAGACCGGGCGATTTCGACACCGGGAAAGCGGCGGATTTCGTTTATCTGCGGCCGCCCGAACGTAGCCCGCTCGCCGCCGTGATGCGAAACGCGCCGTCGGAGGAACGGATGCTGGCCGCGATCCTTACCTTGGCCGGAGCCGAGAGCGTTCGTGAGACTTGGGTGGGCGGAGATTGCGTGTATCAGGAATCCGGTCGATGACGATCAGTGAATTGAACGCCATGGACCGCGAGCCATTCGTGGCCGCGATCGGCTGGGTTTTCGAGGACTCGCCCTGGGTCGCGCGCGCGCGCGTGGGATCGCGTCCTTTTGCGACCCGCGATGCCTTGCACCGCGCGATGACTCAGCAAGTGGAATCGGCCGCCGCGCGCGGAGCAACTCGCGCTGCTGCGGGCGCATCCGGATCTGGGCGCACGCGCGCGCATGAGTGAGGCATCCACGCGCGAACAAGGCGGCGCGGGGCTCGACCGGCTCACGCCCGGATGAGTTCGCGGAGCTTACAGCCTGGAACCAGGCATATCGCGACTAAGTTCGGATTTCCATTTCTTTTCGCCGTGAAAGGCAGCGGAAAGCGCGAGATCATGGAAGCTCTGAAGCGGCGCGCCGGGGCGGAACCGGAGGCGGAAATAGCCGAAGCGCTCGCGCAGGTGTACCGGATCGCGGGCTTTCGGCTGGAAACAGATGGCTCGAGGAAAACGAACATGAACGAAACCCGCTTTGCCAGCGGCTGGAAACGAAACTATTACGGAAAAGGCGACGTAACCGTCTACCGGTTGAATCGCGCCGACAACACGCATGTTCGCCGTCAACGTGACGCTGTTGATCTATGGCGACGCGTTCTGGCCGACTTACACCACCGGCGATAACTCCGGCCTTGGTGGCGACGGACTCGATGAAGAACTTCATCCAGCGGGAGACACTGAATTTCGCCGGTTCCGGGTTGGAGGAGTATTGCCGCTTCCTGGGGCAGAAGTTTCTTGCGAAATATCCGCACGCGGAAGGCCTGCAAATCACGGCGGCGGAGGTTCCCTATGGCCGCGCGGGCGGCAAGGCCATGGCTCCGGCGGGGCCAGAGCGCGCGTTCGCGAGACTGGAGATGCGATCGGACGGACTGGTGGAAGCGCGTTCGGGAATCGACGGATTCCGCTTGCTGCGGCTGGGCGGCAGCGCGTTCCACGGATTTATTCGCGACGAATACACCACTCTTCCCGATTTGAAGGACCGGCCGCTGCACATGTGGCTCGATCTTGCGTGGAGCTATCTCGATCCCGCGGCGGCTTTCAGCGACGGAGCGGTTACGGCCGCGGTGCGGAGCATCGTCGAGCGCAGTGTTCAACGAGTTCGAATCGGGCAGCATTCAGGAAGTGATTTATCAGATGGGCACGCGAATGCTCGAAGAGATTCCAGCCATCGCGCAAGTGGATCTCGAGGCCAACAATCGCACCTGGGATGCGAGTAGCCGAAGGCGATCTATACGGACGCCCGGCCTCCTTACGGGATTCTAGGGCTGTCGTTGCGGAGATAGCTGCGCGGAGATAGTATGGCCCGAATTTCCACACACGTCTTGGATACGGCCAAAGGCCGGCCGGCGGAGGGCATTCGCGTCGAACTGTACCGCCTCGGCGACACGAGCGCGAGCATTGCGCGACCGCTGTCACCAACGCCGATGGGCGCACGAGTGAGCCGTTGCTGTCGGGAGAGACCGCATCGCTACCGGCGTGTACGAACTCGTGTTCGCCGCCGGGGCTTATCTGCGTAGCACCGCTCGCACTGCGATCCCCATTTCTGGATGAAATCGTGATCCGCTTCGGCGTGGCGGAAGAAACCGGCAATTATCACGTGCCTCTGTTGCTTTCTCCGTACGGCTACAGTACATACAGAGGCTCATGAATCCGGATTGGAATCGAGCGGCGCGGGAGACCGTGGAACGCTGCCGCCAGTTGGCGAGCTACACCGAAGATCCGGGCTGGACCACGCGCACCTACCTCTCAAAGCCCATGCACGATGTGCATCGCGCGCTGACGGAATGGCTCGAACCATGCGGGTGCGACGTTCACATCGATGCCGCGGGGAATCTTCGCGCCGTGCGGCGAGGCGGAGGCGACGCGCCTCGGCTCGTCATCGGCTCCCACCTCGATACGGTGATTCATGCGGGCGCGTTCGACGGCATTCTTGGCGTGGTGATGGGTGTGGCGCTGATCGAGGCTCTGGGCGCGCGCGAGTTGCCGTTTGGCATTGAACTGATCGGATTCTCAGAAGAAGAAGGCGTCCGGTTCGGCGTCCCATTTCTCGGCAGCCGCGCCGTGACAGGCGATCTGGACGATCGCGCCATCGCGCTGATGGCCGCCCCGATTCGCGAGTTCGGCCTGAACGCGGCAGAGTTGCCGCTTGCACGGCTGCGCCCTCCCGTTGCCGGATACCTCGAATTTCATATCGAACAGGGGCCGGTGCTCGAGCAACTCGGTTTGCCTCTTGGCATCGTCGACGCCATCGCCGGGCAGAGCCGACTGGGAAGTTCGTTTCGAAGGCAGCGCGGCGCACGCAGGCACCACTCCGCCGCGTCTGCGCAAAGATCCGCTCACCGGCGCAGCGGAGTGGATCGTCGAAGTGGAGCGCGAAATGCGCGACACGCCGGGCCTGGTGGCTACCGTGGGCCGGATCCAGGCCGAACCGGGCGCTCCGAACGTGATTCCCAGCGTGGCGACCATGAGCCTGGATGTTCGCCATGCTTCGGATTCGATTCGCCACGGTGCGACGCGGCGGCTGAGCGAGGCGGCCGAGAGAATCGCGGGCAGCCGTTGCTTACGTCTCGCCATGGAGACGCGCTCGGATTTGGCCGCTACCCCGATGGATCCGGGCCTTACCGTCCTCTCTCGAAGAAAGCGTGCGCGCGGCGGGCTTTCCGGTGCATCGCATGGCCAGCGGCGCTGGCCATGACGCCATGATCCTCGCCAAACACGTGCCTGCCGCGATGCTGTTCATCCAAAGCCCCGGTGGGCTGAGCCATTGTCCGGAGGAATCCGTTCGAGAAGAGGATGTCGCAGCGGGGCTCGCGTCGGGTGCGGAATTTCTGCGCCTGCTGGAGCAACGCTATGCCTGATCTCACGATTCGCGGTGGAACGGTGGTCTGTAGCTGCGCCCCGGCTGCTATTTGAGTTTGTTGAGATTATATTTCGTTTCCATCGACTGTCCGAAGGGGAGCGTTACCTTGACGGTTGCCATGCCGGGCGCGAACTGGCTGGCGTCGAATTGCAGAAGGATTTCCCGCGTGTAGAAAATGCAATTGCCGAACGTCGGACTGCCGTACGAATAGGGATCGCATGTCACCGTGCTGGTCAGTTTGCGCTCTTCGATCGGTTCCCCTTGGGAGACGACAACCTTAAAGCTATCGGCGGGCGGTACAGGACCGGTGTAGTTTGCTCTGAGCGCAACCACGACTCTCACGATTATCAGGCCCGGATTCGCAAGGTAGTCCTCATCGGCTTGAAACTTGCTGTAGTTAGCCGTCCGCAAGGATCGCAACACGATTTGCTCGTATGGCGTCTGGAATTCCACCGATGACACGTATGCATCCGGATGATCAGAGGGGTATTTGAAGTCGTGTTCGTACTGATTGAGGAAATCAGCGAGGTCTTCGTGGTTCGTCGTCTGACCGAGAGAATACGCGTTTTGAACTTCTTCCGGCTGAAGCGACGAGTTGATAGCCAGCGCGTTCGGCAATAATATTGCGCAAAGGGCGAGAACAGCTACCTGAATTGGTACCGCTCGGGCTGGTGGGCAAGCGGGTCCGCAAATCCTTCCAAGTCTCATTACTTGCAAGTATACCACCAGATTAAAAAGTCAAAACCCCAACCCTTGTCCGCCGCGGCGGACAAGAGTGGGGCGCCCGTGTCCATTAATCGGTTGAAGATGTAGCAGGCAAAAAATGCCCGGAGGCTATACATGCGGCCTCCGGGCATTTGGAGATTAAATTAACTTAACTAGTTCGCGAGCGGATCGGGGCGCAACTGGAACTTTACTGCTTTGCTGGTTGTGCCTTTGCCGCCTTCGATGTGCCACGGAGCGCGGGTGGCGTAGGTGGACCAGAGTCCCTTGCCCTTCCAGCCGGCCTTGGCATCGTCGATGCGGCCGTCCATGCTCTTGGCGAAGAAGCCCATCGGATACGGAACGCGCATCACGACCCACTTGCCGGTCTGGGGATCGAGAGCTTCGAGAGCGTCGTTGTCATTCGCGGTGACGATCGGAGTATTCTTGCCCATTCCGAGCGTATCGAATTGATCGACCCAGTTGTAGTAGTTCGTGTCGGCGCTGCCGTATTCCGTGGTTCCCTGGAAGCTCGGTCCGGGCGTGCGATAGAGTGTCCAGCCTTCTGGGCAGTGCTGGCCGGTGGCGGTCGGGCCGTTGAGCGGGCCTTTGCACTTGCGGCGGTCGAAGCTGGCGAAGTGTCCGCTGGCGAGAACGGTCCAGATCACGCCATCGCGAGTGATATCCATTCCGCGCGGTGAAAAACCCTGCACGGGAGCTTTGGGATTGTTCCACGGCACTTCATAGATTTCCGCGAGCGAAGTGCGCGCGGGATCCGAGCCGGGATTCAACCGAACGATCGCGCCGGGGAATCCGAGGACGGTCCCCCAAACCGAGCCATCGGCCGGGCTCGGGCTGACGGCGTAGAAGCCCACCTTGATGCGCATGTCCTTGGTGGGATCCATCGGCTGTCCGGGTTCCGTATATTCGTCCCGCTTGCCGTTGCCGTTGGTGTCGAGGACGAAGGGCGTCCAGCCCTGCGATTTCTCGGCGTCGTGAGTTTCATCATACATTTTTGTGTTCAGCCAGCCGACACTGTCGCCGCCGGGATTGCTGAACCAGAGCGTGCTGTTCGCATCTTCGGCAAACATCAAGTGCTGCGAGCTGGCGCACATGTCTACGAGTGTCCACTGTCCAGTCTTGGGATCGTAGTAGTTCGTCTGCCGTGAGCTATTCGAAAGAGGAAGCACCATCGCGGACTCTAGGCTCGAACCCTTCTTGCAGTAGTCCGGATTTTCCGAGGGCGTGTGGCGGCTGCGGTCCAGAGCCGGCCCTTGGAATCCATCATCACGCTGTGGGCCGTGGCGTGAGAGATGGCCACCGGCTCGTTGCCCCAATACGGCGAGGGTTCGAGGACCTCTTCCGGTTCGGCCATCGGGGTGCCCGGCTTGTACGGAATTGCGATCTGGGTGAACGAGTTCTTGTTGGGATCGAGGGCCGTGATGAAGTCCGAGCCGTCTTCATGAACGCCGTAGATGAGGCCGTTCGGATTGGAACTCGGATTCCGGCGATCCACGGAAATTTCGTCGTGGAAATATTCTTTCGGAGTGGCCCAATCCCACTCGGTGATCACGACGTTGCGCTCCATGCCTTGCGGGCGGGGAGGAGCGGACGGCAATTCGCCGTTCTTGATGCGATCGGTCCAATCGCCGTATTCCGCGAGGGCGCGCTTGCGGCCCATGCGCGTCGCGACGCTGCTCATCATGCTGCCCACTTGCGCGGACTGGATCCGGCGATCCCATGCCGCAGCGGAAGTGTCAAACGCGCCGAGGCTGGAAGGAATCGTGCGCGTGGCCTTGTCGCCGAGCTGGTGGCAGGATTCGCAGCCGTCGGTCTTCACCATCTCAACCCAGTTGCCCTGATCCTTGATGCGCTCGGAGATGCCGTTTCCCTTGTCGCCCGTGCCGGGGAAATCGCTCTTCGGCGGAATGTGCAGCAACGAATACCAGTAGGCGGCAGGATAATACTGCGCCGCTTCGTGCGGGTCGGGCGCGAGGACGGCAGTCAGATTGAGCATTTTTCCGGGCGCCGCTTTTACTTTCGGAGAATCGACGAGGCCGTAGCCGCGGACCCAAACGTCGTAACTCGCTTTCGGAAGTTCGGGGATCACATAGCGGCCCTGATCGTCGGTGACGACGATTTTCCTGTAACCGGTGGGCAGGTCTTTTGTTTCAGCGATGACCCAAACGCCCGCTTCCGGGCCTTTCGAGCTGGTGACCACGCCGCCGATATCGTCGGAGACGATTTTAACTTCCGCGGCGGGTTTTCCTGCCGAGCGACCCGTGCGCGCGATTCCCAATACTGCGGCGAGAGCGATTGCCAGGATTCCGAGATACGACATTCTCTTGTTCATCGGTTGATCTCCTTCGGCGGCTGGGCCAAGGCCAGGGCATCCTCAATCGAACATTGGGATGCGCATTCAGAGCGTGAATTGAGGGCCGTGACAAATCGTATGCCGGACCGAAAGTATTGTCAATCGCATGTACAGCGGGATTGCCAATTATTCAAAGGGGCCGCGGAAGAAGTAAGTTTGTCATTCTGAGCGAAGCGAAGAATCTCTCCGTGCATTGGGCTTAAATCGAAGAGAGATTCTTCGCTTCGCTCAGAATGACACCAAAACCGAGTTTTTCCGCAGCCTGTAAGGACTGAAAATCCGGGCAAGCGCGATCGATTGCCGACGGCATGCCGCCAAATTTAGAAGTCAAAGCGCGGTAACAAAAACGCCCCGAGTCCACTTACGGCCTCCGGGCGTTTCAGTTGAAGGTTAATTTCACTAATTCGATAGCGGATCGGGGCGCAGCTGGAATTTTACTGCTTTGCTTGTTGTGCCCTTTCCGCCTTCGATGTGCCAGGGTGCGCGTGTGGCGTAGGTGGACCACAAGCCACGGCCCTTCCAGCCAGTTTTTGGATCGTCGATTCGGCCATCCAGGCTCTTGGCGAAGAAGCCCATGGGGTAGGGAACACGCATCACGATGAACTTACCGGTAGCCGTGTCCAGAACATTCAGCGCGTCCGTGTCATTGCCGGTGGCGACCGGCACGTTCTTTCCCATGCCGAGCGTATCGAACTCATCGACCCAGTTGTAATAGTTCAAATCCGCGCTGCCGTATTCCGTGACGCCTTTGAAGCTTGGGCCGGGCGTGCGGTACAGCGTCCAACCTTCCGGGCATTGCTTGCCGGTCGCGGCCGGGCCATTCAACGGGCCTTTGCACTTGCGGCGGTCGAAGCTGGCAAAATGGCCGCTGGCGAGAACAGTCCAAACGACGCCGTTGGTGTCGATGTCCAATCCCCGCGGTGAGAAACCCTGCACGGCGGCTTTCGGTTCGTTCCAGGGAACTTCGTAATATTCCGCGAGCGCGGTCTTGGCCGGATCAGGCCCCGGGTTCAAGCGAACAATTCCTCCGGGGAAGCCGAGCACGGTCCCCCAAACGGACCCATCCGCGGGGCTCGGAATGATGCCGTAATATCCAACCTTGATCCGCGTGTCTTTCGTGGGGTCGGTTGGCTGGCCGGGTTCGGTGTAATCATCCCTCTTGCCATTTCCGTTTGTGTCCAGGATAAGAGGCGTCCAGCCTTGCGATTTCTGAGCGTCGTGAGTTTCGTCAAACATTTTCGTGTTCAACCATCCCACGTAGTCGGTGCCCGGATGTCCAATCCACAGGGTGTGATTTGCGTCGCTGGCAAAATTCAGGTGCAGCGAGCTGGCGCACATGTCGACCAGAGTCCATTGTTTTGTCTTGGGGTCGTACACGTTCACCTGCCGGGAGCCCGTCTTGATCGGGAAAGCGATTGCCGACGCAAGGGTGGATCCCTCTTTGCAGAATGCCGGGTTGTCATGGTCGCGTGTTTGGGAAGCAGTCCAAATTCTGCCCTGAGAATCCATCGCTAAACTGTGCGCCGCGGCTCGGGCGGTAGAGATCGCCTCGGATCCCCAATAGGGCGAGGGTTCCAGCACTTCGGGGGGCTCGATGAGAGGAGTTCCCGGATTCGAGGGAATCGGAACCTCTGTAAACGCGTTCTTCGTGGGATCAAGAATCGTCATGAGATCCGTGCTTTCCTCGTGGACTCCATAGACCAAGCCGTTCGGGTTCATGGTGGGATTCCAGCGGTCCACCGTGATTTCGTCATGGAAATAGTCCTTCTGTCCGGACCAATCCCACTGTGTGATCACCACGTTTCGTTCCTTGCCCTGCGGACGCGGCGGGACGGGCGGCAATTCACCAGCCTTAATTCGATCCGTCCAGTCCGCATATTCCGTCAGGAGCCGCTTTTTTCCTGCTCGATTGGCTGCCGTATTCATCGCGCTGCCAACTTGGCCCGATTGAATGCGCCGTTCCCACGCGGCATACGATGAATCGAATGCTCCGATTCCCTTGGGCAGCTCCCGCGTCGCCTTGTCGCCCAATTGGTGGCAGGATTCGCAACCGTCCGTCTTCACCCATTCCACCCAATTTCCCTGATCCTTGAAGCGCTCGGAGATGCCGTTTCCCTTGTCGCCCGTGCCGGGGAAATCGCTCTTCGGCGGAATGTGCAGCAAGGAATACCAGTAGGCGGCGGGATAATACTGCGCCGCTTCGCGCGGATCGGACGCGAGGACGGCAGTCAGGTTGAGCATTTTGCCGGGCGCCGCTTTTACTTTGGGAGAATCCACAAGGCCGTAGCCGCGCACCCAGACGTCGTAATTCGCTTTGGGAAGTTCGGGGATCACGTAGCGGCCCTGATCGTCGGTGACGACGATTTTCCTGTAACCGGTGGGCAGATCTTTTGTTTCGGCGATGACCCAGACGCCAGCTTCGGGGCCTTTCGAGCTGGTGACCACGCCGCCGATATCGTCGGAGACGATTTTAACTTCCGCGGCGGGTTTTCCTGCCGAGCGTCCCGTGCGCGCAATTCCCAATACTGCGGCGAGAGCGATTGCCAGGATCCCGAGATACGACATTCTCTTGTTCATCGGCTGATCTCCTTCGGCGGCTGGGCCAAGGCCAAGGCATCCTGAATCGAAGATTGGAATGTTGAACAACAGTTTAAATTGAGGGCCGTGAGGGATCGTATGCCGGGCCGAAACCATTGTCAATCGGTGGTTTGTACAGGGTTTGCAAGGCGACAGGCTGTAAAAGACCGGGACAAGACAGAACACAAATCGGTGGTGCCGGGGGGGAGAGTTGAACTCCCTACGCCGGCCTTTTCAGGGCCGCGCTCTACCGGTGAGCTACCCCGGCTTTTCGGTAGACAAAAGATTGTACGGGCGGTGGAGACTAGAAGCAAGAGGTCAGAAATTAGTACGTCGGGACAATTCCCGATATGGCGACTCATCAGGATTTGGCCCACCGTCTTGTCGATCTCTTGCCTGGATCGCCGAGATTTGCTTGCTGTGCTTCGGTGTACGGAAAATCCATTCCATCCCTCGATCTAGCGTGATACTTTGTTGCCAATCTCACCCGAAGCCAGAACCGAGGAGGGATCTCCAGTGCGGAATCGACTGATATTTTCTGCTGGGATCGTGGTGGCGATGCTTGCGCTTTCTCCTGCGCCGCGCGGCCAAGGCGCCGCCCGCACGGGATCGGCGCCGGACCTTTCGGGGGTCTGGCTGGTGGAAAAGTTTCAGCCCGTGCTGTTTCCGAACGGGGGCGCGCCCTTGCAACCTTGGGCGGAGGCGAAATTAAAGGCGACCAACCCTCAGACCGATGACCCCAATCTAGCTTGTCTGCCGGAGGGAGTGCCGCGGTACATGATTTCCGTGCCTTACCCGATGGAAATCTTTCAAGGGTCCGCGAGCGTCCTCATTATTCACGAGGGGACATCGGTGCTGCGGCAAATCCATATGAGTCGGCAACACGCCAAGGATTTGGATCCCACTTATGCGGGTGACTCGGTTGGCAAATGGGAAGGCGACACGCTCGTTGTGGATACGATCGGTTTCAACGATAAGACCTGGCTTGACGGCGGCGCAATCCCCCATACCGAAGCGCTGCACGTTGTGGAGCGCATCCGCCGCACCGACCACGACACCCTTGTCGACGAATTCACGATCGACGATGCCAAGGCGTACACGAAACCCATCACGGCCCGGCAAGTCTACAAACTAAAGCCGGACTGGGAAATTCATGAATACGTCTGCGAAGAAAATAACAAGTACACATACCAGGGAAAATGACTGCGCAAGATGAGAGAAGAGGGATCGCGATGAGGAATAAACTGCTGATCTTTCCCGCTGCCGCCATTTTTCTGTTGCTTTCGCTGGGGGGATTGGCGTCCGCTCACCACGGATTTGTGTCGTGGTACGACATGAGCCGCTCGGTCACCATCAAGGGAACCGTCACGAGTTTCGACTGGACCAATCCCCATTCCTACATTTATATGGACGTGAAAAATGAAAAGGGCGCCGTGGAAGCGTGGCGAATCGAATTGGGCGCCCCGGGCATGCTGGGGAGGGTCGGCTGGAGAAGAGATACGCTAAAGCCCGGCGACGAAATTACCGCGATCGGCAATCCCGCCAAGGACGGCAAGCCGCTGATGCATCTCAGCAAGATTGTCTTCGCCAATGGCCAGGAGCTTTCTACAGCGCTTTGAAGTCGCTGTGGCCGCTGACCGCAGAATGTCCCACCATAGGAAGCCGCACGAGTTGAATTGAGTTTGGCGAGGAAACTCTCGACAAGTAGTCTTCGCGGAACATGGCTCACCTCGCTCCCATACAAAATTCACATATTCCGAAAAAAGACTTCACAGGCACTGGAGACGTTCCTCACTGGGAACAGGCTATCGCAAAGGAACGAAGTACAAGAGAGCACCAAGCACGATCCCACTTAACAGAACAGCGCAAAAGATAAGTAATCTTTGATTTCCTGCACTAGAGCTGATTTCCTCAAGCTGGACGTATGGATGCCGAACTGCCTGAACAGGCATGTTTAAGCTCAACAGGAAAGCTACAATCCACAGAACAAGAAATGTTCGACGAATTGACACTGTTACCGGATTAAAGAGGCTGGGCGCAAAAAGACTGGGCACAAACCAAGAAAATACTGCAATCGCCATGTGAACCGCAGCGATCCCAATCACTAAGCGCTCAGTGAAACACCGAAGAACCATCCACAATAATGGCACGTATACCACGACAATGAGTACGTAGAACGGAAGCTCAATAGCATCGGGTCGCGAAAAAGGTTTGTCAAACCCCTCGAGTTCAAGAAAACTGACCAACCGCAAAAGGCCACAAAAACCCATGCAACTCGAATATGTGTAAAGCCGCACCAAAATCTCTCGTGCTTTTGCGCATTCGTAAGTTTTTCGGGCATTCGTGAGCCGTCCGGTGCTCTTGACTCTAAAACTCGATTGGGGAGGTTACTCCGGGACTGTTGTTACGCCAAGTCCCGTGAAACGCATTATCGTCAACTGGGAATCCGGATTCCCCACATGACGCGAGGAGCGTGTCCTCCCGTCCCTACAGTTTCGAACATGCATTTAGCGCAAGCGTCTTTTCCATCGCCATGGTTGTGGCCTGGTCGGGGAAACCATACACATGAACCGTGAAGTAAGTGCTGCCCTTCTTCACATACAATGCTGTCGCCAGACCGGACTTGTTTCCGGTAGGGAAGGAGTAGACTGCGTCTTCACAAATGCCGCTAGCTGGCGCGGTTGTCTCACTGCTGATGACCGGCGTCTTTGCGAACCCGAATGCGCGTTCGTTACTCATGAGCACCGCGACTTTTTTAGCGTTGGTCGAATTCG
The DNA here is from genome assembly GCA_963740035.1 of uncultured Acidobacteriota bacterium. Taxonomy (GTDB): domain Bacteria; phylum Acidobacteriota; class Terriglobia; order Acidiferrales; family UBA7541; genus Palsa-360. Next base: position 15,334 of record CAVUDA010000032.1, read on the forward strand.
GCTGGTTGGGCGCGGACCATCCGCACATGGTTGGCGTGACCTGCTTCGCTGGATCGACGTTCGTGCCGAGGACCGCGCTGACCTGCGCCTGCGTGAGCAGGGAACAGGGATCGGTTCCGGTGCCGCCGGCAAACGCTAACTGGGAACTGCAGAGCACTAAACCGAAAATAGTTCCGGCTATCGCGCCGAACGTTAGTTTCGAGTTCATGTTGTCACCTCCCGGAAATTGGCTGCGTGCTGATTTTGTCACGCGGCCTGCGCTGTGGATGCCAGTTCAGCCAACTTTTGGCTGAACCTCAATCGAGTCATGACGAATTGTAGCCAAATAAACGACCAAGAAACCATCACTTCTGGGGACCTGGACTTGCGCGCTAGCTGTCCGACCGTTCCAGTGCCTGAGAACGGGATTCTCGGATACTGGCGCACCATCGAGGTTGGAGATTTGAGATTGGATCGGCAAATCTGGCCCGTGCATGGTACGCACTGCAATTGCCAACGGCTGGCATTGAATTTCTAACCTCTGACAGCCAACTTTCAGACTCTAGCGCAGCGACTGATCGACCTCGCGCATCCAGTCTTTTGCTTTCAGGACTTCGCGAGGCTTGGTGCCGTCGGGCGGGCCGACGATGCCGTCTTTTTCCATGATGTCGATCAGGCGCGCGGCGCGGCCGTAGCCGATGCGCAGGCGGCGCTGCAAGGTGGAAGTGGAGGCGCGGCCTGATTCGCAGACGACGCGAACGGCTTCCTGGTAGAGATCGTCGTCGACTGCTTCTCCTTCCGGTTCGCCATCGGGGCCTGCGGCGTTTTCATCTTTTGGCGCTTCGAGCAAGCGCTCGTTGTAGACGGCCTTGGCCTGCGAGCGCCAGTGATCGCATACGGCGGAGATTTCGTCTTCCGTGACGTAGGGGCCGTGCATGCGGTTGAGGCGCGCGGAACCGGCGGGCAAGTAAAGCATGTCGCCGCGGCCGAGGAGCGACTCGGCGCCGTTGGCGTCGAGAATCGTGCGCGAGTCCACTTTGCTGGCCACGCGGAAGGAAATGCGGGCGGGGAAGTTGGCCTTGATCAAGCCGGTGATGACGTCCACGGACGGGCGCTGCGTGGCGAGGATCAGGTGGATGCCGACAGCGCGGGCCATTTGCGCGAGGCGCGTGATCGATTCCTCTACGTTGCTGGTGTCGACCATCATCAGATCGGCGAGTTCGTCGATGATGATGACGATGTAGGGCAGCGGCTTGTGCTCGGTGTTTTCGGTCTCATCGAAGAGCGAGAGCGACTGGCCCTTCTGGAAAGTGCGGTTGTACTGGTCGATGTTGCGGACGCCGCGCGCGGCGAGCAGTTTTAATCGCGATTCCATTTCGCGCGTGGCGTTGCGTAAAACATTGGAGGCGACTTTGGGATCGGTGACCACGGGAGCCAGGAGGTGCGGGATGTCTTCGTAGAGGCCGAGCTCCAGGCGCTTCGGATCGATCATCACCAGTTTCAGTTCATCGGGCGTGCCCTTGTAGAGCATCGAGAGAATCAGCGAGTTAAGGAAAACGCTCTTGCCCGTTCCCGTCGATCCGGCGATGAGCAAGTGGGGCATCTGGCAGAGATCGGAAACGCGGTTGCGGCCGATCAAGTCTTTGCCGAGCGCAAGCGTCAGCTTGGAAGGCGAATTGACGAACTCGGCGGATTCGATTTGCTCGCGCAGAGCGATCGTCTGCCGATTTGCGTTCGGGACTTCGATGCCGACGGTCGATTTTCCGGGGATGCGCTCGATGAGGATGGACTCCGCCTTGAGCGCGAGGCACAAATCGTCCGCGAGGCCGGTGATGCGGCTGTATTTGATTCCTGCTTCAGGCTTGAATTCGTACGTGGTTACGACCGGGCCCGGATTGATCTGGGTCACGCGGCCGCTGACGTCAAACTCCTGGCACTTTTGCTCGATGGCGTGCGCGCATTCCTTGAGTTCGTCCTCTTCGATTTTTTCGTGGCGCGGAGCGGGGCGAAGCAAATCGGGGGAGGGAAGCCGGAAGCTCGTCGCGCCCTTGGCAATTTTCGGCGACGAAGGTGGCTTGGACTGCGTCTTCTTTTCTTCCACATTCCTGAAAATAATCGATCGCGAGCGTTCGGGTTCTTCCCGCTCGGATTCTTCGCGCTCGTCCTGTTCCGTGACGGCGCTGCCATCCACTTCGGCCACGGATTGCGAGGGGATCGGAGGCCGGCCCTGCGACTTGATTTTCGCAAGGCGCTCCTGCATGCGCTTCTCTTCGCGCTCCTCGCGCCAGATGGCAAAGCGTTCCTTGAGCGGGGCGATCACGTTCAGTTTGCCGAGCGGGCCGCGTAGCGTTTCATGCGTCTCGATGAACGAAAATTTTGTGGTCAGGAAAAGCGCGACGAAAAATATGGCCAACGCGACGACGTTCGCGCCGACGGTATTGAATCCGGCGAGCAATCCCGTCGAGACCAGATGGCCCAGCAGGCCTCCGGGAGGAATCGCGCCGCGCACTTCGGGGACATGCCAGAGCGTGAGCATCGCGGGAAGCATCAGCACGAGGAGAGAAGACCCCACGATCTTGATCGCCGGGGATTCCAAGAGTTCGCTGCGGAACCACCTCATTCCCATGATGAACATGCCAATCGGCAAGAGGAACGCGGCATAGCCGAAGCCCTGAAACAGCAAGTCCGCGCCGTAGGCGCCGACCGGGCCGATCCAGTTCCGCGCGGAATGCAGGGCGGAGGATTCGCCGGACACATTGAACGACGGATCGTGAGGGCTGTAGGAAATCAGCGCCAGCGCTACCAGAATGGCGATCGTAATACCGACGAAGCCAATCAATTCATTGAGACGATTATTCTCAGTTGGAGTCAGAACGCGCACGAATGTCTCCTCGAAATAGGGGGAAGGTGCTCGTCGCAGGAAGGGTGCGCGGGCGCTGGCGCGCGGATCCCATCTGGAAGTGCACGAGCAACGCAACGACTATACCAAAGACCGGGCGGCAGGCAAGAAAGATATGAAGCGGAGTTGTGGGAGGGTTACCAAGATTCGGGCTACGCGGCTTCGGCGCGAAAATGTCCGCTCCGTCCCAGAAAACACGGGACGGGGCGGCTTTTGTAGAGCCCGTCCGCTCTTTGTACGGGCAGCTGTTTGCCTGACGCAGAATTGTCTGCGAGACTAGGGGCCGAATTGTCGAGGATTAACGATGCGGATGAAATTTGCTTTGCTTGCAATCATTACTTTGGGATTCGCGCCCGCTTCTCCCGCTCAGAAACCCGCGACGGTGGCGCTTGCAGGCCGGGTGAGTTCGGACGCCGAAGGGGCGATGGAAGGTGTGCTGGTCAGAGCTAAGGGAGAAGGGAAGACGATCAGCGTCACCGTGGTCACGGATCACGAGGGGCGCTACTCTTTTCCGGCGAACAGGCTCCTGCCCGGCAAATTCAACATTGATATCCGAGCCGTGGGGTATGACCTTGCTAGCCCGGTGTCCGTCGAAGTCGCGGCTGGGGTAACGCGCCGCGCAGATTTGAAGCTGATGAAGACCAAGGACCTGATTCCTCAGCTCACGAGTTCCGAGTGGCTGCTCAGCGTCCCGGGCACAGAGGCGCAGAAGAACCAGCTGTTTCGTTGCGCCGCTTGCCACTCCCTCGCGCCGATTGTCCAGAGCACGTACGATACTCAAGGATGGCTCACCACTTTTGCGAGGATGAGAAGTTATTCCGAGCAGGCTGTCCTGGATCATCCGGTCTTGCTGCCGTACAAAGTTTCCGTGCAGCCGGACCCCGAATTCGCAAAATATTTGAGCACGATCAATTTGAGCGCGACGAGCGAATGGAAATATGAGTTGAAAACGCTTCCGCGCCCCACGGGCAGAGCCACGCGCGTCATCGTCACGGAATACGATTTGCCCGACCCGGGGAGGCTGCCGCACGACGCCGACCTCGATGACAAGGGAATGGTCTGGTACAACGATTTTCGCGAGCCGCTCATCGGCCGCCTCGACCCGCGAACCGGCGAGATGAAAGAATGGCGCATGCCGCCGCTCAAGCCGGATTTCCCCGAGGGGACACTTTCCATCGAGTTCAACCGCGACGGTTTCCTATGGATTCCGCGATTCCGTCAGGGCGGGTATACGCGCTTCGATCCACGGACCGAGGGATTTAAGACGTGGCTGGTGCCGCCGCCGTTCAACGACTCGCGCGCGATCCAGCCGCAAGTCGCCGCCGCGCCGGACGGGACCGCGTGGTTTCCGGGAGGCGAGAGTCTTTTGATTTTCAAGGTCGATCCGGCGACGAACCAGGTCAGCGAGTACCCGATGTATCCGGATTACCATCCCGACGAGAAAAGCTCGGGCATCATCCAGTTCGCCTACAACGCGACGCCTTCCGGGCACTCGACCTACGGGCTTGCCGCTGATTCAAAATCGAACATCTACATTTGCGACATCGTGGGCGGTAACATCGGCAAGATCGACGGGAAAACGGGAAAAGTGACTTTGTACAAAACGCTCACTTTGAATTCCGGTCCGCGCCGCGTATCGGTGGATTCGCAAGATCGCGTGTGGTTTGGCGAGTATTACGCGAACAAGCTCGGGATGTTTGACCCGAAGACAGAACAGTTCAAGGAATGGACCGCGCCCACGCCTTGGGTCGGCCCGTATCCCGCCAAGACCGACAAGAACGGCGACGCGTGGACTGCCGGAATGAGCACCGACCTGATCCTGCGCCTCGATAAGAAGACGGGCAAATTTACCGAGTACATGTTGCCGACAGTGAACGCGAACATTCGGCACATCGATGTCGACAACTCCACGTCTCCGATTGCGGTATGGGTTGCGGAAGTTCATCAGGGCAAGATTGCCAAGATAGAACCGCTCGAATAGTGGCACAGGCTTCAGTCTGTGGGGGGTAGCCTTGCATGGACTAAACCCCACAGGCTGAAGCCTGTGCCACTAAAACCTTATAGTCTTTGACGCATTCGTCGGCCAGAGGTATAGAGTTTGCCTGAATGCTTGTTCGCACAAATGCAAAGGAGAGATATAACCGTGAAAATAAACCCAAAACTGATGTTGGCGGTACTCGTCGGAGCATTGATTGGCGCCGCGGGCGCGGCGGTGATTTATGCGCAGCAAGCCAAGGTGTTGCCCGGCTACGTCATCGCGGAAGTCGATGTAACCAATCCCGAAACATTTAAGGAATATGCCGAAAAGACGCCGGGAACGATTGCAGCCTTCAATGGCCGCTACATCATTCGCGGCGGCAAATCGGAGTCCATCGAAGGCGAACCGCCCAAGCGCTTCGTGGTAATACGATTCGACAGCGTGGAGAAAGCCAAGGCCTGGGAAGATTCGCCGGCGTATGATGCGATCAAGCCGATCCGGCACAGCTCGGCCAAGAGCCGCGTGTTTATCATTGAAGGCGCGGCCGCACAGTAAAGGCGCGCTTGCCACCACAAATCCCATGGGTCCCAAAGCCTCGCGGAAATAGGGCGAGAGAATTTGCGCGCCTCCGTCTCAGTTGAATACCCGGGGTGTGAGATTTCTAGTAACAACCTCAACAACCGAAACTATAGTTGTGCTTTGACCTGAATTCCAATCCAGTAGAATGTGGCTTCGAGATGAGGACGGACTCACTCCACGCCACGGAACAAGGCAATTCAAGTAGCCGCAACGCCATCTTCCGCAAACTGGCCTTATTCGCCATTGTCATTTGCAGCGCTTTCCTGGTGGCTGAAGTCCTTTCCGGCCAAATCGAATTGCCCCGCAACGCGCTCTGGGAAGTCGTGCACAATGTCTGCGTCCCCGGTCAATTGCAGATTCACGATCCCAAGCCCTGCCTCAAAGTCGATCTGAACGGTGGAGTCGATCGCGGATTCGCGATCCTCAGGGACCCCAGAGGCGGCACGCAATTCCTGCTGATTCCTACCGCTCGTATCTCCGGAATCGAGAGTCCCATTGTTCGCGACCTGGATGCGGCGAATTATTTCGCCTACGCCTGGGAAGTTCGGACGAATATCAACGAGGCGCTGCGTCGAGACCTTCCGCGCGATGAAATCGGCCTGGCCATCAACTCGGGTGTAAGCCGATCCCAGGATCAGCTGCACATCCATTTTTCCTGCGTCCGAGCGGAAGTTTTTGAGACTCTGCACAAGAATGAAAGGTTTATTGGGAGCCACTGGAACCGCTTTAAGGCCACTCTCTACGGCCAGCACTACATGGCGATGTGGGTCTCGGGCGAGAACCTCAGCCCGCACAACCCATTCCGTCTTTTGGCGGAAGGATTGCCGAATGCAACGTTGAATATGGCAGATCGCACGTTGGTCGTGATCGGTTTCACGCGTTCTGAAGGGACTCCCGGATTTGTGATTCTCGCCGGCGAACTCAACGTTCCAAAGGGTGATCTGGCAAACGGCGAGGACTTGCTTGATAATTCCTGCGAGATTGCGGCGAAGGGAAAAAGCTAAATTCGAGGGATTAGTGGCGCGGGCCCCGACCAGGTCGGGATCTGCGACTTCAGCCTGCGGGGGTTAGATCTTGCAGGGACCAAAACCCACAGGCTGAAGCCTGTGCTACTGTCAGTACCCCATATGGTGGAGAACGCCGACTGCTACCGCTGCTGCCAGGCAATAAATACCGAACAGATACCAGCGATCGCTTTCGAGCCACTTGCTGAGCCACTTGAGCGCCAGCAGGCCGGCGACAAACGCGCACACCATGCCGATTAGGCTCGGCGTCATCGCCGACGCCAAATTCAGTCCGCCGCTGATGCGCTCGGCCCGCATGAGACGGAGCACTTCGCGGCCATCCGCGGCGGGAGTGATCGCGACGGCGAGAGCGAAGCTGAACGCTTCGGCGCGAGATTTCTCGACGCCCGCCAGGAGGCCTGTGGATATCGTCGCGCCCGAGCGCGAGAAGCCGCGGAAGGGCAGGCAAAGTCCTTGCACGATTCCGATCAGCGCGCCCTGTTTCATTCCCAGGCCGCCGGTGCTAATGGCTCCCTCAAAGGGATGCCGCTTCTCGTAAATTCCGGCAATCAATATCAAGACGCCCACGGCGGCGAGTGCCGGCGCGATCAGGTCGAGCCGGCCGAATAGCTGTTCCACTTGCGCGTTTTTCGCGCCGTGAAATGCGAATTTCTCGATCGTTTTGATCAAGCCTTCGCCGATCACGCCTGTCAGCAGCGTGGCCACGAACAGCAGGATCACGATTTGCTTAAATGCTTCCGCGCTCTGAAAATACGTTTTCATCCATTGCTTCCAGAAGTAGACGATTACCGCGAACATCGTGCCGGTGTGCAGCATGACGAGCAGCAGAGTCATTTCGGGCGATGTTGGGTCCAGGCCCATGAGCTTTTCGGCGACCACCACGTGCGCCGAACTCGATACCGGCAGGAGTTCGGCGAGGCCTTGCACGATGGCCAGGATCACGACATGCAGAAGATTCATGGAAGGCCCTTCACTTGGGATTTCCGTCCTAATTGCTTCAGCATTTCAAAAGCGTTCTGGCCGAGGCCGTAATAATTTTCGATCGTTCCAGTCTCACGATAGCCATGCTTCTTCCACAAAGCAATTGCAGCTTTGTTGGTTGTTGCTGTTTCCAGATACATGCAGGCGGCGCCCCGCGAGGCGGCTTCCCGCTCGGCGGCCTGGAGAAGCAGGGAACCGACCGATTGGCGGCGGCAGGCTTCGAGAACATCGAGCGTGATGATGTGCGCGAGTTCGCCGACGCGTTCCGTGAGGATGAAGCCGGCAATCGTTTTGGGATTTGCGGGGCCCGGGATTTCCGCGACGATACAGTGCGAGCCTTCGGATTGCAGATAAATTTTCATCTCGCCGCGTCCGTAGGCGATCGTTTTCGGGAAACAGGCTTGATCGATCGAGACCAGGGCTTCGAAATCGGAACGCTGGTAGGGACGAAGGAACAATCCGGATAGGGGCACGGCGCCGGCTCACAATTCGAGAATCACGGGGAGAATCAGCGGGCGCTTGGAAGTCTGCTTTTTCAAGTAGCGCCTCAGGTCCACGCGGATTTTTTCCTTGATCACGCTCCAATCCGTTTTTTCTTCGGCATTGGATTGCTCGACGGTGCGCAGGACGACTTCGCGCGCGCCGTTGAGCAATTCAAGACCGTTATCGGAGGGCATGAAGCCGCGCGTGACGATTTCGGGCTGCGATTCGATTTGGCCGGTGTGCTTGTTGATGGCGATGATCGGCATGACGACGCCGTCCTCGGACAGGTGTTTCCTGTCGCGGATGACGACTTCGTCGATTTCCTCGAGTGAGCCGGAATCAACGCAGACGCGGCCAGCGGTCACCGGCTCGCGGCGGTAGGCGCGGTCGTCGGTGAATTCTATCGGCTGGCCATCTTCGATCAACAGGATTTCTTCGGACACTGCTCCAACCGCGTGCGCCAGGGCAGAGTGGCGGAAGAGCTGGCGATATTCTCCGTGGATCGGAATGAAGAAGCGCGGGCGCACGAGATTCAGGAGCATTTTCTGCTCTTCCTGGCTGGCGTGGCCGGAAACGTGGATCGTGCCTCCGTCATTGTCGTAATACACGAGGGCGCGCTTGCGGAACATGTGGTCCAGCATGCGGAAGATGGCTTTTTCGTTGCCGGGAATGATGCGCGCGGAGAGGATCACGGTGTCTCGTTCGTCGAGCGTGAGCAGGCGGTGGTTATCGACCGCAACGCGCGAGAGAGAGGACATGGGCTCAGCCTGGCTGCCGCTGACCATGACGACCAATTTTTCCGCAGGGAACGAATTGATGTCCTGCGAGCGGACCACCAGCCCATCGGGGATGCGCAGGCGATTCATGCCGTGGGCAAGCTCGACGTTGTCGACCATGCTGCGGCCAATGAAAGCGATTTTGCGGCCTGAGGCGGCGGCGATGTCCACGATCTGCTGGATGCGCGGGATCGACGATGCGAAGCAGGAGACGATCACCTTGCGCGTCGCCGCGCGCGTGAGTTCCTCGATGCGCGGGCGGACATTCCGTTCGGAAGCCGTGTAGCCGGGGCGCTCGACGTTTGTGCTGTCGCTGAACAGCGCGAGCACGCCTTCCGCTCCGTAGCGGGCGAAGGCGTGCAGGTCAAACGGCTGGCCGTCGATCGGAGTGGGGTCCATCTTGAAATCGCCGGTGTGAATTACGACTCCGACCGGGGTGCGGATGGCGAGCGCGACGCAGTCAATCGTGCTGTGCGTCACGCTAATGAACTCGACCTCGAATACGCCGACTTCCAGCTTGCGCCCGGGGATGACCTCGCGCAGATCGGTTTTGTCGAGGAGGCCATGCTCTTCCAGGCGCTTATGCACCAGAGCGAGCGTGAAGCGCGTGCCGTAGATGGGCACTTGCAGATCGCGCAGGATGTAGGGCAACGCGCCGATGTGGTCCTCATGGCCGTGGGTCAGCAGGATGGCGCGCAGGTATTGCCGGTTCTGCTTGAGGTAGGTGATGTCGGGAATGACGATGTCCACGCCGAGCAGTTCCGCTTCGGGGAACATCATGCCCGCGTCGATCAAGATCATGTCGTCGCCCGAGCGGAGAACGAGCATGTTCATGCCGAATTCGCCCAGTCCGCCCAGGGGAATTGCTAAGAGAGAAGGTTTATCCAATGTAGATCACGTCCTTATGCGCGATGCGCGACCAATCATCGTATCACATGGGGGAGCGAGAATTAGAAATGCCGGGCTGAATTACTCTCTGCCTCTGGAAGAAAAACACGACTGCGGCGTCGAGAAGGATGTCCTACTTGACCTTATTTTTCAAGGGCGTATCTCCCGCGCCGACGGGGTCGATCTCCTTGAAGAAGGAAGTTTGTTCCGAATAAATGCAGAAATCTTCCCGAAATTCCTCGTTCTCGGATCGCGGCGATTTCGGCGCCCAGTCGAAGTCCATCGTGTCGCTCACCCAGGGCTTCGTGTACGTCTTCGGGTCGGTGAGCGTGATAACCAACTCCAGGTGGTCGTGGTCCACGCGGCGGAAGACTTCATGCAGAGTCATCTGGTCACTATGCGGGGAGCCTAATGGATCGGTCCAGGTTCTGTCGTTGAAACCGTTTGAGTCCACGACGAAGGTGTCTCCATCCCAACGGCCTACAGAATATCCGTAGTAGGTCGGCTCCGGACTTTCGAGAGGCTTTCGGCCATCGGTCCAAATATCGCGAAAGGTATGGCCCCACTCGAAGAATTCCACGACTTCGTTGGAAGTCTGAATGAACCTCATCAACGGCGCAAAAATTTGAAGCATGACGCGCGGGTAACCCACGGGCTCGCACTGGAGCATCGGGTCATTCCATTCTTTTTCCGGGGCGACGGGCGGCGCGATTCCCGGCGCGCGGCTGTAGGTGAACGAACCCCTTACGGCATTGAACTTCGCTTGTCCCCACGGCGTCATGGGCGGGCGATTGCCGCTTAGAGGTGCGTTGCCCTTCGGAACTTTACCCCTTACCCAGATTCCAGTCAGGTCATGCGGGTCGAATGGCTGGGCCTTTGCTGCCTGGGATTTAGGCGCCGCGGATGGCTGTGTTTCCTGGGCGAAGGCGGCAGAGGACAACATCAACATAGCCACTGCGACGACGACCGTACGAATTGAGCGATTTTGCACGATTATTTTCACTTGATCCCGTTGTAAGCGCTGCTCTTCATTGTGGTTCTTGTGGCAAGCCGCAACCCTGAGTCGAATGCAACTTCCGGCCATCCGGGAAAAATACGTCTGCGCAAATGCCGACAGGCTTGCCGTCCTTGCCGGGGTGGAATTCAAGAGAAACTTCGTCACCGGCCTTTAGCGCCACGTGAGTCCAGCCCAAGCGGATCAAATTGCCCGGATTATTGAGTTCGACGGCCCAATTTACAACCTTGCCTTTGTCATCCTTCGCGTCGAGATAAATCTGGCAATGGGGATTGGCCCACACGAATTCCGAGACGGTTCCTTTCACGGTGATTCGTTTCGAGAAGTCGTACCCCTGAGATCCGTGGTGCGCCACTACCGGGCCGCAATACAACAGCAGGGCGCCGGCCAGGGCACTGAGCGCGATCAATCTACCTTTCATCTAGCCCCTCCCACATTGAGGTTTCACGAGTGCGACTGTCGTTGGTCGTCGACTATTTTCTGCATCCTAACGCTTCTGCTGGGCTCGTTACAATGGCTTTGCCGCCAGGAGTGCCGAACCCAAGCGGACAAGATCATTCCTTCCCACCAGAAAATATTCTGGCGATTGCGACCAGGATGACGGCTCCTACTGTTGCTGCGGCGATGCTATAAATCAGCCCTCCGCCGCGGATATTGAGCTTTGAGAAAATCCAGCCGCCGAGAATTGCGCCCACCATGCCCAGGATGATGTCCGCAATGCAACCGAAGCCGCGGCCTCGCGAAACCTTTCCCGCCAGCCAGCCGGCGATGAGGCCGATAATCACCCAGGCGATCACGGATTGCGGGATGTAAAGCGCAAAGATATGCATAGCGGTCTCCTTTTTTGGAAACTCTTATTGCTGAGCTAGCCGTTTTTGCCCGCTGGCTGGAGCCGGGAGTTAAGTAGCACAGCCACTCTTGGCTGTGTGCTTTTGTTAAGCGATGGAAAACCACACAGCCAAGAGTGGCTGTGCTACTTGGGCTCCTGCTGCGTCATGCAGTGTAACGTACCCAGTCCCAATACTAGATCGAGGCACGCGATTCCCACGACTTTGCGGCCGGGGAACAAGGCAGCCAGCTTTGTGAGAGCCGTCGCGTCGTGAGCATCATTGAATGTTGGGACGAGAACCAGTTGGTTCGCAATATAAAAATTACTGTAGCTGGCTGGAAGTCGCTGTTCATCGAAATAGACGGGGTCGGGCATCGGGAGCGTTTCGATGCGGAGCGGGCGGCCGTCCTGATCCTTCATTTCGCGGAGCAGGGCTAGATTTTCCTGCAAGGGCTGGAAATTTGCTTCCGACGGATCATTCTCCACGACGATTACAACGGTCGTTGGATTTACGAAGCGCGCGAGATCGTCCACGTGGCCGTGCGTATCGTCTCCCGCTATGCCGTTTTTGAGCCAAAGAATATTCGTCGCGCCGAGGTAGTCGTGGAAGATGGCTTCCAGTTCCTTGCGCGTTACGCCGGGATTGCGCGCCTGGACCGGACTCAGCAGGCATTCCTCGGTCGTGAGCATGGTTCCGAGTCCGTTCATGTCGATGCTGCCTCCCTCTAAAACGACCCGGCGCCCACGATAAGTGGGCGACCACATGTTCCATTTGAGTTTGCGCGCAAGTCTTTCATTTGCGGCGTCGTCTCTTTTCCAATCATCGTATTTTGCCCAGGCGTTGAAGTGCCAATTCGTCGCTGCGGTTTCTCCCGTGCTGTTGCGCACGAAAATCGGGCCAAAATCGCGAATCCATCCGCGATTTGTCGGCACTTGAAAGAAGTCTACCGCAGAGAGATTTGCGCCGGCGGATTTCAGGATGCGGCGGGCCGCGCGTTCCATCGGCGCGTTTTCGACGAGGATTCGTACGTGTTCGACTTGCGAGAGGTGGCGCACGATGTCGGCGTAGACCCAGGGGATCGGAGCGAATTTCCCCGGCCAGTCGGTTTTTTCGTGCGGCCAGGCGAGCCAGGTGGCCGCATGCGGTTCCCATTCGGCGGGCATTCGGTAGCCCGCGGTGTTTGGATTCGGGCGGGAGTCGGGTCTTCTGGAAGGAGTCATTCGAGCGATCCTGGCGGGCGCTCCGAACGGGCAGCGGCTAAAGCCGGTTTCTCTACGGATGCGTTACGGCACGGTTGAAACCGTGCCCTACAAAGATATTCTCGTCCTCGGGGGGGATTCACTCGTGCCATCGCTCTAGGATCGGGGAGTAGGCATCGATGCGGCGATCGCGCAGGAAGGGCCAGTTGCGGCGCGTCTCCTCGGTTAGCTTCGGATCGCATTCGACGATCAGGATTTCTTCCTTGTCGCCGGAGCCTTCGGCGAGGACGCGGCCAAAGGGATCGGAGATGAAAGAATGTCCCCAGAATTCGAGGCCGCTCTCAGGAGAACCCTCGAAGCCGACGCGATTCACCGCTGCAACGAACACGCCGTTGGCGATGGCGTGCGAGCGCTGAATCGTGCGCCAGGCGTCGAGTTGCGCCGCGCCGAATTCCTGCTTTTCGGAAGGATGCCAGCCGATCGCCGTGGGATAGAAAATAATGTTGGCGCCGCCGAGGCTCGCCAGGCGCGCCCCTTCCGGATACCACTGGTCCCAGCAGACGAGCACGCCAATCCGCCCGAATCGCGTGTCGAAATTCGGAAAGCCGAGATCGCCCGGGGTGAAATAGAATTTTTCGTAGTAGAGAGGATCGTCCGGAATATGCATCTTGCGATATTTTCCGAGGAGCGATCCGTCGGCGTCCAGAATCACGGCGGTATTGTGATAGATACCCGCGGCGCGGCGCTCAAAGAGCGAACCGATGATCACGACTTTCAGATCGCGAGCAAGTTTCGAAAGTGCCTCAGACGAAGGGCCCGGGATGGACTCGGCCAGCTCGAATAGGTCGGCGTTTTCCTCGCGGCAGAAATACTGCGAGCGAAACAGTTCCTGGAGGCAAACGATCTGCGCCCCGCGCGTCGCGGCTTCGCGGATACGAGCCACTGCCTTCGCAAAGTTCTCCCTCGGATCAAGGGAGCAGCTCATTTGAATGAGTCCAACGGTAAATTTTTCCGCCACGCACGAATCATAGCATTATCCATTTAGTTTTGACGGGGAGAGTGTGAAGCAGTCGGATCTGCAGGACATAAAACTGATCAGAAGTGAACAGTCTTGGATTCCCGATACATTTAACATAAGGTGTGCTGGTCGTTTGCCAGAAGGAATCCGATTTCTAACCATGGGTTCCCACCCTGCACAAGGCCACGGCGAATTTGGTATTCTCAAACGACATGACTTCACGCCGCAAAATCGCAATTTGGCTCATTGGAATCGCAGGCTGTCTCCTGGCCGGCGTGGTTTTTGTCGCGCCAATTTTCTTAAACCTGGATCGCTACCGGCCCGAGGTGATTTCCTATTTCGAACAAAATACTGGAAAGAAAGTGGAAATCGAGCGATTGGCGCTGACTTTTTTCCCGCAGATAACGGTGCACATGTACGGTTTTGGCGTGAAAAGTCCCCCGCTATTCCCTCCGAGTTATATCGTCAAGGTGGCAAGGACGGACGCTGTGTTGGACTTTTGGCCGCTGCTGCGCCGCAAGGTAGTTGTCAGGTCGGTGGTGCTGGAGGACTCGGAGATTAATCTGGTGTCGGATCCCGATGGCCCCTGGAACTTCGAGAACCCTGAAACGGAGAATTCGAAGAACACATTTCCTCTAGGCATCATCGATAAAGTGGTGATTCATCGGGGGAGTTTGATTGTCTCCAATCTGTTGCCTTCGGATGCGGCCGGCCCTGTATTTTTTGAAGCCCACGACATCACGAGTGAACTTGATAGCGTGGACCTGGCGGCAATCGTCAATCCCGCCTCACCGTCTCTGAACGGGCAGGGCGCCTGGGAGGCGGCCCGTGTCCGCTTTGGCTCGGTGGAGACGACAAACGTGAATTGCAGGTTCCGGCTAGAGTCGAAGGAGATTTTTTTCACGAACTTCAATGCAGATGCTTACACCGGGAAAACAACAGGCGACTTCTCGGTAAGTCTAGCGAAAAGAACCGCGACCTTTAAGGCGGACGCGCGAATAACCGGAATCAATATGAGTCAATTGCTGGCGTCGTTTCACGAAACGCGTGGAAGAATGACGGGGATACTGGAAGGTGATCTGAAACTTGCCGGAGAAATCGAACACACGGAGAGTCCCCTGTCTGGTATGCGTGGATCGGGACACCTGAAGGTGAGCAACGGACAGGTGCCAAGTCTGATGCTCAATTCAAACTTAATGAAGCTGGCGCACTTCAACGATCTGGGGCCCGCGAAAGAGAATCCATCTTCGTTTAACTCCATTTCGACGGACTTGGAGCTTGCGAATTTGCGAATCTCGAGCAAGGCGATTGACATCGACGGCTATGGAGTGGATGTCGATGGGTCCGGGAGTGTAAGCGTCTCGGGTTCCGACGAGTTGAGCTATCAGGGTGTGGCGGCAATTACCACCAAGCAGGGATTCTTGACCAACATGTTCGGTCGATTGGAGGGAGCGAAATTGAAGGACGGTAAGTTATCGTTTCCGTTCCGGATTGACGGAACAATTGACAGCCCGAAATTCTCAAAGGGAACAAAGGAAAAGTAGGAACCGGACTGGGTTATTGGAACCTGCGGATCAGAAGGGAAGGGATCAGTCGTCTTCGCCAATCATGATGGCGGCGGCGAGGACGGTGGTCCAGAGGCCGCGCTTGTCGCCGACGGCGGATTGCGTGATGTTCATGGTGCGGACGATCTTGTTGGAGATGCGGTAGACCTCTTTTTTCTCATCCCAGGACAAATCGGGGTCGAATTCGACGTTCAAAGTGGTGGCCAGCATTTCGGCGGCGAGCTCTTCCGTGTATTCGCCGGCCACTTCCTCGGTTTCGCCGAACGAGTGGTGCTCGGAGAGGTAGCCGTACATGGATTTGTCGGCAGGGAGAGCCAGGCCGATGCCCGCGGCGATCAGGCGGTGCGCTTCGCGCGTGGAATTTTCGCTGATGACGGTGAAGGCGACCTGCCCCGGCTTGAGGTGTTTCAGCCCTTCCGCGCGCGAGATAAGCTTGCAATTGGGAGGGAAGATCGACGAGACGCGCACGATATTGCACGCGGCAATGCCCGCGCTGCGCAATGCCAGCTCGAAACTTGAGAGCCTCTCGCGATGCTTTCCCACGCCTTTTGTCAGGTAGATCTTTTTCGCGACGAACGCCATGAGGGGTGCCGGAGTGCGGTGCCTCCTACTAACTTGATGATTGCCCTAAATTTGCGCGAACTTAAAGGCGTGCGGAAAAGTAACAAGAACACTCTACTGTGTCAATTACTTTCCGGCCCGAAGAGCAAGATTTTAATCAATTTGTAACTACTCGGCGACGCCAGCGGCTTCTTTTGGGAAAGAATTCACTATCGACAGGGAAAAGCTTCCTTGGGATTTTGCGCGGTTGGGAATTTCTCATTCGGTTGGGCAGAGCTTCAGAAAGCGGTCCAGCGTGGGAGAAAGCGACACGAGCGCGCGCAAATCTCTTGGCGTGAAATCGGCGCCCGCCTGGGCGAGGGTCTTGGCTTTCCTGGAAATTTGCACGACACCGTGGACGCGAGTCCCATCCAGGACCGGAGCGCTCATGATTTTTTGGATCAGCTCATTTGGATCCCGCCCGAGGGGGACGGCCTCAAAGACGTTGGCGTGACGCGCGGTGCTGAAATTGTTGACCACTTCGGCTTTGCGCTCGCGAGCGGTTCGCGCGGCGAGGGCCGTGGTGCTGGTGAGCGGAATCGTGCCCACCAGGGAAAGCTTTTCCGGAATCACGAACTTCAAGCTCTTGTATTTGGGGATCAATTTCAGGATCGCCACTTCGTCCGTTTCGACGCCGAAAAGTTTTGCGAGTATTTTTGAGACGTTTTCCAGGGCGTCGGAACCGGGCGCGGCTCCGCTGCCTTCCATGGTGTTGACGAGCGCTCCCAATTCGGCAATCTGCTGGTCCGGCATCCACACTCTCCCGTGCTTCCATTAAACATTATAACCAACTCTGGGGCGGGGGGATTTTCAGTATTCTTACTGATAACGCCATTGAAAAACCACCGGAAATTACCTATACTGAATTTTCTAGTCAACCGGAGCCGGGATGCCTGCGACAGAAGTGGATTTTCGACAGCTTCGCCAAATTTCCCCGCGGACATTTCCATACCAGAAGATTAAGAAATTGCCATAGCGCGGATGGGTGTTCCAAGTGCGGGAGGAACAGGGTGTGCCGGTCCGCGCAGGGCGCGCCAGAAGGGGTTCGGCTGGATGCCATGGAACTGAATTCAGGAGCATCGCAATGACAGAAACTACGGCGGCAACGAAAGCCGCGCCGAATCGCCTCCTGGCCCTTTGGGGCAGCGTGATCGGCAAGAAAGTGGTCATGGCTGTTACGGGAGCCGTGCTCATTCTTTTCGTGATCGCGCATATGGCGGGCAATTTGAAAATCTTTTCCGGCCCGGAAGAAATCAACGCATATTCGCGGTTCCTCCGGGAAGTGGGCTGGCCGGAGCTTGGCTACGGGCAGCTTCTATGGATCGTTCGCAGCGTGCTGTTTGTCTGCGTGATCCTGCACATCACCGCTGCCGTGCAACTGACGCGCATGAATTGGCAGGCGCGGCCGGTGGGGTACGAATCCAGGAAAAATGTGGAGACGACCTGGGGCGCAGTAACCATGCGTTGGGGCGGCCTGCTGCTCGCCGTGTTTATCGTGTTCCACTTGTTTCACTTCACCGGCGGCATGGTCGGATTTCAGCCGGGCCAGTTTGAGCATTTGATGGTCTATCAGAACGTAGTGGCCGGATTTTCGTCCGTTCCAATTGCGTTGTTCTACATCATCGCCATGGGCGCCTTGTGCCTTCATCTCGATCACGGGATTTGGAGCATGCTGCAGACGCTGGGCTGGGTTAACTTGGACAACACGAAAAGCCTGAGAGTCGTTTCCCGAATCGTGGCTCTCGTCATTTTCGCTGGTTTTATCTCGGTGCCGATTTCGGTGCTCGCGGGCTGGGTGCGCTGAGGGGAGAGAAATGCTCGAATCCAACATTCCGTCCGGTCCAATCGAAGAAAAGTGGGAAAGATCCCGCTTTGAGATGAAGCTCGTCAATCCCGCCAACCGACGCAAGCACACGGTAATCATTGTCGGGTCCGGGCTCGCGGGGGCATCGGCGGCCGCGTCGCTCGGCCAGCAGGGTTACAACGTGCATTGCTTCTGTTTTCAAGACAGCCCGCGCCGGGCGCATTCCATCGCCGCGCAAGGCGGGATCAACGCCGCGAAAAACTACCGGAATGACGGCGACAGCATTCACCGCCTTTTTTATGACACGGTGAAGGGCGGAGATTTCCGCTCGCGCGAGGCAAACGTATTCCGCCTGGCGCAAATCAGCGTGAACATCATCGACCAGTGCGTGGCGCAGGGCGTTCCCTTCGCGCGGGAATACGGAGGATTGCTCGACACGCGCTCGTTCGGCGGCGTGCAGGTTTCCCGCACGTTTTATGCGCGGGGGCAGACGGGGCAGCAGTTGCTGCTCGGCGCCTACCAGGCGCTCGAGGAGCAAATCGCCGCCGGCGGCGTCAAGATGCACACGCGCAGCGAGATGCTGGACCTGGTCGTCGTGAACGGCAGGGCTCGCGGCATCGTCACGCGCGATCTTTTGACTGGCGCGATCGAATCTTTCGCGGCCGACGTGGTTGTTCTGGCGACTGGCGGCTACGGAAACGTTTTTTATCTTTCCACGAACGCGAAGGGTTGCAACACCACCGCGATCTGGCGCGCGCATCGCCGCGGCGCGTTTTTTGGCAATCCCTGCTTCACGCAAATTCACCCGACGTGCATTCCGGTGAGCAACGAGAACCAATCCAAATTGACGCTCATGTCCGAATCGCTCAGGAATGATGGGCGCGTGTGGGTCCCGAAGAAAAAGGGAGATACACGGCCGCCGACGCAAATTCCCGAGGACGAACGCGATTACTATCTCGAGCGGCGCTACCCGAGTTTCGGAAACCTGGTTCCCCGCGACGTTGCCTCCCGAGCGGCGAAAGAAGTTTGCGATGAAGGGCGCGGCGTCGGCCCCGGAGGCCAGGGCGTGTACCTGGATTTTGCGGACGCGATTCGCCGCATGGGGGAATCGGTCGTCAGGGAAAAGTACGGAAATCTCTTCGACATGTACGAAGAGATCACCGGGGAAAACGCCTACAAAGTTCCAATGCGAATTTATCCCGCGGTTCATTACACCATGGGCGGCCTGTGGGTGGACTATCAGCTGATGTCCACGATCCCTGGGCTTTTTGTCGCCGGGGAAGCGAATTTCTCCGACCACGGCGCCAACCGCCTGGGTGCGAGCGCACTGATGCAAGGGCTCGCGGACGGATACTTCATTCTTCCATACACGATTCCGAACTACATCGCTTCCAATTCGCTGGAGAAGGTCGATACTTCACATCCTGAATTCGCGGCCGTGAAGGAAGAAGTGAATCAGCGCATCGCCAGGTTGATCGGCATTCAAGGCCAGAGGACGGTTGACTCCTTCCACAAGGAACTCGGAAAGCTGGTGTGGGAAAACTGCGGGATGGCCCGGTCCGCGGAAGGCTTGCGGAGCAACCTGGAAAGAATTCCCGCGTTGCGCCAGGAATTCTGGAACAACCTGCGGATCGTTGGTACAGGAGCGGAACTCAACCAGTCGCTCGAAAAAGCCGGGCGGGTTGCGGATTTCCTGGAACTGGCCGAGCTCATGTGCCTGGACGCGCTGGAGCGGGAAGAATCCTGCGGCGGCCATTTCCGCGTCGAGAGCCAGACGCCGGACGGCGAAGCATTGCGCGACGACGATAGATTTTCGTTCGTGTCGGCATGGGAATGGAAGGGCGAAGGCGACCAGTGGGAGCTGCATCGGGAGCCCCTTGCCTTCGAGCACGTTCACCTAGCCCAGAGGAGCTACAAGTAGCCCATGAACCTCACACTCAAAGTTTGGCGGCAGCAGGATACCAAGTCGGCCGGGAAATTTGTCACCTATCAAGTGCAGGGCGTGACGCCGGACATGTCGTTTCTCGAGATGTTGGACTTGCTCAACGAAAATCTCCAGGCCAAGGGCGAAGCTCCTGTCGCTTTTGAACACGATTGCCGAGAAGGGATCTGCGGCATGTGCGGGTTCCTGATCAATGGAGTGGCCCATGGCGGGCACCGCGGCACGACGGTATGCCAGCTTTCGATGCGATTCTTCAAGGATGGGGACGCGTTGACGCTCGAGCCGTGGCGCGCGAAGGCTTTTCCGGTGCTGCGCGATCTTGCCGTCGATCGTTCCGCGTTTGACCGGATCATTCAGGCTGGCGGCTTCATCAGCGCGCCCACGGGCGTTGCGCCGGACGCGAGAGCGATCCTGGTTCCCAAGGTCGACGCGGATCGCGCGATGGACGCGGCGGCCTGCATCGGATGCGGGGCTTGCGTGGCCGCGTGCCCCAACGCAGCGGCCATGCTGTTCACCGCCGCGAAGATTACGCATCTCAATTCGCTGCCGCAAGGGCAGCCGCAGCGCTACCAGCGGACGGCGGACATGGTCGCGGCCATGTCCGAGGAACTTTTCGGAAGCTGCACCAATCACGGCGAGTGCGAGGCTGTGTGCCCCAAGAAGATTCCCATCGAGTTCATCGGGCGGATGAATCGGGACCTGATTCACGCTACGTTACATCGCCGCGGCGAATAACGGCCTCGACTGTGGCATCCTATCTCCATGGGCGTTGACGATCTCTCTCCCCGGGCGCGGGAGATTCATTTTTCGAGCCTCGTATTTGACGCGCACGCCGACACGCCGCAACGTTTTTTCTTCGATCAATTTGATTTGGGGCATCGCGACGCCGAAGGGTGCGTCGATATCCCCAGGCTGCGCGAGGGAGGCGTTGGAGCCATCTTTTTTGCCCTGTGGGTGCCCGTCGAAATTAAGGGCGCAGCGGCTAAGCAGCGCGCGAGAGAATTACTCGCTGCCACCCTCAGGCAAATCGAAATTCATCGCGGCGATTTGGCGCTTTGCACCCGGTCCCGGGAAGTCCGGACGGCGCGAGCGGAGAAGAAGATCGCCCTGATGTTGGGAGTAGAGGGCGGGCACGCCATCGACAACGACCTTGCGATTTTGCGGGAGTTTCACGCCGGCGGCGTGCGGTACATGACGCTGACGCACAACGCAGCGACGGAATGGGCCGATTCCTCGAACGACGCCCCGCGCCACAACGGCTTGACGGATTTCGGCAAACAAGTGATCCGGGAAATGAATTGCCTCGGAATGCTCGTCGATATTTCCCACGTTTCCGATCCGACCTTTTTCGACGTCCTGGAGACCTCCCGCGCGCCGGTGATCGCATCCCATTCCTGCTGCCGGGCGTTGTGCGATGCGCCGCGCAATCTCGATGACGCCATGATCAAAGCGCTGGCGGCCCGCGGCGGCGTGATTCATATCACCTTTCATGACGGCTTCCTGAGCCAAGAATATGCGAATGCGAACCGCGCCCGCGCTGCCGAAATCGCGTCGTACGAAGAAGCGGTCAGTCAAAAATTCGGGGAGAACGAGGCGCGGAATCTGATGGAATTGCAGCGCCTGAGCGATGCGTCCATTCGCGCCGGAAAACTGCCGCAGGTGGGTTGGGAGAAAATCATCGATCATATCGATCATGCCGCCGGTATTGCCGGAGCGGATCACGTCGGCGTCGGCTCGGACTTTGACGGCGCCTTCATGCCGGCCGGAATGGAAGACGCGTCGAAGTTTCCTCGCATTACCGAGGGTTTGCTGCGTCGCAGGTACGGAGAGGCCGATATCAGGAAAATTCTCGGTGAGAATACGCTGCGAGTGATAGGCGAAGCCGAGCGGGTTGGTGAGATGTTGCGTTCAGAGAAGTCCTAGTCAGGAGACGGGAATCGCGGCATAATATGCGCCGTTCCTTACCACCGGAGAATCTTACGATGCGCTCCTACCTTAAAATTGCAGTCCTGGTTCTTACCTGTTCCACTATTCCCGTTGCCGGGGAGACACAGACGCCAACCCCCGCGCCGGCAAAAAAGCCGGCTGCCGCGGCAAGTGCGCCGGCTGCCAAGGCTGCTCCCTTTGATCCGGGCTTGCTGCAGCCCGCGACGTTGCGCACGAAAGCGCCAGCGGAATACAGCGTTAAATTCGTGACCACGGCAGGCGAATTCACGGTGAAGGTGACGCGCGCCTGGGCGCCAAACGGCGCGGACCGCTTCTACAATCTTGTCAGCCATCATTTCTACGATGGCGCGGCCTTCTTCCGCGTACTGCCTGGATTCATGGCGCAATTTGGACTCAGCGCGTACCCGGAGGTCTCCAAGGTCTGGGAAAATGCGACGATCAAGGATGATCCCATCGTGCAGAGCAATCATCGCGGTTTCGTGTCTTTTGCGACGGCGGGCCCGAACACGCGAACGACGCAGGTCTTCATCAATTACGGCAACAATGAGGCCCTCGACAAAAGCGGATTTTCCGCCTTCGCGGTGGTCTCGGATGGGATGGAAGTTGTGGACAAGTTGTACAATGGCTACGGTGAGGGTGCTCCCGACGGCCACGGTCCCGACCAGGGCCTGATCGGCAACCGCGGGCGCGCGTATCTGGAAAAAGGTTTTCCCAAACTGGACACGATCCGGTCCGCGACGCTCCTGCCCGCTGCAGCGGCGCCCGCTCCGGCGAAGTAAGTTTTTGGGTCAGACAATCCTGAGGGATGGTTGTCGCGTTCGGGTGCGTCCGTCTGCAAAAAACAATCCCTTATTTGACCAGAGCAAGATCAAATCATGGATTTCATTCGTATAGGAAAGAGGGGAGCCGTCGTCCAGGAAGAAACGGGCGCGCTCGGATCGGTGCGTGCGGTCAGCCTGGACCGCGGGAAATGGCTCGCAACGGAAGAGGCAGTCGCAGTCTGTTTTGCCGTCGCGGCGTGTCTCGTTCATCTGCTATGGAACGGCCGCTATGGCTATTTTCGAGATGAGTTGTACTACGCGGCCTGCGGTCAACACCTGGCCTGGGGATATGTGGACCATGCCCCGCTGATCGCGGTGATTGCTCGATTGTCGCGCATGCTGTTTGGAGACTCACTGCACGCGCTCCGGTTTTTCCCCGCGATGTCTTCCGGCGCGAAAATACTGATTACTGCGTGGATCGTGCGCGAACTCGGCGGACGGCGTTACGCGCAAATTCTTGCCGGGACCGCGATGCTGCTCTGCCCCATTTACCTGACGATGGACAATTTTCTGTCCATGAACGCATTTGAACCCGTGTTTTGGATGCTGTGCGTGGCGATTTCTCTCCGGATCATCCGGACGGGGAACGACCGTTTATGGCTTTTGTTCGGGCTTGTGGCGGGAATCGGAATACTGAACAAGCATTCGACGCTTATTTTCGGGCTGGCATTCGTCCTGGCTCTGGCCGTGTCGCGTCAACGTGCGATGCTGCGGACGCCGTGGATCTGGCTTGGCGCCTTCATCGCATTTCTGATTTTTCTCCCCAATTTGCTTTGGGAGATCGGGGACCACTGGCCGACGATCGAGATTCTTCGGAACGTCGACCGCATGAAGAATGCGCAAGTGACCTGGGTGCAATTCATAGTCCAGCAAGCCTTCCTCGTCCATCCCCTGGGCGCGCCGATTTGCATCGCCGGGTTGTGGTTTTTCTTGCGCAGCCGCGAGGGCCTGGCGTTCCGCTATCTTGGATGGACGTATTTGTTCCTCCTCGCCGAATTCTTGATTCTCCGGGGACGCATTTATTATCTGGCGCCAATTTATCCGATGCTTTTTGCTGCCGGCGCCGTTGCGATCGAAGCATGGATTGGGAACTACGGCAGAAATTGGGTCAAGGCTGCGGTTCTTGCTCCGCTGGTGTTTGGGGGACTCGTTGCTGCGCCTCTGGCCCTGCCGATTCTTCCGCTCGATGACGCCGCGGCGTACGCCAAGTTCTGGGACGTGGACCGCGTGCAGGTGGAAGTAGAGCCGAGCGGAAAATTGCCCCAGATGTATGCCGACATGATGGGCTGGCCGCAACAGGCGGAAACCGTTGCGGGCGTATTTCGATCGCTCTCTCCGGGCGATCAATCGCGGGTCGCGATCCTCGCCAAGAATTACGGGCAGGCCGGCGCGATCGATTATTTTGGCCCGGCGCTGGGCCTCCCGCATGCCATCAGCGGCCACAACAATTATTACTTGTGGGGGCCGCAGCAATACACCGGTGAAGTGGTCATCGCAGTGGGAATGCCGCTCGATTATTTGAAACCGCTCTTCGGCCAGATCGAACGCGCCGCAACGATAAACTACGAATATGCGATTCCCGAGGAAAATAATTTGCCCGTCTATATCTGCCGGGAACCGAAAATGACGCTGCAGCAAGCCTGGCCGCGGCTGAAGTTTTACGGGTAGGGTTTAAGTAGAACAGGCTTCAGCCTGTTGGGTTTAGTCCTATCACACAATTAAACCCGACAGGCTGAAGCCTGTCCTACTTAGTGCTAAGCGACGCCGAGAATGGTGACCAACTCGCGCACCGAAGCCGCTGACTTGTCGAGCGCGGCCTTTTCTTCCGCCGTGAGTTTGATCTCGATAATTTGTTCGACGCCCCGCGCCCCGAGTTTCACAGGAACGCCGACGTACAGCCCCTGAATGCCGTACTCGCCTTCGAAATAAGCGGCGCAGGGAAGAATCTTCTTCTTGTCCTTCAGAATCGCTTCCACCATTTCGACGACGGCTGCGGACGGCGCGTAGTACGCCGAACCGGTTTTCAGGAGATTGACGATTTCCGCGCCGCCCTTGCGCGTGCGGTCCACGATGGCCGCGATGCGGTCGGGCGGAAGAAGGTCGGGCAGGGGAATACCGGCGACCGTCGAGTAACGCGGGAGCGGTACCATGTCGTCGCCGTGTCCGCCCAGGACGAATGAATTTACGTTTTCGACCGAGACGCCCAGCTCCATGGCCACAAACGCGCTCATGCGCGCCGAATCGAGAACTCCCGCCATGCCCATCACGCGGTTCTTCGAGAAGCCGCTGACCCTGAACGCCGCCTGCACCATGGCGTCGAGCGGATTCGTCACCATGATGAGAATTGCGTTTGGCGAATATTTCACGACTTGTTCCACGACGGCTTTGATGACGTCGAAGTTCGCCTTCAAAAGATCGTCGCGGCTCATCCCCGGCTTGCGCGGAAAGCCTGCGGTGACCACGACCACGTCGCTGTTGGCCGTTTCCTTGTAATCCCCTGACGCCGTGGAAATTCCCGTGACGCGCGCGTCCGAACCCGTGATGGAGGTGGATTCCACCATGTCGAGCGCCTTGCCCGCGGGCGGACCGTCGAGAATATCGGTCAGCACCACGTCGGCCAGCTCCAGATCCACGATGCGCTGCGCCGTCGTCGATCCCACAAACCCGCCGCCAACAACTGTGACTTTCTTCCGCATGAGTGCGTTCTCCTGTTTTGGTCAGAATGAATGTGAAAAACGGCAGGAGCGCCTGCTACTGCCTCGATTGCGACTGCTACTTTGCGACTGCCTGGGATTGCATGTTCTCGATGATGGCGCTCGCGAATTGCGAAGTGCCCAGTTTCGTCGCGCCCTCCATCATCCGTTCGAGATCGTACGTGACCCGCTTCTGTCCAATGGTGCGCTCGATCCCGGTTTCGATCAATTTGCCCACTTCGCTCCAGCCCATGAACTCAAACATCATGACGCCGGAAAGCATCACGGAGCTCGGGTTGATGACGTCCTTGTCGGCATATTTGGGCGCGGTGCCGTGCGTGGCTTCAAAGCAGCCATAGCCATCGCCGATATTGGCGCCGGGCGCCATGCCGAGCCCGCCGACCTGCGCGGCGCAGGCGTCGGAAATGTAATCGCCGTTCAAATTGGGCGCCGCGATGACCTGGTATTCATCGGCGCGCGTGATGACCTGCTGGAAAATGGAATCGGCGATGCGGTCGTTGATGAGCAGCTTCTGCTTCCATTTGCCCTGGCCGTGCGTGGCATAAATTTTGTCGAGCACCGATTTCACTTCGTCGCACACGGATTTCCGGAAAGCGTCGGTGGCTTGTTCGAGCCCGGGTTCGACGAGCGCCGCATTCTGCTCGATCGTGATGTTGGGATCTTTGTCGCGATTGCCGAGGATCCAGGTCTCGCGTTCGGTGACGGTCTGGCCGCGGAATTCTTCGACCGCCAGTTCGTATCCCCAATCGCGGAAGGCGCCTTCGGTAAATTTCTGGATGTTGCCCTTGTGCATGATGGTCACGACGCGCTTCTTGTTCTCGAGCGCGTACTGAATGGCGCGGCGCATCAGCCGCTTCGTTCCAAAGGGCGAGATCGGCTTGATGGCAATGGCGGAATCAGCGCGAATCTGTTTTGGCCCGCCGCCCAGCATGTCCTTGTTCAGGAATTCGAGCAGCTTCTTTACTTCGGGCGTCCCGGATCGCCACTCGATCCCGATGTAAACATCCTCGGTATTTTCGCGGAAAACAATTACATCCATCCGCTCGGGATGCTTTACCGGAGAGGCGACACCCTGGAAATAGCGCACCGGGCGGACGCAGGCATAGAGATCGAGGATCTGCCGCAGCGCCACGTTGAGCGAGCGAATCCCGCCGCCGACGGGAGTCGTCAGCGGCCCCTTGATCGAAATGCGGAAATCGCGCACGGCCTCGACCGTTTCATCGGGCAGCCATTGCTTGAATTCGTTGTACGCTTTCTCCCCCGCGAATACTTCAAACCAGGCAATTTTCCGCTTCCCGCCGTAGACCAGCTCGACGGCGGCATCAAAAACGCGCTGTGACGCCTTCCAGATGTCTCGCCCGGTCCCGTCGCCCTCAATGTAGGGAATGATGGGCCTGTCGGGAATAACGAATTTCCCTCCAACATACTGGATCGCCTGTCCGTCGGACGGAATGGCCCTGCCGTTATACGATGGCTTCATGTCTATGTTCCTCTATGGGTTGTCACTGCACTGACGCGAATGAGAGAGAATAACACACCCAGTGCAAAGAGGACACACTGGGCGCAATCAAAAATTAGCCGTAAATTCAAAATGAAACGAAATCAACTTGAAAAGAGGTTAGTGTAAGCCAACAAAAAACGCCTCCGACGACGTGGTCGGAGGCGTTTTCGTGAGTCTAGGACAATGCAAGCACCGTGACGACTTGATCGTGGCAAAATCCTAGATGTCGTAATAGAGGTGGAACTCGTAGGGATGCGGGCGCATCCGGACGGGATCCGCTTCCGTCTTTTTCTTGTAGTTGATCCAGAGTTCGATGAATTCCTTGGTGAATACGTCGCCTTCGAGGAGGAATTTGTGATCCTTCTCAAGTTCGCCAAGGGCCTCCTCGAGTGAGCCGGGCATCGACGGAATCTTGGCGGCTTCGTCCGCTTCGAGTTCGAAGATGTCCTTGTCGAGCGGCTTGCCGGGATCGATCTTATGCTTGATGCCGTCCAATCCCGCCATCAGCATGGCCGCAAAGGCCAGGTAGGGATTGCACGATGGGTCGGGCGGCCGGAATTCGAGGCGCTTGGCCTTCGGGCTCTCCGAGTAGACCGGGATGCGGACCGCGGCGGAACGATTGCGCCGCGAGTACGCCAGGTTGACCGGGGCTTCGTAGCCCGGCACGAGGCGTTTGTACGAGTTCGTGCCGGGAGCGATGATTGCGGAAAGCGCACGCGCATGCTTGAGCAAGCCGCCTGCGTAATGCAGCGCCATCTGCGACAGTCCCGCATAACCGTCTCCGGCGAAGAGCGGCTTCCCGCCCTTCCACAGTGACTGGTGCGTGTGCATGCCCGAGCCGTTGTCCGAGAAAATCGGCTTTGGCATAAAGGTGACCGTCTTGCCGGCCTTCGCCGCCGTGTTCTTGATGACGTACTTGTACTTCATCATGTTGTCGGCGGAATTCAGCAGCGTGTTGAAGCGCAAGTCGATTTCCGCCTGGCCTCCCGTGGCCACTTCGTGGTGCTGGCATTCAACGTCCATGCCGATGGCGATCATGTTCAGGACCATCTGCGAACGCAGATCCTGATAGTGATCGGCAGGAGGGACGGGGAAGTAGCCTTCCTTGTAGCGCGTGCGATAGCCGAGGTTTTTGTAGTCGCCCTCATTCGGGCGGCCCGTGTTCCAGCGGCCTTCGTCGGAATCGACGTAATAAAAGGAATGTTGCGGCGCGCTGTCGAACCGGACGCTGTCAAAAATGAAGAACTCCGCTTCCGCTCCAAAGAAAGCCGTGTCGGCGAATCCGGTGGATTTCAGATATGCATCGGCGCGCTTCACCACGTGGCGCGGGTCACGATGATAGGGTTTCCGTGACGGTGGATCGGTGGCGTCCCCAATCATCACCAGCGTCGGAACGGCCAGAAAAGGGTCCATGAAGGCCGTGTTTGGATCGGGAATCAGCAGCATGTCCGATTCGTGGATCGAAGCCCAGCCGCGAATCGAGCTCGCATCGAAGCCGAAGCCGTCCTTGAAGGAACCTTCGTCGAGTTCGCCGATGGGATAACTGACGTGCTGCCAGAGACCGGGAACATCAATGAAGCGAAGATCGAGAATCTTCGCGCCATGCTTTTTCGCAAATTCCAGAACACCTTTTGCGTCCATTCGCTCTCCTTAAGACGAAGTTGGTCGGTAAATGATCCTCCAAGGCATGGAACCCTGATTCGGAATGGCGAATCTACCGGATTGGCGGAAAGGTAGTCAAGGTGTCTGTTTGATGAAAATTTGGATGGCCTATATCTGGAATCTTTATGAATTATTTATGTCGCCTCCCGGAAGGCCACTTTGAAGCCATTTGTTTCCGGGGGAACAACTGCACTAGTCGTAGTATTCCTGGCCCAGGTGAGTGATCAAGTCCTCGCCCATCATCCAGCGCAGCGTGTTCTTCAGCTTCATCGACTGGATAAAGAGGTCGTGCTCGGGGTACAGCTCCGGCGCGCACATCGGTGACTTGAAGTAGAAGCTGAGCCATTCTTGAATGCCGCGCATTCCGGCGCGCTTGGCGAGGTCGAGGAAG
Source organism: uncultured Acidobacteriota bacterium (assembly GCA_963740035.1). Classification (GTDB taxonomy): domain Bacteria; phylum Acidobacteriota; class Terriglobia; order Acidiferrales; family UBA7541; genus Palsa-360. The sequence goes on from CAVUDA010000032.1 coordinate 43,931, forward strand.
AGAACCAGATCGAGCACGATCGGCGCCGCCAGGATCGAGTCGCGGCAGAGGAAATCGACCTTGATCTGCATCGGGTAGCCGAGCCAGCCGAAGATGTCGATGTTGTCCCATCCTTCTTTGTTGTCGCCGCGCGGAGGATAGTAATTGATGCGGACCTTGTGGTGAATATGCCCGTACAAGTCGGGATACAGCTTCGGCTGGAGAATGTATTCGAGCACGCCGAGCTTTGATTCTTCCTTGGTTTTGAAGGATTCTGGATCGTCCAGCACCTCGCCGTCGCGATTGCCGAGGATGTTGGTCGAGAACCAGCCGTTCATTCCCAAGAGTCGCGCTTTGAAGCCCGGGGCGAGAATCGTCTTCATCAAGGTTTGGCCGGTCTTGAAATCCTTGCCGCAGATGGGCACGCCGTGCTGTTTGGCGAGAGCGATGATCGCCGGAATATCGACGGTCAAGTTGGGCGCGCCGTTGGCAAACGGCACGCCGCTGGTAATCGCGGCCCAGGCGTAAAGCATGGATGGCGCGATGGCCGGATGATTTTCCTTCATCGCGGCCACAAATTTTTCGGGCGTCTCATATACGGCGTGCTGCTTGAGGAAAATTTCCGTGGAGCCGCACCAGATCACGACGGTCCGCGAAACTTTGTTCTTCTTTTGGAATTTCTGAATGTCGTCGCGAATTTGCAGCGCCAGGTCGTATTTGTTGCGGCCCTTCTTTACATGCGTGCCGGTGAGTTTCTTGACGTAGTTCTGGTCAAACGCGGCCTTCATCGGACGAATCTTGCTCAAAAATTGTTTCACTTCGGCAAGGTGCTCGGTGCTGAGCACCGCGGCATTCTTGGCGGCTTCATATGCGCTGTCCGGGAAAATGTCCCAGCCGCCGAAAACGATGTCTTCGAGCGTTGCGAGCGGCACGAAATCCTTGATCGCCGGGGCGCGCGCTTCGGTGCGTTTCCCGAGGCGGATGGTTCCCAATTGCGTCAAGCGACCCGATGGGCAGCGACTTCTTTCGCCGGACCAAATCCACTCCGGCCATGAAGGTTGTGGCGACCGCACCCATGCCGACGGTGAGGACTCCGAGTTTTCCCTTCGGCAAGGCAATGCCTGCGGACTTGCGCATTCTCATTTCTCCCGTCGTTTTCAATTTGTGAGGAACTCTGAAGCAGCGTGCGATTTTTCTTCACCCTGCACGATAGCCGCAGTTCCTTGCGCGCAAACAACGTATCATGCGCGAACGCGCGAAGATTTGCAACGCGGAACGCGGATTAAATCAGCCGGTTCTGCGCGATTTGGCGGAAGGCCGCGCCGAAGCTGCGGCGGCGCGGTGCTTGCCATGCGTGGCGGCCCCGGGCTTTTCCCTTAATCCTGCGAGCAGCTTTTCGAGGCTGAGCGTGTTGATGACGTCTTTCTTTTCAATCCAGCCGCGCCGGGCCATTTGCACCCCGTACCGCATGGCCTGAAGGCCGCGCGTCGTGTGGGCATCGGTCGAGATCACGATTTTCACGCCGCGCTCTTTCGCCATGCGCAGATGCGTGTCCTTCAGATCGAGACGCTCGGGAGAGGCGTTGCACTCCATCACCACGCCGTGCTTGTGCGCCGCGTCCAGGATGCGTTCCATGTCGTACGCGTACGCGTCCCGGCGAAGAACGAGGCGGCCCGTGGGATGCCCGACGATCTGCGTATAAGGATTTTCGATAGCCGCCAGAATCCGCTCGGTCATCTCGGCGCGATCCAGATTCATGTAGGAGTGAATGGAAACGAGCACAACGTCGAGCTGCGCGAGCACTTCGTCGTCCAAATCCAGTTCCCCGTTTTTCAAAACGTCAACTTCGCTGCTCGCGAGAATGCGAATCCCCAGATGCTTGGCGTTGGCGGCTTGGATTTTTTTGATTTGCTCAAGCGTCCGTTTTTCGTCGAGCCCGTTCGCGACGGTCACCGCCTTGCTGTGATCGGTCAGCGAGATATATTCGTAGCCGAGATCTTTCGCGGCGAGGGCCATCTCTTCGATCGAGTTTCTGCCGTCGCTCGCGGTCGTGTGCATTTGCAAATCGCCGCGCATGTCCGAAAGCTCGACGAGGTGGGGCAGGCGATGTTCCGCGGCGGCGTCGATCTCGCCGGTGTTTTCGCGCAGCTCGGGCGGAATGTAATCGAGCCCCAGCTTGGCGTAAATTTCTTCCTCGGTCGCGCGGGCCACCGGTCGCTCGCCCTTCAGCGTCGCGAGTGCGTATTCGTTCAGCGTGTAGCCCATCTTGTTCGCGCGCCCGCGCAGCGTGACATTGTGCTCCTTCGATCCCGTGAAATAGAGCAGGGCGGCGCCGAAGCTCTCCTTCTCAAGAATGCGCACATCGACTTGCATCCCGCTCTTCAATAGGAAACTGACCTTGTTCTCCCCGTGCGCCAGTTTCTGGTCGATTTCCGGGAATAGGAGGATGTGCTGCGCGATCGATTCAACCGATTTCGGCGTGTACTTTCCCGAGGAAATCGTAACCAGTAGGTCGAGGTCGCCGACGGTTTCCTTGCCGCGCCGCAGCGAGCCCGCGGGCGTCACGGCCTCGATGGGTTTGCCGAACGCGCGAATGTATGAGACGAGTTTATCCGCTTCTTCCGCCGCCACGTCGATGTGGAATCGCCCGGCGGACTTCTTGTACACCTCGATCGCCTTCAGAATATTCTCTTCGCTCTTTTCTCCGAAGCCGGCCAGATCGCGCAGCTTGCCTTCGCGCGCGAGCTTTTCCACCTGTTCCACCGTCCCTGCCTTGAAGGTCTTCCAGAGGAACGCGACTTTCTTCGGCCCGAGCGACTGCAAATCCAGCAGATGAAGAATCGTTTCCGGATATTTTTTGAGTAGCTTGGTTCGCAGGGAATAGTGCCCGGTCTTGAGGATTTCCTGAATGTGATCGGCCATGCCATCGCCGATGCCGGGCAATTCCATCAGCTTGGCGCGGTCGCGCGCCAGCTCTTCGATGGATTCGGGCAGTCCACCCAGGAGTTCCGCGACGCGCTCGTAGCTGCGGTAGCGGCCAATCATGGCGCCGTCGATTTCGAGCAGTTGCGCCGTTTCCCGCAAGATGCGGGCGACTTCACGATTTTCCATGTGCTTTTCCCACGCTTACCGATTTTGACTTTTGTAGCGCCCGCCTTCAGGCGGGCATTTTGGAATTGCGCAGATGCCCACCTGAAGGTGGGCGCTACATGAACCGGCAGAATAAATGCCGGCCGTGAGTCTTACTGGCCGAGGATGTATGCGAACATCAGCGGCGCGACGATCGAAGCGTCGGATTCGATGACGAATCGCGGCGTGGCGGCTTCCAGTTTTCCCCAGGTGATTTTTTCGTTGGGTACCGCGCCGCTGTACGAGCCGTACGACGTGGTGCTGTCGGAAATCTGGCAGAAGTAGCCCCACAGGCGGCACTTCTCGCGCAGGTCCTGCGTGATCAGCGGAACGACGCAAATGGGAAAGTCTCCCGCGATGCCGCCGCCAATCTGGAAAAATCCGATCGATTCGTTGGCGGAAGTTTGCCGGTACCACTCGATCAGGCAGGCCATCTGTTCGACGCCGGATTTCACCACTTGAAAATTGGAAACGTCGCCGCGGACCACGTTGGCCACGAAAATATTGCCGAGCGTGGAATCTTCCCAGCCCGGCGTAAAAATCGGCAGATTTTTTTCGCAAGCCGCGATCACCCAGGAATCTTTCGGATCGATCTGGTAGGACTCCTTGATAAGCCCGCAGCGAGATCAGCTGGTACATGTATTCGTAAGGGAAGTAGCGCTGCTTTTCCTTGTCCGCCTTCTGCCACAGCTTCAGCACCTGGCGCTCGATCCGGCGCATGGCCTCTTCTTCCGGGATGCAGGTGTCGGTGACGCGGTTCATGCCGCGATCGCGCAGCGCCACTTCTTCGGCGTCGCTCAAATTGCGATAGTTCGGCACGCGCTTGTAATGATTGTGCGCGACAAGATTAAAAATATCTTCTTCGAGGTTCGCGCCCGTCGTGCAGATGCCGTGCACCTTGCCCTGCCGGATCATTTCCGCGAGCGAGAGCCCCAGTTCCGCGGTGCTCATCGCCCCCGCCATCGTCAGGAACATCTTTCCGCCGCGCGCCAGGTGCGCGATGTAGGCTTCGGAAGCGTCCACCACGACCGCCGCATTGAAGTGCCGAAATTGGTGCTTGATAAAATCTCGTACGCTCATGTCCGACCTTTCTCTCCGAATTATTTTCTCGGAGAACTTACTTGCGCAAATCCTATGCTACACGCGGCGATGTTTCAAGCGAAGAACGTCAATTTCCAAAAATATTTGTCCTGAAGTGAGTTGTCAACGGCAAATGAATGAGAGAAATAAAATGAAAACCGCCGGCAGGATGCCGCTCAAAATGCTCAAATCTCAAATCTCAAATCTCAAATCTCAAATCTCAAATCTCAAATCTACAAATCTCAAATCTCTTCAAGCCTCAATGGGCCTGGCGTATCCGCTTCACAAATCGCTTGTAGTAAAGAATTCCGCAAATCGATTTCGCATCGCGCAGCGTTCCGCGCTGGATCATCTTCTCCACTTGCTTCAACGTGAAAATCCGCGCCGTGATCTTTTCGTCTTCTTCCGGCTGAGCGGCGTCCTCGGTGAGCCCTTCCGCCGCGAAAATCCACATCCACTCATTCACAAATCCGGGAGTCGGAACGACGCGCATTAATTTGCGGAGACGCTTCGCCGTGTATCCAGTCTCTTCGAGCAATTCCCGCCGCGCACCGGCGAGCGGGCTTTCGTGCGGCTCCTTGCGCCCCGCCACGAGTTCCCACAGAAATTCGCCGACCGAGTGCCGGTATTGGCGGATGAGGAGGACGCGCCCATCGTTGAAAATGGGAAGCACGACGACGGAGCCGGGATGCACGATGATGTCGCGCTCAGCTTGCACGCCGCCCGGTTCGATCACTGTGTCCCGCTGCAGTCGAAATACTTTGCCTTGATAGAGCACCTCGCTCTTGAGGATTTGCGCGCGTCGCTTTTCCAAATTCGGCCTCCGTTGCAGCGGAATTTCCCCTGAAATCTTAACAGGGAAGCGGCCTCTCCGCCGGTTGAACGCGAGGTGCCCCTCGCATATACTATGAGTGCATCGTTAGGCGCGACTTCATGACAATCAGTACGCTCATCGTCGACGACGAGAAACCCGCGCGCGACGAACTGGCCTATCTGCTGAAAAGTTTTCCCGACGTGCATCTCGTCGGCCAGGGCAAAAACGGCGTCGAAGCCCTCGCCCTGATCAAGGAGCATTCGCCGGACCTCGTGTTTCTCGACGTGCAGATGCCGGGCCTCAACGGCTTCGGCGTGATCAAGAAATTGATGGACCGCAAGGGGAAACTTCCTCAGATCGTCTTCGCGACGGCGTTCGACAATTATGCGGTGCAGGCCTTCGAAGTGAACGCCATCGATTATGTCCTCAAGCCGATTGAGAGGAACCGCCTGGCTCGCGCCATCCAGCGCGCGAAAAAAGCGCTCGAGGCCGAAGCTTCGCCGAGCGAGCGCCTGGAGACACTGGTCAATCAAATCGGATCGGCGAAAGCCCCGCCGGTAAAGTTGCTGGTGAAGACGCAGCAGCGCCTATTTCTTGTGGACGCCGAGGACGTCATCTTCGCTTCCATCGAGGACGGCACCATAACCGTGGTGGCGCGAGAAGTGGAAGGAACCTCGAATTACAGAACAATTGAGGAGTTGCAATCCACGCTCGAATCCGACGTCTTCTGGCGCGCGCACCGCTCCTACCTCGTCAACATCAACCACATCAAGGAAGTGGTCCCGTGGTTCAAGTCCAGCTACATGCTCAAAATGGACGACAAGCGCGCATCGGAAGTCCCCGTGAGCCGCGCACAGACACGCCACCTCCGCGAATTGCTGAAGATGTAGCTTTGGTAGGACAGACTTCAGTCTGTCTGGTTTTGGTTTTTGCCGAATTGGCGGAAGTCAAGAGAAGACAGGCTGAAGCCCGTCCTACATGTGCTAGCATCGCTCTTGCTCATCACTCGATGGACTTTTCCCTCACCGACGATCAACGCCTGATTCGAGAAACGATCCGTCAATTCATGGAAGCCGAAGTGCGCCCGTCCATCCGCGCGCGCGACCGCGAAGAAAAATTTGCCGGCGACGAATTGCGCAAGCTCGGCGAACTCGGCTGCTGTTGCATGTTGCTTCCCGAATCCTGGGGAGGCCTGGGCGCGGACACGATATCCTATGTCTTGATGCTCGAAGAAGTAGCTCGCGTGGATGCCGCGATGGCCGTGGCATTGAGCGTCACGAGTTCTCTCGCCGTTTTGCCGGTCTTCAAATATGGCACCGAATCGCAAAAGCAAAAATATCTGTCGACCCTGGCGCACGGAGAAATCCTGGGCGCATTCTGCCTCACCGAACCACAAGCCGGCTCTGACGCCGCCGCGATCGCCACGTCCGCAGAGCGCCACGGCGGCACGTATCGATTGAACGGAACAAAATCCTGGGTCACAAATGGCGGTGAAGCAGGGCTCTACGTCGTGTTTGCGAAAACGGATCCATCCGCCGGCGCAAAGGGCGCGACGGCTTTTCTGGTGGAGCCCTCATTTCCCGGTTTTCGAGTGGCGCGTTACGAGGATAAGATGGGACTGCGCACTTCGCGCTCGGCGGAAATCACCTTCACCGACTGCGAAGTCCCAGAAGGGAATCGCCTGGGAGAAGAAGGCCAGGGCCTGAAGATCGCGCTCGAACTCCTGGACGGAGGCCGCGTCGGAATCGCGGCGCAGGCCGTCGGCATCGCGCAGGGAGCGCTCGAAGCTTCGGTCGCCTACGCCAAACAGCGCCGCGCATTTGGGAAAACCATCGGCGACTTCCAGGCTGTACAATGGATGCTCGCCGATATGCAAACGGAAATCGAAGCCGCGCGAGCCCTGGTGCACCATGCCGCCTGGATGCGCGATACCGGCGCGACGCGCCTCGGCCCTTACGCTTCGCGCGCCAAATTGTATGCGGGAGAAATGGTGAATCGCGCCGTCTACAAAGCCGTGCAAATCCATGGCAGCCTCGGGTATTCGCGCGAGTCCGATGTCGAGCGAATGTATCGCGACGCCCGTGTCATCACCATTTACGAAGGCACAAGCGAAGTCCAGCGCATGATCATCGCGCGCGATTTGTTGAGCACGAATGGGGAACCAACGACGCGGCGCGGAAGGCGCGTGTGACGATGCAACACTTATGTAGCGCCCGCCTTCAGGCGGGCATCTGCCTGGATTCAAAGCGCCCGCCTGAAGGCGGGCAATACACATGCGCTCTTCCCAGGAGAAACTGCTAGCGTGGACCAAAAGAAACGAGTCCTGAGCGGCATGCGCCCCACCGGGCGCCTCCACATCGGCCACTACTTCGGCGCCCTCGAAAATTGGGTCAAGCTCGAGAACGATCCGCAATACGAATGCTTCTTCTTCGTCGCCGATTGGCACGCGCTGACCTCGGACTACGCCGACACCTCTCAAGTTGCGCAGAACACAATCGAAATCGCGACGGATTGGCTCGCCTCGGGGCTCGATCCCGCCAAGTGCACGATGTTCATCCAGTCCTCCGTCCCGGAACACGCCGAGCTTCAGTTGCTCCTTTCGATGGTGACGCCTCTCGGCTGGCTCGAACGCGTCCCCACCTATAAAGAGGCGCTCGACAACGTGAAGGACAAGGACCTGCACACTTTCGGATTTCTCGGGTATCCCGTATTACAATCGGCCGACATCGTTCTTTACGACGCGGACCTCGTTCCGGTCGGTGAAGATCAGGTTTCTCATATTGAATTGACTCGAGAAATCGTGCGGCGTTTCGATTTTTTTTATGGTTTCAGAATCAAGCCGGAATTGTTTGCGCCTGCCAATGTGCAGTTCCTGGCGCGGCGCGTGCATGATGCCAAGATCCTGCCCTCGAACGGAAAGCCGTTTACGGACGAACAGAAGAGGGAAGTAGCCGATCTTCTCCGAAGGGAAGCGCTCGAACAAGGAGTCGAGAACTTCCTAGATTCGCTCAAGGAGTATGGCCACTATTTCAGCCGCTCGGCGATACTTCGCGAACCCGGATCGCTGCTGACGCAAACGCCGCGCATCCCCGGCACCGACGGCCGGAAAATGTCCAAGAGCTACGGCAATTTCATTTCGCTCAGCGAATCGGACGAGTCCATCCGCACCAAATCGCGAGCCATGATCACCGATCCCGCGCGCAAGCGTCGCACCGACCCCGGGAATCCCGATGTTTGCCCCGTATACGACTGGCACAAATTGTTTTCGCCGCCGGAAACGTTGAAATGGTCCGCTGATGGCTGCCGCAGCGCGGGAATCGGCTGCATCGAATGTAAAATGGCGGTGGCCGACAATCTGATTAAGTGGATCGAGCCGGTTCGCGCCCGCCGCGAAGAATACGCCGCGCATCCCGACAAAGTATTGCGGATCCTCGACGACGGTTCCGTAAGGGCGTGCGAAGTCGCGCAGAAAATAATGGCGCGCGCTCGCGAAGCCGTGTTCAATTGGAAAGAGAAGCGTGATGAGATAAATCCTCCTCGCGCAGCTGGAGGCGGTTAAAGTCCGTGGCGACATGGCAGTGCCCGCCCAAAAGTCGGGCGGCCTCTACAAAACCGAGCGCACTATTGCTCGCAAGGTATTGTAGAGGCAGTTTCGTCCCGCTCTTTGGGACGACACGGGAAGTTTTTCTTGGCACCAAGCAATCTATGCAGGAATGAGGCAATAAAATGGCGTCACCCTACAAAATTCATCTCGATACCTACGATGGCCCGCTCGATCTCCTGCTCGATCTGATCAAGAAGCAGGAGATCGACATTCACAACATCCCGATCGCCAAGATCACGGGCCAGTATCTCGACTATCTCCATAAACTCGAGCAGCTGGACATGGAGATCTCGGCCGACTTCATCTACATGGCCGCGACGCTCATCTACATCAAATCGAAAATGCTCCTTCCGCCTGACCCGCTGGCCGGCCCCGAGGAACTGGAAGATCCGCGCGCCGACCTCGTTCACCGCCTCGTCGAACACGAAAAATTCAAGAGCGCCGCGCAACTCCTCCACCAGCGCCAGCAGATCGAGGAACACGTCTGGTCCAAGCCGGACCTCACGCTGTACGAAGGCGAGGAATCGGAAGGCGAGCTGATCGTTTCGCTGGTGGACCTCGTGAAAGTGTTCCAGCAGGTCCTCGAGCGCCGCAAGGAAGTGGTGAAGATCGAGCTCCACCACCAGCAATTCACGGTGGCGCAAATGATGGATTTGCTGCGCCAGCAACTGGTCGCCGTCGAGGACGGCATCGACCTGATTACATTCTTCGAGTCCTGCGCGTCGAGGCATGCCATGATTGTTGCGCTGCTCGCGGTCCTCGAGCTCACGCGCCTGCAGGCCATCATCCTGGTGCAGCAGGAATTGTTCTCAAAGATCTGGCTGCGAAAGCATAAAATGTTCGACGTGGTCTTCGCCGGCGGCGAATCGATTTCAGACGCGCCCGCGGAGCCGCTTCGGGGAATCGACGAACAATACCAATGACGATGAATCCGATGGAACTGAAGGGTGCGCTCGAGGCGATTATTTACGCCGCCGATGAGCCCGCAACGCTCGATCAAATCGCGAATGCCGTCGGCGAGGAAAAGAGCACGGTGCGCGCGGCGCTGGACGAAATGATCGCCGCGTACGCAAGCGAGGATCGCGGCGTGGAAATCCGCGCCGTCGCAGGCGGCTACAAGTTTTACACCAAGCCGCAGCACCACGAAGTCGTTCGCCGGTTCATCAAGAGCCTGCGCCCGCCTCTGCGCTTGACGATGCCCGCACTCGAAACGCTGGCCGTGATCGCCTACCGTCAACCCGTCACAGGCCCGGAAATTCAGGAAATTCGCGGCGTGAACGTGTCCGGAGTGATCAAGACGCTGCTCGAAAAGCGCCTGATCGTGACCGCCGGCCGCAAGGCCGTCATGGGCCGGCCCATCATGTACCGCTCGTCGAAAGAATTCCTGATGCGCTTCGGCCTTTCCGATCTTGAAGAGTTGCCGAGCCTGAAGGAATTTGAACAGCTCGCGCGTGCGGCGCTCGGTGCGGACGAAGGCATCGCGCCGATCGAACCAGAGGCGCTAGAATCGATGAATGGTGCGGGTCTTCCGCTAGTTGAGGCAACGGCAACACACCCCGCAGCGGAGCCTGGCCTGCAGGATCTGCAAGAAACATCGGAAGCAGCCGAAGCGGAGCACTCCGAGCACACCAAGGCAGAAAGCGCTTCCTAGACAAATCCATGCTTGAGCGTCTGCAAAAAATTATCTCCCGCGCCGGAATTGCGTCGCGGCGCCACGCGGAAGATCTGATCCGCAGCGGGCAAGTGCGCGTAAACGGAGTTGTCGTCACCGAACTCGGCGCCAAAGCCGATCCGGAACGCGACCGTGTCGAGGCCGCCGGCCGCGTCGCTCAAGTTTCCGGCACTCACGTTTATTTGCTGATGAACAAGCCGCCGGAAGTCGTTTCCACGCTGGCGGACCCGGAAGGCCGGCGCACGTTGCGCAATTTTCTGGTTGGAGTATCCGAGCGCGTCTTTCCGGTTGGGCGTCTCGATTATGCCGCGGGTGGCGCTGTTTTTCTGACCAACGACGGCGAACTCGCGAGCCGAATGTTGAAAGCGTCCATATCCCTGCCCCAGACATATTGGATCAAAGTGAAGGGCCGCCTCAGCGAAACACAGATGAAAAGTCTCGCGCACGCGCTGCGCGGCAAGATTTTCCCATTGCGCGCGCCACATGCTGCGGGAAAGAATCCCCCGAATCCCTGGTACGAAGTGCAATTCTCCGGCGTTCGCCGCGACCTGCTGCGGCGGAATTTGCTGGCGATGGGCCATCCCGTCGAAAAGATGAAGCGAATGAAGCTGGCTTCGCTCGACGCCGACACCGTGCAGGAAGGCCACTACCGCCAACTCAGCGCCCCGGAAGTAGCGAAACTCGTTCGCGCGGTTGACCACGCACTTTCGCAGCCCAAGCCAGTTCTGGCTGTAACCAAGCCGCGGCGCGCGTGGCGCCCACGGCGCGTCATGTCCAAGTCCAAAGAGGGCGCGCCGCGAAAAAAACTGCCATGACAACCGCGGAAGACGATTCCATCACTGGAATTCTTGCCTTCGGCAAAAACCATCGCCGTGGTTGGCCTGTCGGGAAAACCCTATCGCGCCAGCTTTGGCGTAGCCGAAACACTCGTGTCTTCCGGCTACCGCATTATCCCCGTCAATCCGAATGAGAAGGAAGTGCTCGGCGAGAAATGCTACGCCCGCCTGGAAGACATTCCCGAGAAAATCGACATCGTGGATATTTTTCGCCGCTCGGAATTTGTGCCGGAAATCGTCGACGCGGCAATTCGCATCGGCGCGCGCGCCGATCTGGATGCAAGAGGGAGTCGAGGACGAGTCATCCGCCGAACGCGCCCGCCGCGCAGGACTTTTCGTCATCATGGATAACTGCATCGCCAAGGAAATTTATAAACGCCGCAAGTAGGACAGGCTTCAGCCTGTCTGCTTTACCGACACACCGAAGACAGGCTACAGTCCGTCCTACCAGAGCCCGGATGCACGCGCGATGTTCCTCATTTAGCTTTCCGCTTATCTTTGATGCGCCGGATTTCTTCCATACGCTGCCGGAGTCGCGCTTCAAATCCCTGGTCGGTCGGCAGGTAGTAAGCTTTTCCCGCCAGCGATTCCGGCAGGCATTCCATGTCGGCCACTTTATCTTCGACATCATGCGCGTACTGATATCCCTTCCCGTAGCCGATATTTTTCATCAGGCCCGTGGGAGCATTCCGAAGGTGCAGCGGCACCGGCTCGGCGCGCGTGCTCTCCAAATCTTTCGTGACGGAGCCGTAGCCCGTATAAAGCGCGTTGGATTTCGGCGCGAGCGAAAGATAAACGGCGGCCTGCGCCAGCGCGAGATTTCCTTCCGGCGGCCCGACAAAGTCCGCGGCCTGCATGGCTGCAATCGTCACCGCCAGCGCGCCCGGTTCCGCGAGGCCGATGTCCTCGCTCGCCATGCGCACGAGCCGCCGCGCGATGTACAGCGGGTCTTCGCCTGATTCGAGCATCCGCACGAGCCAGTACAGCGACGCATCGGGATCGGAATTGCGCACGGATTTGTGGAGCGCGGAAATGAGGTTGTAATGTTCTTCGCCGGATTTGTCGTACAGCAAAAATTTGCGTTGCAGCAGTTCGGCAAGCAATTCCTTGGTGATCGTGCGTGTTCCCGAAGCGTCCGGCTGCGCGGCGCGCACGCCGGCCTCGAGCGTGTTGTATGCGGCGCGCGCATCGCCGCCCGAAAACACGGCGATGTGCTGTATCGCCTCCTCGCTGATCACGATCTTTTCGTTTCCGAGACCGCGCACCGGGTCCGCCAGCGCGCGCCGCAAGAGCGCTTCGATCTGCTCGGTGGTCAGCGCCTGCAGCACATAGACGCGCGTCCGTGAAAGCAGCGGAGCGATCACTTCAAACGAGGGATTTTCCGTGGTTGCGCCGATCAAAATGATGTTTCCCGCTTCCACGTGCGGCAGGAACGCATCCTGCTGCGCCTTGTTGAAGCGGTGCACTTCGTCGATAAACACGATGGTTCTTCGCCCCGCGCGCCGCGCGTGCTCGGCCGCGGCCATCACGTCCTTGATTTCCTTGATCCCGGTCAGCACGGCGCTGAACGCAGCGAACTCGGAATGAGTCATTCGCGCGATCAGCCGCGCCAGCGTCGTCTTCCCGCATCCCGGCGGCCCCCAAAGAATCATGGAGCCGATTTCGTCGCGTTCGATCTGCGTCCGCAGCGGTTTTCCCGGCCCGAGCAACGCCTCTTGCCCCGTGAATTCATCGAGCGTGCGCGGACGCATCCGTTCCGCAAGCGGCTGGCCGGATGCGCCGGTATTTTCCTCAGGCTCGAGTTTTGCGAACAGGCTCATGAATTTTCTTGCCGGGCGGCATTTCTCTGCCGCATGGCCTCGTAGAGCAACACGCTCGCGGCCATGGCCGCATTCAGACGATTCAATCCCCACAGGAGCGGTTGCCGCCGCTTGCGGAATATAAACGCGCGCGTCGGCCGCGCGCACAATGTCCGCGGGCAAGCCCGAACCTTCGTTGCCGATCAGGATGGCTGCAGGGATTTTCCAGTCGATGTCCCACGGACGCAATAAAGTGCACGCAGTATCCGAAGCTTTATTTCTGCGAATTTTCATCGGCCGTGAGCGAGGCTGCAACAGCAGCATAAACTTTCACCCGAATCATTCGCAATTGCGCGAGCAGCATCGGCCGGCGAAATACCATGGACGATCGGCAGTCGCAGCGCCGATCCTGCCGACGCGCGCAGCGCCTTCGGCCCGAAGCGGATCGGCTGTCCCTATGCCGTCCGCCAGACAAGTCGCCGCCCCAGTTGCTCCAAACGCTTCCGCCGCCCGGACAATCGTCCCCACGTTGCCGGGATCCTGCACGCCCACGAGCACGATAAGCAGCGCCGTCCCGGGCAAGAGGCTTTCGATCGTCGCCTGTCGTGGCCGAACCAAAGCGGCGATCCCCTGCGGCGTCTTTGTATCCGCAACGCCGGCGAACAATTTGTCGGATGTTCGAAGCACGGGCACACTGGATGCCAGTACCGGCGCGACGCGCGGAAGATGGCGCGCACCCGATTCGCTTACGAGGAGCGCCTCGACCGGCAGCCTCGATCCAAGCGCCGCTTCCACCAGGCGAACACCTTCGACGCCCACAATTCCGTCGTCGCCGCGTTCGCCCGAGAGCGCCGCGCGAAATCGCTTGAGCCAACGGTTTTCACGGCTCGTAATCACGGCGGCGTTTCCTTTGGTGGATTGTCGCGCGGTTGAGCTGGCTGGATGAGCCATGCACACCAGCCTAACAAACCACTTCCGAACGGTAAAGCAAGGGCGGTCCGCGCCTTCCTACGATGATATTTGATAGCTTAGCGTCTTGAACGCACTACACGTCTATGGTAGCTTCACTCGACCGCGTTTGCACGGCCGGTCGAATCCCATTTTTTGGCTTTAACAACGAGGGTCGCCACTTTGTCCGCTGAGTTGCTGAAGATTTCACCCGAAAATCCCGATCCCGCTGCCATCCGCTACGCAGCCGAATTCATACGCCGAGGCGAACTCGTGGCCATCCCGACCGACACTTTTTATGGAATCGCGGCGGACCCATTTAATCTGGCGGCCGTCGATCAAATCTATCGCGTCAAGGGACGCCCGGAAACCCGCGCGCTCCCGATCCTTGTCAATACCACGCCCAGGCCATCTCCCTCTCGCGCGATGTCCCCTACACGTTTCACAAACTCGCCGCCAAGTTTTGGCCGGGCCCGCTAACGTTGCTGGTCGAGGCCTCGACTGGCGTCCCGCTCAAAGTGACGGCTCACACCGGCAATGTCGCCCTGCGCTGGCCGAAATCCGCGATCGTGGACGCGCTCATCGGCCTCGTGAAGGGACCCATCACCGGCACGAGCGGAAATATTTCCGGCCAACCCGCGTGCGCGACTGCCGATCGACCTTCTGGAACAAATGGGAGACCGCCTGCCGCTCATTCTCGACGCGGGAGAGACGCCCGGAAATCTCGCCTCCACGATCGTGAAACTCGACGGCGACGATTGGGAAGTCATGCGCGAAGGCGTGATCACCGAGCAGGAAATCCGCGCTGCCCTCGAGGACGACACGGAAGCCTGAACTTTGGAGCGGCGCCCCGGGAACGCCAATCTCCCGATTGGCGCGCCCAAACCGCCAATCGGGAGATTGGCGTTCCCAGGTTCCTACCGCGCATCAATTCTCCGCAAAAAATCATAGTCCCCGGTCGGGGAAAGCTGCACGTTGCTGATTCTTTTCCGGTGCACGCTGATATTGTCCATAAACCACAAACTGACGTACGGCAAATCCTCCGCGATGATTTTCTGAACCTTGCTGAACAATTCACGCCGCTTTTCCTGATCGTCTTCACGCGCGCCTGCCTAAGCAGCGCATCGATGTCCGGATTGCGATAGTGGCCGCGATTGGCCCCGGCGGGAGGAATCATCCTGGAATCGAAAATGTAATCAAAAAAAGTGTCGGGATCGTTGTTCGCGCCGATCCATCGCAGCGTGAAGAGCTCAAAACTCCCCCGGGCCATATCCGAAAACAGCGTCGCGAATTCCAGCGGCCTCAATTCGAGATCGACTCCGACTTTGCGCCATTGCTCTTGCAAAACGGCGCCCAGCAGCCGGGAAGATTCTTCGGTTGTCGTCTTGAGCGTGAGCTTCACGCGCATGCCGCCGGTCTCGGGCTGCCTCGGAAACCCGGCCGCGTCCAACAAATGTTCCGCCTGTTGCGGATCATATTCGTAGCGCCGGATGCCAGGCTCGTACGCCCAACTGCTTTTCGGCAGCGGGCCGTCGGCTGGATGCGCCTGGCCGCGGTACAAATATTGAATGATTTCTTCGCGGTTCGTCGCATACGCCAGCGCCTGCCGCACCTCGCGTTTGGCCAGCGCCGCATCGTCGAGATTGAATGCAATGTATTGATAGTTGGTTCCGGGTGATTCCGTCACATCGATCGTGGATTGCTGGCGCAGGACGGGAATCATGTCCGAACGCGAGCGAATTCACTTCCACGTCCGCGCTTCCTTTGCGCAATTCGAGCGCGCGCACAATGGCCTCGGGCACGACTCGGAATCGCACGCGCGAAATGTTCGGCGCGCCTCCGAAATACTCGCCATTCCTTTCGATCACAATGTTGTCGTCCTGATTCGCGCTGACGAACCGGAACGGACCGGTGCCGGTGAGCCGCTCGGAAAAATCCGCCCCGGAACCCGCCGGGACGATCCCGACCGTGGGCCGCGCGATGGCCCACAGAAACCCGGCGTAGGGTTCCTGCAAATGAAAAATCACCGTGGCCGCGTCCGGCGCGTCGATGGATCGAATCATCGCGAGCGAGCCTCGCTTTGGCGATGTGACGGTTCTGTCCAGGATCGAATCGAAGGTGTACTTCACATCCGCGGATGTTAGCGGCCGGCCATCATGGAATTTTACGCCGCTCCGCAAATGAAACACATACGTGATCGCATCGGGCGTATCCCATCTTTCCGCCAGATCGCCGCGCGGGATTCTCTGCGCATCGAGTTCCACCAGGCTGCTGAAGATGAGGCTGTCCAATCGCTGCGAAACCGCGTCTGTTCCAATTCGCGGATCCAAATTGGTCGGCATCGATTCGATCAGGAAGTTGACGACGCCGGGTTCGGTGGCGACGGTGCGTGAGCAGGAAGTGAGTGCGAGGGGAAGGAGAAGCAGAAGGGAAGTACAGGAAATTGAGGATGCAAGGGAAGTAAAGGAAGAAGGCGCCACTCCTCGAACCGCGCCCGCGTGCATACGAAGTTATCCGTTCCTCTACTTCCTTCACTTCCTGGACCTCCTCTACTTCCTCTCTCATATCGCATAGCACACTTTGCCCAACACGACGGCCTTCTTCGCTCCCGTCGCGCCTGGCACGTTCGCGGGCCGCTTGTGCAGCGACTCATACGCGAGCACGGCAAAGGCAAACGCTTCCTTCGCGTCCCCTGAAACGCCAAGTTCTCCCGCTTCACGCACACGGACTCCACTCAAGCCGGATTCGAGCTGAGCCATCAGCAATGGATTGTGCGCGCCGCCCCCTGAAACGATCAGCTCTCCGATTTTCACCTGCGGCGCGATAAAACGATGGAATGCATCCACAATGGATAGCGCGGTCAAGATCGTTGCGGTGCGAATTACATCTTCGGGATTTGCGTTTCGTGCCTCGCGGTGGGACAGCAGGGCATGCAAGTATCTTTCGCCGTATTGCTCGCGTCCCGCCGTTTTCGGCGGGAGTTTGGAAAAATATTTGTCGCGTAACAATGTCTGAAGCAATCCGGGAAGCAGGCTGCCTTTTGCGGCCATCTCCGCGTTGCGATCGAATCCTTTTCGGCCATGCGTGAAATGCCGCACTAATGCGTCGATGACCATATTCCCCGGCCCCGTATCAAATGCAAATACATCTGCAATCTTCGCGCCCGCGGGAATCACCGTGACGTTCGCAATTCCGCCGATATTCAGCGCGACGCGCCCGATCCGCGGGTGCCGGTAGAGCAGAAAATCGACGAACGGCACGAGCGGCGCTCCCTGTCCTCCCGCGGCCATGTCGGCGGGACGAAAATCCCCCACCGTCGTGATGCCCGTGCGCACCGCAATCACCGAAGGATCGCCGATTTGCAGTGTCGAGGCGACACTGCTGTCCATTGAAACGTGTTGGCGTCCCCTGATGAAAAACAGTCTGCCCGTGCGAGCCGATCACTTCGATCTGCGAGGGCGCTATGCGAAATTTCTTGCACGCGGCGAGCGCAGCGCCCGCGAATAATTCGCCCAGCAGAAAATTGAGCTGGCTGATTTCTCCGGTCGCTACCGGCCGGCCTTCGCCAAGCTTCAAGATGGCTTTCTGCACTTGCCCGGGGAAGGGGAACACTGCGTAGTTTTCCAGGGACGCTTTTCGGCCGCTCATCCGCACCAGGGCCACGTCAATCCCGTCCGCCGACGTTCCCGACATGATGCCAAGCGCCAATGTGCCGCGTCCCCGGGAATGTTTCATAAAATTTGTTTTTTCAACTCGGCCAGAAGATTGAGCGCCTCAACGGGCTTCAGATTGTCGATGTCCGCCTCGCGCAGCGCTTCCAATACGCGCCGGTCGAGCGGCGTGAACAGCGCCTCCTGCGCCGGCAGGGGCTCCCCGTTTGCCGTGGCGCCAGGCGTCAGCCGCTCGCTCAGTTGATGCTCGGCCTGCTCGTGCCGTTCGAGAATTTCGCGGGCGCGCGCGATCACACCGGGAGGCAGTCCCGCCATCCTCGCGACTTCGATCCCATAGCTCTTGTCCGCACTCCCGGTCTCGACGCGCTTCAGAAACACGATCCCCGTCGAGGTCTCACGCGCCGACACGTGTACGTTCTTGATTCCCGGCAGCAAATCCGCAAGCTCCGTCAATTCGTGGTAATGCGTCGCAAACAACGTGCGCGATTTCGTCTCGCTCGACAAATGTTCCACCACCGCCCATGCGATGGAAAGCCCGTCAAACGTGGCCGTCCCGCGCCCCACTTCATCCAGCAGCACCAGGCTCGCGGGGGTTGCCGTATTCAAAATGGCCGCAACTTCAGTCATTTCCACAAGAAACGTGGAGCGTCCGCGCGCCAAATTATCCGCCGCGCCGATCCGCGTAAAAATTCGATCGGTGATGGGCAGTCGCGCCTGATCCGCCGGAACGAACGATCCCATTTGCGCCATCAGAATAATCAACGCGGCCTGCCGGAGATATGTCGATTTCCCTCCCATGTTCGGGCCCGTAATCAGCAGGATCTGCTGCGCCGAATCATCCAGAAAAAGATCATTCGGAACGAATCGCTCGCCTTTTTGCACGAGGAGCTGCTCGATCACCGGATGCCGCCCCGCCACAATCAAGATTTGCGTGTCGTCAGAAAATTCCGGCCGAGTGTAATTGCGCGAGGCAGCCAGCCGCGCAAAGTTTCCAAGCACATCCAGCTGCGAGATCGCCGCGGCGGTCCGCCGAAGCCGCGCCGCCTGTTCTCCGATCCACAACCGCAGTTCGAAGAACAGCCGCCGCTCGATTTCCGCGATGCGCTCGTCGGCGTCCAGGACCTTGCGCTCGTATTCCTTCAGCTCCCGCGTCGTAAAGCGTTCCGCATTCACGAGCGTCTGCTTGCGCTCAAAATCCGCAGGCGCGAGATGCAAGTTCGGGTTGGATATCTCGATGTAGTAGCCGAACACCTGATTGAAGCGAATTTTGAGCGACCCGATTCCCGTCCGCTTCCGCTCCCGCTCTTCCATCGCCGCAATAATCTGCTTGCTGTGCTGTGAGAGTTCGCGCAACTCGTCCAATTCCTGGTTGTAGCCGCGGCGAATCACGCCCGGATCGGAGGCCAGCGCCGGGGGATCGTCCGCGAGGGCCGATTCGATCCGTTCGCGCACGTCCGCCAATTCGTCCATCTCCGCGTGCAATGCGCAAAGCCGCGCCGATGGGCACTTCTCCAAATATTTTCGCAAGAGAGGAACGCGCGCCAGAGATTGCCGAAGCCCCAGCAGGTCACGCGGCGACGCCACGCCCAGCGTCACGCGTCCCGCCAGGCGTTCAAGGTCCTGCACCCCGGCAAGGTTGTGGCGAATCTCTTCGCGTAGCACCGTATGATTCCTGAGCTCCTGCACGGCGTCCAGACGCGCTTGAATCTCCTCGCGATTCACTTGCGGGCGCAAAATCCATTGCCGCAAGAGCCGCGCTCCCATGCCCGTCGCCGTTTCGTCCAGCGCGGAAAGCAGAGTTGGAGAAGCGCCCCGCACGCTATCCTCAAAAAAAATCGGCGCCACGAGTTCCAGATTGCGAACCGTAACCACGTCCAGCACCAGCGCGTCTGCCTGCTCGTAATACCGCACGCGGTCCAGATGCCCAAGAGATGCGCCGGAATGATTCCCATTTTCGGCGTCCATGGCCGAAGTCTCGCGCAAATAATGCACCACCGCTCCAGCCGCCGAGACAGCCTGCGGTTGCCCCGCCAGGCCAAATCCGTCCAGGGTCGCCACGCCGAATTGCTCCCGCAGCATCCGTTCGGCGTAGTCATAGCGAAAGACCCATTCGTCGATCCGTGTCTCAACCCCTTCGCGAAGCTCCGGCCGCGTCGCCTGGTTAGTCCCGCTAGGCTCACCGTCCGCCCCCGCCGCCGCCGTTGCAAACAAGCTCGCTTGCCGGGGAATAAGAATTTCCCGTGGCCTCAAGCGGTGCAATTCATCGCGCAATTTTTCTTCCGCGTCCCTCCCGGAAAATGCTGCCGCTCGAAATTCACCCGTCGTTACATCTGCATAGGCAAACCCGATCGGCGATCCGCCCGCTGACCGGGAAATCGCCGCCAGATAATTATTTTCCTTGGGCTCGAGAACGTTGAGGCTGGTGGCAGTTCCCGGCGTAATGACGCGCACCACTTCGCGTCGCACCAGTTTCTTCCCGGGGCCAGGCGCCTCCATCTGATCGCACACGGCAATCTTGTATCCCGCGCGCAAGAGGCGCGCGATATATCCCTCCGCGGCATGATAGGGAACCCCACACATTGGCACAGGTTCGCCGCGCTCCCGGTTCCGGGAAGTCAGAGTGATCTGCAGTTCCCGCGAAGCCGCGATGGCGTCTTCATAGAACAGTTCGTAGAAATCCCCCAACCGGAACAGGACCAGCGCATGAGGATAGCGCCCCTTAATAGAGTGATACTGCCGCATCAGCGGTGTGGCTGGTTCAGTCATGTCAAATGGAGCGCCGGAACCGCGCGCGGGCTAACAAGGGCGCCCGCCGGGATGAGTGCGCCGGTCAGCAACAGTAAAGTTTATACCGCGTCACCTTCGCTCCTGTCGAGCAACTGAATCCGAAAATGAAACGAAGGAAATGAAATGGCGAGGGCCGTTCCGCGGCCATCCTGATTCCATTGTTTAAACACAATAGCCAAGTCTTGGCACGAACCAAGGATAATAACCCGGGAACGCCAATCTCCTGATTGGCGGTTTGCGCTGCGCCATTCAGGAGAATGGCGTTCCCGGGAAACCTCCCCGGTTGATTCTTCGTCTCTCCCGCTTGGATGCGCTTCACCAAATTTCGTGTGAAATGCAGGCAAGCCGTATACTGCATGTAATATGGCAAGGCCCAAATTTCGCCAGGAAATCGAAATCAAACTCCTCGTTCCCGAGATCGCCGTGCTTCGCACCCTCCTGAAACGCCTCCGCGCCCGCGAAATCATGCCGCGCACCTACGAATCCAACACGCTGTACGACACGCCCCGGCACGACCTAAGGCGCCGTGGCCAACTCATCCGCATCCGCACCGAACAGCCTGCTTCGAGTTTTGAAAAGAGAGGCCCAATGCAAAACGCCGCAGCCCTCCTGACTTACAAAGGTTCATCCTCAATGAGGAGCGCAACAAAACCTGGCAGAAATTCAAAAATCCGGACTCATTTCAAGATCAAAGACGAAGCCGAGGTGGCGGTAACTGGGGCAAGCGAACTGGCCGGCATTCTTCGCGCCCTCGGATTACGTCCCACATTCCGCTACGAAAAATTCCGCACCACTTACGCGCTTCCTGGCCTCCAAGGCCTAATGATCGAACTCGATGAGACGCCCGTTGGCACATACCTGGAATTGGAAGGCCCGGTCGCGGCGATCGATCGCGGCGCCCGACTCCTCGGCTATGCTCGCAATGACTACATGACCGACACCTACGGCTCGCTCCATCTCGCCGCCTGCCGCCGCCGAGGCCAGAGACCCGGCGACATGCTCTTTCCGACAACAAAATAATTACGTTAACGATCACTCTTTCCTTGACAAAGTTTTCAACACCGTTTACCTACTGAGTTGGAGCTTTTTTGTGTGTCCATGAACGAATCCGAAAAGCTAGAACCCTTTCCGAGTGGGAATCGATCGGCGGCACGATGTTTCAAAATGGCCCGGCGTACCGCCGCCGAAACGCAATTCCGCCGTGCTTCGAAAGTGAGCAGTAAAGGCCTCGGGTAGACCCGGTTTTTCCGCCATCCGCGGCCGGGCTAGACCCTGGTTGCGGGTTTCAATTCAAAAAGATCCCGCCGTGACCAGCCATTTGCGTGAATTTATGCGCTACGGGGCCGCGATGCAGCGCCCGCAGATCGAAATAAGTACAAGCCTCAGGGTTGGAATCGTCCACGTCCCCGAAGGCTTGGGAAAGGAGAAAAAATGCTGCACGCTACCGATCTTCTGGGCGGGGAAGCCTACGATCGCGACGGCCATTTCGTCGGCCAGATCAACGAATTGTTCATCGAGCCTGCCGACCAGCCCAACCGCGTGGCCCGTGTCCTCCTTGGCCGGGGGAAATTCCTTCCCTTGATCGTGCGTTACGACCACATCGCCTTTGTTGCTCCCGGGGTCATTCGCCTGAACGTGGAAGAAAAGGACCTCGAACACTACCAGCCCAATGAAGCGTGGCTGGCCATGCGCAAGGATTTGCTCGACCAGCAAATCATCGATACCAGCGGCCGAAAGGTAGTGCGCGTCAATGATATTGACATTGCCGAGCAGCGAATCAACGGCACGGTCGAGCTGCGAGTCACCCAGGTGGACGTGGGCCTAACGGGCGCCGCGCGTCGCCTCCTGCATGGCATCGCATCTCCCGGCTTGGTGCAGGGTCTGGCGACCAAACTGCCTACGCGCGTCATTCCCTGGGAATTCGTCAACTTGATCGAAACGGACCCTCTGCGCCGCGTGAAGCTCCGCATCACGCACCAGAAGCTCGAGCGCATGCATCCCGCCGACCTGGCGGACATCATGGAAGCGCTGTCGCCGTTCGAACGCCAATCCATCATCGCCTCTCTGGACGAGGAGACCGCCGCCGAGGCCCTCGCCGAATTGGACAAACGCCTGACCACCCAGATCGTCGAAACCCTGGCTCCCCAGAAAGCCGCCGACATTCTCGAGGAGATGGACCCCGACCAGGTGGCCGACGTGATCGCGGACATGACTCCGGAAAGGTCGCGCGACGTGCTGAGCGAAATGCCCGGCGAGGAGGCGCGCGAAGTGCGCGAGCTGCTTAAATTTGAGGAAAATTCGGCCGGCGGAATGATGAATACCGATTTCATCTACGTCGGCGAGGCCGCCACGCGTGATGAGGTCGTGGCCTGGATTCGCGAAATGGACGTGGACCTGGAGCGCCTCGACACCGTCTTTCTGATCAACGGCGAAGCGAAATACTCCGGTGCTGTCCCTTTGGGACGCTTATTGTTCGCAGCTCCGGATGAACGCATGGAATCGCTGAAGATGGAACCCTTGCTTTCAATTCCTCCGGACGCGGGAGACAAGGAAGTGTTTGAACTTTTCGACAAATACAATTTGCACAGCCTGGCCGTCGTCGACGCGCTCGGCCGCCCGATCGGCGCGATCGAAGTGGACGACGTGGTCACGCGCATCCGTCATCGTTGATTGAATTGAGATTCGGATTAGCTCGGATTCGCTCTCAATAGCGTCCGTCCGCCGCAGTGGACGGGCAAAGGGTTTTAGCAGATGGCCGTACTTGGAAAACCCGAAAACGAAAAACAGGCGCCGGAAACCCCAGCGCTCATCACGCGTTGGAAGCTCGTCCCAGGCTGGGTAGAGCCCTGGCGCGTTCGCCTTTCGGACTTGGGCAAGCGGACACGCCTCTGGCGCCGCCGCCTGCTGCTTTTTCTCGCAGTGGTAGGTCCCGGCGTCATTACCTCCAACGTCGACAACGACGCCGGCGGAATTTCGGTTTATTCGCAGGCCGGCGCGATGTACGGCTACGCGCTTCTTTGGTCGCTCATTCCCATGACCATCGCGCTCTACGTCACCGAAGAAATGTGCGCCCGCATGGGCGTCGTCACGGGCAAGGGCCTTTCCGATCTCATCCGGGAAGAGTTCGGTTTCCGCCCGACGTTTTTTCTGATCCTTGCGGGCCTGGTGGTGGACATGGGCAACGTCTGCGCCGAATTCGCCGGCGTGGCGGCCTCCATGCAACTTTTTCACATCTCCAAATACATCTCTGTCCCGCTTGCCGCTCTGGCCGTCTGGATTCTCGTGCTCCGCGGAACCTCCCGCCAGGTCGAAAAAATATTCCTGGCCGCATGCGTTCTATATCTTTCCTATGTGGCGTCCGCGTTCCTGGCCAAACCGGATTGGCTCCTGGCGGCGCGAGACACTGTGATTCCAACCATGCATCTTGAGGGCGGTTATCTCCTTATGCTGACCGCGCTGATCGGCACCACCATCGCCCCGTGGCAATTTTTCTACATGCAGGCGAGTTTCGTGGAGAAGCGCGTTTCCGCGCGCAACTACGCGCAGGCCCGCATGGACGTGCTGTTCGGCAGCGTGAGCTGCATGGCCATCGTCTTCTTCATCATCGTTTGCACGGGCGCAACGCTGTTCGTTTCCGGCCATCACGTCATCAATGACGCCGGAGACGCAGCGCAAGCCCTCGTCCCCCTGGCCGGCAAAGGGGCCGCGATGCTCTTCGCGTTTGGCTTGCTGAACGCGTCGCTGTTTGCCGCATCCATCCTGCCGCTTTCCACGGCTCATGTGATCTGCGAAGGCATGGGATTTGAAGCGGGCATCGACCACAAATTTAATGACGCGCCCATCTTTTACAGCCTTTACACCGGAATGATCGTGGTGGGCGCCGCGATCATCTTGATCCCTCATGCGCCGCTGGAAAAAATCCTGATCCTTTCTCAGGTTGGCAACGGCGTCTGGCTCCCTGTCGTCCTCATCTTCATGCTGCTGCTCATCAACCGCCGCGATTTGATGGGCGATTTCGTCAACACCCCCACATTTAACGCTGTCGCATGGGTCACCGCCGTCGCCGTAATCATCCTCACCCTCGTTCTGGTCTACGTCACCATCCTCCACCCCAGCGCCATGCCGGGGACGTCCGGATAAAATTCCCGAAACTCGAAGTCACTTGAAGTTACAAATTCCTGACTACAACAAACATCGAGGGTGGCCGCTCCCGCAAAAAAGGGGGAAATCAACTCCCGAATGGGTTGAATCCCGGTTCTTTGCTTCCACATCTCATCTCAACTCTCAAATCTTAAATTTCAAATTCTCGATCTTTCCCAATTTTTACAAAGATGAACGCTGGTCGGAATCAGATTTTACCCTCCGTTCATCTCATTTTAATCGCCAGAGGGTATCTATCTTTTCGCGCGCCGGAACTTGAATCCGAAAGTCGCCTGCCCGCCTCGGTTGGCAGCCCCCGGTTAGCCGTGAGATTCGGTCCCGAATCCTAAAATTCTAAGAAGGAGAAACTATGCGCTTGCAGTGTCTTCGTGTGTTTGTCGGCGTTCTGACAGTCCTTGCTTTGATGTTCCCAGCTCCCGGAAGGCTTTCGGCCCATGATGACTCCGATGATTTCCCGACCACGACCCCCATCAAGCATGTCGTCGTGATTTTCCAGGAAAACGTCTCCTTCGATCATTATTTCGGCACCTACCCTCACGCAGCGCCAAACGCTGACGGTTCCATGTATTTCAAGAGGTCGAAGGACGATACGCCGCGCGTGAACAACTTGGAAAGCGCCGGTCTGCTGACAAGCAATCCGAACGGCGTGAACCCATTCCGCATGGACCGCGCGTTTCCGAACACTTGCGATCAAGATCATGTCTATGGCGATGAACAGTTCGTTTCTCACGGCGGGCTCATGGATGGCTTTACGGGCACGAAGCCGAACAGCGCCACGCTTTATAGCTGCAACGATCCGCACTACGGCAAATTCAGCGTGATGGGCTATTTTGACGGCAACACTGTGACAGCCCTCTGGAATTACGCGCAGAACTTTGCCATGAGCGACAATCACTACGGTACAACCTTCGGCCCCTCGACTCCGGGCTTGCTCAACCTCTTGGCCGGAAACACGTATGGCGGAACCATCGAGAAAAATTCTCCTGCGGGTTTCATATCTGGAGGCACCACCTTCGGCACCGTGATCGGCGACGCGGACCCCTTCGGTGATATGTGCTCGGGCGCGACGCGCGGCCAGGTCCAGATGACTGTTGGTCCCAGCGTCGGCGATCTTTTGAACAAAGCGGGAGTAACCTGGGGCTCCTTCATGGGAGGCTTCAATAGTTGCACCCAGACCACCACGGGCCTGACAGGATTGAGCTCCAGCACGGATTACATCCCTCACCACGCCTTCACCCAGTACTGGGCTTCGACGCTAAATCCTAATCACACGCCTCCAACCTCGAATAACTTGATTGGCAAGTCTGACGGCGTGACCAATCACGAATACGACTTGAGCTTGTTCTTCACCGCGCTCCAGGAGCATCACTTGCCCGCGGTGAGCATCCTGAAGGCCCCCGCCTACCAGGATGGTCACGCGGGGTATTCCGATCCTATTGACGAGCAGTTCTTCCTCGTCAATACCATCAACACTCTCATGAAATCCGACGAGTGGAAGGAAACGGCCATCCTCATCACTTGGGATGACTCTGACGGTTGGTACGACCATGTATTGGGTCCCATCATCAACCAATCCAATGCTCCGGAAGACCAACTCCTCGGCCCGAAGAATTGCGGCACTCCCAAGCCGGTTGACGCGCAGGGAGACATTCAGAATGCCCGGTGCGGGTATGGTCCGCGCATTCCCCTCATGGTAATTTCACCCTACGCCAAGAAAAACTATGTCGATCATCGAGTTGTCGACCAGTCCTCCATCCTCCGTTTCATCGAGGACAATTGGAAGCTGGGTCGCATCGGCAACGGTTCGACGGACGCGATCGCCGGCTCGCTGAAGGGCATGTTCGACTTCGACGATCACCGCCATGACTCTGACCACGACTCAAAGCTAATCCTCGACCCGAACACCGGAGTGGTAATCGATCGCGACGGCGACCGGTAACCGACCCGTTCATCCGCAATTTGCATTCAGCAACGGGCTGTCGGCTCGCTCTCATCAGGAGAGAGCGAGCCGCAGTCCTCGCGAGCCGCGAAACCCACACACTTACATCCGTTCAACGTAAATCCAGTGAGTCCAGGCAGGCCCATTGGCGCAGGCTTCAGCCTGCGGGTTTTGAAATTCCTAAGCACCAACACCCGAAGGCTGAAGCCCGGGCCACAAAGCTCCCTCTCGAAAAGCGCGCCCTCAGCCTTCCTGTTGAACCGCCATTGCCGATTTGCCGCGATGGTAACGGGTGCCGTGTTGCGCCGTGAGATGCCCTATGTTAGCTTTCCAAGATGCTCGCGAAACAGCCTCTGTCCACTACACGGAAATCGCGGGAATAGTCGCGTGAAAGCACCGGAATCGCTCAAACCTACGGACCTCGCTGAAGAGCGGCTGCTCCTTGAATTGGACGCGGACCGGCTCCCTCAGCATATTGCCGTCATTATGGATGGAAACGGCCGCTGGGCGCAGCGGCGCCACTTGCCGCGCGTCGCCGGTCACCGGGCCGGAGTCCAGTCGGCTCGCACGGTGATTGAAACATGCGCGCGGCTCGGAATTCCCGCCTTGACGCTCTACGCTTTCTCGATGGAAAACTGGCGCCGCCCGAAAGCGGAAATTGATTTTCTCATGCGCCTGCTTCGCGAATACTTGCGCAAGGAACTTCCCACGATCCATCGAAACAATATCCGCATGCTGGTCATCGGCCGTTCCGATCAGTTGCCCAAGGAAGTTCACGCGGACATCGATCGCGCCATGGAGCAGACGGCGGGAAACACGGGCATGAAGCTGGCGGTCGCCCTGAACTACGGCGGCCGCGCGGAACTCGTGGATGCATTCAATCGCATCCTCGATCGCGTCCGCAATAACGGGCTCGCGAATGCCCGCATCGATGAAGAATTGATTTCGCAGCATCTCTACACGGCCGGTTTGCCCGATCCCGATCTGCTCATTCGCACCAGTGGAGAAATGCGCGTCAGCAATTTTCTGCTGTGGCAAATCGCCTACGCCGAAATTTATGTGACCGAGACCCTGTGGCCCGATTTCAGCCGCGCGCAGCTCTATGAAGCCTTGCTTGATTTTCAAAAACGCGAGCGCCGCTACGGCGGCCTGGCGGAAGCGCGCCGCCGCGTCATGGCCTGAGCCGGCCTCGCGCCCCGGCCTTCCTCGCAGGCATGCCCGTCTTTTACAATTCTTCCCGAGTGCAATCGTTTCTTAACGCGGCACACGAGAATTTATTCTTCGGGAATTCATCCCTACAATGCGAGAAAGTGGAAGAAGCCGTTTAGGCCGATTTGATCGCGCAGCATAGCTCCTAGTTGTTGTAAGTCCCGGAGGGACGCCAGACCGTAGCCCACTGCGGGAGCGGTGGGAAACGTCCGGACCCAGACACGCAAGCCCCGGCAGGGGCGACACAAGGCGCAAACGCGAGCAAGATTGCCCATTACCCGTCACGACGTTGACCCCAACCTTCTGACGGCCATTCGCAGAAAAGAAAGGACCCAATGAATTCCGGTACAGGCCTGCGGGTGCTGACAGCCGCGATCCTGATTCCCATCGTGGTCGCGGCGATCTGGTGGGGCCCCACTTGGCTCATCGCGATCGTGTCCGCGTTCGTTGCGATTGCTGCAATGCTGGAATTTTTTTCGATCGCGGCTCGCCTCGGCTTTCAAGCCTACCGGCTCTGGACGTGCCTCGCGGCCGCCGGAATCGTGGCTCAGCAATGGTACGCGTCGCGCATGGCGAGCGTCACCCGTCTCGGCGACCTGCTGGACCGCTCGCCTCGGATCACTCTGGAATTGATCCTGTTCGGATTCGTCCTTGGCGTCGCCGGAATCGCCCTGGCAAGCGAAAAGTCGCTGACGGAAGTATTGCCATCCATTTCGATCAGCGCCGCCGGGCTCCTCTTCGTCGTTCTTCCGTTCAGCGCCGTGGTGCGCCTCCACGGTGTCGATGTATTGGGCCCGCGCCTTCTTCTTTTCACCGTGGTCCTGGTTTGGGTGGGAGACACCGCAGCTTATTTTGTGGGCCGCGGAATCGGCCGCTGGAAAATGGCCCAGAAGACCAGTCCGAACAAGACTTGGGAAGGCGCCGGGGCGAATTTTCTCGGAGCCCTTTTCGTCGCGGCCTTATTTGGCTACTGGAGCAAAATTTCTCCCGCGCACGTGCTGGCCATGGGAGCGGCCGGCAGCATCGCGGGACAAGTCGGCGATCTTTTCGAGTCCTCATGGAAACGCAACGCCGGTGTCAAGGATTCCGGCACAATCATCCCGGGGCATGGAGGAATGCTTGACCGGATTGACGCCCTCATCCTCGCAGCCCCCGCAGTCTGGTACTATTTCGAATGGGTGGTCTTGAAGAAGTACTGACGGTCATGCGCGGACTCCTTTTGATCGCCCCGAATCCGGAAGGGAAGCTCGCCGGTAGTTGGAGCATTTTAATTTGAAGCAAATTGCTATTCTCGGTTCGACCGGATCCATCGGCCGCCAAACCCTTGCCGTCGTCGAGGCGATGCCCGAACGGTTCGGAGTCGTGGCGCTGGCGGCTGGAAATAATGTCGAAGAATTGTCGAAGCAAATTCTCCGCCATCACCCGGAACTGGTTTCGGTTGCGACCCCTGCAGTCGCCGCGAATCTCACGGAACGCCTCCGTGCCGCGGGCATCGCTAAATTGCCGGACATTCAGCACGGTTCCGCCGGCATGCTCGCCGTCGCGACTCACCCAACCGCCGCGACGCTGGTTTCCGCGGCGGTCGGCGTCGTTGGCCTCGAAGCGACGTACGCCGCTGTGAAAGCAGGGAAGCAGGTCGCTCTTTCAAACAAAGAAGTTCTGGTCGCGGCGGGCGAAATCGTGATGGCCGCGGCCCGCCAGGCGAATGTCGAACTCCTTCCGGTGGATAGCGAGCACAACGCGATTCACCAATGTTTGCGCGCCGGCAAGCACGCCGAGGTCAAGCGCCTCATCCTGACCGCCTCGGGCGGCCCGTTTCGAAAGACTCCCCTGGCCGAAATGGCCGCAGCCACGCCGGAGCAGGCGCTGGCGCACCCGAACTGGCGCATGGGCCGCCGGATCACGATCGATTCGGCGACGCTTGTGAACAAAGGCTTTGAGGTCATCGAGGCGCATTGGCTCTTCGACATGCGCCCGGACCAGATCGACGTTGTCATCCACCCCCAATCCACCATTCATTCCATGGTCGAATATGTGGACGGGTCCATCTTGGCGCAACTCGGCCCAACCGATATGCGCATGCCCATCCAATATGCGCTAACCTACCCTGAGCGGGCAGCATCTAAGGATGTAGCGTTGGACTGGGGAAAGCTGCGCCGCCTGGATTTCGAGAAGGTTTCGACGCGCCGATTTCCTTGCCTCCGCTTGGCGCGTGAGGCGCTGCGCAAGAAGGGCGCCTTTCCGTGCGCCTTCAACGCGGCGGACGAAGTGGCCGTCGACGCATTCCTCGAACGGCGGATTCCGTTTTCAGGCATCGCCGAAGTCATCGAGCGAGTGCTCACGCGGACTCCGAAGATCAAGATGTCGGCGATCGGCGACGTGCTGGCAGCCGATTCCGACGCGCGCCGGATGGCCCGGGAAGAAGTGGAACGCAAGGCCGCGCGAACCGCGGTCGCCTAGATGCGAAATGGAAGTTATCTCGAAGGCGAGACTTGTGGGTCGCGGCTTCAGCCGCGACGTTCAGTCGCCTGAACGTATAGGGTTTTAGCCCCTGAGGTTCTGTCGAACTTGAATGGCTGGCTATTCTGATGTCGGCTGCTGGAATTTGTAGCATCCAGTCTGGGAGAAAAGAAAAGTGCCGGATTTCCTGGTAATGATTGTTTCCGTTTCGATTGTCCTCGGCATCATGGTTTTGGTGCACGAGTGGGGGCATTTCATCGTGGCCAAATCCTTTGGCGTTCGCGTCGAGATTTTTTCCATCGGCTTCGGCACGCGCCTCTGGGGTTACAAGCGCGGCGACACGGATTACCGCCTGAGCGCTTTGCCCCTGGGCGGCTACGTGAAAATGGCCGGTGACAACCCTCTCGAAGAACGCAAAGGCGACCCTGACGAGTTCTTGTCCAAACCGAGATGGCAGCGCGTTCTGATCGCACTGGCCGGGCCGGCAATGAACATCGTCCTGTCCGTGATCCTCATCGCCGGCATTTACATGCGCGGCAGCAAACAGCCCGCGTTTTTGGACCGCCCGATGGATCTCGTCGGCGTCTTGCAGGATTCCCCGGCGCAGAAGGCCGGGCTCATGCCCGGTGATCATATCGTCTCCGTGAACGGCGCCAGCAATCCGACCTGGGATCGCGCGCAGCTCGAGCTGATGTCCACTTTGCCCGGTCACATGCTTTCCATCGCGGTGGACCGCAACGGCCAGCAGCTTGCTTTTTCCGTTCCGGCCGCGCAATCCGTCGAGGAAGTTTTCGGCTATCCGCAGGATCACCTGATCGTCAGCGCCGTCAGTCCCGGAACGCCGGCGGAGCGCAGCGGCTTGATGGCGGGCGACGTCATCACAAAGGTCAACGGAATTACACTCGCCAACGGCGCGGAATTCCCCCCCATCGTCGACAAGTCCCATGCGCAGCCCCTCGATCTGGAAGTTCAGCGCGGCGACCGGGCGCTCCATATTCAACTCCGTCCACAGCAGGTGAACGTCCCGAACGGCGCCCCGCGTTGGCAGATCGGCGTCTTGCGCACCGGTGACCTGGTGGAACGCCGTCTTTCCTTCGGCGCCGCCATCGTCGAGTCCGTGGGAATGAACGCGCTCATGACCCGGCAAGTCGCCTACGTCGTGGTCGAACTGTTTCGCGGCAAGATTTCGCTGAACCAGCTCGAGGGACCGCTTGGCATTGCGAAGGAATCCGGAAGGGCCGCGCGCGAAGGAGTGGCGGAACTTCTTTCCTTGATGGCCATGATTGGAGTGAACCTGGCGGTCTTGAACTTGCTGCCGATTCCACCGCTCGACGGCGGCCACATCCTGATGCTCTTCATCGAAGGAACGATCCGGCGCGACCTGAGCGTGCGCGTGAAGGAGCGATTCGTCACGGTCAGCATGGTCTTCCTCTTGCTGGTCTTCGCCATCGTTATGTACAATGACGTCCTGAGGTTAATTCCGCATCATTAAAGGAATTCTCGCAAAGAAGCTGTCTCACAAAGGAAATGTTTCAACGAATGTCTTTTGTGGGCGGCGAATAATCTTTGTGGGTCGCGGCTTCAGCCGCGACATTCAGGTACCTGATAAACGAGGGCTTTAGCCCCTGAAGCGGCACCCCGCACCGAATCATGCCCACCACGGCACATCGAGTCTCCACCGGCGAGCGCATCAACGCCCATGACCGCCCCGGCCGCCTGCAGGAGGCCCTCACCAAGCGCGGCGTGCGCCTGACGCGCCAGCGAAAAATTCTGCTCGAAGTGATGGACAACGCCGAGCGCCATCTCGACGCCGGCGCCATTCTCGACCGCGCGCAGAAACTCGATCCGCGCGTCCACCGCGTGACCGTCTACCGCACCATCGATCTGCTGAAGCGCAACGGCCTGATCGACGAGCTGGACCTGCTCCACCTGCGCGGCGACCAGCACTTCTACGAAAGCCACGGCGCCCGCGATCACATCCACGTCGCCTGCCTGAAATGCGGAACCGTCCGCGAGTTTGAGTCGCAACTCTACGAAAAACTGAAAAAACAAATCGAAAAAGATTGCGGCATCGAGATCACCACGGCGCGCACCGAAGTCGGCGGCTACTGCGAAAAGTGCAGAAAAAAGTAGTCCTCCGGAATTCCAAATCTCAAATTTGAAATGAAGCTATCCCAAAAATAGTCTTTGTGGGTCGCGGCTTCAGCCGCGACATTTAGTGCTCTGAAAAAATGGCTTTAGCCCCTGACGTTTTTGAATGAGTGGTCGTTGCATGCGACGACTCCCACTAAAATTTCAGACTCCAGATTTCAAGCCTAAATCTCGCTTTCCAAAAAAGTGCCATCAATTGCGCGAGGAATTTCCCGCCAAAGTCCGTTCCGAAAAGAATTTCCGCGCCGTCTCGATATCCCGCGCAATCTGCGCGCGCAGTTCGTCGGGCCCTGAGAACTTCCTTTCGTCACGAACCCTGGCGTGGAAGCGAACTTCCATCGCCCCGCCCGGAACATTCTCGTTGAACCCGAACAAATGGCTCTCCACCGTGACGCCCGCTCCATTAAACGTGGGCCGCGTCCCCACATTTGTCACCGACGAATACAGTTTCCCGCCCACGACGGATTCGGTAGCATACACGCCGAGCTTCGGCAGCAGTTCCTGTTCGGGCGCCATGTTGAGCGTGGGGAAGAGAATGGTCCGCCCGCGCCCGGCCCCGGCGCGAATTTCGCCGGTCAGCGAAAACGGCCTCGCCATCAGAGGAATTGCCGCGGCGACATCGCCGCTCGCCACCGCGCCGCGAATCGCGGTGCTCGAAACAATCTGTCCGCCCACTTCGACAGGCGGAACAATTTCGACATCAAAGCCGTCGCGCTTTCCAAACTCGCTAAGCATGCGCACATCCCCGGCGCCCCGATGCCCAAACCGGAAATTGGCGCCCACCAAAATGGCGCCTGCGCGCAAGCCCCCAACGAGAATCCGTTCGATGAACTCTTCAGCCGGAACGAGGGACAGGGCGCGGTCAAATCGCAACACCAGCGCCGAGTCTAGCCCCATTTGCTCAAAGCCAGCAAGCCGCTGCATTAGCGTCTGAATCATCAGCGGCGCGCGATTCGGCCGCAGCACGCGCATCGGATGCGGATCGAAAGTAATCACCGCGGCGCGCTGCCCCGAAGCGCGAGCATGTTCCCGCACGGACTGCAAAATCTTCTGGTGCCCGAGGTGAAGTCCGTCAAAATTCCCGACCGTAACGGCCGTCCGCCGCGCGTCTTGAAAATGCGCCGCCCACTCCTCGATGGAATTTGAAACGAGAAAAGCCATCAGACGCGAACCTCGAAATGAAGTCCATCGTACGCCAGGGAAACATTGGGATATCCCGCGGCGATCAATCGCGCGATCGTTTCGGCGTGAGGCAACTCGTGCGCGATGTGCGTGAACCAGGCGCGGCGCGGCTTCAGTTCGCGGATCACGGCGAGCGCCTGCTCGACCGTCTGATGCATCGGGTGGGGCACATCGCGCAACGCATCGAGAATCAAATCGTCCAGGCCGGCGAGCAGCGCCTTGGAGGATTCGGGAATGACGCTGAAATCGGTGAGGTACGCCGCGCCGCCGAAACGAAACCCAAGCACGCCGATGTCCCCATGCCGCGCCGGAACCGGCACGATTCGCGTCCCGATCACCTCAAAAGGGCCGTCGATCGGATGCAATGTGACCTGCGGGATGGTGCTGATCGCCGGCGATTCTTCAAAAACGTACGAAAAAGTTCTCTTCAGCGTGGCAATGGTTTCAGGCGATGCGTACACGGGAAGCGCAGATTTCTGGCGCAAATTAAAAGGGCGAATGTCATCAAACCCGAGAATGTGATCAGCGTGCGCGTGCGTGAAAAGAATCGCGTCCAGCCGCTCCAGTCCGGCGCGCATCGCCTGAAACCGGAAATCGGGAGTCGTGTCGATCACCGCCGTCTGTCCGTTGTGGACCAGAAGGACAGAAGGCCGCAGCCGTTTGTCGTGCGGGTCGGTGGAGGAGCAGACGCGGCAATGGCATGTGAGCGTCGGCACTCCCATGGATGTGCCGGAACCAAGCACTGTAAGTTCGAGTACGGAATGAGGGGTTGCGGGCAGGGCGGATCCTCGATCAAGGCCGGGACTTGGCCTTTTCTTGCTTCGCGGCCGCTTTCGCCATTTCCATAAAGGCCAGTTTCAGATTGCCAAGCACATCCAAAAGAAGAGAATCTTCTTCCGGCGCCAGATTCCCGCGAGTCTTCTCGCGAAGAACGTCCAGCATGTCGATCATCTCGCGCGCCCCTTCTAGATCAAGAACCGGCTGCCCTGTGCGCGGGTCCGCGTATCCGCCCAGAAGCATGGCCGCATTCTGCCCCAGCGAGCGAATCAAATTTTCAAACACGGGAGATCGCTTCGGCGCATCGATAGGTGGCATAGCCGCGGGCATCGCACTCGGCGTCGCAGCCTTTCCGGCAATCGTGCCAGGAGCAGCAGCTCCTGTTGATCCAGGCGCTACCGCCGCGCCGACCGATCCCGCCCCTGCTGGAGCTGTTTCACGCTCGCGATCCTGCTGCTCCGCAACCTCTTTGCGAAATTCACCCTCCGGAGTGAACAGCCTGCGGTCTACAACCTTAAAACTTTCGTCGTGTTTGGATTCGGACAACGGAATCTCCCTCAGGTAATCGATCAGACAGCAGCCAGATTGAGCAAGCAGTTTAGCATCGCACCGCACGCGCTAACAAGTACTCACCCGCATGCCGAGAATTTGCCCACATATCGGAAACTCACCGGCATCGCACCGTGAAGCGCTCAAGCATTTGCACACCGCTGCGCGGCGACCGCAATCAATTATTCTCAAACGGACGAAATAAAGTCCCGGAGGGACGCCACTCCGTAGCCCACCACGTAAGTGGTGGGAAAGCGCAGACGCCTAGAAAGGCAAGTCCCCTTAGGGACGACACACGCTGCGCGCAATACTAACCGAATCCCGCATTCGCGGCCGCCCCTTGTACAATGCCCGCACGTGCCGTAAAGTTTCCCATCATCACAGGAGCCAAAAACCACCATGCCTCGCCCGCCATCGAACCGCAAAAAAAGCTCAAAGCGCCCAAAGCTTAACCAAAAAGCCGGAACGAAGTCTGCGCGCCGACAAATCGCAAAAATCGTAACAATCCCCGCAAAACCCGCAGCGAAGCGCATCGGCGACCTCTTTGAAGACCTGGTCGCAATCCAAGCTCGGCTGCGCGCCCCCGGCGGCTGCCCCTGGGATCGCGAACAAACCCACTTAACCCTCCGAACCTACCTGATCGAGGAGACCTACGAAGTCCTCGACGCAATAGAAAAGGGAAGCCCTCAGGATTTGGCCGAGGAACTGGGGGATCTCCTGCTACAGGTTTTGTTTCACGCGGACATGGCTCGCGAAACCGGCGCATTCGACATTTCTCACGTGATCCGAGGCATCCACGACAAAATGATCCGCAGGCACCCGCACGTTTTCGGAAACGTAAAAGCGGAGACCCCCGGCGAAGTCCTCAATAATTGGGCCCAACTCAAAGCCAAGGAGAAGCAGGCAGCTTCCGCGAAAGAGGCGGCGTCGCAAAATACCGCTCCGTCCGCGTTGGATGGCGTCCCACGGAATCTTCCAGCTTTACTCGAAGCCTACCAAATGACTCGCCGCGCCGCGCAAGTCGGCTTTGACTGGGACCGTGTGGAAGGAATTTTTGAAAAGCTGAAAGAAGAAACTGCGGAACTTCAATCCGCGCTCGGGGCATCGGACCGCCGCGCCGCCGAGGAAGAAGTCGGCGATCTCCTATTTTCAGTCGTGAATCTGGCGCGATTTCTCGGCCTCGATCCTGAAGTAACGCTTAAACATTCAAATCTGAAGTTTAAGATGCGATTTCAAGAGATGGAAAGGGAAGCTTCACATTCGCGGGAACGCCTTTCGGAATTATCGAAAGAAAAACTGGAGCAACTGTGGGAGGCGGCAAAAACAAAAGCTCGCGCACGAGTCTCAGCGGAATCCGGATCATGAAATCGCGAAAGCGTAGGAAGACTGCCAATTTGGCCTCATCCGGCCATGAAACCAGCGATGGCATAGTGATGCGCCACTGCCATGGGATCGAAGAATTTGAAGCCTGCATCCGCGTGGAACGAGCGGTGTGGAAGTCCTCGGATATAGACATAATTCCTATTCCCTTGTTTGTGGTCGCCTCCCAGACCGGAGGCCAGGTTCTCGGCGCCTTCCGCGGAGCGGAACTCGTGGGATTTACCCTCGCTATTGCCGGCTGGCGCGACCGCAAGCCGTTTCTCCACTCTCACATGACAGCCGTCCTGGAAGGGTACAGGGATTGCGGCATTGGCCGGCGATTGAAGCTATTTCAGAGGGAAGATGCCCTCGCCCGCGGCATCAACCTCGTTGAATGGACTTTCGATCCTCTCATCACGAAGAATGCCTACTTCAATTTTGTGCGTCTCGGCGCGATCGCCCGCCGCTACCTACCCAATGCATACGGAATTACGACCAGCCCTTTGCATGGGGCGCTTCCCACGGACCGCCTCGTCGCGGAATGGCATCTGCGATCAGCGCGCGTACTCAACGTTCTGGCGGGAAAGCGAGCAAGTGCGGCAAAATCCAAAAGGGTGGCGCGAATCACGATACCCTCCAACGTAGAAGAGTTGAGAAGCAGCGACCCCTCGCAAGCTCGAGAGTTACAGTCCGAGGTGCGCGCACAGTTTCTAAGATGGTTGGGCGAGGGGTATTCTGCGACGGCTGTGGCGCCGAGCAAGAGTGGAATGGATTACATCCTCGAACCCTGGAGTTCAACTTGAAGGTTCAGAGAATCACCCTCCGCGAAATCAGGATGCCGCTGGTCACTCCCTTTGAAACCAGTTTCGGCCGCGTCACCGACCGGCGAATGTTGCTCGTCGAAGCCGAGTCGGATGGCGTCTCCGGCTGGGGCGAATGCGTCGCAGGGGAGGGTCCCTTCTACGCCCCCGAAACGGTCGAGACCGCGTGGCATATTCTGCGCGACTTTATCTGGCCGCTCTTGAAGGGGCGCGAATTCAACAGCGCCGCCGAAGTTTGGCCTACCCTTGAAACAATTCGCGGACACAACATGGCTAAAGGAGCCGTGGAAGCCGCCGTCTGGGACGCTGAGGCAAAACAAAAGGGCATTCCCCTCTGGAAACTGCTCAATGGAGTGCGCCAGGAGATCGCGTGCGGCGTGTCCATCGGAATTAAAGAAACACTCGAGGAACTCGTCGCAACCGTCGAGCGCGAGCTGGCCGCAGGCTACCAGCGCATCAAGATCAAGATAAAGCCGGGGAATGATGTTACTCCCGTCGAGCGGCTGCGCCTGCAGTTTCCGAGGACCCGTTTAATGGTCGATGCCAATTCCGCATATCGCCTGGAAGATTGGCCGCACTTGAAACGCCTGGAAGCTTATTACCTGATGATGATCGAGCAGCCGCTCGGATGGGATGACATTTTCAGCCACATCGAATTGCAGCGCCACCTCGACACACCAATTTGCCTCGACGAATGCATCCACACGGAAGAGCATGCCCGCGCGGCCATTGATCTCGGCGCCTGCCGAATCATCAACATGAAACTCGGCCGCGTCGGGGGATACACACCGGCGAAACGAATCCACGACCTTTGCCTGTCCAAGCAAATCCCGGTGTGGTGCGGAGGCATGCTCGAGTCTGGCATCGGCCGCGCGCACAACATCGCGCTTTCCACACTGGAAAATTTCACGCTACCGGGAGACGTGACCGCCAGCCGCCGCTACTGGCTCGAAGACGTCATCGATCCGGAAGTAGTAGTTACTCAGCAAGGCACCATCCGCGTCGCGGACGGCCCCGGCATCGGCTACGCGCCGCGCATCGACCGCATCGAAGCCCTCACCGCCAGAAAAGAAGTGCTCGTTAAGTAGGACAGGCTTCAGCCTGTCGGGTTTCCGCCAATGTGACGGGTACCGAAAACCAGACAGGCTGAAGCCCGTCCTACGGTAGTCAGCCTAACCGTAGGCAGCGCTCCGCATCTTCGTGCGCACGCCAACTACAAGCAGGGCTCCCAAGACGAACCCTCCAACGTGGGCCCACCAGGCCACTCCCCCTTGATCCGTCATCCCCAGTGACGCAACACCGCTGAAGAACTGAAGGAAGAACCAGTAGCCCAGCATTAGATAAGCGGGAATTTTCACAGTAAAAAACAACAGCAGCGCAGGAATCAGCGTCGTCACGCGGGCCCTTGGGAACAGCACAATGAATGCCCCCATGACCCCGGAAATCGCTCCGCTCGCGCCGACCGTAGGAACCTTCGACCCAAGGTTGAATATCGTGTGCACCAACGCCGAGCCCACCCCGCAGATCAAGTAGAAGATGAGATATTGAAAATGTCCCAGCGCCTCTTCTACTGCCCCGCCGAAAACCCACAGAAATAGCATGTTGCCCAACAGGTGCATCCATCCCCCATGCAGAAACATGCTCGTGAACATCGGTAGGATCGCCTGCCCAATGCCAATGCCGTGTTTTGCGAACAACAAATGCTCGTGGGCGGGAATGAGCCCGAAGGTGTAAACGAGCGCGCGCCCCATTTTAGGAGACAGCGTCAACTCATGGAGGAAGGCGAATACGTTAACCATGATCAGCAGAGCGTTGAACAACGCGAAACGCGTGCGAAGAATGTCGACGCGAAGCGGGATCATCGGGCCGCCCGGGCAGCTTCAAGTTGGTCCGGCCTAAACGCTGCGGGTCTCAGCCGCCCACTACGAATCAACTCTTCAATTTCATTAAGGCTGGCGATCCCGCCACGTGCGCCCATTCCCATGCAGGAGAGGCCAGCGGCGGCGCAACTGAATTCCATCGAGCGTGGGAGTTCATCGCCCCGCAAGAGCGCATAGGCAAAGCCGGCGTGAAACACGTCGCCCGCCCCAGTCGTATCGACAGGCTTCACTTCAAACGCCGGGGAGTAGTGGAAGCGGGCGCCGTCCCATGCGAGTACGCCATCGGCGCCCAGGGTCGCGGCCGTCAAGCGACATCCAAATCGAGAAGCAACCGCAGGGAGCGAAATAAGCGGGTCGCTCTCCCCGCATAGCCGGGTATGAAACTCCTTGGAGGCTATGGCGTAATCCACATTCTCAAGTAAAGCTTCCACTCCGGGATAAAGGTTATCGAGGTCGGCGGTGACAGGAATGCCTGCCGAGCGGGCCCAACGAGCTGCTTGGGTAGCCCCGGCGCAATCATGCCCATCGACGTGCAGCAGCCGAGATCGGATGACCCAGTCGCGCCGGATCTCGGAAGGGAGGAGTTCCAATCGAGCATCTCGCTTCCATAGAACCGTGCGCTCCCCGGACACCTCGTCCACTAGGATGAACGAGGACTGGCTCTGGCAATCGGGCACGATGATCCAATGCGCTTCGATCCCGGAGTCTCGCATTTCGCTTCGCTGGAGTACGCCAGCCGGGTCGTCGCCGATCTTTCCGACGTAGCGGGCCTTCAGTCCCCAGTGCGCGCAGGCCGTGACGGCCGTGGCCACCTGGCCCCCGGGAAGAATTTCCGAATCGTGGAATTCCACCTTGGAATTAAAGGCGGGGAAGTGCGGCAGACGGATGATCGTGTCGGTAGCGTTCAGCCCCACGCCAACGATATCGACGACGGAAGTGGTTTCGGCCACAGAGACACTGTACGGAAATCCAAATCCGGCGCAAGAGGAAATGAGTGGAAAATGCGTCTGATAATTTTTCGATCCGGCGGTCACGGGTAAACATATTACTTCTAGGGTGCATAACACATTCTCGGCACAGGGCTTGCGGGTGGAGGGTTGTGCCTCTTGGGTCGGGATTGTGTTCACGTCCCTGCCGCAAACAAGCGGGTCATCCCTACGCCGGATGGAAACGGACGAGGGGCGTAATTCCCGAACGCCACGGCTTCTCTTAACATAGCGAGTATTTGCCGCAGATCTTTCAGACGAAAATTAAATTTGTGAAACTGTCGAACGTTTCTCAAAAAATCCGCGGCATTCCGCGTCGAAAGTAGGGTTTATTTGCGGTTCTCAATTGATTCAATTCGCGTGGTGTGGTAAGTAACGAATTCAAAATTTCGTCGCGCGAATCTGCCTGCGTGTGAGTCTCGGTCGGTCGGCGCGCCGACAAAATGGATGCCACTCAAGGAGTCCGAAGCGATTGTTCTGCGCACCTTTCCGCTCGGCGAAGGAGACCGGCTGGTCAGTTTTCTCGATCGCCAGTCCGGCCGCGTGCGCGGCGTCGCGCGCGGCGCGCGCCTTACGAAAAATCGCTTTGGCTCGACCCTGGAGATGCTCGCTTACATCCGCATCTGGTATTTCGAGCGGGAAACCAGGGAATTGGTTCGCATCAATCAGTGCGAATTGATCGAGTCGTTCATGGACGTACAGCGCGACTATCATTCTTCGATAGGGCTCGCGCTCGTGAGCGAAATTACCGACTCGGTTCTCGGCGAGAGGGAAGCGGCGGACGCCCAGTTCCGCCTGATCCTTCTCACCGCGCGTGCGATTCGCGCGCATGGGCCATCTCAAGTAATACTTGCGTATTTTTGCTTGTGGACCGCGCGTCTCGGCGGTTGGCTCGGGCCGCTCGATCGATGTTCGCGGTGCCGACGAGCGATGAATCTCGAAACTGCTTTTCATTCACCCGGGTCTGCGGAACTCTGTTGCACGGATTGCCGTGACCAGTGGATGAAGCCAATATCTAAAGAAGCACTTTCAGTTGGGCGGACGGCGCTGTCAGGAACCTTGGACCGATTGTTGAAGGAAAATCCACCGACCGAGCCTGCAAAAGAAATATTGGGTTATGCCTTAGATGTTCTGGAGCACCATATCGAGAAGAAATTAATTTCCAGAAAAACATTTGAAACAGGAGAGAGTGGAATCTTTGAAATCTAAAGTAAAGTCGAAGGGCTTGAAAGGGCCCCACCTTTCAGAACCTCATCTTTCAGTTGCAGAAATACTGGAGCGATCGAGGGTGCGTCATTCAGCAGCCGTACGACGTGGAAGTCGGGGCAGGGACCATGCACCCCGAAACCTTCCTCCGCGTGCTCGGGCCTGAGCCCTATCGAGTTGCCTACGTCCAGCCTTCTCGTCGGCCCGCCGACGGTCGCTACGGCGAAAATCCCAACCGACTCTTCAAACACCACCAACTCCAGGTAATTCTGAAGCCCTCTCCGCCGGATATTCAGAACATGTATCTGAGCAGCTTGGCGGCGATTGGTCTGGATCTCGCCGCACACGACGTGCGCTTCGAGGAAGACAACTGGGAATCCCCGACCCTCGGAGCGTGGGGAATGGGCTGGCAGGTCCTCTTGGACGGCCTGGAAATTACGCAGTTCACCTACTTCCAGCAAAGCGGCGGAATTGACCTCGACCCTGTCTCCGCGGAATTGACCTACGGCCTGGATCGCATCTGCGCTTATCTCCAAGGCGTGGATAGCGTTTACGATGTGCGCTGGTCGGACGATCACAGCTATGCGCAGGTCAGACTACTCGAGGAGCAGGAGTTTTCCGCTTACAATTTTGAATATGCCGATCCCGTCATCACGCGAAAGCTCTTTGAACTGCATGAAAAAGAGGCCGGCCAACTGCTCGATGCTTATGAGAAGCGGGCAGCGAAGCAGGACAGGCGCTTTCCCTTACTCGCTGCCTATGACCACTGCCTGAAGTGTTCCCACCTCTTCAACCTGCTGGACTCCCGCGGCGTCATCTCCACGACCGAACGCGCCCAGTTGATTGGCCGCATCCGCCAGATCGCCTGCCGCGTGGCCGTCGATTTTCTTGCGCAGCAAGCGGAAGCGCGCAGTGAGGCGGCGATTGCGGGGGGCGCGCGATGAAGGATACAGCGGACTTCCTTTTTGAAATCGGTTGCGAAGAAATCCCAGCGGGGATGTTGCCCGGTGCCATAAGGGAATTGAAAGTAATACTTGAGAAGTATTTGACCGCTCACAATTTGACGCAAGGCTCTCCTATCGATGTCTACGGCGCGCCGCGCAGGCTAGTTGCGTCTTGCGCGAAGCTCCGCATCAGGCAACCGGACGAAACGAAGGATATTACAGGTCCGCCGAGGTCAGTGTCCTATGACGCCTTCCGGAAAACCGACGAGGGCTGCCGAGAGTTTTGCGGAAAAAATGAATCTCCCAGTCGGAAAACTGGCCATGATTTCGACTCCGAAGGGGGAATATCTCTCCGCGAAACAAGTAATCGTGGGTAGACCAGCTAAAGCAATACTTGAGGACATCCTGCCTCGTACGGTTGCGGAAATCCCCTGGCCCCGCAGCATGTATTGGACAGGCGCCGCCGGGCTGCATTTCATACGGCCGATTCGATGGGTGGTTGCACTACTTGACGGGAAGCCACTGCGAGTCACCCTGGGAGATGCAGTGGCAGGGAATGAATCATCAGGCCACCGCTTCCTGGGCAAATCAAAAATCCCAGTGAGAGGTGCAAAGGATTACGCGCAAAAGTTGAAGGCAAACTACGTCCTCGTCAGGCCCGAGGATCGCAAGAAGAAGATCGAAGGGGAATTGCGCCGCCTAGCAAGCGGGAAGGGGTTGCGGATTCACGAGGACGCCCACCTCATGGAAATGGTGACCTATCTCAACGAGTATCCCACGGCGATCCTGGGCGGGTTCGATCCGTCCTACCTGGAACTCCCGGAGGAAATTCTGATCACGGTCATGCGCGGCCATCAAAAGTACTTCGCGCTGGAGCGAAAGGACGGCACGCTGGCGCCGAATTTCCTGGCGGTCATCAATCTCGATAAGGACAAAGCCGGTCTGATCCGCGCGGGCCACGAGCGGGTCCTGCGGGCGCGATTCGCCGATGCCAGGTTTTTCTGGGAGACAGATCAGAAATGTCGGCTCGCCGACTATCTTCCGAAACTCGGTGCCGTAACCTACCAGGAAAAGCTGGGTAGCTACGGCGAAAAAGTCGATCGCATGCGCGAACTGGCCCGCTGGTTTTCCGAACAATGGTTCGCGAGCGGAATTTCTCATGCCAGCGTCGGCGCCGCCGACCGCGCCGCCGAACTTTCCAAGTGCGACCTCGTCACCGAAATGGTCCGCGAATTTACGGAACTTCAGGGAATCGTCGGCGGTCTATACGCAAAATCTCAAGGAGAACCTGAGGAAGTTGCCTCGGCTGTATACGACCACTACAAGCCTGCGGGTCTAGAAGATTCGATCCCCAGAAATATTGCCGGGCAAGCCGTGGCGCTGGCGGACAAATTTGATTCCCTCGTCGGATGCTTTGCAGTCGGACTCGTTCCTTCGGGTTCAAGTGATCCTTTCGCTTTGCGCAGGGCGGCGATCGGCA
The DNA here is from genome assembly GCA_963740035.1 of uncultured Acidobacteriota bacterium. Taxonomy (GTDB): domain Bacteria; phylum Acidobacteriota; class Terriglobia; order Acidiferrales; family UBA7541; genus Palsa-360. The sequence goes on from CAVUDA010000032.1 coordinate 87,354, forward strand.
TTATTAAGATTTTAGTTGAAACCAAATTGCCGGTATCCCTTTCCATGACGATTGCGCGATCGACGCGAACTCTTGCGCACGGGCCACGCAAGATCACTGTTTCGCCCGCAGTGGAGAAGCAGGTTTTTGAATTCCTGCTCGACCGAGCGCGGTTCGTACTGAAGGAACGTGGAGGCCTCGCTTACGATGAGGTCAACGCGGCCCTGGCCGCAGGTGCGGATGACTTGGTGGATGCCATTCGCCGGATGGAAGCGATTCGGGCCATCCGCAAGACCAAGAATTTCGAGCCGCTGGCCGTCTCGTTCAAGCGCATCCGAAAAATTCTCGAAAAAGCGGGCCCGGAAGCAGGCTGGAAACTGGCCGCAGTGCGCTCGGATCTATTCAAAGAAGAAGCAGAGCGCGAACTGCACGCTCGATCCGCGGCCACGATGAAGGAAGTCGAGCAACAGAAGCGGGCAGGGCGGTACCGCGAGGCGTTGCAAGAGATTGCGAAGCTGCGCCCCGCGGTGGACGGATTCTTTGACGACGTGATGGTGATGGCCGAGGATGAGCAAATCCGCAAGAACCGGCTGACGCTTCTTGCGGGGCTGCTCTCGGAGTTCTCGACCATTGCCGATTTTTCAGAGATCGTTACGGCGGAGCAAGGGAAGTAACGATTGGAAGATGCATGGGGTGATGGGTGAGTCGTTTTTCGTCGGCGCGCCGACGTATTGTTCATTCTGAGCTTCATTCGTGGAGGAGGATGCCTGTGAAATACGTATATTTTTTTGGCGGCAAGAAAGCGGAAGGCGACGGTTCCATGAAAGACCTGCTGGGTGGCAAGGGCGCCGGTCTTGCCGAAATGACCAAGATCGGCCTGCCCGTGCCGGCAGGCTTCACGATCACTACGGAGTGCTGCGATTATTATCTAAAGCACGACCTTAAGTATCCAAAGTCGCTTCACGCAGAAGTGAAGAAGAATTTGGTGCGCCTGGAACAGGCCACCAAGAAAAAGCTCGGCGACTCCAAGGATCCGCTCCTCGTCAGCGTCCGCTCCGGCTCGGCCCGGTCGATGCCCGGGATGATGGAAACAATCCTCAACCTCGGCTTGAACAGCAAGTCCGTGGAAGCGCTGGCGCGCAACACGAAGAACGAAAGGTTTGCCTGGGATGCCTATCGCCGGTTTGTCCAAATGTATTCGTCGGTGGTGATTGGCCTACCTAAAGAAGAACTTGAGGAAAAACTAAGAGGAATGAAGAGCCGGCGCGGCGTCAAAGATGACACGCAAGTGCCGGCGGAAGGCTGGCGTGAATTAGTATCAGCCTACAAGGAATACTTTAAATCGAAAACAGGGAAGGCCTTCCCGGAAGATCCGGAGGAGCAATTGTGGGGAGCGATCGGCGCCGTGTTCGGTTCCTGGAATGCCGAAAAGGCGGTGACCTATCGCCGCGTGGAGCGGATCACCGGACTACTGGGGACGGCCGTCAACGTCGTGCAAATGGTCTTCGGGAACACGGGAGACAATTCGGGCACGGGCGTTTGCTTTACGCGCGACCCTTCGACCGGCGAGAAGATTTTCTATGGGGATTTCCTGATCAACGCGCAGGGTGAAGACGTAGTGGCAGGCATCCGGACGCCGATGCACTTGAACGAGATGGCGATGCGAATGCCGAAAGTGTACAAGCAGCTCGAAAAAGTGCGTCAACTGCTCGAAAAGCATTATCGCGATATGCAGGACATGGAATTCACCGTGGAGGAAGGAACGCTGTACATGCTTCAAACGCGCGTGGGAAAGCGCACCCCTGCGGCGACCTTTGAGATCGCGGTGGACATGGCCAAGGAAGGCCTCATTACCAAGGAGGAGGCGATCGAGCGCATCAAGCCGGAAGACATCGACCGATTATTTTATCCGATTGTCGACCCGTCGACAGCGCGAGCGGACCTTGCCAAGCGAAAAGTCGCCGCCGGAATTAACGCCGTGCCGGGAGCCGCGGTAGGGAAAGCCGTTTTCAGTGCGGAAGAGGCCGAGACCATGGTCCACGGCGGGGAGAAGGTTATCCTGGTCCGCCGCGAAACAAGCCCCGAGGACGTTGGCGGAATGTTCGTCGCCCAGGGGATCCTCACTGCTACTGGAGGCAAGACGAGCCACGCTGCCGTTGTCGCTCGAGGCTGGGGCAAATGCTGCATCGTGGGGTGCGAGCAGCTCGACATTGACTACGGAACCAAGACCGCCCAGGCCAACGGGAAAACAATTCACCAGGGGGATTGGATTACGCTCGACGGAAACGACGGAGTCGTCTACCAGGGGCAAGTAAAGCTTTCCACTCCCGAATTGCCCGAAGCATTTTCCACTTTGATGGGCTGGGCTGACTCCATTCGGAAGCTTCATGTGCGGACGAATGCCGACACCCCGCACGACGCGCAAAAAGCCCTGGAGATGGGCGCCGAGGGAATCGGACTGGTCCGCACCGAACACATGTTCTTCAAGGATTTTGAATATCCCGAGAAGAGCATCGAGAGGCAGCTCGCGATCCAGGAAATGATCATTGCCGATTCTTCGCTCGCAAGGAAGAAAGCCCTCGACAAGCTTTTGCCATACCAGCGGCGCGACTTCATCGGCATCTTTAAGGTTATGGACGGATTTCCCGTCACGATCCGCCTGATCGATCCTCCGCTTCACGAGTTCGTTCCGCACGAGCCCGAGAAGCAACGGGAACTCGCGGAGAAGATCGGCGTCGACGTCGAAGTGATCGTGCGGCGCGTTGAACAATTACATGAAGCCAATCCCATGCTCGGCCACCGCGGCTGCCGCCTGGCCATCACCTATCCAGAAATACTTGAAATGCAGGTGCGAGCGATTATCGAGGCGGCGGTGGAATGTCAAAAGAAGGGAATTAAAGTTATACCTGAGATCATGATCCCATTGGTTATGGATCGGAAAGAGCTTCAGATCTTAACCGACAGAACCAATGAAGTCGCTCAACAGGTCCTTCGGGAAACGAAAGTAAAGCTTCATTATTTGGTCGGAACCATGATCGAAATTCCTCGAGCGGCTTTGCTGGCCGACGAGATCGCCGAGGTGGCGGAATTCTTTTCCTTTGGGACCAACGATCTGACGCAAATGGGAATGGGACTCTCCCGGGATGATGCGGGGCGGTTCCTGCCGGAATATGTGGACGAGAAGAAGGCCGCGATTTTTTCAGACGATCCGTTTCAGACGCTGGACGCGCACGGCGTCGGAATGCTGATCCGTTGGGGGATCGAGCGAGGGCGATCCGTTCGTCCGAAATTGGAAATTGGAATCTGCGGGGAACACGGCGGAGACGCGGCCAGCGTCAAGTTTTGCCACGAAGTGGAGATGGACTACGTCAGCGCTTCGCCGTTCCGCGTGCCGATTGCGCGGCTGGCGGCGGCCCAGGCCGTGATCGAAGAGCGCGCAGCGAAGAAATCGCGTGGAAAAAAGAAGGGCAAGAAATGAAGTGAGGATGCCGCCCGGGAGCGTCAATTTTTTGGATGGCTTGAATCGGGACGCCAATCAGGAGATTGGCGTTCCTGGGTTTCAACTCTTGCTACGGTCGGCTCGCCGACCAGAATATTATTACGGCAGAATTTCCGAGGCATCATTGCACAGAAATGGCTTGTCATTGGTTGCGACCGATTTCTTTCGTATTTAAGTGTTACATGAGATTTGGTTTTGAGCCATTTTTGATTCCTTTGCCAGATTCAAATGTAGTCTCCGAATCTGTCTAGCCGCCAATTGAATTTTTTTCATCGTCAAGTAAGAGTTCAAGAAACACTGGAGGAGTAAGTGCAAGGCCAAGCGGGATCTCCTACGAATTACAACTCACGAATCACATCCTCACGTCGGCATTTTCAAGAAGAAATACAATCCGAGGAAACCGAAGACAGTGTCCGGCGCCCACGCGGCCAGAAGCGGGGGCAATTGCCCGACCGCGCCCATCGCTTCCGTGAGCGCTGACGCGGCCCAATACACAATGGCGATTCCCACACCCAGGGCCAAACCGCCGACGGCGCCGCGCGTCCCGACGAGAATCGAAAAAGGGATCGCCAAAAGGATGATGATCGGGGCGACCAGGGGAAAGGAAAGCTTCTTTTGCAGTTGCACGGAAAGGCGCGCGACGTCGAACCCGGCCTGGTGCAGATCGCTGATGTAGCGTTTGAGCTCCCACCAGGTCATCTGATACGACTGTCGGACTTCCCGGTTGAAATAAGAGGGTGGCTCACTCAATTCATTCAATGCGTTGGCCAGGAATGGCGTGTAGCGGGTCACCTGGCCATGATCGAAATCCCGAATCCACCCGGATTCGAGAATCCAGAGCCCCTGCTGGCTGTCCCAGTGAGCGCGAGCTGCGTAAATGCGGCGGCGGATTTCAAACGTGGCCGGGTTCAGCTCGAAGACATTCAAGCCTCCGAACAATTCACGGTCGGGATCGAACAGCTCGTAGTTGTAGATCTTCGAGCTTTCGCCGAAGATCCACTGCCGGCTGGGCTGGTAGTAGGTTTGCGCCGGGCGGCCCTTGATTTGATTGCGAAGGGCGTCCTGGCGCTGATTGGCGTAGGGCAGATAGGTATCGTCCAGAATGACGAGACTGGCGGCGAGAAATATGCCGGCCAGCAGTAGCGGCAGCGCGATACGGTACAAGCTGAGGCCGCTGGCCTTGAATGCCACGAGCTCGTTGTTTTTTGTCATTACTCCGAGGGTGACCAGCACGGAGACGAGCGCGGCCAGAGGCGCGAGCTGGTAGAAGAGATAGCAGGCGAGAAAGAGAAAATATTGAGTGACTTCGACGAGGCCGGTGCGATGTTGCGCGAAATCGTCCAGCAACTCAAAAAATGTGAAGACCTCGAAGAGCAAAATAAATCCGACCGTCAGCAGAACGAAGTAATAGACGAAGCTGCGCAAGGAGATACACGTCCAGGAGCTGAGGGATCCCGGTCCGGCCTTTTCTTCTGGCAAAAATCCTGCTCGCTGCGGATGAGCCGTTCGGAGCCGGCGGAACGGGCTGCTCTTCGTCGAGAAAAGATCTTCCAGACTCGCCAACGCCGTACCCATGCCAAGGCGGCGTCTGTCCGGCTGCTGCCCGGCATGCGCTCCAGGCGCGGCAGGAGAAACAGTCCCAGCCCGCCGTAATTACGTTCGCCGACCAGATGCCGACCCAAATAGGAATTGTTCCCTGGCGCGCGAGTCCGGTTCCAATCGTGAACATCAGGTAATAGCCGGTGATCAAGAGAAGTGTGATCAGGAAGCCGGCGGCGCGGCCTCCACGCCGGGGGCGCGCGCCGATCGGCATGGCCAGCAAGCGCAAACGAAATGCACGCAAAGGGAAAAGAAAGGCGGCGCTGAATTTCCACGCTGGCTTCGCGCTGCGGTTTCGGCGCTCGCGCCATAAGGCGCTCATGGTTCGGCCGGGAATGCCCGGCTCTGAAACGTGATCGCCTTCGGCCGATTTGACATCCACCGGCAAGTCGCGCTGTCCAAAGGCGGAAAGGGAGTAGTGTCCCGGATCGGAGGGTGTGAACTCGTGAACGCTTCCGTTACGCAGGTGTAACTCCAGCTTGCCCTCGTTGCGGTCGGCAATTACAATCGCTTCCTCGGCCAATGTCAGGCGCGAGACGTCCCTTGTCGGTGCCGGCCAGGAAGACCCCCTTCCAACGTGTGGCGGCGGAGTCGATGTCGTTTACGTAGAGGACCATTCGGGGGAATCGTTCATCGAAGACGCGCGGCGCGACCTGATAGGAAGCCTGCCCGGCGCGCAAGCGGTCTTCCAGCGTCCGGAAGGTGCGCACCGAAAGAGGGCCGAGCCAGAGAGTCATGAGCGAAAGTGATCGCAGTCGCGCCGACAGCCAGAATTCCGACCGGAACCAGCAAGCGGCGGCGTCCCATGCCGAGCGCGCTCATGGCGATCAGTTCGCTGTCGGCCGACAACCGCCCGAGCGCGATGAGCACGCCGACCAGAACGCCCATCGGCAGCGTGAAGATGAGGATGTCGGGAAATGTCGAAAGGAACAGGATGCCGATGGTGGACCAGGATCCCGGGTGGCGCACCACCAAGTCCATCAGGCGCACCAGTTGCGGCACGAAAAATACAAACGTGAATATGCCCAGTCCCAGGAAGGCGTGGGAAAACACTTGGCGGCAAATGTACCGGTCAATTAGGCGCATCGTTCGGAGGCGTCATTCTAGCACGCTCGCGATGCGCACGAAGCGAGGTGCGCAGGATGGTTGCGCTTTTCAATGCGCAGCCGCGCGGATCGAAAATGGAGCGGCCTCCGATGAATCGCGTTCACCTGATGATCTTGTGGCACATGCACCAGCCGCAATATCGCGATCCTTCCACCGGGCGTTACGTGCTGCCGTGGACGCGCCTGCACGCGCTCAAGGACTACTGGGGCATGGTCCGCGTGATCGAGGAATTTCCGCGCGTGCATGCCACATTCAATGTGGTGCCTTCGCTGGGGATGCAACTGGAGGAATACGCCAGCGGAAAATTTGATGAGCCGTGGTTCACCGCCGCGTTTCGCCCGGTCGCGAATCTGACGCCCGAAGATAAATCCGAAATCATGCAGCGCGCCTTTCAGTTGAATTACGACAATCTTCTGGCGCGCTGGCCGCGATATATCGAGCTTCACCAGTGGGTGAGCTCGCAGGGCAGCGACACGCGCCACGCAAACGTTCGGTGAGCGCGACTGGCGCGACCTTCAAGTCCTTTCTCAACTTGCCTGGATGGATGAGGAATATCTGGCGAGCGATCCCGTCGTGTCGGCGCTGGCCCGGAAGGGAGCCGATTTCACGGAACAGGACAAGCAGCAGCTTCGCGAAAAGCAGATTGAGCTTCTCGGGCGAGTCCTGCCCGAATACCGGAAAGCCGCTGCCGCCGGACAAATCGAAATTTCAGCGACGCCTTTTTATCACCCGATTCTTCCGCTGCTGTGCGACACCGATATCGCGCGCGTGTCGAATCCCGGGACGCCTTTGCCCGCGCCCGCGTTCCGCCACCCGGAAGATGCCCGCGAACAACTCGTCGCGCGCGCGCCGCTATCACGAGCGAGTTTTCGGCAAGGCGCCGGATGGGCTGTGGCCCTCGGAGGGATCCGTATCGGATGAAGCGCTGTCCATTGCGGCCGATCTGGGATTCAAGTGGTTTGCCACCGATGAAGGCGTCCTGGGGCGGACGCTGGGCGCCGGGTTTGGACGCGACGGCGCCGGCGTGCCGGACAATGCGGACAAACTGTATTCGCCGCTGCGCGTGCGCGTGGGCGGCAGGGAAATGGTCGGATTTTTTCGCGACCATTATTTGTCGGACCTGGTGGGCTTCGTCTACAGCCGGATGGATACGAATGCGGCGGCCGAGGATCTTCTACCAGCGCATTCGCGCGATTGGGGAACGCGTGCACATCGGGCGGCCGCTGACCGTTTCCTTGATCCTGGACGGAGAAAATGCCTGGGAATATTTCCGCGGCAATGGCCGCGAGTTCCTGCGGCAGTTTTACAGGAGAATCGACAACGATCCGGACATTCAAGCGCTGACGGCGAGCGAAGCCGCCGCGGCCGCCGGAGAAATTCCGCGGAACAACGGAATTTTCCCGGCGTCCTGGATCAACGCCAATTTCGACGTGTGGATTGGCTCGGGCGAAGACGTGACGGCGTGGGAACATCTTCGACGCGCGCGCGATTTTTATACGCAGCAGGCGGACAATGCGGCGCAGCGGATTTCCGAAGGCGCCGACCGCGACGCAACTCCTGATTTCGTATGAAGCGCTGCTCGCGGCGGAAGGCAGCGACTGGTGCTGGTGGTATGGCCCGGAGCACAGTTCGGCCAATGACGCGGAGTTTGACGCGTTTTACAGAAAACTATTAACCGAAGTGTATCGCTCGCTGGGCGCCGAAGCGCCGGACGTCCTGGCCGAGCCGATCAAGCGGCAGCCCGTGCCCGCGCTCGTTTTGCCGCCGACGGCGTATCTCAACGTGAAAGTGGACGGGCGCGAATCGACCTACTTTGAATGGATGGGCGCGGGGTTGTATTCCGCCGACCGCCGCAGCAGCGCCATGCACGGCCGCTTGATGCTGCTTCACGAAATCCGATATGGCTTCGATGAAAAGCGGTTTCACCTTCGCGTGGACGTTTTTTCTGAAGCGCTGAAGGAACTTCGCGACGCCGAATTCCGGATCACGTTTCGCGCCGAGCAGGAATTGCGCGTTGTCGTCCGCTTTGAGGGAGGACACGTGACGGGCTATCTGGTCGAGTCGCGCGATCTTTGCCTGCTGGGACCGGACGAAGTCGTGAGAGTCGCGTTCGACCGCATACTGGAAGTGTCGGTCGCGAAAGAAATGTTCTTCCTCGCGAATCGAAAATCCGTTTCGCTCGGGGTGGCGCTCTGGGAAGGCGGCCTGCCCATGGACCTGCTCCCCGGTGAAGGGATGCTGGAAATCCAGCTCGGCGAGGAAAATTGCGCATGGCCCGTGGGTTAGCGCAGACTTGCTGGACCGTGTTCGTGCAACGACTCTAATCTCCGTTTCAGTGGTTGAAAATCAGCGAGGGTGGTGGAATACAGCCATGCTTCGCTCGTTCCCGTCTAGCAGCCTTCCGTCAGAGGCTCGCAATCAACTGATTCTTAATGAGTTATATTTCACTCTTTCCCATCCGACAATGGCACACCCATTGCACTTCAAAGGGCGTCAGATTGAGTAGGAAGGCGCGGCACAGGAAATTAGGAACCGCCGCTGTTCGATCGAGGAGGCCTCGATATGAGATATCTAAAGTATGCTGTATTGGTCGGGCTTTTTATGGTGGTGGCAGGGGCAGGGACTGCCCATGCGCAAGTCGCAGTTCAATTTGGCCCAGCCTACGTTGGGCCGCCTCCAGTATGCGCGTATGGCTACTATGACTATCCGCCCTACGCGTGCGCACCTTATGGCTACTACGGTCCAGATTATTTTGAGGGCGGCGTGTTTATAGGCGCGGGTCCATGGTTCCATGGCTTCTACGGGCGCGGCTACTATGGCGGATGGGGCGGCTACGGTGGTCGAGGTTTCTATGGAGGACGAGGCGGATACTACGGTCGCGGCGGATTTGGTGGCGGAGGCGGGTGGCATGGCGGTGGTGGATTCCGCGGGAACCAGGGCTTCCACGGCGGCGGAGGATTCAATGGTGGTGGCTTCCGCGGCGGTAACGGGTTTCGGGGCGGCGGCAATGGCGGAGGCTACCACGGCGGTGGGGGAGGTGGGTTCCATGGCGGCAGTGGCGGCGGCTACCACGGCGGTGGTGGCGGCGGTTTCCACGGCGGCGGTGGCGGCGGGTCCCACGGGGGAGGCCACAGGTAACTGCAACTGCAGACTGCATTCTCACGTAAACGGCTGGCAGCGAACGCTGCCAGCCGTTTTTCTTTTCCTTCTCTACCCCTGATCCAAATTTCAGAGGATATTTGATTGCGGATGGGATCGAAAAAACAAGACTCCCCGTCAGGGCAACAAACCATCCGGAGAAGTTTCCTGGGAACGCCAATCTCCCGATTGGCGTTCCCGGGTTTCCGCCCTAAAACAATTTGATCGCCAGAGAACTCGGGCGCATGCCCACCGGGATCATGGTGATGAGGCTCTGCGTGCGCACGCGAATCACGGCGAGGTCGGCGGATTCTTCGTTGGCGACTAGGAGCAGGTCGCCGCTCGGATCGAGGGCGCAAGGACCGGGGTGGCTGCCGGTCGGAATTTGGGGCAAGAGATGCCTCGTAGCCATTTCAATGGGTGTGACGTCGTTGGCGGCGGCGTCGGTGACGTACACGATGGAAGCGTCCGAGGTCATGGTTCCGTCGGTTGGAGCAGAGCCTAGAACCATCGACTCCGAAATTTCAGTCCTCCAGGTGTCGACGATTTCCAGGCCATGCGAGGTGGGAACGTTCACGTAGAGTTCTCCGCCGTCCGGCTTCAGCAGCATCGCGGCAGGCGCGCCGGTCAATTGCAAATTCGCAACCAGGACGTGCCGCTTTAGATCCACCGCGGAGACCTCATTCGAGCCGGTGGCGGAAACGAATGCGACGGAATTGTCCGGCATGATTACGACTTGCTCGGGGTGAGAGGCGACCGAGATCGTGGCCAGCGAAGCGAGCGTTGCAGCATCGAAAATTTGCACGGTGGAGTCTTCGCGGTTTGGGACGATGATTTGCTTGCCGTCGTGCGTCACTCGCGCCAGCCAGGGACGCTTTCCGGTGCGTGCGCGCGCGACAATCTGTCCCGTCCGGCAATCAATGGCCACGAGCGTTGCCGAGCCCGAAGCGGCCACATAGGCGCGGTTTCCGTCCGGCGAAAAATCCAAAGCAAAAGGCGACTGTCCGACGGGAATGCGGGCCAGAACCTGGCCGGTGGCTGAGTCGATGGCGAACGCGTAGCCCCCCTCCGTCGAGACTCCCCAAACCTGATTGAATTTCGGATGCGCCCGCAGGCCGGAGGGAGAAGGACCGACGGCGATCGTGGCAATCCTGCTGACGCGAATCAGGTCGACGACGGACACGGTACCGTCACCCGCGTTGCCCACAAACGCGTAAAGACGCAGGCCCGGCCGCAAAAAGGAAGGGCGGCGCTCCCGCATGATCTGGACAGTGGCCGAGACGACGATCAGAAGCAAGGGAATCAGTAAGCGGTAATTGAGGCGGCGTAACATCGCGAGCCAACGATTCTGCCACAGAGAGATGGAGACACGGAGCAGAAACCATGAATGAAAAGTTCGCCAGGGGCGGCGACTGACAATTCCAGAGTGGAACAGGGCGCGCCCTGCCAGACGGGCGGTTTCGGGATGGGCTGATATAACACGGGCGCTAAGGCTTAGCGCTATTGATAGAACTTAAAAAATAAATGCAGCCCAGCGCATCCTGACAGCATCAAAGCGCGTATGAATTCGACCGTCCCGAACCCAAGCCTTCGCCCGCGGGAAGTTCTGGCCGCCTGGGGAAGAATCCTCGCCGGCAGGGTCCCCATGCTGTCGATCGAGATCACGCGGGAGTGCCCGCTAAGCTGTCCCGGGTGTTATGCCTACGGCGAATCGCATCTGGGCGGCGGGGTCACGCTAAGCGAATTGAGCGACCTGCGCGGGGATAAGCTGGTGGAAGGCGTTTTGCGGCTGGTGAGCAAGCACAAGCCCCTCCACGTTTCTCTGGTCGGCGGGGAACCGATGGTCCGGCACCGCGAGCTTAGCCGGATACTTCCGGAGCTCTCCCGGATGGAAGTATTCGCGCTCGTGGTGACGAGCGGCGTGCTTCCCGTTCCGGCGGAGTGGATGAGCCTACCCCGAGTCCGAGTGGCGATTTCCGTGGATGGGCTGCCGGAGCACCACGACATCCGGCGCAAGCCGGCGACCTACGAACGCATTCTCAAGAATATCGAAGGCCGCGAGGTCAACATCCACTGGGTGATCACGCGGCCGATGCTCGAGCGCGCGGGCTATCTCGAAGAGTACGTGAAGTTCTGGAGCGCGCGCGCCGAAACGAATTGCATCTGGGTGAGCGTCTACACTCCTCAAATCGGGGAGCAAAGCCCGGAAACACTGGCCCCGGCGGACCGTGAGACGCTGGCGCGGGAATTGCCGTCTCTGGCCAAGCGGTACCCGAAGCTTCTTTTCAATGATGGCCTTGCCAACGCGTTTCTGCACCCGCCGAAGAATCCTGATGATTGCCTGTTTGCGAAGATGTCCGCCAATTATTCAGCGGATTTTGAAACGCGCGTCGAACCCTGCGTTTTCGGTGGCTCGCCGGACTGTTCCCAGTGCGGATGCGCCGCCAGTAGCGGCTTGCATTGGGTTCGTGGGATGAAGGTGGCCGGTCCCGTGAAAATCGATCACTTTGTCGGCAGCTCGGTGAAGATCGGGCTCATGATGAACCGCCTTCGGTCGCGCGCGGCTCGGCCTACACGATGGAACGCTCCGCCTCCAACTACGAACACGAAAAACGACAAGCTGATCCAAATTCAATCCTGACAGGTGGGAAGCTTGGACTTGATTAGCAGGCCATCTTTTTCTAATGATTATTCGAGGTAGGTTGAATTGGGAGGATCCTGTCTAGGAATGCGATATAGGCGGCGACTAGCGAGTATGTCTGGTGGTAGTCGTCCAGCTTTATCGCCGAGAGTTTGTCTTTGGGGGTATGGAGGATTCGTGCGTTCCAGGTTTCTTGCGTAAGCGAATGAATAGTTATGGCCGGAATCTTGCGTGCTGAAAACTGCACCGAATCCGCGCTGCCAACCTGATCCACGTCAACACCTGTCACAGGCAGCTTCAATTGACTCGAAATATAAACAAGGGCCCCAGACAATGCCTTGTCAGAATGACTTAGCCAAATTTCCGTGGGCGCGAGGCCCAGTGTGTCCATATTTACCATGGCATCGGTTACGGCAACCTGATCCTTTGTCATATGCTGAGCATAAAATCGAGAGCCAATTTCACCCTTCTCCTCGTCGGTGAATGCAACGAAAATATAGGAGTGCATTCGTGACTCACCTTTTACCGCCTCGAATAGGGAAGGGAGCAGCGAGGCGCCGCTCCAATTGTCCACAACTCCGTTACCCGCATCGACGTGGTCAAAGTGCGCTCCGACTATCAAGACCCTGTCAGAGCTTCCGGGGAGCACACAGATGATATTCGGCTGTCCGGCCCCGCTAACCACCTGTTCGCTAAGGTGCTGGTTGTCGCAGCCCGCCTCGATAAACAATTGCTTGAGCGTCCTCTCACGCTCCCTATCGGTACCCGCATATTTTTTGAGACGGGATTCGACCAATTCGCGTGATGCGAGGTGGTACCGTAGGGGTTCAGAGGTGTCACTACCAGACAACGCCCTCGCCAACGCAACGGAGGAGAGGACAAGGAACCAGCCGCTCAAAATCATGGATACTCTTCTCTGCAATTCAGAAACCCAACCTTCTTGTCTTTTTGATGTAGCTAGTAAAGTAAGCATACCTTAATCGAACAAGAGAATGTAATTGATGCGTATATACCCCATAATTTGAGTGCAGTTTCTCCAAACTCCCCCAATAGGGCTGTATGATCCGAGGACCTCAGCCCTGTTGTCAATTCAACGTATACGTGCTGCCTATGTCGAAAGTCACCTAACGCGGGATGTGATTGCCGCTAGAGCATGCATCCGATAGAATAGTCAGCTTACTACTCACCCCAAGGTTTACTGAGGGAATGGCTGACCCATTGATTGGCGCGGAACCCGCCTACGACGTAAGCGACGAATATCGTCCCGAACCAGAACCGATTCCCGAGCCGCCTGCCTGGCAGGATGGCAGCTTCCGCATCGGCATTCACACTTCGATTGCAGGAGACATTGCTGGGGCGCTCGATTCCGCCGCGAAGCTTGGCGCCAACGCGCTGCAGATTTTCTCTTCGAGCCCGCGGATGTGGCCGCGCGGTGGCTCGCGCATTGCGGAGGCCGATGCGGCGAGGTTCCGGGCGCGCCGCGCGGAACTGGGCCTCGGTCCGCTGGTGATTCACGACAACTATCTGATCAATCTCGCGTCGCCCGATCGAGTGATGCGCACGAGGTCGATCCAGGCGTTTCACGATGAACTGGTCCGCGCAGTATCGCTGGGCGCGGATTTCCTCGTTGCGCATCCGGGTTCCGGCCTCGGGACCGACAGGGAACAGGCCATTTCCGAAATCGCGCAAGGCATGCGCCATGCGGCAAAGGGAATGAAACTCGGCGCGCTGCGAATCCTCGTCGAAAATACGTCTGGAATGGGCTCGGCGGTGGGCGCGCGGTTTGAAGAGATCAGGGCGATCCTGGATCAGACCGCAGACTTGCCGATGGGAGTGTGCCTCGACACGGCGCACACGCTCGAAGCCGGGTATGACATCACGACGGAAGAGGGGCTTGAGACGACTCTTGCCACGGTAGATCGAACGATCGGGCTGGGTCGAGTGTACGTGCTGCATGTCAACGATTCGAAAACGCCGCTGGGGTCGCGCGTCGACCGGCACGAGCATATCGGGCGCGGGAAGATTGGCCTTGCGGCGTTTGGCAGGATTCTGAATCACGCGCGGCTCGGTCCCGGATTGCAGGGATTGCCGGGGCGCGCGTTCATTCTGGAGACTCCCATTGACCGGCCGGGGGACGATCGGCGCAATGTGCGCGCGCTTTGGGAATTGGTGGGGGTGAGCGTACGGCAGGCGCCCAAGGCGGAGAATGGGTTCTCGATGTTGAAGTCCAAGAAAAAAGCAAAGGCTTCAACACGGAGTACACAGAGAAAGAAAAAGAAAACGAAAAAAACGAAACGGTGAGATGTAGCGCACAACCTTCAGGTTGTGCAGATCGTGCGGAGGCTCGAAAGATACCGTGGCGGAATACGATCCACAGGCAATTGAGAAGAAATGGCAGGCGCGCTGGAACGCGGACCGTGCGTTCGAGGCGGACGCGGATCCGTCGAAGCCAAAGTACTACGTCCTCGAGATGCTGCCGTATCCCTCGGGCACAATGCACATGGGGCACATGCGCAATTACACGATCGGCGACGCGATCGCGCGGTTCAGGCGCATGCGAGGATTTCACGTCATCCACCCGATGGGATGGGACGCCTTCGGCCTGCCGGCGGAAAACGCCGCGATCCAACGAGGGATTCATCCGCGCGAATGGACGAACACCAATATCGAATCGTTCAAGCGGGTCATGCATCGGTTCGGATTCAGTTATGACTGGCGGCGGGAAGTTTCCACCTGCGAGCCGGAATACTACCGCTGGAACCAGTGGTTTTTTCTGCGCATGCTGGAAAAGGGAATCGCCTACCGCAAGCGCAGCCGCGTGAACTGGTGCCCGAAATGCGCGACCGTCCTGGCGAACGAGCAGGTCATCAACGGATGTTGCTGGAGGCACGAGGATACGCCGGTCGAACCTAAGGAGATCGAGCAGTGGTTTCTGCGCATCACGCAATATGCCGATGAACTGCTGGACGATTTGCAACAACTCGAAGGCGGATGGCCCGAGCGGGTCCTTACGATGCAGCGCAACTGGATCGGGAAGTCGCGCGGCACGCGTGTGCGATTCGCGGTGGAAGGATTTTCCGGCACTTCGATCGAAGTGTTTACGACGCGCGTCGACACGATCTATGGCGCGTCCGGGCTGATCCTCGCGCCGGAGCATCCCCTGCTGGCCAAGCTTGTCGAAGGCGTGGAAGGCCGCGCCGAGATCGAAGAAAAATTACAGATATTGCGCCGGAGGCTGACG
This sequence comes from uncultured Acidobacteriota bacterium, assembly GCA_963740035.1. Taxonomy (GTDB): domain Bacteria; phylum Acidobacteriota; class Terriglobia; order Acidiferrales; family UBA7541; genus Palsa-360. The sequence continues at coordinate 102,558 of CAVUDA010000032.1, forward strand.
CGCGCGGCCGACATCGCGACGGCGGAAAAAGAAGGATTTTTTACGGGGCGATACGCGCGCAATCCATTCAACGGCGAAAAAATTCCAATCTGGGTCGGGAATTTCGTGTTGATGGAATACGGCACGGGCGCGGTGATGTGCGTTCCGGCGCATGACGAGCGCGACTTTGAATTTGCGACCAAGTACGGGTTGGCGATCCCGATCGTGATTCAGCCGAGCGAAGGAAATCGGCTGACGCCGGAGAGGCTCGACGCGGCGTTCATCGAATACGGCAAGCTCGTGGATTCGGGACCGTACTCGGGTCTCGCTTCGGACAAAGCGATCGAGAAAATGTCCGCAGACGCCGAGGCGCGCGGATTTGGCAAAGGCGAAATTATTTTCCGGCTGAAGGATTGGGGCATTTCGCGGCAGCGCTACTGGGGCACGCCGATTCCCGCGCTGTACTGCGAGAAGTGCGGGATGGTCCCGGTTCCCGACAAGGATTTGCCCGTGGTGCTTCCACCAATGGCGAAATTTTCCGGCCTGGGCGAGTCCCCGCTGGCGAGCGTGCCGGAATTCGTGAATGTGAAGTGCCCGAAATGCGGCGGCGCGGCGCGGCGCGAGACGGACACGATGGACACCTTTATCGATTCGTCCTGGTATTTCTATCGCTATGCCGACCCGCATAACGACAAGGCCCCGTTCGATCCGGCGCTGGTCCGCTATTGGCTGCCCGTGGACCAGTATATTGGCGGGATCACTCATGCGATCCTGCATCTGCTGTACACGCGGTTTTTCTGCAAGGTGATGCGCGATCTCGGGCTGGTAAACCACAACGAGCCGGTGGACAGGCTCTTTACGCAAGGCATGGTGCTCAAGGGCGGAATGGCGATGTCGAAATCGAAGGGCAACGTAGTCGGCGCAGAAGAAATGGCGCAGCAATATGGCTGCGATACAGGGCGCCTGTACACGCTGTTCGCGGCGCCGCCGGAAAAAGATCTGGAATGGAGCGAGCAGGCGATCGAAGGCTGCGCGCGGTTCCTGCAGCGCGTGTACCGGCTGGTGTTCAAGCACGCTGAATGGCTGAGCCAGGTGCAAACGGGAAGCGGGGCTGCGGCCTCTCTCGCTTCGGCGACGCCGAAGGAAAAAGCTCTACTGCGCAAGGCGCACCAAGTGCTGCGGCGCGTGACGCACGATTTCGAGACGCGCTGGCATTTCAATAGCGTCACGGCACTGCTGATGGAACTGGTCAACGAAATTCATGTGCACGAGCCGCTCGAAGAGGGAGTGCGCCCCGAAATCGCGAAAGAAGTTTTCGAGCTGCTGATCATGATGCTCAATCCCATGGTGCCGCATCTCGCCGAAGAGCTTTGGGAAATTCTCGGCCACACGCAGGACACGCTGGCGCATGCCGCGTGGCCGAAGTTCGTTCCGGAACTTGCCGCGGAAGACCGGGTGGAAATCGTAGTGCAAGTGAACGGCCGGGTGAAGGGGAGAATGCTTGTCGAGGCAGGGCTCGACAAGGAAGCTTTGGCGGAACACGTGCTGGCCGATCCGAAAATCGCGCAACTTCTGGACGGCCACCGCGTAATCAAGAGAGTGACAGTGCCGGACAAGCTCGTCAACTTGGTCGTGGGCTGATGCGAAATTGGATTGAAGAAGTGGTTTCAGTGAAATGCGGGAACGAAGGTCCGGCCCGGTGAGGAAAGAATGAGCGAGCGCGGCGGCATTGTCGTACTGGATTTCGGCGGGCAGTACACGCAGTTGATCGCCCGGCGAATCCGCGAGCAGCAGGTGTTCAGCGCGATCCTGCCGTGCACGGCTGCGATCGAGCAGATTCGCAAGTTCGAGCCTGTGGGGATCGTCCTCTCCGGCGGGCCGAATTCCGTGTATGACGCCGGCGCGCCGCCCTGCGACACCGGCATTTTGTCCATGGGGCTGCCAGTTCTGGGCATCTGCTACGGCTTGCAGTGGATGACGCACAACCTGGGTGGGCGCGTCGAACGCGCGGATCGCAGAGAGTACGGCCGGACGGAACTGCTCGTGAAGGATGGCTCGGCGCTATTCGCAGGCTTGCCGAAGAAGCTGCGCATCTGGAACAGCCACGGCGATCACGTGCGCGCGCTGCCGGCGGGCTTTCACGTGACCGGAGAAACGGGCAACGCCGTGTCCGCCGCCGAAGATCCGGCGCGGAAATTGTATGCCGTGCAATTCCACCCGGAAGTGCGACACACCGATTGCGGCTCGGAAATCCTTCGCAATTTTGTATTCGATATTTGCCATGCGCAGCCGCTGTGGAGCGGCGCGGCATTCATCGCCGAGACCGTGGAATCGATTCGGAAGCAAGTCGGCGATGGCCGCGCGATTTGCGCGTTGAGCGGCGGCGTGGATTCCGCAGTGGCCGCGGTCATCGTGCATCGCGCCATTGGCGACCGCCTCACGAATATTTTCGTGAACAACGGCCTGCTGCGGAAGAACGAATTCCGCGAGACGCTCGAATTGCTGCGCGACCGCATGGACCTTCAGGTCATCGGCGTCGACGCGTCGGAACGCTTCCTGGCGCGTCTAAAAGGTGTAGTGGAACCGGAGGACAAGCGGAAGCGGATCGGCGGGGAATTCATCGCCGTGTTTGACGAACAGGCCCGCCAATTAGCCACCGGCCCGGACCGCGCCGGTTTCCTGGTTCAGGGGACGCTCTATCCGGACGTGATCGAATCAGTGGCCGTGCGAGGCCCCTCGCAGACGATCAAGACGCATCATAATGTAGGAGGGCTTCCCAAGGACCTGCCGTTTGCTCTGATCGAGCCTCTGCGCGAACTGTTCAAAGACGAAGTCCGAAGCATCGGCCGTGAGCTGGGTCTTCCGGAAGAGATGCTCACCAAGCACCCGTTTCCCGGGCCAGGCCTGGCTGTACGGCTTTTGGGCGAAGTGACGGAGGAGCGCCTCGCGCCGCTGCGGGAGGCGGACGCGATCGTGGTCGAAGAGATTCGCCGCGCCGGGCTCTACGAAAAAGTGTGGCAGGCGTTTGCAGTCTTGCTTCCGGTTCGGAGCGTAGGCGTGATGGGCGATGAGCGAAGCTATGGATTTACCGTGGCCGTGCGCGTCGTGGAATCAGAAGACGCGATGACGGCGGACTGGGCGCGCCTGCCGGCGGAAGTCCTGGAACGCATTTCGACCAGAATTGTCAACGAGGTGAGTGACATTAACCGGGTGGTGTATGACATTAGCTCGAAGCCGCCGAGCACGATTGAGTGGGAGTAGGGAGAGGAGATTTCAAATTTTAGATTTGAATTTCAAGACAAAACGGAAGTGATTTGAGACTTGGATTCAAAACACGACGGAACCGAATTGAGAACAGAAATTTGGAGCAAGGCTGAAGCAAGAGGAAGGAAGAGCGGGCCGAATATGTACCGAAATGAAACAGGGCTGGATAAGGGTGGATTGGCTGCGGCCCGGGTGGTATTACTTTGGTCGTGAAAAGACCACCGAAAGTAATACCGCTCGGGCCCCGAAGCCGGTATGGCAGAGGAGAACGATCCGAAAGGTTCGGATGCCCGCCGGACTTAGCGGGTGGCCATCTTCTGAGCCATGTAAAGCAGGAGCCTACGGTCGTCTTCTTCAATGCGACCCATAAGCCTGCGAAACTTGCTCAAAAGACGGGCCTCTTTCCCTGCGCTTCCCCAGATGATATCGTCAGCGCTCTTGCGCTTCGGAAGGTTGGGGAGCACAGGGGGTTCTTCTCCGTCATAGAAGAGTTGGTAGAGAGGGACTTCCAGAGCGCGAGCCATTTTCTCGAGCGTTTCAATGGCCGGAACCGTATGGCCATTTTCCACGCGCGAGATATAGCAGCGAAGCAGTCCGGTGCGCTTTTCGATGTCCCCTTGGGAAAACTTTTTGTCTTCGCGCAGAGCGCGAAGCCTATCGCCGATGATCATGTCGGCATTGTTTCATAGAGTTACCGTGTCTGCAAGGGCAAAAAGCGGAGCGATCTGGAATAATCCGTAACCGGAAAGCCATGGCAAACGTCACAAATTCAGAGGCCCTCCGCGCGACGGAGGCCGCGAGCGAGAAAGACGCCCTGACGCCCGCGGAGAAGCAAAAAGCCTTGGTCCGCCGCGCGCAGGATGGCGACGTGAGCGCCTATGAGGAATTGGTCAGGATTCATCAGCATCGGGTACTGGCCGTAGTGGGGGGCATCTTGCGGGGCAGCGAAGACGTGGAGGATGTGGCGCAGCAAGCGCTGGCCAAGGCTTACTTTTCGATCCGGCGCTTCGACCTGCGTTCGGCATTCGGTACCTGGCTGTACAAGATCGCGGTCAACGAATGCTGGGACTACCTTAGAAAGAAGAAAGTGCGGCGCCTGGTGTACGAATCGGACATGAGCGAAGAACAAGTGCGAAAGCTGGAATCCATGCCGGAGCACGGCTACGGCGGGGCCCTGCACCGGGAAGATGCCAGTCGGCGGATTGAACAACGCCAACTCGTGGAGCGCTTGCTGGGGGAACTTGAGGAGAAGGACCAGCTCATGCTGGTGATGAAGGAAGTGGAAGGGTTCTCGGTGGAGGAAATCGGAGAGGTCTTGGGACTGAACGTCAACACGGTGAAGGTACGGTTATTTCGGGCGCGAGGCCGCCTCGTGGAAATGTACCGGAAGCGGATGCAAAAGCGTCCGGCTCCACGGGAAGGGCTCAGGTAGGGAAGGAGTATAAAAGGTGTTTAACAAATCGAAAGTTCCGCAGCGGTGCCGAAAGTTCGAGGCGCGACTTGAGGACTACCTCGGTGGGGCGCCGGACACCGAACTGGACGACCACCTGACTCACTGCGCGGATTGCCGCACGGCGCTGGAGGATTCGCGGCTGGCGGGCAATCTGCTGCGCGAGGCCTGGGAACCGGCCAGCGAACCGAGCCGTGCGTTCCTGGCAAACGCAATGGCAAGAATTCGCCAGGAAGAAGCGCGCGCGAAGTCGCCTGCGGCGTTCTGGGCTCCGTTTGAATTTCTGGCTTCCCGGTTGTCTTTGACGGCAGCCGTGCTCCTTTTGGTTCTTTCCGTCTATCTGGTGGAATTCGCTCCGCGCCGAATCGTTTTGCCGGCCTCGATTCGCACCGAACTAAGCGCCAACGATTTTCCGCAGCCGCCCGGGGATCCCGTAAGCAATGAAGAAGTTTTGCAGTCCCTGGCTGAGAGGAACAATGGAAACTAATCAAGGCAGCCGCAAGGCATTCCTGCTCGTTTTTGTACTCTTCGTCCTGGGAGTCGCGCTGGGCAGCGTGGGCACCTACCTGGTGACCATGCGTGTCCAAGCCGCGCGGCCTCAGGCCACTCTGGCCCACAATCCTGGACATACGATGGCGATGTTTACCCGCGACCTCAACCTTAATTCGGACCAACAAAACCAGATTCAGGCTATCCTGAATGACACGCGCTCCCGATACGCGTCGTTGCACCAAAAACTCGATCCCGAGTACGAACAGGTCCGCCAACAGGGCCGGGAACGGATCCGGGAGATTCTGACCCCGGAACAGCGGCCGAAATTCGAAGACCTATTGCGCCAGATCGACGAGGACCGGCGCCAGCGGCAGGCCTCGGAAGGCCACGACTAGATTCTGAGAACGGGGTCTTCTGCTTCGGAAAGAGTTCGGAAAATGGCGCGGTTCGGTGAAATCCTCAAAGGTCTTTGGCTGCGGTCGATGATGCACCGCGCACTGCTCGTCGCGCCTCCGGTGGCGCTCTTGCTGTGGGTGAGTTACATCACGGTGGGCGCGCGCACGACCGCTCAATACTTCACCGCAAAAGTGGAACACGGAGACATCTCCCAGGTCGTGCAAGCGACGGGGACGATCAATCCGGTCAATACCGTGCCCGTGGGTTCAGTCGTTTCGGGGAACGTGGTTTCCGTCAGCGTGGACTTTAATACCCAAGTAAAGAAGGGCGATGTCCTCGCGCAAATCGATCCTGTCCCGTTCGAGAATGCCCTCGCTCAGGCCCAGGCGTCTTACCAGAATGCAGTGGCAAACGTCGCGAATCTCGAAGCGCAGATCGGCACTTCCACGGCCAATGTGGCGACGATGAAAGCCAACATTGCTAAGGCTCATGCCACGACCATTGATATGGGAACCACGCAGAAACGCACGAAGTCATTGACGGACCAGGGCGTATTCTCCGCCCAGCAGAATGACGATGCGCAGGCCGCCTACGACGAAGCCGTTGCGGCTGAGAACGCTACCGTAGCCCAGGAGAAGCAGGCTGAGTCACAATTGGCGTCCACAGTGGCCCAGCGAGATCAAGCCAAGGCGCAGGTCCTCATCCAAAAGTCGGCCGTGGATACCGCGAGATTGCAGCTGAGCTATTGCACGATTCGCGCGCCCATCGATGGCACGGTGATCAACCGCACCGTGAATGTGGGCCAGCCGGTGGCGGCCAGTCTGCAGGCTCCCAATCTTTTTAGCATCGGGCAGGACCTGAAACACATGCTCGTTTATTCCAACACCGATGAGGCCGACGTAGGGCGCATTAAGGTTGGGAAACAGGCGACCTTTCGGGTGGATTCGTTTCCGCGGGAAACCTTTAGCGGAACCGTGTCGCAAGTGCGCATGAATGCCACGACGATTCAAAACGTGGTGACCTACAACACGATGGTCGCGTTTGATAATCCCGACTTGAAGCTCTTTCCCGGGATGACCGCCTACATATCCATTCCAGTCTCGGAAGCCAAGGACGTTGTCAAAATTCCCAACGGCGCATTGCGGTTCAAACCGGATTTGACGGACAGCGAGCGCACTGCTCTCTACACCCAATACGGCATTCAGGACCCTGCACGTGCCACAGCGGCTGGGCGCATTGCAGGTACGGCTGGAGATGGCGCGGCCGCGGGCAACTCGGGGAGTGCTGCGACAACAACTGGCTCCGCCGCTGGACAGGCAGCAGACGGACAGGCTGGGCAAGGCGGGACAGGTGGCGGTGGGCGCCGGGGGCAAGGCGGCTCCGGCGCGGGCGGGGCAAATGGAGGTCAAGGTGGCGGAGGGGCCGGAGCGGCCGGAGCGGGAGGAAACAGCAGGCGGCAAGATTCCGCAATCGTTTGGAAGCTGCTCCCCAACAAAGAACTGGAGCCTGTGCAAGTCTCTCTTGGCGTCACGGACTTCACGTTCACAGCGCTAATCAGTGGAAACGTGAACCCGGGCGACGATCTGGTCATCGGTCAATCCGCGAGCAAGACATCGACTGCGCAAACGCGCAGCCCCGTAAGCGGCCCTGCAGGCGCCACGGCCGGAGTGCCGCGCAGGTTCTAGCCTGGGCTACGAGACGCGCCGATGGCCGATCCAATCACAATCGCAATCGAACCGAATCAATCCGAGGCGGGCAGCAAGCCTGTCATTCGTCTCGAGAACGTATTTAAAACCTACGATCTGGGAGAAATTCAAGTTCAGGCGCTTCGCGGGGTGTCGCTTGAGGTGTATGAGGGTGAATTCGTCGCGGTCATGGGGCCTTCGGGCTCCGGCAAATCGACCGTCATGAATATTTTGGGATGCCTGGACCGCCCGACCAAAGGGCGGTACTTTTTGGACGGCGTCGATGTTTCGGGGATGACGAAAACGGAACTGGCGCGCATTCGGAACCGGAAACTGGGATTTGTGTTCCAGCAATTTAATCTGCTATCGCGGACATCGGCCCTTGAGAACGTGGAACTGCCCACGGTCTACGCAGGTGTCAGTCCCGAAGAGCGGACCAAGCGGGCCATGGAGGCGCTCACCCGGGTTGGACTCGCCGACCGCGCCGGACATCACCCTTCGCAACTCTCTGGCGGGCAGCAGCAGCGTGTGGCCATTGCCCGCGGGCTGGTGAACCGGCCGGCGATTCTGCTTGCCGACGAACCGACGGGAAACCTCGACAGCCGGACCTCGGTCGAGATCATGGAAATTCTCCAGACGCTGAATAACGAGCAGGGACTGACGATCGTTCTGGTGACGCACGAGCCTGATATCTCTCAATTCGCGAAGCGCACGTTGTTGTTTCGCGACGGCAAACTGAAGCGTGACAGCATAGTGCAGGATCGCTTGGTCGCCAGTGAAGTGCTAAAATCGCTTCCCACGGCCGAGCAGCAAGCCGCCGAGGATGCGGAAGTGGAAAACCAAAGACTAGCAAAAGCGGATACGACCGCATGATTCTGGCGGCCGCGTGAATCGCACATGGACTTCATGAACACATTTCGTCTCGCATTGCGGGCGCTGGCGCGCAACAAGATGCGCTCGGCCCTGACGATGCTGGGCATCATTATCGGAGTGGGCGCGGTGATCGCCGTCGTGAGCATTGGCCAGGGCGCGCAATACATCGTCCAGCAGGGCATCCAGGCAATGGGGACAAACGCCGTCTTCATATCGGCGGGAAGCAATCGCGCAGGCGGCGTGCGGCAGGGATACGGTGGCGTGAGGACCCTCACCGTCGACGACATGAACGCCATTCTGAAGGAAATTCCGCTCATCGCTCAGGCCGCGCCGGCACTCTCCAGCCGCCAGCAAGTGGTGTACGGAAATCAAAACTGGAACACCAGCATCACCGGCACTACGCCAAATTATTTCGACATCCGAACCTGGCCGGTGCAGCAAGGCTCGGCCTTCAGCGATGAGGAAGTAGACCTCGCCGCAAATGTCTGCGTGCTCGGCACGACCGTGGAAAAAATTCTGTTCGTGGATGAGAACCCGATTGGGAAGGAGATTCGCATCGGAAACCTTCCGTTCCGCGTAGACGGTGTGCTTGAGTCCAAAGGGCAGAATGTGACGGGGCAGGACCAGGACGACGTGATCTTCGCGCCCTATACCACAGTCCAACGCAAAATTTCCGGGATCACCTGGCTCCAGTTCATCGCCGCGTCGGCTGTTTCGCAGGAAGCGTCGGTCGCGGCGGTCGCTCCGATTACCAGCCTGCTGCGCGAGCGGCATCGCATCCGCGCCGGCGACGATGCCGATTTCTTGATCCGCACGCAAGCGGATATCGCCGACCTGCAGAATCAAACGCAGGCCACGATGACCTATTTGCTCGGGGGGATCGCGTCGGTTTCCCTTCTGGTCGGTGGGATCGGGATCATGAACATCATGCTTGTTTCCGTCACCGAGCGGACGCGGGAGATTGGCGTCCGGATGGCCGTTGGCGCCACTGAAGACGACGTGCGGCGGCAATTTCTGGTGGAGGCGGTGACGCTCAGTATGATGGGCGGGTTCATAGGAATTGTATTTGGACTCGTAGGGTCGGCGTTGATCAGCAATTTATTGTCGTGGCCAACGCTAATTTCCGGCAAGGCGATCATCGCCGCGGTGATTTTTTCCGCCGCAGTGGGAATTTTCTTTGGCTACTATCCCGCGCACAAAGCCGCGCAACTCGACCCCATCGAAGCCCTAAGATATGAGTAGGTTTTAGTAGCACAGGCTTCAGCCTGTGGGGTTTGGCCGTGAATGGACGAAAACCCACAGGCTGAAGCCTGTGCTACTTAAGATCAGAACGGAATATCTTCGTCGGTAACTTCGGGGCCTGCCTGCTCATGCTCGGCCAGCGCGGGAGCCTCGGCGTCGAAGTCCGCCGATCCGGCAGCCGCGCTGCGCGCCGCGCCGCCGCCCATCGAATCCGACCGCGAACCGAGCATGCGGAAGGTTGAAGCATTAATTTCGTAGCTGGTTTTCTTTTGCCCTTCTTTGTCGGTCCACTCGCTTGTTCGAATGCTGCCTTCCAGATAAATTTGAGCGCCCTTCTTCAGGTATTGCTGGGCAATTTCGGCTTGCTTGCCCCATACGGTGATCCTGTGCCACTCAGTGCGTTTTTGCCGCTCACCGCTGCGGCTCTTGAACGATTCGTCGGTGGCCAATGAAAAGTGGCACACAGCTTGGCCCCCACCCGTGTAGCGCGTCTCTGGGTCCTTGCCCAATCGTCCCACCAAAATTACTTTATTGACTGACATGTTTTTTCTCCAATTGACTGAGGAAGATAACACGCCCAAGAGCGGCGCGCAAATTGTGGAAGATTGAGATGAGGGTGGGAAGGATTCTATGGCGTCAGCGCGGCGGTCTCTGTCTTCTCTGTGAACTCTGTGTTGATGGATTTTACCGTGGGAATTCTTAACACAGAGAGCACAGAGGTCACAGAGAAAGAAGAGAACGAGAAGGAATGGCTAGAAGGGAAGCTCCTTCATAAATCAAGAATCACAACTTATGCTTGCCTACCCCGCCGTTGCGCCCATTTCCTTCAGCTTGGCGGCGGCGCGCTTGGCTTCGTCCGTACCCGGGTAGAGTCGGACTACGGCGCGCAACTCGCGAACGGCGGAGGACTTCTGTCCCAGCTCGGCCAGACAATAGCCCTTTCGCATTCGAGCCGAAGCCGTCTTGAAACTCTTCGGATAGTTCTCGATCACTCGGTTGTAGGCGTCCAGCGCGGCCTGATACTGGTTCTGCATGAAGGCGACTTCGCCGAGGTAAAATTGCGCGTTGGAAGCCAGGTCCGTATCGCCGTAATACTTCATGTAGTCCTGAAATTCTTGCGTGGCGAGATCGTAGTGCTTGCCGTTGATGTCCCGCAGGGCGTTCGAATACAGCACGTCCGCGGACGCGGGAGGAGGACCGGATGCAGCAGGGCCTCCGGGTGGAATTGTCGGCACTGTTCCGCTCGGTCCGGTCATCGCTGTCGGAGGAGCTAAACCCGGCGCCGGCGCCGGCGAGGCCAATTTCGAATCCACGTTTTGCAGCGTGTTCTGGATGTCGGTCAGTTTCTGGTCAAGCTTGCCCATGCGTGCTTGCAGGTCTGCCACGTTGTCCGAGAGGCCTTGCACCTGCGTGCCCATGGTGTCCAGGCGCGCGCCGGAAGCGGCGGAAAAGTCCTGCGTGGTTTTCTGAACAGCGGACATGGAGGTATTGAGCTTGTTCACGGAGTCCAGCGACTGCTCGATGAGCGTGCGCTGCACGGCCGCATTTTGGGTGATCTCCGTTTGCATGTTCTGCTGGCCCTGAATCAGCTGGGTCACGCCGGTCTGGAGTTCGATGATCTCGCGTGCCACGGCGCCTGCCGGCGCGGGTCCAAACAAGGTGCCGCCAAGTGCTCCGGCGAGCATCGCGGCGCCGAAAAAAAGAATCCATCTAAGACGCAAGGTGTACCTCCTCCGAGGGGGACTCCTCATTTGTGTCTAAAAGTTCTCCGGGGCCCGCCGGCCTGCAGCGTGCGGCCTGCGAGCCCCGAAGGTTGATCGATCTACTTACCCATGACAAAGTGCGCCCGGCGATTCTGCTGGTAGCACTCTTCAGTGGAAGCGGAACAGAACGGCCGTTCCTTGCCGTAACTGACCGTTTCCATGCGGTCCGCCGAAATTCCCAGCGAAGTCATGAATTGTTTTGCCGCCGCGGCGCGCCGGTCCCCTAGAGCCAGATTGTACTCCGTGGAACCGCGTTCGTCGCAATGGCCTTCAATGACGACTTTCAGTTGCGGATACGAGCGCAAGAACTGAGCGGTCTGCGAGAGGGCGTCGCGAGCGTCAGTGCGAATATCCGCCTTGTCATAGTCGAAGTAGGCGTCCTTCACGGCCCGATCAAAGAGCTCCTGCAGCGTAGGCTCAGCGGCCTTTGGCGGCGGGGGAGGAGCACTGACCGTGATGTGCACATTGGCGTCGGCCGATCCACCCGGCCCGGTGGCCGTCAGCGTGTAAGTGGTCGAATCCGTGGGGTTCACCTGCTGAGTGCCTTCCGCCGAAACGTTGCCTACTCCCGGCGACAGACTCAGAGTGGTCGCATTGGTCGATGACCACGTCAAGGTGACCGACTGGCCTCTCTGAATGGTGTTGGGTGACGCCTGCAGATTCACCGTCGGTCTTGCCGGCGGCGCTGCTGGAGGCGGTGGGGGTGGAGGTGGCGCTTGGGGCGCAGGCTTCTTACAAGCCACGCTCAGAGCGAGGATCGCGAGCAAAGTGCCAAACAATATCCTGGCGTGCTTACGTGTCCGCATCTTTCTTCTTCTTCCTCCTTTGACAATTTACGTGAGCTTCGGTTCCGAGTGCAAATACGAACTTAAGCTGTCCGACCTCGTGTGTCCTGAATCCGCCACCTCCGCACTGGAGCGCCTCATTTGGGCGACCAATTGGGAGACTCGTTCTGTCCCTGTTTGGTGAGCTGGCGTGCCTGCGTCCCATCCGCAAGCATGGACCAAATTTGCCGCGTTCCCGTGCGCGTGGATTCGAATACAAGATGGCGGCCGTCGGGGGCCCAGCTGGGCCGTTCGTTTCGGCCGGCGTCGCGCGTCAGTTCGACGAGTTGCCGCGTGACAATTTCCATCACATAGAGGTCATAGTTTCCATTGGGGCGCCGCCAGCTGAACGCCAGCAACTGGCCATTGGGAGACCACGCCGGATCGATGACGTAGCCCATGTCGGGCAGATCCACTTTGGCCTGGCTCGATCCGTCCGAATTCATGGTGTAGAGCTGCGGGATGCCGCCGCGGTCGCTGACGAAGGCAACTTGCTGGCCCGTTTTCGGATTCCAGGACGGAGAAGTATTCGCCCCGTTCGAAAAGGTAAGCCGCTTGGGGCGCTGCCCGGAGGCATCCGCGATGAAAAGCTCGGGATTCCCAAGCATGCTGGACATGAACATCAGTTGCGTGCCATCAGGAGACCATGAGGGTGAGGAATTGGTGCCCTTGAAGCGCGGCCAGGAAATCAAATGACTCGTCAGTGTCGAATACACGCAGATCTGGGCCGACAGAACGGTGCCGCTGCCCGGCTGCGCGTAACACGTAAACGCAACGCGCGAAGCATCGGGGGACCAGCGTGGAGTGAGCGCGATGGTGTGGAGCTGCGTCAGTTCATGCTGATTTTCGCCGTCGTAATCCATGGCCCAGATTTCCTTGTTGCCGCTGCGATTGCTGACGAAGGCGATCTGCGTGCTCGCGATTCCCGGCAAGCCGCCCGAAAGTTTTCCGATGATTTCATCGGCGAATTGGTGTGCGAAGGTGCGGACCTGCGATTCGGTGGCCTCGCCTCGATATACTTTTCCAATCACCGGCGGCAGGGAAGCGTCCCGGACGTCGTTCAGCCAGGCCTGAATTTCCACGTTGTTTGCGTTGACGGAAAAGTTGCCGAACGCGAGCAGTTGCGCCGAGGCGGGTGCGCCCGACCACGCCTTGTAGTCAACTTCGGCGGGCGTGCCGGGAGTCTGCAACGGGTTGTAACTCTTGCTCACCAGGTCGAGGATGCCGCTGTAATCCAGGTCTGTCCTCACCACGTCGCTAAATAATGTGGCCAGAGGCTGGGAAGGAGTGTCCTTGGCCGCAAAATCCGCGACGCCTACACGGGCCTTTGATACGCCAAGTCCTGTGCCGGTCTTGAACCAGTCCTGCGCTGACGCCGGCGCCGAGGCAAAAAGGCAAATGGAACCACAGATGAACACTGATAAACACAGATAAAGGCGGGAAATTATTTTTGCCGAGCGTTTGCGGGGGGGCTGGATTACGCTCGTTCGCTCACGGCTATGATTTGATTTCCTTATCATTCCATCATCCTCATAAATTCTAGCGGCGAAAATCGAAATAGAACTCGACGGTCACGCTGTTGCCCGAATAGTTCGACGGCAACGGCGAAACGGGACTCGAACTTAAGATCGCGCGCAAGGCTGAATTGTCGACCGAACGGTTGCCGCTGGATTGCGTCATTTGTACGTTCGTGACCGTTCCATCTTTCAGGACTTGAAACGTAAAATTGGCTCTCGGCGCCCACCGCACGGTCGGGTCCACGGTGGATTGCAACCAATTGCTGCTGATCCGGTTTCGCACGGCGTCCACATAGGAAGGGAAACGGCCCGCGAAGTCGCCCCCGCCGGGGCCGCTGAAACCCATGCCGCCTTGCGACGGACCGCTATTCATCGCAAAGGATGAATAGGGTAGCGCCGGGGAGCCTCCCTGGCCGTAAGGGATGGCGTTCGTCGGAGGCGGAGTCTTATCCTCGAAAACTTTGGATGGGCGCGTGATGTAATGCGGGGCCTTTTCTTTTGTGAATTCCGGAATCTTTTTTACGTCGGGCGGGATTTCCTTGGGTTGGGGCTTCGGCGGTTCAGCTTTGTATAGCCCCTTACTTGTATCGACAGTCTGGCTTTGCGTTACGGCTTCTGGGCGGGGCAACATAATTCCGGGGAGCTTGGCGACGAGCCCCACGGAAACAGCGCCGTCCCCTCCTCCGGCGCTTCCCCACATATCGCCGCGATGCGAGTAGATGGTGGACACGGTCAGCGAACCGAACAGGAGCCCGTGAAAAACGATGGACCAGAAGAAGGGCTTCTTCAGGCTTTCGGCGCCGGGATGGTGTGGGGCATAAGCCATAAGTCTCAGTGAGGCGTTTCGTCGAGAGGCTCGGTCACGACGCTGATATTTTGGATGCCGGATTGGCGCATGGTGTCTACAACGAGAGCGAAAGCGCCGAACGGAACCGTCTTATCGCAGCGGAGAAAGACCGCCTCTCCCTGCGGATTATGCATTTGGGCGTGGACCTTGTCACCCAGTTCATGGATGTTGACGGCGTCGTCGCCAATATAGATGCGCTGGGCGCGGTCGATCGAGACGACCACGCGCGATTCGGAAATTTCCTTGACCGTCTTGGTCTTCGGCACGTCCACTTCGATGCCGGACTGCAGGATCGGCGCCGTGATCATGAAAATCACCAGCAGGACGAGCATGACATCCACGAAGGGGACGATATTGATTTCCGAAAGAGAAGTCCCGGTTTGGCGGCCTAGTTGTGGCATTTTCGTTATTCTTTTACCAGCGTTTTGCGCGGCCTTGGCAGGTCGCCTATTTTTCCATTACCCGCGATGGCCCGGATATATTTTCTCGACCACGGCTGTGACTTCCAGCGCAAAACTATCCATTCGCGAGCTGAGATCCCGGATATCGTGCAAAAAGTGGTTGTAAGCGATCACGGCAGGAACGGCTGTAAAGAGACCCGCCGCTGTTGTGATCAACGCTTCGGCGATGCCCGGCGCGACCGCGCGAAGGCTTGCGGCTCCGGCGGCGCCCAAGCCCGTGAATGCGTCCATGACGCCCCACACGGTGCCGAACAGCCCGATGAAGGGCGTGACCGATCCCGTCGTCGCGAGCCACGGCATATATTTTTCCATTCTGCGGACTTCGTCTCCGGCAGCCAGTTGCATGCTCACCGTCACGGCGTTGAGGCTCGTGACTTTCCCGTTCGGGTTCCCGGTGCGGACCTGGCTTTCGATCTCGCGGTAACCGGCGCTATACACGGATTCCAGCGGAGAACCTCCCCCGCCCATCTGCCTCGGGTCGGGAAGAGTTCGGTTGGCGCGGAAGATGCGAAGGAACAGGGCAGTCTGGCGATTGATGCGCGAGAACATGCCCAATTTTTGGAGAATGAGTGCCCAGGAAAAAAGAGAAAACGCCAAAAGCATCCCGAGAACGACGCGAGCAACCCAGCCGGTTTGCTCAATGAGCGTGTTAAGTTGGCCGGCATACAACAAAAACGCGTATAGCGGAATGGTCTCCCCCTCAGAAAGCCGGTCGATGGCCCCTACGGGCAACCTAGCACACGCTCAAAACAGGGTCAAACGATAACAGGCAAGAAAGTGCTTACTTGTGCCCGGTTAGTATAACACATCGTATTACGATGTATTGGGAGGCCAGTGGCACAGGCTTCAGCCTGTGGGGGTTGGTCCTTGCAATTACTAAACCCCACAGGCTGAAGCCTGTGCCACGCAACCCCCGAAATGGGTGTGATATGATTTAGTTGAAACTGATGGCGGAACAATTCGATATTCGCCTCGACACTTTGACCGGCGCAAGCGCCGGTCCGCCTGAAGGCGCAATCACGCTTTCCTCCGGCGCGCCGGACGGCAATACTTTCTACCTGGAAACGTTCGGCTGCCAGATGAACGTCCACGATTCCGAGAAAGTAGCCGGGGTTCTGCTGGGCCGCGGATACCAGCAAGTCGAAACGATCGACGCGGCGAAGCTGGTCCTCTATAACACCTGCAGCATTCGCGAAAAGGCCGCGCAGAAAATATTTTCGCGCCTCGGGGCCTACCGGAAATATCCCGGCGAAGAAAAAATTATCGGCGTTCTGGGCTGCGTTGCGCAGCAAGAAGGGGAAGAGATTTTCGAGCGCTCTCCCTGGGTTCGCCTGGTGTGCGGCTCGGCGAGCTACAGCAAGCTGCCCGATCTGATTGCCGAACTCGAAGCCGGAAACCGCCGCGTCATGGGTCTGGACACGGATACCGACGCGACATTTGAAACGGAAATCACGCGGCGCGACAATCCCTTTCGCGCCTATCTGACGATCATTGAGGGCTGCGACAAGGCGTGCTCCTATTGCGTCGTGCCGTTTACGCGCGGGCCGGAGCGCAGCCGCGCGAGCGCATCAGTTCTTGAAGAAGTGCGCAGGCTGGCCGACGCGGGCTACTCGGAGATCCAGCTCCTCGGGCAAACGGTGAATTCCTATCGGGACCCGTCGCTAGAACGAAAGACGTTTGCGGAGCTTCTTGTCGCGGTGGCGGCGGTTCCGGGAATCCGGCGGGTGCGTTTCACGACATCACACCCCAGGGATTTTGGGCGCGATATCGTCGAGGCGATCGATGCGGTGCCGGAGTTGTGCGACCACGTCCACCTGCCCGTGCAATCGGGATCGACGCGCATCTTGCGCGAGATGCTGCGCACCTACACGCGCGAGGAATACCTCGAAAAGATCGCCATGATTCGTGAGGCGCGCCGGCCGATCAGCGTGACGTCGGACATCATCGTAGGCTTCCCCGGCGAAACGGAAGAAGATGTCGAAGAAACTCTTTCCTTGCTCGACGCCGCGCAATATGACGGCGTGTTCGCGTTTCAATATTCGCCACGGCCAAACACGTCGGCGCAACGTTTGCCCGACGCCATCCCCGAGGAAGAGAAAGGCCGCCGCCTCGCGCGAGTGATGGATCGCCAGCGCGAAATCCAGCGCGCGCGCAACGAGGCGCTGGTTGGGCAAATTTTTGAAGTGCTGGTCGACGGGGCCTCTCGACGTCCTGGCCAGTGGTCGGGTCGCTGTTCGAGCAACCGCATTTTAAATTTCACTTCGCCGCGGGAGAACCTTCTGGGAGAATATGTCCAAGTGCGAGTTGCGAGCGCCAGCCCCAACTGCCTTGTCGGTGAGCACTTGATCTGATGTTCGGGCGGGCGTCACGCGCACCCCGCACTTTGCGTCCGGGAGGCATCGATGGAAGTTGAGATGAAAATCCGCGGACTGATGATGGACCCCGTAACGAACATGCCCATCGTGGTGCTCAAGGATGCGCAGGGCACCGCAGTGCTTCCGATCTGGGTGGGAATCTACGAAGCCAACGCCATCGCCCTGGAAATCGAAAAAGTGCAAACCCCGCGTCCCATGACGCACGACCTGCTGCGCAACGTATTTTTGGGGCTCGATGTGCGCGTGCAAAAAGTCGTCGTCAACGATTTGAAAGACGACACGTTTTATGCGCTGATCTGGGTGGAGCGCAACGGCGAAATTTTTTCCATCGATTCGCGCCCGAGCGACGCCCTCGCTTTGGCCCTGCGCGTCGATTGCCCCATCTTTGTGGAAGACGAAGTCCTGAAAAGCTCGAAAATTTCCAGCGCCATCTCCGAAAAATCCACCAGCGAAGAACTCCGCAAGTGGCTCGAAGGCCTCTCCGACGAAGATCTCGGCCGATACAAGATGTGATTTTAGTAGCACAGACTTCAGTCTGTGGGGTTCCATTCGGTTACCGGGACCGACCGCGCCAGCCAAGATCAAGTGGAAATCCACAGACTGAACAGGATGCGGAAAAAATGTCTTGTTTTGTCATTCTGAGCGAAGCGAAGAATCTCTCTTCGATTTAAGTAAAAGAAACAAGGAGAGATTCTTCGCTTCGCTCAGAATGACAGCGCTTTGAGTTTTTCCGCGGACTGTGAAGTCTGTGCTACCAAGTGCTACTCCGTGTCAGCAAGTGCTACCGGCTCTGAGTGCGCACGACTTGGTGCCGCATGTACAGCACAATGGCTGCCCCGACAACCGCCGGGATCGCTAGCGTTAATAGTCCGGTTTGATAGTTCCGAGTGAAATCCTTTGCACGGCCCATCCAATAGGGGCCGAGAAATCCTCCCACAATGGCGATGGTGTTCGCGGTCGCGATGCCCGCAGCCGAGGATTTACCCGTGAGAAAACTGGAAGCGATGGCCCAAGAGGGCCCGGCCGTGGCATTGAACCCGATGAAAATGATCGCGTAAGCCGGGATGGCGAAGATCGGCGCGACGGTGAGGCCGCCCACAACAAACGCCGCGGCGATCAGGACGCAAGGCACGACGAGATGCAAGTAGCGCTCACCCGCACGGTCCGAGTGCTGCCCGTTGAGCACCAGGCCGAGCGCACCCAAGACTCCCATGATGGCAATCGCAAACCCGACGTTCGTATTGTTCAGGCCTGTGGCCTGTTGGATGAGGACAGGCGCTGAAAACGAGAACGCATAAAATCCAATGTAAATGCAAAGCAGGTAGATTCCCAGTTGCCACACTCTGGGATTCAGTATGGCGCGCAATGCGCCTTCGCTGTGGCGCTCGCCGATGGCGGAATTTTCCGCACGCAGCCGATCGATGAGCCAGTCCCGTTCCTCGGCGGTGAGCCATTTCGCTTCGGCGGGCGTGTTCGGAAGATACGCGAGAAAGATGACGCTGAGAATTACGGCCGGCAAACCCTCCGCCAGAAACAGCCATTGCCAGCCGGCGAGGCCCAGGCGTCCTTGGAGATTGAGCAGCACGCCCGCAAGGCCGCCCATGAAGACAGAACTGAGCGGCAGCGCAACATAAAACCGGCTGACGGTTCGCGCGCGCACGTTGGCCGGAAACCACTGGCTGAGATAGTAGACCACTCCGGGGAAGAAGCCCGCTTCGGCCATGCCCAACAGAAATCGCACCACGTAAAATTCCACCGGCGTCTTCACGAACATCATGGCCATCGCCAGGAGGCCCCAAGTGATCATGATTCGCGCGATCCACCGGCGGGCGCCGAACCGGTAGAGCAAGAGGTTCGAGGGGATCTCGCAAGCGGCATAGCTCAGGAAGAAAAGCCCCGCGCCCAGGCCGTAGCTCGACGCGCTGAAGTGGAGGTCGCGATTCATCTGCAACGCGGCAAAGCTGATGTTCACGCGGTCCGTGTACGCGACGCCGTAAGCAATGGCGATGAGCGGGATGAGGCGCACGCTGGCCTTGCGCAGCGCGGCAGCTCCGATCCTGCCGGTGCGCTCATCCATGGAGGAAGACGCGTCAGCAAGGTTCCGAGTTGGAGTGGGAGGAGGCACTGGCTCGACAGCGCTCATCGTAGCCTTTCAGTTCAAGTAGCACAGCCACACTTGGCTGTGTGGTTTTTGCAGTCGTCATTGAACCGGTGGCGTACCCGCGGCCTACAAAACCACACAGCCAAGAGTGGCTGTGCTACCGAAACCACGCCACGGCCCGCTTTTTCCGGGGAGAGAATAACACGTCGCGCAGGGAAACCTGCGCCAACTGCCTCGTCGCTCGGCCTTCCGCCACCGGCTGTAAAAAACCATTGAAGACGACACCCTGTCCGAAGCATGATGCGCATACAGAGACGCACCCACATCCCGTTTTGCGGCGCGTTCTCGGCCCAATGCTCAGGCGCAAGAGAATCGCTCTCAGTTTGCCGTCGCATGGGTTTCGCTCGCGTTCGAGGAACTACTGGAGGTTGCCAATGAAAGGCAAAGCGCTCGTCCTCGGTCTGCTTCTGACGGCTATTCCGCTCTTCGCGCACCACGGAGGCACGTCGCTATATGACATATCCAAACAGATCACTGTGGATGCGACTGTGACAGAGTATGTATGGACGAATCCTCACGTGGAGATCGGTTTGGACGCCAAAGATGACAAAGGCATCGTGAAGCATTGGCTCCTGGAGGCCAGCTCGCCCCCGGTCATGGTGAGCCGTGGCTGGAACCGAAAGAGCCTCCAGCCGGGAGACGCCATCAAGGTGACGTTCAATCCCGCCCAGAAGGGCGGGAGCGTCGGGCGCCTCATCAAGTTGATCAAGGCTAATGGCGAAGAGCTCGGCCGCGCTTTGGCGCAGTGAGGAGCGCATGAAAATGCGAAATCGATCCTGCTCGTCAGTGCTATGGCTGCTCGGAATGCTCGGATTTATCTCCGGCTGTTCCGCGAAGACTTCTGCAAAGCCGGTGGCTCAGGTACCCGACCTATCCGGCATTTGGCAGGGCGTAGCCGTTCAGTCCTTGAGTCCTTCCGATCCGATGGCCAAGAAGCCGGGAGCCGAGGGCGATATCCCGTACACGCCCTGGGCGCTGGCCCGGTTGAAGTCCGAGCGGCCGGTCTACGGACCGAATGCAAGCTTGGAAAAGACCACTGATCCGGCGTTGAAATTCGCGGATCCCGACGGCTACCCGCGCGCCTCGATTCATCCGATGCGATTCAAAATTGTGCAAACCCCGGACTACGTTTATCAATTCTGGGAATACAACAAATCCTGGCGGGAGATTGCCCTCAACAAGCCGCATTCGGAAGTTCCGGACCTCACCTGGTTTGGGGAATCCGTCGGCAAGTGGGAAGGGGACACACTGGTGGTGGATTCGGTGGGTTTCAAGGATTCCACGTGGCTCGATCCCATTGGCCACCCGCACACGGAAGATCTCCACATCATCGAGCGCATCCGGCGAGTCGATCCGGAGACTTTGGTTTTCAACTTTACGTTTGACGACCCGAAGGCCTACACGAAACCCTGGGATGGACACCTGACGTTCAAGTTGAAAACCGATGGCGTCATGACCGAAACCATTTACACCATCTCGGATGAACTGAGTTTTCGCCAGCGCTTCCTGAACGAAAAGCCTCCGATTCCGATACGGCCGACTAACTAGCGCCAGTTGCCTAATTCTTGCTGGCCGCAGGTAGAAGAAACTTCACCGGCTGCGGAAAAACTCAAAGCGCTGTCATTCTGAGCGAAGCGAAGAATCTCTCCTTGTTTCTTTTCTTATACTTAAATCGAAGAGAGATTCTTCGCTTCGCTCAGAATGACAAAACGAGACATTTTTCGGCAGCCTGTTCAGTCTGTGGGATTCCATCAGTGAACCCAAGTCGCGCGCGATAGCCAAGATCAAATGAAACCCCAATTGAGGATGAAGTCATTTCATAAATAGACTTTGTGGGTCGCGGCTTCAGCCGCGACATCAAGACATCAATTAAGGTCTGTGTGAGAGCTCGCTTCTGGTTCGTGTAGCGCCCGCCTTCAGGCGGGCATCTGCCTGATTCCAGAGTGCCCGCCTGAAGGCGGGCGCTACAAAAACGTGCCTATTTATTTATGAGATGACTTCGATGACAAATCGTGTAGCACCCGGCACGAACCTTTTCACCTCGTGGCGGCCCTTCCAGCGCCTGCGGATGAGTGCGTCGCGAATCGGTTGAGCGCCTCGGCCAGCTCATCTGGTCTCGACAGGTGGGGCGTGTGATCTGTGTCGAGCTCAACGACGTCGGCGCACGCGTTTTCGGCGATCATCCGCCGCTGCAACGCCGGCGGGATAGCGCGATCCCGGGTGCACAGCACGTAATACCGGTTGATGCCGTCGAGGGCTCCGCGCGGGATGGAGACTGCCGTCGCGAACGGCGAGACCGGTTGCGGGCACTGCCGTGCGATTGCCCACGCCGCGACGTCCTCCGTGCAGCACCCATACAACGCCTGCCGCGAAACGGCCGCCGGCATGACGCCGACGGGAGGCTCTCCTTTGACGACAATATTGGCTTGGACCTGGTCGCCGGCGCCCTCCGGAAGCTTCGTCAAGTCGAGAAGACTCTGCCCGTCCTTTGGCAAGAACGCCGCCACATAGACGCGCGCCGCGACACGTTCGGGACAACGTGCCGCTCCTTGCGTTGCGATGACCCCGCCCATGCTGTGGCCGACCACGATGGCCGGCTCGGAGTTAGCGGCCAGTACCTCGCACAAGCGTTTTGCGCAGGCATCCAAAGTGACTTCGCTCGCAGGCGTGTGGTCGTCGCCCGACCCAGGCAGGTCGAACGCTTCCACGGAATGCCCAGCCGCCTTCAGACGCTCCATCAGCGGCCCCCAGATCCATGCGCCGGAGAACGCGCCATGCACGAGGACAAATCTCGCCATTTGATCTCCTTCTCTTTATAGGCAGGCCCAACCGTGGCGACAAGATAGCATGGTCGTGAGTTTAGCTGAAACCGGGGCGGGTATGCCATTCCTGTCAGATGTGGCGTACAAGGGTGGGGATTTTCGGGCTTGAATTCCTACTCACCAAATCACTTCCCGTCGTTTCTGGGAACTAAACTCCCAACCTTTAGGGATCACAAAGAGTGGAGTATCCGGCTGAGCCTAATCTTTCACAATTCGGCCTTTTCGGTCGCGGTCAGTTGAGTACGCAATCCCGGTCAATCTCGAACGAAGCATATTGAGAACTGTTCGAAGAGGAGTCTCTCCTTTCCTTAAGAAACGAATGCCGAGTGATTCGATTTCGCGGATAATGCCAATATCACTGACCACGCTTATGCAAAATGCGTCGATCTGGGGGTATTCCTTCCTAATCTCGTGGCAGAGAAAAAGGCCCGTGCCATGGCTATCAACACGATCTCCCAACTCCTGTCCTGGGTCGAGCATAATATCTATTGTCACAAGATCAATATGCTCTTGCTTGAGAAGCTGAAGAGCCTCCTGAGCCGTTCTCGCTTTCAGCACGCGGACGCCTTCAAATTCTAGGGCGTCGGCAAGAGGTTCCAAGAAACCTTGCTCGTCATCGATGAGAAGAGCCGTCTTTGTCTGCCACATATCTCGCCTTTCCCTCTAGCCCTTTCACCGACAGGGTAACTTCAAACACCGTCCAGCCGGCGTGTGAAGCTGCGGTTACAACACCCTCGTGAATCTCTACGATTCGCTTTGCGATGTATAGGCCGAATCCAGTACCTGCAGGGTATTTGCGTTTCGCCTCGGGAGTCCTGAACCCTCTCGCAAACACGTCCTGTTCATGCTCGGCAGGCAACGGGATACCATGATTTCGAATTGTCACCACGAACACGTCTTTTAGTTGTTTGTAAGAACCCTCAATGATGATTTTTGATTTGGCATTCGAATACTTGACTGCATTTTCTATAATGTTGCTGAACACCTGGCTAATCAGAGGTCGCATCGCTAGGATTGACGGCCCAACGTCGAAGTGGTCTTTATCGACGACAATATTAATTCCTTGATCCCACGCCAGTGGCTGAAAATCATCCGCTAGATTGATCAATAGCCGCAGGAGATCTACGTCGCGCAGTGGCTCCTTCAGCGCGTCCAGCGCGTGATCTGCTCCAAGATTCGACATAAGATTAAAGTTCTTGGCCAGGTGAACGGCAATAGTTGCCTGGGAATAGATAGATCGGAGAACTTTCTTTGCACGGTCGATTGAAACCCGCGCCTCAGTCAAATTTTCAATGTGCCACTTTATTGCGTTCAAGGGTGCGACGAGTTGGTGGGACACATTCTGCAAGTACTCGGTGCGTTCACGCTCGACCTCTTTAACCCTTTCACGAAGATCAGTGATCTCATGTTTCAAAATCTCTATTCTTTGAACAAGCCGTGAATCCTCAGCTTGTGGCATGTGCTACCTCTTTCCTGATGCTCTCCCCGGCCGCCTCGATGCCTCCTGAAATGTCAATGTAAGTCACGCCTGAAATGTCGCTTGGCAGATCGATTGGACCCCGATGAAGCAGGACTACCCGACCGCACCTCCTGCCAAGAGTACCAAGAAAATAGCCCATTTCGAAAATCACGTTCTGTCGCGCCCGCCGTTTGGAGTCGTCAGATTCATTTCCTGTTGCAATAGGATCGTCCGGTGTCAGAAGCACAAAAACGAGCACAGAGAGCGCTGCGTAATCCTCGAACTTTTCTATTATTGTGCGGCCCAAATTGGGCTGCTCATGCAGGATTATGGGTTCGGGAAATTTCAATACATTTTGGAGAAAGTTCTTTAGCGCCAGCTTTGCGGTCTCATCGTGGCCATGGACTATGAAGGACTGTGCCGCCACGGGTCCGTCGGCCAGGCCGAGCGCACGATGGACCTGGAGGATGAACTCCTTTAGTGTGCGCCCCTCCCACTTTGAAATAAAGGTACAGTGGGGAATTTCGTCTAGAGCATCGATAACGGCTGCATCTTGCGTAGCAGAATAGACAATAACTGGCACATGGCCATTGCGTTTGCGAATCTCAAGCAAGACTTCCATCCCGGCTGTTGATGTGCCTGCAAGCCCTGTGGCTTTTCGTCCGTCAGGCCATGCCATTATGATATCGAGTATGATGATGTCGGCGTCTGCGAGTTCACCTATCCGGTCCAAGGTCTTCTCCGCCGATGCTATTCGTTCTACTTCATGCCCTCGATACCGGAGACTGTCACTCAACACGTCCATGGACAGATCATCGTCAACGATGAATATGCGTGACACCGTTTGCTCCTATTCGCTGCTTGCGCTCAGCGTCCATACATTGCCCTCGATTCTTCTAAACGCCGATCGGCCAAACCCGCAAAGGTTCGCGACCTAAGACCAGCCACTCACACTCCTGCAGTATACCTAAGGTTCCATTATAAGGGTAATTACAATCTCACACATGAGCTAACCGCGTCTTCCGCAGAGCTTCTCGGACGGGGGTGGCGCCGGGTGCCCCATCCTTGCGAGTTATGCAAGGGTGGGGATTTTCGGGTTTGAATTCGCCTTGCTTCGCCAAGAAGCGAAGGGCGGAGCTTTTAAAGAAATTTAGAGAAGCGCTGGAAAGCGGCGATATCGAAAAGTTCAAGGACGCGATTATCCGCGTCCTCGGGCAGTCGCCGGGGACACCCGAGTACGAGTCGTCGCTGAGGGTTTGGAAGGAATTCCACGAGCCTTCTTCTTGAAATTCACTCGAGAAAAGGCGGCGACCCTCGATTCTCGCTCTTCCTCCGAAAGTCTAGACAGATGTTGTTCGGCGATCCGTGTGAGGGCCATTGCCGCTTCGTCCAGTGACAGTTTTTTCTTCTTCCTCGGCATTGGCGGCTCCTCCCAATTGCGATATTAGCTTCAAACGTCGTGTGCCGGCAAGCCCGGCGGACGATGGGGGGTGACTAAGTTTGACAGTGAAGATGCCCGTTCCGTCCCGAAATACACGGGACGGAACGGCCGCTACAAAACCGTCCTGCCCGGAGGCTGTTGGGTTTTGTAGAGGCCGCCCGTTTTTAGGGCGGGCAGCCGTTTGCATGGCCACAAACGCTTTTTCGCTTGCACTCATTTCACGTGCCGCGTAGATTCAAGTCATGGGCGGAATCCAGTTTCTAACCGATGAGAAAGGCCGCAAGGTCGGCGTTCTGATCGACCTGAAAAAGCACGGGGCCATTTGGCAGGATTTCTGGGACGGTCTCGTTTCCGAATCACGGCGCAAGGAAAAAAGCATCCCCTACGAACACTATCGCGCAGCCCGCCTGAAGCGCGCGCGCACTCGTGGCTAAGTACTCTCTCGAAATCAAGCAATCGGCCCAGAAAGAATTGGATTCCCTGGACGACGCGGTTTTCGCGCGCGTAGACCGGAAAATTTTGGCGCTGGCCGACAACCCACGTCCCGCTGGGTGCAAGAAGCTGAAAGGATATAAGGATCTGTGGCGCATCCGGGTCGGTGATATGCGTGTGGTGTACGTCATCGACGACGGCGCGAAGCTCGTGAGCGTGGTGCGGGTTGCGCACCGCCGCGAGGTCTACGAGTAAGCCTGGTCTCCGCCGGAGACTGGTCTCCGCGCCCGACGCTTGACGCGAGATTGAGGTTCGGCCTCGTGTCGAACCCACGTCTGCAAAGCCCGAACTTGCTTTTTCGCTTGCACTCATTCCAATGGGCGAGTAGATTTGGGCGTACGTGATTCCGGCGGGCTAAAAGTTTGGTCCGCATCCGGAGCGCTGGGGGCAATCCGTCACAATCTTGCGGGGAAGTTGCCGCCCAGGGAGGATTTATGTCCCGACTCTGTCGGGGCGGATTATGACCGCCATCCTGACCATTGCCAATCAGAAGGGCGGCGTGGGGAAGACGACCACAGCCATTAATCTTGCTGCCGCAATCGCTCTTCGCAAAAAAAGAACGCTTCTCATCGATCTCGATCCGCAGGGCAATTCGAGCATCACTTTCTTCGACATGGCCGACATACAGACGTCGATGTTTGACGTGCTGGGCGATCACCGCGCCGAAATGGCCAGCGTGATCAAGTCGACCAAGTATCCGATGCTCTCGGTGGCGCCGTCGCGGCTGGCGCTGGCCAAGCTCGAGCAGCAGCTTTCCGGACAATTTGACGCGCCGTTCAAGCTGAAGGACGCCCTCGCGCCCGTCGTGAAGGACTACGACTACATCATCATCGATACGCCGCCCGCGCTGGGCATCCTTACCGTGAACGCGATGGTGGCCTCGACGCACCTGCTCGTGCCGATTCAGGCGGCGTACTTCGCGATCGAGGGAACGGACGACCTGCTCGAAACGTACGAGCGGATTCGCGCGCGGCCCAATCCCGCGCTCAAGGTGCTTGGCGTGCTCATCACGCTGTTCGACAAGCGCACCAACATCTCCCGCGACACTCACGAACAGATTCGCTCCGTGTTCGGCAGCGTGTTGTTCAAGACGCGCATCGGCAAGAATGTGCGCCTGGAGGAGAGCCCAGCCTATAAGGAAACGATCATGACCTTCGCGCCCAAATCGCCGGGCGCGAAGGATTACGGCAAGCTCGCCCTGGAGGTTATCCAACGTGTCGAAGAGAATGGGATTGCCCGTCACGCTGAAGATGCGGCATGACGCGCACTACGTAGAAAATCTCGCCAGTTTCAGCGGCGCCGCCATCGGCCGCATGGTTCCGGTCGACAAAATCAGGCCCAACCCCGATCAGCCCCGGAAATTCCTGGGCGACCTGCGCGAACTCACGGACTCGATCAAGGAAAAGGGCGTGCTGGAACCGCTGCTCGTGCGCTTCGTGCCGCGCGACGATTGCTATTACATCATTTCCGGCGAGCGCCGCTACCACGCTTCGCGCGCCGCGGGACTGCGCGAAGTTCCGTGCATCGAGAAAATCGCGGACGACGCCGAAACGCTCGAGCTAGCACTTATCGAAAATTTGCAGCGGAAGGACCTGACCCCGTTTGAAGAAGCGGACGGCCTGCAGCGCCTTGCCGAACAATTTGAATACACGCACGAGGATATCGCCAAGAAGATCGCCAAGGCGCGCTCGTCGGTGACCGAAACGATGTCGCTGCGCGTGATTCCCGAAGCGCTGCGCAAGATTTGCGTCGATAGCGGCATCGTCTCGAAGTCGCTGCTCTTGCAGATCGCTCGCCAGCCGAGCGAGCGGAAAATGCAGGAAGCCATCCACCGCATCGCGCAGGCCGGCCTGACCCGCGACGAAGCCCGCCGCGAGCGCCAGGAAGAGCAAAACGCCGGTCCGCGCCCGCAGCCTTTCATCTTCAATTACCGCCCGGAGAACGAAGCGTTCAAGCTGCGCATCCAGTTCCGCAAGAGCAATGTCACCCGCTCGGAACTGATCGATTCGCTGCGCCGCCTGATCGACATGCTCGAGCAGGATGGCAAGTCATCCCCCGAGGATGGCAAGGCCAATCCAGCGGTTGCGTGAAGAAAAAATCGTGATTCGTGACCCGCGAACCGTGGCCCGTGATTGGTAATTAAGAGTTTGCGAATTGTTGTGCTCTCGGCTCTTAAGGTTTTCTCTGTGCTACTCCGTGTTCTCTGTGCTAAAAGCTTTTTCTTCCATCCACGCACCGGGACCGTCTAAACTCCCACCTTCATGAACGAATTTTCCCCGCAGCAGATTGCCATTCTGGAGCGGCTGGTCGCGAAAGAATTCGTCCTTGTCGCGTTTCCTCTTTATGCGAATGCGGTCGGCGTGCGGAAGGGAAGTTGCGCGGCGCTGCTCGACCCCATCGCCAACGGCGGATTTCGTTTTTTTGGCGAACCGTGCGTCCTATTGGATGGCAACTTAACCGTGCGCATCACGGAAAAAGGGAAGACCTGGTTCGTATGGAAGAAGCAGCGCCTGGAGGCGACGCTGGAGCGAGTATTGGAATTGGAAAACTTTGTCAACGAGCTCAGGATGCTTCTCGAGCCCCATGAAACGTGAACATGGACGGAGATTTGTTTCGCGATTCCAAATACTCCGCGCCTTCGTTTACGCCGATTTTTTCCCGCCGGCCTTGATCGCGTTGTACTCCAGGATCGCTCGCTTCGTGCCTTCCACGTCGATGTCCGGCGTGAGCGTGCCCTTGAATTCGTCGTACAAGCGCACAGTGTTCATCACGATCCGCTCCGGGCCCATCCAGTTGTCGTACTTACCCATCTTGATGTCCGCGGCGGCCGCGCCGGCGGTCATCTTGGCGTCATAGCGTTTCTTGACCTCGGTCTTCAGGAAGCGGAAGTACTCTCCCGACTCCGCCAGGTCTTTCTTTCCGCCGACGGGGCCGTGGCCCGGGACGATTACATCCACGTCCCACTTCATTACTTTGTCGATGGATTCCATCCACTTGGACACATGCGCGTTGTGGCAGTAGGGGATGAGGTGGAAAAAGGCCAGGTCCGCGGCAAAAAGAATTTTGTGCTGCGGCAAGTAGGCCACCAGGTCGCCCCAGGTGTGCGCCGGACCGACGAAACGGAACTCCACGACGTTGCCGCCAATGTTGTAGACCAAGTTGTCCTCAAACGTTACGGTCGGCGGCACGAGCTTGCGCACTTCGGTGCCATCCGCGAGGCCCTCTGCTTTCGGCCATGTCGCCGGAGTGTTCGGTATAGCCTTCAGGACCTCTTGCCGGCAATAGGGATGGCTCGAAATCTGCGCGGGGAGAAAAAATTGGTTGCCGGCCACGTGATCGCCGTGATGATGGCTGCTGATCAAGTGAGTAATCGGCTTTCCTCCACCGGCCTTTTTTGCCGCGGCGATGAAGGCCTTGCTCTGAATCGGATATCCCAGCGCATCGAAGACCAAAAGCGAGTCTTCTCCTACAAAAAGGCCGGCGTTGGAGATTCCCGCATTGAGGTGGCCCGTGCCTCCTTCCTGCTGGTAGGCGTAGACGTTCGGCGCGAGTTGCTTCAGTTCGGTGCCCCAGCTGGGCATTACCGGATAGCGGTTGTCAATCGGAGGAAGTTTTTCCACGGAAGCGCCGAAGATGCGCGGCGAGGATTCATCGACACGCGGCGCCATTTGCGCCCAAAGTTTTTCCAGGCCGCCCGCCCCGACGATTCCGGCAGTCAGTCCAAGCCCCGCCCATCCGGTGCGCGCCATTACTTCGCGCCGGCTCAATCCCTCACCCTCAAACTTCTTTTCTTCAGCCATGACTCCTCCTCAAATTTCCACGCCTCTGACGGGCGATTTCGTTTTGATTTTCCGAATGCCAAAAGGAATTCCGGCCAAGCGCCCACAAGCGGGGGCCATTGTACACCTGTTCCGCAACGTTGATTCCCCCATCACAGTGACCTTCGTGTGGCGGGAACAAGCCAGCCCGGCAAAATTCTCAGGTAGCCGCTTAGTGCAAGGGATGCATCATTTTCTGGAACGTCATATATCGTGGTGGCTTGATTCGGTAAACTAGGGACAGCCTGGAAGCCGCAGCCATTCGCTTGGAAAAACCGTTAGTCAAGGAAGGCCCCTGTTGGTGATCATATTTTTTCTCGGCATCACCCTGATGAGCGTCGCGCCGTTCCTGCGCCGGATCGACAAGGCTCCTCTCGCTCTTGCCGGCGGAGCGTTTGCTGTGGTCGCGGTTGCCCTAATTGGCCTTGTGCAGGTCGACCCGAGGATCGGCCAGGCGGCGATCGAATCGAATCGCAAGGAATTTTTGTTCACCTTGGCCTGTGAGCTGCCGGTATTCGTCCTCGCGCTGATTTCCTGGAAGCGTTTCAAGTGGGCGTTTTGGTTGGGGTGGGGAATCAATCTTGCATTTACGCTTCTCGTCTTGGCGATCGTCGTAGAGCTCGAATTCTTTTGGCACTGGTAGTTTCCGCGCTTCACCAATCCAGGCATGGGCCTTGATTTCTTTTCAAAAGTTTTCGTTTTCCTCTTTTGTTATTCTTGCCGGCATGAAACCTCTTTTTGCAGTTGTTGTGATGGCAGTCGCCAGCGCGATCGTCCTCCGCGCCGCGCCTCAGGCGGGCACGGATGCGCGGGCGCGCGAGCTGATCCAAACGCTCCACCTCACAGTCTTACCCAAGGAATCCGGATATCTCGGGATCATTGGCCGCTCGGAGCAGATGGTCAACGTCGACGGGCGCGCGCTCGCCTTGCAAAGCCAGAACTATTACCTGCTCACCCGCGAACGGCCGATCAACTATCTCCACTGGCTCGTTCCCGACGACACGCACATCCTCATCGAGGGCGGCCCGGTGGACTATTTCATCTTTCATCCCGACGGCCGCGCCGAAAAGGTAACGCTCGGCCTCGACCTCGCCGCGGGTCAGAGGCCCGTGGTGGCCGTGCCGGGCGGCTGCTGGAAAGCGCTGCGCCTTCGCGAAGGCGCGAGTTACGCGTTAATGGCCAACACGCTCTCGCCGGAGTTCACCCCTGACCGCGTGAAGATTGGCGTTGGTCCGGAGTGGGTGAAGCGGTTTGCGAATTCCGCTCTCTGGGCGACCCCGCAGGCCCTGCGCGAACTGATCGGCCCGAATTGGATACTGCAATAGACCGGCAATTGACCCTGCGATTGGCTGATCCTGGTAAACCCCCGAACATCTCAGGGTTACTGCGCACATCTGGGCGTGATTTGCGTCACTGACGGCAACGGCTCGTAGCAGGCAGCATTGAGCGCAATTGGAGGTCCCCATGACCGGCAATTTCGCATCCGCAAGGACGCTCTGCCTGCTCAACGAAAACGCGCAATGCAATCCAATTTGGGTGTCGCAGCCCGACGGATTGAAGCTTGTCCACTTCCCGACGCTTCAGCAGGAATGGACGGGCCGTGAACACGCACCAATTGATACCGCCTACGAAGACTGTGAGCGAATGTGCCTGCAAGGCGGCCTGTTGAAATAGAAGCACGGAAATCTTGGCACTGATAATCCGTCACAACGCGCTCCAATCGGAGGTTGCGATGAAAAGGTTCAGCACCGCGATGTTCGCCATAGGGATGGCATTCGCCGCCTTGGTAATCGCAGGCGGTCTCGCGTCAAAGGTTGGATTCACCGTGGCTGCGGCGCCAAGCGCGACTAGTCCCGCGGACGCGCCAGACAACAATCCGGAAGTAATGGCGGCAGACCACGCCCTTGTTGCGGCGCTAGCCAAATCAGACAAGGCAGCGGCAGAAAAAATGTTCGATTCGGATTTCGTGTGGACGAATTCGGCTGGCGACACGATCGGGCGCGCGAAGGTCCTAGATGCGCTGCCCAAACCACCACTCGGCGATGAAAGCGGAGCCCAGGTCAGCGAACGCAACTATGGGCAAGTCGGCGCCGTGCAAGTCGCCATCGGCAAAGTTCACATCTTACGAATCTGGGTGAATCGGGCGGCGGGCTGGCGGCTCCTCGATTATCATGAGGTCACGCAACGTTCCGGAGCCGCGCCGCCGCCCGGGCCGGGAACCAATGACTGCGAAAATCCCTGCAAGGGCGTGCCCTACACGCCGAAGGATGATGCCGAAAAGGGCATCCTGAAATCCTGGGGCGAGCTGGAAACCGCAGTAACAAAACACGATCCCAATGGATGGTCGCCCCACTTCCTTGACGAATTCGTCTTGATCGCCTCAGGCGGCTCAGAACCTGTTACAAAAGCGGGCAGGCTCGAGCAACTCAGCAAGCCCGGCTTCGGCCCGGCGCCGCCGCAATTGGCCGCCAATCCTGAAGTGCGCTTTATCCATTTTGGCGACAGCGTGGTGATGATCGCGCAAGCCAATCCCTATTCCGGCAAGCCTGCGCACATCAGCCGCGTGTGGGTCAACCGCGAGGGAATGTGGCGGATGGCGTTCAGCTATCAGACCACGATCCAATCGGCCGCGCCCATCGTCCCGCCAAAGGCCTAGTCACGGGTCACGAGAAAACGGAGACCGGAATTCCTAGCAGGCTGCTGAAAAATTCGGAAAAATTGTAACGAAGGTGCTCAGAGCACGTCCAATGCGCATGCGAGGAACTGATCAGCAGCAGAATCACGTGTTCAGCTACATTTCCCCGGAGCAGCGAGTGCGCAAAGACCATCCTCTGCGGCCCATCCGCGCGCTGGTGGACGAAATTCTGAGGCAGCTCTCTCCACAGTTCAACAAGATGTACTCGAAAGTGGGGCGCCCGTCGATTCCACCGGAGCAGTTGTTACGTGCGCAGCTGTTGCAGATGTTGTATTCGGTGCGCAGCGAACGGCTGCTGATGGAAGAGATGGATTACAACATACTGTTCCGCTGGTTTGTGGGGCTGAATTTGGATGATCCGGTGTGGGACGCGACGGTGTTCACCAAGAACCGCGACCGATTGCTGGAGGCCGAGGTAGCCAAGGATTTTTTGGCTCGGGTGGTGGGACAGGCACGAGAGAAGGGATGGACCTCGGACGAGCACTTCACGGTGGACGGCACGCTGCTGGAAGCGTGGGCTAGTGTGAAGAGTTTTCAGCCCAAGGATAAGAAGAATGCGCCGCCTGACGATCCGGGAAATCCCACGGTGAATTTTCGTCGCGAGAAACGCTCGAACCAGACGCACGAATCGAACAGCGATCCGGACGCACTTTTGGCGCGCAAAGGACCAGGCAAGGAGGCCAAGTTGAGCTACAGCGGAAATCTGCTGGTGGAGAATCGCAACGGATTGATTATATCCAGCACCGTGTGGGAAGCCACGGGCACCGCCGAACGTGATGCAGCGATGGCCCTGTTGCAGGATGTTCCAGGAACCGGGCGGCTGACGGTGGGTGGCGACAAAGGATTTGATACTGCCGAGTTTGTGCGCGAGTGCCGGAACCTGCGCGTGACGCCGCACGTAGCGCAAAACTTGGGACGAAGAGGCGGCAGCTCCATCGACGATCGAACGACGCGACACGCCAGCTATGGGATCAGTCAGAAGAAAAGGAAGCGCATCGAAGAGTGTTTTGGCTGGCTGAAGACGATTGCCTTGCTGCGCAAGGTGCGACATCGCGGAACGTTAAAGGTGGATTGGATCTTTACCTTCGCCTGCGCAGCCTACAACCTGGTGCGTATGCGAAATCTGATGGCCGCCGCGGTTCGAGCACAGTAAGTCCGGGCCGTAGTGTCTCTGTATGACGCTGAAACCCCACATGGGGAGCCCGGCAGCTCGAAAAACAACGCGAAAAACCGCTTAGCACTCGAAAATGCCGCAAACGAGGACAGAAATTGCTGCTCCACGCAATTTTTCAGCACCCTGCTAGGCATTTCATTCATTGATTTTTTATAAATTCAATACTGTTATTCTTATGGCCCCGCTTCTCCTGTAAGCAATTGACATGAGAAAGTTGCTAGCCTAAGGTCATACACAAAGTCAGAGTGGAATTCTCAAGTTCCTGTTTCCTTGAGTAGAAACATGACGAATGCAGAAAAATGCGGTATCGCGGATTGTAGCCATGCAATCGCCGCGTCGCTCGACGGCGAGGCGCTGTGCCGCGAACATTTTATCTCCGTTTGCTACAAGCGGCTTGATCAGTACGACGAAATTCGGAAAGGACCCGGCCTGAGCGCCACCGATACGGAATCAGTGCGCCGTTTCATTCACGAATGCACGCGTTCCGCGGACGAGATCGAGCACTCGGCTCAGGATCTCGATAATCTGGATCGGGCCAAGCTTCTGCACATTATCCTCACGGCTAGTGAACTCGGGCGCCATCTGCGGCGGAGTCCGCGCAAAGTCGCAGCCATCGCGGTAAAACTCAGCTCGGAGAAGCTTGGCGGGTCATGGGAAGAGGATACGGAAACGGTGCTGGTCAGCCGCTACGGCGCACTGGTACGGTGCAAACACCCCGCAAAAGCAGGCGAGACCCTCCACGTCATGCGCGCTGACACAGGCGAAAAGGCGCTGGCCCGGGTCGCCTGGCAGCGCCCTTCGGGCAATGAGGATGTCCGAATCGGAGTCGAGTTTGTCGGCTGCGAAAATTTCTGGGGCTTGGATTGGGGAGTCGTTGAGGAAGCGCGATGAAAACCCTTTAGCTTCGCCGGCGCAATTCCAATTCGTCCGGAAATTCTTCAGCGGCTATTTGAACGTGTAAGCGTCCTTCACTTCGGGTTGCGTGCTGTCGTCCTCCGGAAGCCATCCGCTTACCACCAATTCCAAATCATGCGCCGTGGCGGTTTGTTCGGGATAGCTGATTGCTTCGATCTTGTAAGAGAAGCGATCGCTCGCTCCCGCCGCATCCGACAAGCCTTCCGCAAGACGCGCGGTGACTCGTTGCACTCCCTCCAGGCTGACACCGGGCAGAATCACGCCAAAGTGCGCGGCCCTCAGAATATAGATGGAATCTTGGTCGCGCAGTTTCCTCGAGATGGCTTTTGCGGCATCGCCAAGTGCGGACATCCCCAGGCTTGGCTCCAGGAAAGCGGCATGCAATTGGATGGAAATCACCAGCACGGAAAGCTCCAGCTCTGCCGCGGCCGCGCGCCGAAACTCCATGGTCAGCCGGTCTTCAAACGTATTGAAGTTCGGCATGGTGGACAACAGATCGGCGCTTGCCTGCCGCAACGCCTCGGTGGACCGCTTCCGGTCCATGGCCATCTCGTGCCGCAGGCGGCGAATCGTGATCTGGCGGTCCACAATGTAGGCGACCAGCAGACACGAAAGCGCGCAGAACCCGAAGAAGGCAATCTGCGGAACCTTGTTTTGCACATTTTCCCGGCTTGAAAAAACTGCCGGATACATGAGCAGGGCAAGACCTCCGGCCAGTACGACAATCGCCAGACAAGCGAAAAGGCTTAATTGAAATGCGCGCTGTTCCAGATCGGTGGATGCGCCTTGCTCATGTTCAATCATAAGGGTATTACCACTAACAAAAAGTATACTCAAAAGCACGCTCGCAGAGTGGACCGGTAATTTTCATGTTGCCCGAAAAGACATGCACATGCCCTCTAAAATCCCAAGTCAGGAGGTTGAGAACAGGGCCACGATGTCGCGCCAACGGCGCGGAGGATGCCAGCCCGGGGCAACGCCCCGGGTATCCTGATTAGATCTCATCTTCCGCCCTGAAAGGGCGGAAGGGGGATCCTGCGCCCCTTCAGGGCGCACCGCAATCGATGGATTCCGCAACCCAGGGCGTTGCCCTGGGCTAGCTTGCGACGGCGCCTTCAGCGCCGGAAACCTTCAATTTATTTGGTCCAACCTTGGAAGGCTCATCTTAGCCAATAAATGCTTCCATTTCGGCTGTGCCTGGCATTTTCGGAATAACTCTTGGCATTAAGAGCGTGTTAAGAAGGGAAACACGCCGAGATTCAATCATTCGTCTTGTTGTCATCCGGGTTTATACTAATGGGGTTGTTCAGCCTCACTGCGGGCAGCAAACCCCTTCCGTCCCGCAAGATCACATTTCTTATGCATTCACTATGCGTTTCACCTGGTGAAGGGATTGTCCATGCCAAAGACGATGGAAATACTTGACGGAAATCAGGCTGCCGCGTCGGTTGCCTATCGCGCGAGCGAAGTGATTGCCATCTATCCGATCACTCCAGCCTCGCCCATGGGCGAGTGGGCGGACCAATGGAAAGACGAAGGCCGCCGCAACGTCTTTGGCACGGTGCCCACGGTCATCGAAATGCAAAGCGAAGGCGGCGCGGCAGGCACGCTGCACGGCGCGTTGCAGGCCGGAGCTCTCGGCACGACGTTCACCGCTTCGCAGGGACTTCTACTGATGATCCCGAATTTGTATAAGATCGCCGGAGAATTGACGCCCACGGTGATTCATGTCGCCGCCCGAACGATTGCCACGCATGCGCTCTCGATCTTTGGCGATCACAGCGACGTGATGGCCGCGCGCGCGACTGGATTTGCCATGCTTTGTTCCTGTTCCGTGCAGGAAGCGGGCGATTTCGCATTGATCGCTCACGCCGCAACCCTCGAGACCAGAATCCCTTTTCTGCATTTTTTTGACGGATTCCGTACGTCCCACGAAGTGAACAAGATTTTCCCGCTCTCCGACGAAGACCTGCTTGCCATGTTCGACGCGGACGCCATTCGCCGCCATCGCGACCGCGCGCTCACGCCGGACCGCCCGAAACTGCGAGGCAGCGCCCAAAATCCCGATGTTTTCTTTCAGGCCCGCGAAGCCGCGAATCCCTTTTACATTGCCGCACCCACCATCGTTCAAAACGCGATGGACCGTTTTGCCGCCATCACCGGACGGTCGTACCATCTGTGCGATTACGTGGGCGCGCCGGACGCGGAGCGCGTCGTCGTCCTCATGGGCTCCGGCGCGGGAGCCGCCGAAGAAGCAGTCGCGGCTCTGAACCATCGCGGGGAAAAAGTCGGCTTGCTGAAGTTGCGGCTGTTCCGCCCGTTTCCCGCGGAAGCTTTTCTTGCCGCCTTGCCGAAAACTGTCCGAGCGATCAGTGTTCTCGATCGCACCAAGGAGCCGGAAAGCCCGGGCGAGCCGCTGTACATGGATGTCCTCACCCTGTTTGCGGAACTTTCCGAAAAAGATCGCGCCGAGCGCGTTTGGCCGCGGATCGTCGGCGGGCGCTACGGCCTCTCCTCGAAGGAATTTACTCCCGCAATGGTGAAAGCCGTGTTCGACGAATTGAAAACGGAAAAGCCAAAAAACCATTTCACCATCGGCATTCAAGACGACGTCACGCATACCAGCCTCCCCTACGACGCTTCATTTTCGACGGAAGATCCAAGGACGGTCCGCGCGGTTTTTTATGGATTGGGATCGGACGGCACGGTCGGCGCGAACAAAAACTCGATCAAGATCATCGGGGATAACACGCCCAATCACGCGCAGGGATATTTCGTATACGACTCGAAAAAAGCGGGATCGGTCACCATCTCGCATTTACGCTTCGGTCCGCGGCCGATTGAATCCACCTACCTGATCACGCGAGCCAGCTTTGTCGCCTGCCATCAATTCTCCTTCGTGGAGCGCACGGACGTTCTCGGCGCGGCCGAGCCGGGCGCGACGTTCCTGCTAAACTCGCCCTTCGCCGCCGATCAGGTTTGGGACCATCTGCCCCGCAAAGTGCAGCGACAAATCTTGGAAAAGAAACTGAAGTTTTACGTCATCGACGGCTATTCGGTCGCGCGGCAGGCGGGAATGGGCAGCCGCATCAACACGATCATGCAGACCTGCTTCTTCGCCATCAGCGGCGTGCTGCCGCGGGAAGAAGCGATCGCCGCAATCAAGCGCGCGATCCAGAAAACCTACGGCAAGCGCGGCGATGCCGTGGTCCAGAAAAATTTCGCCGCCGTGGACGCTTCGATCGCTCATTTGCACGAAGTGAAAATCCCTCGCGCGGTGAGCAGCCCTTTCGATATCCTGCCGCCGGTTCCGGAAATCGCACCGGCATTCGTTCGCGGCGTTCTCGGCGAAATGATTTCCGGCAACGGCGATGCGCTTCCGGTGAGCGCCATGCCGCCCGACGGCACGTTTCCGACCGGCACGGCCCGGTGGGAAAAAAGAAATATCGCGCAACAAATTCCCGTGTGGGACGAAGAGCTTTGCATTCAGTGTGGAAAATGCGTGCTGGTCTGCCCGCACGCCGTCATTCGCGCGAAAGTTTACGATGCCGCTCAACTCACCGCCGCGCCCCCGCTTTTCAAATCCGCGGACCCGCGTTGGCGGGATTTCTCCTCCCTCCGCTACACCCTCCAGGTCGCGCCGGAAGATTGCACCGGCTGCCGCCTCTGCGTGGAAGCCTGCCCGGCCAAGAGCAAGAGCGAAGCCAAACATAAGGCGATCAACATGGAAGCGCAGGCGCCGATTCGCCAAACCGAGAGCAAAAATTGGGACTTTTTCCTGTCGATCCCCGATTTCGATCGCAACCGTTTGTCGCACTCGCAAGTCAAGGACGTTCAATTGCTCGAGC
Source organism: uncultured Acidobacteriota bacterium (assembly GCA_963740035.1). Taxonomy (GTDB): domain Bacteria; phylum Acidobacteriota; class Terriglobia; order Acidiferrales; family UBA7541; genus Palsa-360. The sequence continues at coordinate 140,551 of CAVUDA010000032.1, forward strand.
CGCTTTTCGAATTTTCGGGCGCGTGCGCGGGCTGCGGCGAAACACCCTACATCAAGCTCCTCACGCAATTGTTTGGCGACCGCGCGCTGATCGCGAACGCCACCGGCTGCTCCTCGATCTACGGCGGAAACTTGCCGACCACGCCTTACAGTTCCAATTCGGCCGGGCGCGGCCCTTCCTGGTCCAATTCCTTGTTTGAAGACAACGCCGAATTCGGCCTGGGCATGCGCCTGGCCGTCGATAAGCAAGCCGAGTATGCGGCAAGGCTATTGCGGCAACTTTCTGGGCAGATCGGACAATATCTGGTCGGCGCGATCCTGGAGGCGGACCAGTCCACGGAAGAGGGAATCGCCGCGCAGCGCGTTCAAGTCGCCGAGCTGAAATTGAAAATTTCCAGCATGCCCAGCCAGGAGGCGCGCGACCTGCTCGCTGTCGCCGACGCACTCGTCCTCAAGAGCGTTTGGCTCGTCGGCGGCGACGGATGGGCCTACGACATCGGCGCCGGCGGCCTCGACCACGTACTTGGTTCCGGAATGAACGTGAATGTCCTGGTTCTCGATACCGAGGTTTATTCGAATACCGGCGGACAAATGTCCAAGGCCACGCCGCGCGGCGCGGTCGCCAAGTTTGCCGCCGGAGGAAAAGAAACGCGGAAGAAAGACCTGGCGATGGAGGCGATCAGCTACGGCTCGGTCTATGTTGCGCGCGTGGCCATGGGAGGCAGCGACACGCACACAGTAAAAGCCTTCCGCGAAGCGGAAGCGTATCCCGGACCGTCGCTCATCATTGCCTACAGCCATTGCATCGCGCACGGTTACGACATGGCGTTCGGCCTGAATCAGCAGAAATCCGCCGTGCTCTCCGGTTACTGGCCTCTCATGCGCTACAATCCAGCGCTCCGCGATCAGGGAAAGAACCCGTTTCAGCTCGATTCCAAGGCGCCCAGCATTCCGCTGAAGCAATTCGTGTACGAGGAGGCGCGCTACTCGATGCTGGCGCGCAGCCACCCGACCGAGGCCCGCGAGCTTCTTCGCCTGGCGCAGGACGACGTGGACCGGCAGTGGCGCGTCTATGAAAGCAGGGCGGCGATGGCCGCGGAAGGGCAACCCGCGCCTGATTCGCCGCAGGAACCGGCCGGAACCGCAACCCTGGTCACGAAGGGAGGCGAGGAAGAATGATCGACCTGAGCACCACCTACATGGGCCTGCAGCTGAAAAACCCGGTCGTCGCCTCGTCCTCGCCCTTGTGCGATTCCGTGGACAAGATCTGCCTTCTCGAGGACCACGGCATTGGCGCCGTAGTTTTGCCCTCGTTATTTGAGGAGCAACTGATTCTCGAGAGCGAATCCGTGGATTCGGACCTGTCGCGCGGGGCGGAAGCCTTCGTGGAATCGTCCACTTTTCTTCCGGAGCTTGCCGATTACAACCTGGGGCCGGAGGGATATCTCGAACTCATTCGCGGGGCGAAAAAATCCGTTTCTATTCCCGTAATCGCCAGCCTGAACGGGGTGACCTCCGGCGGGTGGGTGCGATACGCGCGCGAAATGGAGCAAGCCGGCGCGGACGCGATCGAATTGAATATCTACTCGCTGGTGACCGACCCGTCCCGGACCGCGGCGGAAGTGGAAAAAGATTACTGCGCACTGGTGCGCAAGCTCAGGGAAAATCTGAGAATTCCTATAGCCGTAAAGCTTTCCCACTTCTTCAGCGCGATCGCAAATTTCGCGAGCCATATCGATACATCCGGCGCGAACGCCTTGGTTCTTTTCAACAGTTTCTATCAGCCCGAACTGGACATCGATCAACTGGAAGTTGTGCCCAGCCTTACCCTCAGCCATCCCAGCGAATTGCTGCTGCGGCTCCACTGGGCCGCGGTGATCTACGGCCACATCAGCGCGGACATCGCCGTGACCGGCGGCGTGCACCGCGCCGAGGACGTCCTTAAATCGGTGATGGCCGGCGCGCACGTCGCCATGATGACGTCCGCGCTGTTGCAAAATGGCGTGGCGCACCTTGATACCGTGCTTTCCGGCGTCGTCCAATGGATGGAGGAGCACGAATACGAATCCATTAACCAAATGCGCGGAAGCATGAGCCAGCGGAACGTGCCGGACCCCGCGACGTACGAGCGGGCCAACTACATGCGCGTAATAAGTTCTTATTCGCTGCGCTCTCCGGTCCGGTAAACCGCTCGGTGCTAGCGCTAAAAGATTCCCCTGCGCGCTTTGAGGCTTCCTAAAGATTTTTTCTGTTTCGCCGATGGACGTGGCGATGGAGCGAGGCTAGTCCCGCCGCCGGGCGGCGCTGATAAGGCCGATCTCCCAAAGGAGGCTATTTTATGGACTTCGATCACGCGATTGCTGCACATTCCGCATGGAAGGGAAGGCTGGCAAAGTATCTGGAGCATCCCGACCGCTCACTCCAGGCCGCCGAAATCGCGCTGGACGATCATTGTGAGCTTGGCAAGTGGATCGCCGGTGAGGGCAAACAATTCGCGAATCTTCCGGAGTACTCCACCCTCAAGACGGAACATTCCCATTTTCACAAGGCCGCTGCCACCGTCGTCCGGCGCGCCGACTCGGGCCAAAAAGTAACGGAAGATGTAGCCCTGGGAGGAAAGAGCGAATTCGCAACGGCATCCGCCGCCGTGGTTCGGTCCATCATGGCGCTGAAATCTAAAGTGGTGACTGTGGGAGCGCGCTAACTCCCTCAGGCAGTGATTGATCTGCCTCCCAATTGATGGCCTTTGACGGACGTGTCTTCGTGGCGAGCCGGCAGGGACTGGCTCGTCTCGAAGACTCACTCCTTGCCGCGGCTTCTCACCCGCAGCGCGATCATCCAATGGACCAAAGATCCCGCCTTTTCTGGGACGGCTCAGGCATCTTCATGGCCGAATTAAATCGGTACTCCCCATTGGCGGCCCTGAGGGAAGCCTAGGCACATCGTATCCCCGCTGGCGGCCTTGCCTTCTCTCTAAACCGCAGGTAGCATGGTAAGTCCGCGTTTGCTTCGATCCCTCCTAAAGAATCCGTGGTTTTGGAGTGGCGCGGAGGCGTGTGGCTGAACCGGCGGCGGAAGTCGAGCGCTGTGCATTCACTCGCCTTGTTGCAGGAATGAAAATGCGAATCCAAGCAGGAGCAAGAGGCCGATGAAGTCGATCGTGGTGGTGGGCGCGCAGTGGGGCGACGAAGGCAAGGGCAAGGTCGTGGACTATCTTGCCGCATCATTCGACTACATCGCGCGGTGCGCGGGAGGCCACAACGCCGGGCACACCGTTATCTTCAACGGAAAGCGCTTCGTATTGCAGCTGATCCCTTGCGGGATTTTGCGTCCCGGCAAGCACGCGGTGATTGGATCGGGAGTGGTCGTGGACCCGGCGGCTCTGGTGGGAGAACTGGACACGCTTGCCAAAGCCGGGATCGACATCACGGGACGTTTGCATCTCGCCACCCGCGCGCACTTGATCTTTCCCTATCACCGCCAAATGGAGAAAGCGGCCGAGGCGGCCCGCGGCGCGTGGAAAATCGGCACGACCTCGCGCGGAATCGGCCCGGCCTACGAAGACAAAATGGCGCGTCACGGAATTCGCGTTGGCGACATGCTCAATCCGTCTCGATTTCGTGAACGGCTTGCTCGCGTGATCTCGGAAAAGGACGCCGTGTGCCGTGCAACTTACGGCGTGCCCCTGGATACCGAGGGACTCGCCGAACAGTATCTCGCGCTGGCCGAGCGTCTTCGCCCGCTCGTGGCGGATGTGTCGGACCTGATTAACGACGCGCTGGACGCCGGGCAATCTGTTTTGTTTGAGGGCGCGCAAGGCACGATGCTGGACATCGATTTCGGAACTTATCCGTTCGTCACTTCATCCAACGCGATTTCCGGCGGCGCCTGCACGGGCCTCGGCGTGGGTCCCACGCGGATCAACGGCGTGGCCGGAGTGACCAAGGCCTACACGACGCGCGTCGGCAGCGGACCCTTTCCCACCGAAATGCCTGACCTCGAAGCCACCGAAGTGCGCGACCGCGGAAAAGAATATGGAGCCGTCACCGGGCGGCCGCGGAGATGCGGCTGGCTGGATCTTGCCGTGCTGCGCTACGCGGTGCGCATCAACGGAATCACGTCGCTGGTCGTGACCAAGCTCGACGTCTTCGATACGCAAAAAGAAATTCAAGTGTGCACGGGCTATCGCTACAAGGGCGCGCCAATCAAGGAAATGCCGGCGTCGGCCGAGGACCTGGCCGAAGTCATGCCGGAATATCGCACGCTTCCCGGGTGGCAGTCGGATACTTTCGGCGTGAAGAACATCGAGAAGCTTCCGCGCGCCGCGCTCGACTACTTGAAATTTATTTCCGATTTTCTGGGCGTCGAAATCGGCATGATTTCGACCGGGCCGGACCGCGATGCCACCATCGTTTGCGCCGGCACGCAACTCGCCAAGTGGATTTGAGAAGCGAATCCCATGTTGTCCTACACTGACGCGCGGCAGAAAGTAATCGAAGTCGCGGGATCCATCCCACGGCCATCGCCGCGAGCACAAATTGAAATCGAACAGGCGTTCGGCCGCATTCTGGCCGCGCCTGTCCGCGCCGATCGCGACTATCCTCCCTTCGACCGTGCGACGCGCGACGGTTTCGCTATTCGCGCCGAAGATGCGCAGAAGCCCGGCGCGCGTCTCGAATGCATCGGCGAACTTCGCGCGGGCGGAAATTTTGAAGCGACGGTCCTCCCCTGCCAATGCGTCGAAATCATGACGGGCGCAAGCATTCCGCGCGGCGCGGACGCCGTCGTGATGATCGAGCACACGAAGCGCGAGGGCCAGACGATTACGCTGGAACGCGCGGCGCAGAAGGGCGATCACATTGTCCCTCGTGGCACCGAAGCGCGTGCGGGCGCACTGCTGGTCGCGCCAAAGACTCGCCTGGGCTACGCAGAGATGGCCCTCGCGGCGCAAGCAGGCGCCACGCGCCTCGAAGTTTTTGCCGCGCCGCGTCTCGCCATTCTCTCTACAGGTGATGAAGTTGTGGACGCGCGGACCATGCCAGGTCCGCTCCAAGTCCGGAACAGCAACGGCATCTCCATCGAAATCCTGGCGCGCACCGCGGGCGCGGAAACAATCCAGCTCGGAAACGCGCCGGACGAGAAGGGCGCGCTGCGAGCGGCAATCGAACGCGGCCTCGAAGCTGACATCCTGGTCCTATCCGGCGGCGTATCCATGGGCAAATACGATTTGGTCGAGCAGGTACTAGCCGATCTTGGCGCGGAGTTTCATTTTACAGGCGTCCAGATTCGTCCCGGTCGCCCCGCTGTTTTTGCGACCTGCCGCAACAAACTCGTTTTTGGCCTGCCGGGAAATCCGGTTTCTACAATGGTGACGTTCGAACTTTTCGTCCTGCCGGCGGTGGATATGTTCAACGGCGCGACGCCGCGCCCGCTGCCGGTCTTTCGCGCCAAGCTTGCGACCACGGTACGCGAAAAAGGTCTAATGACCCATTTCCTGCCCGCGCGGATCGAATGGGAAGGCAGGGAAGCGCGCGTTACGCAGTTGCCCTGGCAGGGTTCCGGCGATATCGTAGCCTTGGCCCTGGCGAACGGTTTTCTGATTGTCGGCCCCGAGCGCCCTGAAATCGCTCCGGGAGAATGGGTTGACGTTCTCCCCCGCCGCGGGGCAATTTAGAGTTCAAGTAGCACAGGCACTCTTGCCTGTGCGGGTTTTGCGATTGCATTAAGATCGGGCAGCGTATCCGTTCGACTTACAAAACCACAGAGCTCCGCCGCGGCGGATGGCTGTGCTACTCGGCGAATAATGAAAAAGCTCACGCACTTCCGAAAACGCGGCGAAATCGCCATGGTCGACGTGACCTCCAAAAACGTCACGGAGCGGACGGCCCTGGCGCGCGGCTTCGTGCGGATGTCGACGGCAGTGTTGCGTGCGCTGCGGCAACAAAAGCTCCCCAAGGGCAATCCCCTGGAAATCGCCCGAATTGCGGGGATCGCGGCGGCCAAGCGCACCTCGGAGTGGATACCTCTTTGTCACCCGCTGCCCCTCACGCACATTGATGTGACTGCGCGGCTATGCAAGAATGGCGTGGAGATCGCATCGCGTGTCACCGCGACGGCGCGGACCGGCGTCGAGATGGAGGCGCTTGTGGCAGTGTCGGCGGCGGCGCTCACGGTCTACGACATGTGCAAAGCCCTGGACAAGGGCATGGAAATCAGCGACATCGTTTTGGTCGAAAAAATCGGCGGCAAGAGCGGCCATTATCTGCGCCGGAACCGGAAGAAGTAGCAGTCCCCGATGAAAGATCCGTCACAAGGCGTGCAGGTGCTGATTGTCGATGACAATCCCATGATCCGCGACCTCATGTGCCGCGGAATGGAATCGCACTGCTCCGTCATTTCCTCAAGCGACGGCGCGGACGCTCTTCTCAAGTCCGTCGACAATCCCCCCGACTTGATCATCTCCGATTTCCGCATGCCGGGCCTGGACGGCCGGCAACTCTTCGAGAAATTGCGAAGCCGCGAGAATACGCGCAATATTCCGTTCGTGTTCGTCGCCAGCCGCGGCGATATCGAGGAAAAGTTGCGCCCCGCGGTGGGCGGCGGCGTCGAGGATTTTATTCCCAAGCCATTTTTCGTGGCCGACCTGGTCCGCCAGGTGAAAAAAATCGTGGATCGCCTGCACCTGGAAAAAATGCAGAAGCATGCCGCGCGCCCCGGAGTCATTCAAGGTCGCCTCGAAGAAATGAGCGTCACCGAACTCATGCAGTCGCTCGAAATGGGGCAGAAATCCTGCCGCCTGCGCCTGCGCCATGGCGGAGAAGAGGCCGAGCTTTACTTCAACGGCGGCCAATGCAAGCACGCTCATTTGGGCGCCACGGAAGGCGACGCGGTGGCTTACCAGGTCATCGGATGGCTCGACGGCGATTTTGAAATCGAATTCGGAGCGACTTCGGACCGCGCCACCACCACGCTTTCCACCACCGGCCTCCTGATGGAAGCCATGCGCCTGATGGACGAAGCCAATCAGAGCGTGCAAAGCTAGGCTCTAGTAGCACAGACTTCAGTCTGTGGGTTTTCGACAATGTGCCCAGCCCGCTCTTGCTAGCCAAGATCAAGTGGAACCCCACAGACTGAAGTCTGTGCTACTTTAAACTCTTCCCATGCGTGTCGCCATCCTCACCATCAGCGATTCGGTATCGCGAGGCACCCACAAAGATACCTCGGGCCCCAATTTGCGCGAGCGGTGCGCGCAACTCGGATGGGAAGTCATCGCCGAGGCTGTCTTGCCCGACGAGCCGGTAGCGATTCGGGACCGCCTCGCGTTTCTTGCCGACGGCGGCGCAGCCGACCTGATCCTGACGACCGGAGGCACCGGAATTGGCCCGAGGGACTCCACTCCCGAAGCCACCGCGGAAGCCTGCCAGAAACTTTTGCCCGGACTCTCCGAACTGATGCGCGAAGAAGGCAGGAAGAAGACTCCGCGGGCCGTCCTTTCTCGCGCCGTCGCGGGCGTTCGAGGCAGCACCTTAGTTGTGAATCTGCCGGGCAGCCCGCGTGGCGCTGTCGAATCCCTCGACGCCGTCGCGGATTTGTTGCCGCACGCCCTGCAAGTCCTGGGCGGGGCGCGCCACGACTAGATTCAATTCGTTGTTCAGATTCCAAGTGACCAGATAGGCCTCCTGGTGCATCCAAGTAAAGTGAAATCGAAGGGAGACGCAGTGCAAGAGCAAGATTCCATCCCTGCTGGCGCGGTGCTCGACAAATGGTCTGAGGACCCGTGGACGAACGGCGTGCAGGTTGACCGCATGGAGGATATGGAGAAGCTAGTCATCCAAACCCGGAACAGCCTCTACGAAATCATAATCATCGACGGGCGGCGCGGCGAAATCCTGGTTCGCGGCGGACAATTTTTTCCGGAGTTGACTCCCGCGCGCCTTGCTGGTGCTACGCTCGGAGGCAGCTTCTGCAAAATGCTCGGAATCTACGCGGGTTTCCGAATGGAGATCAACGCCAATGGCAAGCGGACGGTGACCACTCCCGTGGAATCCATCGGAGTTCTCGCCTGACGTTGAGCGATATTTCGGGCGGTCCTTCGCGCCCGGGCCCTCTGCAAAGAGTAGTTCTGCATAAAGTTTCCCCAACAGTTTTGAGTCTGCGAGGCGCGTCGCCGGAAGAAGGCGTTTTCTCGTGGCGCAGGCTTCCAGCCTGTGGGGGTTGGTTGCGAGGAGATCGAGCCTTGGCATAACCAAAAGCCACAGGCTGGAAGCCTGCGCCACGCAAGAAGCGCTCTCCTTGGTGGATCAGAGGCCTTGCATCCTTCCTTTTGAACGGCGAAGGAAGAATGTTGACGGACGGCTTGGCCTCGTCAACAATGCTGGGACCATGAAAACGACACTTTCGAGCAAGCTGGCGGACAAGCGGCTGGCCGTGCTGGGCGCCGGAAAAATCGGCGGAATTTTGCTGCGCGCGTTCCTCGAGCAAAAGCTGGTGCAGCCGAAGCGCGTGCACGCCACCGTGCGTCACGCGGAGAAGGCTCGCTCGCTCGCCAAGCAATTGGGCATTACAGCATCGACCGACAACCGAGCGGCGGCGCATGGGGCGGACATCATCCTGCTGGCCGTGAAGCCGCAGGCAGTAAAGGAAGTTCTCGAAGAGATCAAGCCGGAGATGAAGCCGGGGAAGCTGATCGTCTCGGTGGTCGCGTCGGTTTCGACGCAGCTCATGGAAAAGCAACTGGGCATGGACTTGCCCGTGATTCGCGCCATGCCGAACACCCCCTGCGCGATTGGTTGCGGAATGACCGGCCTCGCCAAAGGAATTCACGCGGGCAAAGAGCATCTGGAAATCGCGCGCGCGATGTTTGAAGCCGTCGGGCGCGTCGTGGATGTGGATGAAAAACAAATCGACGCCGTGACTGGACTCTCGGCAAGCGGTACCGCGTTTATCTATATTATTCTCGAATCGCTTGCCGAAGGCGGCGTAAAGGTCGGTCTGCCTCGCGACGTCTCCACTTTGCTTGCGGCGCAGACTATGATGGGCGCGGCACGCATGGTCCTCGATACCGGCGATCACCCCGCGCTGTTGAAAGATGCCGTAACCACGCCGGCAGGCTCTACAATGGACGGCATCCTCGAACTGGAGGACGGGAAGCTCCGCGTGACCTTGATCAAAGCCGTCATGAAAGCCACGCAGCGCGCCAAGGAATTGATCGTTGAATCTTAGTTCTCAAGTTGCACGGATGCATTCAGTTTCAAGACTAAAACGTCCAATCGCACAGGAGGAATACAAACATGCTACGGAAAGCTTCGGCAGTCTGGAACGGTTCGCTCAAGGAAGGAAAGGGAAGAATCTCAACGGACAGCAAGGTGCTCTCGAATGCGCAATACTCTTTTTCAACGCGCTTTGAGGACGGCATCGGGACGAACCCCGAGGAGTTGATCGCCGCGGCGCATGCTGGATGCTTCAGCATGGCGCTTTCCGCGCAACTCGGGAACGCTGGGATTACGCCGGAATCGATCGAAACCACCGCGGCCGTGACACTCGAAAAGACGGACGCTGGATTTACAGTCACGAAGATTCATCTCGATGTGGCCGCAAAGATTCCAGGCGCAAATGCCGCAGCATTTGAAAAAGCGGCGCAAGATGCCAAGGCGGGTTGCCCCATCTCGCGCCTGCTCAAGGCAGAAATCACGATGACCGCCAAGCTGGTCGGCGAGCGCGCGTCGAGCGCGTAGTTTTCCGTGGCGCAGGCTGCCAGCCTGTGGCTTTTAGTTATGCCCAGGCGCGCTTTGCTAGCAACCAACCCCCACAGGCTGGAAGCCTGCGCCACTTCAACCCTCCTCCTCTATCTCCTACGTGAGGTGGAACGAGAACCAGCGCCCCAGCGTGATAATCCCCAGCCACAAGATGATCGAAAACGTGCCGTAAATTCGCGCCCCGAGGGGAGCGACATGAGCGTTGTTCCAGGTTCCAACCCGCCTGTACACTGTTGTGTGGAACACCAACGCATTGATTCCGACGCCGAGTATCATGAACATTTTGTACCAAAAAAATGAATTCACAGCGGATCGCGTTGCTTCAGCAGAGTACATGAGCACGCCGGTCACGAACTGAACCGTAAATCCGGCCACCACCCATGGCAAAACCCATCGCGCCAGCTTCTCAACGGGCTTGTCTCGCATCGGACCCACACCAAAGAGACGCAAGTCCAGCAAAAATGCAGAGCTGACTAGAGAGACGATCCCAAACACGTGCAGAGTCTCGACGATTGGAAATAAGTACAGCGACTCTCGCATCACATGTCCGAACGAAGTTTGATCCATCCACTGGCTAAAGTGGAACACCCACACAGGCAACCATCCTGGCATCTCCGCACCCCTTCTTCTTGTCCCGCGCAAATCGTCAAATCGCGATCCGATCCCAAGAGAGGAGGAAATCACCCCCGGGATGACCAAATTACACCTCTATTTATCGTTTGCTTTGCGCCTGGACTCAGTGACTCAGGGCACACCGGAATGTGCCCTGGGTCACATCGACAAGAGGGAAAAGGCAGGAATCAGGGTGCTAGAAACCGAGCACTAAGCCGCCGACGATCTGAAAAGACCTCTGATTTGTCGAAAAGAATCGCGATCCTATGAAATCGCCTTCGGCCCGGATCGCGATGTGAGGCTTCAAAAAGACGTCTAAGCCGCCTCCCCCATTGCCCGCGAGGGCGCTGTTGCTCCCGAGCAGCCCCGCAGTCTGGTTAAAGCGGTAATGTTCCATGCCTACTACAACGTGGACCCAGGGTTCGTAGCGGCTGCGGTTGCGATAGGCAAACCGGGGACCCCCACCTATAAAGAGCGACTTGGCTCCTAGATTGGGCGGCGTCGTGGTCGATCCTGTAGTCCCGAGAAAGCCGACTCCCAGCTGGGCCTCCACGCCAATCCACCGTCCAAAGTATCGGGCCAGGCTAAAATTTACCCCATGAGTATTGAATGGGCTCCCCAGCAAGTTGTCGCGATTGTACTGGTAGCCGGCGGCCACCTGCCAGGGATCATTGACATGTTCACTCACGGAACTGGCGCTGGGAGCCGAAGCAGTGCTCCGACCCTGCCCAGCTGGTCCTTGGGCCCCTGCCGAGGCCGCAAAGAGAAAGAAAATTCCCAAAAGAAAGCTAGCCACACGCATTCCAAACCTCCCTAAGGTCACCCACACGTTTCAGAGCGGAACAAGCTCTCCGTCAATTGTAGCTGTCGCTTGTCCCCCGAAAGCACGATTTACGGCCCATTTGCCTAATTCCATACGGAGTTAACCATCACGTGTCATTCTTGGTTCCTTCCGGGCATGGCGAGCGAAATGTGGCTCCCGCTTGACTGATGTGTTAGGATTTCCGGCGTTACGGGTGCGGGCTGTCGCCGCGGCGACGAGCCCGCCATTAACTGGTATGCCGACCCAATACATTCCGATCTTTATTTTTGCCCTGCTGGCAGCCGCGTTTCCGGCCGTGACGCTTGTGCTTTTCAGGTTCATTCGCCCAACCCCGGTGGCCGTCGGAGCGAAGCTGCGGCCGTACGAGTGCGGTGTCGAAGCGGAAGGCGATACGCGCGGGCGGTATTCCGTCCGGTTTTACATCGTGGCGATTCTCTTTGTTATCTTCGATGTGGAGACGACGTTCCTGTTTCCTTGGGCTGTGCTGTTTTCGACCCGGCAGGCGGGCTTCCGCCTGCCTGACATCTATGCGCTGGCGAGCATGTTCGTTTTTCTGGGCATCTTGATCATCGGTTACGTCTGGCTCTACCGGAAGGGCGCCCTCGAATGGGTGTAAGCGGCGCCCCGGCTATATGAAACGGTGTCCCGGCCACGGATGGTGACCGGGATTTTTTTTGAGCTTTGGCCGAACGCGGGACGGCTGAGGCCGTGGATTTTGGCGGAACAGGTTGACTCTGTTTTCCGCCGTGTGCTAAAAGCTACAACTTAATATTGGCTGCGCGGTGTTCGTGCGGCCGCACTACTCCTAATTCATGGCAAACGATCCGGAAGAGAAGCAGCCGTCTGCGAGTTCACCGACTGAGCCGTCTGGAGCGAAAACCCCGGCCGCAGGGGGGGAACCCGCATCTAAACCGCCTGCTCCTCCTGCTGCGCCTGCCGCTCCCGCCGCAAAGCCTCCGGCTGCGCCCGGCGCTTCTGCCGCCAAACCTCCGGCTGCGCCTGTACCGCCGAGGCCTCCTGCTCCACCGAAAGAAGGCCCCGTTGCTCTCGATAACGATCTCGTAAAACGATTCAAAGAGAAATTCGGTCCCGCCATCCTGGAAGCCTGGACGGACCGCAAGCAATCCATCTTGGTCGTCGCGCGCGAACTGCTTGCGGAGATTGCGATTTACAGCCGGGATGATGAAAAATTTGACTGGCTGAGCGACCTGACGGCCGTCGACTGGCCCAAGCGCGAGAAGCGGTTCGACATCGTGCTCAACATGTATTCGTTTGAAAAGAACGAACGGTTGCGCTTGAAGGTGCAAGCCAGCGCCGACGAGCGAGTGCCTAGCGTGCAGGGAATCTGGTCCACGGCAAACTGGATGGAGCGCGAAGTCTACGACATGTTCGGCGTGATCTTTGAAGGCCATCCCGACTTGAAGCGCATTCTGCTTCCGGACGAATGGCAGGGTTTTCCTTTGCGGAAAGACTACGACATCCTGACGCAGGACACCGCCTGGGTTCGCGAAAACCTGGGCATCGAGAGCGGACAATAACGAATGCCCGACGAACGCATCCCGTTTGCCACTCACGCTGACCAGACCGTGCTCGGGGCGGACGAAATTGTCCTCAACATGGGGCCGCAGCACCCGTCGACGCACGGCGTGCTGCGCGTGAAGCTGCGCCTGGACGGCGAAAAGGTCATCGGCTCGGAATGCGTGATCGGCTACCTGCACCGCGGCGTCGAAAAAATTGCCGAGCACCGCAGCTACCAGCAATTCGCGCCTTACGTGGACCGCATGGATTACGTCGCGGCGGTTTCGAACGGACTGGGCTACTGCGAAGCGGTCGAAAAGCTGCTGGGGGCGGAAGCGCCGCCGCGAGCGCGAGTCATTCGAACGATTCTCACCGAATTGCAGCGCATCGCGAGCCACCTGTTCTGGCTGGGCACGCATGCGCTCGATATCGGCGCGCTGACGCCGCTGTTTTATTGCCTGCGCGAGCGCGAAGAGATCCTGAAAATTTTCGAAAAATTTTGCGGCGCGCGCCTGACGACGCACGCGTTCCGCATCGGCGGCCTGCAATACGAGGCTTACGACGAGCTCGAAAAAGACGTCGAGCGGTTCTGCACGCCTTTCGACAAGCGCGTGGACGAGTACGAATCGCTGCTGACCGAAAACCGCATCTGGGTGGGACGCACCAAGGGCATCGGCATCCTCACCGCCAAGGAAGCGATCGACTATGGCGCTTCCGGCCCGGTGCTGCGCGCGAGCGGCGTGAAATGGGACATCCGCAAGGCGATGCCTTACGCCGCCTACGACCAGTACAAATTTGAAATTCCCACCGGCAAAAATGGCGACACGTACGACCGGTACATCGTGCGCATGGAGGAGATGCGCCAGTCGCGGCTGATCTGCCTGCAGGCCATCGAAAATATTCCGGCCGGGCCGATCATGGGCAAGGTCGGCAAAGTGCTGAAGCCGCCGCCGGGCGAGGTTTATCACGCGATTGAAGCGCCCAAGGGCGAGCTCGGTTATTACATTATTAGCGATGGCACAACGCAGCCGTACCGCGTGAGGATTCGCCCGCCTTCACTCATCAATCTTGAAGCGTTTGACAAAATGATTCGCGGGCACCTGGTGGCGGACGTCGTGGCCATCATCGGCACGCTCGATATCGTATTGGGAGAAGTCGACCGGTAGCGCCATGCTGATGAACGTCCTCCATTTCGTGATTTCCATTTGGGTGCCGCTGGTTTGCGCGCTCATCATCGTGGGCGTCCTGCCGCTGGTTGCCGGATACATCGTATTGATGGAACGCAAAGTCATGGCGGACATGCAGGCGCGGCTCGGGCCCATGCGCGTCGGGCCGCACGGATTGCTGCAGCCGATCGCGGACGCGCTGAAGCTGCTCATCAAGGAAGACATCATTCCGGATGAAGCGGACAAGATGATCTTCTGGTTCGCGCCGCTGATTTCGGTGACCGCGGCCATGCTGGCGATGTCGGCGCTGGCGATTGGGCCGTGGTTTCAGATTGCGGACCTGAATGTCGGCCTGCTCTTCATCGTGGGAATCAGCGCGCTTGGGATTTTCGGAATTGTGCTGGGTGGGTGGTCCTCGAACAGCCACTATTCACTGCTGGGCGCGCTGCGCAGCGCGGCGCAACTGGTGAGCTACGAAACCGCGGCGGGAATGGCGATTGTGGGCGGGTTGCTGCTCGCCGGAACGCTCTCGACGCGCGAAATTATTCAGGCGCAGAACGATTACGGCATGTGGTTTGCTTTTGCCGCGCCGGTCGGATTTTTTGTTTACATAGTCGCGTCGATCGCGGAAACCAATCGCGCTCCATTCGATTTGCCGGAAGCGGAATCGGAACTCGTCGCGGGCTACATGACGGAATACAGCGGGTTCCGCTGGGCGCTCTATTTCCTCGCGGAATACACGAACATGGTCGTCGTGGCTTCGATTGCCACGACACTGTTTCTCGGCGGATGGCTGCGGCCGTTTGCTGGCACTCCGGCATTTAATTTTCTGGATGGTTTGCCGTCCGTGCTGATGCTGGTTGTTGGAGGATATTGCTTTTATCGCGCGCCGAAGCAGCCCGTAAAAGTGCAGAAGCTTTTCATGGTGGCCGTGGGGCTGCTCATGATTCTGGCCGCGATTATTCTTGCGGTGCCGCTGATCCCCGCGGTTGGCACGATGCTTCCCGGGTTGAAACCGGGATTGCACGGGGCGTTCTGGTTCCTGTTGAAAGTGGGGCTGTACATTTATTTGTTCATGTGGCTGCGGTTCACGTTCCCGCGCTACCGGTTCGATCAGTTGATGCGCCTGGGCTGGCAATTTTTGATTCCGCTTTCGATCGTGAACGTGATGGGGATCGGCGTGGCCTTGGTTTTGCACCGGCACTGGGGATGGAGCCACCTGGCGGCGTTTTCCCTGACCACTTTGATCACGCTGGCAATTGCCGGGGGGCTGGCATCGGCGGAAGACAAGCAAGAGAAAGAGCACGTGATCGTGGGGGAAGCGTAGGGACGTTTTTGTAGCACAGCCACTCTTGGCTGTGTGGTTTTTACGGGAGCTAACAAAGGCACACAGCCAAGAGTGGCTGTGCTACTCAAGAAAATGCTCGATCAGATCGTATTTTATTTTTTTGCGGCGCTGGCCGTTGTTTCCGCGATCCTGGTGGTGACGCGGCGCAACGTGGTGCAGAGCGCCATTTTCCTGATCACGGCGCTCTTGGCGACGGCGGGGATTTTTTTGCAGTTGCACGCGGAGTTTTTGTTCATCGTGCAGGTGATTTTGTACGCGGGCGGCATCATGGTGCTGTTCGTGTTCGTCATCATGCTGATCAACGTGGATGTTTCGCTGCACCAGGTCCAGTGGAACCGGCAATGGTGGCTTGGGTTCCTGCTGGCGCTCGTAGTGGGAGCGGAACTCTGGATTTCGATTGCCATCGGCAGGTCCCATACCGCGTTTGGCGAGCCCGCTCCGGCCAGCGCTCTCGAGCCGAGCACGCAGCTCGTCGGCAAAGTTTTGTTCAGCGAATACATGCTGCCGTTTGAAATCGCGTCGATACTGTTGCTCGTGGCCATGATCGGCGCGGTGGTGATGGCCAAGAAGAAAATATGAAGAGGCGGGTGCAGCGATGATTTCCACCAGCCAGTATCTGTGGCTCGGCATGGTGCTGTTCACGATCGGCGCGATCGGCGTGGTGACGCGCCGGAACGTGATCATCATATTGATGTCCATCGAATTGATGCTGAACGCCGTGAACATCAATCTGGTGGCGTTTTCGCGGCTCGTTGGCTCGGCGGAAGGGCACGTGTTCGCCATTTTCATCATCACGGACGCGGCCGCGGAAGCCGCCGTGGGGCTGGGCATCATCATCGCGTTCTTCCGCAATCGCGAGACGCTGCTGGGCGACGAGATGGATTTGCTGAAGTGGTAGAAAGGCCGTGGCTCGTGGCCAGTGCATCGTGACCCGTGGACTGAGGAGAGGAACCTGTATTGTTTTGTCATTCCGAGCGGAGCGAGGAATCTCTCTCGGCTTTGCGACGGGAACGGAGAGATTCCTCGCCCCGCTCGGAATGACAAAAAAGAGCACGGCCCGGAAAAGGAATGAGCCGAAGAGAATGGCCCGAAAAAAGAATGACCCGAATGAGCCCTAATTCATGATGCCGACGGAATATTTTCTCGCGCATATCTGGCTGATCCCGCTGTTCCCGCTGGCGGGCGCGGCGCTGATGTTCTTTTTCGGGCGCAAGCTGCCGAATGTGGGCGTGAACGTTATTTGCGTCGGCAGCGTTTTCCTGGCGATGTGCTACGCCTTCGGCGCGATCTGGCAACTCGTTTCTCGGCCCGTTGCCGAACGCCTGGTCAGTTACAACCTGTTTGACTGGGTCCCTGCCGGCGCGATGCACACGAATGCCGGCAAGCTGATGAACTTCAACGTGCCCTGGGGCGTGATGATCGACCCTCTGACGTGCGTGATGCTGTTCGTCGTCACCGGCGTCGGGTTTCTGATCCACGTCTACTCCACCGGTTATATGGCGCACGAGGGCGGTTACTACCGCTTTTTCGGCTACTTGAATCTGTTCATGTTCTCGATGCTGACCCTCATTACGGCGAACAATCTGTTGCTCCTGTTTGTCGGATGGGAAGGCGTGGGGCTGTGCAGCTATCTCCTGATCGGCTTCTACTTTTTGCGGAAATCGGCGTCGGATGCGGGAAAGAAGGCGTTCATCGTCAACCGCATCGGTGATGCAGGCTTCATTCTCGGCTTGTTTCTGATGCTGGGTATGCTCGGCACGATTCAGTTCACTGAAATCGGCCCGGCGATCGCCGCCGGACACTTTGCAATAGGCGATGCCGCGCTGACCGCGATTGCGCTGCTGCTTTTTGTAGGCGCGACGGGGAAGTCGGCGCAGCTTCCTTTATACGTCTGGCTGCCGGACGCGATGGAAGGCCCCACTCCAGTCAGCGCGTTGATCCACGCGGCCACCATGGTAACGGCCGGCGTGTACATGATCGCGCGCACGAACGCCGTTTTCTCGATGGCGCCAAAGGCGCTTGCCGTCGTGGCCGTGGTCGGCTGCGTCACCTCCATCTTCGCGGCGACCATGGGCCTGGTGCAGAACGACATCAAGCGCGTGCTGGCTTATTCGACCGTGTCACAGCTGGGCTACATGTTCCTTGCCTGCGGAGTGGGCGCTTTCACCGCCGGCGTCTTTCATTTGATGACGCATGCGTTCTTCAAGGCCCTGCTCTTCCTCGGATCGGGCAGCGTGATTCACGCGCTCTCGGGCGAACAGGACATGCGCAAGATGGGCGCGCTTTGGGGAAAGATTCCGACAACGGCAAAAACCTTCGTCACTGCATCCATCGCAATCGCGGGGATACCACCTCTTGCAGGATTCTTCAGCAAGGACGCGATCCTGGGCCACGCGTTTGAGAACAACAAGTTTCTTTGGCTGCTGGGATTCATCACGGCCGGAATGACGGCGTTTTACATGTTTCGCCTGGTGAACATGACGTTCTTCGGCGAGTCGCGCGTCGATCATGAAGTCGAGCACCACATCCATGAGTCGCCAAGTTCGATGACCGTGCCGCTCATGATCCTTGCCGTGCTTTCCGTGGTCGGCGGTTGGGTTGGCTGGCCGGAGGCGCTCGGCGGCAGCGACCGCTTCTCGAAGTTCCTCGAACCGGTGATGGCCAAGCACGTGGAAGAAGGGGCCGAAGCGGCTGCAACGCAGGCGGCGTCCGGCGCCGCGGTGGAATATTTGCTGATGCTGGCGTCGGTGCTCATCGCGTGCGGCGGCATTTGGCTGGCGTACCGGTGGTACATCCAGCGGCCGGAAGTGCCAGGTAAAATCGCGGCGGCGAGCCCTTTTCTTTACAAGCTGCTTTACAACAAGTATTACGTGGATCAGCTTTACGACGCGATGTTCGTGAATCGAATGAAAGATCTGGCGCTGACGCTCGGCGCGTTCGACGTGAATTTCATCAACGGCCTTGGCGTGGACGGTTCCGGCTGGTTGACGCGCATTACTTCGAGCATCTCCGGCATTTGGGATTCCTGGATTGTGGACGGCCTCGTGAACCTGGCCGCGCGGATCGTCTGGTTGTTCAGCTGGCCCGTGCGCATGCTGCAGACCGGGCGCGTGGCGCGATACGCGCTGTTCATGCTGTTCGGCGTGCTGATTTTTCTGGGCTATTACTTGTGGACTTCGGGATTCAGGCTGTAGCGCCCGCCTTCAGGCGGGCATTCTGCAATGACGCGACGAATGCCCACCTGAAGGTGGGCGCTACAAATGCCGGGCAAGAAGATTTGCGCACGATTTGATTTAGAAGAAGGCGAGGCAGGAAGATGGAATTTTACAACACTCACATCCTGACGGTGGTGCTGTTCACGCCGCTGGTGGGGTCGCTGGTGCTGCTGTTCGTGCCGCGCGACAGCGTCACCGCGCACCGCGTCATCGGCAATCTCTTCGGCTTCCTCGGGCTGATCGTTTCGCTGCCGCTGATCTGGCGCTTCAGCCTGGACCCGGCCGCGCCGCGCTACCAGTTCCCCGAAAGCTACGACTGGATTCCTTCCATCGGCGCGCACTACTCCCTGGGCATCGACGGCATCAGCCTGCTTCTCGTCATGCTGACAACGCTCCTCGGCGCGATTTCAATTCTTTCGTCGTGGAGCGCGATCAAGATGCGGACGAAGGAATACTACATTCTGTTTCTCCTCCTTCAGGTGGGCATGCTGGGCGTGTTCATGGCGCTCGATTTTTTCCTCTTCTACATGTTCTGGGAGGTGATGCTCGTCCCGATGTATTTCCTGATCGGCGTGTGGGGCAGCGACCGCCGTTTGTACGCCGCGATCAAATTTTTCCTGTACACGCTTGTCGGTTCGGTGATCATGCTGCTCGGAATCCTGGCGCTGTATTTCAAAGCGGGCGGCGGCACATTCGATATGCCGACGCTGCTAGCATCCGCCGCGCAGTTTGATACGCACACGCAGGTGTTGCTGTTCTGGGCTTTCTTCTTCGCGTTTGCGATCAAAGTTCCCATGTTCCCGTTCCACACCTGGCTGCCGGACGCGCACACCGAAGCGCCCACGGCGGGATCGGTCATCCTGGCCGGCGTTTTGTTGAAAATGGGCACGTACGGGTTCATCCGCTTCTCGCTTCCGCTCCTGCCGCAGGACGCCGCGGCGCGCCACAAAATTGTCACGATCATGCTGGTCGTTTCGATCATCGGCATTATTTACGGCGCGCTCGTCTGCATGATGCAGAAGGACATGAAGAAGCTGATCGCCTACAGCTCGGTGAGCCACCTGGCCTTCTGCACGCTCGGCATCTTCGCGCTGACGCCGAACGGCCTATCCGGCAGCGTGATCCAGCAGATCAACCACGGCCTCTCCACCGGCGCGCTCTTCTTGATCGTCGGCGTGCTGTACGAACGCCGGCACACGCGCTTGATTTCCGAGTACGGCGGCCTCTCGACGCCCATGCCGGCCTTTGCCGCCATCTACATGATCGCCACGCTCAGCTCGCTGGGCTTGCCTTTGCTCAACGGGTTTATCGGTGAGTTCGTCATCCTGCGCGGCACGTACGAAGTCAGCATCAAGTACGCGGCCTGGGCCGTTATCGGCATCATCCTGGGCGCCGCCTACTTGTTGTGGCTCTACCAGCGCGTGATGTTCGGATCGGTCACCAATCCCGCGAACGAGCATTTGGCGGACCTGAACGCGCGCGAATACGCGACACTCGTTCCCTTGATTATTCTGTGTTTCTGGATCGGAATTTATCCGAAGCCGCTCTTCCGAGTGCTCGAGCGGCCCGTGCAGCAGATCGTCGAGCAGGTCAATCCCGGGTATTACGGCGCGGAGCGCGCCGCCGCTCCCGCGGCTACTCCCGCTCTGGCACCCGCGGAAGCGGGCGGCGGGGCAGCAGGAATGCCCGGAATGAAAATGCCGTCCAGCACCGAGGCAACTCCCGCTCCAGAATCGGAGAAGAAGTAGGCGAGGCGATGAGCCAAATCCTCCAACTAATTCAACGCATCTTCGCACCGTTTGGTTCGTTTATGCAGGAGGGCGGCGGCGGCCTGCTCCTGCCGGAGATGATGCTCGTCCTGTTTGCGATGGGAATCCTGCTCACCGATTATCTGCTCGAAGCTCGCGATAAGTATTTCAACGCATTGATGGCCATGCTCGGCGTGTTTTTCAGCGGGCTGACGTTGGTAGGTTTACCGACATTCGTAAACAACTTCCTTCTGCAAATCCCGATTCTGCGGATCTTTGCGGTGCCGGGGTTGCGCGAGATAGCCGATCGCAGCCCCGTCGCATTCAGCAGTTCGGTGATCGTCGATCAGTTCACTGTGTTTTTTGGCGCCATCTTCCTGATCGCGACGGCGCTGGTCATCATCCTCTCAGTGCGCTATCTGAAACTCGAGGACGAAAATCACGGCGAGTATTACGCCCTGATGCTTTTCGCCACGGTCGGCATGATGTTCATGGCGTCCGGCTATGACCTGGTCGTGGAATTCGTGGGCCTGGAAACGATGGCGATCAGCTTTTACGTGCTTGCGGGATTCCTGCGGCGCGACAAGCGTTCGAACGAAGGCGCAGTGAAATACCTGCTCCTTGGCGCTTTCAGTTCGGCGATTCTGGCTTACGGGTTCTCGATCCTCTACGGGATCGGCGCCATGGCCAACCTCAGCTCTATTGGCCAGTCGCTGCCTCCCAGGACCAATTTGGACGTGATTGCCGTCGCGGTGGAGGCAAGGGGCCACACGGACCTGTTCGTGCTTCTGGCGCTCGCTACGGTGGCTGCGGGGCTTTTCTTTAAGGTGGCCGCCGTGCCGTTCCATCAATGGGCTCCCGACGTGTACGAGGGCGCTCCGACGCCGATTACGGCCTACATCAGCGTGGCGTCCAAGACGGCGAGCTTCGCCCTCTTGCTGCGCCTGCTGCTCACCGTGTTCTGGCCGGTGCGGGTCGATTGGGAGATGCTGATCGCGGGCGTGGCCATCGCGTCCCTCACCGTTGGAAACCTGGCGGCGATCACGCAGACGAATGTGAAGCGCATGCTGGCCTACTCCTCGATTTCGCACGTCGGCTACGTTCTGCTCGGAATCGTGGCGGCGGCATCGAGCCCGCTCGGTTTCCTGGCCGGCATGAAGGGCGTTGCGTTTTATCTTTTTGTTTACGCGTTCATGACCATCGGCGCGTTTGCCGTGTTGATCGTGCTGCAGCGGCAGGGAATCATCGGCGACGAACTGGACGATTTGAACGGCCTGTACCGGCGCAGCCCGCTGTCCGCGCTGATGCTCTTGATTTTCATGCTGTCGCTCGCCGGGATTCCGCCTCTGGCGGGCTTCCTCGGAAAATATTTTATCCTCCAGTCGCTGATCGATACCGGGCACGTTCGCCTCGCGCTGTTCGGCGCGCTCTACATCGTCCCTGCGTTGTACTACTATTTCCGAATCGTCGCGCACGCGTATTTGTACGAACCAGGCAATGCGCCGTTGCCGATCGTCAGCATCGGGCAGAGAATTGCTTTCGCCGTGATGTGTTTCGTGACCTTGGCTGCCGGGATTTACCCCGAGCCTTTCGTGCGTCTGGCGACTTACTCGCTGTTCTTCCCGTCAGGTTTCAGTGGCCACTGAAGATCCAGGCTCGCCTTCCTCCCCATCGCCTAGAAAAAGGCCCGCAGAAGGTGTGCGGCAGTTCTCCGATATAATGGAGCTTCCGATCCTACTGGTCGCGAGCGTAGGCATTGGCGGAGGAGCGGGATATTTCCTGGACAAGCGTTTCCATACTTCGCCCGTATTTACTTTGATTCTTGGTTTGCTTGGTTTTGCCGGGGGCATGATCCAATTGGTGCGCCGGTTGTCAAAGGATACTTAGGACGATGGCCGAGTCGGACTCCATCTATGTTGCCGCCGAGCATCGCATCGAATGGATGACGCTGGCCTTTGGATTGGCCGGGGCCGCGTTTGTCCTTGTGCGCTGGGGCGCGCGTCCCGGCGCGGGAGTCGCTCTGGGCGCCGCGCTCGCCTGGCTGAATTTTCGGTGGCTGAAGCAGGGAGTCACCGCTCTCGTTCGGCTCTCGACGGCCCAGGCCGGCTCGGAGCACGCCCGCGTGCCCGTGAGCGTTTACGCTAAGTTCTTTGGACGCTTCGCTTTGCTGCTGGTGGTGGTCTATGTTATTCTTTCGCGTTCCTGGTTGCCTGTTGCCGCGGTGCTTGGAGGATTGTTCGCGGTCGTTGCGGCCGTGATGATCGAACTGATGTGGGAACTCGTACGCACCAGGCGTGGAACGGAAACACACACTTAGAGCCGGTTTTTGCGCGGCTCAATCCCGGGGTCAACTGGAAAAATGGAAGAGCAAGTCTTGGGTGTGACAAAACTGGTGAACGCGTTGTTAGGAAAACCCGCGTTGGCGTTGCTGGCGGCGCTGCATATTCATCCCGAGAATACCGAGTATCCCATCCCGAATCACATCGCCATGGAATTCGTTGTCTTTCTGATCGCGATCGTGTTTTTTATGTGGCTGAAGGGACGCCTGTCGGTGGACAATCCCGGCGGCGCGCAGCAGTGCATGGAAGCGCTTCTGACGAATCCCATGGGCGTGGGCGCGCGCGATTTGCTCGAAGACACCGCGGGTCACAACGCCTTACGGTACCTCCCCATGATCGGCAGCATCGGCATGTTCGTGTTGATGAGCAATCTGATCAGTTTGGTTCCCGGATTTTCTTCTCCGACAGCCGAGAAGACTGTGCCCCTGGGCTGCGCGATCGTCGTTTTTCTTTATTACAACTGGGCCGGCTTGATGCACCACGGACCGCTCAAATACAGCAAGCAATTCCTGGGACCTGTTTTGGCCATGTCGCCGGTGATGGTGATTGTCGAAATTGTGAGTCATCTCGCGAGGCTGCTTTCGCTCACGGTTCGTCTCTGGGTCAACATGCTCGTCAGCGAGCTGCTGTATGTGACTTTTCTTGGGCTGACGCTGTCACTCTTCCTTTTTGTTGGGAAACTCAACGGGCTAGGATACTTGCTGGCGCCGCTTCCGTTGCTAGCTCCGCCGCTTTTTCTCCTGTTGCACATCTTTGTGGGGTTCGTTCAGGCATTCGTTTTCACTTTGTTGCCGATCATTTATTTGGGGGGGGCAGTAGGCGAAGAGCACTAATCGGCTCCCGTTTGATAGAGGCCAATTCATACCGGCATGATCCGCTGTCTCGCGTGAGCCCGGCTGCAAGAGGGATGTCCGGGAACCACCTCCGAGCGGCAATTCTTAGCGAAGGAGAAACACGATGAAGAAGTATTCGATGATTCTGTTTGCGCTGATGGCGGTGGCTTTCATCGCTCCGGCTGCGTTCGCGCAGACGGGTGCGGCGGGCGCCGCGGAGCCGACCAACTGGGTGGCCATCACTTCGGGCTTTGCCATGGCGATCGCCTCGGCGGCCTGCGGCATGGCTCAGGCCCGCGCGACGTCTTCGGCCTGCGAAGGCCTGGCTCGCAATCCGGGCGCGGCCGCTCCCATCCGGTTCGCACTGCTGCTGGCGCTGGTGCTGATCGAGTCGATGGCGCTTTACACGTTTGCCATCATTTTCGCCAAGGTGAAGTAAGCGAATTTGGTTTTTGGGTTTCTGCGGCACGCTCTTGGATTGTCGAGGGCGTGCCGTTTGTTTCTAGTAGCACACGCTTCAGCCTGTGAGGTTTTTCGCGCGCGCGACAGCAAAGCAAACAGGCTGAAGCGTGTTCCACTAAAACCTACCGGATATTCAGCGCGGCTTTGGCGGCGAAATCGATGATCCGGGCGGGAAACAAACCGGCGAAGACCGTGCCCGCGGCGGCGATCCACAATACTACAGAGAGCGTCCAGGGCACTGGCTCAGCGGCAATTTCTGTCGCCGGTTCACGCATATACATGACGACGATGACGCGCAAGTAGTAGTAAGCGCCGATGACGCTGTTCAGGGCCAGCAGGATCGCGAGCCAGATCAAGTTGGATTCCAGCGCCGCATTGAAGACGTAGAATTTTCCGAGGAATCCTGCCGTGATGGGCAATCCCAGAAGTGAAAGCAGAAACAAGGACAGGCATGCGGCCATCGCGGGCTGACGTCGCCCGAGCCCTGTAAAATCCTCGATGTCGACGTGACGCTCTCCTGGTCCGCCGAGTTGCGCGACGATGAGGAATGCGCCCATCTTCACGAGGGCGTAGCCGACGAGGTAGAACAGCGCCGCAGCAATGCCCGCTTCCGGATGGTCCGTCGCGGCCGCGGCTGTGAGCGCGACGAGGATGTATCCCGCGTGCGCGATCGAGCTGTAGGCCAGCATGCGCTTCACGCTCGTTTGCACGATGGCCGACAAATTTCCGGCGAACATGCTGAGCGCGGCCGCCACCCACAGCGCCCAGAACCACAACGGCGCCGCGGCGTCCACGCTGGCCATGATGCGCAGCGCCAGGGCGAACGCGGCGGCCTTGGGACCCGTCGAGAGTAGCGCGGTGACCGGAGCCGGAGCGCCTTCGTAAACGTCCGGCGTCCAAAGCTGAAAGGGAGCGGCGGCGACCTTAAACGCCAGGCCGATAAAAATAAATCCGAGGCCGATCTTCAAGAGGGTATGCGCGGAATCGTTGGCGAGCGGCGTCATCAAGTCGAGGTGCGTCGATCCCGTGGCACCGAAGGACAACGCGATCCCATACAGGAAAAAAGCCGTGGCAAACGATCCCAGCAGAAAATATTTCATCGCCGCTTCGTTCGAGCGCAGGGCGTCGCGCCGGTAGCTTGCCAAGATGTAGGAAGAGATGGAGCTCATTTCCAGGCCGATAAAGGCCGTGAGCAATTCGTGCGCTCCGGCCATCACGCCCATGCCCGCCGTCGCAAACAGGATCAGCGCGCAGAATTCGGCGGCGTCCAGATCGTCGCGCTTGAGATAGCCGATCGAACCGAGAATCACGAGGAACGCCGCGCCGCAGACGATCCAGTGGACGAACAGGCTGAAGGCGTCGGCCCGGAAAAGGCCCGAATAGGCGAGGCCCGGATATGTCGCGGGATAATACGTCGCAACCAGAGCGAGAGCCGCGCCCACAAGCGAAATGCCCCCGAGCACGCCGTGGCGCGCCTTCGAGACGACGGGCGCGAGAAGCATGACCAGCATCCCGAAGCCGCAGAGAACGATCTCGGGCGCAATTCTGTGCAGGTCTTGGATGGGTGGGAACATTTATTTCAATTTCACCGAGTCTGCCGCGCCGGCGTATGCCGCGGCGTTCAGGCCGGGCAGCGTCACCGGCGCATGATCCAAATCCATGCTGCTCGTGCTACGCGTGCGCGCGCCACCGGCGTTGTAAGCCTGCGGTCGCTGCATGAGTTGCAAAACGTTTTGCGTGTAGGCTTCGGTGCGCCTCGTAAAGAACGGCGAGCCGATGCCCATCCACAAAATGAGCGCAGCCATCACGAACAGGATTCCGCGCTCGCGCATGTCCAAGTCCGGGAGCTTGCCGTTTTTGTCCTGCGTCAGGCTGCCAAAGAATACGCGTTGGTACGACCAAAGCAGATAGACAGCCGAGAAAATAACGCCGAGCGCGGCCCAGGACGCCCAATCCGCATGTTTCTGAAATGTGCCCGCCAGGATCAGGAACTCGCCGACGAAGCCGTTGAGCATCGGCAGTCCCGCGGAGGCGAGGCAGGAAAACAAATACAGCGCCGCCAGAACTGGCATGGGCGTGGCAAGGCCGCCGAATTCCGAAATCAAGTGCGTGTGCCGCCGGTCATAGAGCATCCCGACGCACAGGAACAGCGCGCCGGTCGAGATCCCGTGATTGAGCATTTGGTAGACGGCGCCCTGAATGGAAATCGCGTGAAACGCGAAAATTCCGAGAACGACAAATCCGAGGTGGCTGACCGAGGAGTACGCAACGAGGCGCTTCAAATCCACCTGCACCATGGCCACCAGCGCCCCGTAAATGATGCCGATGATCGCCAGTACCGCAATATAGGGCGCAAACTCGCGCGCGGCGTCCGGAAACAGCGGCAGGCAGAACCGCAGCATGCCGTAGATGCCCATCTTCAGCAGGACGCCCGCGAGCATCACCGAGCCCGCCGTGGGCGCCTCAGTGTGCGCGTCCGGCAGCCACGTGTGCAGAGGGAAGAGCGGCACCTTGATCGCGAACGCCAGGAAGAACGCGCCGAACAGCAAATATTCCGTATGCAACGGCAAAGTGACGGTGCCGTTGGAGAGCAGCGCCTGAATCTGCGAGACGTCGAACGTCGGATAGCCCGCGACGGCGGTGATGCGGTAGAGCCACAAGATCGCCACGAGCATCAGGATCGAGCCGAACATGGTGTACAGCACGAATTTCAGCGCGGCATAGATGCGGCGTCCGTGTCCCCAGATGCCGATCAGGAAATACATCGGGATCAGCATCACTTCCCAGAACAAGAAGAACAGGAACAGGTCGAGCGAAACGAAGACGCCGATCACTCCGGTTTCGAGCACCAGCAGCGAAATGAAAAAGCCTTTCACGCGCTGGTCAATCGATTTCCAGGACGCGAGGATCGAAATCGGCGTGAGCAGCGTGGTCAGCAGGATGAGAAACAGGCTGAGCCCGTCGATGCCCAGGTGATAGTGAATCGGCGGCTGCGGAATCCAGGCGCGGAATTCTTCCCATTGATAGCCGGTGGCGTGCGCGTCAAAGCCGCGAAGCAGCAAGCAGCGAAAGGGCGAATTCGACGACCGCGGTGGTCATCGCCAGGCGGCGAATCCAGAGATGATCGTCGTCGCGCAGGAGCAGGAGCGCGAGCGTGCCCGCGACGGGCAGAAACGTCAGAACCGAAAGCAAGTAGGTTTGCTGCACGTCAGTCCACCATCCAGAGCAGCAGGGAAGTGAAAACCAGGACGCCCAGGACGATCCAGGTGGCGTAGCTGCGGATGTTTCCGGTGGTCGCGCGGCGCAGACGGTCGCCCGTTTCGCGGGAAACGAAGGCGACGCCGTTCACGGTGCCGTCGATCGCGCGCTCATCGACCACGTGCCACAGACACTTTGTCGGAAATCCAGACCAGCGGGCGCACGATCGCGGCCTGCGTACAATTCGTCGATAAAATATTTTCCGGAGAAAAGTTTGTACGGCGCGAGAAAGCGAGTCCGCCAGCTTCTTCGGCGCTTCCGGGCTCTTGATATAGAACCACCACGCCAGGAAGAAGCCGAGAAGTCCGGCGATCACGGGCGCGCCGAGCAGGGCCTGCAAAATTTCTCCGCCGCCACCGGAAGATTCGGCTGCGGCTGCTGCGGGTTCCGCGCCGGTTGCCAGCACGGGCGCGAGAAAATGCTGGAAGTGGTTCACGCCGCCCACGAGTTGCGGCGCGGCCATCCATCCGCCGCAGACGGAAAGAATCGGCCAGAACGATCAGGGGTATCGTCATGTTCTTCGGCGATTCGTGCACGTGCACGTGGTGCTCGTCATACCGCTGGGTGCCGAAGAAAGTCAGGAACAGCAGGCGGAACATATAGAACGAAGTGAGTCCCGCGGTCAGGACTCCGAGGCCCCAGAGCACGGGACTCACGCGCTGCGCTTCATTCAGGATTTCGTCCTTGCTGAAGAATCCGGAAAAGCCCGGCGCGCCCGCAATCGCCAGCGTGGCCATGAACATCGTCCAGAACGTGATCGGAATTTTCTTGCGCAGGCCGCCCATCTTGCGCATGTCCTGCTCGCCGCCCATGGCGTGGATCACGCTGCCCGCGGCGAGGAAGAGCAGGCCTTTGAAGAAGGCATGCGTCATCAGGTGAAAAATGCCCGCGCCGAATGCGCCCACGCCGCAGGCCAGAAACATGTAGCCGAGCTGCGAGACGGTCGAGTAGGCCAGCACTTTCTTGATGTCGGTTTGCACCAGGCCAATCGTCGCCGCAAACAGCGCCGTGACGCAGCCGATGACGCCGACAACCTGCATGCGCCACCGGCGCGTTCAGGAAAATCGCGTGCGAGCGCACCACCATGTACACGCCCGCCGTGACCATCGTCGCCGCGTGGATCAGCGCGCTGACCGGCGTCGGGCCTTCCATCGCGTCCGGCAGCCAGACGTAGAGCGGAAGCTGCGCGGATTTTCCGGCCGCGCCGACAAACAGCAGAAGCGCAATCGTCGTGAGCGTGCCAATCTGCCCGGCGGGATCGGCGGGCATGCCGGCGGCGCGCGGCAGGACGATGGAGAAATCGAGCGAGCCGAACGTGCGGAAAATCAGGAACAGGCCGAGCAGGAATCCGAAATCGCCGATGCGGTTTACCCAGAACGCTTTGTTACCGGCGTTCGTGGCGGATTGCTTCAGGAAGAAGAATCCGATCAGCAGGTAGCTGCACAGCCCGACGCCTTCCCAGCCGACGAACATCAGCAGGTAGTTCGCCGCCAGAATCAGCACGAGCATGAAAAACATGAACAGATTCAGGTAAGAGAAAAACCGGCGGTAGCCCGGATCGTCGTGCATGTATCCCGTGGAATAGATGTGAATCAGCCAGCCCACGCCGGTGACGACCAGGAGCATGATCACGGTGAGCTGGTCCACCTGCAGCGCGAAATCCGCCTGAAACCCTCCGGCGGAAATCCAGGTGAAGTAGATCTTGATCCAGGGAATCTGGTTCGGAGAAAGCGTAAAGAATTCGCGCACCGCTTCGAGCGCCGCGAGAAACGCCAGCGTCGTCGAGGAAAGCGCGACGGCTGAGATGACGCTCTTCGGCCAGCGTCCGCCAAAAATTCCGTTGGCGGCGGCGCCCAGCGAGCGGCAGCAGCGGAATGATCCAGAGATAAGTGAGAACCGGCATCAGTCTTTCAGCGAATCCACGTTTTCCACGTCGAGCGTTCCCCGGTTGCGGTGAATGAGGATGATGATCGCCAGGCCCACGGCGGCTTCGGCCGCGGCCACCACGATCACGAAAAAGACGAACACCTGTCCCTGCAGCTGGCCGAGCGACCGGCTGAAGGAAACAAACGCCAGATTGACGGCGTTGAGCATCAGCTCAATGGACATGAAAATGGTGAGGATATTGCGCTTGAAAATAAACGCAATCACGCCCAGTCCGAACAGGACGGCGCTCAGCACCAGAAAGTACGAAGTCGGAACCACTACTCCCCCAGAGTGCTTCTTTCACTGTATTGCGCCCGACCGTCGCGGCGGACGCTTCACTCAGCAAATGCTCGCCTGAAGGCGAGCGCTACACTGCCGAACCTGGCCTAGTTGGACTCTTCGCGGCGCGCCAGGACCAGCGCGCCCAGCAAAGCGATCAAAATCAGAAACGACGTCAGCTCAAACGGAAACACATATTCGCGAAACAGCAGCGTCGACAGGTCGCGCGTCGATACCGTTTCCGCCGGCGCCGAGCCGAGATGCGACGTGGCGCGCCCAATCCAATAGGCCACTTCCACCAGGAACACAACCCCGAGCGGCACGCCTACAAAGCGCGCCATGCGGCTCACGTTCGTGCGTTCTTCTTCTCCGGCGTTCAGCAGCATGATCACAAAAATGAACAGCACCATGATCGCGCCGGCATAGACGATGATCTGCACGGCGGCGACAAATTCCGCGCCCTGCAACAGATAAAGCCCCGCGAGAGCGACCATGACGACGATCAGCGACAGCGCGCTGTGAATCGGGTGGCGCTGCAGGATCAGGCTGACCGCTCCCGCCACGGTCACCGCCGCGAGGACCAGGAACATCGCGATTTGCGGCGTGATCATCGTATTCGCTCGGGGCTTTCGCTCGTTCGTCGCCATTTCGCATGGACTCGAATCTCATCGTTGCGTCAACACAATCGCCAGACTCGTGATCACCACGTTCAAGATCGAAAGCGGCAGCAGCAGCTTCCAGCCGAAATTCATCAGCTGGTCGTAACGGAAACGCGGAAGCGTGCCGCGCACCCAAACGTAAATAAACAGGAAAATCGCGATCTTCAGCAGAAACCAGAACGGCCCCTGGATAAACTCGATAACGCCGGGCTGGCCGCAAAATACGCCAAGTCCGCACAGGACGACTCCCAGAACCGGCAACACGATCCGCCCAAACACCGTGAGATAGCGGACGCCATGCACGATCAAGGCGAGGCCCGCCAGGGCGAAGACCGCCGCGGGAATGTAGTGCGTCCAGGCGAACAGCGCGCGTCTGCGGGAACGGCGAGAGCCATCCGCCAAAAAATAAAATTGTCGCGAGGCAGGAAACGGTGATCATGCTGGCGTATTCGGCCATGAAAAACATCGCGAATTTGAAGCTGGCGTACTCGGTGTGAAAGCCGGCGACGAGTTCGGATTCCGCTTCGGCCAGATCGAACGGCGCGCGATTGGTTTCCGCCACCGCGGAGATGAAAAACAGGAAGAAACCCAGCACCTGCGGCATGGGCGAGCCGATCAGATTCCATCGCGGCACGAATCCCCAATGAAAACCCTGCTGCGAGGTCACGATTTCGCTCAGATTAAATGTTCCGGCCATCAGGATCACGCCCACGACGGACATCGTCAGCGCGAGTTCGTAGCTGATCATTTGCGCCGAACTGCGCAGGCCGCCGAGCAGCGGGTACTTGCTGTTGGACGACCAGCCGGCCAGCGCCACGCCGTACACTCCCATCGACGTAATCGCGAATAAAATCAAGCAGGCCAATGTTCAAATTCGTGATGCCCGTCGGCGTCGGCTGGCCGAACATCGTCAATCCCTTCGGCCCGAAGGGAATCACGGCGATCGAAGTGATGGCGAGCGACAGCGCCAGAAACGGCGCAAGAAAATAGGCGAATTTGTCCGCGCCGGCCGGCGTGACGTCTTCCTTGAATAGAAATTTTACGCCATCGGCCAGCGGCTGCAGCAAGCCGTGCGGGCCGACGCGATACGGTCCCCATCGCGCCTGAATGTGCGCCACGACTTTGCGCTCAAACCAGGTGAGATAGGCGAGCGCCGTCAGCAGAACAAAAAGCAGGATGACGACTTTCGGCAGCACGACGATGAGAAGCGGATGCTGCGCGGCTAACTCGTTCACGGGCGCGCCTCCACTTCCACTTCTTCTTCGGCTGCTTCCGGCAGGGAACGAACCATGGTGCAGTAGCGGCTCAGACTGCCGCTGGTGAAGAGCGTGTCGCCCGAGGAGAAGATCGAGCCGGCCGGGACATCGAATTTCGCGTTGCCGTTGGCGGAGGAAACAGGCGAAGTTCGTTCCGCCTCTCCGAGCAGCAGCGTGGCCATGGCGAGGTTGTAGCCCGGGACCGATTGGCGAATCTCGTCGAAGGCGGCTTCCGGGGTGCGCAGGCGGATGGCTTGTCCGAGGCCGTGCTGCGCTAGCTGGAAGGAAAGAATTCGCAGGATATCGAAATCCGAGCGCGTGCCCATGACGTCGCCGCCCTTGCGCACGAGTTGCACTTCGCCGGCGGTGTTGGTCATGGTCCCGTTTTTCTCGTATGCGGCGGCGGCGGGCAGAACGATGTCGGCAAGCTGCGCGGTCTCGGTGAGGAACAGGTCCTGCACGATCAGCAAATCGAGCTTGCCCAGGCGGCCCGTTGCGGAAACGCCGAAAGTTTTTACCGGGTTCGCGCCGACGACGTAGAGCGCGTGCAACTCTCCCTTGGCTGCTGCCGCGAGCATTCCGCGCGCGTTCAGTCCGGGCTTTTCCGGCAGCTTTGCGCCCCACAACGCGCCAAATTTCTCCCGCGCTTTCGCGTCTGTAACGGGGACGTAGCCGGGGAGCATGTCGGGAAGTTGGCCCATGTCCGCAGCGCCGCGCGAATTCGCATAATCGCCGAGAGCCATGTACCGCGTGTGGCCGGGCAGGGAATAGCCGAATTTTGCGAGGTCCGGACCGCGGCGCCGCGTCAGTTCCGCGCCGAAAACGATGACCACGTTGCTCTCTTTTTCGAGCGAAGCTTTCAGCGAGGAAAGCCGCTCGATCGTGCCGGCATCGAGCTGCGCTTCGCCGCCCGCGAGCCAGCGGACAGCGGTCGCCTCGCGGCCCTCGGGCACCTCGGCAAATCCCCGTGGCCTTGCGAAGCAGCTTGATGGATTTCGAATTGATGATATACAGGCGCGCGCCGCGATGGCGGATGGCGGAACGAATCTGCCAGGCGACCAGCGGGCTTTGCTCGGTCGGATCGTGGCCGACGAGCAATACGGCATCCGCCTCATACAGCTGCGTCATGGTGGCGCAGGCGGCGCCAGCTTGAGTGCCGAGCGCGGCGATCAGGCTCGCGTAATCGGCGGTGCGGTGATGATCGATGTTGTTCGTGCCGATGGACGCGCGCGCGATGCGACCCAGCAGATAATTTTCTTCGTTCGTCGTGCGGTTCGAGCCAATGAAGCCGATCGAATCCGCGCCGGAAGCCTTGTGCACTTCGGCGAGACGCCGGGAAACTTCGGCCAGTGCATCTTCCCAGCTGGATGGGCACAAGCTTTGCCGTCGCGGCGCACGAGCGGCAGCTTCAGGCGCTCCGGGTGCTTCGTGAAATCAAATCCGAAGCGGCCTTTCACGCACAGAAAATCCTTATTGAATCCGGAGAGATCGCGATTGTTGGCGCGCAGAATTTCATTGTTGCGCACGCTGAGCGTGGTCTTGCAGCCGTTCGAGCAATGCGTGCAGACCGTGGAGACGTAGGTCATTTCCCACGGTCGCGTTTTGTAGCGGTAGGTGCCGCTCGTGAGCGCGCCGACCGGGCAGATATCGATACACATGCCGCACTCTTCGCAGTCCAGATGATCCTCGCCGTTCGGGATGATCACCGATTGCGAGCCGCGCGCGCCCACGCCGAGCGCTTTGACGTCCATGCCCTCGTCGCACACGCGCACGCAGCGGAAACACAAAATGCACCGCGGCGCGTCGTAATAAACCGCTTCCGACCATTTCTGCTCGGGCACGTGGCGCTTTTCTTCGTTGAAGCGGCTCTTGTCCGCGCCATACGTGAAAACCATATCCTGCAATTCGCACTCGCCGCCCTTGTCGCACACGGGACAATCGAGCGGATGATTGGCGAGCAGAAATTCCAGCATGCCCTTGCGCGCTTCATGCACTTGCGGCGTGCTGGTGCGGACCACCATGCCGGGCATGGCGACCAAAGTGCACGCGGTTTGAAGCTTGGGCGCTTTTTCCACTTCGACGAGGCACATGCGGCAAGCTGCCTGCAACGAAAGGCCGGGGAAGTAGCAGAACGACGGGACTTCGATGCCCATGCGGCGAGCGGCTTCGATCACCAGCGTCCCGGGAGGGACCGTTACGTCGCGGTCGTCAATCTTCAGCGTGATATCTTTTGAATCGGCCATTTTGTCCCGGAATCCTCAGCGGACCGCGGCCATGACGTCGGCCGGCCTGTACGGACATTTTCCGGAAAGATGATCTTCAAACTCGTTCCGCCATTTCTTGACGATGCTGATGGTGGGCATCGCGGCAGCATCTCCGAGCGGGCAGAACGTGCGGCCCAGCATGTTTTTCGCCAGGTCGCCCACAAGGGTAATGTCTTCCGGGCGGCCGAACCCGGCATGGAAGCGGTCCAGCATCTTGCGCAGCCAGCCCGTGCCTTCGCGGCAGGGAATGCACCAGCCGCAGGATTCGTGCGCGTAAAAATGTATGATGCGCCGCGCGAGATCCACCATGCACGTGTCTTCGTCGATCACGACGAGGCCGCCCGAGCCGAGCATCGACCCGGCCTTGGCCACGGAATCGTAATCCATGTTGACGTCGATTTCCTCGGCCGTCAGCAGCGGGCAGGAACTCCCGCCGGGTATGACGGCCTTGAGCTTTCTCCCGTTTCGCATTCCGCCGGCGACGTCTTCGATGATCTTGCGCAGAGGAAAACCCATCGGCAATTCATAGATGCCGGGCTTGTTGACGTGCCCGGAAACGCAGAACAGCCGCGTGCCTCCATTTTTCGGCGAGCCGATGCCCGCGTACCATTCGCCTCCGCGGCGGAGAATTTCCGGGGCGGAAGAGAGCGTCTCGACGTTGTTGATGACGGTCGGCGATCCATACAGTCCGACGACAGCGGGGAACGGAGGCCGGATGCGCGGATAGCCGCGCTTGCCTTCGAGCGATTCCATCAGCGCCGATTCCTCGCCGCACTCGTACGCGCCCGCTCCGGTATGCGTGACGAGGTCGAAATCGAATCCGGTGCCGAGAATATTTTTGCCAAGATAGCCTGCCTTGTAGGCTTCCTCGACGGCCCCGTCCAGGATGTCCAGGACGTAGCGATATTCGCCGCGAACGTAAATGTATCCCTGATGCGAGCCGACCGCGCGGCCGGCGATGACCACGCCTTCGATCAACTGATGCGGCATCATTTCCATCAACGGGCGATCCTTGCAGGTGCCGGGCTCGCTCTCATCCGCGTTGCACAGAACGTATTTGGGCTTGGCCGATTCCTTGGGCACAAAGCTCCACTTCATGCCCGTGGGAAATCCCGCGCCGCCGCGCCCGCGCAGATTCGACTTTTTCACTTCATCGATGACCTGCTCGGGAGCCAATTCCTTGAGCGCGCGCTCCATCCCTTTATAGCCGTCATGCGCGAGGTAGACTTCCAGCTTGTGCGAATCCTTGACGCCGAAGAGACGGCTGATGACGGGCACTTCGGCGGGATGCCGCTCTTTCACCGAGCCCGTAATCGGCGTGGAAGTTTGCGGCTTTCTTCCAGTTTCAAGCGCCTCGAAAATTTGCGTGGTGCGTTCGATGGTGAGATTTTCGTAGAAGTCGTAATTCACCTGCATGGCCGGAGCGCCGGTGCAGGCGCCGATACATTCCACTTCTTCGAGGGAAAATACGCCGTCCTCGGTGGTTTCCTTGTGGCCGATCTCCAGCTTTTTCTGGACGAATTCGTAGAGCTTGTTGCCGCCGCGAAGCATGCAAGAAACATTCGTGCAGACCTGCACGTGGAATTTTCCGGCACGGTTGCGGCGAAGCATCGAGTAATACGCCATCGTCTCGGTCACTTGCAGCGTGTTCAGGCCGAGCCGTCCGGCGATTTCCCCGATCATTTCATCGCTGACGTAGCCGAACTGATCCTGCGCATACAGCAGCATGGGGATCAGCGCCGAACGCTTCACCGGGTAGCGGCTTTCGAGCGTTTGGAATTTCGTTTCCAGTTGCGGAGGCAAATTCATCAGCGGTCAATCTCCCCGAGGACAATATCCAGCGTCCCGATGCTGGCGATCGCGTCGGCCACCAGGTGGCCCACCACCATCTTCTGGAGCGCTTGCAGATTCACGAAAGATGGGGCGCGCATTCGCATGCGATACGGCTTTGGCGAACCGTCGCTCGCGAGGAAGCAGCCCAACTCGCCGCGGGGCGACTCGATGCGCTGGTAGACTTCGCCGGGCGGCGGCGCGAACCCTTCCGTAAAAATCTTGAAGTGGTAGATCAGCGCTTCCATTTCCGTCTTCATTTTTTCGCGCTGCGGCGGGACAATCCCCGGCGCATCGGCTTTCACGGGGCCGTCGGGCGGAATTTTTTCGAGGGCCTGGCGCACGATCTTCAGACTCTCGCGCATTTCCGCAACGCGGCACAGGTAGCGCGCGTAGCAATCGCCCTCGGTGCGCACGGGTACTTGAAAATCGAATTCGTCGTAACTCGAGTAGGGAAAATATTTTCGGACGTCGTAATCCACTCCGGAGCCGCGCAGCGACGGGCCGGAGACTCCCATGGCGATCGCATCCTTGGTACTCAGCACGCCCACGCCCTGCGTGCGCCCGATCCAGATCCGGTTCTTGGTCAGCAATTCCTCGTACTCATCGAAGCGGGAAGGGAACGTCTGTACGATCTTCTGGACATGATCGGTCCAGCCCACAGGCGGCTCGAGCGCGAGGCCGCCAATGCGGAAATAGCTGGTCATCATGCGCTGGCCGCTGACAAGCTCAAAAATCTTGAGGATTTCCTCGCGCTCGCGGAAGCAGTAGAGGAACACCGACATCGCGCCCAAGTCGATCGCGTGCGTTCCCAGCCAGACCAGGTGCGAGCCAATGCGCGTCAGTTCCGTCAGCAGCACGCGGATGTATTGCGCGCGCTTGGGGACTTCCAGGCCAAGCAGTTTTTCGACTGCCAGGCAGTACACCAGATTGTTCGACAGCGGAGCGAGGTAATCCATGCGGTCGGTGATCGTGATGGCCTGCGAATAGGTCAGCGCCTCGGCGGTTTTTTCGATCCCGGTGTGCAGGTATCCAATATCCACGTCCGCCTTGATAATATTTTCTCCGTCCAGTTCCAGGAGCACGCGCAGAACACCGTGCGTCGACGGGTGCTGCGGCCCCATGTTGAGGACCATGGTTTGTTCAGGGCCGGTGGCGGTTTGAACGGTGGTCATGGCGCAGGTTTTCTCGTTTCAGAAACGGAAATCAGCGAGGTCCCTCCACGGGATAATCCTTGCGAAGGGGATAGCCTTCCCAATCGTCGGGCAGCAACATGCGCCGCAGATTGGGGTGCCCTTCAAACCGAATGCCCAGCAGGTCGAAGATCTCGCGCTCATGCCAATTTGCCGTGGGCCAAACGGGCACGACCGATTCGATGACAGGATCTTCACCCGGCAAGCGGACCCGGAGGCGAATCGTTTCGCGCCGGGACATGCACAACAGATGGTAATTCAGTTCAAAGCGCGGCTCGATGGGAAATCGGTCCACGCCGGTCACATCGGAAAGGTAGGTAAATGCCAGATCGCTGTCGGAAGCCATAAGTTCGGCAAGGGGCCGCAGATGTTCGCGATAGACGACAACGGTGATCTCGCCGCGAAAGGAACTCACTCCCGCGACGGCTTCGGGCCGCCAGCCGCGGATTTTCGCGATGATGGGGTTTTGCTCGAGGTCAGGCGTCTCCGTCACGAAATCCGGTCCCGGCGTGCGGCTGGGCGGTTCCAGTCGAGCGCCCCTTTCTTCCAGAGATAGAAGTAACCCACCAGCAGGATCCCGATGTAAAGGAGCATCTCCACGAAGCCAAACCACCGCAACGATCTGAAGATAAAGGCCCATGGATAAAGGAAGATGGCTTCCACGTCGAACAAAATAAATATGATTCCGACCAGATAGAATTTTACGGAAAACGGCTCGCGGGCATCGCCCGTCGGCGTGATGCCGCATTCATACGCTTGCGATTTTACTTTGGAGGGACGCCGCCAGCCCACGACCGAGGAAAGCGTGAGCAGAATGCCCGAAAGCGCCATGGCCAGGATGAGGTGTAAAAGAAGCGGCGCGTAGGCTTGGAGGTCGTTTCCTGTCATCGGAGCACAAGCTATAATAGCGATGAAGCGCCAAGCGGTCAAATGCACCAATAAGATATATCGGTATTTTCTTTGAACCAGTTACGGATAAGAAATGAGTGTGTCACCATTCGTATACGAGAAAGGCTGGCAGTCCTATGAACTTCGGCTTTAACTCGAATGTGCGCGTCGGAGAGGCTGTGTTTCACGTGCAAACGGAGGACCGCGGGCCTTCGCATCCCTTCCTCGACACGGTTGTGTACATGGCCGGCCGCGTGGTCTACAAGCGCAGCACCAATTACGAGAAGTTTGTCCACGGGATGGAAGCAGGAACCCTGGCGCAGAAGCTGCATGAGCGGCTGTCGCAGCAACATCACGAAGTGATTGCCGAACTCGAGGGCGAAACCCTGCCGTTCCAATCGAAGGCAAAAGCGCCATCGATTGCTGAAAATGCCGGCGCGAGCGACAGCCTCGATCTGCGCCTTACGAATCCGAAAAGCTGGCTTGCCGCGGGAAATGTGACCCTCGAAGTTGAATTGTGCGAAAAGAATTCAGAGCAGGCTGTCGCCGATGCCGATGTTCGGGCGAGCCTGGAACATGAAAACCATCGGACCCTTTGTGCGGAGGTGCACACGGACGTCGATGGCTGCGCGACGCTGACATTTCCCATGCCTGCGAATGTGGCCGATGGGTCGTCCCTCGTGGTTAGCGCCACGGACGGCTCCCGCCACGGGGAATTACGTTTCCGGCTGAAATCGAAACCCCGCGAAAAGACTCCTGCCCCGGTTTCGCAATGAATGCTGGAATCCAAATTGTAGTGAATGGGGAAACGCGCGAAGTGCCGGAAGGGTTGGGCGTTTCCGCACTGCTTTTGCACCTGGGCCTCCCCGCCGACCGGGTCGCCATCGAGCGCAACCTCGAGATCCTTCCGCGGTCGCAGTGGATCGGAACCGCCGTACAACCTGGGGACCGATATGAGATTGTTCATCTTGTCGGCGGGGGATGAGAGCGTTTTACAGCCAAAATCAAATTAGGAACGTTTCCGTGCGGCGAAGTACGCCCTCCACGGCTCCCAGTAAAACTTCACCCAACCCTTCGTGACGCCTTCCTGATCATATTCCGGGACGCCAACGTGGGCCAACTCCACCTGGGCCCCGCCGCTGGCGGACTTTTCAAAGGTGACGATGAGGATGGAATCGGGATCGGCCTTCTTCCATTCCGAGGAGCGCCACGTTTGCACGATCATCCGGTTTGGGATCAGGACGAGATTTTTTCCAAGAATCATCCCGCCGAAAGCGGACCATTTTCCGCCGATTTTAGGGCTGATCTTGGCAGGCATGCCCGTAGCGGCGGTGTGTTTGGCCGAATTCATGAAGAGTGCGTAGAGTTTCGCGGGAGTCGCATTTTCAAAAACCGAGCCGGAATGAACGACGGGTATCATGTAGGTCCTCCGTGAAGGTGGCGGTCGGCTTACAGACGGTCCAGCAGGTGACCGAGTTTCGTTCTCTTCGTTTCCATATAGGCGCGCGAAGTGCGCGAAGTGCGAGGCCGGCACGGCACACGCTCTACCACGCGAATGCCCGAGCTTTTCAGCTGCTTCACTTTATCAGGATTGTTGGAAAGCAATCGCACGCGGCGCACGCCCAGCAGATGCAATGCCGCGGCGGAAAATCCATAATCCCGCGAGTCGGCGGCGAAGCCAAGCTCCTCGTTGGCCTCCACCGTGTCCATGCCGCGGTCCTGCAATTCGTAGGCGCGCAACTTGTTCATGAGGCCGATCCCGCGCCCCTCCTGTGGTAGATACAGCAGGATGCCGGAAGGCGCCGCCGCGATGCGCCGCAGGGAAAGTTCAAGCTGCGCGCGGCAATCGCAACGTTCCGAGGCAAGGACATCTCCGGTGAAGCACTGTGAGTGGATGCGCACGAGCGGCGTTTGCCCGCGAATTCGACCGTGTACGAGCGCAACGGCGCTTTCCAGGTCGCTTTTGCCTTCGATGCCGAGAATTTCAAAGGGACCGAATCGCGTCGGCAACTTGGCGCGCGCGACAATCCGGATTCCGTCACTCTTCCCCTTGCGCGAGGCGCGTGCTCGTTGTCCTGTTTTGCGTGGCATGAAGGCCCCGTATTATATCAGGCGATCGCCGCAAGCGGAGCTTTACATCGGCACGGTGATTGGCTAACGTAGCCGCAGCGGGCCAGGCTCATGAAAACTCTTACTTTCGGCGGAGACTTGCTGCTCACGCTCCTGCTTCACGTCGGGGCGGCGGCGTCGATCTGCGCGTGGCTGGCTCGTTCCGCCACCTTCCGAAAAGTGCTGTTCACCGAACTCCGCGACACGGACCAGAAATTGAAGCTGATGCTGTTTGTCACGCCGCCCCTATTATTCGGCGTGTTTCTGCGAATCTTGGGCCAACCCTATCGCGCCGCGGACTTGATGCTCGAAGGGTCGTTCCTGCTCGGATTGCTTGGCGGGCGTGTCGTTGGGCCAATCGGTGGATCGATCATCAGCCTTCCGGCGTTCATGCACCATGAGTGGCTCTCGATGCCCGTCGCGGCAACGGCAGGGCTGGTGGGCGGCTTGATTCGCCAGGGCATGCCGAACACGGAAGAGATTTGGCGGCTTGGGCCTTACACGTTCATGAGCACGCCTCGCTGGCTGGTCCGGCTATTCCGGGGAAAAAAGTCACTTGGGAAATGTTGCCGCTGGGCGCTTGCGTGGTTCTGGAGCTGGGCCGCCAGGCGCTTGGGTACGCCACCAAACCGCAATGGCTTTTTTATTTGAATGGCGGGAAGAGCTGGGGGATCGCACTTGTCTTGTTGTCCACCGTCATGGCTGTCGCCGTGCCGATAAAGATCTGGAGCAACACTCGCCTCGAAATGAATCTCGAACAGCACCGGCAGTTGTTATTGAAGGCGCGCATGGATGCGCTGACGGCGCAGATCAATCCACACTTTTTATTCAATACGCTGAATACGGTGTCCTCGCTGATCCGATACGATCCGGACACGGCGCGGGGCGTGGTCATCAAGCTGAGCAATATTTTGCGGCGTTTGTTGAGGAAGCACGAGACGTTTGTGCCTCTGCAAGAGGAACTCGACTTCATCGACGACTATCTCGATATCGAGGTCGCCCGGTTCGGTCGCGACAACCTCGTGATTCACAAACAGATTGACGAGAACACGCTTGACGCGTTCGTGCCGAGCATGCTCCTGCAGCCGATTGTCGAAAATGCCCTGAAGCACGGCCTCGCGGCAAAACTCGGCGGCGGCGAACTCACCATCCGCACCGAATCGCAGGACGGCCGCCTGATCATCGCGATCGAGGACAACGGCGTCGGAATTTCCGAGGAGCGCATGGCACAAGTGTTTGAGGACGGAATCGGCATCAGCAACGTTCACGAGCGTCTGCGCGTGCTCTACGGCGCGGATTTCCGCATGGATATCTCCAGCCGCGAAGGCGAAGGAACGCGGACACGCATCGAAATTCCGGAGCTTGTGCCCACCACCTCCGAGCCTTCCATCATTCTTCCAGCGTCGAAGATGTAGCAGCCCCAAGAACAACTCCCGGACCGATACACGGCCCGGGATCTTTTCGCGGCCTTAGCTCGACGATCGGTCAGTGTTTTTCCTTCGATGGGCTGGGCGGATTCTCGTGCGGTGGATTCACGTGGGGCGGCTGCTGGCGCTGCTGCATCTTCTGTTGTTCCTGGGCGTGCCTCTGCTCCATTTGCTGCGTCTGTTGCTGGTGTTGCTGCTCCATCTGTTGCTTCCTCGCGTCGTTTGCCTTCTGTTGCTCCATTTGCTGATGTTCCTGGTCCTGTTTCTGCTGGAGTTTCTGGTGCTCCTGCTCTTGCTTTGCGTTCAGTTTTTCCTGCTCTTGTTGATATTTCTGGTCCAGCTTCGGGTTTCCCGTGCTGGGAGGCGCGCTGCGAGAAATAGGAGGAAGTTCGTTTGGATGAATGGCGCCGCCAGGACGAGCAGGATTGCTTTCAGAGCGCGCGGGCGTGGGCGGGTTGTAACGGCCACCCTCCCTGGCCGGCACTACTCCGCGGTCGCTCAATGCCGCCGGTTTAGGAGTCGCAGCGACGGGTGGTTTGCCATGGTTCTCGGAGGCTCGCAGGTCTGGCCTGGCGCGAGCGGCTTCTACGTGTTGAGTCTGGGCCGCAACGGGCGGGATATGTTTCTCATGAGCGGCCGCCTCTTCCTGAGACGTCGGTCGGGCGTTGATCCCGCCATTACCTCCGTTGTAGCTCACCCGCGTGACCGTGTTGTTGTTGATCACCGTCGTGTTGTACACGTTATGAATCTGAGTGACGTTCACATTGTTGACTGTCCGGTTGTAAAAGAAGTGGCTGTTGTCCCAACGCCCGCCTTCGTAGCCGTGGCCGAAATAACCGTAGCCATAGTTGATCCCGCCATAGAAGCCCACGACGGGACTCCAATAGCCATCGTAAAAAACGAAACCGCTGCCACCCCAGGCCCAATAGCCCGGAGTCCAGAAAAATCCGGGTTCTGGAGCCAAAACCCACGTGCCGGGCACCCAATAATAGCCATCATCTCCCCAGGCCCAATAGCCAGGAGTCCAAATATAACCGTCGCCCGGGCAAAGGGGCTGCTCGTAGACGGGCAATTCAGGTGGAGCGATTGTGACGGATACGCCTATGCTGACCTGCGCGTGCGCGGCGGCCGATATGGCCAGCATACCGAGTGCGATCAACAGCCAACGAATAGAGAAGTGAGATTTCATTGTCCCTCTTTCTGAACCATCCTCCTTCACCTACCCCATCCTGGGCTGCCGCTGCGGGCGGCTCGCCACAAATGGCTCCCATTTAAATCATAGTTTTTCTCCAATGATTCCTCCCATAGCGCTATGTATGTAAAAATCAAAAGAGGATGCTGTAGGAGGCGATGCCCCCGTCGATGACTTTCCCAACACGTTTGGTGGGCACGGGTACAATCCATTGGGAAGTAGACGCACCCAAGTTGGGTTTGGAAAGGCTTACCGCGTCCACGAAAAGCTAGATTAGAAGATGAGTTTCAATCCCAATTGGATTTGGCGCGGAAAAGTTGCGGTCGTCGTGATGAGGCCGGCGGAAGGGCTGATCGCAGGAGGCGCCCCCGGCGTGATTGAAAAAACAGTTGTGCTGGGCGGGCCATAATTCGAGCGATTCAAAATGTTGAAGAACTCGGCGCGAAATTGCAGATAGGTTTTTTCGGTGATGCCCGTGTTTTTGAAGAGCGAAAAATCGACATCCGCCAGTCCCGGCCCGGTCAACGTTTCTCTCCCCAGGTTCCCGTAAGTCCCAGGCGTCGGCAAAACGAAGGCGGCCGGATTGAACCATTGATTCGGATTTCCGGTCACGATCGGGCCGGTGAAGGAGGATTTAAGGGAAGGCCGGTCCGGATTTCGGGTGTCGCCGTCGCCGGAGCGATTCGAGCCGATCAAGGGAGTGAATGGGAAACCGGAGAGGAATGTTCCGATGCCATTCACTTGCCATCCAGAGACAAATTTACTTTCCACTCGGGAAACATCGTTCAGCCAGCGCTGGCTGTGGCCGAAGGGAAGTTCGTAGCTGGCCGAAACGCTGGCCTGGCTGGCAGGATTCAACGCCGACGGGCCCCAGTCCCTGCGCAGATTGTTGGGGTCGAGGACCATCTGCGCCTGATTGTTGGCCTGCGCCCCGGTCAGGCCGGAATTGATATCCAGATTTTTTGACCACGTATAGTTGCCGCGAAACTCAAGTCCCTTGCTGATGCGGTGCGTTACATCCACTTCCAGGGCGTTGTAGCTGCTGTTCCCCTCGGTAAGCCAAAAAAATCCAGCCGAGAGAAAAGGGTTCGGCCGTTTCGTTCCAATTCCGGGGATGTATTCGGCGTTGAGCGGGACGTTTCCTTGCACGGCGCCGTTGCCGCCGGATTTGCAACCGGCCGCTAACGTGCAAATTTGCGCGGGAATAGTATTGGGATCCACGCTAAGAAGTTCATGCACGCCGAAGGAGCCGACATAAGCAACGCGCAGCGAAGTGTTGTGGCTCAACTGCTGCTCCACCGTAAGATTCCATTCCTGAACGGCCGGCGTTTTCGGGTCCGCTTGTATTCCCACG
Source organism: uncultured Acidobacteriota bacterium (assembly GCA_963740035.1). GTDB lineage: Bacteria > Acidobacteriota > Terriglobia > Acidiferrales > UBA7541 > Palsa-360. The sequence continues at coordinate 184,004 of CAVUDA010000032.1, forward strand.
GGCGCAAAAATCGTGCAGGGAGAAGGTCCCGCCGGGCCGCAGGGCGGTGGAGGCGCGATTCCCGGAGTAAAAGGAAATTGATTGATCTTGAATAAGGAAATGTTCGCAAACGAAGCGGAGCCATTAAAGGGATAAAGCGAATTCATCTGAAACGCGAGATCGTCAATCAACGAGTAATACGTTCCGAATCCGGCGCGGACGGCGGTCTTTCCATTTCCGAACACATCCCAGGCGAGGCCGACGCGCGGGCTGAACAATCGTATGGCGTTATTCGCCGTGTACGCCGAATGGCCCACAATGGGAGTCGTCACGAGCACGCCCTGGGAGTTGGTAACGTAATTCGCAGCCCTGCCATTGGCTTCATTCCAGCCGGTGGTGAATTCCTGGCGGAGGCCGCCCTCGAGAGTCAAATTGCGCCGCACCTTGATAGAATCTTCGATGTACCACGCGCCGAAAAGGCTCCTCCACCCCAATTCCGTGTGCAGCGGCACGACTTGAAATGGAGTATTGCCAATCTGGCCCTGAAGAAAAGTCGTCAAGCTGGCAAACGTGGCCTGCCCCAGTTGGCGTGAAGCGCTGTCCTCGTTGTCCTGAAGCCGTTGAAACCATAGGCCCATGCTAATTTGGTGCATTCCATGGCTGATCCGGAGATCGTCCTGGTAAGTGAAAAGATTTCTGTGATTGGATACCCCCGCCGCATTGTTGGGCCCTGCGGAAGTGATCGTGCCATTCGCGGTAGTCGTCGCTCCGCCACCGACAACAATGCCTCCCGGGCCCGCTCCGGTAACGAACGAGAGATTGGCAGGGATTGAAGTCAAGGGGACTGATCCGAGCGCGAAGGAGGCTCGTGAGAATCCAACCGTGGCTGTATTGAGGATGGCGGGAGAAAAGACATGTGTTTCGGTCAGGCTCAGCACCTGCATGCGTAGCGGTGTGAACGATGCAAAAATCGGATCGGCCAGCGGAATTAAGCTCGTTCCGTCGTCGATCGTGTACGCGCTCGAAAGCGTGTCATTTATTCCGACGTTGTAATCGACTCGGAGAGTTCCGAAATCCTCCCGGATGTGTTCGTTGGGATTGTAAAAAGCTTTCGTCGTCCCACTTGGGACGGAGGCAGGGGGATTGGCACAAGCTCCTGTCGAGGGAACCATTAGCTCCGGGCCGTTGGGCTGCGGCCAAAAGAGGGATGCGTACTGCTCCATTGTTGTATTCGCGTTTGGCACGGGAGTGGGGGCGCCTGTGCAGGGATTCGGCAAAATCCCCATTCTGGCGTTTGTATCGGGTACAACGCTCACACTGCTCACGTCGAGGGACTGACGAAATCCTTCATAGTTGCCAAACAGAAAAAGGCGATCTTTCTTGAGGGGGCCGCCGGCCGCGCCTCCGAACTGGTTCCTGCGGAAGAGAGGAACTGTTCCCTGGTCGAAGGGGCCGGGCGAATCGAGAGCGCTGTTGCGCAAGAACTCAAAAATGGTGCCGTGAAATTGATTCGTTCCGGATTGCGTCACAGCGCTGACTTGCGCTCCGGCGCGCTTGCCGTATTCGGCGGAGTAGGTATCGGTGAGCACATTGAATTCGCGGACGGCGTCGATCCCCAGCAATAAGCCGCTCGTGCCGCCGGGAGTGACGGCAAGTTGGCTTGACCCCATGTATTCGATTCCGTTCAACAGAAATAAATTTTCGCTGGTGCGCCGCCCGGCTACGGAGAACGTATTTCCGTTACTGGTACTGGTATTGGGGCTTTTAGAGGTGTAATTGATCGCGCCGGGGTTGAGAGCGATCAGGTCGTCAAAGCTGCGGCCGTTCAGCGGCAATTCCTTGATCTGGCGTTCATCGACCATTCCAGAAACCGATGCGGTGGTGACATTGACGACGGGCGCCTCTTCGGAAACGGATATTTTCTGGACGAATTCGCCAACCTCCAGTCGGAAATTCACGACAGCTTCCTGGCCCACTTCCAGGCTGACGCCGGTCCGCACGACTGACTTGAAGCCCTGCTTTTCCACTTTGACTTCCTGAGGTCCGAGAGGGAGAGAAAGGATCCGGTAGAGCCCAGATTCATCCGTGGTAACAGTCCGCGTCGCTCCGGTTTCCTTAGTCACTACAGTGATGGTTGCATCGCGAACGACGGCGCCGGCGGCATCTTCCACGGTTCCGGTAATCGAGGCGGTAACCTGGGCCCAGCTGGGCGTGGGGGTCCCCGCAAATACGACCAGCCCAAAAATCAGAATGCAGAGGCAATATCTCCGACGAAAACACAGATTTCCGCACCCGTTGTACACACATTCCCCCTGGGTAGTGTGAGTCTGCTCCGAATCTCGTTCACGCATGCGTTGTGAACAAGGCCCCAACAGTCTCACGATAATATGCGTCGAATAGAGGGATCATGTTATCGGTGCAATATTTCTTCCGCAATGAATTTCTGACGGCGCACAAAGACGCGCCTGTGTTCATGGCCGGATCCATGGTCCTCAGATATCGGAGGAATCCCCATGGTTTCGCAAACGCGCCAATTTTAGGATTGTCTTGTTTTCCACTTCCATGCTAAAGTCACGCCGTGGTTGAGAGTCCTTTTCAACATAAGGAGAATTACACATGGAATGGACAACGCCTCAGCACGAAGATATCTGCTTGAATTGTGAAATCAGCTCGTACGCGAACGCTGAACTCTAATTCTGAGTTCGCATGCGCGTTACGGTCCTCGGCTCCGCGGCCGGGGGTGGTTTTCCCCAGTGGAATTGCGCTTGTCATAATTGCTCTCGCCTGAGAGCAGGGCAGATGCCCTCTCAAGCGCGTTCACAGGCGCAAGTGGTTGTGTGCCCACGCGTGGGAGAGTGTTACCTTCTTAACGCCTCCCCGGACCTCCGCACACAGATTCTATCAGCGTCGCTTCTCAATCCCACACACCCACCCAGACACACACCGATCGCCGGCGTCTTGCTCACCAGTGCCGACGTCGATTCCGTTGTCGGACTGCTTCATCTGCGCGAATTCCAGCCCTTGCAGATTTATTCCACGACGTCGATTCGGCGCATCTTGCTTGAGGATAACCATATTTTCCGTGTTTTGGATCGCGCCAGTCCTCCCGCCGTCTGGCACAATGTTCCGATCGACACCTGGTTTCCGTTGGGAACTGGGAAAATATCAACTGGGGAATCCCCGGTTCGCTTCCGCATGGTCCCTCTCGGAAGCGCGTACCCCGACTATGTGAGCGAAGCTCTGCGGCGCAAGCTTGCTCCGAGTGAAGCCGTGACGGGGCTCGTATTTGCGCAGGGAGGCAAGCAGTTTTTTTATGCCCCCGCGCTACCCGGGCGTTCGGAGGAATGGAAAGACCGGGCGCGATCGAGCGATCTTTGCCTGCTCGACGGAACGTTCTGGGACGAGAACGAATTGATTTCCGCCGGAGTCGGGTCGAAGACGGCGCGCGAAATCGGACACGTTCCTCTGTCCGGAACGGATGGTCTGCTCGCGCAGTGCGACTTTGCAGCGCGAGGCCGGCGGGTCCTCATTCACATCAACAACACAAATCCGATCCTGGATGAAGAAAGTCCCGAACACCGCGCCGTGCGAGACGCGGGCTGGGAAATTGCGTATGATGGGATGAACTTCGAATTGTAACTTTGACAGGAGAGACTCTTTGCTCTCGGAATCGGAATTCATAGCCGGCTTTCAAGCTATCGGCGAAGAGCGCTATCACCACAAACACCCATTTCATCTTCTCATGCACGAGGGCAAGCTCACGCGAGGGCAGCTTCAATCCTGGGCCCTCAATCGCTACTACTACCAGAGCCGAATCCCGATCAAGGACGCAGCGATTCTCGGACGGACGGAAGATCCGGAATTCCGGCGCGCCTGGCGAAAACGTATTATCGATCACGATGGAGACGGCACGCGCCCCGGAGGCATCGAGAAGTGGCTTCGACTTGTGGAAGCGACGGGTCTCTCGCGCCAGGACACCATCCGCGGGGAAGGCATCTTGCCCGCCACGCGGTATGCCGTGCAGGCGTACGTGGATTTCGTTTCCACGCGCCCGTTTCCGGAAGCGGTCGCCTCGTCGCTCACCGAGCTCTTCTCCGGCAAGCTTATTGCTCTTCGCATCGATGCTCTACGCAAACACTATCCCTGGCTCTCCAGCGGCCTCGAATATTTTACTGGACGCCTTTCGCAGGCGCCTGAAGACGCCAACTTCGCTCTCGCCTGGGTCGTGGAACACGCGCGCACACGCGAAGAACAAGACAAGGCCTATGCCGCCCTGCGAGCCAAGTGTGACATTCTTTGGGCGCAGCTCGACGCGCTGTACTTCGCCTACGTCAATCCGGGCTGGCCGCCGCCGGGCGCATTCCGGCCAAACGGATCCGGCCAGGAAGGCAAACGGAATGACGCCTGAACTCATGAGCCGTCCGCGCCTCGCCGTAGGTTGCCGCCTGAATGAAAAAGGTCAGCCCTCGCGCGTTCTACACATGCCGGAACGCGCGCTGCGATTGAACGGCCCGAGCCTTGAAATCGTGGAACGGTGCGACGGCAGCCGCACGGTTCAAGAGATTATCTTCGAATTGCAGAAGCTCTACTCCAAGGCCGAGCCGAAGAAAGTCGAAACAGACATCCTCGGATACCTCGCGCTCCTCCACGACCAGCGAGCGCTGGATTTCAGTTCCGAACAGACGGACAGGAGCGCCGACGCAAAATGACTCCCGCGGCCCCGACGCCGCTCGCCCTCATCGCCGAACTGACTCATCGGTGCCCGCTGCATTGTGTCTACTGCTCGAATCCCCTTGAATTGAAAACTCGAGCGGACGAACTTTCCACCGAGGTGTGGTCACGTGTGTTTCGCGAAGCCGCCGAAGCGGGGGTTCTCCAGATTGATTTTACGGGAGGCGAACCTCTGGCCCGCCCCGATCTTGTAGATCTCATTCGCTCCGCCCGCGGGACTGGACTGTACGTCAACTTGATCACGTCTGGGCTCCCCCTCGACGAAGCGCGGCTCGACGGGCTTGTCCAGGCCGGACTCGATCATGTGCAACTGAGTTTTCAGGGCGCTACGGAAGATTCCGCCAACGAATTCTCCGGCACGAAGGCGCACGCACACAAACTTCGCGTCCTGGACTGGCTCAAGCGGCGCCGTGTGGCCGTAACTCTGAATTTCGTCATTCATCGCCGCAACATCGACAATCTTCCTGAAATGCTGGCGCTCGGCGAATCTTCCAGCGCCGGCCGGATCGAATTTGCCAACGTGCAGTATTACGGCTGGGCGTTTGCCAACCGCGAGAACCTGCTTCCCACGCGCGAGCAACTCGATCGCTCCGTCGAACTTTTGAAACGCGCCGAAGAACGCCTGGCCGGCAAGCTCCGTGTCGAATACGTGGTGCCCGACTACTATGCCAAGTATCCGAAGGCGTGCATGGGCGGATGGGGACAAAAACTGATGCTCGTCGCGCCCAACGGCGATGTGCTCCCTTGCCATGCGGCCCAGATCATTCCAGGCTTGCATTTCGAAAACTTGAAGGATCACAGCCTGCGTGAAATTTGGGGAAAATCGGAGGCATTTCAGAAATTCCGCGGTGAAGAATGGATGCCCGAACCCTGCAAGAGCTGCGACCGCCGCGCGCGAGACTTCGGCGGCTGCCGCTGCCAGGCGTTTCTTCTGACCGGCGATGCAACGGCGACGGACCCTGTCTGCTCCCTTGCGCCTCAGCGTTCCAAAGTGGACGCCATCGTTGCAGCCGCGAATGGGCCTTCCGAGGAATCCTTTGTAAAACCAAACTGGCTCTATCGTCCCAATCCCGCCTGAGGTTCCGTCGAGCTTCGCTCGTCCCCTAGTCGCATCGCTACGCGGAACACGAAGAACACGCACCCGAGTAAGCAGATCGATCCAAACGCAGTAAGGGCGTACGGCGCGCCGATCCGCTTGGCCACGCCTCCAGCGACCAAGGCGCCGAGTGGTTGGACGCCCATGAACATCGTGGCGTACACGGCCATGATGCGGCTGCGCAGCTCATCGGGCACGCGGTCCTGCACGATGGTATTTGTGGCAGCCAGTTGCGACGTAGCCGAAAAACCGACGGCCAGCAGCATCACCGCCGACAACCAGAAGACGCGCGACTGTGAAAACAGGATGAGTCCCAGAGCGCACGTCGTGGAAGTCGCGGCGATCCATTCCACGAGACCCTTGTAGTCCGTCCGCGCGGCAAAGTGCAACGCGCCGATGACCGCTCCCACCCCAGCAAAGCTCATCAGCAAACCCAGCATGCTCGGTCCTCCGTGAAGGATGTCACGAGCGAAGATCGGCAGAAACACGGAATACTGCAGGCCGAACATGCTCATCAAGCTCACGAGCAGCAGCGCGGAACGAATTGGCCGGTCGTTCATAGCGAAGTGGAATCCCTGAACGAAATTTTGCAGCGGCGAACCCTTGCGGGCGCGAACCTCGACCTTCTCGATCTGCATCATCAGCAGCGCTACGATCACGGCCAGGAAACTCACCCCGTTCAGGAAAAAACACCAGCCCTCGCCGATCCACGCGATGGCGAAGCCGGCAATGGCCGGACCCACGACGCGCGCCCCATTGAAGATGGACGAGTTTAGCGCGATCGCGTTGGACAAGTCTTCCTTGCCCACCATCTGAACGAGGAACGCCTGGCGGATCGGCACATCAAACGCATTCACGACGCCGGCAAGAAATCCAATCAGAACGATCTGCCAGACGCGTACGACGCCGAACAGCGTCAGCGCCGCCAAGGCGAACGCTAGAATCAACGCCGCGGTTTGCGTCCAGATGACGCCTCGGTGGCGGTTGTACCGGTCGCCCATATATCCGCCGAGAGAGGCCAGAAAGAGAATCGGGATTTGGCTGGCGAATCCGAAAAAACCGAGCAGCGCCGCCGAGTTCGTCATCCGGTAGACCAGCCAGAGTTGCGCGGTCGACTGCATCCACGTCCCGATGAGCGAGACCAGCTGTCCTGCAAAGAAGAGCTGAAAATTCCGGTGTCTTAGGGCGCGGAAGCGATTGGACACGTCTTGGATATTCCCACACTTGATCGGCGCAAACAATCGGAGGCGGATTTCCGTGTATTCATGTCCGTACGTTCGTCGCGCTAGTTAAGTTCACGAGACTGGGAAGAGATTGCAGTGCGACGGTTCGTTCATGCGTTTGCGGTTCTTCAGGCGTGCGTCGCGGCCAAGGCTCCGATGACCTGGCGATAGTACGCTTCGTAAATCGGAATCACGTCATTGGCGCAATATTTTTTCTTGGCGTTGACGCGCGCGGTTTGTCCCATGGCGCGGCCGCGATCGGCTTGGGACAATATTTCCAGGGCGTATCTTGCGCCAATTTCCACTTCGCGGGGCGTAAAAAGATAGCCGTCGACTCCGTGTTCGACCACTTCCGGCAGGCCGCCCACGTTCGTCGCCACGACCGGCACTTCGCAGGCCATGGCTTCCAGAGCCGCGAGGCCAAACGATTCCATGTCCGAAGGCAGCAGGAACAAGTCAGCCTGCGAAAGGAACTGGTAGACACGATCCTGCTTGCCGAGGAAATGGACGTCGCGCGCGAGCTTCTTCTTGCGGATCAGGTATTCGGCGGCGCCGCGGTCGGGGCCATCTCCAATGAGCACCAGCTTGGCGCGCATTTTCGCGCGCACCATGGCGAATATTTCGATAACGTCCGTGAGGCGCTTGACGGGCCGGAAATTCGACAGGTGCATCAGGACGGGCTCCCCGTCCGGGGCCCATTCGGCGCGCATCGCTGCATCCGGGGTGCGGCGGTACAGGTCGCAGTTCACAAAGTTCGGAATCACTTCGATGGGGCGCTTGATGTCAAATTCCTCGATCGTGCGCTGCTTCAAATAGTGCGAGATGGCCGTGACGCCGTCGGATTGTTCGATCGAAAATTTTGTGATCGGCAGGAAACTTCGGTCGTTCCCTACGAGGGTAATGTCGGTGCCGTGCAGCGTGGTGATGAAGGGCAACGGCTTTGGCGCCGCCATCATGCGCGCCAGCAGGGCGCTGACGGAATGGGGAATCGCGTAGTGGACGTGCAGCAGATCAAGGCCTTCCACTTCGGCCACCTGCATCATTTTTACGGCCAGGGCGAGCGCATAGGGCGCGTGATCGAAAAGCGGATAACTCGAAATTTCCACTTCATGGAATTGAATGTGATCGTTGGTATCCGTCAAACGGATGGGAGGCGCGTAACTGATGAAGTGGATTTCGTGGCCGCGCGCGGCGAGTTCCATACCCAGTTCCGTGGCAACCACGCCCGAGCCACCATAGGTTGGGTAACATGTGATCCCAATCTTCATCTCAGTCAGGGCAAGATGCCCGTTGGCTCCTCAAAGTGGCATCAATAGAATAACCGCTCCGCGAAATTCCAGCCCGGCAAAGTCTAACAAACACGGTCTCAAACATGACAGAGAATCTGTTGCACGCATCCCGCCGGAATGCTAGATTCCCGAACCTTGGACCCACACGGATGTTCGGCATATTGGACGTGATTCGAGGCTCCGGGGTGACAACATTTTAATGCGTTGAGAGGGAAGAGCTTAGATGCTGTGAAAGGGCGCGCGAACACTATGAAGCCGCGAGGAAAATTGTCCAAAGCCGACCTGGCGCGAGCGGCCGAACGCCTGCGCCACAGCAATCCTGTCAACCATTTTGGATTTCAATTGGTGAAGGCCGAGCGCGGCAGGGCCGTTTTCCGCATGCCGGTGCTCGATCTGCACAAGCAGGTTCACCGCGTGGTCCACGGCGGCGTCATGGCGATGCTGGCCGACACGGCCGGAGGCTTTGCGGCGTTCCTGGCGGCCCCGCGAGGGGCGCGCGTCGCCACGATTGAGATGAAGATCAATTTTCTTGAGGCCGTCGCGGACGGCGTAGTCAAGGCTGATGCGCGCGTTCTGCGGCAGGGAAGAACCACCAGCGTCGTGGATTGCGACGTGACCGATCAGGACGGGCGCCTGGTCAGCAAAGCCCTCATGACGTTTTCCATCCATCCGCCGAAACCGTAAAAGCGCAAGCCTGAGGTTCTCCCTGGGAACGCCAATCTCCCGATTGGCGTTCCCAGGGCAGATCACGAGGCAAGTCAAACAGACATTCAGAGCCTTGCGCCGACAAGTGCAACTTGATTGGTGTGAATGTCAGAATTCAACCGAGTCAGTAGAAGAATGAAAATTATTGCCCGTTGGCTCCGCCGAGGGCGGCATCCGGACCATCTTTGTAAATATACTTTACGAATTGTTTATAAATTAACAAATTTGGGCTGCCCGTCCGCGTCAGCTTAATGCAATCTCTGTCATACCATTCCACAACCCCGTGGAGAGTTTCCCCATCCGACAACACGATGACCACGGGTGTGCGGGCCTGCATCTGCTTGATCCAATAGAAATTCTCCGCGTGCGTCTGTTCGGGCGGAGCCGGCTTCTTGTGCGGCTGCGGACCATTGGTCGCAGAATGCGATCGGCTCGAAGCGGGATGAGGTTCTTTCATTTCCGTCAGAGTAGGGCGAAACAGCTTACGATTCACGATGACGACTCCTTAAATTATGATATTCGACGGACAAGATGAGATTTCTTTCCACCTATGATGCACCATAGACGAATCAGGGTACTTTTCCGTTACCGATAAATAGATTTTTTCGTGCCCATCGTGGGGCGGGTCAGGGAAACGGCCACCGCGTCCAGTCCCAGGGACCTGTTGATATTCCGTCGCGTCCTGGCGTGAAGCACGTCAAATCCATTGACGGCTTTGCTGATCCACGCCACATCTACCTTCTTACTGAGTGTTTCGAGTTCCTTGCGTAATGCCGGGTTTCGCAACACCTTCTTCGCGGAAGAACTGGACAGGTCTAGCAGGTCCGTGAGCAGACTATAGAACACTTCCAAAATATTTTCAAACGCGATTTCTTGGCTCTTCGCAAGCGCGGCCGTGCCGGCGAATAAATCGGAGACGCCGCGCAGTTCCACGGAGCGCTCCAGAATCGCCAGGGCATCGCGATGCAGCTTCACGACAGCGTTTAGATCCAATCCGATCGCGGCGCCGGGACAGCCCTCGGCATATTGCGCGGCGAGCTTGCGCTCTTCCGGTTTCATATCGGTTCGCGCGGCCAGAATCTTTTCGACCTCAGCCGTCTCGAGCGGCGTGAAGGAAAACTGCAGGCAGCGCGACCTGATCGTGGGCAAAAGTTGAAAGGGATTGGGCGCGAGCAAAATCAATGTGGCCGACTCGGGCGGCTCTTCCAGGATTTTCAGAAAAATATTGGCGTGGTCCCAGCGCATTGTTTCCGCGCCATCGACCAGGAAGACGCGGCGGCGCCCCTGCGGCTTGAAATACGCGGCGCGCTGAACGGCGCGGAGCTGCCCCACGTGCAGCACGGGCCGCGCCACAGGCTCTTTCAGCCGCACCGGGTCGGGAACGATGGCCCACACGTCGGGATGCGTCTCCAGCAGGAGCGGCACGCGCTCCACGGTCGCCGCGTCAGGCCGCTCGCCGCGCTGTGCGAGCCCCTGCTCGACAAGAGGCCGAAGATCGGCCAGCTGCCCGATTTTGCGGCACGGTTCGCATTCGCCGCAAAAATCATCGGGCAGACGCTGGCAGTTGGCCGCTTGCGCGAACATTCGCGCGAGCGTGTATTTTCCGACGCCCCGCGGCCCGGAGAAGAGCATAGCATGCGGTACGCGTTCGGAAGCCAGCATGCCCCGCAACGCGGTGACGACGCGCGGGTTGCCGAGAAAATCTGAGAAACTCACGGAGTTCCTTTTTTACCGTCCCGCCGAAGCCTGGGACAGAACGCGGGTTTCCACGGCCTCTAAAACGGCTCGGTGGATTTCCTCAGGCGCATACAAAACGCCGGAAGACGTATTGATACAGTCGATGCGCGCCCAATTGGCTTCGGTTGCCAGCCGATCGTAAATTATCGCAGTTTGTTCCAGGTGCTTGATGTCCGCCTCTTGAATATCGCGTTTCAGATTTGTGTACGCGCGCGCGGACTTCAGCCCGACCAGGCGGTGCGCCTCCGCAACCGGCACGCGCAGATAAACTACCAGGTCTTCCCCCGGAAGGGCATACAGCCCATACTCGAGGCGCCTCAACCAGGCAAGAAATTCTTCGCGGCGTTCCGGGGGGACGCGCGCGCTCTGGTGCGCCAGATTCGAGCCGATGTACCGGTCCGCCAGCACAATCTTCCCCGAGGACAACGCCGCTTCGATCTCCGGCTTCGCTTCCAGCCGGTCGCCGGCGTAGAGCAGCGCGGAAAAGTGCGGGTCAACCGTGGCTAGGGCGCCAAATTCTCCGTTGAGATAACGCCCGACAAGCTTTCCAAAGAACGATTCATAGCGCGGAAAACTGATGCGAAACGTAGCCAGCCCCCGCGCATCGAGTTCGCGCGCCAGCAAATCAAGCTGCGTCAGCTTTCCCGATCCGTCGATCCCTTCGAGTGCAATTAATTTTCCGCGGCTCGCCATAATGGTTTCGTCAGTCTAGCGTGAGCGCCGCAATGCCGCAAGGAAGTCGCTGACGAACGTCTTAAGTTTCGCGCTTGACTCAATAAGCCCCAAAGGGGCGGCAGACCGTAGCCCACCCCGACTCGGTCGGGGTGGGAAACCGGGCAGAGCATGAAGGGCAAGCCCCGGAGGGGCGACACACAGCGTTCAACCGGAAGGCGCCGCCCGACGATGCGCACGAAAGAAGAAATGCCAGATCGCATGCTAGAATCCGCGCGATGAGTCCCGCGTCCGGAGAGTTGGCCGAGAATCTTGTGTACGTGCGCGAGCGCGTCGACCTTGCAGCTTCTCGCGCCGGCCGCCGCGCGGAAGAGATCACACTCATCGCTGTATCAAAGACTCATTCCGCGCGAAAAATTCAAGAGCTATACGAAGCCGGAGTCCGCCATTTCGGCGAGAATCGAGTGCAGGAGCGGGAGTCCAAGCTGGCCCACCTGGCGGGCGTCGATGCAACATGGCACATGATCGGCCATTTACAGAAAAACAAAGCCGCACGGGCTGCGCAGTTATTCGACACGATCGACTCGGTGGATAGTGCGGCCCTAGCTGAGAAACTGGACCGCGCCAGATCCGATCTCACCACAGAGAACACGGAGAACACCGAGGGAAGAAAGACCAGGAATGAACCGAAAGTTTTCGCTCACGGAAACAGGCTGCGCGTCCTGATCGAGGTGAAGCTCGATCCGGAACCGGCAAAATCCGGCGTAAATGGCGAAGAGTTACCGCGCCTCGTCGCAGCCATATTGCGTCTACCCCAACTGGATTTGCGCGGGCTCATGGGTGTCCCTCCGTATTTCGATGATCCCGAGGAAGCGAGACCCTACTTCCGTCGCCTGCGCAATTTGCGCGATGGGATACGCGCCCAAATGGGACCAGAAATTCTGCCGGTGCTGTCGATGGGCATGTCCCACGATTTCGAGCTCGCCATCGAAGAGGGCGCAACCGAAGTGCGAGTAGGAACGGCACTATTTGGAAAACGAGAAACCATTTAAGAATTGTCGGCACCGGCGCTTCTATTTCGATTTCTCCAGCGGGGCAGCAATGTATTCCGCGATGTAGCGATGAATGATTTCGCGATGTGCGGCCCGGTATGACACGTAGTCTTTCCCAATACCATCATCCGCCGCGCTAATCAGCACATAGGCTTCGATCATTCCTTCGTCCTTGAGCTTCAAAAGGGTGGTGAGCGCGGGGTTCATGTTCTCGACGTCATGATTCGCTTGAAGCTCTTCCGCAGTCACGGCTGCCTTGCTGAACGCCTCGGCTTCCTCCTTCAGCGAATGGCGGTATTCCTTCTCATCAGGGAATTCTTTTTGAAATCGATCGCCCCGCCATAGAGCTCGGTCCAGCGAATACGCCATCCAGGCGGCGGAGCCGTCCTTCTTGTCCGCCAATTGGGGATCGACCTCGATCGTTGTTCGATTGCCATCGGACTTTGGCGGATTCGGAGGGACAAGATGCGGTTGGGTCAGTGATATATGCTCCTTTTCAGCGAATTGGAGGAGGCCGACCCAAGATTGCCTCAGATACGGCTGGGCCACGATGGCGTCGATGTATTTCTCGAGGGCGTCCGCGTTCTTTTGCGATTGAGCGAGAGCGTCCCCCCAATAGCGGTACGCCGTTTCGGTGTCGGGATCTATGGCGATAGCTCGGGAGAACCAAACGCCGGCTTGGTCCACCTCTTTCTTCCTAAAGTGTACGTCTCCGATAAAAAGAGCGGCATAGTATTGTTTCGGGTCGAGGAGCAACGCCCGTTGGTAGGCGGTTACTGCTGCATCCAGATCATTTTTAGCGAATGCCGTTTCACCTTCCCGCATGGCGTCATCAATATCCTTGCGCTCTGAGTATGGGGCGACGACGCCGTCTTCTGGAAGTCCGTCAAGAATCACGCGAACCAGATTACTCTTGTCGCCAAGTGCTTGGGCATCAAGCAGATATTTTCGCGCTCGAATGCGGATCTGAGCTCTCTCCTGTGGATCGCTCTTTGTTACCGCCAGGCCGACTAGCAAGAAGCCAAGATGCGCCTTGATGACAGGATCGTTTGGACGGATCTCATCCAGGTGTTGAAAAAAGGGGAGCGCATCAAGGTACCGGCCCCTATCGTAGAGATCGAGCGCATCTTTAAGCTGGTTCTGAATATCCTCTGATGTTTGCGCGCGAATGACAGGCGCATTGAGAACACCGCAGAGGCAAAGACAGAATAAGAGCAACGCCAGGAATCCACCGACACTCAACAAATTAACCGATAGCGAACATCGCTGACGCATTGTTGTGTCCTGTCGGCGGGCCGTGCGACAACCCCCTCTGTACTGACACCGCTTGAAGCTTGCGGGTTCCTGAAAGTTTAAAATAAATCTTTCTTTCGGGTAAATATATAGATTGATTGAACGGATCGTCAAATCATCCTTACGCCGGAATTATATTGCGGCTGGAGCATCTCTGGGCTGCACCTTCACAGTCAATTGACAAGCCCGTTCCCGAAAGTTACGGTCATCCTGAAGTGGATTGGCAGTGAGTCAAGTTATTTTGATGTCTAAACCTAAATGAAAATTATTCAAGCGAATGACGCGGTAAGCTTCGCAGTTCGCGTGCAACCGCGGGCTAGCCGCGATGAAATCGTCGGCGAGGACCAGGATGGGCTGAAGATTCCCCTCACCGCGCCGCCTCTGGACGACCGTGCGAACCAAGCGCTGCGCAAGCTGCTGGCGTCGCGTTTGAAAGTCCCACTGACGGCTGTTAGAATCGCATCGGGCGAACGCAGTCGCAACAAACGCGTGGAAATTCACGGAGCGACAGCCGCGATGATTCGCGGGCTCCTCGGCGGAAAAGACTCATAAACTGCGGCAAGATCCCCCGATCCGTCCCACCATGCCAAACATTGAAGCCATCCAGAGCGCTCTCCGCCGGCAGAAGATCGACGGATGGCTCTTCTACGACATCCTTCATCGCGATCCGATTTCTTACCGCGTCCTGGGACTCGACCACGCCCTGGCCAAGCGCCGCTGGTTTTACATGATCCCGGCAAAAGGCGCTCCGCGAAAACTCGTGCACCGGATCGAAGCCGCAACGCTTGATTCATTGCCCGGTGACAAGATGCTCTACGTTGCGGCGGAAGAGCTGGAAAAAAATCTGAAAAAGCTCGTCGGCCGCGCGAAAAAAGTGGCCATGCAATATTCGCCGAAGAACTCGATCCCGTACATCTCGCTTGTCGACGCAGGCACGGTCGAGCTGATTCGCGCGCAGGGCTGCAAAGTGGTCAGTTCGGCGGACCTCGTCCAACAATTCGAGGCGGCCTGGACGCCGGAACAGCTCGACTCTCATCGTGCCGCGGGCCGCGTGATCGATGCAGTCACGCAAGCGGCTTTTTCCGAAGCGGCGCGGCGCGTGGCTGCCGGAGAATCGTTCACCGAGTTCGACCTGCAAGAGTGGATCCTCGGCCAATTCCGCGCGAATGGCGTGATCTCCGATTCATCCCCGATTGTGGCCGTAGGACCGCACTCGGGAGACCCGCATTACGAGCCACGGGAGCGAGGTTCGTCCCCCGTGCGGCGAGGCGATCTGTTGTTGCTGGATATCTGGGCCAAAACGCATGCGCCGAACAGCGTCTATTACGACATCACCTGGACTGGATTTCTGGGCCCCAAAGTGCCCGAAAAGTATGCGAAGATTTTCTCGATTGTGCGGGAAGCCCGCGACGCGGCCGTTCAGTTTGTGAAGGACAATGTGAGCGCCGGCCGTGCAATCGAAGGCTGGCAAGTCGATCGCGTCGCGCGCGAAGTGATCCGCAAGGCAGGCTTCGCAAAATATTTCGTGCATCGCACCGGCCACAACATTGGCCAGGAAGTGCACGGCGCGGGCGCCAACATGGACGGTCTCGAAACGCGCGACATTCGCCGCATTATCCCGCATACTTGCTTTTCGATCGAGCCCGGAATTTACTTGCCCGATTTCGGCGTCCGTAGTGAAGTGAACGTGTACGTCGCAGAAGGCACAGCGGAAGTGACAGGCGCCGTGCAGACAGAAATCCTGAAGCTGCTCGCTTGAAGAAGAGGTCAACCGCATGGATGAAACGATAAAAAGGGAAGCGGTCAAAACGAACCAGATGATGGGCGTCATCGCCGCAATCGCCGGTTGGCTCGTTCCAGGTCTCGGGCATCTCATGCTCCGGCGATGGAGCAAAGCCGCCGTCTATTTTCTATGCATCGGTGGCCTGGCCTGCGCGGGCCTGGCCATGCGAGGAGGGGTCTTTAGTGCGGGCGCGGAAGACTTGTTCGATCGCCTCGGATTTTTTGCGGACTTCGGTGCCGGAGTTTTCTATTTCCTCGCGCACCAAATCCAGGCGGCTGGGCCCGACGTCGCCCACGCCACGGGAGATTACGGCACACGGCTTTTCGCAGCCGCAGGCATGCTCAATTTCCTGACCGTACTCGAAGCATACGATATCGGTCGAGGGGTCGAACCAAGATGAATTTCTTGTTTGGCAAACTCACCCATTTCGAGGCGATGCTGTTTTTCGCGCTGGTCGTCTCGCTAACGTTCGCATTTCTCTCCAAGCGTGGCGCCGCCGAGCGCGTGAAATACACCCTCTGGGCATTTCTCGCCTTCCTCCTAGTCGCAATCGGAATCGGCTGGCTGATGTATCCATTCTCGCAGTAGCGTGAATGCCTTTTCCAGGCGGCACAAGATGCGAAAGCAATGCGACTGTTAGGAAATTCGAGGCCCCAATTAGAAGGAGAAGCGAGCAATTGTCAATGCCGAGTCGGGCCAGCTTGTTAGTAGGAGAGACGTGATTGTCCTGTGGCAGAAAGTCCCGAAGGGACGAAATACCGTAGCCCACCGCGAAGCGGTGGGAAGGCTTTCAACCAAGAAAAATGAGCCCCGGAGGGGCGACACAGGCCCTGTGCACACAGATAATCACCCGAATATCCGCTCCGACTGCCCAATTTGCCCCGCATCCATGACTTTGCTACACTGAAATTCGATGCCGTCCATCATCAAAGAAGCCGGCGAAACGTTCGTCACGCTCGTAAAAGGCTTTAGCGTGACCTTCCGCAACATGCTGCGGAAACCCGTCACGGAAAATTATCCCGAAGAACCCGTCCATTTCCAACCAAGATACCGCGGAATCCACGTTCTCCACCGGGACGAAAGCGGACTGGAAAAGTGCGTCGGCTGTTTCCTGTGCGCGGCGGCCTGCCCCGCGCGATGTATCTACATCGAGGCCGCGGAAAACACCGACACGCAGCGAATTTCTGCCGGGGAGCGTTACGCTCGCGTCTACAACATCGATTATTCGCGCTGCATTTTTTGCGGCTATTGTGTGGAGGCTTGCCCGACTGATGCCATCACCCACGGTCATGGCTTCGAATTGGCCACGTCCAACATCAATTCCATGATCTACCGCAAGGAAAAGTTGCTCGAAAAAGCCACCACTGTCCCCTAGGTTTTTCCTGTTTTTCTTTTCGTTTCCCGCAAACCTTTCTTAATAGGCGCCGTCGGCGACGTCATTCTCATGGGGTCCAGGATTTCCTGCATTGTTCTTTCATCCAGCAATTTCCTCTCCCGCACAATTTCCGCTACAGGTCGCCCAGTCCTCACGCTTTCCTTCGCGATCTCGGCCGCTGCGGCATATCCGATGTACGGGTTTAGTGCCGTCGCAATGGAAATCGTGGCGTTCGCGTAGTAGCGGCATTTTTCTTCCTTCGCCGAAATCCCGTCGACGCACTTCGTTGCGAGCGCCCGCATCGTGTTCTTCAGAATTTCCGCAGAATGCAACACGTTCCAAGACATGGCCGGCATCATCACATTAAGCTCCAGTTGCCCGGCTTGAACGGCCATCGCCGTGACCACGTCCGTTCCAATCGCCTGAAATCCCACCATCGCGGTCAATTCCGCCATCACCGGATTAACTTTCCCCGGCATGATGGAAGACCCCGGTTGCAGCGCAGGCAATTCGATCTCCGCAAGCCCCGTATTCGGCCCGCTCGAAAGCAAGCGAAGATCGTTGCTGATTCGGATCAGTTCCAGCCCCAGGTTGCGAAGCGCGGAAGACGCCACACTCATCGCCAGGTTCGACTGCATCGCATATCTAAGATCGTCGGTCGGGCGAAGTTCCTGCCCGGAAATTTTGCTCAAGTGCCTTACCACAAGCTTCTGAAACTTCGGATGCGTATTCACGCCCGTCCCCACCGCTGATCCGCCGAGGCCAATTTCTTTCAGCAGTCCGAGCGCATATTCCAAAACTCCCTCGCATCTGCGCATCGAAGTAGCATAAGCTGCGAATTCCTGTCCCAATCGGATCGGCACCGCGTCCATCAGATGCGTCCGCCCCGATTTCAAGACCCGATCGAAATCGCTCGCCTTTCGCGAAAATGATTTCGCAAGTTCCGCAACCGCGCCAAGTACATCGTCAAACAGAAACACAGCCGCCAGTCGCATCGCGGTAGGAAAGACGTCGTTGGTCGATTGCGAGCAATTCACATGATCGTTTGGGTGACATAATTCATAGTCCCCCCGTTTACCGCCAAGCAACTCTATCGCTCGATTCGCAATCACTTCATTCGCATTCATGTGAAATGACACGCCAGCCCCCGCCTGATACACATCGACGACAAACTCTTCATTCCACTTCCCTTCGATCACTTCTCCAGCAGCCCGTGCGATGGCCCGCGCACGTTTTTCATCAATCAGTCTCAATTCACGGTTCGCAAGCGCAGCCGCCTTCTTGATCATCCCCATCGCGCAAATAAGCTGTGGATGCGCCCGGTACGCGCTGATCCGAAAAGTTTCAACTGCGCGCTGTGTTTGAATCCCATAGTAAGCATGAAAAGGCACTTCATGCTGACCAAGCAAATCCTTTTCCAATCTCATTTTCATTTCCAGAACTCCTAGCCATCACAAGATCAACACCAAGAGTGCAGGTCAAAATCGCCTCGCGCCATTCATGCGCCAAACACGAGCAATAAACGCCGGCCGACCTTGCCGCTAAACCGCCCTATTCTTGCACGTGATTATCTCCACGCCTATTGTCCGGCGCTCCTTGTTGTTAGCAAATTAAAATGTCCGGTTTTCGTAGCACACGATATGTCCGGTTTAAGGTCGCTGGACCGCCGCCGTCGAGGCTGTGGGAAAGTGGGAATCCCGCGCCCTTTGCGGGATTTCCAAGCGCAGTGGGAACCCTGCCTTTGGGTTTCCACGGAGCGGCTTTTCCACAGCCTTTGCCCGGCGATTCCGTTTCGTCTCGCACAGCCACGGCCATCCTTGCGCGGTGTATCGGCCCACGACATGCGGCCCGTACCGAATACTCCACAGTTGATCCAGATGTTCGCACACCGTGACCGAGCATCCCGCTAGCGTTCCCCGCCAGCGCGTCGGCTCGATCTGAAACACTTTCCCTCCCACCACGACCGTGTTATCCCGGTTCACCACGCGTTGTTGTTGCACCGAGAACAACACGTCCAGATCCTTTCTCCGGCAGGGCAAGAAGCGCTGCCAGACTGCAAGGCCGCCACTTGAAACCGTCCATTGAATTCGGCGATATAGCGCTCCCGCAGAAACTGGTTGGCCCCTTCCACTGTGACCATGCCCTGCAGCCGCAACTCCTGTGGCAGCCGTCCTTGCCAGGTTCCGAACCCACGTTCCGATCGTCCCCGGGCCTGCGGCGAATATGCAGGAATCATCCGAATGTTCAATTCCTGCAACGCTCGTCCCACTTGCGTTGGCCGTTCCCGATCCACTTTCCCGCCCGCCCGAGGCGTCCAAAAGAAGTGACTGGCGCGGTCGCTGTAAAGGGCGCAGAAAATTCCCTGCCGCTCGATCACTTCCCGCAGCGCCCGCAGCACCGTCATCGTCGATTCCTCTTCCACCAACTGCGCGTAATAAATCTCGCTGGTGGCGTCGTCCAGGATCACCAGCAAGTCGTACCAGCGGTCGTCCTGAAACCACTGGTGCCTGCTGCCATCGATGTGCAGCAGCATCCCCGGCAACGGTCGCCGTTCCCGCCGCCGCCGATGCACCCCGCGCTTGCGTTCCCGACGCACCAGCCCTGCCCCCTGCAACGCCTTCTTCACCCACGTGTAGCTCAACGCAAGGTGATGCTCTTGCTGCAATTTCTCGTGAAAATGACGCACGTTCAGATCGAAATACTTCTCCTGGTACAGCCCCAGCACCTGCTCGACCACCGCCAGCGGCACGCGCTTCGGGCTCGGCTTGCCCACCCGCCGGTCCAACAACCCGTCATAGCCATGTTCCCGATACCGCCAATGCAAGCGCCGCATCTGCCGGTCGCTCATGCCAATGATTTCGGCCGCTTGCCACCACGTAATCTTCTTCGCCATCGCTCGCAAAATTACTTCCTGAACTTTCATCATCCGCTCCACGGCGGCCCTCGGATAGCTGTGCATGCGGTTCTCCCCGCACGCATCTTCTTCCCAAGCCGCTTCTACAAAGCGGACATTTCCTGTGCTAATTCAACCGGACATATCATGTGCTACTGACAATTGTCGGGCTCTCCTTTTAACGCACTTTATAAGCTATAAGATGTGGGGCAGACATAGGGGAATGAGGATTTGCTGGCGGAATTGCTATTGTTACGGCAGTGAAAAGGAAATTGTTTTTTTGAGGAGATACGCACTGTGGGCGGAGTGGAGATAATTTTGTGAGGACCTTGGTTGTTGATGGTACGACGATTGGCGCGGTTGGGAATTATGTGTGTTTTTTGGCTTGCGGTTTATGGCGGCGAAGGTTTCGTGGGATGGCGGTGGCTTGCATTGGGTGAAGGGAGAATTCGGGTAATGATTAGGGCGGGGGAACTCGCGGGGCGGCTAATTTGGAGTGAGAGTTTTTAGGAGTTGCGCGGGAAACGATGGGAAGGTGTTCGGGAACGGAAATGTCAATCGGCATGATTGGAAGGGTAGAAGAGAGGGACGGCAATTTGAATTGTCGCAGAGCGGGTGTAAGGGTTGCCAAGCGAAGTAACTTCAAGAAAGGGGCGAGTGAGACGGCGGCCAGTGAGAATTAGGTGAGTGAGACGGCGGCAAGCGAGTATTTGGTGAGTAAAACAGAGGGCAGTGAGAATGCGGCGAATAAGACAGAGGTTGATTGCCAAACGTTCTCGTGGCTTAGCGAAATCGTCTGTGAAGGCGAGGCGGGCGCGGATTTGTGGCGGGAGAGAAGGGGATGGTTCGCGGGAAAAAAAATTTGGGAGAGGCGGACTCGTTGATCCGAAAGACTGCGAGGATAATTTGAAAATGGTGGATCTACCAAACGCGGTTTCAATAAAGAGCGGTGCGGCGCGGGGCGCGAAGGGGGCGGGGGCTGGTTTCATACCCTTCGTTAGGGGCTTTGTGGAGAAGGCCCGGCAAAAATTTGGAGTTGCCTGGGGATTTGCGTGCCCGGGCTGCGGTCAGTGGAAGTGGATTGACATCGGGGCGGTCAGCCTGTGGCCGATTGCCTCTGTTTTTGAGGTTTTCGAGGGAGCGATCCTTTCAGGGCGGCGCGCGAATCGGAAAAGCGCGGAGGCGCGGGAACGATGTCGGGCAGGGGCGGTTGAGATTCCGAGAACAGGGTGGCGGGCGGGTCGAGGAACGTGCGCACCACTTCGGAAGAGGACATGGGAGAGGCTTGCAGGGACTTGTGGTGGTCGAGCATCCAGCGGGCGAGCATGGCCTCAGAGGCCTCCTGGATCCATTGGTCGATCAAGGCGGCAATTTCCTGGCGCAGGTTCGCAGCGTGGTTGAGCCGCGCCAGCTCAAAACTTTGCAGCGAGGCGCGGGAAGCGGCCTGGAGATAGTCCAGGGGCGGAGTAAAGCGAGAAATGGTCATGGCCAAAGCTCCAATCTAAGGGCTGGGCCGAAAGGGCCGGCCACTGAAACACTTGTGCACGATACTGAGTTGTCACGATTCGTGTCTAGCCCTCCGTTGTGGATATGCTGTGGATAATTTGTGCACGCGGGAAGAGGCTCGGGCGAGCGGGATATAACGAGGAGGTAGATCACGTTTCTGTTATCGGATCGCGGGCGGGGAATGGGTTGGCTGCGGCGGTGCCTCGACGGGAGTGAGGAGGGGCTGGGCGGGTTGAGCGCTCGAGAGAGGCGAGCCGTTCACAAATTGTCGCATCGGGCGCGTCCGTATTTTGAATTTTAGAATGACTGATAATTCCGGCAACCGAGGCGGATGGGCGCGGGCGGCGGCTGAGAAGGTCGCCGTATGTTATGAGACGCGGTGAGTTTGGGCGTGACGGGAATGGAAGACCGAAAAACTAGCGGGAGGATGCGGTTCAATGCGGGCGGATGCCGATCAGATTTCGGATCGATAGATGTTAAGTAAACAGAAACAGGATTGTGGCTGCCGACAGCTGGACGGGGCCAAAGGCAGGTCAGAAAAATGAGCGTTATCGGACGTGAGAGGCAGGGAGGCGATAGAGGGAGATTGCAGTGTTTTCGCGTGCGCGCTGGTGTTTTCGCCAGTGCGCATGGCCGGCCAGACGGCATGCCCGGAAGGATCATTGGCGCGCGCGCGAAAGGGCTGCGAGGGGAAGGGAGAGGGATGGGAGGGATGGGATTTGGATTTGAAATTTCAGATTTGAGATGTAGTCAGTTCATAGATAAACAGACACCTAAATGCGAAAGGTCGTCAGGGGCTAAAGCCCAGTTTTTCTTGGTCTTTTCATGTCGCGGCTGAAGCCGCGACCCACAAAACCTGGATCTGAAATGGCGATTTCGGATTTCAGATTTGAAATTTGAGACGAGATGTGAAAGTTCAGATTGGATTTGAAATTGGGCGGGGCAGCGGAGGGTGACCGAAGGGGCTTGGCCGGGGGATTGGCAGGGGAAGAAAATCTTTTGGGCGACACACAAATCATAAATTGGAACGAAGGAGGAGACGATGAATGACAGGGCTGATTCTTGCGGGCCACGGAATGATCGAACGGCGCACGATATTTTGCCGGGCGGAGATGCGCGCTTGGATCGCGGCGATGTTACTCGGAGCGAACCTGGAGCATTGGCGGTTCATCGTGGAAGGGCGAGCGTGGGAGCGAATGTTGGCGGCGCGATTGGGGCGAATACCGCGAGCGAGAAACTTGCGCGCAGTTCGCCGGGCGGCGGCGAAGAGTGCGGCGGGAGCGGCGCGGGGGAAAGTGCCGCGGCGGATCTTTCGCGGATACCTGTGGAGGTGCGGGCCAGCGTGGCGTCCAGGGCCGGCGAATACGACGCGCGGCGATTGCGTTCGCAGCGGGAAATTATTCGCGACGTGATGCTTTCCGCGGCGGACTGCGAGACTTGGCTGACGCTCGGCGAATTGCGGGCGCTGACGCGGTATGGCGAGGCTTCGATTTCGGCGCAGTTGCGGCATTTGCGCAAATCGGAAAATGGGGGCTACGAAGTCGTGAAGCGGCATCGCGAAGGGGTTTCTCCGGAGCGGCCGGGCACGGATGGGCGCGGCGAGTGCGTGTGGGAATATCGCATCGCGCGCGGGCTGTGCGGGGAACTCATGGACGTGGAAGAGCGGCTGGAGGCGGTGGGCGCGTGAGGGGGGGAATTTTCTGAACGGATGAATGAACACGGGCAGGCCAGCGGCTAAAGTCGGATCTGATCAGCGTACATTCGGCGCGGCTGAAGCCGTGCCCTACAAAGATTTGGCGCATGCCATACCGGAACTTTCGCCTGCCGGTTAATGGACGCTAGACGATCAGAAGGCGAAGGCTGAGCGGGCTTCGGAAAAAATGTCTCGATTTGTCATTCTGAGCGGAGCGAGGAATCTCTCTTCGATTTAGGTAGAAGAAAAAAGGGAGATTCTTCGCTTCGCTCAGAATGACAGCTAGTTTTTCCGCAGCTTGTGAAGCCTGACCTGCCGGGAGCGCCAACTTATTTTGCGAATTTAGGAATTGCGGGGACCGAGGCGGGGTTGAATTTGCGCGGGTGCGGAGGTGACTCATGCCGAAACGCGTGCTGGATTTCGATGCGATGTGGGGGTCGGACAAGCTGGCCGCTTGCGCGCCGTGGGCGCAGGCCGAGTATGCGTGGCTGTACGGGCTGGCGGACGCGTCGGGGTGCTTTGAGCTGACGAATTTGCGCGTGATCTGGGGGCGCGTGGCGGCCATCCGCGGAACCTCACCATCGAGCGGCTCGAACAGGTGTTTGCGGAATTTCAGGACAAGGGATTGCTTTCGTCTGGGAGCACGAGGGGAAGCGCTACGCGCATTGGACCGGGAGCGATGTTCCGGGGCGGCTGCCGCCGCCTTCGTGGAGGATGCGGCTGGAACGGTTTGCGCCGCCGGTGCCGAAGCAGCGGCTGGCGGAATATATGGGGCGGTTCGCGAGAGGGCGCGCGGCGCTGGCGGGCGTGGGATTTCGCGGGGAGGCGCAGCGGGAATCTTCCCATCGAGAAGAGAATTTCAAATTTGAAATTTCAGATTTGAGAGAAGAGCAGGGAGTTGCGGGGCGCGCGCAAGGTTTGCAACGGAGCGAACGGCGGTGCCGGGCGCGAGGCGGGCAAGAACTCAAATTGAAAATTTCAGATTTGAGAGAAGAGCGGGGCATGGCGGGACCGATGCTGGTTCGCTCGGAGCGAACAGCGGGATCTTTTCGCGGGTCGCGGCGCGGAGTGCGGGGACGGAAATCTTATTTGAACAGAGACGGGGAGCTGCCGAACGATTTGGGAATTCGGATGCCGGCGAAAGACGGGCGCCGGGTGCGGCTCGTGAGTTGGGCGACATGGCTCATCGGAGCCGTGACATTGCGGAGGGAAGCGGGCTCAAGGGCCGGGTTGAGGAGGATCAAGCACAGGATTTGGGTTTGGATTGGAATTTGAATGGGAATTTGGGAGTGGGAGGGAGGAGAGGCGGGGCGGCCGGGGCGATGCGGCGGGTTGTTCGGGAGGCGGGCGGAAAGGGAATTAACGTGGAAATAATTTTTGTCAAATTCTTCAAATTCTTATCCTCAAGATTCCAATGCACACTCAGATAAAACAAAACAGCGAGGGAGCTTGGCGTGGAGCGCGAATTGCGCGTGGGGCAGGGGCCCGTGTGCGGGCCTGCGCGTGTGAGGCCGGAAGGTGCTGGAGCCGGATTCGGCGGCGCGATGCGGCGCTGGGGCCGGGTCGAGGTCGCCGAGAAGTCTGGTAGGACGGGCCATCTTGGCTGTTTCTTCTCGCGGTCGCGGAATCAAAACACACAGAGCTCGAGAGTGGCCTGTCCTACTTGGGGGCGGTCGGACAACTCGGACGTGCACGTCAGGAAGTGTGGAGGAGAACCATGCTGGCGACGTTTGCATTTGATGTTTGTCATGATGTGTACCTGGCGGCGCGCGAAGCGATCGACGCGAAAATTCCCACGCTGAACGCGGAAGCGTCCGGAAAGTACCTGTGGCGGCCGGACCGGATGCCGCGGCTGGCCGAGTATGTTTGCGATTTTGCGCGAGCGGGGGAGCGGGCACTGGGGGGCGCCTTACGAACACAGAAGGCCGTGCGCGCGGGGCAGCCGCATGGCGATGTTTCGCGTGTACTACCTGGGCGGGGCGGAGTATCAGGCGGCGCGGCGGCATCTGGGGATCAGCGAATTGACCTGGGCGGACTGGGCGGAGGAGATTCGCGGGCGTGTGGGCCGCGAGCTGACGCGCGCGGGAGTGTTTCCGCCGTCAAAATATTTTCGGGAGACGACGGCGAAGGCGTCGTAAGGGCGGCCCTGCTGCAGAACATATTGGAATTGGCGTCGCGTGATTGGGGCGTTCACACCACGGAGCGCGCCACCATGCGTTGCAGGTTAGAATGAGGGTTTTAGAACGGCATCTGTCCAGAACGATTCATGATGATGTTATTATGCTTGACCGGCTCATGCATGTCGAGAATAAAATGCTAGACTATAGGAGAGTTTACGGTTAGGCTGCACCCTCTTACTTCGTCCCTGCATCTAACCTATGCTATTAAGAGGCGAGGTACCGCAAATGAGTCCACAAGCAAGAATAGATGCTCTTAAGAATGCTCCACCAAATGGTTGGGCCGCTTTCTCAGAAGACGAGGAAAAGCTAATCGCGTACGGAAAAACGTACGACGAAGTGGTTGAAATCGCTGAAAAGGCGGGTGTTTCAGAGCCAGTAGTTGTAAAGATACCTGAGAGATGGAATGACCGGGTGCTTTCTGCTTGAAATACCAATGCAAAGTCTGGCCAGGTCTTCCGACTCCCGCATTTCCCAAGGAGATTTTCCACTGGGCACCATTTCTCAATGTAAAACTTGTCTACAGACACTCGCCACCAACCAAATGGATAGAGGCTTTCGCCGATACGGGTGCACACTCCCGCATGTTCCATGCTGATTTTTGTCGGTCCCTTGGTATTAAGCTTACGGAGGGCATTAAGACCGACTTGGGCTGGCATTATAGGAGGCGCTTCAGCCCCTCTATACTATCATCAAATTAAAATTCTCATCGGTTCTTCTCAGATTCAAACTATGGTTGGATTTTCAGAGGCTCTATCTGTTGCGGGTCTTTTGGGACGTAGAGGGTTCTTCGATAACTTCGTTTTCAATTTGGATGGTACGGGCAGTCTTCCTATCTTTGAGGTCGAAAAGCTCAATCGTGTTTAGGTTTGCGTTTCCACCTACTATTGGCAGCTTTTCGTGCTATTTCTCTTCGTCTTCTTGAAGTTAGCTTTTTAGCGCGCGCCTTGCCTCCCCTTAATCCACCAGTGCGTCCGATTTGAGAGAAATAAGCCGATAAGACATTCTGCTCTGACGACCCCTCTGTGAGTAACCGCGCAACTTTAGCGGCTAGTTGGTTTGCATCTATTGGTAGTCTCTTGCTTGAACGCCTCATTCACTCATTATGGCAGGATTCAGGGAACTGTCTAGTTCCTATCAAAATCAAAACGAGTCACTACCGAAGCAATATTATCACCGGAATTCGCTAACTTTATCGTCGTCGAACGACATCCGGTGCAGCGTGCCGACGGCCACCAGAAAAAGCGCCAGGAAAAGAAAAATGATTGCCAGCGCAACGCGGAGGATGTTGCCGGCCTGACTGCCGTGGCCGAAGGCGGCCTGAACGATCAGGACGAGGGCGATAAAGATAAAGGCCGCGGCTCCCACAAAGGAGCAAGCCAAAATCAGCCAATGAGAACGAGCGCGTCCCTCCGACGGCACAAATCCTCCGACAACAAGTTCAAAGTTGAAGGGATCATACCAAATAGGGACGGGAGTGCATTAAGAGATTTTAATTTATTAACTGACTATTAAAGTATCATTAAGCAGTAAGTATACAGATGCGGGGCGAGACGATTCGGCGGGAACTCAGAAGATTTGTAGCGCCCGCCTTCAGGCGGGCGCTAAAGTAGCACAGACTTCAGTCTGTGGATTTTCCGTCCAGTGTCCCCGAACCGCACCCGGTGGAGTCGCGGCGTCCCTGCGCGTATGCAATAGGGGAAATGCCCGTCCGCTGAAGGCGGGCGCTACATAAACCAGCGTCCTCACACAGGCTATGAAGGAAAGGCGATTGGCCGCTTCTATTTTTCCTGCAGGGAAACCAGATAGTCGCAGAGGTTCTTGATCCGTTTCTGAACGGCGGCCTGGTTGTAGTTGTCCATGTACTGGAAGATGCCGCCCCAGGTGGGCATGTCGGAGGAACCGTGCGCGGCGACGCCGGGGCCGAAGCGCAGGACGTTGGTGACCAGGTCGTAGGGAAATTCGCCGCCGTGGCGCTTGGTGAGCGTGGTGAGATCGGCGGCGGGAACTTTGAGCGCGGCTCGGGCGGGGCCGTGTCCCTTGGCGTTCAGGCCGTGGCAGGCGGCGCAGTATTGCTTGAACATGTCTTTGCCGGAGGGCACGAAGTTGGGAGGGAATTGGTCCTGGCCGGCCGCCGCCTTGGATTGGGCGGCCGCGCCGCCGGCAAAGATCAGCATTGCGGCGAGCAAGATTGTGTAGCGCATGGAAATCCTCCTGGTGCGGTCAGCATAGCGCACGGAATGGGAATGTCCAGATCGGAAAGTTCAAATCGCGGATTTTAAATCTGATATGACCTATCTCATAAATCTCCATTGAAAAATTCTTCCGTTTGAAAACACAGCGACGATACCGCGCCAACGGCGCGGAGGTGACTAGCCCGGGGCAACGCCCCGGGTACTCGTGCCCGAATCTCATCTCCCGCCCTGAAAGGGCGGAGGGGAATCCTGCGCCCCTTCAGGGCGCACGGCAATCGATGAATTCCGAAACCCAGGGCGTTGCCCTGGGCTGAGTATGCGCTGGCGCTTTCAGCGCCGGAAACCTTCGATTCATGTTGAAGGGCGCTGCCTGGCTTCCCTTGAGAGATCGGCATCGCGCCACTCCCGCTTTAACTTAATTTCCGGATTCACAGAAAATACTTGACAAATTAACTCCACTTATGGTACATTCCCGATTGCAGAGTTATACCTTCTCGCCGGGTTCTCCGGCAGTTTTCCGAAACATTTTCGCCGAACAACTCAATTCCGCGTAAAACTGCGGCTCGGCTTTTCCAGCACAGCCATCCGCCGCGGCGGAGCTGTGTGCCCTTGTTTAGCGCTCCGAAAACCACACAGCCAAGAGTGGCTGTGCTACCCGCCCAGGAGGCAACATGCCCGCTTACAGCAACTCCACGCCGCCGATTTCCTTGTTTCCGGGCGACGTCGGGTTCAGCTTCAACGCCGAAGCGTTTCCGGCCAACGGAACGGCCGGCGCGCAATTCGCGATTCCCGAGCCCGCCGGCCTGACCGATCAGGGCCACACCGTGCGCTGGCAAACCATTTTCGGCACCGCGCCCTCGGCGATCAGCATCGTGCTGCAAGGCGCCGCGGCTGACGTGGATTCGGAATACTCCACCATCGATACTTCCACGGCGACAGCGGGCGAAGCGCGAACAGTTACCGCCGTCCGAGCTCGCTTTCTGCGAATTAAGGTGACTTCCTCGACCGGCGGCGCGGCGCTGACGGCGAAGATGCTTCCGTAAAAGGCCGTGACCCGCGAGCCGTGACCCGTGTTTCGTGACCCGTGACCTGCTAATCGTGAAAAGCTCGCTCACCCCGTTCGTGCGGTTTAGGTTTTCACGGGTCACGAAACACGGACCACGGACCACGGCTCGTCATCCTTTCTTGCCGCGAAAGCCGCGCGTTGGATGCTTGCGCACTTCTCTTATCTTGTGGAAGAACTCGGTGTTCAACTGGCCGAGTTTTTTACCGCCGCGATGCTCGAATTGTCCGATCGTTAGAACGAATGGAGATTTGTTTTTCATGGCGGTTCACCTCCAGGATCAAGCTAGCTGAATCCGTAATCCGTTGTATGTGACGCTGGTCACCGCGCGCTGCGCCGTGGCGCATTTCCTGATTTTCACGGGCACCTTCGCCGCCTCAGGGCGAGCGGATCACGGACCACGAATCACGTCCTCTTATGGCTTCCAATCCAAACTACGTAAAAAAGCAGCTCGCGCTGGACACCGTTTCCTGGACGGCGGTGGTGGCGCCGGTCGACTGCATCGCGCGTGTCGATCAAGAATTCGGTGCTGGTCGATTTGCGCATCCGCACCGACTCCGCCGACGCGACCACGCAGGACACCATTTCCGCCGGCAGCATCGAGACCGTTTCCGCGCCGCGCCATTCCGGCGGCGTGCAGGACGGCGGCTCCGGCACGCGCTTCTACGCGGGCGACACGATCGCGTACCTGCAGGTCGCCAGCGGCACGGGCCCGGCGCTGCTGACATTTGTGCGGTGAGCCGAGAAGAGTTTGAAACCACGGGTGCACACGGATTCACACGGATGAAAACCAAGAAGAATGAATAGGTAAGACAATTGGGATTTTCTTTTCTTTGTTTTTAGTTCTTTATCCGTGTTCATCCGTGTGCATCTGTGGTTCCGATTTCCGCCCGTTACTTTCTGAGTTCGACCTGAGAGAACATGCGAATCAAAATTATTGGCGAAAATAATTGCGCGCGTGCGACGCGGCACCTGCTGCGGCTGGCGGGATTTGCGGTGACGGAATATCTGCCCGCTGACGCGGTTGCCGGCGGACCGCTCGCCGGTTACGCCATCACCATCGATCTTGCCCCGGCCCTCCACACCCCTGACGCCCTCCTGCGGCCGGATCCCCCCACGCACCACGACGACGCCTCAGCTCGCGAGGAAGCGCCTCGGTCGCATCGGGACGCTTCCTCTCCCGCCTTCACGGAAGTTTCGGCGGGCCTGCCAGGAATTTGGCAAAAGTCTTCGTCAATTCATTTTGATTCGGTGGACAGTGCGCTGGAGGCGGCTGTGTTGCGGCATGTGACGCAACTGGCGGCGGCGCCGGTGATTGTGGATCGTCCCGGCGGAGTCGTGCACTCGGATCGCGAATTGCGGATCGTCGCGCCGAATACGGGCGATGCCAGGGCGGATGAGGCCGCGGCGGTGGCGATTGAGTTTGGCGTGTTGCGCGGGTTGCTGGATTTGACTGCGGCTGCGTCCGCTAAACCTACGGCGGGTTTGCCTTCCGAAGATATCGGAGAGGTCTCGGAATTCGCGCGCGAAGAAGTGGTGGCCGTTTGGGATTTTGTTGCTGGCGGCGGGGCTTGGCGTGTTGCGGGCTGGGACTACGGCTTCGGCGGGGAGATTTGTGGAGGACTCGGAGAAAGGCCACAGGCTGAAGCGTGTGCCACTTTTGCGGGCTGCTTTCGCGCCGGAATTTTTGGCGGAGGCGCAGGGACAGTTTGCCACGGGGCAGGGACTCGATCCTTGCAAGGGGCTGACGAAACTTTACGCCAGCATCAGCCAGACGGGGAACTCGCAACTGGTGGCGGGGACATCGTCCAGGAAAATTTATGTGTGCTCGATTCATGTGGTGGCGGCCGCGGCGACGAATGTGGCGGTGGTCGAAGGCACGGGCTCGGTGTGCGCCACGGGCACCGCTGGAGTGAGCGGGTTTGGCGGGGCAACCGCGGCGACTGGTTGGAATTTCGCGGCCAATGGCGGGATCGCGCTGGGCAACGGGGATTCTTCCTTGGGCGCGGAAGGGACCAGCGGGGACAATTTGTGCATTTTCAATTCCGGCTCGGGACAAGTGTCCGGCGGGATCAGCTATGTGGTGGAGTGACGCGGCAGGTGGCACAGGCTTCAGCCTGTGGCATTTCGTTGCGCCATTGCGTCAGCTTCTGACGCGACGGCCAACCGCCCACAGGCTGAAGCCTGTGCCACTGGAGGTTTTGGCGGGCGATTGTCATGCGCATTGGCTGCTGTTCTTGCTGGTGGCGCTTCCGGCGCCGGCCACGACTTACTACGTCGCGGCGGCGGGGAGCGACTCGAACAGCGGGACGAGTTCCGGCGCGCCCTGGCAGACCATCGCGAAGGTGAATGGCTCTACATTTTTGCCGGGCGACTCGATCCTGTTTAATCGCGGCGACATCTGGTACGGGACGGCGCTGACGGTTCCGTCCTCCGGCTCGAGCGGATCGCCGATCACGTTTGGCGCGTACGGCAGCGGCGCGAATCCGATCCTCAAGGGCTCCACGAACCTCAACACCAGCGGGTACACGCTCGCGCCAAACACGCTGACCACGATTTTTCACCGGCCGAGTCTCGGTACATCCGCCACGGACTCCGCCACGGTCAACTTCCGGCAAGGCATCCCGGTCGGCGAGATCAGCAACGCGGCGGTGGAGATTACGATCAGCGTAACCGCGTCGCCCACGCTCGCGCTGAACATTACCGGAACCGGAATCGGTCCGGCCGCGACATTGCCGAACGCGAGCGCGATCACGCGCATCACCTGGAACGGCGGGATGAACGGCACGACGGTCGCCGCCGGAACGACGGCTACTTCGGATCCGATCTCTTACACGCTGGACAACACCGTCGCGCAGGTCGTGACGTTGTACAGCACTTCCCGCAACATTGCGTTTTACGGCGGCAACGGCGAATCGCTGTATGAATTATTCAGCGGGCCCGACCAATCGCAAAGCGCCACGGTCAGCGGCTACTCTTTTTCCGGCGGAAATGTAATCCTGGCCTCGATCGTGGCGACCAACATCACGGCGTTCACTTACGACGCGGCCCTGGCCAGCACGCCGGTGGCGGTGTGGGAGAACGACACGCTGCTGAAGCTGGCCAACAATCCGCTGGGCGTGGATCAAACGGCCGGGTCCTGGTTTTACGACGGGACGAATCTTTACATTCATGCTTCGGACGGCTCGAACGTCGCCACCAACGGAAAGCTGTACGATTACGTGACCGCGTCGAGCCCGGGACACACCGCCTGGGACAACGGCCAGTCGTTTCTGATTTTCGATTCGATCGACGAGGCGGAAACTTACAACACCGACAGCACGATGCAAACGAATCTGGGCGGCCTGATCCTCACGGGCGCGAACAGCATCGTGCGAGATCTTTCGATCCACGATAATTTTCGCCACGATTTTTCCGTGTACACCGGCGCGACCGGAAACGTGGTGACCAACGTGACGGGCTACAACTCCTACGGCACCTCGCCGCTTACCATTTTTGGGCCGGGCACCACGGGCAACACGGTACAAAAATCCACGTTTTACAACGACACGTTTCTGCGCGA
The DNA here is from genome assembly GCA_963740035.1 of uncultured Acidobacteriota bacterium. Lineage (GTDB taxonomy): Bacteria > Acidobacteriota > Terriglobia > Acidiferrales > UBA7541 > Palsa-360. The sequence continues at coordinate 216,028 of CAVUDA010000032.1, forward strand.
GGCCAACGTGGTGACGGGCGGCGTGTGGAGCGTGATCGTGGCGCACGGCGGATCGAGCGGCAACGTGGTGGACAGTTGCGTGATGTACAGCACCGCCGGGCCGTACCGTTCCAACACTTTCATCTCGCACGGCTACGGGGTGCTGGTGGGCGACAGCGGATCTTCGCTTACGGTTTCCCACAGCCTGCTGTACGGAAATTTCGAGTGGGGCATTTATCTCGGACAAAACGGCGACTTCGGCGAAGGTCCGGGCGGCCAGATCACGCTGTGGGACAATTTGATCGACGCTTCGCAGTCGTACTCGAGCGCGTCCGGAGGCAATGCGTACTACGCCTTTGGCGCGGCGGCCGGCAGCCTCGTTTACGACAACACGATCTATGCGCCGCTCGTGACCAACGCGGCGATCAGCCTACAGAGCACCACGACCGGCACGCTGGTGAAAAACAATATCGTGTACGCGGGCGGCTACGCCCTCGTGGACTCGACTTCGGAAACCGGCTCGGCATTCGATTACAACGATTATTTTTCGGCGTCGGGCACGCCTTTTAGCTGGGGCGGCACGGCGTACACGCTGGCCAACTGGCAGACGAATAGCTCGCAGGATGCGCATTCCTTCAGCGCCGATCCCGCGCTGGTAAATGCATCTCCCTTATCGTCGACCGGGAACTACGCGCTGCTCGCCGTCTCACCGGCGATCGACGCCGGAGTGAATCTCGGGACCACGTATCAGATGGGGCTTTCGCCGGCGTCGTCGTGGCCCGGCGGCGTCTCGCTCGTCAATCAAAATTCAGCAGGCAGCGGCTGGGAAATCGGCGCGTACGTGTACCCGGCGAACTCGGCTGCGCCCACGCTGCTGCAACGAGGCTGCTGCGATTGAGGTTGGCATTTAAGTGGCACAGGCTTCAGCCTGTGGGGTTTGGTTGCTAGGACATCGAGCCTCGGCATAACCAAAACCCACAGGCTGAAGCCTGTGCCACTCAGGCCGGCGCCACCGAATTTCGCTGCGACTTCTGAGAACGGATATCCAGGAGAAATCATGACCACAACTTCTGCAACGCCATCATGGCATTCCATCGGGCTCTACGTGCAGATCGCCGGGGCAGGCGCGTTCATCGCCGGCGTCGTGCTTAGCTTGCACCACTACGCCATCGGAATCTGCTTCATCGCCGGCGCCGCCGCGTTTTATGCGGGGAAAAAGCTGAAGGGGCAGTGAAAGGTAGTAGCACAGACTTCAGTCTGTGGGGTTCCATCAGAGCTTGGATGGCGCATGGATTGTGGCTGACGCGCGAGGCCTGGGCACATTTACGGACCCCCACAGACTGAAGTCTGTGCTACTTAAACCCATGTCTTCCAAGGTAGACAAATCGCTGGCGAAGAAATGCATTCGCGACTTCGACAAATTTTGCAAAACTTTCAAATACAAGCCATTTCCGCGCCAACTCGAATTTCACACGTCCGCGAAAAAGTATCGCCTGTTCGGCGGAGCGGCGGGGCCGGGGAAAACGAAAGCGCTGCTGTACGAGGCCATCTACCAGGCGCATCTGCATCCGGGCGTGGACACGCTGCTTTTGCGCGCACCTATCCGGAGCTTGAGGCTTCGCTGATTACTTATTTTCGGCGCGACGTGCCGCGCGAGCTGTACGAAAAATACAACGAAGCCAAGCACATCGTCACGTGGCTGAACGGCTCGACGACGCGCTTCGCCTACTGCGACACCGAGAGCGACGTTTACCGCTACCAGGGCGCCGAATATTTATTTATCGGAGTCGATGAGCTCACACACTTCACTCTGAAGCAGTGGCAATTTCTCACCAGCCGAAATCGCTGCCGCATCAAGGGCGCGAAGCCGTGCATGGCCGGCGCGACGAATCCGGGCAACATCGGCCACGCCTGGGTCAAGGCGCTGTGGGTCGATCGCGCGCCCGCTCCCGGGATGGACCGGCCCGACCAGTACGATCCCGGCGACTACGAATTTATTCACGCCACGATCGCGGACAATCCGTATTTCGCGCACGACGACGAATATAAGAAAACGCTGGGGCAGCTTCCCGAGGCGCTGCGGCGCGCGTTTCTCGACGGCGAGTGGGACGTCTACGCGGGGCAGTACTTCGATATTTTTTCGCAGGAGCGGCACACGATTCGCGCCGAACAAGTGCAGCTCGAGGCGTGGACGCCGCGCTGGATTTCGATTGACTGGGGATTCGAGCATCCCAGCGCGGTCTACTGGCACGCGACGCGCAACGACGGCGTCTTCGTGACCTATCGCGAGTTCGTGCAGAACCGGCTTTCGCCGCGCATGCTCGCGGCGGCCATCGCGGAACGCAGCGTCGATCGCCTCGGCCGCGCCGAGCGCATTCGCGACATTTTTCTTTCGCCCGACGCGTTCGCGCAACGCACCGCCGATGCTTCCATCGCCGACCAGTTGGCCGACGGCCTCGCCGCCGCGGGCCTGCCGCGGCCCGACTCCGGCGGACAACGATCGCGTAGGCGGGTGGATGCTGATGTACCAGGCGCTCGAAGCCGATCACTGGCTGATCGCCGAAAATTGCGTGCGCCTCATCGAGAATTTGCCGACGCTTACGCGCGATCCCGCTAACGTCGAGGACACGCTGAAGTGCGACGGCGACGATCCCGCCGACTCCGCGCGCTACGGATTGAAGTCGGCGCTCGAGCCGGGCCGCGCGCCGGCGGAAGTGCTGGCCGCCGAGCGCATCACCGCGGTGGATCCCACGTCGCGCGCCATCTGGCTAAAGAAATTTTCCGCGGAAGAACAGCGAAGAGTAGCGCCGGTAGTGCCCCGCAGGTGGAGGCCGCAAGGGTGGTAAGTGGCACACGCTTCAGCCTGTGTGCTTTTGAATTGTATTCCGACCGCAGCCAATTCGTTGTGGCCACAGGTTCAACCTTGCAGTGTTGCACTCGCAACCCCACACAGGCTGAAGCATGTGCCACTAGGGGCCGATTGGACGAAAGGCGCTGGACCATGGCCAGTCTTCAGGCTTTTGGACGAGACCCGCCGCTACAGGATTGCGTTCGATGTAGGCGCGAATCTTTTGCCATTCTCCCGGATTGCGGACCCAGTGGTCGAAGGATTCATCTTGCCAGAAAGGCGATCCCGTGCGGCCAAGAATGAGATTGGCTTGGCGCGCGGTCGCGCCTTTGATTTGCTGCGTGATTTGCCCGAGGGGCGCATTGGGGGCAAGCAGGACGTGAACGTGGTTGGCCATTATGGCGTAAGCGCGCAGCGTGAAAAGTTTCCGCTGCTGGGCTGCGCTTAGCGCGGTCAGCAAGCATTCGGCGACCGGTGGGTCCTTCAGCCAAAGTGGGCCGGATTTGGCCTGGTCCAGGATGCGGTCGTAACTCACGAAAGCTTTGCCGCTCGATTCCGTTGTGTGTTGCGGGCGGTGTTGCGCGGGGAGCGAACCGTGGAGGCGCCAGGTGAGGAAGAGATCCGTTTCCGGCGGGTGCCAGTGGGGAAGATTGCGGATGTAATATGTCATTGTTCGTGACACGGGAACATTGTACCACATGCTTCAGACTGTGTCTTATGCGGGGGAAGTCAAAAGCACACAGGCTGAAGCGTGTGCCACTGGAACCAGCGCCACGATTTCAGAGTTTTACGACGAATATATGTGGCAAACGATGATGGCTTGGCTCGGGCGGCGCGCGCGGGGGCGGTACGTGCTGCTGCTGGAGGAAGAAACGGCGCGGCTGCGCGCGGAGAATCGGGCGCTGGTGAATTCGCTGCTGGGCACGGCGGGATTTCCGCCGATATCGCCCGAGGACGACGCGCGGCGCGGCCTTGTGGGACTCGCTCCGGTGCGGCGGCGCACCTGGACGCAGATCGCGCGCGAGAGGGAATTGGCGGCCGGGCGCGGCGCGGCGGAGAAATGACGCTCGTGTGGCACAGGCTTCCAGCCTGTGGGGGTTAGTTGCGAGGAGATCGAGCCTTGGCATAACTAAAACCCACAGGCTGGAAGCCTGCGCCACGAGTTGGATCAGGCTTTTTTGATCAAGCGCACGATCCAGAGCAGAATGCACGCGCCGACAAAGGCCACGATGATGGAGCCAATCAGCCCGCCGCCGGCGCTGATTCCGACCAGGCCGAAGAGCCATCCGCCAAGCATCGCGCCGATGATGCCGATGACGATGTCCATGATGACGCCGAAGCCGCCACCCTTCATTACTTTTCCGGCCAGAAAACCGGCGATCAGACCGACGATGCACCACCAGAGCAGATTCCCCATGGATTCCCCCTTTATCGCTTGAGAGTGAGCAGCTGTGCCTGGAGCTTGTTTCGAGCGAAGACTGGACTCCTTCTATCCCAGTTGGCGTGGAACGTCAATAGTGGCGCAGGCTTCCAGCCTGTGGGGGTTGGTTGCGGGGGGATCGAGCCTTGGCGTAGCTAAATGCCACAGGCTGGAAGCCTGCGCCACATCGCATTTCATGAAAACTTTATGACGACTCAGATGAACAATTTGGACGACCTCGCCATTTTGAATGGCGAGAATGAGCCGCCGAACGACGGCAACGTTGCGCCACTTGACGGCTCGCAATCCACGCAGGGCTCGCAATCCGCGCTGGGCGCACTGTCCGCGCTGGGTGCGCATGCCGCGCGCGCGCCGCTGGGGATTGACGGCAAGCAGGCCGCGGCCAGTGCGCAGGAAGCGCTGGCGAAGCTGGCGCTGGGGCCGAACAACGAGCGGCTCGAAGAGCTGCGGCCGGACCTGGTGAACGCGCTGCGCGAGCTGGTGGTGCAGTATCGCGAAGAGGGAATCGTCGCGCGGCGGCACGAGATTCGGCGCATCCGGCAGGCGCGCCTGTTCTGGCAGGGCTTGCAGTACGCCTGGTGGAATCCGCAGGACATGACCTGGCACCTGCCGTACGAATCGAAAATTTTCGACGACAGCGCCGCGGCGGAAATGCCGCGCTACCAGTTCGTCACGAATCTGTATCAGGCGTTCGGGCTTTCGTTCATTTCCGTTCTCAGCCAGGACGTGCCCGCGACGCGATTTTATCCGCAGTCGGCGCAGTCGATCGGAGACATCACGGCGGCGCGCGCGGCTTCCGAGGTGTGCGACCTCGTCGAGCAGAATAATCGCGTGCAGCATTTGCTGACCGGCGTGGCGTTTTATTTGTGGACCGACGGAAAAATCGGCGGCTACGTGCGCTACGTGGCCGACGCGCAGCGGTTCGGTTCGCACGACGAGCCGGTGATCGAGGAGCACTACGTGCCGCTCGGCGAGGACGCGTACGTGTGTCCCGAGTGCGGGGCGGAGCAAGAAGTGGCACACGCTTCAGCCTGTGGGGGTGATGCAGCCGCAGATAAAAATGCCGCTGGTAACGAAAATCGCGCGTCGGCAGAAAGCTTGGACGATGGCGCGCAAATCGCGACCGGCGTAGCGTCGCGGAACGGCGCGCCGTCCTACGACGGATACTTGAATGGTGCTGGCAGCGAAAGGCCACAGGCTGAAGCGTGTGCCACTGGCTTACTGCCTCCGGTGATTTGCCGGAACTGCGGGGCGTCTCTTGGGCCGGAGCATTTCAAACCGGCGCCGCGCGTGGCGGTGCCGCTGATTACAGGCGTGCGGCGCGTGGCCAACGGGCAGGAAGTAATTTCGGTGGTCGGCGGGCTGGAGCTGAATACTCCGGTGTGGGCGAACGAGATGCACGAGTATCCGTACCTCCAGTGGTCGATGGAGGTGCACCGCGCGAAGCTGAAGGCCAGCTATCCGCACGCGGCGGACAAAATTCAGATGGGCGGGCCGATCCAGTCCGACGAAGTGTACGCGCGCGCGACGCGCGTGGCGATCGCGCAGGGATTGCCGACGACGCATCCGGGCGACGCGCTGTTTAATTTGATCACGTTTTCGCGGACGTGGATCCGGCCGTGGTCGTTCTACGCCATCGAGGACAAGAGCGTGCGCGACGCGCTGCTGGCGCTGTTTCCCGACGGCTGCTACGTCGCCTTCGCCGGCGAAACGTATTGCGAATCGCGCAACGAATCGATGGACGACCGCTGGCGCGTGATGCACGCGCTGCCCGGCGACGGACAGAACCGGCCGTCGGTGGGCGATTCGCTGGTGCAGATTCAGGAGCGCTACAACACGCTGTCCAACATTCAGGCGGAAACGTACGAGTACGGCATCCCGCCGATTTACGCCGATCCGCAGGTGCTGGATTTTGACGCGCTCGCCAATCAAACGGCCGAGCCCGCCGCGCACTATCCGGCGCGCGCGCGGCCCGGACAGCCGCTGGCGGCGGGATTTTTTCAGCCCGCGCCGGCGCAGGTGCCTCCGGACCTTGTGCGGCACCAGCAGGAATTGATGGGTCCGGTCGTCGCAATTTCTCACCGGGCTATTTCCCGCCGTGTTCGGCGGAGAAATGGAATCGGTGAAAACCGCGTCGGGCTACGCGATGGCGCGCGACCAGGCGCTCGGGCGGTTGGGACTGGTGTGGCGGCGGCTCAAGACATTTTATGCCGACGTGATGCTGCTGTCGGTGGATTGCTTCCGCAAAAATCGTCCCGAGGACGCGGAGATTCCGATTCTCGGGCCGGGCGGGGAATTCGAGTCGCGCTGGATTCGCCTGGCCGATCTGAAAGGCAACATTCAGGCGCATCCGGAAAGCGACGAAACATTTCCGCGCCTGAAATCGCAGCAGCGCGCCGTCGTGCAGCAATTGATGGCGTCGTCCGATCCGCTCATCCAGCAGGCGCTCGCCGATCCCGCGAATATCGGATTCGTGAAGGGCGTGCTCGGGCTTGTCGGACCTGGTCGTGCCGGGAGAGGATTCGCGCAACAAGCAGTTGCGCGAGATTGATTTGCTGCTGGCTAGCGCGCCGATTGCGGAGAAGGTGAGCGACGGGGGCAGGGCGGCAGGGGGGAGGGGAAAACCTGACACCTGACACCTAGCCACCTGCTGCCTTCTGTGCCGGTGGATATGCTGTTCGACAATCACGCGGTGGAACTCGAGGAGTGCCGGCGGTGGGCAAATTCGGACGCGGGGCAGATCGCGCGCATCGAAAATCCCGCGGGATTCGCGAATGTGCGCGCCCATGCGGAGGCGCATTTGCGAGCGATCGGGCTGGCGTATGCTGCACAGGGCACCGTGGATCCGAATAGACATTAAGCAACTCAGTGCAGCAGAAATAGGATTGCCCGCATGCTCCAACCCGGAGGTGGGAGTGTTGCAGATCCCTGCTAGCCCACGATTGGTTATTCGCCTTCGAGCAGAGAAAGAACTTCTTCCGCAAAAAAAATCCGGTTATAGCGCTCGCTGGACGGTGGCTCGTCCAGAATTCCGGCCGCAGTCAGCTTCTTGACCGCGGCTTTTGCGGTCGGATATGTCACTCCGAGATATTCCTGGGCGTTAGGGATCGTTAATCCGGGATACACTGCAAAGATAGCATCAACAAGCCTTAGGGCATGCACCGATCCCTTCATCTGACCGATGGTTTCTCGATATTTCTCTCGTAGGTTCAACAATGCTTGTGACAGTTCGGCGGCCTTTCGGGCTTGCTGTTCTAGACCCCTGAGAAAGAACTTTATCCACTCGAGCCACGCACCCCGCTGACTTACGGCAAGCAACAAGTCCACGTACTCTGTTCGATGCTTCTCAAAATGCGCGCTCAATTGCAGGAGCGGAGCTGTTAACAGATCGTTCGCACATAGCAACACGGGCATGATAAGGCGGCCTATTCGGCCATTCCCGTCCTCGAATGGGTGGATGGCCTCGAATTGATAGTGGATTAGCGCCAACCGGATCAAGAACGGAACCTCACTTGGCTCGTGCAGAGCCTTCTCAAAATCGTCCAAGCACGCGTTCAACTCCGTCATAGGCGGAGGAACGAAGCGAGCCTCCTCAAGCGGTTGCCCATGCGACCCAATGAAGTTTTGGAGCCGGCGGAATTCGCCAGGCATTCGGTCTCGGCCACGGACACCATGCATGAGAGTCTTGTGCAGTTCACGAATAAACCGCAGGCTGATTGGCAGCTTCTTTAGTAGTCTTACACTTTGTTCCAGGGCCTTCGCATAGTTGTCCACTTCTCGAACGTCAGGCTTGTCCGCGAGGGCCTCGGGCTTCATCTTGAGGAGAACTAGCTCTCGTTGGTTAGCGTAGGTGCCTTCAATACGGCTTGAAAGTTCGGCCTCCCTGCGAACGATGGGCCCGACAAGCAAGCTCGGTTCGGGCAGCGTCCGTGTGATCCCATCTTAGCGACCCAACGCCGTACCCGCTCGTTCGAGCAGTTGGATAGTGGTTGCGTCGCAATTAAAGACCCTGGGTATTGGGTTTGGCACGAACGCCCAGGCATTTTCAGCAATTTTGACCAGACGCCCTGGGCTATCTTCTGTAAAATCAGCAGGATTCATCGAGTTAGCTCCAATTGAGGGATTCTAGCAAAGTCTGGCAGCAAATTAAAGTATTTGCACGAATCCTTTAATTCATTGCCCCAAACTTAAAGCTGCCTTTACTTCGACAGTCAGGAATGAAGCCTCGGCCTTCTTGCACAGGAGGTGCAAATGAGCAGCGGAACTCAAGTTGATCTGGATTGGGCTGGACCCGACGCGGCGCAAGGCGGGGCGGCTGCGTCTCCGGCAGGCGCGCAGGAGACTGGCGCGGTTGGCGGGGCGTATCTGACGGATGAAGAAATTTTGGGGATTGAACCGAATAGCGGGACTGCAACCACTCACCAACCTGTCATTCTGAGCGCTCGCCCCGAGGACTCGCGGCGAGGCGAAGCGAAGAATCTCTCTTCGATCGAGGGTGCCGGCGAGGACGCAACCAAGAGAGATTCTTCGGGCAAAGACGGCCCTCAGAATGACAACCTTCAAGGAACCGCGGCGAGGGACGTGGCGAACTCGCAGATGCCGACATGGATGGCGGCGGTGGCGGCGGATCCGCAGCATGGGGGCGAGGCGCAGCAGCTTTGGCGCGAGCATCAGGAGTTTCGCGCGGCGTTTGCTTCTCCGGAGGAGGCGCGCGCGATCAAGGAGTTGTTGCCTGGAGGCGTGCGGGATGTCTTGACGTTGCGCGAGGCGACGCAGTCTGTGGATCGGATCGACGCGGCGATTTTTTCAGGGGATGCGCGGGCGCAGTCGGAGGTGGTGGCGGAGCTGGCGCGGGCGAATCCGGCGGCGTTTCGGTCGATGTTTGCCGAGGCGGCGAAGGTTTTGGCTGGGATGGGGCAAGGTCTGGAGGCAGGAGGCAGGAGGCAGGGGGCAGGAGGCAGGAGGCAAGGAGGCAGGAGGCAAGGAGGCAGGAGGCAGGGAGGCGAGAATCTCCGACGGTCAAATTGCAAATGATTTGAACGCTGCGGCCGCAAACCGCCGGCAAGATGCCGGCGCCACAAGCACGATGGCTGCCGCGGAGGACGGGTCACGGGTCACGAAACACGGGCCACGGATCTTCAGTCGCCGCGCTTCGACCCTGCTGCTTACGCGAGCTTCGAGCGGGCTACGAATGACGCGGTGGCGCGGGACGTGCGCGGGTCGATCGGCGAGACGCTGGCGCGCGTGATGCCGGAGGGCGTGGCCGAGGGAGCGGCGCGGCGGATCGGCGAGGATATTTTTAACGAAGTGCATCGGGCGCTCGCGGCCGACCGCGCGCTTTCCGAGCAGGTTGCAGGAGTGTTGCGCGACCGGAGATTTGGCGGCGCCGAGCAGCAGCGCGTTGCGGCGCTGCTCGCGGGGCGCGCGAAGCAGCTGGTGCCCAGCGTGGCACGGCGCGTGATCAGCGAATGGACCAGCACGGTGCTGAATACGGCGCGATCCAAGGCGGCTCGGCAGGCGGCTGCGGCGGCGCGCGTCGATATCGCCGCGCCCGGCGGATCGCTCGATTCGATGCCGCTGAGACAAATGTCGCAGCGCGAAGTGAATTACGCGTCGATGAGCGACGAAGAGATACTGGGGATTTAAGTAGCACAGACTTCAGTCTGTGGGGGTCCGTCAGTGAGCCCGGGCTGAGCGGGATATCCGAGACTGATGAATACAACCGTTTGAAATAAGCGACACGCCAGCCAAGTCCTGATGGAAACCCACAGGCTGAAGCCTGTGCCACTTGGGCACCGCGCGAAGTGAACTACGCGTCGATGAGCGACGAAGAAATTCTTAATTCGTGGGTGGCACGCTTCAAGCGGCAGGTTGCAGGGAAAGTCAAAACCTAAGGCCCTACCACCTGCAACCTGTCACCTGCAAACTGTCACCTGCAACCTCTGCACTTGCACTCATACCAGCACCACATCATAAAAAAATAAATAAGGAGCCATCATGGCACAACAAAACAACGCACAAACCATCGCGTTGCAACTGGAGAAGGTGCGCGACAAAGTGCCCCTGCTCTACGAGCGCGACGATGTTCTGCTCAGCATGATCCAGCAACGCGGCGATATCGAAAAAGTCAGCTCGCGCAACATGCGCTTGCCGTTGCAACTTGTTCCCGGCGGCAAGGCCGGAAGCTACAGCGCCGACGGCGGCGACCTGGGGCTCGGCTCGGGCACCAGTACGATGTCGCGCAAGTCTCGCCGATCTTTTTCCGGTTCGCCGTGCAGATTACCAAGCTCGTCGAATACGCGTCCAACTCGCGGGAGAAGGCCATCGAAAATGCCGTGAAGCGCGAAGTGGCCAACGGCATGAAACAGTTTCGCGCGTTCCTGGACAAAGTGATTCAGACCGCCGGCAACGGCGTGCTGGGCACGATCAGCTCGATCGCCAGCAATACGTTCACGATGGCCGTGCCCACGGGCGCGGCGCTGGTGTACGTGGGGCAGACGATTCAGATTTACGATCCGACGCTCACCACCAATCGCAACGTCGCGGCCAGCGTGGTTTCCAGCGTGACGGCGGCCGATCCGATTTCCTCGACGCAAACGATCACCGTGGACAACGTGCCGAGCGGCACGGCCGTCAACGACGTGATCGTGCATGACGGCCTCACCGGCGCGTCGCCCGTGTCGCTCTTCGGCATCAAGTATCATCAGAACAACGCCACCACCGGCACCTGGCTCAACCTCAACCGCGCGACTTACCCGCAGCAATTGCAAACGCCGCGCGTCAACGCGGGGAACGCCGCTCTCGTTCCCGGCCACGCCCGCCTGGCGATCAACAAGGTCCGCAAGGCGCTGGGCATCAACCATCTTGGAAAACTCATCGCCTACACCAGCGTCGAGCAGGAACACGCCTGGGAAAATCTGGGCATCACGGTTTCGCAAATCGTCAAGGAAGGGCCGGGAGGCCGCGCAAGCGACCTCGACATGCTCTTCTCCGGAAAGAAAACGATGTCGGGCATTCCCATCAAGAGTTCGGTGAACGCCGATCAGACGCGCGTGGATTTCCTCGATCTGTCGCACTGGGGCCGCGCGGTGATGAAGGATATCGACTTCTTCGAGGTGGGTGGGCAGACCGTGTTTCCGATTTACGGCGCCAGCGGAGGTATTTCCGCGTCGTTCATCTTCTACTTCGACACTGGATTTCAACTGTGGAATGACTCTCCGCGCAGCGGCAGCTTCATCGATGCACTGGCGCGGCCGAGCGGGTACTAGGGAGAAGGGGGCAGGTGGTAGGGGACAGGTGGCAGGGTCTTCGATTTTGAATTTCCCTACCGCCTGTTACCTGCAACCTGCCACCCACAACTTGCTACATGCACCAAACGAACAGACAAGGAGAGACTCATGTCGGTCACACTTACGCTTACGGATATCGATCCTGGCGGGACGCAAGTCTACGCGTTCGGCACCGTGGCGCTTTCGGGGAATTATCCTTCCGGCGGCGACACCGTGGACTGGACGCAGTTGGTCAAGCAAATCGCGGCGCGCGGGCAAATCATCGACTCGAGCATGAGCGATCCCGCGTTCGGGCCGGTGCAGGCGAGCTTCACCGTGCAGGGCGGCACGCCCAATCAGTATCAAATGCAGCAGGGCACAGCGGCCAACAATTGGAAGATGCGCGGCTACACGACGGGCTCGAGCGGCGCGGACTTTACGGGCGGCTCGGCGTATCCTGCCTCGGCCACCAGCGACGTGATCACGTTCTCGGCGCAGTTCCGCAAGCTGACGTGAAAAACCGACCACGGAAGAAGGAACCACAGATGAACACAGATGAACACGGATAAAAAACAAAGAGAATAGGAATCTCTAAAAAGAAATGCTTTTGTTAGCCATCTTTCTCTTCCCTTGATGTATCTGAATTGTTCTTATCCGTGTTCATCTGTGTGCATCTGTGGTTCCACGCCTTTGCAGTTCTACATTTCCCTGTGGCAGGTCATGATTCTTATTTTGCGAGAAACGCACGAAACTCCCGCGGACGTGGCGCGCGCGCTCGTGCTTGCCGGCGGGCGCAACTTGTTTGGCGAGGCGAATTATCGCGCGGTGTGGGGATGGTCGCGGCTGGACTGGATTGGGGGGAAGTGGGAGGACCGCGATCCTGTTTCCGGGGCGCTGGTGCGCGAAGTGGTGGAGCTGCGGCGCGAGCCGAAATATTTGCCGCACGATCGCTGGCACATCGAGCGGTGGATGCCGCCGGAGAGCTACGGCTCGCCCGGCGCGTGGCACGCGCAGACTCTCGAAATTGCGAATGGGCGGAATGTTGCGGCGCTCGGGCCGTATCCTTCGCGCGGGGATTACGAGCATTGCTTCACGCTCGAGGGGCCGCGCGGCGAGTTCGTGCAATTGACGCCGGCGGTGGCGCGGCACATCGCGCGCGCGATTGAAACCAGCCGCGGCATCGCGCCGGCAAAGAGAAGGGAAGCGCTCGAGGAGCGCTCGCGGCGCGAAGAGCGCGAGTACGACGCGTACGCGGAGAATGTTTTGGCGTGAAGAGCGATTCGGTTGAGTGGCACAGGCTTTAGCCTGTGGGGGCTGGTTGCTCGAGGATCGAGCATTGGCATAACCAAAACCCACAGGCTGAAGCCTGTGCCACTTAAATTCAGTTTTTAGCTAGGGGAGAAGACGGTATGCATAACGAAAGCGCGGTTCACGCAGAGCGGGCGCCGCAAGCGGTAATTGCAAACATCACCGAGCAGCATTACATGGCGCACCGGATGTACGGGACGTTTCAGATTGCGGGGCGCGCCGAGGGGGAGGCGTACGCGCTGACGCGCATTACGCCGCGCACGGCGGTGATGGACTACGGCGACAAGCGCACGCTGCCTTTGCCGATTACGGCGCGCGAAATTGCCGACGATATTTGCCGCGAAATCAATTCTGACGCGGGGGAGCGCAGTTTCCTCGGCGTGTTCGTGTGCGCGGGGGACGCGCCCACGGAAAGCGAGCTGCGGAGCGCGCAGGAGAAGCTCGACGAATTTTACCGCGCGCTGGTCGCCTCGGCGGACCGCGAGTGGGAACGCTCGCATTCGTTTCTCTTCATTCACGATTTGCAGCGGCGCGCCGCGGCGCGGCTGGGGCTGGAGAAGGAATGGTATTACCGGGCGCGCGAGACCGAGGAGTGTCCCGGGTGCGGCGAGCGCGTCAAGCCGGGTGTCGCGGTGTGCAAATCGTGCCACGCGATTCTGGATCGCGAGAAGGCGCTCGCGCTCGGGCTGATGCAGCCGCCTCCCGATACTTCCCCACAGAGACACCGGGGCACGGAGAAGACCAAAGACTAGAAAGAGAACCACGGATGCACACGGATAAACACGGATAAAATATTTCGAGAGAAGACCAGCAAGAATGCATTTCCTCCTACGTTTTTCCCGGCCCGTTTATATCCGTGTGCATCCGTGTGAATCCGTGGTTCCAAATGTTTTGTATTTTTTTAGGGGAAGAGTGGAAATGAGCAGACTGACGAAACATTTTCTTCGGTTCGCGGCGTTAGCCATATTGGTTGCGTCGTGCGGCGTGGGCGCGCAGGCGCAGGGATCGCGCAAGGACGACATTGTGTTCAACGCGCAGGGGCGGCCGATGGCTGGAGCCACCGTTCGCGTGTGCACTTCCGCGGCTACGGGGCAGCCGTGCTCGCCGCTCGCGCTGATTTATTCCGATGCGGCGCTGACGCAGGCGCTGGCGAATCCGACCTCGACCGACGGACTGGGGAACTACACGTTCTACGCCGCGCCGGGGCGCTACGAGATCGAAATCAGCGGGCCAGCGATCACCACCAAGCAGTTGCCCAACGTGATTCTGCCGAGCGATCCGACCGCGCCGACATTTACAACCGTCACGACGACGAGCGGCATCTCCGCGTTTTCGCTTTCGCTCAGCGGCAATCTCACGGTCAACGGATCGGCCGCGGTCACGGGATCGCTCACTGTCGGCGGCTCGCCCGTGCCGTCCACGTCCCAGGACAATCAGTGGACGGGCTCGCAGCGTTTCAAAGGATCAGATCCGTGGCGCGACATCACGGCGTACATGCCCGCCGGCGGCTGCGACCAATCCGCGCTTACTGGGGCTCACACCACCGGAACTATCACTTCCGGCACAACGGCTCTGGCCATCGCCTACGACAACAATTTCAAGAACGGCTGCGGCATCTTCATCGCCAATGCGGGGCCTGCGTCCACACTTTCCACTCCCGCGCAAGGGACGGCGCCGAATCCGAACGTCATCGGCACGGCGGGATCGACCACGCTGCACTACAAAGTCGCGGCCATCGACGCGAATTTCGGCACGTCGGCGGCGAGCGCGGCCATCACGGTCACCACGGCTCCGGCCACGCGCACGCCGGTCGATTACGTGGGCGTGTATTGGCAGGGAGTCGCGGGCGCTGTCGGATACCTCGTCTACAGCGACGCGGGCGGAAGTTACGCGCCGCTAGGATATTCTTTCGATTGCTTTGGCTTTAACGCCGGCGGTTTGTGCGGGATCATCGACAAAGGTGCGGAGACAAATACCTGGACCGGGTTCAATGGGTTCTGGCCAACCACGCCGCCTTCGGGCGTCACGAATCAAGCGCTGATCACCACGATCGTCTCGGGCGCGGGAACCACGAGCCTGGTGCTTGCCGCGGCCGCGTCCAACTCGGTTTCCGGCGTCTTCGCGATTCCCGACAACAGCATGTTCATCAAGCAGGCGATTTCGGATGCCGCGAACGACGGCAACCCGCAGATCACAAACAAAGGGACGGTCTATATTCCGGAAGGGCTGTGGTACATGTCCACGATTCCGTTTCCGTCCTCGGGAATCGATGGAGTGAAGATCGTGCAGGCCGGAGCGATTCAGCTTTTCGGACTTCCCATCGAAGGAAATCTTGGAACGTCGGGATCTACTGGGCACATTTCCATTGAAGGAAATGGCGGAGTCTACCAGCCTCACAATTGGATTTTGTCCTGCAGCAACATCAGCGGCTACCCGACGCTGGGCGCGATTTTCGTGGTCTACGGCGGGGGACTGGATCTCAGCCACGTTTGCGTGGCCGGCTCGCAAACCGACATCATGGCGGATTCCGGCGGCGACATTACTACGCAGGATGTGTACTTCGGCCAGGGCGGCAGCGGACCGATCCTGCAGGTGGACAACAACGCGTTCTTTAGCATGTTCGACCGCACCAACTGGAACGGAAACAGCGCGAATACCAATGTTCCGGCGATCTGGTTTCTGGGCTTGACCAATAGCGCCCATACCAGCGTGTACGATTTCCGCGACAATTCCTTCATCAGCCATACGATCCGGGTGGACATCCCCTTCCCAAGCGGCGGCGGCCCATTTGGAAATATGGTTTTCGACGGCACGACGGACATCGAGGATAACCAGGACCTGGGCTTCATTAACCTGGCCACTTGCAACGCTCCCGGCGGATTGACTCTCGACAACGTGGTGACCGGCGATGTCATGGCCCCGAGTCAGACGCTTCTCTACAGCACTTCTTCTTGCGGCACATTGCCCGGAAACAACATCTTCATTCATGGGCAGACGGTGGGATTTTCGCAACTGGCGGGATCTTCCATCAATTCGGGGAACCCGGTGAACTGTCGAAACTGGATTTATGAGAGTCCGAACAGCGGAGGGAGTGGGAACAACAGCATCGGATACTGGGGAAATATTTTCGGCAGCTATTCCGGATGCGATCTGGGCATCACGCAGACGGGCTACGATGTTCAGACGACGGAAGTCCTGACCAGCGGCGGCAACGATCCCAGCGAGCCGGCCGGAGAACAAATCATCGGCGATGTGTTTCGCCGGCCGCAGGCGAGCGTCACTTCCACCGGCTCGGGATCGCTTTCCGCGGGAACCTATTTCTTCAAAGTAACCGTCGTGGACGCGGCCGGACGCGAATCCGCGCCCAGCCCGGAATTTTCGCAGGCCGTCGGGGCGTCCAGCTCCATCAATCTTTCCGCGACCACGGGGATTTTCTTTCCGGCCAGTTGCAATTTCTACTTCGGCACAAGCGCCGGGAGCGAACCGAACTTTTTCAATTCCACGAGCGTAACGAACGGCACGTGCACGTGGCCCTTGACGACCATCACCGGCGCGTCATCCGGCGCGGGAAGCACGCCGCGTCCCATCGGCAACGCGATGCGTTCCTGGCTCACCGAGGAAAACAACGCCAATTCATGCCTGTTCTGCGGGTTCAGCGGAGGGCTCGGTACAGGCTTCCTCGGATTCAATCTGACCGCGGCGCAGTACGCCGCGCCTCTCTCCGGCGTGCAATTTCCATTCAATGGCGGCGTGCACAGCTACAAATTTTATTCGGCTTCGGAGACCACGGCTCCCTCGGGAATTGCCAGCGTCGACGAGCTTTACGCCGACTCGACCGCGCACCGCTGGAAGAAAATCGAGAACAACGGCGCCGCTCTGACCGTGGGCAGCGCCGATAGTTCCGCCTGCGCTTATCAGGGGCCCGCTTCGGCGGTCACCGGAACGGGCGCGGCGGCCACTTACTATACGTGTACTCTTCCCGCGGGCGTGATGGGCGCGGGGCAGGGAATCATCATCACCGTGCTGGCCAAGCACACCACCGGCACGGCGCAGGTAAACTACACGCTTTCGTTCGGCGGGACTTCCACGACGGCCGTGTCCCCGCTCGGCGCGGGCAATCAACTCGAACGCATCACCTACGTAGTGATGAACAACCCCGGCTCGACGAGCGCGCAGAACATTTCCACGCTGGGCCAGGACAGCAATGCCGGAAACAATTCCATCAAGCTCGATACAGCCGCCGTCAGCACTGCGTCCGCGGTGACGATCAACCTGCAATTCAATGTGGCCGCGACGGACGCCATCACGCCCGAAATGTTCCTGGTGGAATTGAAGCAATAGTTTTTAGTGGCACACGCTTCAGCCTGTGGGGTTCCATTTGATCTTGGCTGGCGCGTTGATTCTATCCACCAGTCACACGCTTCAGTCTTGGCTAACGCGGTCGGCCTGGGTTCACTGACGGAACCCCACAGGCTGAAGCGTGTGCCACTTAAACCCAAAGGACATCACTCATGCGCAACTTACTCCATATCTTCCTTCGAGTTGTGTGCATTCTTCTTCTCACGTTCACGTTCCTTGCCGGCGACAGCGCCGGCGCGCAAGGAGCTCCCACAGGCACTCCGCACAGCGTCACGCTCACATGGCAGGCGCCATCGCCGGTGGGCGGGTCGGGCACGATCAGCGGATACAACGTGTACCGCTCTCCGTCGAGCCCGACAAATTACGCGAAGCTGAACGCCGCTCTCAACGCGGGCCTGACGTACACCGACACGAGCGTCGCGGCGGGCACGAGCTACAGCTACTGCGTGACAACCGTGGACTCGCTCGGCGAAGAATCGGTCTGCTCCGTGCCGGCAACGGCCAATGTGCCCGCAAACCCAAACGCCCCGAGCGCTCCCCTCATCACCGTAAAGTAAAGAGGACCTCATGAGCGCCTGGACAAATTTTCAAGTGTGGTGGCGAGGCCTGGTGGCCGCCGCGATCGCGGGCGGCGCCAACGGCGTGATCACCGGCTTCGCGGCGGTGGGAATCGATCCGCAACATTTCAACCTGCAGGCCGGGCTGCGCTCAACGCTGGCGATCGCGGGAGTCAGCGCGATGATGTCCGGCATCATCGGCGTGGCGGCGTATCTGAAGCAGTCGCCGATGCCGCAAGAACCGTGACCCGTGGTCCGTGACCCGTGAAACACCTCGACCGGGAATCGGCGCACGCCGGGAAGCTGTTCACACCAGCTCTACACTTTTTACCTGCCAGGGATTTATACGGGCCACGGGACACGGGCCACGAATCACGTTTCACGGGTCACGGGTCACGGACCACGGAGGTTCTCATGCCAGTCGTCGGAACTACCGCTTACAACACTGCCGGGCAGATCACGGCGCTGGTGCGCTCGCTGCTGAATGACGCGGCGGGGAACTGTTCACGGATACGGTGCTGCTGCCGTACGTGAACTCGGCGTACCGCAAGGCGCAGCGGGCGCTGGCCAACGTGCAGTCGGGAACGTTTCTGAGCGACGACGTTTTGCTGGTCGTGCCGGCAGTCTCTGTAGTGGATGCGTCGGCGCAAGTTTCGATTACCGACGCGACCGCGCCGCCGAACCAGTTGCCGCCGAACCTGCTCGTGCCGGTGAAATTGTGGGAGCGCGCCAACCTCAGCTCCGACGATTTCATCGAGATTACGGACTTGACCGATCATGACGGTCTGCCTTCGGAGCCGCAGGCGCAGACGCTGCGTTACTGGGAATGGCGCGCCGACGGTTTGTATTTTCTCGGCGCCACGCAGGACACCCAAATTCGCCTGCGCTTCCAGACTAGCTTTCCCGACCTGGTCGACGCGACCAGCCCCGTGCTGATTCGCAACGCGCAGGAAGCGCTGGCGTACACCGCCGCCGCGATGGCCGGCGCCGCGCGCGGCGCGCCACAAGCGGAGCGCTGGGACATCGCCGCCAGCGACGCGCTCGAGGATTTGCTGGTGCGCGCCACGCAGCGCGAGCAGCAAACCGGGCGCCGCCGCAGGCCGTATTCGTCGCGCGCGGGATTTGCGCCGCTAATTTAGTGGCACACGCTTCAGCCTGTGGCTTTTCTGTAAGTCAACTCACAAATGAAACTACTTGCAAGGACGAAAACCCAGCCCCCTCAGTAAGAAAATCTCCAAGTCCAGCGGATTCAGCCTGGGCTTGTGCGGCTTTAGGTGGCGCAGGCTTCCAGCCTGTGGGGGCTAGTGCTTGCAAGGACCAAAACCCACAGGCTGGAAGCCTGCGCCATGTTAGCCACGATTTCGACGAGTGTTTCGTCCTTGCAGTCGTGCAATCGAAGCGGGGTAGTGCTTGGAAGCACCAAAACCCACAGGCTGAAGCGTGGGCTACCTAAAATATGAGCATTGCTGGAACAATTGATGCGCCGCTGGATTTGTTCGGCGGGCTGGTTACCGACATGGCTGCGGCGGATCTGCCGCAGGGGGTGTCGCCCGATTGCCGCGACGTCGCGTTCGTGCAGGGCGCGGTGAAAACGCGGCCGGGGCTCGTGTCGATCTATTCTCCGATCGCGGGAAATCCCACGGTCAATTACCTGAAAACATTTACGCAGCCGAACCTCGTGAATACGCTGCTGGCGATCGATTCGGCAGGGACGCTGTGGGGCGAGAATTCTCCCGGCGTGCTGACGCAGATTGCGGCGGGGCTTACGGCGAACGCGGCGGCGAGTTCCACTTCGCTCTTCGCTCGGGAATACATCGCGCAGCACGACGGCAACTTCGGTTTGGATATGCCGCGCCAGTACGACGGCACGAATCTCGATCGCGTGAGCCAGATCGGCCCGGGCGCGGGTCCGGCCGCGGTCATGGACGTCATCGCGAATATTTCGGCGATATCGCGGACGTCAAATGTGGTGACAGTGACCACGGCGACGCCGACCGGAATGCTCGCGACGGACCAAGTCGTCATCGCGGGCGTCACGGATACGACCTACAACGGAATTTTTCCGATCGCGTCGATCATCGATTCGCTGCACTTCACCTACGCGCAGACCAATTCCAATTCGTCCTCGAGCGGAGGGACCGCCGCGCCGGTGGGCTCGGTCAGCGCGGGCGTGCACCAGTGCGCGGTAATTTTCGTGACGCGGCAGGGTTATCTCACGCGGCCTTCGCCGCCCTTCTCGTGGACGGCGGCCGGCGGGCGGCGCGCGATCGTGACGGGCATTCCTTCGGTGGCCACGCTGCCGAATGTCGTCGCGAGAATTCTGGCGTTCACGGGATCGGGCGGCGATTTGTTTTACTACACGACGGGGCTGGACGGCGCTCCGCAGATGCAGGTCTTCGACAACGGCGTCTCCTCGTTCGTCGTGGATTTTTCGGACACGGCGCTGCTCGCGGGAATCGAAGCCGATTCTCTGTTTCAACTGGTGGAGCTCGGCGAATGCGCCGGCGTGATCGGATATTCCGAGCGCCTGTTCTGGTGGGGCGAGCGCAACAAGCAAAATAATTGGGACAACCTCACGTTTGACGGCGCATTTGGCGGCGCGGGCGGCAACGTGCCGCTCGGCTGGACTCCCGACGCGACGTTCTTCGCGGGCGGCAGCCCGTACTCGACCGGCGAAGCGATCTGGGGCGGCGACTACGCGATCCTAGGCGACGGCGCCACCGCGACGCGCGGGCTCATGACGCAGTCCGCCGTGAGCGATTCAAACGGCGCGCCGCGCCTGCAAGCAAATACAGGCTATTCCGCGCGCGTTAAGGTGCGCATGACGGGTGCGCTCACGCAGGGCTCTCTGCACGTGCACATTTACAGCGCGTCGCTGGGGATTTCGACTACCGGCGTTTCTGTTCCCGCCGCGCAGATCTCCACCGGCTCGTGGAAGGAATTTATCGCTCCGATCACGCCGTCCGCCGGCTTCACCACGATTCCGTCCGACCTGCTGCTGCGCGTTTACGCGGAGGGGACGCCCACGAACGGCGCGGGATTCCTGGTCGACAACATCGAAATATTTCCCACCGCCGAGCCGTACAACACTTCGCTCGTGCGCGCCTCTTTCGCCGAAGATCCCGAAAGCTACGACGGTGTCACCGGATTCATGAGCGTTTCCGAAAACGACGGGCAGACCGTGCGCGCGGCGTTCCTGCTGCGCGAGCGCCTCTACTTCGTGAAGGACCGCTCGCTGCACGTCACCCAGGACGACGGCGTGAACGAGCCCGCGTCCTGGATGATCAACGAAGTGTCCAACGCGGTCGGCACGCCGTCGGTGCAAGGCGTGGACACGGGCGAGGATTGGGCCGTGATCGCCGGGCGCGCCGGCATGTACATTTTCGATGGCGGCGAGCCCATCAAAATTTCGCAGGAAATTCAGCCCCTGTGGGACACGATCAACTGGGCCGCCGGGCAAACGCTGTGGGTGCGCGTGGACACGCGCAACAAGCGCATCCTGTGCGGCGTGCCCACCGGCACGGCGACGTCGCCGAATTTAATTTTAGTTTTGGATTACCGCAGCCTGGCGAGCGCCGGCGAAATCGGTGCGCTCGGCTCGGTCCTCTTCTCAACGCTGTCGGGAAAACTGTACGCCGTGGGCCGCTCGCGCAAGTGGTGCCCGTGGCACATCACCGCGAATGCGTGCGCGCTCGCCGAACGCTCCGACGGCACTGCGCAGCTGTTTCTCGGCAACGGCCTCGTCGGCGGCGCCGGCAACGGAAAAATCTACCAGCTCTCGGACACGCAATTTTCCGACGACGGCGCGGCCATCAATTCCTACTACACCACATACTTTTTCCTGAGCCACGATCTCGAGCAGACGTATCAAGTCCGCTCGCACCGGAAACTTTTTGCCTACCTAACGATGTACGCCGAAGGAGCAGGGAATTTGAACCTCTCCGCCTTCGTCGACAACGAAGCGTATCCCACGGCGCTAACGCCGCTGCCCCTGTCCTCGCCCGGTCCAAGAGATCTCGAGCTGCCCATCAACTTGCTAGGCGAACGAGTCGCCTTCCAGGTGGGAACGAACACGCCCGGCGCGTGGTTCAAGCTCGAGCGATTCATCCCGTCGCTTCTGCCGGATCCCTGGGCGCCGGTACGTGGTGGGAATTAAGTAGCACAGACTTCAGTCTGTGGATTTCCAATTGATCTTGGCTGGCGCGTCGATTTTGCCAACCCGTCACACGCATCAGTCCTGGCTAATGCGTTAGGCCCGGGTTCTCTGACGGACCCCCACAGACTGAAGTCTGTGCTACTGGGCGGCGATCCGTGAGCACTGGTGCAGAGGAGAAAGTGATTTTTTATTTGTGCGCTGGCTTCCCCTCTGGCGACGCGTAGATGGGCTGAGGTGTGGGTACGTGCGCGGAAACTGTCACTGAATCCGGCAAATCGAATGCGCATTCAGTTTGAGCGGAGTTTGAAGGCTGATCGCTAACCTGGAAATGGTATGTGATCTCCATCTCTTGAGATTCACCTGCCTGAAATTTCCATTTTTTCAGATTGTCTTCGGCCGCTCGCAGGAGAAATGGGTGCCCCGACTTTAAAATCGGGACGGAGACGCTCCCGTCAAAACCGATATGAGCTATTAACACGGCATCCCCCTGAATTCGCGCCATGCGAGCGAGCTGCGGATAGATTAGCGACTCAATATGAATCGGCATGCGAGGTTGGGTCTGAGGGGATATGGTCAGGAGCAAAAGCGCGATCAGCAATCCGCGTGCGGGCATAGAGTAGCCTCCACTTTGTGCTGTTCACTTAGCATTATAGTTCACATCTGAGTAGCACAGACTTAAGTCTGTGGGTTTCCATTTGATCTTGGCTAGCGCGTTGATCCTGCCAACCAGTCACCCGCCTCAGTCCCGGCTCACGCGGTCAGTCCGGGTTCTCTGACGGAGCCTCACAGACTGAAGTCTGTGCTACTGGAGCCGAACCGCGGGCGCCGTTGTGCGGCGGGAATTAATCAATTGTGTTCAGTATATTTTGATTCGCTTTTCCGGCCTATTTGGATTACAAGAATAATCCTATGGCCGAGAGGAAGCGATATGAGTTGTGGGCGGAGGCAATCCGGGATATTGGAATCCTGACGCTGGTCTTTGTCCCGTTGGATTCGCTCGTCCGGGAGACGCCCATAACGCAAGCCAGACTGCTCCTGGTTATCGGCTTCGCCATATTGGGGTTGCTCCTGATCGAAATTGGCGTCAGAATGGGATCCGACTCATGAACTTCTTACCCTATCTAGTATTTCTTCTTGCCGTCGCCTGGATGATTCGGCAGGGGTATGCGGCCAAAAAGAAATATCAGAATGGCCACAAGTCTAACCCCGGGCTGTAGTCGAAGGTTTCAGGATTCGCCCATGTGGCACAGACTTCAGTCTGTGGGTTTCCATTTGATCTTGCCTGGCGTGATGATCCCGCCAACCAGTCACACGCATCAGTCCCGGCTAACGCGGTCAGCCTCGGTTCGCTGACGGACCCCCACAGACTGAAGTCTGTGCTACTTAAAACCATGCTCAAAATCGGCCAACTTGCGCAGATCAAGAGCGACTCGCCCTACGTGTACGAAGTGCTGACGCAGCTCGTCAACGGCGTGAACGCCGTGGGACGCGCGACCGGCGTCGATCCCTCGGGCTCCATCGCCGCGCCCTCGCCGATCGGCAGCCTGAACGTCACCGCCGCCGACGGAATTTTCGATCTGGCCATCACCGACAATTCCACGCTCAACCGCGGCATTTTTTATTTCGCGGAATCGGACACGACGCCCGCTTTCGCGCAACCCTACGTGCATTTTCTCGGCAGCTCGCGCAACCTGCGCATCTCGATGGGCAACCAGACGCTCTACTGGCGCGCCTACTCGCAATATCTCGGCTCGGAAACTTCCGAGCCGGTTACCTTCGGCACTCCGCCCACCGCCGTCACCGGAGGCGGCACGGCCGCGGGCCCGGCGCTGCAGCCCTCCAGCGGAAGCGGCACCGCCTCCGGCAGCGAAGGCGGCTCGGGCTTCGGCCAGGTCGCGCAGAGCAGCAGCGGCCCCGTCATTTTGCGCTGAGAAGAAAATAATTTCACCACAGAGAGCACTGAGGCAGCAAAGATTGGGGAAACCTGTGCCGCTTCCTCAAAAAAAATTCTTGAATGCAAGCCCGTAGAGTCCGCGAAGGCCCAGTGGAACAGGCTTCAGCCTGTGAGTATTGGTCTTTGCAAGGACGAACCCCCACAGGCTGAAGCCTGTTCCACCAAATGCGCATCCGCGAATACACTCCGGCCGATTTCGACGCGCTTCGCCGCATGCACGCCGCGCAGGGCTTCGGCTACCCGCTCCCCGATCTCGAAAGTCCGCTGTTCGTAGCAAAACTGGTCCTGGAAGACGAACTCGACGATTCGCGCGAGGAAAACAGGGAAGCCGAGGGCAGGGAAGTGTCGCATCGCAATTCCCCGCTGGACGATATCGCGTCGGGCAAAGGTCCAAGCCGCATCGCGATGGCCGTCCTGCTGCGTCTCACAGCCGAAACGTACCTGCTCCACGATCCCGCCGCCGGCACTCCCCGTCAGCGCTGGCAGCGATTCCTGGCGCTCCACGAAGCCGCGCAGCGCACCGCCGCCGCCCGAGGCCTTGACGATGTCCAGGCATTTCTCCCGCCGCGCGTGGCCCGCGCCTTCGGCCGCCGCCTGGCCCGCCTAGGCTGGACGCGCGACCCCTGGCCCTGCTTCTCGCGGCAGCTCAAGTAGCACAGACTTCAGTCTGTGGATTTCCATCTGATCTTGCCAAGCGCGTTGATCCTGCCAACCAGTCACACACTTTACTCCCGGCTAACGCGGTCAGCCTGGGTTTGCTGTCAAACCCCCACAGACTGAAGTCTGTGCTACAAAAAAATCCGGAGGTCCCCATGGGACGCGGCGCACAAGCCCAAACGCAGCAAATGATCGACCAGCAACTCTCCCAGCAAAACTCCATGAACCAGCAGCTCTACGGATCGAGCCAGGCGCTCGGTTCGCAAGCGGCGTCCGGCTATCAAAACCTGCTCGCCAATCCCGGCTACACGCCGGCGCAGCAATCGGCGATCACCAATCTCTCGCAGTCTGCGCTGTCCTCCTCCTTTGACGCGCTCGCGCAAAACGCCGCCAACCGTTCCGCGCGCACGCGCAATTCCGCCGGCTACGGCGAGCTCATCGACTCCCTCGCGCGCACCCAGGGACAGGACCAGGCCAACCTCGCGCAACAAAATCAAATCGCCTTCGCCAACTCTTCGCGCTCGGACACGCTGTCAGCCCTCTCCGGCCTTTCCGGCCTCTACGGCACCGACGCGGGCCTTCTCGGCCGCGCCCTCGGCGTCCCTGCGCAACTCCTCGACGCCAGCGCCCGCAACGCCCAGTCCAGCGGCTTCAGCCTGGGCTTCGGCCCCGGCGGCCTGTCGTTCGGCGTGAGGGGCTAAGTAGCACAGACTTCAGTCTGTGGCTTTCCAACTGATCTTGGCAGCCAAGTCAATTCTGTCAATCAGCCACACGTAACTGTCGCACGCAACAGCCACACCCAACCCACCCGGCTACTGCAGTCAGCCCAAGCTTGTTGACGAACCCCCACAGACTGAAGTCTGTGCTACCAAAACCCATGAACCCCTACTGGATCTTCGTCGGCTTCCCCTCGTGCCTCCAACTATTCTTCTTTCTCCGCTGGCTGCATCGCCGCACGCGCGACGACGAAATCCGCCGCGCCTTCGTTCGCGACATGGCCATCAACCACCTCCCGCACCTCTACCATGCCCTGCGCCAAATCGCTGGCCAGCTCGGCATCGAGCTCAAAGAGCCTCCGCCCGTCCAGTTCCTCGAGCTCAACGGCCACGACAGGAAGCGTTGAGTGGCACAGACTTCAGTCTGTGGGGTTTCAATTGTGCTTGGCTAGCGCGTGAAGCCAGGGCGCATCGGCGGAAATCCACAGACTGAAGTCTGTGCTACTTAAGCTGCATCGTCACGATCCACAGAGTCACAGCCCGCGCCACACGGGTCACGAGCCACGAACCACGGATCACGTCCTAACATGCCTGACACCGTCCCACCCGAAATCATCGACCTCGCCCGCCACATCGCCTGCGAGCACTCTCTCGATCCCGCTCTCGTCTGCGCCGTCATCGAGCAGGAATCCGCCTGGAATCCCTGGGCCGTGCGCTACGAGCCCGGCTTCCTGTCGCGCTACATCGCTCCGCTCTACACCGCAGGTAAACTGAGCCCGACCGAAGCCTACACGCGAGCCATGTCGTGGGGCCTGATGCAAGTGATGGGGCAAGTGGCGCGGGAATTCGGCTTCGAGGAATCGTCGCTTTCCGAACTCTGCGATCCCGCCACCGCAATCGAATACGGCTGCCGCATCCTGGCCGCCCGGATGAAGAGAGCCAAAGGCGACGTCCCTGCCGCGTTACTGGCCTGGAACGGCGGCGCCGACGCGAACTATCCCGCCGAAGTCCTGGCCCGCAAGCGCAACTATTCGTCCCGCCCCGGATAACGCATTTATATTGCGGTTTTCGTGGCGCAGGCTTCCAGCCTGTGGGGGTTAGTGCAACCAAGATCGATTGTGCACGCAACCAGAGCGATCCGCATCCCGCCGACATCCTTGCATGCACCAACCACCACAGGCTGAAAGCCTGCGCCACGTAAATCCGTCGAAGCCGAAGCCCATGCTGAAGCGTCTGCACGCGGCCCTCACCGAATCGCGGAAACTAAAATCCAAAGTCAAAAAGCGAAAAAGTCAAACCCCAAATGCAAAGTTCAAATTGCGAATTGCAACTCTAAAATCTAAATTTCAAGATCAGCAATCCGAAATCTGAGATCTGAAATCTCCTCCCCAGCCGCCGCGTAGCGCGACACATGTCCCAGCAGGGAACTAACCCCACTAGCTCACGCGCACCGCTATCGCGATCCGCAGATTCCCGTCCTCATGAAGCCCACGACAAACATCGTCATTCTCCTGGCAGCATCCATCGCCATTGCTCTCCTCGCCAGCGCCTGGCGATCCGCCCGCCACGACTCCCAGCAACTCGCCGCCACGCTAGCCGCGCAGAACACGGTCATCCAGCAAGCCGGCGATCGTGAAAAGCAGCGCGACTCGCAGCTAGCCGCCGCCCTGGCCGCCATCCAAGCGCAAAAGCGCGCCGTCCAAACCCCGCAACAAGCCGCCAAACAACTCCCCTCCGTTCTCCCAATTCTCCCGCTCCCCGTAACCATTCACGATCCCAACCTCTCCGTCCCGCTCCCTCCAGGAGAACCTCCTTCGACCACGATCTCCATCCCGCAACCCGATCTAGTTCCTCTCTACGACGACCTGCAAGACTGCCGCGCCACCGCCGCACAAAACGACTCCCTAAAAAAAGATTTGTCAGACGAAAAAACTCGCTCCGCCGCACTCCTGCACGAACGTGACGCCGCAACCGCCGCCGCCCACGGCGGAACATTTCTGCAGCGCGTCAAGCGAGCCGCCAAATGGTTCGCCATCGGCGTCGCCGCCGGCGCCGCGGCTGGCGCCATGGCCCACCACTAAAAGTTCACCGCGCAGAAATTTTCACGCGTGTGTGGCAGGCGTGATTCGACGCCAAAACGGTTGTGGAACAGATATCGAGAAGAAGGGGCTAAGAGTGTGCATGAGTACTCGCCTTTGAATCGTGTAGCGCCCGCCTTCAGGCGGGCATGTGCGTGATTCCAAAGTGCCCGCCTGAAGGCGGGCGCTACAAAAACCGAGTTCTCACGCACACTCCTAAGAGGCTGAAGCCTCGCAGTGTGGGACGGGCGAGCGCGCGAGCCAACCCGCCGGAATTTCGCCGACAAGTGCTGAAGTTGGTGCGGGGGAAGTACGGGGATGAAGAAGGAGAACGATTTGGGCTGACGCTGGCGACCGAACACTTGGCGAGCCAAGACCGGATGCAGATCGACGCGGAGACGCTCCGGCAGAGGCTGGTGATCGAGATTATCGCGGCAGGATCGCCGCAAGCGAAAGGGCGCATGGAGCGCACCTGCGGTCCCATCAGAACCGGTTGATCAAGAAGGTGAGACCGAAGAAGATTGGGATGCAGGAGCAGACGACCGTGAATTTGCAACAGGAATATCTACCGGAGCACAACCAGCGGTCCCGGCAGGCGCCAGCGGAAGCGGAGCACTATCACCGCCGGGCGCCGAATGCGTTGGAGTTGCGAGAGGTGCTGCGACTGGAGAGCGAATCATCAGCAACGACTGGTTGGTGCGCTACGACAACCGGTGGTTTCAGGTCCAGGCGCAAAGCCGGAAGTACGCGCCGGCGCAGGGCAAGGTAGAGGTTTGTGAGTGGCAGGACGGGACGATCGAGACCGATTATCGGGGAAGAAAACTTCCTTGGAAGGAGATCTTGCCCACCGGATCGGGAAAGTCCGCAGCGGCGAAGCCATCATCGCTGTTTCGGTTAGCGGCCTGCGTTACAACCCAAACGCGCCGCACAACTCGCGGCGCATGGTTCCGCTCCATCCGCAACGCGAAACAGAACAAACCGGGAACAAGCAAACGGCAAAAAAGGGGACATTTCTAACGAAGTATGGAAGGGGACATTTTAGAAGAGGTTTGACATGCTTGTCGCATCCCTGTTGACAAGTTGTCTTATAAGCTATATTATGTTTACTGTAAAGAATGATTGAATGTAGTGTACTGTTCTATCAGAGATTCATCGTGGCCGACGACTCGGCGGCCGTTCACGAATGTAGTTGGAGTGGCTGTGATTGCCAGGGCACGGCCTTCCTCGATACTTGCTTTTACTTGATTCGCGGTTTCTGGGTTAATCATACAAGCTCGATAGGCTTCTGCGTTCAAGCCTTGTTGGGTTGCTAGGTCCAGCATCTTATCCCATACATTTGAGGGGCTAATTACGTCTTGGGAGTCAAAGATGGCGTCGTGCATTTTCCAGAAGGCGGCGGGGTTTTGCTGGTACGCGCATTGGCTGGCGATTGCGGCGGTCATCGCCCAGGGGTGGATGTCAGTCAAGGGGTAATGTTTGAAGACTAGCCGCACTTCTGGATGGCGCGGCAAGAGATCTCGCAGGACTAGGTCGAGTTGACGGCATGAGGGACACTCGAAATCGGCGAATTCGATTAGGGTTACCTTGGCGTCTTCGGGGCCCATTGACGGCGAATTGCCGACGTGAAGCTTGGAACGCGTGTCGGCGAAGGGGTCCACCGACATGTCTGTAAGCTCTCCTCGGAGCAGGAAATTTCCTGTTTTTGAAACGTAGACGACGGCGGTGTCGGACTGTCCTCCCAGGGAGACAGTTACAGGGACTTCCAGCAGGTCGGGAATGGGTGAGGGTTTGGATGGACCCACCTTGACATCATAGGTTGGACCCCAGGCGTACAAATTCCTGAGGTATTGCTCAACGCGGGCCTCGACGGCGCCCGGTTTGGCGGCTGGCGAATCGGCTGCTTTCGGTGCTGGGGCTTTTTCTTTTCCCGAGGTCGTTTGAGCAAGTGAGGGAAGCTGGAATGCCGAAAAGAATAGGATACCGCAAAGGACTAATTTTCTTAGCATTGTGAGGCTCCTCTCAGGGTTTGAACTTTTGAACGATTGGGAAGGGGCGGCCCAATCCAAAAGCCCGGGATGTAATTTTCAGGCCGGGTGGGGCTTGCCGCCTTTTGTATTCGTTCCGGTCGACTTTGCCGGCGATCGAACGGACTAAATCGATATCGAAATCGTTTTCGCCGGCAATTTCTTCGGGACTCTTTACGTCTTCGATATACGCCCTCAGGATCCGGTCCAGAACTTCGTACGGAGGCAGGGAATCCTGATCCGTCTGGTTCGGGCGAAGCTCGGCGGAGGGCGGTTTTTCGACGGAGGAGCGAGGGATGAGTTCCCTATCGCGATTGATCAATTCGGCGAGTGCATAGACCATTGTTTTGGGGACGTCGGAAAGCATTGCCAGGCCACCTGCCATGTCTCCGTAGAGAGTGCAATACCCTACCGCCATTTCTGATTTGTTGCCGGTGCTGAGAACCATGGAGCCGAATTTGTTCGATAGCGCCATTAAATAATTTCCACGCACCCTGGCCTGAAGATTTTCCTCGGTCACGTCTTCTGGCCTGCCGCGGAAGGCATCTGCCAGCGCGGTTCGATAGGATTGGAAAACATCCGTAATCGGGATGGTCAGAAATTCAATTCCGAGATTCTCGGCCAGCTGCCGAGCATCCGTACGGCTTCCCTCCGAGGAATATGGGCCTGGCATGGAGACGCCGAGGACGTTTTCGCGGCCCAGGGCTGCTACGGCAATGGCGGCCACTACGGAGGAATCGATGCCTCCGCTGAGGCCCACTACCACGGCGCGGAAACCGGACTTGCAAACGTAGTCGTGCGTTCCGCAGATGAGCGCTTGAAGGACCAGGTCAATCTCGGTAGCGGGCTGCGCGTGAAATTCACCCGAGATTGTCTCGGTGTCAAAAAAGACGATGTCTTCCGCGAAGGAGGTCGCCTGGGCGGGGACTCTGCCGTCGGGTAGGACGACTACACTGCCTCCGTCGAACACCAAACTGTCATTGCCGCCGACCTGATTGACGTAGATAACAGGGCGGCCGTGCGACTTGGCAAGCGCGCGCAGCATGTCCAAACGCAGGGCTCGCTTATGGATCGTGTAGGGTGACCCGGAGATATTGATGATCAGACTGGCGCGCTTGGCGATTAGTTCGGCTACAGGGTCGCGCTCGTAGAGGGGTTTGGCCCAGAACGTTTTATCGTTCCAGATATCTTCGCAGACGGTGATGCCGAGGTTTTGGCCACCGAAGGAGAAAACGTTTTGCGCTGTGGCAGGCTGAAAATATCGGGATTCGTCGAACACATCGTATGTGGGAAGGAGCATTTTGTGCTGAACGAATTCGATTTTTCCATTGGCCAGAAGGGCCGCGGCATTGGCGGCGGATTTCCCTGTCGAACCTTTTGCGCGGGCTGCGTAGCCGACGATGGAGGGAATCGGCAACTGCTTGGCCAGGCAGGCCAATTCCCTTTCGTTCCGGTCAATGAATTGAGGGCGCTCGATCAAGTCCATCGGCAGGTAGCCGCACAGGCAGAGTTCGGAGAAGACGGCCAAGTCCGCGCCTTGCTTGGCGGCGCGGTGCGCAAATTCCAAAATTTTGGCCGAATTTCCGGCGAAGTCGCCGACGGTGGGATTCAATTGCGCGAGAGCGATTTTCATGAGCGCCCTATAGAATACGGGGCGCGGTAGCGCATTGCAACGAGTTCACAGCGCCCCATGCCCTTCGGGGTTGCAAAAGAAAATGGGCCTATGCGAAAACTCGCAAAGGCCCATGCGCAAATGCGTCCGAATCGTCGAAGAAGTCTTGCGGCGCTCTTATACGCTGAACGAACTGCCACAGCCGCAGGTGCTCTTGACGTTCGGGTTGTTGAACTTGAAGCCGGCACCTTCCAGCGTCTCGATGTAATCGATGGAGACGCCTTCGAGGTACATTTCGCTCATCTGATCGACGAGGACCTTGAGTCCGTCGAATTCATAGACGTTGTCGGTCGGATTTTCCGAGTTCTCAAACGCCATGTGATAGCTGAAGCCCGAGCAGCCTCCGCCCACCACGGCCACGCGGAGCGCTACGGGAGCGGGGTTCTGCTGGCCCATAATTTCCTTTACTTTCGTTGTCGCCACTGGAGTAACTGTAATCATTTCAGTGTTTTCACTCCCTGCCGGTTTCGGCGATATTTGGTACATAATTATTATAGCACACGAGGCAAGTGCTTTGCCCCCGTGCGGCAAATCATGTTTCGTAATATGTACATTTGATGCGCTAGGCGGGCGGGAGATTCGGGCGGGTAGTCGCCTTTGTCGCTCCTGCCGGGGCTTTTTCTTGTGATCAGGACGCCTTTCCCACCACTTGCGTAGTGGGCTACGGTATGTCGTCCCTTCGGGACTCGAAAGGATCAGCATGGGCAATGAGACTTCACGAATTTGATGGCGATTTTCGACAATTTGCGGGCTTTCCCTTAAGATGATTGAAATTATGACTCATAAAATTACTATGCTTCCTGGAGACGGGATCGGGCCCGAAGTTGCAAACGCGGCAAGGCAGATTGTCGAGGCCTCTGGCGTTTCGGTGGAATGGGAAGTATTTTCGGCGCCGCTCGAAGGCGGAAAACGCACTGGGGAATTCCCCCGCAAGCAGGCGGTGGAATCGGTGCGGCGGACGCATGTCGCGCTGAAGGGGCCGATGGCGACGGCGGTTGCGCAAGGGCCTCCAAGCATCAACGTCGCGCTGCGCAAGGAGCTCGACCTTTACGCCAATCTGCGTCCGGTGCGGAATGTTGCCGGCGTTGCGTCTCGCTGGTCAGGAGTGGACCTGGTTATCGTGCGGGAAAATACGGAGGACCTGTACGCGGGGCTTGAGCACACAGTGGTTCCTGGCGTCGTGGAGAGCTTGAAGATCATTACCGAGCGGGCTTCGACGCGCATTGCGCGGTTCGCGTTTGAATACGCGCGCAAGAATGGGCGCAAGAAAATTCACGCGATCCACAAGGCCAACATCATGAAACTTTCCGACGGCCTGTTTCTGAATTCGATCCGCGCGGTGGCGGAGAAATATCCGGAAATCGAATATCGCGAACTGATCGTGGACAACACGTGCATGCAACTCGTGATGAATCCAGCGCAGTTCGACGTTTTGCTCCTGCCAAATCTTTATGGCGACGTGGTCAGTGATCTCGCCGCGGGTTTGGTGGGTGGTTTAGGCGTCGTGCCGAGCGGCAATATTGGAGACGTGGCCGCGTTGTTTGAAGCCGTTCATGGAACGGCGCCCGATATCGTCGGCAAGGGGATTGCTAACCCGACGGCGATCGTCATGTCGGCGGCGATGATGCTGAACTACTTGAACGAGGTGGAAGCCTCGCGCCGCATTCTGGGCGCTCTCGACAAGGTGTATCGCGAAGGCAAACACACCACGCGGGACGTTGGCGGAACAGCCACAACGCAGGAATTCACGCAGGCTGTAATAGCGGAGATGGGTGCAATCGGGTAAGCCGGGCGGGATTCAAAAACGGATCATGACTTCATTCGGTCCCGACGGCAGAGTAAATTTTGTGCCGCGTTCTCTATTTAGTTTCAGGCTTGCGGGGATGTCCACGTCGGACAAGGGAATTTTTCTCGTCCACGAGCCAGTGCTCCAGTAATCCGCGTACGTGAAGAGCGTCTCGCCCTGAATCATATATTTCGCCACTTCTTCCGTGTGCCCGTCCCAAAATACGATCACGGCAGGAGGCAATGCCGGGAGCGGCGGGGCTGCCACCGGAAGTTCGGCGTATCCAGGGGTTGTGGCCGATGCCTTGGCAGAATCCGGCTTCGTCGATTGCGGGATCGCCGGCGTATCGCTGCCGGTCGGAACGCGCACCCACTGACCATTCTGGTTTTCCAATAGAAGCGGGCGGACCGGGCTGGCCGCGGGCGCAGACGGTTGTGGGGGCTGCTGGGGCTGCGGGATAACGATCTGGACCGGCGCAACCTCCGGCGCCGCCTGTCCGTAGTCAAATTCGTCGTCAGCGTAGAAGTAAGGGAATAGAAAGGCGGAATCGTTCAAAAAGTGGCGCTGGTTCGGACGATCGAACCCGTCTCTCCCGCTGAACCTGAGGGATGAGCGCGCTCGAGGAACCGCAGCAGGCGCGTGCATTCCGTGACGGCCTTGAGCGGGCGCGGAAGGCGCAAACAGCGCCGCCCCGAGAGCGGCCACCGATACCGCGATGCGAAGTCGAGATTGCATAAGCCAGTTCGGGTGTGAAGGCGGGGGGGAGATCACACGCCGTACTTCCCTTTTATCTTGATGCCGGTTAGCTTACGCCTGGTTGTCAAGATTTGCAATGCGGGGGCGCGTGTGACCGGAGAAAAGCATCGAAACCACAGATAAGCACAGATAAACACTGATGAAAACAAGAAACAGAGAGAGTGCGATTGGCATTTTTAATTTTCTTAATCAGTGTTTATCTGTGTTCATCTGTGGTTACTTCTGAAGGTTTCGACTCCCGCCGGTCACAATTCTTCGTCCTTTGTTTCGCGCGCGGCGAGGAGGCCGATGAACGTCAGAGCCGCCGCGACAGTGAGGTAGTAGCCAACGTACTGCAGGCCGTAAGTTTTGGCGAGCCAGGTGGCGATGTAGGGCGCGAGCGAAGCGCCGAAAATACCGGCGAACGTGAACGTCAGGGAGCTGCCCGTGTAACGCACCGACGTGGGAAAAAGCTCCGAGAGCACCGTGCCAAGCGGGCCGTAGGTCAGGCCCATCAATGACAGGCCGAGCGTCATCATCAAGACGGCACCAGCTGTCCCGGCGAGAAACATCGGCGCCATCACGAGTCCGAACGCGCCGATCGCCGCGGTGACCCAGAGAAGCGTGAAGCGGCGCCCTCGTTCGGCCAGGATCGCGCCGACGGGGATGAATATCGCGAAGAAGACGATCGCGAACAATTGCATCACCAAAAACTTTTCGCGGCTATAACCGAGCGCGGTGGTGCCCCAAGACAGCGCAAAGACTGTCATCAAGTAAAAAATCACGAAGGTTGCGAGCGCTACGAGCGTGCCCACGACCACGGTTCGCAGGTGCTCGCGGAACACCGTCAGCATCGGCACCTTCACCCGCTCCCGGCGGCTGAGGGCGTCGCGGAACACGGGCGTCTCGGTAATCGTCAGCCGCACGTAGAGGCCGACGAGGACAAGCGCGGCGCTTGCCAGAAACGGAATGCGCCAGCCGAAGTTGAAGAATTGCACATCGGTGAGCCATCTCGAGAGCGCCAGGAATATTCCGCCAGAAAAAAGAAACCCGATTGGCGCCCCGAGCTGCGGAAACATTCCGTACCAGGCGCGCTTGCCCGGCGGCGCATTCTCGATCGCCAGCAGCACCGCGCCTCCCCACTCGCCGCCGAGGCCGAGCCCCTGCCCGAAGCGAAAGAACGCGAGCAGCGCCGGAGCAGCCACGCCGATGGTCTTGTAAGTCGGCAACGCGCCAATGGCGACCGTGGAGAGCCCCATGGTGAGCAGCGCCGCGACCAACGTCGCCTTGCGCCCAATGCGATCTCCGAAGTGCCCAAAGAGCGCCGAGCCAATTGGCCGCGCGAAGAACGCAATCGCAAAAGTCGCGAGCGAAGCGAGCGTGGCGGAGGCCGGATCGGTCGACGGGAAAAATAATTTGGGAAAGACAAGCACCGCAGCCGTTGCAAATATGTAGAAATCGAAAAACTCGATCGTCGTTCCGATCAAACTGGCAAACAGCACCTGCGCAGGCTTGTTGATAGCCGCGCCCGCGCCAGGATAATCCTGACTTACCGCGATGCCGATGTCGGATGGTTCACGCAAGTGTGTCCAGCTTACCTTAAGTTTGCATCGAATCAACTTCCGGATTGCCGCTTGCTCCAGCGAAATTTGCTTTTGGCCTAATGCGTCACAACTCATTCCCTATCCGGTCATCGATCAGGTAGACTTAGCGGGATTTATCCTATGCCACTTTCCACTGGCGATAAGCTTGGCCCTTACCAGATCGTCTCGCCGATTGGCGCGGGCGGGATGGGTGAGGTGTATCGCGCCAAAGACCCTCGCCTGAATCGCGACGTGGCCATCAAAGTTTCCGCCTCGCAATTCTCGGAGCGCTTCGAGCGGGAAGCCAAAGCCGTCGCCGCGCTGAATCATCCCAATATTTGCCAGATTTACGATGTCGGCCCGAATTATTTAGTGATGGAGTTCATCGAGGGAACTCCGCTTCAGGGTCCTCTCCCCCCTGATCGAACGATCCGCTACGCCGCGCAGATTTGCGATGCGCTCGAAACGGCCCACAAGAAAAACATCACGCATCGCGATTTGAAACCTGCCAACATTCTGGTGACCGCAAACGGCGTGAAGCTGCTGGATTTCGGACTCGCAAAGGTAGGAGCCGCCAGCGCCGCAGCTGCTTCCGATGCCACAGCCCAATGTTCGGACCTCACGGAAGTGGGTACGGTCTTGGGAACAGCGGCTTACATGTCGTCAGAGCAAGCCAAGGGCGAGCCGACGGACGCGCGCTCCGACATTTTTTCCTTCGGCGTGGTGCTGTATGAAATGCTGAGCGGCCGCCGGGCGTTTTCGAAAAACTCGGCCGTCGAAACCATGGCCGCAATCGTGCGCGACGAGCCCGCGCCCTTGGATACGCCGTCGAGCCTCACCGCAATTGTAACGCGTTGCTTGCGCAAGCCGCCCGCCAGCCGCTTCCAGACGATGAATGAAGTTCGCGCGGCCCTCGAACAAGCAACGGCGACAGCCGCCCCCATCGCCAAAACTCCTTCCATCGCCGTCTTGCCCTTTGCCAACATGAGCGCGGACAAGGAGAACGAGTATTTCAGCGACGGACTGGCCGAAGAGATTTTGAATTTGCTCGCGAAAATTCCTGGCCTGAAAGTGATCGCGCGCACGTCCGCGTTCGCTTTCAAGGGCAAGGAGCAGGATATCCGCAAGATCGCCGAAACGCTCAACGTCGGCACGATCCTCGAAGGCAGCGTGCGCCGTGCTGGAAACCGCATTCGCGTCACGGCGCAGCTCATCGAGGCCGAGAACGGATCGCATCTCTGGTCGGAGCGTTACGACCGGGACATGACCGACGTCTTCGCCATTCAGGATGAAATCGCCCAGGCCATCTCGGAAGCACTCAAAATTCGATTAGCTCCTCGCGCACAGGCAGTGAACATCGAAGCCTATCAGAATTACTTGAAAGGAGTTTTTTACGGATTCCGATTTACTCCAGAGGGCCTGGCGAAAGCAAAGGGATGCTTTGAGCAGGCCTTGGCCATCGATCCGAATTACGCTCCGGCTTATTATGGTCTGTCGGTCTACTACTTAGTGCTAGGGGTGATGGGTATAAAACCGGTTGGCGAGATGGCGCCCTTGGCGAAATCGGCTGCTGAGAAAGCGCTGGATATCGACCCCGCCACTAGCCTGGCGCACAGTGTGCTGGCGACCATTGCGGCGACCTGTGATTATGACTGGAAATCGGCCGAAGCAAATTACCGCAAGGCCTTGTCGGTTGAGCCTGTCCCACCCAGGGTGAGATACAGCTACGCCGTGCATTACCTGTTGCCGAAGCGACGAGTTCCCGAAGCGATCGAGCAAAGTCGTTTAGCACTTGAGACCGATCCACTTTCCATGGCCCTTCACTGGGGATTGGTTCTGTCCTTGTACGCGGCGAAACAGTATCGAGAGGCGATTGAGTGCGCGCACAGAGCCCTGGAAATCGATGCGAGCTACCACCCACTTTGGATTGCGATGGGGCTCGCCCAGCTTCACGCAAGGCTCCCACAGGAAGCGATTGCCACCTTCAAACGAGTTGTGGATTTGGCGCCTTGGTACCACATGGGTGCATGGTTACTGGCCGCAGCCTATTATCAGGCAGGCGATCGCGACCATAGCCAGGAATGGGCGCGGAAGCTTGCCGACTCGCACGGTCAAAACATTGGGGCAGCGTTGTATTACGCGGCCGCCGGCGAAGTGGACGCGATGTTTGACGCGCTCGAAGGAGCCTTCCAGCAGCGCGATTATTACATGATTGGCATTCAAGACCTGCCGTTCTTAGACCCCTACCGCTCCGACCCGCGCTACCAGGCCTTGCTTCAGAAAATGAATCTCGCATAGGTGTTTGCGTCGCCGCTGAACGGAACGTGCGAGTAGGACAGGCTTCCGTCTGTCTGGTTTTTCGTATGCGTACGAAAATCAAAAGCTAACAGGCTGAAGTGGCTGCGAAAATACTCGCAACGTGTCATTCCGAAGGGGTGGGGTTGCCCGAGGAATCTGCTTTTTCTTGAGTTTGGCGCAGAAAAGCAGATCCCTCGCTTCGCTCGGGATGACGAAAGCCCTTAATCCGCAGCCTGTGAAGCCAGTCCTGCCGGGATCGCGAAAGGTGCGTCTTGCCCGCGACACGTCGCTCGAAATCATCCTGCTTGATTTAGCTTTGCAAGGTCGATGCGCCGTCCTCTTACTTTTCCCGCAGCGGCTCCCAGCGAAGGCCGAGAGAAACTGTCGGCCCGTAGTATTCGCGCTGAATCATGAATTGCGGGCTCCCCTGATAGAAGCCGAACACCTCGTTATTCAGATTCAGGCCTTGCGCGACAAAGGTGAAGCCGCGATTCATGCGAATGCTTCCCTGGGCATCCACCTGAACGTGAGTGTAGAAGTACTGGTCGCTCAGAGGCCCTTTCACCCCACCCGGCGTACCGTCTGCAAACTGATAGGCGTAGATGCTGTTCTGGTTGTACGAAACCCCCAAGCGTAACGAGACCCGCCCACGGTCATACGTCGGACTGAAGTTAAAAGCGTTGGGCGAAGTTCTCGGCAGCCATGGATTGTCGGACCGGCCCGGAATGCCGTTTGCGCGGGACTGTGTGTAGGCGTAGTTCGCGGACAAGCCCAAGCCCGCCCAGGCGCCGGGCAAGGATGAGAATTGCTTGGTGTAGGCCACTTCAAGTCCCGTGACCCATCCCGAGCCTGCGTTCGCAAATGTCTGAACCAAATAACTGCCCGTCGGCCCGCCAGGAGGAGTAAACGGGTTCACCGTGGATTGAACTTGAACGATCGGGTCATGCAGGAACTTGTAAAAATACCCCGCGGAGAGGACCCCGAACGTCTGGAAGTAGTGGTCGTAGAGAACGTCGACGTCGTCGCCAGTCTCCGCGTGAAGATTGGGATTTCCAAGTTGGGCGCAGAACGGATTGCTCCCGTTGCAGGCAACCGACCACGTGACTGCCTGGGCTATATCCTGGAAATCCGGCCGGGACAGACCGCGCGCATAAAAGAATCGAAGATTGTCGTTCGCAGTCATCGCGAACTTGAGCGCGGCGCTGGGCTCGTAAGTGATGTACGACCCGTTGAACTTGTTCGGCGTGATTGTATTGTTGTCCAGGTTGAGCGAAAAATTGCTGATATTTTCCGTTGTGCTCTCGATCCGAAGGCCGGCGATCAGCCGCCAGCGGCTCGACAAGTCGATCGAATTCATGAAGTAGCCGGCGGCGACCTTCTCGACGAGATCGAATTCCTGGCCGTCGATTCCCTGTGTGCTGGAGGAGGTGAACAGGCTGGGGTTGGCGTTCGCGTAGGCGATTACTGTTTCATACCTCGGGTTGTAGCCAAGGGGGTACTGGCCTCCGTTGTAGTAGTTCGGATTGACAAGGTCATTCGAGAAGGTCGAGAGGGGAATAGTGCCCGTGGGAGTGGTGGTCAGAGTGTAGCCGTCGTTGAACTTGTGCCCGTTTCGGAAGCGGCCGCCAATCTCGAATGTCGCCAGCTTTGAGCCGATATGGTACCGCTTTGCTCCCGAGCCAGATGCTTCGATATTGAGTTGCGCCGTTAAGCCCAGGGAGTTGCGGATTTTGCTTAAGGTCATATCCGAGGGGTTATAGGCCTCTGTGTAGCAGGATTGACTCCAACGCGGCAGAAATTCGTTCGACGTGTTGGTTGGATCGTATTGGCAGGAACTGGTAGCGAGCGTGGAGCCGAAACTGGCCGTAGCCGAGGAGGAGTTTCCAAGGTAAGCGCGCGAAACCGCCACGTCCCACGCGAACCACGTGGTCGACAGGTCGTGAACTCCGCCCACCATCACGTTTCCCACGCCGATGGCGGGATTTCGGAGCTGCGTATTGAACGACGGCGTGCCCTTGCACGGCGCGATCGTTACGCCCGAACTATCCACCGGGCAACCGCCGTTGTTCGGGTTGAGAAGCTGTATGCCTGGCGTATTGTCCACCAGAGAGTAGGCCCAGCGGTCGCCGTAGTTGTGAAAGTCCGAGAAAAACGCGCGAACGTAAATATTCGAGCCTTCTGACAGCTTATAGTCGGTGCTGCCCCCGAGTCCCCATCGCGATCTAAAATATTTGTATTCGCGGACGTCCATGCCGGTTTTCCAATACTGCGTCGCGCCTCCCGGCAATGTGGCCAAATCGGGGACCGGCTCGATGTCATCGATGGCCCTTCCGTTCCAGTCGTACGATCCGCCGATGAGGGCGCCGAACTTCTTGTCCGGGCCGAACCGATATCCGATTGTCCCGACCTCTTCCGTCTCGCCGCGGCCGCTGATGATGGGCGTATAACCACCGGTAGCGCCGATCGAAATGGTCGGAGTATTCGTGGCCATCTTGGTGATCAGATTCACCGAGCCTCCGATTCCATCCCCTTCCATGTTGGGCTGCAAAGTTTTGCTTACCTGGACTGACTCCACAAGATCGGCTGGAATTGCATCGAATTTGACCTGCCGGACTCCCGACTCGGGAGAGGGAACATCCACGCCGTCTATCGTGGCATTGGTCAGGCGTGGCTCGAGTCCCCGAACCTGAACGTATTTGCCTTCGCCTTCATCGCGCTCCAGAGTCACGCTGGGCATGCGTCCCAAGGCATCGGCCATATTGGCGTTGGGCAAACTGCGGATCACCTCGGCCGGCAGGACCTGCAAAAGGTTATCGGCCGTGCGCTCGATGTTGACCGCTTCGGCCTCGCCCGTGAGTCGCGGCGCGGTCACCAGAATGGATTCACTCTGCGATTTCACCTGGAGCTTCGCTTCCTCGTTCGTTGTCTGCCCCGCGGATACGCTCACACTGTCGTTCAGTACCGCGAAACCGACGTAACTAACGGTGAGCGTGTAGCTCCCCGGATCAACGCCATTGATGAAGAAACGGCCTTGCTCATCGGAAACGACATTGATGTCCTTGGATTCGATCGAGATCTGCGCGCCCTTGAGGACGGCGCCGCTGTCGTCAGTGACAATCCCAGAGATCGCTCCTTTTTGCCCCTGCGCGATGGCCTGCTTCGTCTGCGCCAGAAGCAAGAGAACGAAGGTGAATATAGTCATCCACCTGGATAGCCTGACTGATCGATAATTCATTTTTTCTCCCCTGTGCGGCGAGTTCAAGATTCCGACAGCGCTTCAAAAATCGTGACGCGGGGCTGAGGGCGCGTCAGCGTTGAGAGGCGCTTATTTCTAGGGTGTCATTTGAAATGTCCATTGTTAAAGGCGCGTGACGGTTTTGTTATGGCCGTGTGAATTTTGTAATCTTGCGCCTCTCGGCACAGGACGAAAAGCGCACAAATCCGTACGGATGAAGCAGGACGAGGATTGACAAGTCGCGGTGCGTCGGCAAGAATATATTACAGAAACATTTTTTTGGAGGCTCGACGTGGCGTATTCGGCTCCCAGCATCGAGGAATTTCAGGCGGGGACTGTCGTCAAGCATTCGCCCATTTCCACGGGCACGACAACCCAGAGGAAGCGCAAGCCCCACATCCTCGCGGTGATCAATGAATGTTGCACGGGATGCGCCGGCTCGCCTGCTTGTGTCGAGTACTGCCCGGTTGCCGATTGCATGTATTGGGCCCCGGACGAGGACCACGCCCCGTTT
The DNA here is from genome assembly GCA_963740035.1 of uncultured Acidobacteriota bacterium. Taxonomy (GTDB): domain Bacteria; phylum Acidobacteriota; class Terriglobia; order Acidiferrales; family UBA7541; genus Palsa-360. The sequence continues at coordinate 257,196 of CAVUDA010000032.1, forward strand.
GGCCGCATCATCGTCGATCCCCTGCTCTGTATCGGCTGCAAACTGTGCACCAGCAAAGGCCCCGACGGCGCGTTCCTGGAAGGCTGCCCGTGGGACGCGATTGACATGGTTCCGCTCGCCGATTTTGAGGGCGCGAACGGAACGCTTCCCTTCTGAGAACACGTGACCCGCGATCCGTGACCCGTGGTCTATGAATTGAGTTTTGTACCCCACCACTGCATTGTTCCAAAACTTTGAGGCGTTTATAGATAGTTGAATGTGATTGTGCGGTGATCTTGCACGGGTCACGGGCCACGAATCACGGGTCACGGTTTGCTGCGGGCGGAAATTTCCCGGGCCGTAAGCGCGGCCTGCTGCTGAATCTGCGGCGGCATGCCTTCAGCGCCGCGGATGTAGGGATTGACGGCGGGCAAGTCATCCTTCTGGCCAATTAAATAAAGTGCGCGCAGGGATTCCCAAACCATTTCGGGACTGGGATCGACGAGCAACAAGGGCTCGCCGGTTTTGACCTGCGCGTTTTCGGACGGGATCCACTGGTGGATCGTGCCGGGAACTTCGGAGCGAACTTCGGTTTTGTCGTTACCAATGGTGATGTGGGCGAGCAAGGTGCCGGGATTGATGACGTCTCCGGGTTTCAGCCGGATCGAAAGAATGCCGGTGCGCTGCGCGAGTACCGTATAGGGCGTAAGCATTCCTGCGATGAGGGCGTGGCCGGCGGGATCGGCGAAACGCACGAGGGAGAGGGCGGCGTTTCCTTGCACCATCGGATTTCGATCCGCGAGCTGTTTCACAAGCGCGGCGTGAAATTCCGGCGACTGGTTGTCCTGGCCCATGACCCACGCGGAGGTCACTCGCAACTCATCGCTTCCCTGCTCTGAAAATTTGATGACTTCGGGATACCAGACCTTCGCCGATGCGCGGATTCCGGCATTCGGGCTCATGATCCTGTCGGCGATTTGCGAGAGAGCGTGCTGCGCACGGCGGGGATGCGCCGTGTCCTGAAAGTAAGTGGCCAGGTCGGCGTCATTCAGCGGGCGCGTGAACGTCGTCATGTACCAGAGCAGGAACGGCATCAGTACAAATGCAAAAGTAAGAACCAGAATCGCGATGAGCCACTTCTGGGCCATCCCAGGTTTGGGAGCGGCTGAGGGAGATTCAGCGGCATGAGGAATGCTATTCATCGCACGTTCGGCCTAGGCATAGTTTCTCACAGCGATCCAAATTGGCGAAACGTAACTCGATCGACGCAGGTTTTCGTAGCGCCAGCGTCCCGCTGCCCCGATCCGAAAGGGGCTTGCAATCTTTCTATTCTCTGCACGGTGTAAAGTGCCGGCGGGACGCCGGCGCTACGGGCGCGGCGTATAAATCTGGTAGAGCACTACATAAATCAGCACGCCGGTCACGGAGACGTAGGCCCAAATCGGAAGCGTCCACCGCGCGATGCGCTTGTGCGCCGGGAAATTGGAGCGCAGGGCGCGCGCGAGCGAAAGGATCACCAGCGGGACAATGACGATCGCGAGGATTGTGTGCGTAGTGAGCATCGTCAGGTAGGCGTAGCGCGGCGCGCCCGTCCCCGGAAAATGCACGGGGCCCTCGCCGGACGCATACAAGTGGTAGTGATACGTGACGTAGGAAATCAAGAAGGCCGCCGAAGTGACAGTCGCGGCGAGCATGCACGTCTTGTGAGCGAGGACGCGCTTCGTGCGGATCATGACGTAGCCCACCGTGACCAAAATGGCGCTCGTGCCATTGAGAACGGCGTCCAATGCAGGCGGGGAAATCAACGCGGGTTCCTTCCGAAGTAGCACAGCCACTCTTGGCTGTGTGGTTTTGTAGGTTGCAAATACAGGCTGCCCGCCCCAACTACGATTGCAAAACCCACACAGCCAAGAGTAGCTGTGCTACTTTGCGGCGGCCGGAGGACTCGTCTGGCCTTCATCCTTGTGGCTTTTGCCGAGCCATCCCTGCTGCTTCGCCTGTACCAAAAGAAGAATGCTAAAAATCAAAAGGATCATCAGGGCAACACCTAGGATCAGCAAGCCATCAATACCGCCGAAAAGATCCCTGGAAAAACCGGCGATGATCCCCAAAATCGAGAGAACGATCATCACCACAGACATGATGGTCAACTCGGCCTCATTTTCCTTTCCGTTCATGGCCTCTCACTTGCGCCCCGCGCGCGCCAGATCTTAACGGGTGAATTTGTCGTAGATCAGCAATCCCAACAGCACCGGCAGGTGAAGCACGGTCGCGTGCATGAGCCACTTCGCCCGAACGTTGGTCTTCGACGCCGCGGCCCACAAGCACATTTCCACCAGCATCAGCCCCAAAACCACCGCTCCGAAAAAGTAGTGCGCCCCGGCCAGACCCGTCACCGCGGGCAGCAGGCTGACGGGCACAAGCAGCGCAGCCGTCATCAGGATTTCGCGAAACGTCCGCGTTCCTTCGGGGTCCACCGTCGGAAGCATCTTGATTCCCGCACGCTTGTAATCCTCCCGGTACACCCAGGAGATCGCATCAAAGTGCGGGAATTGCCACAAGAAAAGCATCGCGAACAGGAACCAGGCCTCGATATTTAGCGTCCCTCGCGCGGCGGCCCAGCCGATCAGCGGCGGCACAGCGCCAGGAAATGCGCCGACAAATGTTGCCAGAGTGCTGCGCCGTTTCAGGGGCGTGTAAGCGCAGAGATATAAAACGGAAGTGGCAATGCCCAAAAACGTGGCGAGTGCGTTCGTGGCCAGGGCAAGATACACCGTGCCGAATGCAAGCAACGAAAGCGCGAACCAAAACGCTTCGCGAGGCCTGAGTTGCCCGGAAGGCAGAGGGCGCGACGCCGTGCGGCGCATTAACGCGTCGGTATCGCGCTCGAAGTAATGATTGAGGGCCGAAGTTCCCGCCGCAATTAGCGTGGTTCCGAAAACCGTGTGCGCCATTCGCAGCCAGTCCAGCGGGCCGCGCGTTCCCAGGGCATAGCCCGCCACCGTGGTCATGACCACCAGGAAAGAAACGTCGGGCTTGGTCAGCGCCAGATAAAGCGCGGGGCGGCTGGCCTCTGACGCCGATGTTCCCGCGGATTGGATGGATGTTCTCATGCGAGTCTCAATGGGCAACCTGCTCGGAAGCCGGCGCGGAATCCGCCACGGAATTGTCGGCTCTGAGCATACGATAGCTGAGCAAAGCTGTCACCAGTGTCACGGCCAATACCAAGGCGCCCGTAACCGTGTGCACGACCGTCAAGGCGACCATCGGCGCAATGGGTTGCGGGAAGCGCGCGCTGTAGAGCCGGGACCAATACGCGCCCGCTCCCAGCAACAGCTGCACTCCGATCAGGATATGCAGGTAACGCGCGCAGCTTCGAAGGGCCGGGACATCCGGAAATCGTCTCTTGAGCGCTCCCGCCGTCATAAAGATCAGGATTGTAACAATGACGGCGCCAATCAGGTGCGGAATAATTCCAAACCCCTTGTGCCGGAACGCCGCGCCTAGAATCAATTGCAGAAACACTGCGACCAGCGTCCATACAACCAGCGTTCGAACGCGGGGCGACCCCGGGTCGTCCATTTCCTCGAGGCTGCCGTTCCACCAGGAACTCGTAAAAACGGCGATGGCGACTACCGTGGAAAAGAAAAGTTGTGCCAAAGTGGCATGCGCGGCCGACACCGGCGGCGGTTGGAACATGCGCACAGTCATGCCGCCGAGGATTCCCTGCGCAATGACCCCGCCAAGGGCCGCCAAGCCCAGCCAGCGCATCCAAGTGCGGTTCTCGGCCCTCCACAGCCAAGCGGCGAGTCCGATCGTCAGAATGCCTATGCACGTGGCGATTACGCGATGCGTGAATTCATAGCGGATCCCGCCCACCATGGGCGGAGTCAAGGAGCCGTACGCGAGCGGCCAATCCGGAATGGAGAGACCCGCATCGTTCGAAGTAACCAAAGCGCCTGCGATCAGGAGGACAAATGTGCAGAAGGCTGTGAAGACAGCATAGCGGTGCAGAGCCTCGTTGTACAAAGTCTTCATGTTAAACGGTGGGCTCCAAGGAGAGTCCCAATCCTGAATATCGGCCGCCAGGCCGTGAACTCCGATGCCAGGACGGTTTCGATTCGCTGCGGCCCCTTCTGAGGCTCACCGGGGCCCTCTGTGCGTTCTGTGTTGGATCTTTCGGAACTCAACACGGAGAACACAGAGGACCCGGAGAGGTTTATGCCTTAATCCCCAGCTGCGGCCGCGGCTTTGAACGTAAACGTCACGTTCTTGGTTTCTTTGGGGCCAATCGTGACGGTTTGCGGTTCGCTCGAACCATACAGTTCCTGCCAGGCGACAATCGTGTAGGTGCCCGGTGGGAGGTTCTTCAGGTCAAACTTGCCGTCCTTATCGGTGACTTGGAAATCCGGGTTCGGCATGACGGCCATGTAAGCTTTCATCCACGGGTGAACATTGCACTTCACCGGGATGGCGACTTCTTCGCGTGTAAACGACTTCTCAATGGGCGCGGCGCCGGGAGGTTGAGACTCGTTCCACTCGCGGTTGTCCTTCGGAATCGGGTGAATGTTATGCGTGGTTTGGTCTTTGTTCACGACGTCGATGTTCTGCCCAACCTGCACGGCCACCACGTGCGGGTGATATTGGCATCCCTCTTGCGTAATCGTCGCCGCCGCAGCAGGAGCCGGGAAGGAATACCCTTCCAGACCAGTCTTCACGTATACGACGACATTGGCAAGCGCGCCGCCTTCTCCCGTGACCACTTCCTCGGTCATCGCCGGGCTGGTGCGCGCCTTGGTGCAGGCGGGTTCAGCAGCCATGTTGATATTCTTGGCCTTCGGCGCGGCTCCATCGAGCTTGACCGAGCCGGTAACTTCGCCGGCTGTGGCGGCGTCAACCGTTTTTCCGGCCGGAGCATTTGCCGCCGGAGCGGCTGTATTTTCCGTTGATTCAGGTTTGCTCCCGCCGCAGCCCGTGAGCGCCATAGCGAACGCCCCAACTACCAGCGAGTACATGCCCAATCTTGTTTTCTTCACGAAACGGTTCCTCCTTTAATTGGCGGGCTCCAAGTACAACCCGCACCCGTTCGAATGCAGAAACGTGCTACCCATTATGGCAACCTCAATAAACCCTACTTCCCTGCTCCACCCGAGCCGCCGCCGGAAGGCGTGCGGCCCATCAGAGCGCGCTGCTCCTCGGGCGTCAATTCGAACATATAACGCACCAGCAGGTTCGCCTGATCTCCGGTATAGCCCTTAAAACTTGCGGGCACAGGGCCGGAGAAGACCCAGTGGTCGCCGTCGCGTTTGAAGAGGCCGGAGGGCATGGCCGTTCCAGGAGCGATCAGCGCGGGATTGGTGATCCAGCGCTCGGTCCAGGCGGGCTGCAGCCGCTCCTTGGCGAAAAGGAAATTCGGAGCGATGGCGTTCTTATCGTGTCCCGGATCGCCGGTCGCGTGGCATTTCAGGCATGGCGCGGCCGTGCTGGTGAACAAGTCGCGGGCCATTTCTTTTTCCGCCGTGGTGATCGGCTCGATCTTCGTTGGAATGTAGGGCTGCGGCTGGCTGGACATGGCCTGGAAGAACGAGACGAGCGTGCGGATTTCGTCGTCGGACAGGAAGAACGTCGGCATGCGCACCTGCAAATAAGAGCGCACGCCGTTGCGGTTCACGTCCGTGGTGCTCAGCGACGGGTTGGCCAGAAATGCCTTGAGCCAATCGGGACTGACGCGTGCGCCTTCGCTCGTCAGCACCGGCGGCAGGTTCTGCTTGTTTTCACCCTGATATTGCGGCAAGCCCATCAGCACGGATCGCTGCCCGATTCCGATCTGGTGGCAGCCGATGCAATTATATTTCGTGACGATCCACCAGCCCTTTTGGATGGCGGCGCGCTGGTCGGCGGGCTTGTACATGTATTCCTGCGGCAGGGTCGGGTCCGTCGAGCCGAGGAGGAATGTAGTCAGCGCGTCAATGTCTTCCTTGGTGACGTTCGGCTTCGGCATGCGCAGCCGGTCCATTGGATCGGGTTTGTATTTTCCGCGATCGAACACGGCCGGATCCGTGAGCTTGGTGTCAAAGAAACCCTTCAGGTCGTACCACGCGCCACGCCCTGGGGGAGTTTTTTTGCCGTCGGGAAGAACGCCGAGCTTGGCGTCTTCGGTAAGAAGCGCGAAATCCAGGCGCTCGATGGGCTTGCTGCCTTCGTTCGTCAATTCCGTGCCGATGCGGCCTTCGTCTTCAAGGCCGGAAATTTCATGGCAGCCGGCGCAACCGTAGTGCTGGATCAATTCCTTGCCGTCCTGCATCGTTTCCGGGCTGGGGTTGTCCATGAAATCAGCCGCGGGGAAGGATGCATCGGCGTGCTTTTGCGTCACGAGGTAGCTGGCGATGTCGCGCGCGTCTTCGGCCGTGAGGCGCAGGCTGGGCATAACCGTCATCTGTTGCACGATCATTTCGTGGCCGTCGTTCGGGCTGCGCGAATGATCGAGGTCGAAAACAAACGGAAGATTGTGTTTGGCGTAATCTTCGGGACCGAGGTCCTTGTGCTCGAACGGGCTGTAAGGACGCGTGCGGGTTCGCGGGTTCAGGATCCAGCGAACGAGGTAATCGTAGTTGTCCTTCTCCCCGACGCGCGACAAGTTCGCGGCGAAATCTCCGCCGACCATGTTCGCGCCTTCGCCGATCGAGTGGCAGGCTTCGCAGCCCCGCTCTTCAAACAGCACCTTGCCGTTCGCAGCGTTGCCCGGCATCTGCTTGGGCAGCGCGGGACTGGTGATGGCCGAGTTCCAGATGTAGGCGGAGATGGCCTGGATTTCGTCGTCCTGCAAGCGGAACTGCGGCATCTTCGTCGTGGGCCGCCATTCGTGCGTGTGCTTCAGCCAGTTCGGAATCCATTCCTTATGAATCTTCATCCGGACTTCTTTCAGGTCCGGACCGACTTTCTTGATTTCGCGGAGCAGGTTGCCGGAACGCCGGTCGAGTTCTTCGATCTTGGCGTCCATGCCTGACATCGTGACGGTCAGGTTCGTGGCTTCGGCGTAGAACTGGTTCGCGGTGGCGTTGTCGGGAGCAGTGTCACCCTTCTTGTTCAACTGGGCGATCTGCAAGCGGTCGTCCTGTTTCTGGTTTTCAAGCTGGGTGATGGCCTGCCGCGCGCTGACGAGTTCCTCGTCCTGATTGTCAAAGCCCTGGAAGCGGTGGCAGCCGATGCAGCCCTTTTCCCGGTAGAGCGACTTCGCCTTGTTCAGGACAGGGGCGTGCTCGGTGACCATGTCGGAAGCGTGGCACTGCTGGCATCCGGCATTAAAATTTTCTTTGTAATAAAGCGGCCAGAGCCAGTGTTCGTAGCGGCCATGGCCCTTCTCGACCGTGTCGAGGGCGCGCCCATTCCCGCCGTGGCAAGGAGAGCAGCCGAATTTTTCCAGCGGATGATACTTCATCATGTCCGGATCGGGGTGGCTGGTGAATGGCGCATCCGTGCTCTTTGCTACGCCGAGGTCCGCCTTGGTAAGCGTCATCGTCACCGGAACAATCAGCGGATCCGTTCCGAGATGGCAGGATTGGCAGCGATCGACGAGTCCCGCGCCGCCCAAATTGTTGAGAGATGTGCCGGTCGGATTCACGTTGATCTGGCGAATGTGAATGTCGAGGCTCTTCATGCTCTGGCTCAGGGAAAATAAATCCTTGGAGGCCAGCCCGGGGAGGTTCTCCTTCACATATTCGTTCAGCTTGTCCTGCGCGTCCTTGGCCGGCTGATCGACATCGCCGCGCTGGGCGACCAGTTTCGCTTTCGATTGCATGATCGAAACGAACAGGCCGTTGAGCTTGTCGTAATTAAATTTCTGCGGCTCGGTCTTGCCGGCCCCTACCGGCCAGACCACATCAAACGTCTGCGCCTTGGCGTCGTTCAGTTCCTTCAGCTTGGAGTCCTTGCCGCTCTTATCCTTATCGCTAATCTGCTCGAGCTGATAGGTAAGAGACCCGACGAGGCCCCGCGAAGTCGTGAAAGAGTCGGTCATCGCCGCGCGCTGCTGGTCAAGCAAATCGATTTGCTTTCCGATTTCCTGATCCTGGGTTCGGGCGGCGTCGGTCGCGGCTTTCACGTCGGCCACTAATTTCATGTATTCCGGCGTGGCGTAGAACTTCTGCTCGGCGGCCTTCCGCTGATTGTATTCCTTGTCGAGATAATTGGAATACGCGCTGGAGAATTCGGCCTGGTACTTGCGCCACGGGCGCAAGCCGTAGAATTCATCGTAGAGCGACCAGGACACGGTCAGCATCAGGATGAAAACGGAAATCAGGACCAGCCCGGCCATCGGCCGGCTTGTAATCGGATCATCAGGAGGAAGCTGCTCAGGCACCCCGTGCCTCCTTATTTTTATTCAGCCCCGTCGTTTTATGAAGGCCCATCAGATACTGAACCACGGCGTCACCCACACGTACTTGATACGCAGCAATAGCCGCAGCAGGATTTTTACCGGCAGGCTCAGCATCAGGATCAAGAACAGTTCCATGGTCATCATTTGCAGCAGAGTCATGCGCTTGAAAATCTTTTTGCTGAACTCCGTCAGCAAAAGCATGCGGTGCACCAGGTATCCGGCGACAATGAAATAAAGCGCCAGCGGGAAGATTCCGAAAATGATGCGCGCCAGGATCGGCGCGTAACTGGCATTCGACGCGGGCATGAAGTGAACGATCCAGGAACCGTTGATCCCGAAAATCTGATCGACGTTCCGATTCACCGCGAACTCGACCCGCTGCGCGTCCCATGTTTGCCCTGGCCAGAACCACATCCAGCCAGGGCCTCGTATGAAGGTCCCTATTACAATCATTAAGACCCATAAACCAATGAATCCGAACAGAAACGTCCAGATGGCGAATTTCCGCTGCTTGTAGGTGTAGTAGCCGTTCCCCAGAGGATTCGCGTCGATGTACGGAACAACCATCAAGCCGACGATGATGAGCGTCGGCATGATCACGCCCGCGATCCACGGGTCAAAATAGACCAGCATTTCCTGCAGGCCCAGGAAATACCACGGGGCCTTGGCGGGATTCATCGTAACGTTCGGGTTGGACGGCTCTTCGAGCGGCGCGCTCAGCGTGATGGACCACACCATGAGCAGCGCCGTGACCAGGACCGCGGCGACGAGTTCGACGCGCATCAAGTACGGCCAGGTGTGAACTTCGCGCTCCCACTTCGGATTCCACGGCTCGGTTTTGCGGTGCTCGGTTTTCGCCAGCGCCGGGTCGGCGGAAAGTTTGTCAATCAAGCGGTCATTCGCGAACGCCTGACGGAAGGCGTACCAAACGTAAAACGGGACCAGGAATAGCAGCGCCACGATCGGCACGTTATCCGGAGCGGATGCGACCTCCCATATCTGGTGCCAGTTCATATCGACCTCGAACCCCGCCTGTTAGTTTGTCAAAAACTGGTCGCTGTAGGACAGCCACTCCTGGCTGTCCTCTGGAAATTTCCCGCCACCGAGCCGCCCGGAGGACAGCCAGGAGTGGCTGTCCTACTAAACCATTCCGCTCGGCCGCAGGATCACCGGCCGGTGGCGCTTCTCTTCCTTGATCTCCGATTCCAGCATGACCGGCGCGGGCCCGGAGATTCCGCCGTCCTTGCGGACGCGCCAGAAATGCAGCGCCATGAAAATGCTGGCGATCAGCGGAATCGCGATGCAATGCCAGATGTAGGCGCGCAGGAGCGCATTGGCATCGACGATCGATCCGCCAAGCAAGGCAAAACGCACATCGTTGTACGGCGTCATGCCAAGAAGTGCGCCGAACGGCCCCTCCGTTCCTAACAAGGGCGTGGCCCTGGCCATGTTGGTTCCCACAGTCACCGCCCAGAAGCCCAGTTGATCGTCGGGCAAGAGATAGCCGGTAAACGAAAGGAGCAGCGTCAAGACCATCAGGAGGACGCCGATGCACCAGTTAAATTCGCGCGGCCGCTTGTATGAGCCCGTGAGGAAAACGCGGAACATGTGCAGCCACACGGCGATGATCATCAAGTGCGCGGCCCAGCGGTGCATGTTGCGCAAGAGCTTTCCAAAGGGCACGTCATTTTCAAGGTACAGAATGTCGCGGAAGGCCTGCACCTTGCTCGGGTGGTAGTAGAACATCAGCAGGACGCCGGTGAAAGTGAGGACGATGAACAAATAAAATGTGATGCCGCCCATGCCCCACGTGAATTTGTATTTTACGGCGTCGCGATTGACCTTGGCGGGATGCAGGTGGAAGAAAACGTTGGACAGGACCGAGAGCGCGCGATTGCGCGGCGTCTCATCGTGCTTGACGCGGAAAATGGAACGAAAAACCTGGGACTTTTCCGGTTCCTTCAGGCCCTCGATTTCTTCCTTGCCCTTTTCCTTGATGGTATCTTTAAGGTCTGTAATGTCCTGGCGGACACGGTCGAGCAACCCTGTGCTCTTCTTTTCGCCGTTTTCTTCGGCCATTCCTGCTCCCCCAAGTAGGACAGGCTTCAGCCTGTCGGGTTTGACGAGGTGACATCCAAAAACCAGACAGGCTGAAGCCTGTCCTACTACACCGGCAGATACGCGCCTGGATCGTTGAACTGATTGACTCCGGCGCGCGGATCATCCATGAACAGCTTGCTGGTATCCACAACGATTTTGCCGGTCGGATCGAGATTTACCTTGGCTCGATCCATGGGCCGCGGCGCGGGACCCTCAAAGTTGACGCCCTCGCTGTCGTACCCGCTGCCGTGGCACGGGCACTTGAATTTGTTCTCCGCCGGTTTCCATTCGGGTGTGCAGCCCAGGTGCGTGCAGCGCGCGAAGATCACGAAGATGCGGTCTGGTTCGCGAACCACCCAAGCGCGATTGGTCATGAGAAAACGCTGGTCGATCCCGATTGAAAAGTCGGCCGGGTAACCGATATTGAAAATTGTATTGGGTTCGTACAGTGCGCGCGGGAAGAAAAACCGCAGAAACATCAGGAGATTGATGCCGAGATAGCCGTAAATCATTCCCCAAATCACGCGCCTCCGCATGGGATCCGGCGGGTCCGCGCTCTCTTTGGGTTTTGCCGCCGGCTTGGGTGCGGCTGGCGGTTTTGGAGCTGCTACTGTCCCGGTCTTTGCTGCTGGAGGAGCCGGGGTACTTCCTTCTACGGGATCGGCCATATTTCCGCTATCAGACCTCTCGATGAATATTATAAATCGAGACTATGGATGAACCAAGGTCCTGCCTACAGTTTTTAGATACAACTTCTTATATTTCCGCAACCCCCTTCCTGTCAAGGCGAATTCCGATTTTCTGTGTTTTTGTTGTGGTTCTTTTTTTGTACCGTAGCTTACGTGGGTGGCGAAGCGGGATTACTGCTGACAGAGGAGGACTATCTTTCCGCTGAATTTGGCGTTCTCAATCAATTCGTTGGCCTGCGCGGCCTCGCGCAGCGGGAGCCGCGACGCTATCAGAGGTTGAATTTTTCGCTGCAAGAGCAAATCGAAAAGGGTTTTCAAATCCGCTCGAAACCATTCCGGACGCTTTTTCCGCAAATTTGCCACGTTGAACCAGACGCACCGGCGTCCATCCGGAATCAGTTTTAGAACTCCCAGGAGAAGAAAACTGCCGGCCCCCGCTATCTTACCGTGCGTGGCCATGGCCGACACACCATAGCAAACGAGAGCGCCCCCGCGCCGGACCAGACGGTAAGAGCGCCACCAGTTCGTTCCGCCCACGGCATCGAAGACAGCGTCCACACCGTCTCGCGAAAGCTCGCGTACGCGCTTGGAAAAATTCTCAGCGCGGTAATCGATGGGAATGCCCCCGGCCGCGGAGATAGCATCCTGCTTGGATTTCGACGCGGTGCCATACACGGTGAGGCCATGCAGGACGCCGAGCTGCAGCAGAGCCGTTCCGACGCCGCCCGCCGCGCCGTGGATCAATATGCCTTGCCCGCTGGAGATGTTTGCGACCCGATGCAGCATCTGGTATGCAGTTACGTAGTTTAAGATCAGGCAGACCGCTTCCGACGGGTCGAGGGCATCGGGAACAGGAACGAGAAATTCTGCGGGCACAAGGGCAAACTGACTGTAGGCGCCGCGTATCGTCAGGGCTCCAACCCGCTGTCCCACCGCAAATTGCGTTACGTCCTTGCCCAGCGCGTCGATCTCTCCCACAAGATCGTATCCGGGAGTAAACGGAACAGGGGGCGTGCCCGGATAGAGGCCCCTGCGCATCAATACATCGGCGTAGGCGACGCCCGCAGCCAGAACTTTGACGCGAACCTCCGCGCGCCCGGGCTCCGGCAGGTCCTCCTCGATGTACTTCAATACTTCCGGGCCGCCAAAGGCAGTGACCACGATACGGCCGTTCTTGACTTCGGGCATGAGCGTCCCATCCGGATGTTTATTTTAGAGAGCGGAGAACGACGTCGGCCAGTGCGGAAATAAAAGTGGGCGAATCTCCGACGGCAGGCATCATTTCAAATTGCTCGACGCCCAACTTGTGCGCCTGTTCGCGGGCTTCGATGTTGATTTCGTGCAGGGTTTCGATGTGCTCGGTGACGAACGCGATGGGAACGATCAGGAGATTTTTTTCGCCACCGCGCGCCAGTGTGTCGATCGTGTCGGTAAGCGAAGGAGAAAGCCATTTGCGGCGGCCGACCTTGCTCTGAAAGCACAGCGTGTGTGCGTTCTTCCAGGCGCCGCACTGCATCACGAGTTTGACCGTGTCGGCAACCTGACGCGCGTAGGGGTCGCCGCGCTCAATCAGGCTGAGCGGCAATCCGTGCGCGCTGAAAACGATGTGCGCGCGATCCGGCTCGTCAAAGTGCGTGAGCGTGAGTGCGATTTTTTCTGCGATCGACTGGACATACAGCGGGTGATCGTAAAACGTTTCTATCGTGCGGGCGCGAGGCGCGTTGCCGTTTGGATGAAACACACGCTTCCATTCCTTCAGGCTGCTGGAGGTGGTTGCGAACGAATATTGCGGATACATCGGCAGCAGCACGAGGTCGGGCGCGTTCCAGGCGTTTACTTCGGCGGCCGTTTCCGCCGAGAGCGGGTGCCAGTAGCGCATGGCGATGAAGCATTTGGCGTCACAATGCGGAGCGAGCGCGGCTTCCAGGGCGCGGGCCTGGCGCTCGGTGAGCAGGCGGATCGGGGAGTGCCCTCCGATGGCATCATAGTGATGGCGCACGACGCTCGCGCGGTTTCTTGCGATATAGCGCGCCAGCGGGCGGCGCGCGAACCAGGCGCCGAAAAAATCGATGATGTCCGGATCGCAGAACAAATTGTAGAGGAATGGCTCCACGGCGTCCGGGGAATCCGGCCCGCCCAATTGGAACAGCACCACGCCGATTTTTTTCTTTTCGGTCACTTTCTCGGTTCGCCCTTTACTGTGGATTGAGCTACTTTCCGTCCTGCTTCAGGCGGCGAATATCGTCCTTCAGATTCGCCATGCGGCGCGCCACCGACAATACGTATCCGCAGAACACCAGCCAGATCGCGATATAGGCCGCCGCCAGAAAGTTCAGATTCTTCATTGTGTCTCCCTCAACCGGGGTCCAGTAGCACAGGCACTCTTACCTGTGCGATTTTCGCAATCTGCGCGCATTGACAGCTCGATCGACGATTGACAAAACCGCACAGGCAAGAGTGCCTGTGCTACAAAATTCTACGCGTTACGCGAAGCCTCCATGCGAATTGCATCCACTTCGGCGCGCAACGCTTCCAGGCGATACCGCAGGCGGATCAGCACCGTCATTACGCCGAGCGTCGCGGCCCAACAGAGCAGCAACACCCAACCCATGCGGGCGTCGAGTGAACCCCCATCGCCGATTACCGGCTGCGGATGCTGCGTCCGGAACCACCAGATCGAGAAATAAACCAAGGGAATGTCCAGCGTCGCGAAAATTCCAAAGACGGCGGAAACCAGGGCGCGGCGCTCGGGCTCGTCGACCAGCGTGCGCAGCACGAGGTAGCTGACGAACAGGACCCACAATAGGAAGGAAGACGTCAGGCGCGCGTCCCAGGTCCACCAGATTCCCCAGACCGGCTTGGCCCAGATGGGGCCGGTCACCAGCACTATCGTAAAAAATGCCACGCCCACTTCAGCGGAGGCCACGCTCAGCCAATCCCACTTCAGCGCGCGCGTGCGAAGGTAGGCGACGCTGCCGACGAAGACCAAAATGAAAGAAACAAAGCCCGACCACGCGCTCGACACGTGAAAATAAAAAATTCGCTGCACGAGGCCCATCGTGTTTTCCGTGGGCGCCCAGATCAGCGCTCCGTAGCTCGCCGCGGCCAGCAGCAGAAACACAGCGAGGACCGACGGCACGGAAATCACCGCGCGAGTTGGCATTCCGGATTGCGCTTCGGTTGCCATTTCACTCCTCCAACAAATATTCGCCGACCATCCAGGCCGCCGTCAAAAATACCACGTCAAAGCATGCCAGAAACGTCAACCATACCAGGGACAATTCGGGAGGGTCGCGCAGGACTCCGATCGTCGCTTCCGTGCTGGCGATGAGCACCGGGGCCAGCACCGGAAGGAGCAAGAGAGGAAGGAGCAATTCGCGCAGGCGCGCCTGCGCGGCTACTGCGGAGAATACCGTCCCCGTGGCGGCGAGTCCAATCGTGCCGAGCGCCAGGACCAGAAGAAGTTGCCCAAGAACCGGGAGGATCGCCACATTGTAGAGCACTGCGAACACCGGGAGCAGAATCACTTCGACGAGCAGCAGGAACAGAAAATTGGCGGCCATCTTTCCCGCGAGAATACTGAATGGATCGATCGGAGCCAGGCGCAGCGCGGCTAGCGTGTCGTTGGTCTGCTCGCGCAGAAACGAAGATTGCAACATGAGCGAGCCCGCAAACAAAAACGCGAGCCATAGAAGGCCGGGGCCGAAGCGGCGCGATTCCGACGACGTGGGATTGAACGTAAAGCTGAAGAGGACGATCACGATTAAGACGAAGACGACGGTTGTGCCCAGCAATTCCCGCGAGCGGAACTCGGTCCGGAGCTCCTTGGCGAGAATTACGCCGGTGGCGCGCGCTAGGGTCATGCCGCGCCTTCTTCCCCGCTCTCGCGAACGGCGGCTATGACCAGAATTTCCCTGGGATTGCCGCCCGCGCCGGAGTCGTGCGTAATTTTTCCGCCGTCCAGGCGGATCGCGCGCGTGACCGCGCCTTGCGTTTCATTTCGCCCGTGCGTGCTCATTAAAATGGTGCAGCCGGAATTGCGCAGCCGCTGGATGGTCTCTCCAAGCCAATGCTGGCCTTCCGGGTCGAGGCCGGTGCCCGCTTCATCGAGAAGAAGCAACCCGGGCGAGGCGAGCAACGCGCGCGCGATCGAGAGGCGCTGCCGCATGCCGCGCGAAAATGTACGCACCAGGTCCGTGGCGCGGCCGGCGAGGCCGACCGGCTGAAGCGCCTGCCTGGCTTTTTCCGCGGGAATTTCCAGGCCGAACAGTTTTGCGAAGAAGATCAGATTTTCCTCAGCGGTCAGTTCTTCGTAGAGCAGCGTGTGATGGCCGACCATTCCGACGCGGCTCTTCACTTCCTCGAGCGAGATTGGATTCTCCCCCGCGTGGAATGTGATTTTGCCGCGCGAAGGCTGCGTCAGCTGCGCGGCGATTTTCAGCAGTGTGGTTTTGCCCGATCCGTTATGGCCCACGAGCGCGACGCATTCCCCGGCCGCGATCGCGAGCGAGACGCCGCGCAGCGCGAGGCGCATCCCGTAACGCTTTTCGACTTCGCTGAATTGGATTTGCAATCCGCCGCCGGGGCCGCCATTCGAGGAAGATGCAAGCGGTGTGGACACGCGCGACGGCTCAGCCCTGGACCAGATCGCGCAGCAATTGCTCGGCGCGACCCCGCTCCAGCGCATAATCCGCGTCCGTGATGGTGCCGGCCTGGCGCCGTAATTCGAGACGCAACAACGTGTCTTTCAGGGAGTCCAGATTCGAGTTTACTTCCTGCGTGACCCTCTCGACGGGCGGAGGCGCGGGCGCGGTTGCCGCAGCCTTCGCTTGCGCAGCCTGCGCCGCGCGCTGCGCCTTGCGGCCTTTGGGAGCAGGCGGAGGCGCGGGCGCGCTCGCTACTTCCGGAATCGGCTTGCGCAAGAGCAACCCGACGCCCACGGCAAAGATCGCCGCTAGACCGCCGAGCAAAATCCATTTTTCATCGCCGATGCGCGCCGGCGCCGTTTCTATCGTCGTTTCCGGGCCTGAGTCGCGGCCGTTCACTTGATCCGGCGCGTTGGACGCCGAAGCTTCCGCGGGAGGAGGCGCGGTGCCCGAGACCGTAACGTCAAATCCGGTCCCTGCCTTCAGGGACTCTTTTGAAAAGACGTTGAAGCCCTGCTCCGTGCCCGCGGCGTTGAATCCGGCGCTGGCAACCTGCATCGTCGGCGGAATCACGAGCAGGACGCGCTGCGCGTCATAGGTGGACGATTCGCGAATCTGGGCGTGATCGCCGGTGTACGGAACGATGTAAGAGATGCGCACGCCGTTTTGTCCCGGCTGAAAGGCATAGGAGATGGCGTAGCGGCCCTTGCCCTTGTCGATCGTGCCCTGGCGCACGGGCATGCCCGAAGGACCAAACGTGGAAACCTGGTCGATCTCGGCGCCCTGCGGAATCGTGAACTCGAAATTTCCATCCTGCTTGAAATACGCGGCGGGAGGATTTGAATTGTTCTGAATGGAAAATTCCTCGCCGACCATGAGCTTGTCGCCATTCGGCTGAAATACGAGGAGCCGCAACGGAACCTGTATGGCCGCGGGATTGGTGGTGGGCTCGTAGACCGTGACGTCCACGTTCGAGGTGCCCGGCGTGAGCGGCTGGTGAAAGAAGACGCCGCGATAAACCGCGCGGATGAGCATCGGGCCCTGGCCAATTCCGGGATTGTCAAAATGAAAGCGGCCATCGGCGTCGGTCTTGGTGCTGGCGACGACCGACATGCCACCCTGCAGCTGGATCAGCAGAACATCCACGCCGGCGGCGAGTCTTATTGTTATTCGTGCCGTTGTGGACGACGCCGGAAACCGTTCCGGCCCGGGCGGCCGCCGCTGCAAGGAGCAGCAGAGCCATGACTCTTACCAATCGCCGGCGAATCGAATAGTCCCGCAATTTCATAAGCAAAATAAATCCTCGTCCCTTGAAATAACGTACTCTCGCGGCCGGTTTTAGTGGCACAGGCTTCAGCCTGTGGGTTTTGGTCTCTGCAAGGCCTAAACCCCACAGGCTGAAGCCTGTGCCATTAAAAACGGATTC
This sequence comes from uncultured Acidobacteriota bacterium, assembly GCA_963740035.1. GTDB lineage: Bacteria > Acidobacteriota > Terriglobia > Acidiferrales > UBA7541 > Palsa-360. The sequence continues at coordinate 274,413 of CAVUDA010000032.1, forward strand.
ACTGCCGAGGATTCGCGGCGGTGGCCGGGTCCCGGCGCGGGATCGGCGCCTGATTGCCGGTCACCCGTTCAATTTCCAGCAGCACTTGCGCCGCCTCGTTTTCCAGCGAATCCCTCATCTGTTCGTAATCCTGCTCGGCGTACTTCCCTGCCCGATTTTCAAATTTCAAGTCGCGCAAATTGTCGTAGATCGAGTCCCGGCGCTCGAGCAATTGATCGAGTTGCGAGCGGTGCGGCGCGGAATCTCCCGGGTCGGGCTCAATCCAAAAAACAAAAATCACCGCGGCCAGCGTGAGAACGACACACGCTGAAAGCATCACCGTGTCCGGGAAAATCACCGCCAGCGAGGCAAGCGTCATTCCTCTTCAGTCCTCGGTCTCGCGATCGGCTTGCTTGCGCGCGCGTTCGAGCTGGACATCGCGAAGTTCGGAAGCCGCGGTATGGGGAACGGCCGGAGCGCTGGACGCTGTCGCGAGACGCGCCACGTCGCGCTGCCGCCACAAGCGAATCAGCGTGATCACAATGCCCAGCCCGATCGCAAACGCCACTCCCGGAATGTACCAGGCAATGCTGTTGAATCCCTTGGTGGGCGGCGCGCTCAAAACTTTTTCGCCGTACTCCTGCACGAAATCCTGAACGATCAGGTCGTCGGCTTCGCCCTTGGCGACGTGCGCGTCCAGTTCCTTGAGCATCGGGCCGGACGACGGGCAATTGATGTGATTGCACTGCGTGAGAATCTGGCCGCAGCCGCACATGCACATCAGTTTCGTGCCCAGGGATTTGGCGCGATCGGTTTTCTGCGCGTCCACGTGCAGGGGAACAAGTGCCGAGGCGATGCCCACGAACGCGGCGCAGATGAGCGCAAGTCGCCGGCGGCTAGTCATGACCATCCGGCAATTGCGATCGCGCGGAATAGGACACTTGCGCGGGTTGCGCGCCTCCCGGCACGGGCGCGGAAGCTCCCGCCGAGGCAGTAGAAAGCACCATGACCGCCTGGCGGTTCGGCAGAAGAGCAAGAATCGTTCCCAGGACGACGACCGCGCCGCCCAGCCAAATCCATTTCACCAGCGGATTCAGATACGCATGAATCACGGGAAGATTGGTATCCGGATTCGTGCCGGCGTAGACCACGTAGAGGTCTTCGCGCAGCGTCGAGGCAATCGCCACCATGGTGCCCGACTCTTGATTGGACGGATAAAAGCGCCGCGTGGGATAAAGCATCATCACGGAGCGGCCGTTCTTGGCGACGTCAATCGTGGCGCGCTCGGCGCTGTAATTGGGCTCCGAAGTGGAGTCGTAATTCTGGAGGAGAAGGTTATAGGGCCCGATAGTCATCTCCGAGCCGGCCGACATGTCCATCTGCTTGTCTTGATTGAACGCCTGGCCGGAGATGCCAATGAATACCAGCACCATTCCGAAGTGGACGACGTACCCGCCATAGCGGCGCGTGTTCCGCATGGTGAGTTGCGCGGCGGAGGAAAAGATGTTCGCTCCCGTGCGAGCGGAGATTACGCGCGCGCCGCGATAAAACTCGGAAAGAATTGTCAGCGTCACGAATACGGAGAGTAGCAGGCACAGCGTCACGTAAAATTCGCGCAGTCCCAGCGCGACCGCAATTACGGCCGCCACGATTCCGCCAATCAGCGGGAATCCAAAATTCTTTTTCAGGCTTTCAACCGAAGTTTTTCGCCAGGCGAGCAGCGGCCCGACGCCTGTCAGGAACAAGAGGAACATCGCGATAGGAATATTCACGCGATTGAAAAACGGAGGGCCGACGCTGATCTTCGATCCGCGCACCGCTTCCGAGAGCACCGGGAAGAGCGTGCCCGCCAGAACCGCGACGCAAGCAACCAGCAGAATCAGGTTGTTGAACAGGAAGCTGGACTCGCGCGAGAGCATGGAGTCCAGTTGATTATCGCTGCGCAGGTAATCGCGATTCTTGAAGTAGGCCGCGAGGCACACGAGGATGATCAGCAGCAGAAAACCCCAGAACCAGTGGCCGATGTTCGATTCCGCGAACGCGTGGACCGAATTGACCGCGCCGCTGCGCGTCAGCGAAGTCCCCAGGATGCATAACATGAAGGTGAGAAAGACAAGCCAGACATTCCACACGCGCATCATGCCGCGCTTTTCCTGCATGATCACCGAATGCAGAAACGCCGTTCCGGTCAGCCACGGCATCAGGGACGCATTTTCGACCGGGTCCCAGCCCCAGTAACCGCCCCATCCGAGCACCGCATAGGCCCAGTGCGCGCCCAGCAGAATTCCGGCCGACTGGAAAGCCCAGGCGATCATGGTCCAGCGGCGCGTCAGATGAATCCACTTCTCTCCCGGATATCGCCCAAGCAGCGCAGCCAAAGCAAACGCAAACGGGATCGTGAAACCCGTGTAACCCGAATACAGCGTGGGCGGATGGATGGCCATCTCCGGATATTGCAGAAGCGGATTGAGGCCGCTGCCATCGGCGCGCGTGGCCAGGTGCAGAATCCCTCCGGCGCCGGTGCCCGCGAACACTTGAAAGGGGCTGGCGATAAAATTATTCATCGTCAGAAAGAAAATTTGAACGCCCGCCAGAACCACTCCGACATACGGCATCAACTCCGGATGTTTTCCCCTGTACGTAAAGAGGGCGGAAAACACGTAAATGGAAAGCAGGAAACTCCAGAAAAGCAGCGAGCCTTCCTGTCCCGACCAGAGCGCGGAAAATTTGTAGTACGGCGAGAGAGAGCGGTTGCTGTGCGCCGCAACGTACGCCATCGAATAATTGTCAGTGTAGAAGAGGTACCAAAGGCTGAGGGTTCCAATCCAGATGAGAACGCAGACCGCGAAGCCGGCATTGCGCGCGGATTTAATCAGGAGGGGATGCCGGGTGATGATCGCGGCAATACCTCCGAAAATCGCGTAGAGCGCGAAGGCAAATGCCAGCAATAACGCGTAGGAACCGAACAGATCCAAGTCAGGTCCTCAATTCTCTACTTTTGACCGGCATCGTGCGGAGTAACATTCGACTGTCCGGGTAACTCCGATTGGGACAGCCCCCAAACTTTCCTAAAACCACGCGGGGCGGGCTAGCCTTTGCCGCCTGAATACGAATCCCCGGTAGCGCTACCCGGCTGCGCCTGCCCGGCCGGCGCCGCTTCATATTTAGACGCGCACTTGGCTTGAATCGTCTCGGCCACAAATCGTCCGTCGGGCTGCACTTTGCCTTCGACCAAGCATTGCGCGCCATCCTTAAACGTGTCGGGAAGCGGATCGGTGCCCACATAGCTGACCGGAAGGGCTTTTCCCTGCTCGACCAGGACGAAATCCACGCGGCCGGAATAGTGCTGAATCGAACCGTTCTTCACATCGCCGCCCACGCGCAGGCGCTGGTGCAGCGCCGTGCCATTCAGCGTGGGAATTTCCGAGATCGTGTGGTAGTAGGTCTTGCTTTGCTGCGCGCCGACATAGGCCAGGCAGGAAAGCGTAACCAGGATAATCCCGACTCCGATGCCAAATTTCGCTTTGGTTTTCACGAATTGCCCCCTGCTCCCAAATCACGTCCCAGCGATGTAACTTGAATTCTATCATACCCCGAAGAAAGATTTTCGCGAGGTGCCGCCGTAGCCACTGCCCTTCGGAACAGTTCCATCCATTCCCGGTCGCCTGTCCTTGGGGTGGGCACCGCCAGACCCTGGTCCAGCGTCAGCAGGGGGCCGATTCCGGCGATTCTCAACATATCGACCAAGGGAAGGAGTTCTTGACCGAGCGACGCAACGTGTTTTGGCTTGTAATTAAACCGGATTCGCCGGACGAGCGTCGGACCGAGCCGGGCAACCGTTGCCCCGGCAGGATCCCCGCCTTCCGAAAGCGGACATTCCGAAAGGTAGGCCAGGTAGTATCCCCTGCGCTGAAATTCCGCAAGTCTCGCCGTGTCGGCCGCTTGTGCGTCCGACCCCAGGGCAGCTTTATCCGTGGAAGAATAAATTTCAAGGGCATCGAGAAAGGGGTCGAAGAATTCCTTCGACTCCGGCGGGCCATAAAAATCGTCTTCGTGGCGAATAGGCGGGCGCTAAAGCAACGAACAGGACGCCCATGTGCACCGGCCGAAATCGCGTGGAGAGTTCGAGTCGCCGGACCCGCTCCGCGATGTGTTCCGGCGACGCCGGAAGACCGCAGCCATCGCAAGGCAAGTAATTCGTGGATGTTCCCATATACGTTGAACATCCTACAGCAAGTAGGAGCGGGAGAGGTACGGGAAACGCAAGAAGGCCAGCGCGACCGTCGGACGGCGGCACCGGGCACGCCCACGCTGTGAAAAAGTTGAAGGGCGCGCCGTAATCGGGGACGGCGCGCCCTTCGGTGCTCAACCCCACAGCCTGAGGGTCCAGGGGAGGATTCAGGCCGCGGCATGGAGCAAACTCAAACAGCGAGTCCGCTAAGACAAACACGGGCGCGTTGAAAAAGTTGCGACAGTTGTAAAGTCTCCCGTTTTGACCCGTCGTCATTTCGCTTACTGAGGAGAATTGATTCCCCACTAGAAACTCCAGCCAAGTTGCCGCGTCAACGGCGCGGAGGATGATAGCCCGGGGCAACGCCCCGGGATCGGACCGATGCATTCTCATCCACCCTGAAGGGGTGGAGGGTCACCTGCGTCCCTTCAGGGCGCAAAATCATTGCTTGTATCCGAAACCCAGGGCGTTGCCCTGGGCTAACATGCTGCGGCGCCTTCAGCGCCGAAACCTTGGTGGGAGGAATCGATCTTGCTGGACGAAAATCTCCGGAGGTTACTTCCCTAGCTTATTTTGCAGGCAATACTTCAGTTCGGGGCTGATCTCGGTGATTTCCATGCCGGCGCTCACCAGGAACTTGCAGCTCAGCAGATCGTGCGGGCGCTCTTCATCGGTCAGTTTTCCGACCACGCGGCAATATTGGCAATCCTGATTCCAGCAGAAACGCCCGTACGGGATGGTTTCCGGGCTGATGTACTGGAAGCAGCGAAGAATCGTGTTCTTTTCCGGGACCTGGAAGGTTTTCCCCAAGAATCTTAATTTCCACCAGCCGTTCGTAGGGGCGAAAAACCTGAGTCGTCCCATTCGACGCGCTGTTTCCGACACTGGTGGTCCCGTTTGCTTTGACATGAGAGGCCTGTCTCCGTCTTCCAAGACTAGACGAGATGGCACGGCGCAACAACGGAGATGCTGCAAGGTGGTGCGAAACCAGCAATGCTCTTTGGCGGGTCGAAAACGGTAAGAGGCAAGCGTCAATTCAGATTCGAGCGGCCTCGAAGAACTGGCCCATGCGGCGGAATTTCTCGTAGCGGCGCTCGAGGAGTTCGGGATCGTGAGCCGCGAAAGATCGCGCAGCGAGTCGTCCAGAACGCTGTCCAGAAGCGCGGCGGAAGCTTCGTGGTCGAGATGCGCGCCGCCTTCCGGCTCGGGAACAATTTCGTCGATGATGCCGAGTTCGTTCAGGTCGCGCGCGGTAATCTTCAGCGCTTCGGCGGCGATTTCCGCTTTCGCCGCATCGCGCCACAGAATCGACGCGCAGCCTTCGGGGGAAATGACGGAGTAGACGGAATTCTCCAGCATGTTCACGTGATCGCCGACGGCGATGGCCAGCGCGCCGCCCGAGCCGCCTTCTCCCGTGATGGTCACGACGATGGGAACGGGCAGGCGCGCCATCTCGCGCAGATTTCGCGCGATGGCTTCCGCCTGGCCGCGCTCTTCCGCGTCGATTCCGGGATAGGCGCCCGGCGTGTCAATGAACGTGAAAATCGGCCGGCCAAATTTCGCGGCGAGCTGCATGACGCGCAGCGCTTTGCGGTAGCCTTCGGGCTTGGCCTGGCCGAAATTGTGCGCGACGCGCTGCTTGGTGTCGCTGCCCTTTTGCTGGCCGACGAGCACGACGGGGCGCCCGTGATAGCGCGCAAACCCCGCCATCATGGCGGCGTCGTCGCCGTACGCGCGGTCGCCATGCAGTTCGTGGAAATCCTCGAACAGGAGGCGGACGTAATCCATCATGTAGGGACGCTGCGGATGGCGCGCCAGAAGCGTGCGCTGCCAGGCGCCCATGTGCTCGTAGAAATCGTGCCGCAATTGCGCGACTTCGCCGCGCAGGCGGTCGAGGTCGGCGGAAGGAATTTCCGGCCTCGCCATGCGCTGCAGGTCGGCCAGTTCCCTCTCCAGCCTTTCGATTTCCGCTTTTCGAGATTCTCGGGCCATAGATTTCAGTAGGACAGGCTTCAGCCTGTCGCATTTTGCCTGACATCGCGTACAGAAAACCGACAGGCTGAAGCCTGTCCTACGCGTGCTATGCGCGCGCTTCCAGTTGCACGGCATTTTCGCCGCACAACCGGCAGACTTCGCGGACCAGCTCCTGATCCGCGCGCACGCGCTGATCGGCGCGCAGCGTGGCTATCGCTCCCTCCGGCGAAACCAGATCGAACGCCACCGAGCAGGAACCGGGCTTGTTCGTGAACAATTCTTTCAATTCATCGAGTATCCCGGCGTCGACCGTTCCCAGATTTACGCGAACGCGCATCACGTTCGGAGGACGCTGCCCCATGTCTTCGAGCTTCCGCGCGTCCATCACCGCGAGGCGCGTTCCGGCTTCTTCGACGTTGACGCGGCCCTTCAGCACCAGCGGCGCGTTGCTTTTGAACACAGCTTCGAGGCGCGCGAACGATTCCGGAAACGCGAGGACTTCGAGCACTCCGGTCATGTCCTGCAGCGTGAGAATTCCCCAGCGCTCCCCTTTGCGCGAACGCATGCTGCGCATGGCGACCACGATGCCCGCGACGGTGATCTCTTCGCCGTTCCTGCGGCCTTCGACGGCGGCGAGATCGATCGCGCCCAACTCCGCGAGCTTGGAACCGAATTTCGAAAGCGGATGGCCGGAAATATAAAAGCCGACGGTGGCGAATTCCGCGGCCAGCATTTCGTGCTCGGGCCATTCTTCGAGGTCCGGCAACGGCTCGTCCTCGGGCTCCGCTGCCGCCGAGGCGCCGCCGAACAGGCCGTGCTGGCCGCTGGTTTTTTCGCGCTGCCGGCGCTGGGCGCTTTCCATGGCGCGGTCAATGACCGCGAACATCTGCGAGCGCCGCGATCCGAGCGAATCCATCGCGCCGGATTTGATCAGGCTTTCGAGGACGCGCTTGTTCAACAGGCGCGTGTCGATGTGATCGCAGAATTGGTAGATCGAGGTGAAGCGCCCGAGTTCGGCGCGCGCTTCGAGGATTCCTTTGACCGTGTTTTCTCCGACGTTCTTGATCGCGCGGCAGGCCGAAGCGGATGGCTTCGCCGACGGGAGTGAAATCGAGATCGCTCGAATTGACATCGGGCGGAAGGACGGTGATGCCCATGCCGCGCGCTTCGTTGATGTACTTCACCACTTTTTCGGTGTTGCCCGTTTCCGAGGTGAGCAGCGCGGCCATGAACTCGACGGGATAATGCGTTTTCAAATACGCGGTCTGGTAGGCGAGCAGCGCGTAGGCGCAGGAGTGCGATTTGTTGAAGCCGTAGCCGGCGAATTCCGCCATCAGATCGAAAATCTTCTCGGCTTTTTTCGCAGGAACTTTTCGCGTGGCGCATCCGGCCAGGAATTTTTCGCGCTGCGCGGCCATTTCCGCGTGATTCTTTTTGCCCATCGCGCGGCGCAGGATGTCCGCTTCGCCGAGCGAAAAGCCGGCCAGGCGGTTGGCGATCTGCATGACTTGTTCCTGATACAGAATCACGCCGTAGGTCTCTTCGAGAATTTCCTTCAGCTCGGGCAGATCGTAGGCGACTTTCTTTTTCCCGTGCTTGCGGTTGATGAAGTCGTCGATCATGCCGCCCTGGATCGGGCCGGGGCGGTACAGGGCGTTGAGCGCGGTGAGATCTTCCAGGCGCGTGGGCTGGTAGCGGCGCAGGATGTCCCGCATGCCGTGCGACTCAAATTGAAAAATCGCCGTCGTTTCTCCGCGGGCGAAAAGCTTGTAGGTGGCCTCGTCGTCCAGCGGCAGCGTGCTCAGATCGACGTGCGCGCCGCGATTCTGCTCGATCATGCGCTCGGCGTCGTCCAGCACGGTGAGCGTCGTCAGGCCCAGGAAATCCATCTTGAGCAGGCCGATGTGCTCCAGGCCCTTCATGTCGTACTGCGTCGTGATTTCATCCCGGTTGGACTTGTATAGCGGGACGATGTTAGTGAGCGGCTCGGGCGAAATCACGACGCCCGCGGCGTGCGTGGAAGCGTGCCGCGCGAGGCCTTCGAGGCGCTTGGCAACTTCCATCAGGTCCGTATAGCGCAGCGTCGCCCTCGATCAGGCTCTTGAGCTGCGGCGCCTGCTTCAAGGCTTCGTCGAGCGTGATGTTGAGCTGGGCTGGGAACCAGCTTCGCGATGCGATCCACTTCTCCGTAGGGCAAGTCCATGGCGCGGCCTACATCCTTGATCGCCGCCTTGGCCGCCATGGTCCCGAACGTGATGATCTGCGCCACGTTCGAGCGGCCGTATTTCCCGTGACGTACTCGATCACTTCGCCGCGCCGCCGCATGCAGAAGTCGATATCGATATCGGGCATGGACACGCGTTCCGGATTGAGGAAGCGCTCGAACAGCAAATCATATTGCAGCGGATCGACGTCCGTGATCTGCAGCGCGTAACTCACCAGGCTGCCTGCCGCGGAACCGCGCCCCGGCCCCACGGGAATTCCCTGCGACCTCGCATGGCGAATAAAATCCCAGACGATCAGGAAATATCCGGCGTAGCGCATCTTCTGGATCATCCGGATTTCATTGGTCAGGCGCGTTTCATATTCGGCCAGCGTTTTGCGGAGCATGCCGGCCTTGGCGCGCGCCTCGAGGACCGGCACGCGGGCAACGAAACCTTCGCGCGACGACGGCCTCGAAATAAGTGTCGACCGTGTGTCCTTCGGGAACCTGGAAGTCCGGAAAGGAATTTTGCATGGCGTCGATCTTCACGTTGCAGCGCTCGGCGATCGCCACCGTGCGTTCGAGCGCATCGGGGAGTTCGCCAAACACTTGCGCCATCTCTTCCGCGGTCTTGAAGAAAAATTGGTCGGTGGCAAATTTCATGCGGTGCGTGTCGCTCATCGTCTTGCCGGTCTGGATGCAGAGCAACACTTCCTGCGCGTGCGCGTCGGAATGCTTCAGATAGTGGCAATCGTTGGTGGCGACGAGCGGAATGCCGGTTTCGCGCGAGAGCCCCACGATCTTCGGGTTGACGCGCTTTTCGATCTCCAGGCCCTGGTCCTGAATTTCCAGGAAGAAATTCCCTTTCCCGAAAATGTCGCGCAGGCGGTAAGCAGCTTCGCGAGCCTGATCCGGTTTTTCTTCCACCAGATTTTCCGTCACGGCGCCGCGCAAACACGCGGACAAAGCGATCAATCCGCGGCTGTGCTTCGCCAGCAGGTCGTAATCGATTCTGGGTTTGTAATAAAAACCTTCCAGGTATCCCGCGGAAACGAGCTTGATCAGATTCCGGTAGCCTTCCGCATTTTCGCAGAGCAGGACGAGGTGGTTCGTGCCGCGCTGGCCCGGCTCCGCCGCCGGATTCGCGTGACCATTGGCGGCATCGCGCTGCGGCGTCTCGCCCCGATCGAGCCGGCTTCCCTTCGCGACATACACCTCGCAGCCGATGATCGGTTTCACGCCCCGCGTCTTGGCCGCGTGGTAGAACGATTCCGCCGCGAATAGATTTCCGTGATCGGTGACGGCCACCGCCGGCATCTTCCGGCGCGCCGCTTCATCGACGACTTCTTCGAGGTCGCACGCACCATCCAGCAAGCTGTAATCCGTGTGCAGATGCAGGTGAACGAATCTGGGAGTTTCCATGCCGGAGGCTATTCTAATCTCGCGCGAAGATTTTTGCTACGCTTAGTAGGACGGGCTTCAGCCAATCGGGTTTCCGTTGCTCAACCGAAAACCACTGCGACAGGCTGAAGCCTGTCCTACTTACTTCTTTTTCGTTTTAGGTTTCGGCTTCGACTTTGGCGCGGGAGACGATTTTCCTGGCGCCATTCGGTGAGGCTGTATTTTTGGAGGAGTCACTGGCCCAGCCGCCACGACGGTTTCCGGCTTGGGAGCCGTCTCGCCTTTCTTCTTCGGCTTTTCCGGTTTTTTCTTTTCTTCCACCTTCTTGGGCAGTTCCTTGATGCCGGCAAGTTTGCGCAGAATCTTGGCATGGTCCTCGGGCTTTCGCGCACGACCCAGGAGCTGCAACTGGAAGAAGTCTTCGACCACTTTATCGAACTTCGGGCCACGCTCCATTCCGAGAAGCTCGAGCTCCGTGGCGACGCCCGGCAGCGCCTGGCGAATCGGCTTCCACTTGCTGAAGTAGGTCTTTATTTTGCCGACGGCTTTCCCGTTGTTCGATTCGGCGAGAATGTAGGCCAGCAAATCTAGCGGCGCCCTTTCGAGGAATGCGTAAGCGTCGCGCGCGGCCGCCGTCTTGGGGCCGGAGAGAAGCTTCACAATTTTTAAGGCTTCCGGTTCCACATCCTGCACCGAGCGAAGCTCCGAGGAAGGAAACGACATGCGGCTGAGCACGGATTTTCGCTCGCTGTCCTTCAAACGGCCGAGAATCGCGATGGTGACCGGGGCAAACAGTCGCGGGCGCAGTCCCGACGAAACCATATCCTCGCGGACGCGAAACATCCGGTTGATGGCGTCATAGTCGGGATGGCGTTTCTGTAGCAGCGGGTGCACGACGCCCATCAGGCCATTCGCTTCCCAGGCCTTGAGGACTGCGGCCGGCTTCTCTTCGCGCGTGACTTGCCGGAACTCGCTGCCGGAATCTTCCTGCGAAATCGTCTCCTGCAATTCGCGTTCAAGCGCCAAGTTGAACCAGTCCCTCGTGCGAGACTCCATCTTGAAGCCCATCCGGGCCTCATAGCGCAGGGCGCGCAGCAGGCGCACAGGCTGGTTCGTGAAACTGTGAATCGAAAGCGCGCGTATCTCGCGGCGTTCGAGATCAGCCAGGCCGTTTGTAGGATCGAGGAGCAAGCCGCGCGAATTCGGATTCAACGAAATGGCGATGGCATTGATGGAAAAATCGCGGCGCCGCAGATCTTCCATGATCGTCGAAAATCGAGTCTCCGGTTTCGCGCCGGGGCGCGCGTAGATATCCTCGCGCGCGGCCGAAATGCTCGCATCCACATCTCCAGAGAGGAGCAATTCGGCGGCGCGCTGCGATTCGTCTTCCCGCATCACTTTCGCTCCGCCCTTTTCCAGTTCGCGGATGATGCGCGACGGGTTCCCTTCGATCGTGAAATCCAAATCGCGAATGGACATCCCGGAGACGACGTCGCGCACGGCGCCGCCGACAAGATATAGATTGGCCTCGGCCTCGGTGGCGAGTTCCTGGATGCGAACCATGGCGGCTCGCTGCTCCGGGGAGAGCCGGCTTTCGAGCTGGAACATGTAATCAGGCATGCGTATACCGTCCTCGGCCGGAGACGCCGCTTTTTCCTATGCGTCCCCGCACCCGATCGAATTTATCGCGCCACGGAAACGGTCCCGTGGATTGGCTCTTGGCCTTCACGCGCGCGGGTGATGCGCTTTATAAATCTGTTTCAAGCGCTCCTCGACCACGTGCGTGTAAATCTGAGTCGTGGAAATATCCGCGTGGCCTAGCATAAGCTGGACCGAGCGGAGGTCCGCACCCCCTTCCAGCAGGTGCGTGGCAAAACTGTGGCGCAGCTTGTGCGGCGTGAGGCGCCCGCGCAAGCCCAGCCTCGTTCCATAGTCGTGAAGGATCTTCCAAATGCTGACGCGGCTAAGCCTCCTGCCGATACTCGTCAGAAACAGACTCTGATTGTGCGGCGGCGGACTCGACGGCCTTGCGAATTTCGGACGCGCCTGCGCCAGGTATTGCTCGACGGCCTCGATGGCCTTGCGTCCGATGGGCACCAGGCGCTCCTTGTCTCCCTTGCCGATACAACGGACGCAGCCGATACGCATATCAATGTCGGAAATCCGGAGGTTCAACAATTCGGAAACGCGCAATCCCGTGGAATACAGCACCTCCAGCATGGCCCGGTCCCTCAGTCCGATCGGTGTCGCGAGGTTGGGGGCCTGTAGCAACTTATCAACTTCTTCCACCCGCAGATACGTCGGCAGGCTGCTCCGGACTTTCGGCGACTCCAGATTTTCCGTCGGGTCCGTCTCGACCCTGCCTTCCATCATCCCGAATTTATAGAGTCCCCGGAGCGAAACCAGATACCGCGCCACGGAGCGGCTGTCCAGCTTTCCTTTGTACAGGCTGGAAAGAAAATCGACAACGTCCTCCCGGGTAACGTCCTCCATCCGTTGTTTGTGCCGCTTGCGGAGGAATTCCGCGAACCGCTTGAGGTCGCGGCCATAGGCCAGAATCGTATTCTGCGCGAGGCCTTTTTCCACGCGCAAATAGCTCAGAAAAACATGGATGGTTGATTCCATGGCGATTTATCCCACGATCCCTTGCTTCCCCGATTCCGCTCCGGCCGAATGAAACGCGATGCCGTACACTTCGCTGACTTCGGCGCAGCGCATGGCCCACGCGAGCCCCAGAAACGTCAGAGTCGCCCCGCCAATCAGCGCGATAAAAACAAGCAGCCGGGGCAGAAAGTGTTCGATGCTGTCAAACTGCGAATATCGCAGCGCGCCCCAGCAGACGACGCCCATGGCACCCGCGCAGACTGCGATTTTTGCGAGGGAGGCCGCAATGTCGCGGGTTCCCAGCCGCCCAAATCGCAAACGGAAAATAACAAATAAAGTGAAAACATTGAAATAGCCCGCCAGGGCGCTGGCGAGCGCGGGCCCGCCGTTTTTCAGCTTGGCGAAGAAATAAAATAGAAAAATCACGTTGAGCAGGATATTCACAAGCATCGTAAACACGGCCACGCGCACCGGAGTCCGCGTGTCCTGGGTCGAATAAAACGCGGGAACAATCAATTTCACAGCCGCGAACGCGGGCAGCCCGATCGAATAATACAGTAGCGCGCGCGCCGTAAGGCGCGTGGATTCCGCAACGAACAAGCCGTGTTGAAATAGCACCTGAACAATGGGCTCGCGCAGGATCACCAGGCCAACCATCGCGGGAATCGTAATGAAGGAAACGATGCGCAGGGAAAAAAGAAACGTCTTCTTCATTCCTTCGTAGTCCCCCGCAGAAGCTTGATGCGACATCATCGGGAGAATGGCTGTCGCGACGGCTATGGCGTAACCGCCCAGGACGAGTTCAGTCACGCGGTCGGCAACGTAGAGAGAAACCAGGCTTCCCTCCGGCATCACTTTGGCGTTCACAAAAATCGTATCAACCAACAAGTTGATTTGCGCAATGCCGATGCCGACAAACCCCGGAACCATGAGCTTGGCCACGCGCCGAATTCCCGGGTCCGTAAACGATACGGCAAACTGGAAATTCATTCCTCGCTTGACCAATTGCGGGACCTGCAAGAAGAATTGAAAGATACCTCCCACCAGAACGCCCACGGCGAGCGCCGCCGCGGGGCTCGAAAAATGTTTCCAAACTACCGCTACCGAAAAGACGATAAAGGAGATATTCAACAGAATCGGCGTGGCTGCCGGCATCCCGAAGATATGAAAACAGTTCAAGATGGCCATGGCCAGCGCCGCCATGCCAATGAAAAGGATGTATGGGAAAATCAAGCGGTTCAAATAGATAGCATCCAGCTGGACTTGATTTTTTCCGAACATGGAGAAGAAGCGGACAAACAGAGGAGAAAAAATGACCCCAAGTACAGTCAGAGCGGACAAAATTACGCAAAATGTCCAAAACAAACGGTTTGCGAACGCCCAGGTCTCTTCCCGGGTGCGATTCCTCATGTAATCGGTAAACACCGGAATGAAAGACGCGGTCATGGAGCCTTCCCCAACAAGCCGCCGAAGCAGGTTCGGAATCCGGTAGGCCAGGACAAAAGCATCCGCTATGCCGCTGGTGCCCAAAAGAAGGGTTAAGCGCTGATCGCGGACATAACCGAGAATCCGACTAACGACCGTGATGACACTGATAATGGATGCAGATTTGAGGATCTGCCGTTTGTGGGTGGCGGTTTCGGTCAAAAGAGCGAGGCCCCCAGTCTTAGCCTCTGTCTAAACCTTTGAAAAATATACACTTGACACAAAAAGAGCGCTTAACATAACATAGTTGCGCTCGACTCGCAAGGCCCGCGCTTCGGGTCCCCTTACGTGAAAGTACGAACTCCAGCCTCTACGCACAAGAAAGTCGTCGTGCGATTCCTCGATCGCAATGTCCTGCGCGGCTACTTGAACCCCGGCAAGCTCGGCGAAGGGGAGACACTGGAATTGCTTACGCCCGATGGGGAGCAGCGCAGTTTTGCCGTAAAAGATGTGCGAAGTATTTATTTTGTGCGCGAATTCGCCGACGATTTCGAGCCCGAGCGCAAGGCGTTCCTCTCCAGGCCCAAATTGGATGGTTTGTGGGTGCGCTTGAAATTTCGCGACGAGGACACCATTGAGGGCGTCGTCCCCAATGATTTGCTGTCCCTGCTGGATCGCGGCGTGCAAATTACGCCGCCCGATTTGCACGGCACGACCCTGCGAATTTTTATTCCCCGGACCGCGCTGACGGAAATGACCGTGCTCGGGGTTGTGGGAATTGCGCGCCGCAAACCTGCCGCTCCGCCGCAGCCAGGATTGTTTAACGATTAGGCTGACTTTCTCGCGAGACAATTTCCCTGGGAACGCCAATCTCCCGATTGGCGATTTGCCTGTCGCCAATCGGGAGATTGGCGTTCCCAGGTTCCTACCTACTTCAGACGCTATGGAATGATGTACAGTGAGCGGCGTATCTTTTTAAATTTGGTAATCTGCCGAACCGAATATTCGAGGAGAACGAGACATGAAACTCGGCGAGCTGGCCGCGCGATTGGGCTGTAATTTGCAAGGCGACGAAAACGTGGAAGTTCACGGAGTTGCCGGTATTGAAAGCGCAAAGGCCGGCGAAGTTACATTTTTGTCGAACCCGAGATACTCCCGAGATCTGGCCAAGACGCTCGCTTCGGCCGTGTTCGTGAACGAGAAAGTGGCTATCCAACGCAGTCCCGGACTGCCGCCTCTTGCTGCCCTGCGCTCGCAGAACCCGTACTTTGATTTCGCGAGGGCGATTGATTTGTTTTCTACTCCAGCGGCGTATCCTCCGGGCATTCATTCGACGGCCGTCGTGGCCAAATCCGCGAAGATCGGGGAGGGAGCGCACATCGGCCCGCACTGTTTCGTGGATGAAGGCGTAGAGATTGGGCGGGGCGCCGTGTTGCACAGCCTCGTGACAATTTACCGGGACACGCGTATCGGCGACGATTTCCTCGCGCATTCGCAAACGGTCGTGAGAGAAGGATGCACCATCGGCAACCGGGTCATTCTACAAAATGGCGTGGTTGTCGGCGGCGACGGCTTCGGTTTCGCAAAACGCTCGGATGGGCGCTGGCACAAAATCATGCAGAACGCGCCCGTTGTGATCGAGGACGACGTCGAAATTCAGGCCAATGCCTGCATCGACCGCGCGACGGTGGGAGAAACGCGCATCCGCCGAGGCGCGAAGATCGATGACCTCGTGCTCGTCGGGCATGCTTGCGAAGTTGGGGAGGACACGATTCTGTGCGGGCAGGTCGGCCTTGCAGGATCGACACGCGTAGGAAACCGCTGCATCCTTGCGGGACAAGCCGGTTCGGCGGGACATCTCGATATCGGCGATGGCGCCATCATCACCGCGCAGAGTGGATTGCACGTGGATGTTCCGCCGGGCACGATGTGGTCTTCCTCGCCCGCCATGGAAAATAAGTTGTATCTGAAAGTAGTCGCGGCGCTCAAGCGCCTGCCCGAGATTCAGAAGAGCGTGCGCCGGCTTTCCGGAGAATTAGACCAAAAGAAAACAGCCAAGCAGAGAGGGGCGTCGAAATAGCGGTTACGCAGAAGGCTGTTGATCCTCTGGAAGTTCGGCGGCAACGGCGTCGTGAACGCGTTGCGCAAGTTCGTCGCGCTGCTCGACGGTATACGCCGACGCGTCGATCGGCTTGCCAAATCGCACCGTCACTTTTCCAGGCCGGATGATGAGGGAATTCTTCTTCATGATGCGATGCGCTCCGGAACAGGCCACCGGCACAATCGGAATGCCCGCCTCGATGGCAATAACGAACGAACCCTTCTTGAACCGGCGAAGGCGTCCGTCCGGACTGCGCGTTCCTTCGGGATAAACCAGGAAGGAAAATCCTTCGCGAATATACTCCACGGCTTGCTTCACGCTGGCGAGCGCGGCATCGCGATCTTCGCGGTCCACTGGAACAAATTTTGCCAGGCGAAACGCAGCGCCGACAATCGGAATATCAAACAGCGACTTCCTTCCGAGTATCGCGATCCGCCGCGGGATGGCGCCCACAATGGCCGGCGCATCCGCGTTGCTGGTGTGGTTCGCAGCGAACAGGCAAACGCCCGGGGGAATGTTTTCGCGGCCAATCACTGTGACTTTCTCCCCCGCAATTCGCGTGACGATCACCACCATTTTCACGCCGGTCCAGTACATGAGCGTGGCGGACTTGGTCACCAGCGTCAACAAAATGAGCGGCGGCCCAAGCACAAGCGTGCTGAGCCCCATCGCGATTGCGACAAATGCCGTGCGTATCATGTCAGGGAGTGGTTGTGCCGCGCAGGATGCCGTCTCGAATGCGCCGCTGCCTTTCCGTGGGGGAGGCTATCTCCGTGATTTGGTAAGCCGCGTCGGTTTGCCGACCGAGCGGAAAGGAAAAATTCCTTTCTTCCCCGCCCCGCTGGACCTTTACTGAGACGCGTTCGTCGGGCTGGTGGTCGCGGAGCCAGCGGTCCGGGGCGCGCGGGAATGCTTCGCCGTTCAACGCGAGCAGGATGTCGCCTTCTTTCAAGCCGGCCTCGCTTGCACCACTTTCGCGGTCCACGGATGTGATGATCAGCGAGGCTCCGCTGTCGCGATTGACAGAGAAACCCAGCGTTGCGCGGCGCTGGCTCGTATCGCGAATGGTCCATCCGGCGCGCGCAAGAAAATCGGAATAGGGGATCTCGTCAGAACCCGAAATGTAGCGATTGAAGAAGTCGCTCAGGTCGGAATCCGCAGACGGCGCCTTCTTGCGAATCACTTCTTCCATTACGGCGCGCAAGCCTTCGCTTTCCTCATAGAAACGCCCCACTTTCGCGTACTCCGCATTGAGCGCTCGCAAGACATCGTCGAGGCCGGCCCGGTTGTCGGTCCGGTCACGAATCAGGATATCAAGCAGGACGCCTATGATCTGCCCCTTGTTGTAGTACGAAATGCTTTCCTCAGGGCGATTGTAAAGCGGATATTTCTCGTACCACGCATCGAGGCTCGATTGCTCCACGCTTTGCCACCGGTGGGCGGGGCGGGACTGAAGTTCCCTGATCTCGTCCGCCAGGTTGGCGTAAAACTGCTGCGGGGACCACAGCCCCGTGCGCTCGAGCGCATAGGATCCGTACGTGTTGGTCACGCCTTCGGCGAACCAGAGCGAGCGCGTCCACATTTCCTTGCTGTAATCCACCGGCTCCAGAGACTGCGGCCGGATGCGCTTCACGTTCCAGGCGTGAAAAAACTCATGCGCCGAGTAGCTGGGCAATTGCGCCGGAACGTCGGCGGAAATGGCGGTGCAATTCATGTGCTCCATCCCGCCGCCTCCGAAATTATTCCCCACGTGAAACAGGAAAAGATATTCTCGAAACGGAGCCCCGCCCATAAGCGAAACATCGTAATCGACTATGCGTTTCAGCGATTCCACAAGCCGCGAGCGATCGCCGTGATCGCCGTGAATGACGATGCGAACGGGCCTTCCGCCCGCTTCCATCCGAAATTCGTCAAAATGACCGATTTCCACCGGCGCGTCAACGAGCGCGTCGTAGCTCGGGGCAAGATAGTCGCCCGAGTGATGGCCCGCGGCGGCTCCGGCAGTATCCAGCTCGACCGCCACGCGCCAGCCCTCGGGCACGTCATCAAATGCCACTTTAGCGTCCTCGGCCCGGCGATCCGTCACATACAACAAGACCATGCCGAAATTGACAAACGCGTGATCTGCGTTCAACTGCGATGAAAAGGGCCCCGGCTCGTCCCACAAGATGGGATAACTCACGGTAACGGTGCCGTTCCCCGAGACGCTCCAGGTATCTTTGTCAAGCTTCCGCAACGCGAGCGGATGACCCTCCTCGTCCGTGGCGGTGACCTGCATCATGTGCGAGGAAAAATCGCGAATCTGGTAGAGGGCGTTCCACGCGGGCATTTGGAGCGTCACTTGATCGCGCACCTTGGGGATGCGCATCGTCACTCCAAAGATGTGCCTCTCGGGATGAGACAGTGAAACCGTGTAATCGATCGTGGCCTGCGCAGGCGATGCAAAATAGAAAACTGCCGCCAGGATTGCGGCGCGCGGCCAGAAGCGAGGGCGTAAATTCATGCCTTCAATTTCCCCACAGGGGCGCTGCGTTCCTGCAGCTTGCCGAGCAGTTTTCCGCAGAGCCCGTCAAAGCTGCCGTTGGACATCACGAGGACGAGATCGCCGGGCCGCGTTTCGGCGGCGAGATATTCCGCAATCTCTTCGGCGGAATCAAATCCTTCCGCCCTGCGGCCAGAGGAGCGGATGGTTTCAAGAACGCGAGTAGGAGACATTCTCTCCTCATCGCTCAGAAGATTTGCCCGGTTCACAGAGCCGAGGACGGCGGCATCCGCTGACGCGAGAGAAGCGGCCAGATCGCTTTCGAATACCTTGCGCCGCATGGTATTCGAACGAGGCTCGAACGCCGCCCACAATCTCCGGCCGGGCCAGCGATGCCGCGCCGCATCAATCGTCGCGCGGATCGCCGTCGGGTGGTGCGCGAAATCATCGACGACCAGCACGCCGGACGATTCCCCTTTCACTTCCAGGCGCCGCAGGACGCCGCGAAACTCCGCCATCGCGTCGGCAATCGCTTCGCCGCTGACACCGCGGCCGTGCGCTATCGCGATGGCCGCAACCGCGTTCAAGACATTGTGGCGGCCGGCAAGGGACATCCTGACGCGTGCTACTTCGTTTCCTTGGCGCGAAACACGGAAGCGCGTCTCGCCGTCGGTAATTTCCAGGTCGCCGGCGAGCCAATCTACTCCGGGCGTGAAGCCGTACGTCTCGACGGGACAGAATGCTTTTTGCACAACGCCTCGAACGGTTTCGCTCTCTCCCCAGGCCACGATTCGCCCGCGCCGTGGCACCAGATTCACCATGCGCCGGAATTGCAGCTCGATGGCGGCAAGATTGTCGTAAATGTCCGCGTGATCGAATTCGAGCGATGTGATGATCACTTCCTGCGGATGATAGTGCAGAAATTTCGGCCCTTTGTCGAAAAACGCGGAATCGTATTCATCGCCCTCGAGCACAAATTCGTCCCCGCCGCCCAGGCCGAAGCTGCGCCCGAAATTTTCGGCCACGCCGCCGATCAGGAAATTCGGATGCCGCCCGGCGTGATGCAGAATCCAGGAGAGCATGGACGTGGTCGTAGTTTTTCCATGCGTGCCGGTGACGACGAGCGAGTCATGGCCAGGCAGAAAAAAATCCTCGAGCGTTTGCGGAAGCGACCGGTACGGAATTTTGCGATCCAGCACAGCTTCGACTTCCGGGTTGCCGCGTGACAATGCATTGCCGAGGACGACGATGTCCGGCGCAGGATCGAGATTGGCGGCGTCGAAGCCGTTCGTCCAGCGGATCCCCAGGCTGTCGAGCAGCGTCGATGCGGGCGGATAGACGCCCGCGTCCGAGCCCGTCACGCGATGCCCGCTCTCGGCCAGCATTCCGGCGAGCGGCGCCATGGCCGCGCCGCCTATTCCCGAAAGATGAAAATGCATGGGACGCGTCATGCGCGCACCGCCGGTTCAAGAATTTCGAGACGCCCTTCGCCCGAGGCCTGAAGTTTCGCCCGAACGCCGAGCGGAATGGTCAGCATCGGGCGCGTTGTGTGGCCCACCGGCGCTCCGTAGACCACCGGAATGCGCAGAGGGCCGAGAATGCGCCGGCAAACATCGGCGACCGTCACGGAGCTGCCTTCGGGAGGGTCAGACTCGGGAAATTCTCCGAGGACGATCCCGCGCACACCTTCAAATTTTCCCGCCTGCTTCATGTGCAACAACGAGCGATCGAGCTGGTATGGTTTCACTCCCCGGTCCTCAAGCAATAAGATAGAGCCGCGCGTATCGAGCTCCCACGGCGTGCCAATCGAAGTTTCGATCAATGTGATGCAGCCGCCGAGCAGTGTTCCCTCGGCAGCGCCGCGCGTGAACGTTTCGCCTTCGAGCGGCGCGGTCCAGCCGCTGTTGGTCGCCGTCATCGCCCACATGAATGTGTCCGGATCGAAGCCGCCCGTCGCATTTGGACCGGCGTCGAATCCCCCGGCCACCAGCGGCCCGTAAAACGTGACCCAGCGAAGCTTCTGCCACAGATAAATGTGGACCGACGTCAGATCACTGAACGCGCAAAATATCCTGGCCTGTTTGAGGCGCGCCGTGGCGAGCCCGTCCAGAATCTCCGCGCTGCCGTATCCGCCCCGGGTACACAAGACCGCGCGTAGCTCGCGGCGCGTCAAAGCATCTTGCAAGTGTTTGCGCCGCTCCGCGAGTGGCCCCGAAAAATATCCCTCCGGCTTGCTTTTCGACGCGTATCTTTTCACCCGGTAGTCGAGCCGCTCCAAAGTTTCGCAGCCGCGCTGGATGCGTTCTTCCTTCGCGGAACTTGCCGGCGCGACCACGGCAATCGTGCTCCCCGGGACGAGCGCCAGCGGCTTGCGAGGTTTCGGCATGGAAGGGGGCGGCAAAAAGGAAGTATACAACGGGCCAGCTAAGCGCAAGCCCATTCAACGCATCGAATGTTGCTCCGATTGCAATTCGGCCTGAGCTAGCGCAAGGCCCGTTACAGGGTGAATTGCGTCATCTTGTGAAAATGGCGAGCCCGGGCGCTGATTTCCGACTTTTTCAACGCCCGCAGGCGCTCCAGTCCGAATTTTTCGACCGCAAAGCTGCCCATCACCGAACCATAGACCATGGCGCGGCGCAGCGCTGCATCGTCCACCTTGCGCGCCGTCGCGAGATACCCCATGAAGCCGCCTGCGAACGAATCCCCCGCGCCGGTGGGGTCATGCACCTGTTCCAGCGGGAACGCGGGCACATTGAACGTTCGATCTTGATGGACCAGCATGGCGCCGTATTCGCCGCGCTTGATGACCAGCGCTTTGGGGCCCAGCTTGAAAATATGGCGGGCGGCGCGCAACAAATTGTGCTCGTTCGAGAGCTGGCGCGTTTCCGAGTCGTTGATCACCAGGATGTCGGTATGCTTGAGCGTCTCGCGCAATTCCGCGGGCGTGCGCTCGATCCAGTAATTCATGGTGTCGAGCGCGACCACCCTCGCTCGGCGCTTGACTTGGTGCAGCACCGAGGCTTGCAGCGTCGGATCGATGTTGGCGAGGAAAATGTGCGTCGAGGATTGGTACGGTTCGGGCAACCGCGGCCTGAATTCCGCAAACACGTTCAATTCCGTGGCAAGCGTCGTGCGCTCGTTCATGTTTTCGCTGTATTTGCCCGCCCAAAAGAAAGTCTTTCCATCCGCTCGTTCCAGGCCCTGGGTATCAATGCGACGGCCTTTGAAGATCGACTCGTCTTTATCGGTGAAATCGATGCCGACGATTCCGACCAGATTGACGTGCGTGAAATAGCTTGCGGCAACGGAAAAATACGTGGCGGCGCCGCCGAGCATGCGGTCCACCTTGCCATGCGGAGTTTCCACGGCATCGAACGCAACCGATCCAACGACGAGTAAGGACATTTTCAGCGGGCTCCTGGCGTCAGGTATTTTCCGGCGATCACGTTCAGGCGCTTGCGCGCCGCGGCCGGAATCACGGCGGGATCGGTAATGATCGCGTGAGCGAGGGCGCGGCCGCATTTGCACGAGCGTTCAGCGGGGATGGCGCGGACGGCTTCGCGGATCACGTTCTGCGCGTTTTCCGCGTTCTTGTTCAAATTGGAAATGATCTCTTCGAGAGTGACAGAAGCGTGATCGGGATGCCAGCAATCATAGTCCGTGATCATCGCGACCGTGGAGTAGCAAATTTCCGCTTCGCGCGCGAGCTTGGCTTCGGTCAGGTTGGTCATGCCGATCACTTCAAAACGCAACTGGCGGTACACGTGCGATTCGGCCAGGGTGGAAAATTGCGGCCCTTCCATGCAGATGTATGTGCCGCCGCGGTGGACACGCACTTTGGCGGAGTCGCAGGCGGCGCCGAGAACTCCCGCGAGCACCGAACAGACCGGCTTGTCGAAGCCCACGTGCGCGACTACGCCGTCGCCAAAAAAAGTGGAGACCCTGTGGCGCGTGCGATCGTAGAACTGGTCGGGAATCAGAAAATCGAGCGGCTTCAAATCTTCCTGCAACGAGCCGACGGCGCTCACGGAAATAATTCTCTCCACGCCCAGTTGCTTCATCGCATGAACGTTGGCGCGGTAGTTGATTTCCGTCGGAAGGAAACGATGCCCGCGCGCGTGCCGGGCAAGGAAGGCGACGCGCTTACCTTCGAGCGTGCCTACGACGAGCGCGTCACTCGGATTCCCAAACGGCGTCTTGACGCGCACCTCGCGCGGCTTCTCGAGCCCGGGCATGTTGTAAAGACCGCTGCCGCCGATAATGCCGATGCGGACCACGTCGGTGCTTGTTCCTCGCCGTTTTGCTGTCTGCGCCCTCTTTGCCATTCCCATGTCCTCGCGTAAATGCGGATTTAGACGTCGATCATCACCGGTTCAAGTTCGTATTTCCCTTGGCGCTCGCGCAAATAACCCGCCGGAGTCCTCGACTCGTGCCCGAAAATCACGAGCCACTCGCCGCGCGCCGCTTGAGATAACCATTTCTTTTTGTTCTCCAGCGTCGTGAGCGGGTACAGATCGTAACCCATGATCCAGGGAAATGGGATATGGGCCGCCGTGGGAACCAGGTCCGCGGTGAAGAAAACTGTTTTGCCGCCGCCGGTCAAGCGGACGCACATCATGTCGGCATTGTGGCCCGGCGCACGAATCACTTCCACGCCCGGAACGATTTTTGTATCTCGATCGAGCAGCAACCATTGCCTCGATTTCTCCATCGGCAAAAAGTTCTCCAGAAAATAGCTGGCGCGGTCGCGGTCCGTTGGCGCTTTGGCGTGCTCGAATTCACCGCGCTGCACATAGTAGCGAGCGTTCGGGAACGTCGGGACCGCTTCCTCGTTCACCATGCGCGTATTCCATCCGCAATGATCGAAATGAAGATGGGTGTTGATGACGATGTCGATCTTTTCCGGTGGAACGCCGTGCGTCACAAGCTTGTCCGGCAGCCGGGGCGGACCATCAAACGCGTAAATGTCCGAGCGCTTCGCGTCCCATTTGTCTCCCGCGCCGGTCTCGACCAGAATCCATTTTTCCGCCGTGCGAATCAGCAGCGAATTCATGGCCATGAGGATGCGATTGCGCGCGTCGGCCGGCGCAACTTTTCCCCACATCGGCTTGGGGATCACGCCGAACATCGCGCCGCCGTCGAGCCGGAACGTGCCATCCGTGAGCAGCCAGAATTCCAGGTCGCCGAGTTTCATGCGCTTTTCCGCGCGCCGTCCGCGCGCGCGAGCAATTCGCGAACGGCTGCGTACGGATCCTTTCCGCGATTGGCTACTTCGCGCGCCAATCTGTCGAGCGCGGCTTCACCATCCGCGCCGGAAACAGCACGTTTCAAAACAGCTTCCCCGGCGAGCGCAAGAAGCCGCGACCTCCAGTGTTCGATTTTCCGTTCCTGGCGCTCCGCGCTGTTGCCGAAGCGTTCCCGGTACTTGGCAATCGCCGAGGCAAGTTCGTCCACGCCCTTATTTTCCGTGGCCACGGTGCGAACAATCGTCGGCTTCCAGCCGTCGCGTTCCGGGGCGAGTTGAAGCATCGCTTCCAGCTCCGCCTCCAGGCGATCCACGCCTTCGCGATCCGATTTGTTCAGCACGAAAATGTCCGCAATCTCCATCAGCCCGGCCTTCATATTTTGCACGTCGTCGCCCATGCCGGGTACGAGCAGGACCAGCGTGCAGTCCGCGAGGCGCACAATATCCACTTCATCCTGGCCCACGCCCACGGTTTCGACGAGCACGTATTGTTTTCCTGCGGCGTCGAGGACCAGCGCGACATCGCCCGTCGTTCGCGCCAAGCCGCCGAGAAATCCGCGCGTCGCCATCGAGCGGATGAAAATCCCCGGGTCGCTGGCATGCCCTTGCATCCGTATGCGGTCGCCGAGAATTGCGCCGCCCGTGTAAGGACTCGTCGGATCAACCGCAATAATTCCAACGTGATTTCCTTGCGCTCGATAATAGGCGGCCAGGCGGTCGACCAGCGTGCTCTTCCCTGTTCCGGGCGCGCCTGTCACTCCAATCACAAAGGATTGCCCGGTATCGGGGAAAATTCGCTGCAACAGATCTTCCGCCTGCGGGTCGTGGTCCTCAATCGCCGTGATCGCGCGGGAAACTGCGCGAACATCTCCAGCGCGTATTTGCTCGGCCCATTCTTGGAGTGTGACAGAATCTAATTTCGTCGGCACGATCATGTCTCGTAAGAAAAGCTTTTCAAATCCGGATCGAATTGATGACCGCGCTACTATAGCAATTCAAGGATGCACTTTCGATGGGTGGTCTCTTCGGCCCTGGTCAGGACACCTTGGGCAATGCGCATACACTTCTCCTCGGGAAGATTGCCCTCGATGACAATCTCAATGCGAGCGACCCCGACGGTCAATGAAACCTGTATCCCCTCGACTCTGATCAGGCATTGATTCCATTCATCGTAATCCACTACGCTACACTCGATGCCGCTGGGAACAAGTGATTTCGGCTCGGGGCGATCTTCCAACATGAATACCGGCCGATCCTCCTGCCGGATTTGGAACTGCCGCCAATTCCGATTGGTGAGGCGCCGCCAAACTAGTCGAGCTAGGATCAAGCTCGTATTCGTCGAAGTTCCTCCGAAACCGCCATTCCCCACCTTGCTCCACGAAGACTGATCCACCACTGACGGTAATGCGCCCCTCCGGCCCTGCGTGCGCCTCATGGCTTGAAATCCAGCCGGGCATTTCTCCAAAAGTCTGCATCGCCGAAATCCGATATCCGTTCTGATTGAGTCCGTAAACCGGTGTTTCCCCACTGCGGCGGTCCGCGGGGTATCCCACACAACCAATGATAAGAATAACGTCGCCGATTACGGTTGCCGTATGGAAGTCTGTTGGCTGGAAAATGTCTTTTGGATAGCCGTAAATTTCAATTTCTCCGGATCGAAAAACCACAACATCGTTGTAAATGCGGAAGTCCTGGTCGTAGAAATCCTCGTGTTCCCCGCCGACAAAGATCGTCCGCCCGTCAGGCAGCTCCGTGCGACTGGCACCCATACGATCAAATGTCCAAATCGGCCCGTCACACCGCTCGGGTGGGACATTAAATAATTTGCGAGCTTGGTAGGGGCCGAACGGGGCGTTCGGCGGCACTTTGCGCGTTGGATCGGGAGCACCAGAAGAATCCTGCGCGCCACGGAGAGTGCCTGGGTCGCCCCGAATCATCCACTCCCAGAAATCCTTACGCATCCGTTCCGGATTAGAGACTCCGAACTTGGGGTCACGCTGCGCTTCGAAGAGTCCCTGCGTGATTTTCATCGGATATGAATTCTAACGAATACGACGGCTTTTTGATCATGAATTGTGAAAGTGGATGACGGAATGACCTTGAGACGCGACCGATTCAGAATCAGCGCGCGTCCAGAATCTGCCGCGCGATCACCATGCGCTGAATTTCGCTGGTGCCTTCTCCGATGGTGCAGAGTTTGGAGTCCCGGTAAAATTTTTCGGCGGGATAGTCCTTCACGAATCCGTATCCGCCGAAAATCTGCACGGCTTCGTTCGCCACGCGCACGCCGACTTCGCTCGCGTACAGTTTCGCCATGCTGGATTCCTTGGTGAAGCGCGGGCCTTTCTGGTCCGCGAGCCATGCCGCGCGGTAAACCAGCCAGCGCGCGGCGTCGATTTCGGTGGCCATGTCGGCGAGCTTGAATTGAATGGCTTGAAACTCGCTGATGGCTTTCCCAAATTGCTTTCTTTGCTTCGCATACTTGGCGGCGGCTTCGTAAGCGCCCTGCGCCATCCCGAGCGCCAGCGCGGCAATCGAAATTCGGCCTCCATCCAGCACCTGCAACGTGTTCACGAATCCGAGGCCTTCCTTGCCCAGCAGATTTCCGCCCGGCACGAAGCAATCGCTGAAAATCACTTCGGAAGTGTCGCTCGCGCGCATGCCCAGCTTGTTTTCCTTTTTGCCCGCGCGAAAACCCGGGTTGCCCTTCTCCACGATGAATGCGGAAATTCCTTTCGTTCCCTTGGGCTTGTCGGTAACGGCCATGGCCACGCAAACATCCGCGTAGTGGCCGTTGGTGATAAATGTTTTCGAGCCGTTAAGAACCCAGCCGCCGTCCTTGCGCACCGCGGTGGTCCGCGCGCCCCCGGCGTCGGAGCCCGCTTGCGGCTCGGTCAGCGACCAGCAGCCGAGTTTTTTCCCCTGCGCCAGCGGCGTGACATATTTCTTGCGCTGCTCCGGCGTGCCGAATTTGTAGATGTGATTGGTGCACAGCGAATTGTGCGCCGCGACGATCAGTCCGATCGAGCCATCGACGCGCGCAAGTTCCTCGATGACCGTGGCATACTCGATGTAGCCGAGACCCGCGCCGCCGTATTCCTCCGGAAAAATCACGCCCATCAGGCCCATTTCCGCGAGCTTCGGAATCAGCTCGGACGGAAACTGCGAGGCTTCATCCCATTCCATCACATGCGGGGCGATTTCCGACTCGGCGAATTCGCGCACACTGCGCCGGAGTTGCTGCTGTTCGTCGGTGAAGGAGAAGTCCACAGGCCCTCTGGAAAACAGCGCCTCAACAGCGCTCAATTCCTTTATACCACAGGCATGAGCGGGCTTTTTTGCGAGACTTGCGAGAAGTTCCGAAGACGCAAGGGTTCAGTAGCACAGGCTTCAGCCTGTGGGGGTTGGTCCTACCAGGGTCGCGCCCAGTTGCCACGAAACCCCACAAGCTGAAGCGTGTGCTACTTAATTCCAGCCCACTTGGTGCCCCGCATTTTGCTCGTCGAGCCACTTCTTGAGCGGCGCGAAATAATCGAGCATGGCGGTGGCATCCATCTGCCGCTCGCCCGGTCAGGGCTTCCAGCGCGTCCGGCCACGGGCGGCTCGCGCCCATGGCCAGCATTTTGGCGAGCTTCGCTCCCGCGGCTTTGTTTCCGTAGATCGAGCAGCGATGCAGCGGGCCCGTGTACCCCGCCTCCTTGCACAAGGCGCGATGAAATTGGAATTGCAAAATCGTGGCGAGGAAATAGCGCGCGTAGGGAACATTGGCGGCCACGTGATATTTCGCGCCGGGATCGAAATCGGCTTCGCTGCGAGCGACAGGCGGCGCGATGCCCTGATATTTCCGGCGGAGCTCCCACCAGGATTTGTTGTAATCCGCGGGCTTGATTTCTCCGGAGAAAACTTTCCAGCGCCACTCGTCCACCAGCAAGCCGAACGGCAGGAAAGCCACTTTGTCGAGCGCGCGATCGAGCAGCAGGCCGATGTCCGCCGAAGGCGGCGGAACGGAATCGATCAGGCCAATTTGTTTCAGATATTCCGGCGTGACCGAGAGCGCGATGGTGTCGCCGATGGCTTCGTGAAATCCGTCGTTCGCGCTATTCTGAAACAGCGGCGAGCAGCTTGTTGTACGCGCGCTGATAGAAATTGTGGCCGAGCTCGTGGTGAACGGTGGTGAAATCCTCGGCCGTGGGCTCGATGCAGACTTTGATTCGCAAGTCGTCCTTGAAGTCGATGCTCCCAGGCGCTGGCGTGGCAAACGACCTCGCGGTCGCGCGGCTTCGTGAACAGCGAGCGTTCCCAAAACGTTGCGGGCAGCGGCTCGAAGCCGAGCGATGTGAAAAATCCCTCCGCGTAGCGGACCATTCCTTTCGCGTCCACATTTTTCGCGCGCAGCGCCGCGGCGACGTCCGGCCCGGAGTCCGCATTCGGCGGCGCGAGGAGCGGATAAATGTTGTTCCATTCCTGCGCCCACATGTTGCCGAGCAGGTGCGCGGGAATCGGCGCATCTTCGCGAACCACGTCCTTGCCGTATTTCTCGGCCAGCTTCCAGCGAACGTAGGCGTGCAGCGAAACGTACAGCGGGCGGACCTGCTGCCCACAGGCGGTCGAGCTCCCTGGCGAAATCATCCGGCGGCATGTCGTAGTTCGAACGCCACATGGCGCCCACATCGGCAAAACCCATTTCCCGCGCGCCCTGATTGGCAAGTTCCACCAGGCGCGTGTACCGCTCGCGCATGGGCGGCGCGATGGCGTGCCAGCCTTCCCAGGCGTTCAGAAGTTCTTGCGGATCGCGGCTGGTGGCCATGATTTTTTCGATGTCCGGCAATTCCTTGCAATTTTCCTTTCTTGTCGTCCGGGCACCACGTTGCCCTTGCCGTAGTCGCCGTCGAGCGAAACAGCGATCTTGGCAAGCTCCGCCTGCGCGGCAGGATCGCGCGGCGCGGGAATATCGACCGACAATTTCAGAAGCTTGAATTTGCGCGCCACGTCCGGCGGCAGACGGAAGCTTTTCATAACCGCTTGGCTTGGTGAGCGAGATCGGCCGTCGCCGCTTTCACGGCCGCGTCGGCGTCCGCAGAAATCGCTTCGGTATCGTCCGTGATGAAATTTTCCGCGACCCAGGAAGCGCGGCCGCTCTTGATCCACAGGTCCAGCAGGCGGTTCTCCGCTTGCGAAATGAATCGCTCCGCCTCGGCGACCGTGGGCGCGGGACTGGCATACTTCGTGCCGAGGGAGAAGCTTTCGCCTTTGGCGGCCTCCGTCTGCCCGTATCGCCACGGGAGCGATGGCAGCGAAGATCGCAAGCGTCGCAAGCGAGCATGCCCGGCATTGGCGCGATGGCGTTCGAAAGCAACGGGCCACGTGCCATGTTCATGACGGCTTTCCTTCTCCAGTTACTCCAAAAGATGGACAAACACTTCGTTCGAAACAGTCAAACGGTCCGGCGAAAGCCGCAGCCGCGGGCCGTCCCATTCGACCAGGCCTTGCGCAACGAGTTCCTCCACGCGAGGGCGCAAGACTTGCTCCGTACTTTGACTCGATGCCGCTTAAATCGATCCCTGCAAGCTGCCGCAACCCCAGGAACAGCTCTTCTTCGAGCGCCTGGCCGTGCGTCACGGTTTCGAGCTGTTCGACGGGAAAACGGCCCTTGCAGGACGGAATCCGCGTAGGAGGCAGGATCGTGCGCATTGGCCCAGCGCTGCGAGCCGTTAAACGAATGCGCGCCCGCGCCAAACCCGAAATAGGGTTCGCGCCGCCAATATTTCAGGTTGTGGCGCGATTCGAAACCCGGCAAGCGCCCAATTCGAAATCTCGTAGTGCTCGTAGCCCGCGGCGGCAAGTTCGCCGGCAGCCGTGCTCGTAAAAATTGGCCATCGCATCGTCGGAGGGCAGCGCCTTGGCGGAATAGCGCTCGCCGCTTTGCAGGACTTCCAGCCCCAGGCGGCTGCCCTCGTCAATTTCCATCATGTAGATCGAAACGTGCTCGGGCCGCAAGTGCAGCAACTGCTCGACCGAATCCTCCCAGCTGCGATCGGTCTGATGCGGGAGTCCGGCAATCAAATCGAAGCTGAGATTGCCGAAACCCGGCGGCGCGCAGAATTTTCGCTGCGCCGGAAAACATCGGCGCGGCGATGCATCCGGCCCGCGGCGCGCAATTCCGCGTCGTCGAAGGATTGGACGCCCATGCTGATGCGGTTGAATCCGGCTTCGCGCCACGCGGCCGCTTTTTCGGAGGAGATGGTTTCCGGGTCGGCTTCGAGCGTCACTTCCTCGAATTGCGACGGAAACGAAGCGCGAATCGCGTCGATGATTTGCGCTGAGGCTCGCGGGTTCAAGAAGGCTGGGCGTTCCGCCGCCGAAATATACGGTGTCGACCACCGCTTCCGGGACGTCCGCGATTCCATTTTCCTGGAGCAGGCGCGGGAATTCGGCGATCTCACGGCAAACTGCCTTGACATACGGCGCGTACAATTCCGCTGAAAACACACCCGTGTGGAAGTTGCAGTAGGTGCACTTCGTCTGGCAGAACGGAACCTGCACGTATACGCCGAGTCGCGTCATCTGCCGTTGAATTTAGCACAGGAGCGACCGAGGGCGCTCGCTTGAGCGGGCCACTGAGGCAGGCTAGATTTCACAGGTGAGCCCTTCGTGCCGTCCGCTGGCGGGACTGGTTTGCAATGGTGTGCACGTTTCCCACAAGCTCAAGCTGTGCGCCACGGAATGCCGACCCTCCGGGACTTTTGGAAAGCAAGGGATTCATTGCCCGTGCTAGTTACAACAGCTCTACGCCAATGCCGAAGCCGACGTGACTCCGTAGAACGAAAACCACGGCTTGGCCGCCGTCAGCCGGCCGTTGACGTTCTTGATGTTCTTCACGCCCTGGTCATTCAGCCAGTCTTCGAGGGCCTTCACGCCTTGCTTGCGTAGACGGGCATCGCGTCCTTCCAGGTGGCGCGGCCGCAGAGGACGCCCGAAAAATTCACGCCCGTTTCGGATGCCAGATCTAGCGTTTCGGTGAACGTGTCGTTGCTGACGCCGGCCGAAAGATAGATGAACGGCTTCTTCGCGGCGGCCGCGGCCTTGCGGAAATGATCCTTGGCTTCGTCGCGCGTGTAGGCGAAATCGCCCTTGCACGAACGCGTGCCCTTGACGAACGCCATCGTCACGGGAACTTCGACTTTCAACACATCGACCGCGTACTGCGGCTTGCTGAATTCCTCCATGCTGCGGGTAACGACTTCCGGTTTCTTTTTCGCGAATTCCAGTCCCTTTTCGTCGGCGCCCTCTTCGTATCCCACGAATTCCAGGAAGAATGGAACGTCGGCGGCCACGCATTCGGCGCCGATGCGCTCGACCCAGGCGTGCTTCACATCGTTGATTTCCGCCGAATCAAACGGCGTGTAGTAGAGCAGAATCTTGATGCAATCGGCGCCATCGGCAACCAGGCGGCGCACGGAATAGTGATCCAGCAAGTCAGGAAGGCGGCCGGGCTGCGTGTTGTCATAGCCGCTGTTTTCATAGGCCAGCAGCAGGCCGGCATTTTTGGCGCGCTCCTTGGCCGCCGACAGGCCGTATTCGGGATCGAGCAAAATGGCGGTGGCGTGCGGGGTCAAAACGCGCGTGACCGCTTCCTTGAATTCCGCCATCATCTGGTTCGTGACGGCTTTCTTATCGATTCCCTTGTCCTTGGCGATCGCGCTCTTCAGCGAGCCGCGCTGGTCCATGGCCGCCGCGGCGATCACGCCGCGCGAATCCGATACCGCTTCGAGTCCCTTGCGTTTTCCAGGAGTAAGTTTCATCGGACAAATCCTCCGCTCACGAGCTTGAAATATGGCCGCTGATTGAAAATCTTACCACGCCAGCATACTCCGGAACTCTTGGTCCTCACGCCATTCTTGTGATGTTGCGGCGAAAAATACATAGGGGGCCAAGTAGCACAGACTTCAGTCTGTGGGTTTCCGCCAACCAGCCCAGGCCGCTCGCGCCCGCCAAGATCAAATGGAACTCCACAGATTGAACAGGCTGCGGAAAAGATGCCTTTTTTTGTCATTCTGAGCGAAGCGAAGAATCTCTCTTCGATTTAAGTATAAAAAAACAAGGAGAGATTCTTCGCTTCGCTCAGAATGACAGCGCTCTGAGTTTTTCCGCAGCCTGTGAAGTCTGCGCTACCTCTACTTCGCCGCAGGTTGAAGGAAAAGGAAGCAATGCTCCCCTGTTCCCGCCTTGATGTGGCGGTCGAGGTGATCGAGAAGTTCAGGTCCCTCCGCAGCGAGAAAGGTAAGCAAGCCGAAGGACCGTTCCTGCAGCCATTGTTGGGAAGCAGCGAAATGGCGATTTCGTTCTCATGCGTATTCAGGACGCCGGTGCGAAAACCTTCGGCGCGGCCGGCTTTTGCGCGCAACCCGGCAAGCTGATACAGCATTTTCTCGGAGGCGTTGTCGAGCGCGCCCAGCAGCGTCTGGTCCAGCTTGGCGATCGGTTCGCGCAGGCCATCGACAAGAGTTTTGATCGCTTGTTCGCCCTCGTCAAAACGCGCGGTACAGCGCTTGCGGCAACGCCTCGGCCTCCAGGCGCGCGCGGAGTTTGTGGCGCCCTTGAAGAATTTCCCTCACGTCCAGATTATATTTCTTGAGCAGGTTGGAAACGTGCGAAGGCACGAGCGTGAAACTGGCGCGCGGCAAGACTGCAGGCGCCCGGCCGAGAAGCTTCTTATAAATCAGCGAAGTCTGCGCATGGTAGGCCACTTCCGCGGCGCCCGCGATGAAAGCAACCGTCGGCAGCAGCGTGTCCTGAATCACGGGTCGAAGCAGCGCGCTGGGACTGAAATCTTCCGGGCGCTCTTCCATGGCTTTGAGCGTCTCGTCGATCGATTCCGTTTTGTCCCCGGCCGCAAGCCCGCCATTGACCGGCCGAAGGGCTACCCGCTGCCCGCTGACAATGCGAAAGACAAGCGTGCTTTGCTCCGCGACCTTTACCTGCGCGTGAAAGCCGGCCTTTTCGAGAGCCTCGGATCGCGCCACAAGTTCAGAGGCAAGGGCTTTGTGTTCCCGCACCGCGCGCAACATGGTTGGCAAGGACAAACGATGCAAGTCCGGCGACATGGGATCGAGAAAAATAAGGCCACGCCCGGCGAAAATGCGCGCCATCAATTTCCCGAACGAGGAACCGAACGACTCTTCGGGCGCATAACTTTCGGTGATCCACCTGGCGACTTCTTCGGCGCATGATCCCTCGAGGAGCGAGGCCAATTGCGCCGAAAGGCCACGAATCGCGTCGCCCAGGTGAATGTCGCCAACGCGCCGGTCGGCAGGACCAGAGGTTGCCAGATCGAAACGCTCGAAGCCGCCGCGCTTGGGGAAGAAACAATGATCCACTTCCGCGAGGTCGTGGTCCTCGGTCGCGAGCCAGAAAACCGGGACACCGATTACGCCGCGCTCGGTCAATTCGCGCGCCACGTGAATGGCCGTAAGCGCCTTGTAGATGCTGTACGCAGGGCCGCCAAACAAACCGACCTGCTGCCCTGTCACCACAGCGAATGCGCCGTCCCGCAACCGGTCCAGATTTCGAATCGTCGCTTCGTCCACGCCCAACGACCGATTCTGGTTCATCAGAACTTCGACGACCGCGCGGCGAACCGAGTCCTCGAGCCGCATCTCACGGATCGAATCGTCGATTCCATTCGTGGTTGGGGGGTGGCGATAAAAATCAGAGACGCGGGAAAAATCGGAAAGAAATGCGGAATAGAGGTCCGTGGTTCCAGGCAATTCGGCCGGTGAGATCCAGCTACACTCCATCAGGCGTTCCATCCTTATGTCCGCACAGCAAACCCGCTTGGCGCATTCGCAACGGCTATTGGATGACGTGGAATTCGATCGGATTCAGACTGTAACCGTCTAGCAGGCTGCTGAAAAATTGTGTCGAGCGAGCAATTTCTGTCCTCGTTTGCGGCATTTTCGAGTTTTGAGGGGTTTTTCGCGCTGTTGTTCGAGCTGCCGGGCCCCCGTGTGGGCGTTTCAGCGCCGTGCAGAGACACTACGGCCCGGACTTACTGCGCTGGAACCGCGGCGGCCATCAGGTTTCGCATGCGCACCAGATTGTAGGCCGCACAAGCGAAGGTAAACATCCAGTCCACCTTCAACGTTCCGCGATGCCGCACCTTGCGCAGCAACGCAATCGTCTTCAGCCAGCCAAAACATTCTTCGATGCGCTTCCTTTTCTTCTGGCTGATGCGATAGCCCGGCGTGTCGCGTCGTGCGCCCATCGATGGCGCTGCCGCCTCTTCGTCCCAGGTTTTGCGCCACGTGCGGCGTCACGCGCATGTTCCGGCACTCGCGCACAAACTCCGCCGTATCAAATCCTTTGTCGCCGCCCACCGTCACGCCGCCCGGTTCCCGGAACCTCCTGCAGCATGGCCATCGCTGCATCGCGCTCGGCGGTGCCCGTGGCTTCCCACACCCGTGCTGGACACAATCAATCCGTTGCGATTCTCCACCAGCAGATTTCCGCTGTAGCTCAACTTGGCCTCCTTGCCCGCGCCTTTGCGCGCCAAAAGCGCGTCGGGATCGCTTTTCGATTCGTGCGTCTGGTTCGAGCGCTGCTCGCCGACGAAAATTCACCGTGGGATTTCCCGGATCGTCCGGCGGAGGCGCATTCTTCTGGTCCTTGGGCTGAAAACTCTTCACGCTGGCCCACGCTTCCAGCAGCGTGCCGTCCACCGTGAAGTGCTCGTCCGAAGTCCATCCCTTCTCTCGCGCTTGCCCCACCACCCGCGCCAGAAATTCCTTGGCCACCTCGGCCTCCAGCAATCGGTCGCGGTTCTTGGTGAACACCGTCGCGTCCCACACCGGATCATCCAAATTCAGCCCCACAAACCAGCGGAACAGTATGTTGTAGTCCATCTCTTCCATCAGCAGCCGCTCGCTGCGCACCGAATACAACATCTGCAACAGCTGCGCACGCAACAACTGCTCCGGCGGAATCGACGGGCGCCCCACTTTCGCGTACATCTTGTTGAACTGCGGCGAAAGCTGCTTCAGGATTTCGTCCACCATCGCGCGGATGGGCCGCAGCGGATGGTCTTTGCGCACTCGCTGCTCCGGGGAAATGTAGCTGAACACGTGATTCTGCTGCTGATCGGTTCCTCGCATGCGCATTGGACGCATTCTGCGCTGCTTCGTTACAAATTTTCCGAATTTTTCAGCAGCCTGCTAGGGCGTAAGCACCGCAACCTGGGCTTCAACCGCCCTCTTCTGCGCTTCCTTGAGTTACGTGTAGCATAGCCACTCTTGGCTGTGCGGTTTTCGTTACTTTCACCAATCCACGTGTTAGCGACAATCGTAAAACCCACACAGCCAAGAGTGGCTGTGCTACTTGGCCTCAGTCGCTCGCGGAAGGCAGTTACGGCGCTCCCGCCTTCATGGAATGAAGCGACTGCAACGGCGACACTTCCAAGGTTTGCTCGACGAGCGCGCGAATGCCGCGGGCGGCCGCATTCGCGGCGGACAGCGTCGTGATGCACGGAATGTTGTAGCGAATCGCCGCGCGCCGGATCGATTTCTCATCGTAAAAAGATTCTCGCCCGAGCGGCGTGTTAATGATCATGTCCACTTTTCCGGTCTTCACCAGGTCCACGATGTTCGGCCGGCCTTCGTTGACTTTGTACACCGGCTCCGCCGGAACTCCCGCCGATTCGAGCGCCGCGGCGGTGCCACGCGTCGCGATCAAGCGGAATCCGAGGGCGTGCAATTCCTTGGCCAGAGGCGCGCAGTGCCGCTTGTCATGGTCGCTCACGCTCAAAAAGATGGAGCCTTTGCGCGGCAGGCGCTGCCCCGCGGCGAGTTGCGCTTTTGCAAAGGCCTGGCCGTAGCTTTTGGCCACGCCCATCACCTCGCCGGTCGAGCGCATCTCGGGTCCGAGAATAGTATCCACCCCGCGGAATTTATTGAATGGAAAAACAGGCGATTTCACCGAGTAATAATCCTTCACTACAACCTCGGCCACGCCGTCGGTCACGGTCACGGGAAGATTCATGTCGCGAAGTTTGCGGCCGGCCATCAGCCTCGCCGCAACTTTCGCCAGGGGCACGCCGGTCGCCTTGCTGACGAACGGAACGGTGCGCGAAGCGCGCGGATTCACTTCCAGAACATAGACCGTGTCGCGCTGGATGGCATACTGCACGTTCATCAGGCCAACGACTTGCAATGCCTTGGCCAGCCGCTTCGTGTAGTCGCGGATGCGCGCGAGCACCGAAGGCGAAAGCGTAACCGGAGGCAGCACGCACGAGGAATCTCCCGAGTGCACTCCCGCCTCTTCGATGTGTTCCATCACGCCGCCGATGATCACGTCCTCGCCGTCGGCCAGCGCGTCCACATCCACTTCGGTCGCTTCTTCAAGGAACTGGTCGATCAGCACAGGCCGCGCCGGGCCCATGAGCGCCGCCTGGGCCACATATTCCTGCACCGTATTCAAATCGTAAGCGATCACCATCGCGCGCCCGCCCAGCACGTAACTCGGGCGCACGAGTACAGGAAAACCGATTTCGCTCGCGACGCGAGCCGCTTCTTCCGGCACGAGCGCTGTACCGTTCTTGGGCTGCGGTATTTTCAATTCATCGAGCAGCCGGCCAAAACGCCTGCGGTCTTCCGCGAGATCGATCGATTCCGGCGCGGTGCCGATGATCGGCACGCCATTGCGCTTCAATTCCAGCGCCAGGTTCAGCGGAGTCTGCCCGCCAAACTGCACGATCACGCCCTGCGGTTTTTCGCGGTCGACGACGGAGAGAACGTCTTCGAGCGTGAGCGGCTCAAAATAGAGCCGATCCGAAGTGTCGTAGTCGGTCGAAACCGTCTCCGGATTGCAATTGATCATAATGGTTTCGTAGCCGTCCTCGCGCAGCGCGAAGGAAGCGTGGCAACAACAGTAGTCAAATTCAATTCCCTGCCCGATGCGGTTCGGGCCGCTGCCGAGGATGGCGATCTTCGGACGATCGGTTGGCTCGGACTCATCCTCGTCCTCGTACGTCGAATACATGTACGGCGTGAAGGACTCGAATTCCGCCGCGCAGGTATCGACGCGCTTGAACACGGGCGAGATGTGGGCCTTGGCGCGGCGATGGCGCACGGCCGCGGGAGTGGTCTTCCACATTTGCGCGAGTTGCTCGTCGCTCGTGCCGATGCGCTTGCCTTCACGCAGCAAATCTTCTGGCACCGTTTCCACCGTGACCGATGCAAGCCTGCGGTTCACCGCGATGATTTCCTGCAATTGCTCGATGAACCATGGATCGATCTTCGTCAACTCCACCGCTTCTTTCGCGGAAATTCCCCGCTCGAGGGCAACAAGCAGCCAGTGGATACGGTCCGGGCGCGGCGTCGCGATTTTTTCGCGCAGCAGCGACACGGGCGTATCGGCCGGCGCGCGCCACGGCGAGCTCGGCTCAAGCGACCGGATGCCTTTTTGCAGCGCTTCCTTGAACGTGCGTCCAATGGCCATGACTTCGCCGACCGACTTCATCTGTGTGCCGAGCGTGGAATCCGCCCCGTGAAATTTCTCGAACTGCCATTTCGGAATTTTGGCTACCACATAGTCGATCGTTGGCTCGAAACACGAAGGCGTTCTCTTCGTAATATCGTTGGGAATTTCGTCGAGCGACAATCCGACCGCGAGAAGCGCAGCGATTTTCGCGATCGGAAAGCCGGTGGCCTTGGACGCCAGCGCCGAGCTGCGCGACACGCGCGGGTTCATCTCGATCACGATCATCCGCCCCGTCGCGGGATCGATGGCGAACTGGATATTCGATCCGCCGGTCTCGACGCCGACTTCGCGAATGATCGCCGCCGCCGCGTCTCTCATTCGCTGATATTCCTTGTCTGTCAGCGTCTGCGCGGGCGCCACGGTGATGGAATCGCCTGTGTGCACGCCCATGGGATCGAAATTTTCAATGGAGCAGATGACCACGAAGTTGTCGCGATAATCGCGCATCACTTCGAGTTCGTACTCCTTCCATCCCAGAACCGATTCCTCGACGAGCGCTTCGTGCACCGGGCTCGAGTCCAGCGCGTGGGCAATGGCTTCCGAAAATTCCTCGCGATTGTAAGCAATCGATCCGCCCGTCCCGCCCAGCGTGAACGACGGCCGGATCACGACGGGATAGCCGAGTTGGTCGGCTAGCTTCAGCCCGTCCTGCACGTTGTTCACCAGAGCCGACGCCGGAACGTCGAGACCCACCTTGCGAATCGCGTCCTTGAACCAGAGCCGGTCCTCGGCGACTTTGATCGCGCGCAGAGACGCGCCAATCAACTCGACTCCATATTTTTCGAGGACGCCGCCCTCGGCAAGCTCCACGGCGAGATTCAACCCGGTTTGTCCGCCCACAGTCGGCAAGAGCGCCTGCGGCCTCTCCACTGCGATAATTTTTTCCAGATATTCCTTGTTGAGAGGTTCGATGTAAGTCCGGTCTGCAATTTCCGGGTCGGTCATGATCGTCGCCGGATTCGAGTTCACCAGGACGACTTCGTATCCTTCGCTCCGCAGCGCCTTGCAGGCTTGCGTTCCGGAATAGTCAAACTCGCACGCCTGCCCGATCACAATCGGGCCGGAACCGATGATCATAATTTTCTTGATGTCCGCGCGCTTAGGCATAATTAGTCGACTGTGATTACAATGCCTCGACGAAGATTCCCGGCGTCGTCGACATCCCAAAGTGTCTCGAGGCACTTTTGATCGGAATACTTCTTGGGCGAATATCGAATCTGGATTTGATATTTTCGGCCGCTCGGCTCAAATTCCAGCCAATACAGCCCGGGGGCCAATCCTTTTGATTTGAATTGAAAGCCACCCCAATGGCTAGTTTCCGTTGTTGCGTCCGGGGTCTTTCCCTCACAGCACTGCCCATTGCCCTGCGCCGAATACAAGTGCGCCGTGACATGCCCAAGGTTCCGGCCCCTTCCAGGGCTATTTTCGTGCTGCAGCTTCCCGCACAAGCGCTCCAACGTGGGCATCTCGGAGGAGTTGGGGGTCTGAGCGGAGACCCCAGCCGCAACTGTAGCCATGACCAAAATTGAAACCAAATTCATCTTCCGGCGCTCCCGCGCCGCAGCGCGCCGGATAATTTCCAGTTTTTCATGGTGTCCGTGAATTGCGTGAACAAATAGTGCGAATCGTGCGGCCCGGGCGAGGCTTCGGGGTGGTACTGCACAGAAAACAACGGCAGCGTGCGGTGCCGCAAACCTTCATTCGTGTGATCGTTCAAATTCAAGTGCGTGACTTCGACGTCGCTCGATGGCAGCGAATCCGGGTCCACGCAGAATCCGTGATTCTGCGCCGTGATCTCGACCTGCTCGGTCAGGAGATTTTTCACAGGATGATTCGACCCGTGGTGGCCGAATCGGAGCTTGAATGTTTTCCCTCCGAGCGCCAGCCCGCAGAGTTGGTGCCCCAGGCAAATTCCGAAGACCGGCACGCGGCCGAGCAAATTGCGAATCGTTTCAATCGCGTACGTAGCAGGCTCCGGATCGCCCGGGCCATTCGACAGAAAGACGCCGTCGGGTTTCAGCGCGAGCGCATCTTCCGCCGACGTTTTCGCTGGAACGACCGTCACTTCGCAATTGTGATCGATAAGCAGGCGAAGAATGTTCTGCTTGATGCCGAAGTCGTAGGCCACCACGCGAAATTTTTGCGCTTCCACGGGCGATTGCGCCTCGCCCATCGCTTCCTGCCACGGAGAAGCCGTCAATTCAATCGAGCCCTTGTCCCATCCATATTGCTGTTCGCAGGTAACGCGACTCGCGAGTTCCTGTCCCGCCATCGAGGGCAAGGCCCGCGCTTCGGCCACGAGAACCTCGGCGGGCGTGCCGTCGGTTGACACCACGCCGCGCAGCGCTCCCATTTTCCGAATGTGCAGGACGAGCGCGCGCGTATCCACATCCCAAAGAACCGGAATGTTGTGCCGCACCAGATAGTTCTGCGCGGATTCGCCGGAACGCCAGTTGGAAGCGACGGCGGAAAATTCGCGAACGATGAGCGATTCGATGTGCGGGCGCGGAGACTCCTCATCGTCGATATTCGTTCCGACGTTTCCAATGTGGGGATAGGTCAGGCAAACAATCTGGCCCGCGTAGCTCGGATCAGTGAAAACTTCCTGATATCCGGTGAGGCTGGTATTGAAAACGACTTCGCCGCCGCGCCGGGTGATCGCTCCCCCTGCGCGGCCCTGAAATATTCGCCCGTCTTCGAGCGCAAGAATTCCCTTCCGTGCCTCTGCTTCCGACAGTGGATCCTCTCTCTCCCGCCTTGGTCCGCTGCGGCAGACGACGGCAGGCCAGCCCGCTGTAGCGCCGGCGAATCTCCGGAGCGAAGGCGGGTTATTTCACGGATTCGGCAAAAACCGGGATCGAACCGAAGTGATCCACCGGCCAGTACGCAAACACAGCCTTGCCGTAGATAAACTTTCGCGGCACCGGCCCGAAAATCCGCGAGTCGTTCGAGCTGGTGCGGTGATCCCCCATTACAAAATATTCGCCGCTCGGAATTTGCGTGGGCGGATACGTTCCGAAATCATCCGACTCCGGAGGAATATAGGGTTCCGTCAGGCGCTTGCTGTTCAGATAGACTTGCCCGTCGCGAATTTCGACCGTGTCCTCCGGCAATCCGACCACGCGCTTGATGAACGACTTCGAGCGGTCCAGAGGATACCAGAAAACGACCACATCGCCGCGCTCAATCGGCTCGAACCGGTACACGAACTTGTTGATGAAAATTCGCTCCTGATCGGAGATCAGGGGAGTCATGCTGGTGCCTTCGACTTTCACCGGCTGGTAGAAGAAAATGATGATAACGATAGCGAGGGTGAGCGCAATGACAAGATCGCGCCCCCAACTTCGAAGCTCGCGCCGCAGCGGTTGCGCCGCAGCCGGCGCGACAGTCGTGCTGATTTCGGCGTTCGGCTCCATGTGCTTGCGTGAGAACAATTAAATTTATACCACGCCCTTCCGCTCCGCGCCAGTCCCGTGGCACAGGCTTTCAGCCTGTGTGGGTTAGTCCTTCCATCAACCAAAACCCGCAGGCTGGAAGCCTGCGCCACAAACGAATGCAACTTTTCATTTGTAAGCCACCAGCCGCAGCCTCCGGTAATCGGCCCACCATTGCCCGTCGCGAAATAATTTAGGCCGCAGCATCTCCTCGACTCTGCCGAGGAATTCCTCGC
Source organism: uncultured Acidobacteriota bacterium (assembly GCA_963740035.1). Classification (GTDB taxonomy): domain Bacteria; phylum Acidobacteriota; class Terriglobia; order Acidiferrales; family UBA7541; genus Palsa-360. The sequence goes on from CAVUDA010000032.1 coordinate 315,261, forward strand.
GCCGCGCCTCACCGGCTTTTGCCAGGTAGTCCGCGCCAAACATGGCGATCCAGTTCCGCATCCCCGCATCTCCATCCGCGAGGCTCGTCGGCCGATCAAACAAAGTGATGAACCGAACTTCGAGCCCGTTCCGTTCCGCAACCGTTGAGTATTCGCTCACGCTAGGGTAATACCACGGGTGGACTTCCCCAGGCTTCGCGGCTCCAAGCTCCTCCAAAGCAAGATCAAACGCGTCCTGCATCGTCCGAATATTTCCCTTGCCGCCCAGTTCCGCGACAAATCTTCCGCCTGTTCGCAGCGCCCGGCAGACGCCCTGCAACACGAGTTCGGGTTCATGAATCCAATGCAGCGTCGCATTGGAGAAGACAGCGTCAAACTCATCCCGAAACGTCAGATTTCTGGCATCTGAAATTTCAAATTTCAAATTTGGATACGCCAGCCGCGCCGCCGCCACCATTTCGGCGGAACGGTCCACACCCGTAACCTGCGCTCCAGACTCGGCGATCTGCGCAGTCAAATGCCCAGTCCCGCATCCCAGATCCAGGATGCGCTCGCCCGCGCGCGGCTCCAAAAGCGAAACCACGTCAGACCCAAATTTCCAGACGAAGTCATGCTTCGCGTTATAAAGTTTCGCGTCCCATTCCGCCCCCGCATCTTTCTCCTTGCCGCTCATGCATTCTCCATTGGGATGGGCTTAAGTAGCACACGCTTCAGCCTGTGGGGGTTAGTGCTTGCAAGGACCAAACCCCACAGGCTGAAGCCTGTGCCACCAAGAACCGTTGCTACTCACTTGTTTTTGAATCCTCATGCACGTCGCCCGGCCGGAACGACCCAAATGCATATTGCACCGCCGCAAGCGCCGCGCACACTGCCGTCTCCGTGCGCAGAATATTCGCTCCGAGCGCAACTTCCACAAATCCACAAGCCGCGGCGGATGCAAATTCCGCGTCGGTCCATCCGCCTTCAGGGCCGATGACGATGGCCACGCGAGCGACATCGCCGTTGCGCCGCGACGACACAATCGGCTCAAGCACTTCGCGCAGCGGCCTCGCGCCTGCCCGCTCGGAAAGCAATAGTTTGAGCGGCGCATCCGACGCCCGAAACGCGTCGCACGGTTTCGCTGCGCCCATCAAGCCCGGAATGCGCAATCGCCGCGCCTGCTGCGCGGATTCGGCGAGGATCCGCTTCCATCGCTCGTCGCGTTTCCCCGCTGCGGCGATCAGGCCCTTTTCGCTTCGCTCCGCCGCGAGAGGCGTGATTTCTTCCGCTCCCAATTCAGTTGCCTTTTCGAGCGCCCACTCGAACCGGTCAAATTTCACGATGGCCAGAAGCAATTCGATCCGAACTGAATCAACTGGGACTGGCAATTGCTCGACGAGCGCGAATTGAATTTCGTCCCGTCCAACTCTTTCCGTCCGCGCCAGCCACACGCACCGCCCGTCGCTCAGTTCGTACAATTGCCCGGTTTCCGCGCGCAGCACGCGCCCCAGGTGGTGCGCCGCCTCTCCTCGCAGCGTTGCGGATCCCGCCTCAAATTCTTCCACAAAAAATCGCCTTCGCATGGGCCGCTATGTTATATCAATCGGATGGCATCGCGCGCCCATCCAGCCTGCGCCTCGCTGTATACGGCCCTATCCACTCTTCTCCTGGTAATTGCCGCGGTCGTTTGTCCGGAGCAGGTCACTGCCCAGGCGCCTCCTCGGTCTTCGCCGCTTCGCCGCGCCGTGATTGTCGACACCGACGCCGGCGCCGATGACTTAATGGCCATCGCGTTTCTGTTGTCGCGCCCTGACATTCATGTCGAAGCCATCACGATCGCAAATGGCATGGCGCACGTGCCGGCCGGCGGAAGAAATGTGCTGCGCCTGCTCGCACTCGCAGGGCGAAGCGACATCCCCGTCTTCCTCGGAAGTGAAAACCCGATTTCCGGAAGCCAGGAATTTCCGGCGGAGTGGCGCAGCGCTTCCGACGAACTCCCCGGAATCACTCTTCCGGAGCCGAAGCGTTCCGTCGAGCCGCGCAGCGCCGCGGACTTTTTGCTCAAGCGTCTATTGGATGCCGCGCACCCCGTGCAAGTGCTCGCGCTGGGCCCACTCACCAACCTCGCTGAAGTGTTTTCTAAGACGCCCCGCGCGGCCCGCACCGGGCGGCAACTCGTTATCCTGGGCGGCGCCGTCCACGTATCCGGAGATTTGGGGGACGGCGGAGCGTTCCCGACGAACAACGTGTCCGCCGAATGGAACATGTTTATCGACCCGGAAGCGGCGAAAATCGTGTTCAATTCCGGCGCGCCGATTCGTCTCGTACCGCTCGACGCCACGCAACGTGTTCCCATCGACATGGCGCTGCTCGAGCAATTCAAGTCGCACGCCAACACGCCGCTTGCAAGCTTCGTGGCCCAAGTGCTCGCTTCGGACCACGAACAAATCCGCCAGGGGTTCTATTTTGCAAGGGACTCGCTCGCGGCCGCGGCCATGGCGAATCCCGCGGTCGTAACCTTCCGCCCGCTGGCAATCGAAATCAGCGACAAGTTAGGGGACTTGGGCCGGACCGTGGAAGTCAAAAACCGCCGCGCCAACGTCCAGGTCGCCATCGACGCAGATGATTTGAGATTTCGCGAGGTTTTTATGGCTGCGCTGGGAGTGAAGTAGGACAGGCTTCAGCCAGTCGCTTTTCGGATTGCAATCTCGGCAAAAGTGCGACAGGCTGAAGCCCGTCCTACCCAAAAATATCCTTTACCTTTTCGAAGAGCGAGGAATCGCGATGCGCGGGCTGATTTTCCACGGGCAGCGTGGCTCCAAGCTGTTCGAACAAGCGCCGCTGCTCGCGCGTAAGCTTCGTGGGGATCTCCACATGAATGTTCACGTACAGGTCGCCTTTGCCTCCGCCGTGCGGATCAGGCATGCCCTTTCCCTTTAGGCGAATGATCTCCCCGGTCTGCGTTCCTTCCGGAATTTTGACCGTCTCTTCGCCATTCAGTCCCGGCACGACAATTTCCGTCCCGAGCGCCGCCTGAACGATCGAGACCGGGACGGTGCAATACAGGTCCGCGTCTCTGCGTTCGAAATATGGGTGCGGTTTGACGTCCAGGACAACGTAGAGATCGCCGGCCGGACCGTTGTTCCCGCCGGGCTCGCCTTCGCCCGGAATGCGCAAGCGCGTATTCGAATCAACGCCCGGGGGAATCCTCAGATCGATGGTCTTGTTGCGCTCGATGCGGCCTTTCCCGCGGCATTGGGGGCAGGTTTCCCGCACGATTTGTCCCGCGCCGCGGCAATCCGGGCAGGTGCGCGAAATGGTGAAAAACCCCTGCTGGTAATGGATCTGCCCGCGGCCGCCGCAGGTGACACACGCCACGACGCCAGTGCCCGCCTTCGCACCCGTGCCGTTGCAGGGTTCGCAAAATTCCAGGCGCGGAATGCGGATTTTCGTGTTCACGCCGGAAGCGGCTTCCTCAAAGGTCAATTTCATGTCGTAGCGAAGGTCCGCCCCGCGTTGCGCGCGATTTCGACCCCGCCGGCCGCCGAAAATATCTTCAAATCCAAAAAAGTCGCCAAAAATGTCCTGGAATTCGTCGAAGATGGTTTGATTGACGCTGCCATCGAATCCGCCGCGGGACAGGCCCGCATAGCCGAAGCGGTCATAGGTGACGCGTTTTTGCGGATCGGAGAGAATCGAATACGCTTCCGTCGCTTCGCGGAATTTTTCCTCGGCTTCCTGCTTGGTGTGCGGGTTGCGGTCGGGATGCCACTTCAGAGCCGCTTTGCGATAGGCGGACTTTACCTCGTCGGCGTTGGCGGTCCGCCCCACGCCAAGGATTTCATAACAATCGCGTTTTTCACTCATCGGCTGGACCGCCCGATTGGCCTAATTTTCATTTGTGTTGGAGTTCTCGCCTTCTTCGGAATTCACGGCAACGCGCACAATCGCGGGCCGCAGAACGCGCCCGTTAAACGTGTACCCGTCCTGAAATACGGCGACGATAAAACCGTCCGGATAATCCCTGGATTCCAGGCGCTCAATCGCCTGATGCTGGTGCGGGTCGAATATTTTGCCCGCCGCTTCGATGCGCTGGACGCCGTGTTTCGCGATCGCATCCCAGAGCTGCTTGCGGATCAACGTGATTCCCTTGCGGTATTCCTCATAAGCCGGATCGTCGTGCGCCTGAAGCGCGCGATCGAATGCATCCAGCACCGGAATGAGATCGGCGATCAGCCGCTCGACGCCGCGGCGGCCTTCTTCGAGACGATCGCGCTCAGTCCTCTTTCGGAAGTTCTCAAAATCGGCCTGGCGGCGGATCATCGTCTGCAGCAGTTCTTCCTTCTCGGCCTTGAGCTTCTGGAGTTCCTCGGCCAAAGAAGTTTCGCTGCTTGCCGGCGGATCGCCGGAAGGGGGATCATCCGAAGCGGCCCGCGGATCGTCCTCACGCTCGCCGCGAACGCCGTCGATGGGAATCACTTTTTCTACCTCGCGTTTCGCTTCCGCCACGTTGGCTAGCTCCGATCCAAAGTCTCGCTGAACGCGCGAGCCACAAACGCCACGGCCGTAATCGCGCGCTCATACTGCATGCGCATGGGACCGAGAACGCCGACCGTTCCCTGCGATTGATCCTGGAACGAATAGGGCGCGCTGATCAATGCCAAGTGTTCGCCCGCGCGGTCCATTCCCTTGACGCCAATTTGCACATGCACCGGGTCCGGCGTATCGATGCAGTTGGCGAGCAGGGCGATGATCCTGTGCTTTTCCTCGATGGCCGCGAGCACGTCCCGCAATTGCGATTGATCGGTGAATTCCGGCGCCGCCGCCATTTGCGCCGCGCCTTCAATGTACACGCGCTGCGCCGAGCCTTGCCCCAGCATTCCCGGATCGCACAAGACCAACGCGTTGCGCGCAAGCAAGGCGTATTGTTCCTCTTCCTTGGCCAGCCGCGTGAGAAGGTCGGCGCGAATCGCCTCGAGCAAAAATCCCGTGTAGTGGTGGTTCAAATATTCCGCAGTGTGATCGAGGTCCTGTTGGCTGAACGCCTGCTCGGGACGAATCACTTTGTCCCTCGTGTTGCCGCCCGTCGATACCAACACTACGACAATGCGTCCATCCGGCAGCAAAACGAATCGGATGTGCTCCAGCACGGTCTTCGAGATAGGGGGCGAGACCACGATCCCAAGCCCTTTGGAAATTTCCGCGAGCACGTGCCCGGCCCGCTCGGCTATTTCCTCGCCTGACGCTGCCCCTGCGAATTCCCCGCGAATCCTTTCCTCATCTTCCGGGCTGAGCGTGGCCCGCGCTACAATCTGCTGCGCGAAAAACCGGTATGCCGACGCCGTAGGAACCCGGCCCGCCGATGTATGTGGCTGATACAAAAAGCCTTGCTCTTCCAGATCGGACATCACATTGCGAATTGTCGCGGGACTCAGCGATTCCACGTGCCGCCGCGAAATCGAACGGGAAGACACCGGCTCCCCGGTTTCAATGTATGCGCGGACGATGGCGGATAAAATCTGCCGGTTGCGTTCGTTATTTGGCGCTGATTCGGACATTGGCTACACGACTCAAAGATGATACACGTCTACAATGATTTTAAGCGTTGCAGCCGCCGCCGTCAAATTGGACACGGGTGGCATGTGTCAGGCCGGAGAACTTGGCAGGAAAACATTCGGTCGAAGCCCGGGAACGCCAATCTCCTGATTGGCGTCTTTCAAACCGCCAATCAGGAGATTGGCGTTCCCAGGAGGAATTTGCAGTCACTGAGAACTACGCGCTATCAATTTGCGCGCGCTGCAGGCGGTCGGAATAATCCACGTAGAGCGTTTTCCATTCCGAATAGAAATCGATGGCGGCGGTTCCGGCTTCGCGATGACCGTTGCCGGTTCCCTTCGTCCCTCCGAACGGAAGCTGAATCTCCGCTCCGATGGTTGGCGCGTTTACGTAAACGATTCCGGTTTCGAGATCGCGCATCGCGCGGTACGCCTGATTCACATTGCGTGTGTAGATGGAAGCGGAGAGACCGTACTTCACGTTGTTGGCGATCTCAATCGCTTCGTCCATCGAGGAAAACGGAATCATGGCCACCACCGGGCCGAAGATTTCCTCTTGCGCAATGGTCATCTTCGGGTCCGCATCGGCAAAAATTGTGGGTTCGTGAAACCAGCCGCGCGCCAATTCGCCCGCTTCCGCGCGGTGCCCGCCGACCACCAGGCGCGCGCCCTCACTCTTGCCGATATCGACGTATTTCATCACGATTTCCAGTTGCGTTTTATTGACCACCGGCCCCACATCCGTATCCGGATCGAGTCCATCGCCGAGCTTGAGCGCCCGGGTCCGCTCCGCGAAAAGATTCAGAAATTCCCGGTAGATTTTCGTGTGCACCGCAACGCGGCTGGCAGCCGTGCAGCGCTGCCCGCTGGTGCCGAAGCCGCCCCACACCGCGCCTTCCACCGCCAGTTCCAGGTTGGCGTCGTCCATCACGATCAAAATGTTTTTGCCGCCCATTTCGAGGTGGCACGGCTTGAACAAGGGCGCGCACGCCGTGCTCACGATGCGCCCCGTTTCCGACGACCCCGTGAAGCTGATGGCCGCTACTCCGGGATGCGTAACGAGCGGCGCGCCCGCATCCGGCCCCATGCCCGTGACGATATTCAGAACACCGGCGGGCAAGCCCGATTCAATCAGGATCTGGACGAGATTGTAGGTGGAAAGCGGCGTGTCCTCGGCCGGCTTGATGACCACCGTGTTTCCGCAAATCAGCGCGGGCATGATTTTCCACGACGGAATCGCCATCGGAAAATTCCACGGCGTAATCATTCCCACAACGCCGAGCGGATCGCGCACCGACATCGCAAATTTATTGGGAAGCTCCGACGGAACCGTCTGGCCGAAGAGCCTGCGCCCTTCCCCGGCCATGTAATACGTCATATCGATGGCTTCCTGCACGTCGCCGCGCGTCTCCGACAGCGGCTTGCCCATTTCGCGCGTCATGTCGCGGGACAAATCTTCCTTGCGCTTCACGAGAGCTTCGGCGGCGCGATACAGAATTTCCGCGCGACGCGGCGCGGGAACGAGGCGCCAGTGCTTGAACGCAGCCTTCGCGGCGTCCACCGCGTCATTCACGTCTTCGTGCGTCGAAGACGGAAAAATCCCCACAAGCTCGCCCGTGTTGGCCGGATTGCGGTTCTCAAACGTGCTCCCGCGGCGCGCTCCGACCCACTCTCCGTTAATAAAGTTCTTGTGACTCCTCGTAACGGCGCTGGTTGTCATGTTGCCTCCTGCGGACGATTGGGGCCTGGCAAAGGTTGGCAGATCGCACAAACCGCGTCGCGGCGGAAAAATTTCGGCGTGGCAATTTCAATTTAGCAGAGGGTCCAGAGCCCGTCAAACAAGTCCAATCAATTGTAAGTTGTCCGTGTGTCCCTATGATAATGGCCCTTTTTAGCGATGAGAAGTTTGTGATCGGCAACTACCCATCTTGTTGCCTGCCACAGCACCAAGGCCCCAGATGCCGTTATTCGCCGGGTAGGAATCTCTGTATTCTGGAAGCACCCAAGAGTCGGGCGCATCCTCCCACAGCGCACGGCCACCAAGCGGGATAAGGATCATCTTGAATGGCACCCTCTATTACCATACCCGAGCTTAATCACGAGCGTGGTTTTCTCCCCCTGCAAGATCCGTTAAGGCGTCTTCCAAAGGCTTTCGACGATTGGGAAGAACTGGCTCTGCGTTTGCCAAAACTCCTTGTATCGGATCGTGTTCGCGGCGCAATCGCAGACCTTCCTCCTTTCCCGGTGGGGGCGATCAGCGACCCTCGCGAACGCGAGCGAGCCATGCTCCTCCTGAGCTATCTGGGACATGCCTACGTTTGGGGAGGCCCCCGGCCCGCGTTGATCCTTCCGTCCGTGCTCGCAGCGCCCTGGTACAACGTTGCCGAGAGCCTGGGCCGGCCTCCGATCCTCAGCTATAGCAGCTACGCGCTTCACAATTTCTTTCGTTTCGATCCGTCGCGCGAGATCGAATGCGGCAACCTCGCTCTGATCCAAAATTTTCTCGGCGGCATTGACGAGGAGTGGTTCATCCTGATTCACGTGGAAATCGAGCGAAAAGCAGGTCCGGCAATGGCCGCCTTGAGCGCCTGTCTCGATGCCGCCGATGAGGGCGACGCAGAGCGCTTGGAAGCCCTGCTCGCGCAAGTGGATTCGTCGCTGCGCGCCATGTATGCCACGCTGCGCAGAATGCCGGAATGGTGCGAACCTTTCATTTATTACCATCGAGTCCGGCCTTACATCCACGGCTGGAAAAACCATCCCGATCTACCCGAGGGCGTCATTTACGACGGCGTTGAAGCCTACGGAGGCCGCCCCCAGCAGTTCCGCGGCGAAACCGGCGCCCAGAGCTCGATCGTCCCAGCACTCGATGCCATGCTCGGCGTGGGCCACAAGGAAGATATGCTCAGCACCTACCTCAAGGAGATGCGGAACTATATGCCTCCGGCGCATCGCGCCTTCCTCTCGGCGCTGGAAAAACGAGATTCGGTGCGGCCGTTTGCGCAGCGAGCCGGCCGGCGTGAATTGAACTCCGCATACAACGCGTGCCTGGACGCCCTCGAAAACTTTCGTTCCCTGCATTTCGAATATGCCGCGACTTACATTTTCCAGCAGGCACAGACCGATGCGAAGAACCCGCATGCCGTCGGAACCGGGGGCACGCCGTTCATGGAATATCTGAAGAAGCATCGCGATGAGACCGGCCGGAACCGGCTGGAGTAAATGGCAGTCTTTTTTGGAAAAATCGAATGAATGGCATCCGTAAAAACGCGATTCGCCTTTTCCGCTTCAACGGGATTGATCTGTCCTTGCATTGGTCGTGGTTTTTGGTGGCGGCGTACGAGATCGGCGGCCGGCAGAGAGCGTATTCCTCGATTACCTGGAACGTGCTGGAGTACCTGGCCCTGTTTCTGATCGTCATGATCCATGAGTTCGGCCACGCGCTGGCCTGCCGGCAGGTTGGCGGAGTGGCGAATCAAATTGTGCTTTGGCCGCTCGGCGGAGTCGCGTATGTGAATCCGCCGCAACGGCCTGGGGCTTTTCTCTGGAGCATCGCCGCCGGGCCGCTGGTAAACGTGGCATTCGTTCTAATCCTGAAGGTCTTAGGCATGTTGATGCGATCGCAGGGATTGGCACAGTCGATGCCCAACGCCTTCCTGCTGCTGCGTTCCGTCGCCTTGATCAACCTGGGCTTGCTTATTTTCAACATGCTGCCCATTTATCCACTGGATGGCGGCCAGATTCTTCGATCCCTGCTCTGGTTTGTGATGGGCCGCGCCCGCAGCTTGATGGCGGCCACGGTCATCGGATTTCTCGGTGTGGCTGGGATGATCATCCTCGCGCTGCGGTTTCAATCCGCATGGTTTGGAATTCTGGCCGCGTTTATCTTGATGAATTGCTGGCGCGGATTGCAGCAGGCGCGGGCATTGCTGCGTCTCGCAAAGCTGCCGCGTCACGGCGGATATTTCTGCCCATCCTGCAAGACGTCGCCGCCCATGGGTGAATACTGGCGCTGCTCGAAGTGCGCGAAACCCTTCGACACGTTTCAGTCGCAGGCCGTCTGCCCGCACTGCTCGGCTCAGTTCACAACGACCGGATGTCTGGACTGTGGAAGAGCGCACCCGATGCGGGAGTGGACCGTCGCAGGTTAGCCGGCACTTTCCGCGATTTCCCGCTAGAATCGAAACTTCGGGCTCGCCGCCAATCGGCCATTGATCCGCGGAGACTCGCGGAATCTCATTACTACTTGACTATAGGGATTCAATCAATTTGCCGTGGCAAATCCCCCGCCTTGATAAGCTATTTATTAATGATTCTCAGCAAGCTAGGTATGAAATTTCTTGGAGAGCGGTCTCGACAGATGAAAATACATAAAGCCGTAAAATGCCTGCATCTAGCCATTCTGATTCTTGCCTGCGCGTTAACAGCCGCCGCACAAGGCTCGAGCGTTCCAACCGGAAGGGCCAACAATTTACTTGACTGGAACGAATCCTTTGAAGGAAGCACCGGCGCCAGCGGCCAGGAGATGGTGCTGAATTCCTCGGCGACGTTACACTTGGGGCGCTTCAGCGTGGGCGCGGGAATGCCGGTTTATTTCAACCGCGCCATTTTCCCCAACCAAGCCACGATTAGCGAAGGCATCGGCGACGCCTTTGTGAAGCTAGGAGCATCCTGGAACGGGTTGCTGTTCAATTACAATACTGTGCTGACTGGCGCCGCGCCCACCGGCGACCCCGCCAAAGGCTTCGGCACCGGACATGCCACTTTCGATTGGAACAACCGCATCGATCACGACTTTGTCCTTCTGGTGCCTTTCGTAGACGCCGGCGTGGCCAACAGCATTTCCGACACGGAATTCTTTCACCGCCCATTCACCTCGTTCGGCTACCTGGCACACGTCGAAGCTGGCGCGGATGTCGACTTGACTCACGATTTCACATTGCTCGTCTCCGGATATGACATTGCACCGTGGGGAACGCAAACGATCTACAGCCGCGATGTGATCGCCGGCGCCACGGGCTCCGGAGGCCAGAACGGACGAGTCTTCGAAGTCAATCACCTGACAACGGGCCCGGCGCCCATCAACCACGACGACGGTTTTACCCTGGGACTCACTTTCCGTCCAAAGCCCTATCTAAATCTGGCCGCCGGTTACACGCGCAGCATCAGTTTTGCGTTCAACACGTTCTCCTGGAAAATAGGCGTCAATATGAGCAGCCTCATTAGCGGCAAGGGTTCCTCCAAATAGGACACGGCAGGCAATCGCGCAAGAATTGTCGCGCAATAATTCATTCCCGCGTTTTTCGCTTTTCTCGATACAGGAAGGTGCGTGGCATTCGCCCAACACGTGCCATGCGATCAATCGCGGGCGAGCGGATTGTTATTTCTGTGCTTGCGGCGGGTCGGCGGGCGCAGCCGAAGAAGATGCGGCAGGCACCGGAGCGCCCTTGCCTGCGGTTTCAGAGCCCAACCCAAGCTTGTTGAGCGACACGGCGTCGATCTTGCCCGTTGGACTGACGCCGATCTTGTCCTGATACTTTCTCATGGCGTCCGTGGTTGCGGCGTCCCACTTCCCTGTTGGCTCGCCTGCGTAAGAACCGTCTTTTTGCAGGGCCGTCTGAATTTCCCGGATGCGATCGGGAGTGGGCACGGTTTGCCCTTTGACCTTGGGCTTCCTCTTGGATTTTGACGAAACTTTTTTCTTCTTGGCGGTGGTGGAGGAAGCCTGCGCCGCGCCGGGATGGCCTGCTCCAGACACGACGGAGGCCGCGCTCACCAGGAGCACGGCCCCAAAAATGAAAAGCCAGGTTCGTTTGCTCATCGTTGTTTCTGTCTCACCGGGTCAACCTACTTCTCGGGAGCCGGTACGACGCCGGCCAGATAGACCGTGTCGAACTGGTCGCTGCCCGATCGCCGCTGGACTTTGAACAGGACATCCTGTCCCGGCTTCAAGCCCGAGACGGCTCGCCGATACTCGGCCACGGAAGTAACCGCAGTGTGGTTCACCTCTGTGATGACGTCGCCGCGGGCGAAGCCGATATCCTCGGCGAAGCTCGCCGGGTCGACGGCCGTGACCAGCGCGCCCTTCATGTTCTCGTATCCGGCACGCCGCGCGCGGTCGGTTCCGAGATCTTCCAGGCGCAGGCCGAACTCGGCGGGCGTCGGCCCGCTGTCATTGCCGCCACCGTTGGCGGTGCGATCCGGGAAAATCTTGGTGCGGTCGGCGACGGTGATGGAGGTTTCGTGTTCTTTCTTGTCGCGCAAGTAAGTGACTCGGACGGAATTGCCGATGGGTGTTGAAGCAATCGGATTCACCAGATCATTTCCATTGTGCACTGGTTTTCCGTTCACGCTGGTAACGACGTCACCCGACTGGAGGCCCGCCTTTTCCGCGGGGCTGCCTGCTTCCACGCGCTGCAGGACGATCCCGTACGATGCGCCGAGTTCCTTCAGAACGATCGGGTTGCTGCCCTGCGTTTCCGTAAAACTCACGCCGATGGAGCCGCGCGTCACTTTGCCGTTGTTGATGATCTGGTTGTAGACGCCGATCGCGGTATTGGAAGGCAGAGCGAATCCCACGCCTTCATTGCCGTGTCCGCCGGTAATGATGGCGGTGTTGATGCCGATCACTTGTCCCGCCATATCCACGAGCGGGCCGCCGGAATTTCCGGGATTGATCGCCGCGTCGGTCTGAATGAATCGTTGAAACTGCTGGCCCACGTTGCCGCGGTCCTTGGCGCTGATGATGCCCGCAGTGACGCTGCCCTGCAGGAAGCCGAATGGATTTCCGATGGCCAGGGCCCAGTCACCCACTTGCACGGAATCGGAATTGCCGAGCTTGGCATAGGGCAGATCGTGGCCCACTTCGATTTTCAAGATCGCCAGATCGGTCTCTTCGTCGATCCCGATGACCTTGGCGGTGTACTGGGTCTGTTCCCCGTTGAGCGTGACTTGGACCTTGGTGGCTTGATCCACGACGTGGTTATTCGTCAGGATGAAACCCTTCTTGTCGACAATCACGCCCGATCCGAGGCTGCGCTCGGCCTGCGGCCCTTGATCCGGAAAATCGAAGAAACGATTGAAGAAGTCCTGGAACGGCTGTTGATCTTGATCGTTATCATCCGGCGGGCCCAGTTCGCCGCCGCGATTGCGTTGCCCGGGCGTCGCGCGCCCCTTCCCGCGCTGCTCGATCACCTGCGTGGTCGAAATATTTACTACCGCGGGCTGCACCTGTTTCACAATCGAGGCAAAAGCGCTCGACAGTTGCACGGGGTCTGGAATCGCCAGCGGCGTTCCGCCCACGGCCATCGAGGGGTGCGCCGCGCCGACATGTCCGGAAATGACCGTGCCGATGATCATGCCGATGGCCAGCGTCAAGGTGATCAACAAGGTTGCCAGAATCTTTCGATTCCGTACCCAGGCGGCAAATTCTCGAAGTTGCAGTCCCATAATCTTCACTCCTCTTCAACCATTCGCCTTCTGCGATTCTCCCCGATCAATCCGCTGGAGATTATACCACTCACTATATCCTTCCGCGCATCCTCTGACCTGCGCGCGGTTTTCCAGACAGCAACCGCGCGTTGACGGTTTGCGGATAATTCGAAGATTGTCATTCCGAGGCACGCTGCGTGCCGAGGAATCTCTCTTTTCTTGGTTTAAGCCAAAGGGAGATTCCTCGCTTCGCTCGGAATGACAACGCGAGGAATTTTTTCGCAAATAATGGAAGCATTTCTGCCGCCCGTGTCGCGATTTCTCCTATAACCGCAGTTTATAGCTATCACAATCATTGTAAATTTGATCTACACCCTCGTTTCGGGTCAAATGGACCTTGTGCGGGTACATCAGGAGCACGGACAAAACACCCGCATATCGCTTCAAGGCCTGCTAGATTAGGATGCACAAATATGAATCCGCGTACGATGTACCGAAAAATTTGGGAGTCTCACCTGGTCCGTGAGGCGCCCGGGGAACCTTCGCTCATCTACATCGACCGTCACCTCATTCATGAAGTGACCTCCCCGCAAGCCTTTGCGGGCCTGAAAGCCGCCGGCCGCAAAGTGCGCCGGCCCGACTTAACCTTTGCCGTCATGGACCACTCGGTTCCGACCAAGGACCGCAATCTGCCGATCCTGGATAAAGCTGCGGGCGGGCAATTTGACGCCCTCGAACGCAGTTGCCGGGAGGCCGGGATCACGCTGTTCGACATGTTCAGCCACAACCAGGGCATCGTGCACGTAATCGGTCCGGAACTGGGCCTGACTCAGCCCGGCCAGACCATCGTTTGCGGCGATAGCCACACCTCCACGCACGGCGCGTTCGGCACTCTGGCCTTCGGCATCGGCACGAGCGAGGTCGAACACGTGCTGGCCACGCAGTGCATGCAGCAATTTGAATCCAAGACCATGCACATCGTCGTCAACGGAAAGCGCGCCAAAGGCGTTTCCGCCAAGGACATCATTCTCGCCCTCATCGGCAAAATTGGCATTGGAGGTGGCGCGGGCCACGTTTTCGAGTATGCCGGCGAAGCGATTCGCGCCCTGTCCATGGACGGCCGCATGACCGTGTGCAACATGTCCATCGAAGGCGGCGCCCGTGCCGGCATGATCGCGCCGGACGACACTACGTTTGCCTACCTGGAAGGACGTCCCTACGTCCCGCGCGGAAAAGAGTTTCAAGAAGCCGTGCAAACCTGGAAGGCGCTGGCCACCGATCCCGGCGCGAAATTTGACGCCACGGTCGAGCTCGATGCGTCGGCGCTCGCGCCGCAAGTCACCTGGGGAACAAACCCGGGAATGGTCACGGGCGTAACGGGCCGGGTGCCCGATCCGGGCTCATTCCGCGATCCCGGCGATCAGAAGGCGGTCGCGCGCGCTCTGGCGTACATGGATCTTAAACCCGGCACGGCGCTCGTTGACGTTCCCGTGGACCGCGTGTTCATCGGCTCCTGCACGAATTCGCGTATCAACGATTTGCGCGCCGCCGCCCGCGTGGTTGCCGGAAAACACATTTCGAAGACTCTCAAGGGAGCCCTGATCGTGCCCGGCTCGATGACGATCAAGGCGGAGGCGGAGGCCGAAGGGCTCGACAAGATTTTCAAGGACGCCGGATTCGAATGGCGCGATGCGGGATGCAGCATGTGTCTCGGCATGAACCCGGATATTCTGCTTCCCGGCGAACGCGCCGCCAGTACTTCGAACCGTAATTTCGAAGGCCGCCAGGGCAAGGACAGCCGCACGCACTTGGTCAGCCCGATCATGGCCGCAGCCGCCGCGATCGCCGGCCATTTTGTAGACATTCGCGATTGGAACGTGGAAGCACCGGAGTAGCGCAGATTTTGGTGCCTGAGGGTTCAACAGTGTAGCGCCCGCCTTCAGGCGGGCATTTTGGTTGCAGCAGGTGCCCACCTGAAGGCGGGCGCTACATGAAGAAGGAATGGAGAAGAAATGCAGCCATTTTCAAAACATACGGGACTCGTTCTTCCCCTGGACCGCGTAAACGTCGACACCGACCAAATGGTGCCGAAGCAATTCCTGAAGCTCCAGACCAAGCAGGGATATGGCAAAGTCCTGTTCTATGATTGGCGCTACCTCCCTGGTGAAAAGCCCAATCCGGATTTCATCCTGAACTGGCCGCGATATAAGGGAGCGTCCGTCCTGCTCGCGCGCGCGGGTTTCGGTTGCGGTTCGAGCCGCGAGCATGCCCCGTGGGCCGTCGCCGATTATGGCTTTCGAGTCGTGATCGCGCCGAGCTATGCCGATATTTTCTACAGCAACTGTTTCATGAACGGCCTTCTTCCCGTGACGCTTGCCGGAAACCAAGATCGATGAACTTTTCCGGCGCGCTGAACGTCAAGAGGGCTATTCCCTGACCGTCGATTTGCCCGCGCAAATGGTTACCGACTCGAACGGCTTCAGCTGCCGCTTCGAGATCGACGAATTCCGAAAGCACATGCTGCTGGAGGGACTCGACGAAATTGGCCTCACGCTGAAACAAGATTCTAAAATCTCCGTATACGAGAAATCGCATCGGCCGGGCGCCACAATGTACTCACCGGTCGACGCAAAATACGCCACCCAGAAATAGACAAATCTCCTGACTTAGGACGGCTCACGAACCTGCGGATGGAGTCGTCCCCCTCCATTCGGCGATGCAAATCCCGCCCAGGATCAGCGCGGCTCCGGCGAGCGCTCTTCCGCCAAGCCTTTCATGCAGCACGAAGAAGGAAGTAATCGCGGCGAATACGGGCTCGGAGGTGAGAATCAGCGCCGTATTCGTCGCGGTCGTGTGCCTTTGTCCCCAGACGAGAAGCGGATAGGCGAGAGCGGTCGTGAAAAGCGCGGTGACGATCACGCCGAACTCCATCTGAAATGTGAAGCGGACAAAGAAATGCTCCCAGCCCGTTACATTTAAGATGGGCACGGCGATCGTGGAACCCACCCCCGTGAGGATCACTTGCAGGCAGCTCAATGCTCCCAGCGAATATTTTCCGGTGTAGCGCGCGATGTAGATGATTTGAAGCGCGTAGAGCACCGCGCAGCCCATCACCAGCAAATCCCCGCGATTGAGATCGGCAAGCCCTTCCCTCGGCACGGTGAGGAAATAGAGTCCCGTAAAGGAGGCCGCCGCCCCTCCCCAGGCCCAGGCGCCGATTTTCTTTCGCCAGAACGCGGCGAGAAAAACGGGGACGAGCACGACGCTCAATCCGGTGATGAAAGCGGCTTTCGAGGGGGTCGTTCGGGCGATCCCCGCGGTTTGAAACGAGTAGCCGCCGAACATGAAAAGCCCGACCTGAATGCCCGCCCACAATTCATCGCGCGTGAGGTTCCGCAGATCCTTCCGGTAAATCCAGATCACCGGCAGGGAGCCCAGCACGAAACGCGCCGCCAGATAGCCGAATACGGAAATATCGGCGAGGGCGTCCTTCACCACGACGAATGTCACGCCCCATAAAAAAGAACAGAGCAGGAGGGCGCAATGAGCTTTGAAACGGGGGCTCACCGGATGCGCGAGGTCCGATCGAGGAATGGGATTCGCGTATGGGGACCGGTTTTTCCGGACGCAGGGCTCATGGAAGCATCGAGTCTATTGATCCGGCGCTGCAAAGGCAACTTGCGCGTCCGCGATGGAATCGTATACTTGATGAATCCGGCGCTTGCCGGAAGGCTTGTCTGGTAAACTGACGGAGACCCGGGTCGCTTTCAAACAGCATGATCGGCTCACTTTGTACTTCCATTCGGGCTAAGGCCATCCTGGCAGGCCTGTTTCTCCTCGCGGCATTGCTCTGCCCCGCCGCTCGCGCCGCGGACAAGGACAAAAAACCGGAAAAAGAAAAGAAGGAAAAGATCGAGCCCTGGGTCGAGATCCGCACGGAACATTTTATCGTGGCCAGCGACGGCGGAGAAAAAACGGCCCGCCGGATTGCGGATGAGTTTGAGTCGCTCCTCCATGTATTTCAATCCACCATGCCATTCGCGCGGGTCAGCACCGGCGTTCCCGTGCGCATCCTCGCCGCGAGGAATGGGGATTCGTTTGCGCGCCTGGCTCCCGAATTTCCAAACGACAAGCGCCACGACCAACCTCCGGGGCTGATGGTAATCGGCGCGGAGAAAACGTATATCGGGATTCGCGCAAATGCCTCGGGCCGTTTTCGATACACGGATATTTTTCAGAACTACGCGAAGGAAATTCTAAAACTCAGTTACCGAAATTTGCCTCCCTGGCTCGAGGAAGGCTTCTCGACGGTTTACGGCAACGTGACCTTTAGCGATCGCGGCATTCGCCTCGAGAGACCCGATCCCGACGATTTGAGCGTTCTGTCCGAGAGTCCGCTGCTCCCGCTCGATCTGGTCCTGCACGTGGACCACAGTTCGCCCTACTACAGCCCCGGAAATAAAGCGTCGGTGTACTTTGCGGAGTCGCGCGTTCTGGTGCACCTCTTGATCAGCGACCCGCAATTTGCCGAGACCAAGGCCATGGAGCGGTACGTCACTTCCGTACAGAGCGGTGCGGACTCGGTGAAGGCTGCGCGCGACGCGTTTGGCGATTTGAATCAGCTGCAAGCAAAGCTAGACGCCTTCGTCAAAAATGTGAGCGGAGCCCCAGCCGACCTTGCTGTAGCAGGCGGTAGCGATTCCGGAATCGCTCCCAGGACGCTTACCGCGCCGGAAATCGAAGCGCGCACGGCGGATTTTCTGGCTCTCCGCGGGAGGAGCGAAGACGCGCAGGACAAGCTCGAGGAAGCCCTGATGAACGAACCCTCGCTTGCCGAGGCGGAACAGAGCCTGGGTTACATCCTATTGAAAAAAAATGATCTGGACGAGGCGCAAAAACATTTCGAGCGCGCTGCGCAACTCAATCCGAATGACGCGCTCAACTTTTACGGCGAGGGGCTCGTGGCCATGAACCAAGCGGGCAACGCCGGCGTCCCGCCGGGAGCCCTGAATGCATTTGAAAAGGCTGCGTCGCTGAATCCTGACTTCGCTCCCGTCGTGGTACTACCTGGCGATGATTTACTCGCAACGCGATGAGACGCTTCCGAAGGCCTTGACCGACGCGCAGCGCGCGGCCACGCTCGCGCCCGGCGAATCTCGCTACCAATTGCAGCTCGCGGCGCTTCTGGATCGCGCGGGCCATCCCGACGAAGCGCGCAAGATGGCCGTGAGCGCGAAGGAGTCGGCGACCGACCGTGCCACGGCCGACAAAGCGGGCGAACTCGTCGCGCGAATGTCCAAGCCGCAACCGCCTCCCGCGCCCGCCTCCGCAGGCACCGCTCCCGCAAAGCCGACGTCTGATCCCGGCCTGCGAATCGAACGGAAAACGGAACCGGAAGCGAAGCCCTCCACGACCACAACTGCGCCGCCCGCGCCGAAGGCCGCGCCCGCTCCCGTTCCTCCGCTTTTCGCCGAATCCTCCAAGATATATTCGATGATGGGCACCATCACGGATGTGAACTGCGCGGGCGCACCGCAAATTCAAGTCACGCTGAAAGCGCAAACGATCACCATGAAACTTCACGCGGACAATCTGGAGAAAGTATCGATCAAGTCCACAGGCGCGGCCCGCCGCGAAGGGCACAACCTGCGCGAGCCTGCGCGGCCGCACCGCGCGCATTTCCTACCTCCTCGTGTCGGGAAGATCATGGGACGGGGAAATGCAAGAAGTTGAATTTCGCAACCAGCCCTGAAAGTTCTTCAGTCACATTTCAAAACCTGAAGACGGGCGATCACAAAGATTTTTGGAAAAATAAATTCTAGGGTTCCAGACCCGCGACGCCAAGCACGGTCAATGCGACGCGTTGCAGGCCGAGTTCCCTGCCCGCAGGGTCGTACCATTCTTCGAGGGTGTGAGCGCCGCCGCTGCGTCCGCCTGCGCCCAGCGAAATGGCATGGATTCCCACCGAGAGCGGAATATTGGCGTCGGTGGAAGAGCGTTCCCGGCGCGAACGATTGCCGAGCTGGTTGTCGGCCGCGACCAAAGCGGCAAGGAGCGGCGAATTCTCGGGGAGTTCGCCCGCGGGTCTCACTCCCAAAACATTGATTTTCAGATTCAACATATTGGCGCTGCCCGCCATGCCGCGCTCGCGCGCCGCGGACATTTCTTCGTCAATGCCCGCCTTTACGGCGTCGCGCAAAAGGGTTTCCAGAGCGGCCAGTTCCGTCTCCGATTCGGAGCGCAAATCCACTTTCATATGCGCGCTCGACGGAATGGAATTCACCGAAGTTCCGCCCTCGATCTCGCCGATATTGAAACTCGTGCGCGGCGATTCCGGCACATGCGCCGTAACAAACCGCCCGATTCCCCGCCCCATCGCATGGATCGGATTCGGCGCTCCGAAATCGGACCAGCTGTGTCCGCCCGGCCCGGTGATGGTGATTTCCACGCGGCGCGAGGCCAGCGCGGCCGTCGTCACATATTCGGTGGCCGAGCCATCCAGGGCCAGCACATACTTCAAGCGCTTTTTGTAGGCATCCACGAGCGCGCGCATCCCGCGAAGATTTCCCTCGCCTTCTTCGCCCACGTCCGCCACGAATAAAATTGTCTTGTTGGTTTTAATTTTTGCTTCGCGGAAAGCTTTTGACAACGCGACGAGCGCCGCAAGCCCCGTTCCGTTATCCGAGATTCCCGGAGCGAGGAGCCTGCCGCCTTCGCGCTTGACGTGCACATCGGTGCCCGCGGGAAATACGGTGTCCAGATGCGCGGTCAGCATCACGATGTCCGGCGACGATCCGGGCCATTCGCCGATAACATTTCCAGTGTCGTCCATCTCCACGCGCAGGCCAGTGGAAGCGAGCACCTTTTTCATGTACGCGGCGCGCACGCTCTCCTGGAACGGCGGCGCGGGAATTTCCGTGATGCGAATTTGTTCTTCGGTCGTCGCGTTCGTGCTGCCGCGGAGAATTTCCAGTACGCGCGTGATGCGGGGATCGGTTGGCGTATCCGACGCGGCCGCTTTTCGAGAAAAATTCTGAATAAACGAAGTCACTGCCACTCCCACCGTAAGTAGTATGAGGAAACGTTTCACGGCTTACTCGGCCGCGCGGGCATCTGCCCTCATCTCGGAGGGATGGTTCGCACTTGCCTTACTGCCGCATCGGTTGAACAACATGAGACCTCTTCAGGGCATGTGGCCGGAAATCCGGTCGTGTTCCAACTAGTGGGTCAAGTCAATTTGGTCCTGCGCGCTCAATGCCGCCTTGTGGGTCGGACCTTCAGGTCCGACCGTAAGGAACTTCAACTGGGGCCTTCAGGCCATGAGGCCTCAGGGGCTAAAGCCCGATTCGAGCGACACCAAATGTCACGGCTAAAGCCGTGACCCACAAAGCTACATCTGAAATGAACCACTAGTAGCGCAACGTATAGCTGTGCGGCATTTGCTTCGGGTCGGGCTTGTAAAGCGTTTTGCAAAATTCGCAGCGGTAAATTTCCGCGTCCTTCCCGATCTTGGCCTGCACTTCTTTTGGATAGTCGTACCACCGCTTGAGATGCCCGGCGCACAGCTTTCCCTTCGCATCTTTCTCATCGCAAGAGCGCTGCCTGGGCTTGCGCACCTTGATCTTCTGTTCCGGCGGCGCGGTTTCCGTCGCCGTGGGAGCGGGAGCGGCCGCAGCGGGCGGAGTTGCGGGAGGCGCCGGGGGCGTTGCTGCCGGTGATGCGCCTTGCGGTGTGGTCTCCTCGGCCATTCGTCGTTTCCCCTCTCTGGTCAGGATGCGCGTTCAGGATCGATTCCTGCGTGTCTCTTTTGTATCTTACTCGAACCCTTCCACCGAAACCAAGCGCGACTTTGGTAGCACGGACTTCAGTCTGTGGGGTTTGATTTTCCTTAAGTTATGGAAATCCACAGGCTGAAGCCTGTGCTACTTAACGCTCGTCGCCAGTGAATTCGCGGGGTCCGGGTACTCTACACTTTCGAGGCAAAGTCCCTGAGGCGGCATCGTCGCGCCGGATTTCGACCGATCGCGCAGCGCGATCAATCCCGGCAAATCGCCCGGAACGAGTTTGCCGCGCCCGACCTCGACCAGCGTTCCGAGCATCTTCCTCACCATGTGGCGCATGAATGATTTTCCGCGAACAACGTAAACCCATTCCTCCGCTCCGTCGCGAGGATCGGCGTTCGGCACGCGCAGCAATTCCGAGCGATAGATCGTCCGAACTGTCGTCCGCTCGCGGTCGTCCTCTTCCGATCCAGTCGAGGCCGCAAAGGAGGTGAAGTCGTGCTCGCCAATAAAATGGCGAGCGGCTTCGGCCATCGCATCAAAATTCAACTCGTAGGGATCATGTTGAACGTATCTCCATAGGGACGGCGGAACGACGCGGCCGCGAAAGATCCTGTACCGGTAAGTCTTCGCCAACGCGTCCCAGCGCGAGTGGAAGTCGGGACCAACTTCCTCCGCGGCATTCACACGGATGGTGGGCGGCAGCAAAGAATTAAGGGCATGCTGAAACTCTCCCGTAGTCATGGGGGATTGCGTTCTGAAATTCACGACTTGCCCCGCCGCGTGTACGCCGGCATCGGTGCGTCCCGCGGCGTAGGTCGTCAGCCGGCGCTGCGTCAGCTTTTCCAGGACTTCCGTCAGCGCACCCTGAACCGTGGACTGCCCGGGCTGAGCCTGCCAGCCGCTAAAATCCGTCCCGTCGTAAGCGATCGTGAACTTAATATTTCGCATGGAATCAAAAATCAATGGAACCACAGATGCACACAGATGAACACTGATAAAAACAAGAGATCGACTGGGGAAAAATGTTGAGAGAAGGCTGGATTGAAGGCCGATCGGAGTCAACTGGAGTATTCGGTGGCGATTATTCGGCGCCGGATATTTCTTTTTCTCTTTATTAGGTTTTCTCTTTCTTTTATCCGTGTGAATCCGTGGTTCCTATTACGCGCCCGAGCGGGCGTAGCGGCTTCCCGGCTTTACGGCTACGCCGCCGCTGCGGCAGAGAGGACATTCGGAGGCGTCGTAACTCTCCATTTTGAGCTCGACGAGGGCTTCCGTGCGCACCGGCAACTCGATATTTCCGCCGCTGCGATCGATCAACGCGCCGGCGGCCACCACGCGCGCGCCCGCTTCTTCCAGCACGCGAATCGTTTCACAGGTCGAGCCGCCCGTCGTCCACACATCCTCCACGACCAGCACGTGCTCGTCCGGCTCGACTCGAAATCCCCGGCGCAACGTCAGCGTCCCCAAGGAATCCCGTTCCACGAAAATCGCGCGGATCGGTTTGCCGTCCGCACGCGGCGGAATCGCTCGCGCCACTTCGTGGCCGATGATTAGTCCGCCCAGGGCGGGAGACGCGACGCAATCCACGCGCAGATCCATGAACTCCGCGGCCAGCGCTCGCCCTAATTGCTCCGCATACTTCGGATACTGAAGCACGAGCGCGCACTGCACGTACGTGCCGCTATGCAGCCCTGAGGTCAGCTCGAAGTGCCCGTGGCGGATGGCGCCCACTTCCTCGAAGATTCGAATAGCGGCTTCAGGTCTCATCGCGCGCCAAGACTATCGGCCTCTTGCGCCCTTGTCAAGATACTGGCCAGAAAGAGTGACAAAGGTTCTCCCGTGTATCGACATCGGGCCTTGACCTAGCGGACTTTCTCGCGTCCAATACTTCGGGCCTTTCAACGGGGCGCGGCCGCCAATCGGGGATTAGGGGCCGCCAGATTCCGGAGCGGGGCGTCTCCCCATTTGCGTTGAACGCCGGAGCCTTGCCGGGGCTCGCGAGTTCGCCCGAAAATACGGCCGAAAGTTCAGCATCGCCGGAAATATAGTTGAAACATATCCATCCCGGCGGACGTTTAAAATACTTAGCTCCCGCAAGCCGTTTTGATCGCCTGAGGAAGAAAAGCGGAACACTGTTCGGAGAGGATGAATCAACATGATTGGAAGGTTTTGCCGTGTCTCTTTTGCCCTATTCTTGGCTCTGCTGATAGCTTTGGCGCCCGCTGCACCCGTTTTCGCACAACAGCAGGGAGAAACCACGCCGCCCGCGCAGCCACAGCCGTCTAGTCTTACGATCCAAGTGTCGGATCAGAACTACACCTACGGCAAGCGATGGTTCCCTAATATCATAGCGCCGTATACCCAGGCGACGGTGCCTGAGCCTATCCTGACGAATGCGCCGCGCATCGAGCAGATGGTTAAGGACGGCAAACTCAGCATCAGCCTGCAGGACGCCGTGGACCTCGCGCTGCAGAACAATTTGGCCATCGTCATCTCGCGGTATACTCCGTGGCTCGCCGAAGCCAGCATTCTTCACACCCTAAGTGGCGGCGCCCCTACTTCGGGGCCGGTAGGCGCCCTCGGGACTATTCCCGCGCTGAGCTTTGATCCCCTAGTTACTTCGACCTTTAGCTTGGATCAGAAGACGATTCCCGTGAATAACCCGCTCATTGCCGGGACCGGCGGAGCCGCCTCGTTCGGCACGTTTAACATATTGAATTCCCACACTACCATTGGCGACATTCAGTATAGCCAGGGGTTTCACACGGGCACCTCTTTTTCAGCGTCCTTCAATAACACACGAGGCTCCTCATCGAGCACTGCTACCTTTTTTGATCCGTTCGTGCAATCCAACTTTGTCTTCCTCGCCAGCCAGCAGTTGCTGAACGGTTTCGGGCTGCTCGCCAATGAGCATTACATCCGCATTGCAAAGGTAAACAAGAGCATCGCCGATCAGACCCTCGTGCAGCAGGTAATTACATCCATCACCGCGGTCGGCAACGCGTATTGGGAACTCGTCTTTGCTCGCGGCAATGTGGAGGTGGCGCGGGAGGAAATCGCGCTAGCGGACAAAACTTACAGCGACAATAAGAAGCAGGTGGACGTTGGAACTCTGGCCCCCTTAGAGATCGTCCAGGCCGAGGCGCAGCTCGCCACAGCGCAACAGGCGTTAATTGTTGCGCAAACCACCGTCCTTCAGGATCAACTCACGCTTTTGAACTTGATCGCCAAGGACCCGAATTCTCCTATCTTGCGCACGGTCGAAATTATTCCCACGGACACAGCGGACGTGGCGCCGCCCGAAGTCGAAAAGATCCCATTGGAAGACTTGATCAAGGAAGCCACCACGAAGCGCCCTGACGTGTTGCAGGCGGGACTCCAAATCAAGGGAGATGATATCAACGTCCGCGCTACAAAGAACGCGCTTCTCCCCGTTCTGACTCTGTCCGGGGAGTATGCTACAGAAGGACTTGCGGGCAATAGCCGCCTGCAGACAACCTGCACACCCGTGCCGCCCGCGACAACATGTACCCCTCCCCCGCAGATTTTCACGGGACTGGCAACATCCCTGAACCAGCAATTCACCGGCGTCTATCCCGAATACAACGCGGCGATCAATTTTACGATCCCGATTCGCAATCGCGCGGCGCAAGCCAACAACATCATCGCGACATTGGCTGCGCGCTCGGACCAAGCCAACTATCAACAAATCGTGAATAACGCCGCCATCGACGTTCACAACGCGCAAATTACCCTGGAGCAGGCCCGCATCACCCTGGCCGCGGCGATCAAGACGCGCGACCTCGATCAGCAAACGCTCGATGCCGAACAGAAGAAATATCAGGTCGGCGCTTCCACGCTCTTCAATATCGTGTCCGATCAAAACACTCTGGCTGCCGCGGAATCCGCCGAGGTTCGCGCGCGCGTCAACCTCGTCGAAGGCAAAGTGAACTTCGACCGTGCCATGGCCCGCACGCTCGAGGTCTATAACATCACGATTGCCGACGCCCAGTCCGGACATCCCACAAAGGACACGCTGATCCCCGGCACTTCGGGCACCGGCCAATTGTTTGTCGATCCTGTCAAGCAGTCCGGGACGAATGCATCCGCTTCAGCCCGTCCTTCCGGCGTTGGCAGCGGGCAGTAGTCTCGTTCGGCAAGTGGCGCAGGCTTCAGCCTGTGGGGGTTGGTGTATGGAAGGACCAAAGGCCACAGGCTGAAGCCTGCGCCACTCAAGCGAGAGCATGCAATCAGGTGATGGATTGATGCGCCAAGCCGGTGTTTCCTTCTATTTGTATCTAAATTCGTGAGAAATTCGGGCTAGAATCAACTTGCGCTCAGGCAGCTATTTTTTGGGTCCAAGATTGGCTGCCTGGCACGCTCACCCATGCCATCCGATCGACAATCGACACCGCCTCGCGCTGCGGGCGAGAAATCACCCGAGCGCGCTTCCGAATTCACCACGGTTTCAGGGTACCCAATTCGGAAACTCTACTCTCCCAGCGACCTAAACGGTTGGGATGCGGACCGCGACGTGGGCTTGCCGGGGGTGCCTCCCTACACGCGCGGAATTCATCCGGCGATGTACCGAAGCCGTCTTTGGACCATGCGCCAGTTCGCAGGCTTCGGTTCGGCGAAAGATACCAACGGACGATTCCGCTATCTGCTTTCGCAAGGGCAGGCCGGCCTGTCAGTCGCCTTCGATCTTCCCACGCTGATGGGCTATGACTCCGACCATTCCCTGGCCGAGGGAGAGGTCGGAAAGTGCGGCGTGGCGATCAGTTCCCTGGCGGATATGGAAGCGCTCTTCGACCAGATTCCGCTTGGAAACGTTTCCACTTCGATGACCATCAATTCTCCCGCCGCGATTTTGTGGGCCATGTACTTGGCGGTCGCCGAAAAGCAGGGCGTCGATTGGAAGCATCTCACCGGGACTCTGCAAAACGACATTCTCAAGGAATACATCGCGCAGAAGGAATACATCTATCCGCCCAAGCCTTCGATGCGCCTAGTGATCGACACGTTTGAATTCGGCGCGCGGCACACGCCCAAATTCAACCCGATCTCCATCAGCGGCTATCACATTCGCGAAGCTGGATCGACCGCGATTCAGGAGTTGGCATTCACGTTGCGCGATGGAATCGAGTACGTCGAATGGGGCGTCCGCCGGGGCCTCGCCGTCGACGGCTTCGCGCCAGCCTTGTCGTTTTTCTTCAACGCGCACAACGATTTCTTTGAAGAAATCGCGAAATATCGCGCCGCGCGGCGCATTTGGTACAAGACGATGACCGAGCGCTTTGGAGCGAAATTGGCGCGTTCCTCAGCGCTCCGCTTCCACGCGCAAACGGCCGGCTGCTCCCTCACCGCGCAGCAGCCCTACAACAATGTCGTCCGGACCGCCTTGCAGGCGCTGGCGGCCGTGATGGGCGGCGCGCAGTCCTTGCATACCAATTCACTGGACGAAGCCTGGGCGCTGCCTACCGAGTTTGCCGCGACGCTCGCGCTGCGAACGCAACAAGTCCTCGCGCATGAAACAGGCGTCGCGAATACGGTCGATCCGCTTGGGGGCTCGTACTTTGTCGAGACGCTCACCAATGAAATGGAAGAAGCCGCCTGGAAATATATTCGCAAGATCGACGACATAGGCGGGATGATCGCGGCTATCGAACGAGGGTACCCGCAGCGCGAAATTGCCGACGCATCGTACCGCTACCAGGTGTCAGTGGACCGCAAGGAGAAAATCATCGTCGGCGTGAATGACTTTACGGGCGAAGAGACTCCCATCGAAATCCTGCGCATCGATGAATCGGTGCGCGCGCAACAGTCCAAGCAGCTACGGAAATTGCGCTCCGAGAGGTCGAGTGACGAAGTGGCGCGCCAGCTCACCGCCCTACGCAAAGCGGCACAAGGCACCGAAAATCTGATGCCTCACATCTATGCCGCCGTGAAGGCGTACGCAACGCTCGGCGAAATTTGCGATTCCCTGCGCGACGTCTTCGGCACGCACGAAGAAGCGTCGGTTACTTAACTGAAGTACAGAATTATCTTCCTTTATGACAGTTCCTGCCGATCGCAAACCACTCGAATCCTTGTTGAGTAATTGTGTTGGCCCCGCGCCGTGGTACTGGCAGACTTTCCCCTCGATTGTCACTGCATCCGGGCTTAGATTGGACTGGGCTTTTGACAAGGAGAAGATGTCCGTCGCGCTGGGCGCAAAAGAACGAACAGGTCGTGCACAATTGGCACTGGGGACTTACGCGCGCCCATTTCTTGTCAGGTCAAACTTATTGGGAATCTGGTATCCAAGGGGAAACGAGATCTTTCTTCACTGTTTTGACCCAGACGATCTACATGAATTCGAAGTGAAATCCGTCGACTTGGGTGACCGAGGCACAAGGATCCCATATTTTTCAAAAGGGACTGACTTATGTTCAACACGAATCAGTGTTTCCTTAAACCAGTCGGTGCAGCGGCAATCATTTCCGGACTTATTCGCATCGATTGACGAACTCTTACTCATTGGTGGTTCCCCCTCGGGGCTACCATCTTCGCCTGCATGTGCAATCGTCTCGGCGCGTCCCCGACTGGGAGAAGTGGAGTTCTTTCCCCAACGTTGGTTCACTGCCGAAACATTTGATATCGGATATCAATGGATTACACGTGCGACCCGTCATCCTGGCACCGGAAGAATTATCGGCGATGGGATACGCATTGGACCGTTCATTCTGTCAGAAGACTGTATGAACCTCGAAGTTGATTCTTCCGGACTGACAAATTGAAACCAACCGGTTAGATTGATACTCCGTTCGGGTCCTCAATTGAAGTATTCTTTGAGTCTATGCCAGAAAGAAGAATACGAGTTCTGATCGCTAAACCCGGGCTTGACGGCCACGACCGGGGGGCGAAGATTATTGCCCGCGCCTTGCGTGATGCCGGAATGGAAGTAATTTACACCGGCCTGCGGCAGACGCCGGAGATGATCGCTTCCGCCGCGGTTCAAGAAGATGTCGATGTGATCGGACTATCGATCCTTTCCGGCGCGCACAACACACTCGTTCCGCAGTTGCTCGACCTGCTCAAACAAAAAGGAATGAGCGATGTCACCGTGCTCCTCGGAGGAACGATACCGGAAGCCGATATTGCGGGATTGAAGCAAGCGGGCGTGGCGGAAATTTTTCTTCCCGGCACGTCCACGCAAAACATAGTGGACTTCGTTCGCCAGCGCGCCACAAGGAAGCTTGAGTAGCACAGACTTCAGTCTGTGGGGTTCCACTTGATCTTGGCTCGCATGTCGATTTCGTCAGGCACGTCGATTTTGGTTTTCGCTGGTGGCCTGGGAGCGTTGACGGAACCCCACAGGCTGAAGCCTGTGCTACTTGAGCGCGCTACTTCAGGACGTTGCCGTCAGCATCCCGAATCTCGACCGCGCCGAGGTCCAGCTTCAACAGCTCCGGCTCAATTTTGGCGCGATCCCCAACACAAACCAAAATCATCTGCTCCGGGTGCAAGTATTTCTTCGCGCCGGCCTCGGCGTCCTCCGCGGTGACCGCATTCAACCGTTCCGGCAAAGTAGAGAAATAGTCGCGCGCCAGGCTGTACATGAAAATTTCGGAGAGCGCGCCTGCTTCCCCGCTATTCGTTTCAAAAATTCCGGGCAAGGAACGCGACTGGGAATCTTTCGCAAGGCTCAGCTCGTCGGGTTTCATCGGAGTGTCAATCATCCGATGAATTTCCTTCAAGATTTCCGTCACCGCGGGCGCGGTCACGTCGGTCCGGATGCCTCCGCCGGCGCCAAAATATCCGAGCGCCCGCCGGTAAACAAAAAAGGAAGCCGCCCCATACGTGTAACCATGTTCCTCGCGAAGATTCAGATTGATGCGGCTGGAGAAGAGGCCGCCAAGCTCGGAATTCATCACTTCCAGCGCGGGATAATCGGGCGTCGCGCGGGCGACACCAATCTGCAGCAACCGCACCATGGTCTGCTGCGCGCCGGGCCGGTCCACGATGATGATTTTCGCTTTCGTGGTTTCCGGCGCCGCGATCGGCGGCACCGAAAACTCACCGCTCTTCCACGCGCCAAACTTGCTCTCGGCCAGTGCTTTCAAGTCGTCGGCAGGAATATTTCCGGAGACGACCAAGGCCGCGTTGTTCGGCACGTAGTTGGTCTTCCAGAAATTCATCATGTCCTCGCGCGTCATTGCTTTGATCGACGGTTCCGTGCCCGAATTGTCGTACCCGAAGGGATTATGCGGCCCGAAGAGCGCGGACACTCCGGTCCGGGCCAGGATCGTCTCAGGGTCGGAACGCTCGTCCGTAAACGCGGCAAGACGCGAGGCGCGCCGACGCTCCACTTCGTCCGGCGGAAAGGTCGGATGCAAAACGATGTCCGAAATCAGATCGAGCACTCCAGAAAAATTCTTCGTCAGCGAACTCGCGCCGACGCTGGAAGAATCCATGTTCGCGCCGGAAGATAGCGCCGTACCGAGCAGCGCCGCTTCATCGGCAATCTGTATGGCGTTCCGCGTTTCCGTTCCCTGCTGCAACATATTCGCAGTGAAACTCGCAAGGCCTGGCTTTTCGACTGGATTCGCTCCGCTTCCCGTATTGAAAACAAGATTCGCCGCCGCTACGGGAAGTCCGGCGCGATAGTGGAAGTAGACAGTCAACCCGTTTGAAAGCTTGAAAATATCCAGAACGGGAAGATTCAGCGCGTGCATGGGCCCAGGCTTTGGGGGATTCTCGCGCCACGCCGCGTCGGCATTGACCGATTCCCCGCCCGTGCTCTGGCCCTTCTGCTGATTTTTCGGAGTAGGCACATCCGGACCGAGGTCCGGCTTGCCGGGGATTCCGTACACGACGACACGCGCGGCCGGCTTCAGTTGCGCTTCCGCAAACGCGCGGATCGAATCTGGCGTCGCCGATTGATAGCGGTGCACGTCCTGCGGGAAGTAGCCGGGATTTCCAAGATAGTGGTTGTACTCATTCAAGCGGTCAGCCACGCCTCCGAATCCGCCCAACTGCTCGAGGCCTTGAATCATTCCCGTTTCGATCCCGTTTCGCGCGCGTTCCAACTCGACGGCGGTGGGACCATTCTTTCGGAACGCAGCCAGTTCTTCGTCAACCGCTTTCTCCATCTCATCGGCGGTGTGTCCGGGCCGCGCCGTGACGACAATTTCAAAGACCGACCCGAGAATGAGCGATTGCTGCGACGCGCTGACGTCCAACGCAATCTGTTTTTCGTAGACCAGTTTTTTGTACAGACGGCTCGACTTCCCTCCGCCGAGAATTTCAGACGCGAGATCGGCGTCGGCGTCGCCGGGCTTGAAAATGGAAGACGTCAACCACGCCATGTAGACGCGCGGCAGTTCCACCTGATCGTGGATCACGGCGCGGCGCTCGGCGGTGATGGGCGGCGTTACGGCAGCAATCTTCGGCACCGGCGCGCCGCGCTTCAGCGGCCCAAAATATTTTTCGACAAACTGCTTGGCCTGCGCCGGATCAAAATCGCCGACGATGGCCAGGCTGGCGTTATTCGGCGCGTAGTAGAGCTTGAAAAAATTGCGCACGTCCTCGAGCCTCGCCGCCTGGATGTCCGCGTGCGAGCCCATCACATCGGCATGATAAGGATGGCTCTTCGGGAAGAGCAGGTGATACACGCCTTCTTCCACGATCCCGTACGGGCTGTTCTCAATGTTCTGGCGGCGCTCGTTGCGCACAACGTCCTGCTGGTTAGTCAGGCTGGCCTGGCCCAGTTTGTCGGGGAGATAGCCCATGCGGTCGGACTCGAGCCACAGCGCGAGTTCCAGCTGGTTCGAGGGAAGCGTTTCGAAATAATTCGTGCGGTCAAAATCGGTCGTGCCGTTGAGGTCGGAAGCTCCGGCCGCCTCCAGATACCGGATATGAGAGTTGCCCGGAACATGCTTCGAGCCTTCGAACATCATGTGTTCGAACAGGTGTGCGAAGCCGGTGCGTCCGGGCACTTCGTTCGCCGGGCCCACGTGATACCAGATGTTCGTGGAGACGAGCGGCAGGCGATGATCTTCCGACAGGATCACAACCAGGCCGTTCGGCAACGTGTATTTCTCATACTTGATGGTGGGCAGCGCGATCTCTGCGGATCCTTCCGCGGAGGCAGTGGCCACCTTCGCCGGAGCTTTTCTAGGCGGCGCTTTCTTAGCTGCATCCTGACTGAAAACGGATCCCGCCGCGAAGGCGATGGACAAGCACAAGATCAGCAAACGGCTGCGTGACGCGGAATTCATCCCGATTCTCCTCAACGATTGACCCACCAAGTATGAGACGCGACTCGCGGCGATTCGGCTGCATCGCATCGCGAAACACTACCAAGATACCTTTGAAATCTGGGAACGCCAATCTCCCGATTGGCGGGTTGCGCCACGCCAATCGGGAGATTGGCGTTCCCAGGAAACCTCATATGCATGCAGCTTATGACGCTATGTTCGTTGTGCACGGCGCAGGAAAAGCGTACGATTCGCGAGAACGAGACTCAACCAAATCGGATCGCGTTTTTCTCAAAGGACATTGCCATGAAGGAAGACGTAGTGCGCAGTTGCCGTCATGGGGTATCGCGCCGAACGGTTCTGCAAGGAGGGCTTGCAGCGGCGGCGGCAAGCTCGATGAGCGGTGTGGGCGAAGCGCTACTCGCTGCACCTGGCATACCCTCCGCACTCAAAACAAGCGGGGCGCGAGCAATCGACATTCACGCTCATTACTTTCCTCAAAGCTACTTCGATTTATTCAATTCCGAGGGTCAACGCTACAACGCGGAATTCCGCATGACCGACCAAGGCTTCTTCTTCAAGACTCCCGCTGAAACGAACGGTCCGTTGCCGGCAAAATTCATCGATCTGAAGCAACGCCTTGCGGACATGGACGCGCAAGGCGTGGCTGTTCACGCGCTCTCCCTCACCGGCCCGATGGTCTACTGGGCGGATGGCGAATTTTCGCACAAGCTCGCCAGCACTTGGAATGACGGTGCGGTCGCGGCTCACCAAGCCAATCCCGACAGGTTCGTAGTCCTCGCGACTCTGCCGATGCTCGATCCTGACCGCGCCGTGGACGAGCTCAATCGCGCGAGCAAACTCCCCGGCGTGCGCGGCGTTTACATGGGAACCAACATCGAAGGTCGAGATCTCGACGATCCGATGTTCGAGCCTATTTTTGTCCACATCGAAGCGCTCGGCCTTCCGGTATTTCTACATCCTTTGCCACCCAATCTTGGCGGCAAGCGGTTGCAGCCTTATTCCCTTTCCAACCTGGTTGCCTATCCGCTGGACACCACGGTTGCCGCCTCTCATCTCATCTTTGGCGGCGTGCTGGACCGCCATCCGAATCTCTTGATCGTCCTGCCGCACGCCGGCGGTGCGCTGCTAAACATCGTCGGCCGCCTCGACCACGGCTGGAATGTGATCCCCGCGGCGAAGCATTCTGCGCAGACACCGAGCGCGTACCTTCACCGCTTCATGTATGACACCATCGCTCATTCCAAACCGCTGATGGAATACATCATCTCGCAAGTGGGCGTCGATCGAATCATGATGGGCAGCGACTATTGCTTCCCAATAGGCGACGCCCATCCGGTCGAAGCGGTCGAGGAACTCCACTTGAGCCTAGAGCAAAGCAAAATGATCTTGGGGGGAACAGCCGCGAAGATTCTGAAGATCTAGTAGCACAGACTTCAGTCTGTGGGGGTTGTGCACCAGCGACATCATCCGAATCGAATACGAGATTAATCACCCGCACGGAATCCTTTAACAAGGAGAGAATGATGCGTCAATTGAAGGTCATCACGACCGCAGCGATCTCAGTCCTCTGGCTCGGTCCGCTAGCGTGTGCGAAACCACAGGAATTGAAGAGTAGTGCTCCTGCGCAAATCGGGGATATTCGGACTTATCCAGAGTCGCAAGAAGGCTTGAAAGCATTAGTCGACGATATGCTCGCAACTCAGACGGTAAGCGACAATTTAAAAACAGCCGCGTACATATCGAACTTGATTATTCCAGATCATGAAGCCTGGTTTACGAAAATATTCGGGCCTGAGGAAGGCACACGGCTTGAATCCAAATATGTGGAGTTGCTCCCGCAACTGCCTGACAGAATCAGCCAACGCTTTAAATACGCAATCCACGAGCAGCGGACCGACGTCAAAATCAATGTGTTGCAAAAGCCAGTCGACCCAAGTGCAAGACTCGGCCGGGCGATTACAGAAGCAATGCTTCAGCCAGTCCCGATCTATCTCGCCTCTGGTACAAGCCCAAATGAAAAGTTCCCAGCAACTCTCGGAGAATTTGTTTACGTGGACGGCGCATTCCGATCCCTAGATATGGATGTATATCAAGTGCTAAGCACGGCCCCTCCAATGCGCATTCGTCAGGGAGGTAACGTAACCGCCGCAATTATTCTTCACAAAGTTGCGCCAAGCTATCCTAAGGAGGCGATGGCAAATCATTCGCAGGGCAGCGTCGTTCTTCATGTCATCCTCGGCACCGATGGGACGGTCAAAGTGGTTACACCGGTGAGTGGAGATCCCGTTCTGGTTAAAGCTGCGATGGATGCTGTGCAACGATGGACGTATAAGCCAACGCTGCTCAACGGCAAGCCTGTCGAGGTAGATACAACAGTCACCGTCGAGTTCCACTTGTAGCATAGCCCAGAAGGTAGAGTTCTGCCGAACGCGCCGTATCGACGTGCAGAGCGTAATCGCCCGCGAAGGACCTGAAAATCTAAATTTGCAGGCTTCCGGCTAGTGGGAAATTGCCCCGCTCATGCCAAAGCTCACGGGATAGAGGCCCGCACTACTAAACACGCCGACCGAAGCGATGCGGAGAGGAGGGCCGGACCATGCCAATCGATTTCGTGATCGATCACGAACAGCGGCTAATTATGACTAAAGCGCGCGGCACGATGACGCACGAAGATATTATGGGGTACCAGCAGGCCATTCGGTCTCGGCCCGAATTGATCGGCTACAACGAACTTGTGGACATGAGCCGAGTCGAGGGCATCGCTTTGCAGTCCATCGAACGAGTGCGGGAGCTGGCGGCACGCTCGGCCGGGATGGATGGCGATTCTCCGCCATCGCGCTTTGCCATCTTCGCGCCGACCGAGGAAGCCTTCGGCCTGGGGCGTATGTACCAGACATACCGCAGCCTGGACGAACGCAGCACCAAACAAGTCGGCGTCTTTCGGACGATGGAGGAAGCTATGGCGTTCCTGGCCGAGAAAGGGCAATCTGCGACGGAGGGCTCATAAGGAATGAGAAGCGCGAGCGCGCAAATCGGATTTCACAATAATATTGAACGAATCGTGACGCTGAAATTCAATCTGGCAGGAGCCACAACCTAGGCCGCGGTTGCTTCCGGTCTGCTCGTTCGTCGCCTGGGCAGGAATGGGTTGACGGGGCGGTCCAGATTCTCTCGGAGAATCATCAGTGTAAGAAATGTTGTCAGAATTCGTTTCTTCATTTCATCAGACAACCGCACGCTTCCGGTGCCGATGAGGGCTAGCTTCATTGCGGAGGCGGCTACATATGCCTCCAGCTCCGCTCGCCGTGCGGCATCTGACTCACCTGTGGCCGCTTCTCGGCGCATATCGGAACAGGCCTTTTCCGCGGACAAGAGGAAGTGCGGAACGCAGAAGCCGTCCAGTTCAAGCTCTGCTGGGACCAGGGTCCCGCAGCCGGGATTACAACATTGATGGAGAGAGTTGCTCATTTCGCTACCCTGTCACTTGCCTGAGCATGAGAAGTACCAAACTTCGATGTCAGTGTGTTTCGCAATGGCACCCTATCTCTAATTGCTACATTAAGTTTGCACCATTGGGGAAAAACTCCGGCACCATTTGCATCTGATTGTCTAGTCGATTTCCATATATGGGAAAATGTTTTCCCTAATCGTACTTTGCTGGCCCATTCTAATTCCAGACGAACCGGCGTCAGGGAACCTAGCTGCTAACTCATTCATTCTTCAGGGGAGTATCGAGGCTCCCTTGGGCCCCCAGGTGACGGAACCAAGCCAATGCCTCCTTTTAAACGCATCCAGGGCATCCCTCCGAGGCAGTGATGCGGCCGGCCAAGAGGTTTTGCTAAGGCTGTTTGGGCTGCCCGGTAATCCCTCGTTTTCGGATGCCGCCGGCATTTAGGGATGTGGCCCCGTATGACAAGTCGGAAACGCCGCGACTTCGCAAGCCATGCAGAGCGAGGCGGAATCAGCTTATACTGTCGATTCGCCGTCTTCACGCGCATCCCGCGGAATATTAGGTGAGGAGTTCCACTTGACGAGTTCCGTCGTTGAAACCAAGGTCACCCGAAACTCGCCCGACTTCGAGAAGAATACTCGCCGCATGGTGGATCTCGTCACGGAAATCAAGAACCAGGAAACCGCAATCCAGCAAGGCGGCGGCGCGAAAGCCATCGAAGCGCAGCACAAGAAATCCCGCCTGACCGCCCGCGAGCGCATCGCCAGGCTGATCGATCCGCACACTTCGTTTTTCGAGCTGGGAATTTACGCCGCGCACGAAATGTATGAAGAGTGGGGCGGCGCTCCGGCCGCCGGCGCGATCACCGGCCTTGCGCGAATCTGCGGGCGCCTGGTGATGATCATCGCCAACGACGCGACGGTGAAAGCCGGAGCCTTCTTCCCTCTCACCGCGAAAAAAGTGATTCGCGCGCAAAACATTTCCATCGACAACCGCATTCCCACGATTTACCTGGTCGATTCCGCGGGCGTTTTTTTGCCGCTGCAAGAAGATGTCTTCCCCGACACTGACGATTTCGGCCGCGTCTTCCGCAACAACGCCGTCATGAGCGCCATGCACATTCCCCAAATCACGGCCATCATGGGGATGTGCGTCGCGGGCGGCGCGTACCTGCCCGTGATGTGCGATCACATCCTGATGACCGAAGGCTCAGGCCTTTTCCTTGCGGGCCCGGCTCTCGTGCAAGCGGCGATCGGTCAAAAAGTTTCCGCGGAAGAGCTGGGCGGCGCGAAGATGCACGCGGAAATCAGCGGCACGGTCGATTTTCGCGAGCAGGACGATGAGTCGTGCCTTGCGCGCATCCGCGCGCTGGTGGACAAGATGGGGCATCCTCCCGCCGCGCGCTTTGATTACAAGGAATCCGAAAATCCCCTGTTCCCGCCCGAGGAAATCTACGGCATTTTTTCTTCCGACCCGGCGCGGCAATACGACATGCACGAAGTGATTGCCCGCATTGTCGACGGCAGCAAATTCGAGGAATACCGCGCGGAATACGGCAAGACCGTGCTGTGCGGGTACGCGCGAATCGGCGGCTGGGCCGTCGGCATCGTCGCCAACAACAAGAAGCACGTGCCCACGATTGACGCCGCGACCGGCGAGCGCCGCATCGAGTTCGGCGGAGTGATCTACACCGAATCCGCCGAAAAGGCCGCGCGTTTCATCATGGACTGCAACCAGAATCTTGTGCCGCTGATTTTTCTGCACGACGTCAACGGATTCATGGTCGGCAAGGAAGCCGAGTGGAGCGGAATCATCCGCGCCGGCGCAAAAATGGTGAACGCCGTGTCGAACAGCGTCGTCCCGAAAATCGCGGTCATCTGCGGCGGAAGTTTCGGCGCCGGCCACTATGCCATGTGCGGCAAAGCTTACGACCCGCGTTTTATTTTCGCCTGGCCGACGGCGCGCTACGCAGTGATG
Organism: uncultured Acidobacteriota bacterium; assembly: GCA_963740035.1. Classification (GTDB taxonomy): domain Bacteria; phylum Acidobacteriota; class Terriglobia; order Acidiferrales; family UBA7541; genus Palsa-360. Next base: position 351,703 of record CAVUDA010000032.1, read on the forward strand.
AGCGGCGATTCCGCCGCGTCCACGCTGGTCGAAATCAAGATCAAGCAACTCGAGCGCGAAGGCAAGAAGCTCTCCGAGGCCGACAAAAAAGAACTAAAAGAATCCATCCGCGCCACCTATGAACATCAAACTGACCCTCGCTACGCCGCAGCGCGGCTATGGGTCGATGCCATCATTGATCCTGCCCAAACACGCGAGGCCTTGATTTGGGCGTTGGAAGCCGCTGCTCTGAATTCTGATGTGAAGGAATTTAAGACCGGCGTATTACAAACCTAATGTTCAGCTATAAACTCTCTACTTCAGAGGCCCTCAGTTGATTGACACCGTAGAAATTGTCGAATGCCCGCGGGACGCCTGGCAAGGTTTGCCAGAGATAATACCTGCGGAAATTAAAGTCGAATACCTCCTTCAACTTGCGGCTGCGGGCTTCAAGCATATCGACGCGGTCAGTTTCGTCTCGCCCAAACACGTAAAGCAAATGGCCGACAGCGAAGAAGTGATGAGAGGATTTCTTGCCGGTCTTCCGGACGGTGCGGCGCAGCCCGAAATCATCGGCATCGTCGTGAATGAACGTGGCCTCGAGCGCGCTCTCGCTACTCCTGGGGTTACGACGATTGGCTATCCGTACTCCATCTCGGCGTATTTCCGGCGCGCCAACGCCAACATGAGCCGGGGAGAATCGCGCGCCCTTGTCGAGCAATTACGAAAGGCTACGAAAGCGTCCGGCCATGGTCTCGTCGTCTACATTTCGATGGCGTTCGGCAATCCGTATGAAGAACCATGGGGCGCGGAGATTGTGGAAGACGCGCTCGTCTGGCTCAAGGATATCGGAGTGCGAAGCGTGTCGCTCTCCGATACGGTCGGAACCACTCCCGCCGAATACGTCGGCGCGCTGTATAGCACCGTAAAAGATTGCGTGGCGGGGGTCGAGTTGGGAGTTCATCTGCACAGCCGCGCCGAGGGCGCCGCGGAAAAAATTGTTGCGGCTTACGATGCCGGTTGCCGCCGGTTCGATGGAGCGCTCACGGGACTTGGCGGATGTCCGTTCGCGGGCGACGAACTGGTGGGCAACATCGCCACGGAAACGATTCTCGCGGCGCTTGCCTCTCGTGGCGCCGACGCGGGGATTCGTCAGGAAGCGTTGGGACAGGTCATCGCGATGATCGAAGAAATTCGCGCCAAGTATTCGCACGCGGCGCAGGCAAAATGAGGTTTAGTAGGACAGGCTTCAGCCTGTCTGCTTTTTGTTACATTGCTTTGTTAAATTAAATAGCCAAAACCTGACAGGCTGAAGCCTGTCCTACTTAAAATGCCCTACCGAACAATCCATCTCGAATACTCCGGCGAAATCGCCATGGTTACGCTCAGCCGCCCGGAGAAACGCAATGCGATCACCGCGGAAATGATCGCGGAGCTTTTTTCCGCTTTTGACGAAGTCGAAGCAAGCCCCGCTCGCGTCTTGATCCTGACCGGCGCGGGAAAAGCGTTCTGCTCCGGCATGGACCTCGAAGCCCTGAAGGCGCTCGCCGAGCAATCCCCCGCCGAACAACGCGAAGATGCGGACCGCATTGCACGCCTTTGCCTGCGCGTCTGGAGTTTCCCGAAGCCGACCATTGCCGCCGTGAACGGGCACGCCATTGCCGGCGGCTGCGGCCTCGCCACTCTGTGTGACTTCACGATTGCCGTTCCGGAGGCAAAATTCGGATACCCGGAAGTGCGCATCGGTTTTCTTCCGGCCGTGGTCTCCGTTTTTCTGGTGCGCCAAATCGGCGAAAAAAGCGCGCGCGATCTGCTCCTGACAGGAAGGACCATCGACGCCGCCGAAGCGCATCGCCTGGGGCTCGTCACGCAAATCGTCCCAGCGAAAGAATTGACGATTGCGGCGCAAATCCTGGCGGCAAATTTGCTCACCTGCAGCCCGGTCAGCCTGCGCATGACCAAAAAGCTGCTCTGCGATTTTGCGGCGCCCGAAATCGCCCGCGAACTCGAACTGGCCGCGGTGGAAAGCGTGCGAATTCGTTCCACGCTGGATTTCCGCGAGGGGCTCGAGTCGTTCCTCGGAAAGCGCCCGCCTCATTGGAGCGGCAAATGAACCGGTTTCTCGCCCGCGCGCGCCGCACCGGCCTTCTGCTACAATTTCCCTCCCAATGAGCGAATTCATTGAGACTGTGGTGCGCGTCCGCTACGCCGAGACGGACAAGATGGGCATTGTCTACTACGCGAACTACTTTATTTATTTTGAGATTGGGCGCGTCGAATATCTGCGCCAGCGCGGCCTCGACTACCGGCGCATGGAACTCGACGATGACAGCTTCACCGTCGTCGCCGAAGCGAAATGCCGCTACCGCCGCCCGGCCCGCTACGACGACCCGCTGCGCATTCGCACGCGCGTGACCTCTGCAAAGCGCCGCACAATTACTTTCGGCTACGAGATCCTCCACGACGAAACCGGAGAGTTGCTGGCCACCGGCGAATCGATCCACGTCGTCTGCGACAGCAACGGCCGCCCCAAGCCGCTGCCGGAAAAGTATCGCCGCTATTTCGATTTTGAAAATGCGGAATCGCCGTCCAAGTAGCACAGCCATCCGCCGCGGCGGAGCTGTGTGGTTTTTGCAGCGCTTGATAAAGGCACACAGCCAAGAGTGGCTGTGCCACCAAGACCGCTCTCGCACTGCCTTTTTCAGCAGCCTGTACAGTCTTTGGAATGTCGTTCTAGTAGGGACCAAAACCCACAGGCTGAAGCCTGTGCCACTCGTGAATCAGGCAAGCGACTCAAATAGAAAAAGCCCCAACCGAAGTCCCGCAGGAAACGCGAAGGGCGCCAGCTCCAGCGAATAGTGCCCGCACGGCAGCGTCAGCGTTTCGAGTTGGACTCCCTTCTTCCGCATGGTCTTAAACATTTCCTCGGTAAATTCGTACCAGAACGTCGGATCGTAGCGCCCGCTGATCATCAGCATGCGCTGTCCGGTATTTCGGAGTTTGTCGAGGTAAGGGACGGGGCTGATGGGCGCCCAGTAGCGGCGCAATTCGTCCTCGGTCACGTGCGTGCGCAAACCTTCCCACACATGCGCCGTTGTCATTCCCGTTCGCACCACGTCCGCAAAATAAGTGGAGACATGCAGAAACGCGCCCGCGCGCACAGTCTGGTCGTGCGCCATAGTAATCGACCCGACTGCCGAGCCTATGCTTGTCCCAACCAAGCCCAGCTTCCCGTACCCCTGCTGTCCGAGCCACAGAAGGCACCTGCGCGTGTCCGTGACGGCTTGGCGCGTAGCCTGAATCGTGAGTCCGACGTTGGAACCAACCAGTTGATCGGCCCTCTCATGGCCAGGAGCGACGCGGTAATCGTGATACGGCATGGAGAGGCGAAGGACGCTGATGCCGAGCTTTGTCAGCCAGCGGCAAAGGTTGACCTGGCCGTGCCACTTGGCGTTCCAGTTCGGAAGCAGAACGACGGCTGGCCCGGTTGCCCTGGCACGGAATAAACGCGCGTGCACAAGATTGTTATTTGCCCACGGAGACGCGATCTGGCTCGTGAACGTGAGCACCTGCCCTCCGGAAGCGCCGTTCTGGGGAGGGTGCAACAGGTAGTCGTCAGCGGGCGTCGTGGCAAACCATTCGTCGCTATGCGCCAGCGTTTCTTCTACCCATGCGTTCAGAAATCCGCGCGGATCGGGCTCGTCGGCCCTGCCGCCGATATGCTCGAGCCCCCATTCAAAGGGATAGACCCGGCGATTATCATCGGTGGTCCACCGGGCGTGCTCGTAGCGCCGAATTTTTTGTTCTAGCCACGACATAAATCGCGAATATCGAATATAGGTGCGTGCGAAAGACCTGTCAAACTGGCGTGGCGATATATGAATTTGAAGTTGGTGTCGGAGGTCCGACCTTCACGTCGGACAACATCGATCACGAAAAAGAGGCCTTTAGGCCCTGAAGCTTCAGGGGCTGAAGCCCACGAATTGGGAACTCTTAACGTCGGGGCTAAAGCCCTGACCTCCTAAACCTCGTATGCCCCGCGGCAATTTTTGAATTGGGACAATACCTGCTGTTACCTGTTTGCTTCCTGCAGCGTGCGGCAAGCGTTGTCGGCGCGGGGTGGGTGTGGCAGAGTCGTGGGGTGATCTCTCTTGGCGCGTTCTTATTGGGCCTGATCATTGGAAGCTTTTTGAATGTCTGCATCCTGCGGATTCCGGCGGACAAGTCCATCGTGTTGCCCGCGTCGAGCTGCACGAAGTGCGGCAAGGCGATCGCGGCGTATGACAATATTCCTGTCCTGAGCTGGGTTTTCCTGGGCGGCAAATGCCGCAACTGCAAGACCAAGATTTCCGCGATGTACCCGGCCGTGGAATTGCTCACCGGGATTCTGTTCCTCGGCTGCTACCTTGTTTTTGGGCCGACCGTGGACGCGCTGAAGTGGGCCGTGTTCGCGGCGCTGCTCGTCGTGCTGGCTATCACCGACATTCGCGAGCGCATTCTTCCCGACGAAGTGAATTTCTTCGGCCTGGGCGCCGGTCTGCTCTTCAGCTTTTTCACCAAGCCGCTAGATGGCACGGCGCTGTGGATTGCGAACCGGTGGTTTGATTTTCCGCCTCCGCAAATGGCGCTTTCGTTTGCCGATGCGGTTCTCGGAGCCTTGGCCGGAAGCGGTTTGCTGTGGATCGTCGCCGAGGGATATTTTCGCATCCGTGGCCGCGAAGGCATGGGCCTTGGCGACGTGAAAATGATGGCGGCGGTCGGCGCGTTTCTTGGACTGAAACGCACGATGATGACGGTGCTCTTCGGCTCGCTTCTGGGAAGCGTGGTCGGTATCATTTTGATCAAGGTTTCGAAAAAGGGGCAGGACTACGAATTGCCGTTTGGTACATTCCTCGGGGCGGGCGCGCTTCTTGTGGTTTTTTTCGGGACGCCCGCGCTCCGGTGGTATCTGTCCCTGCTGGCGGTGAAGTGAACCGTGAAATTTGAATCCCTAATTTCGGCCGCCGTTCCTTCGGTCAACTCCCTGTGGGTTCTCTCGGGAGTCCTGCTGATCGTTCTTTTGGGCGCCGCATTCTTGGCGGTCGTCATGGCGCGGCGTTACTTCCAAGGCGGATCGCAAGCATCGGGTGGAACCGGCGCCGACTCGCCGCGCAGCGACAATCCCGCGGCGTTCATGACGGCCTCCATGCAAGCCGTCATCAAAAAACTCAAGGAACAGGAAAAAGAGCTCGAAGCCCTGCACCGCGCCGAACGCGAACGCGCGCAACAAACCGAACGCATGAGCGAAGCCGTCACGCGCAACATGCCGGCGGGCTTATTGCTCGTGAATTCCGCCGGACTGATCACCAGCGCGAATCCGGCGGCCGAGGCCGCGCTCGGCGTGAAATCTCTCGCTTACCGCCGCTTCAACGAAGTCCTCGGCGCCGGTTCGCGCCTGACCGAGCTCGTGGCCGGATGCCTGGAGCACGGCCGCACGTTTCGCCGCGAAGAAGTCGAATACCTGACGCCCTCGCACGAATTGCGCCAGCTCGGCGTGACCATTTCCCCGATCCAGAACAACGCCAACGAAATTACCGGCGCGATTTGCCTGTTGAGCGACCTGACCGAACTCGCCGCGCTGCAAAAGCAGATTCACATGAAGGAAAACCTGGCCGCCCTAGGCGAGCTTTCCGCGGGCATTGCGCACGAATTCAAAAACGCCCTGGCGACGATTTCCGGCTACGCCCAAATGATCCGCAGCGAGGCGCAGCCCGGCACCGATTTGCACGAGCACGGCGAACTGATCCTCCGGCAGACGCGATCCTTGACCCATGTAGTCACGGAATTTCTGAAATTCGCGCGCCCGCTGGAACTGGCCGACGAACAGGTATCCATCAGCCCGATGATCGAGCGCATCGTGGCCGAAATCAGCGAGGTCGTGCCGGGAGTTCCCTTCGTGACCATGGGCGAGTTCGGCGACGTCTCGGGCGACGATGCCCTGCTGCGGCAGGCGATTCTCAACTTGGCGCGCAACGCCGCGGAAGCCGCAACCGACAATCCCGCCGGCGGGCGCGTGATCATTCGCGGCGAAATCGATAAATCCGGCCCGCTGCAGGGACAGCGAATTTCCATTACCGATAATGGCCCCGGCATCCCGGCCGAAGCGCTGACCAAGATTTTCATGCCCTTCTACACGACGAAGACCAATGGAACCGGACTCGGGCTTGCAGTCGTGCAAAAAATCATTGTCCAGCACGGAGGGTCCATCGAGGCACGCAACCAGCCGCTGGGCGGGGCTGAGTTCATCGTATGGTTACCATTTGTACGCGAAAATGCCAGAGCGATTGATTCAGCCGCCGCACGCATCTAAACTAGGGGTGCTCAGATCCGCCGTTTGTCCACCGAAAGGCGGCCAAAAACTATGAATACAAATAGACTTATCACGCTGGCTCTGGGATGCGCCCTGCTGGCCGCTCCGGCCTATCTTGCGGCGCAGGACCAGGATCAGGGTAGCGTGGCCGATGCGGCTCGCAAAGCCCAGGCGGCTAAGAAAAATGCCCCGAAAGCCAAGATGACGATCGATAACGACAATCTTGGCACGCTGACCGGAACCATCAATGTTGTGGGCGAGGAACCTGCCCCGTCCGGCGACCAAGCCAATAAGGCCGAGAGCGAGAAAACTACAAAGCCGGGAGAGAAACCGCCTGTCAAGGATGAAGCCTACTGGCGGAGCAAATTCACCGCTGCTAACAATAAACTCGCGGACGATCAGCACGAACTCGACATCCTGCAGCGCGAATTCAACTTGAAGCAGGATCAGTTTTACACCGACCCGACTGCTCAGCTGAAGCAGGAGTACTCACGCCAAGACTTGAACGATACGAAAGCGAAGATTGACGCAAAGGCAGCCGTGGTCGATCAAGATAAAATGGACATCTCCAATCTTGAAGACGAATTGCGTCAAGCAGGCGGCGATCCGGGCTGGGCAACACCGCCCGCGCAACCCGCTCCGGGAGAGTCCGCTCCGGCACAACCGGCTCCGGCGCCGCAACAGTAGCTCGCAGAAACCGGTGCCGCGGTTCGATCCGAGCATCCGGTATTCGCCCTATAGCGATCTCCGCACAAGGCCGCATGGCCGGTCACTTCGCGGCTTGAAATCGTGATAAAAGAAAATTGATGGAACCCCTGCTTCTGGTCGAAGACAAACCTGAGCTGCGCGCCATGCTCAAGAAAGCGCTGGAGCGCGCGGGTCACGCCGTGGACGAAGCCCCGGACGGCTCCTCCGCCGTGGCGAAAGTTCGCTCGCGCCGCTACTTGCTCGTCCTCACGGATTTGAAACTTCCCGGCTGTTCCGGGCTCGAAGTTCTCCGCGAAACCAAGCAGGCCGACCCAACCATTCCCGTCATCCTGATCACGGCATACGGCTCAGTGGAAGAAGCCGTGACGGCGATGAAGGATGGCGCTTACGATTTCATACAGAAGCCTGTGGACCTGGACCACTTGAATCTGTTGGTCGACCGCGCTTCCCAGCAGCAGGAACTTCTGCGCGAAAATCTTCTGCTCCGCGAGGAATATGCGGAACGATACGGCTTTCCGAGAATCGTCGGCGAACACAAGAGCATGCAGGAAGCCACGCACCAGGTGCAGCGCGTGGCCGCCACCGATTCCACGGTTTTGCTCCTGGGACAAAGCGGCACGGGGAAAGAACTCTTTGCGCGGGCGATCCATCATCTTTCTCCGCGGCGGCAGCATGCCTTCGTCGCGCTGAACTGCGCCGCGATTCCGGAAGGGCTCGTCGAAAACGAGCTGTTCGGCCATGAACGCGGGGCGTACACGGGCGCCGGTTCGCGCAAGGTCGGCAAAATGGAGCTGGCCAACCGCGGCACTATTTTTCTGGACGAAATCGCCGAGCTCCCGCTCAGCACGCAGGCCAAACTTTTGCGCGTGCTGGAGGAGCGGAGTTTCGAGCGCGTCGGCGGAACGCAACTCGTCGACATCGACGTTCGTATTTTAGCGGCCACGAATAAGGATCTTCGCGAAGCGGTCGCCTCCAAAACGTTTCGCGAGGATTTATATTTTCGTATCGCCGCGGTCCCCATCACCATCCCGGCCTTGAGTGAGCGCGGCGATGATGTTGTCCTGCTGGCGGACCATTTCCTGGAGCGTTTCCGGCTCGAATTTCGCAAGCCGAATTTGAAGTTCGCCACAAGCGCGCGCACCGCTTTGCGCGGCTATTCCTGGCCCGGCAACGTTCGCGAACTTCAAAACACGATTGAGCGCGCCGCCATCCTCACGGACTCCGAGACCATCGAAGCGCCCGACCTGCAACTCCCCGCGCCGCGTCCCCCCGATGGCGATATGCCCACGGGAATGTTGGCGGAAGCGTTTGATTGGGGCGGCACGCTGCAGGAAGTGGGAACGCGCGCCGTGGCATACGTGGAACGCTTCAAGATCGAATCCGCACTCAAATCCACAAAGTGGAATAAGACCCGCGCTGCCGAACAACTCGGCGTTTCCTACAAAACTTTGCTGAACAAGATTCGCCTTCTAGGGCTGGAGAATTAAGTAGCACAGACTTCAGTCTGTGGGTTTCCAATTGATCTTGCCTGGCGTGTCGATCCCGCCAACCAGTCACGCGCATCAGCCCTGGCTAACGCGGTCGGCCCGGGTTCGCTGACGAAACCCCACAAACTGAAGTCTGTGCTACCTAGACCTGCCTACGGCTTGATCGCTGTGTGCAGCGCAACGATCCCGCCGGACCAGCGTTCAAACCGCACATTTGTATATCCAACTCGCTCGAACAAGCCTTGCAACGCTTCCGGCGATGGAAATTTGCCGACCGAACTCGGTAGATAGGTGTACGCGGAGCCGTTCCCTGAAATGAGTCCCCCAAGCCGCGGAAGCACTTGCCGAAAATAAAAACGATAAAGACTTCCAAACAGTTTTCCCGAGGGCTCGCCAAATTCGAGAATTGCAGCGACGCCACCCGGCTTCAGCACCCGCAGGATTTCAACCAGCCCCCGCTCATAATTCGCCAGGTTGCGGAATCCGAACGAACAGGAAACCAGATCAAAGCTTCGGTCGCCGAACGGAAGAGCGAGCGCATCCGCCTCGACGAACGTAACGCCTGCGCCGCCCGCCGCGGCCTTGGCCCGCGCGCGCGTCAGCATTTCAGGAACGAAATCGGACCCCACAATTTCAGCTCCCACCGGCGCTAGCTTGCGAAACGCCAGCGCCAAATCGCCGGTGCCGCAGCACAGATCGAGCACGCGCGCGCCCGGATCGTGGAGCACCGCCCTGAATCGCTTTGCCACGCGGCGCCGCCATACCTTGTCGATGTCGAGCGAAAGGAGATGGTTCAGGAGATCGTAGCGCGGCGCGATGCGGCCGAACATTTCCCGGACGTGGGCCGCCGCTTCCCTTTCGTCCTGCACGCCTTCGGGGCGCGTGCCTGGAACGACGCTCTCGGATGCGGATTTCATTTGCGGCGTCTCTTCCGAGTTTCGGGTTGATCGGCGGCGATGGCGCACTCGCGCAGCACGCGCACCAACATTTCTTGTTCGGCCTCGACGCCGCAGCGAACCCGGCCGATGCGCTCAGGCAAGACGAAACGCAATCGCCCGGCGCGCGTTTTTTTGTCGGCCTGCATCGCGGCAATTATTTTTTCGGCGGAGATGGACGGCCATGCGGGCAGCGGCCCCACGCGCGCGATCACTTTTGCAATTCGTTCTTCCACACCAGGTGAAAGAATTCCCTTTTCAGCCGCCAGCCGCCCCGCGGCAATCATGCCCCATCCCACCGCCTCGCCGTGAAGATACGTCCGGTAGCGGGTAACGCTTTCGAGGGCATGAGCGAAGGTGTGCCCGAAATTTAAAATTTCGCGCAGCCCCGATTCATGCTCATCCTCGGAAACGACGCGCGCCTTCTGCGCCACCGAGCGCTCGATCACAAAGGTCAGCGCGGCACGATCCCGGCGCAACACCTTCTCCAGTTTCTGTTCGAGAAACTGGAAAAGCTTGGCGTCGCCGATCACGCCGTACTTGATGATCTCGTAGATTCCCGATCGAAATTCGCGCGGCGGCAGACTGCTCAGCAATCCCGGATCGGCCACAACGCCCTTCGGCGGGTAAAACGCTCCGACGAGATTTTTTCCCTCCGGAAGATTCACACCGGTCTTCCCGCCGATCGCGCTATCGACCTGCGCCACGACGGTTGTGGGAACGTGGACCAGCGCGATTCCGCGCGCATAGCTCGCGGCGACAAATCCGGCCACGTCGCCGACCACTCCTCCCCCGACGGCAACGATGAGCGCGCGGCGGTCCGCCCCGGCGCGAACCAGATCGCTGCAGGCCCGTTCGACAGTAGAAAGATTCTTCGCGGTTTCTCCGTCATCGATCAAAATCGTGGCGCGCCGGGCGTTCCCAAGTTGGCTCTCGATGCGCGAGCCCCAATGCCGCCACACGCGAGGCGACGAAATCACAAAAACCGCTCTGTCTTTCTGGATGCGGGACACCAGGCGCGGCAATTCACGCAACACGCCCCGGCCGCACAGGACATCGTATTTCCCGTTCGCCGCCCGTACTGAAATTTTCTTCATCCGGTGTCTTCGCTGGTGATTTCCTGTAAGTGCATCCCAGGGCACCAAAAAATGTAACACAAATGGCGAAGCGCCAAGGGACACAAACGGTGCTGGATTCTGTTCTAACTTCGGCTCCTTTCCTACGGCTGAATTTGAGATTGGTGTTTAGGAGGTCCGACCTTCAAGTCGGCCTAAGAGCGACGCGTGAACTAGGGCTTTAGCCACTGAAGCTTCGATGGCTAAATAGGCTGCGGAAAAAGTGTCTTTTTGTCATCCCGAGGTCGCCGCGGCGACCGAGGGATCTGGTTTTCTTCGCCAAACCCAAGAAAAAGCAGATTCCTCGGGCAAACCCAGCCCTTCGGAATGACACGTCGCGGGTTTTTCCGTAATGCTCCCGTCCGGATCGCCTCTTCTACTGTTTCACGTACTTTCTTACATCCTTCAGGACCACATCGGCACCGTACACGCTGCCGCTGGCGTCCGCCGCAACGCCTTCTGGAGCGTTCGTCGGCACACCCGGCGGAGGGGGAATCGGAATGAATGCCGTGACCTTGGCGTCTTTCGCGCTCCCCACTCGAATACCCTGCTCGAAGCCGGGATTATAGGCGGGACGCTTTGGGTCATCCGATTCGGACATCGAGTCCGCCACATAGAGCACGTCGTTTCGATCGATGAATACCCCGCTGGGCACGCCAAATTGCGTCCACTGGTCGAGAAATTTTCCATCCTGGTCGAAGATCTGGATCCGCTTGTTACCACGGTCCGCCACGAATATGCGTCCCTTGGAATCCATGGCAATGCCGTGAGGAACTTCAAACTGACCAGGGCCGGAACCATGCTCGCCCCACTGTTTTATAAACTTCCCGTCCTTAGAAAATTTCACGATGCGCGCATTGCCTGTCCCGGCGGAGTGGCCGTCCGCGACGAAGATGTCGCCATTTGCACCGATTACAACTCCGTCCGGCTGATTGAACGTGTCCGGGCCATCTCCGGCGACACCCGCTCTCCCGAGCCTCATCAAAACTTTTCCGTCCGGGCTGAACTCGATCACTTGCTGGCCTTTCCCGTCTTTTCCCGAATTGTCGGTCGCCCACACGTTTCCGCTCTTATCGACATAGACGCCGTGAGGCACAACAAACATGCCCGCGCCGAAACTCTTAAGAAGTTTTCCGGAGGAGTCAAATTCAAGAATTGGGTCCAATGTCGAGTCGGCGCACGAATTTCCGCCGCACCGCTCCGCAACCCAAACATTGCCCTTTGAATCGACGGTCAGCGCATTCGTCGATCCCCACGGCCTGCCGTCCGGCAGCGGCTTCCCCCATCCTCCGACCGCGCGATACGGTTTGGGCGCGGAATTAGCTTCGGAGTCAGATTTGGTGTATGCCCTGCTCCCAAACATTGCCATCACCGCGATGCCCGCAATGGCCAGCAAGAATCTGAATTGAGATAGTTGCCGCTTCACAATCCCTCCTAAGGAATCCGCTCAACCCGGAATTTCCGATTTGCACGTCTCGTTTGTGCATCCTACGCTTCCCCTGCGCTTGGCGCAACGAATCGGCTTGCTCCCGGCATTTATTTCAGGAAAGTGATAGCGTAAAGTAATCTGGCATTCTTTACCGGTTCATGGGGAGGATTCGGCAAACGTGAAGACGATACGCCTGGGACACGATGGACCTTTGGTTTCGCAATTCGGGCTGGGATGCATGGCTATGTCCGACATGTACGGCCCTTCGGATGAATCGGAGAGTATCGCCACGATTCACGCCGCGCTCGATGCGGGAATCACGATGTTCGATACCGGCGATTTCTACGGCATGGGCCACAATGAAATGCTGATCCGGCGAGCCATCGAAGGCCGGCGCAAGGATGTGTTCCTCGCAGTCAAATTTGGCGCCATGCGCGGGCCGGACGGTTCGTTCAACGGCTACGACTTGCGCCCCGAGGCCGTAAAAAATTTCATTTCGTACAGCCTGCGCCGCCTGGGGACGGATTACATCGACCTGTACCAACCATCGCGCGTCGATGCGCGCACGCCTATCGAGGACACTTATGGAGCGCTCGCGGGCCTTGTTCAGGCCGGCTACGTTCGTCACATTGGCATTTCCGAAGCGGCGGCGGCGACGATTCGCCGGGCGTACAAAGCGGCTCCGATCGCGGCCCTTCAGATCGAATATTCGCTAGTGAGCCGGGGCGCGGAGGCGACGATCCTGCCCGCGGCGCGCGAACTCGGAATGGGCATTACCGCGTACGGTGTGCTATCGCGTGGTTTGCTTTCGGGTTCGCCGGTGACCTCTCCAAAGGACTTGCGCAAGCACTTGCCCCGGTTTCGCGGCGAGAATTACGAGAAGAATCAAGCGCTCGCGAACACTCTCAGCGCAATTGCTGCAAGCAAGAACGCCACGGCTTCACAGGTGGCGATTGCATGGGTGATGTCTCGCGGCGCGGATATCGTTCCGCTCATCGGGGCGCGCCGCCGCACTCAATTGGCCGAATCGCTCAAGGCCCTCGATCTAAAATTGACGCCCGAAGACCTGGCCCAGATCGAACGCGCGGTCCCAGCCGACGCCGTCGCCGGAACACGCTACGGCGAAGAGCAAATGCGCTGGCTGGACAGCGAAAAGCCCACGGCGCGACAGTAATCGGAGGCAAATGGAGCGCCCGCCATTAGCGGGCGCTCGGAATACCTCTCCGTCCGATCGCATGTTGACAGACAGGTTCAACACGCTCAATATCTCACCTTCAAAACACCTTAGGGAGGCTGCGATGTTGAATCGGCGCCGTTTTCTTTCAGTCGCTGCTGCAAGCGCGGGCGCGGCTATGTTCGCCCGCGCGCGAAAAGTATTCGCGGCGAGCTATGACCTGATCATCAAGGGCGGGCGCGTCATCGATCCTTCCGTGCGGCTCAATGCGATCCGCGACGTGGCAATCTCGGGTGGCCGCATCGCCGCCGTCGAAGCCACCATCGCGGGCGACGCAGTTGACACCATCGATGCGAAGGGCAAGCTCGTTGTCCCCGGCTTGCTCGATATCCATACTCATTGCGGACGCTTCACCCAGGGCCCCGGCCTCGTCCTGCAGGACGGCGTGACTGGTTGGATCGATGCCGGATCCCAAGGCGCCGATCACATCGGCGATACGATTGCCGTCGCGCGAACGTCGATTCAGCAGGGCCGCGTGCTCATCAACATCGGCCGCGCCGGCATCCTGCCCGACGGCGACACCATGGACCTGAAGAACGCGGATGTCGATGCGGCGCGCGAGGCGATCTCGAAGAACCGCGAATTCATCGCCGGCGTCAAGGCGCGCCTGTCGCGGGATGTCGCGGGCGAGAACGATTACGAAGTGCTCCGCCGAACGCAGGAAGTGGCCACCTCTTTCAACCTGCCCGTGATGATCCACATGGGGCAGACCATCACGCCGATTCCCAAGCTCTTCGCCCTGTTGAAGCGCGGCGACATCGTCACCCACATGTTTGCGCCGCCACCCAACAGCATCATCGACGACAGCGGCCACATTCTGCCCGAAGTGATGGCGGCGCGGCGCCGCGGCGTCTGGTTCGACGTCGGAAATGGACAGAAAGGGCACATGAGGTGGGATACGATCGCCGCGATCATGAAGGCCGGCTTCTGGCCCGATACATTCTCCACCGACTGGAACACGAACGCCCATGAAACCGGCGTCATCGACCTTCCCAACTGCATGTCCAAGCTGTTCGGTTACGGCATGACGCTCGATCAGGCCATCGCGCGAGCCACCGTGAACGCCGCGCGCATCTTCCCGTTGTTCAACGACCGCGGCACGCTCAACGTGGGCGCGCCCGCCGACGTCGCGGTGCTCGAACTGCGAAAGGGAAATTTCGACTTCCTCGATAACTACAATAATAAGATCACCGGCCACCAGAGGCTCTTCCCGAGCGCGACCGTGCTCGGCGGCAAGCGAGTCCCGCACGCCTAGAGTGGGCATTTTGTTGCCCGTGCGGTCCATTGAAAAGAGCGTCAAGCTGCCCGCCCAAAGATCGGGCGGCCGCTACAAAACCAACCGCACCCATGCGCAAAGGTTTTGTAGAGGCCTCTCCGTCCCGCGCTCTTCGGGATGGAGAGGGCAGGGTCCCTTTTGAAACGAGCGCCCACCCAACATGTGCAACGTTTGACTGACAGCTTCACCCCCTGATAGTTTGGGTGCTTATGCCGGGTCGCCCAAATGCGCGCAAACCAATCTGTGGACATTGGGAATGAACGTCCCTCCCTCTTCCCGAATCGCCTTTCAAGGCGAGCGCGGCGCATTCAGCGAAGAAGCGGCCGTCAAGCTTCTGGGCGAGGACATCCAGCTCGTTCCGCGGACCACATTCGAGGCGCTCTATACGAGCATCCAGGATGGCGTCGCCGACTACATCCTCGCGCCGATTGAAAACAGTCTGGCAGGCTCGGTCCACCGTTCCTATGACTTGCTTATTTCGAGCGGCCTGCACATCCAAGCCGAAGTCGTCATTCCGATTGTGCACAACCTGATCGGCGTTCCGGGCGCGGCCTTTGAGCGCATCACGCAGGTATCTTCCCATCCAGTCGCCCTCGCGCAGTGCGAGCGATTTTTTGCGAGCCACCCTTCGATCAAGCGCGTGGCGACCGACGACACGGCGGGAAGCGTTCGCGAAGTGATGGGCGCCGGCGACGCAACGAAGGCGGGGATCGCCAGCAAACGCGCGGCGTCCGTCTACGGCGCCGTGATCTTGCGCGAGCACCTCGAAGATCACCCGGAAAATTACACGCGCTTCTTATTGCTAGCCACTTCCGCCGAGGTCGCGGAAAACGCCGACAAGCTCTCGCTTGTCCTGCACCTAGCGCACAAGCCGGGATCGCTGTGCTCCGCGCTAAACGCCTTCGCCCAGCGCAACTTGAATTTGCTGAAGATTGAAAGCCGCCCCATCCCCGGCACGCCGTGGAGCTACTGCTTTTATCTCGATCTCCAGGCCTCGCTTAAAAATGTGGAAACGCGCGCCGCGCTCGAAGAACTAAAAGAATTTGCCGATTCTGTAAAAATTCTTGGCTGCTACCCGCAAGCAAAGGTTTAAACTATTTGCCGCGGATGGCCTTCAGTAGCACACGCTTCAGCCTGTGGGTTTTCTGCCCGGCGGCGTGACGGAAAGCCACAGGCTGAAGCCTGTGCTACCAAAGCGCGCCAGTGCAATTCAACAACGCGCGCAAATAGAAAAGTTCCAGTAACTGAAATTGAAAACCCAGAAACGCAACAGGAGGAAATGTGAAGGTTTACTACGATAAAGACGCGGATTTGAACTACATCAAGAACAAGAAAATTGCCGTGATCGGTTTTGGATCGCAGGGCCATGCCCACGCCATGAATCTGGCGGACTCGGGCTGCGACGTGATTGTCGGCCTGAAGAGCACGAGCGCGTCCGTCGCCAAGGCGCAAAAGGCCGGACTGAAAGTAATGTCGGTGCGCCAGGCCGCGGAAGAAGGCGACATCGTCATGATCCTGACCCCCGATGAGCTGACGCCGGGCATTTACGATGCCGATGTCGCGCCGGCCATGCGCGCCGGGAAATATCTCGCGCTCGCGCACGGCTTCTCGATCCATTTCGGATTCATCAAGCCGCCCAAGGACGTCAACGTGTTCATGGTCGCTCCGAAGGGCCCGGGACACCTCGTGCGCCATCAGTTTTCGCAAGGCGCGGGAGTTCCCTGCCTGCTGGCCATTCATCAGGACCCGGCCGGCGACACGAAGAAAATCGGCCTCGCCTACGCCAGCGGCATCGGCGGCGCGCGCGCCGGAGTGATCGAAACGAATTTTCGCGAGGAGACCGAAACGGACCTCTTCGGCGAGCAATCCGTGCTTTGCGGCGGCCTCACCGCGCTGATTCAGGCGGGATACGAAACGCTGGTCGAAGCGGGCTATGCGCCCGAGATGGCCTATTTCGAATGTTGCCATGAGATGAAGCTGATCGTGGATCTGGTCTACGAAGGCGGAATCTCCGAAATGCGCTACTCGATTTCAAACACGGCCGAATACGGCGACTTGACGCGCGGCCCCATCGTGATCGACAAAGCCACGAAGGAACGCATGAAGGTCATCCTGGCGGACATTCAATCTGGCAAATTTGCCAAGGAATGGATGAACGAAGCCGCCACCGGCCTGAAAAACTTTAAGCAGCTCCGGGAAGCGGGACAGAAACATCCGATCGAAAAAGTCGGCGCCGATTTGCGCTCGATGATGCCCTGGATGAAGAAGAACCGCGTAATCGCCGAAGGCGCGTAGCGCCAATTCGGAATTTGTGGCATAGGCTTCAGCCTGTGGGTTTTGGTCCTTGCAAGAACTAACCCCCACAGGCTAAAGCCCCCGCCACTTGCATTGCTCTCACGAATCACAAATCACGATTCCGCACTCCTCCGGAGGCCCCATGGATTCGCGTCTCAGGGAACACAGCCGCATCATCGTCGACGGCCCGTCGCGGGCGCCCGCGCGCGCTTATTTTTACGCGATCGGCCTCACCGACGAGGACCTGGCCAAGCCGCTCGTCGGCGTTGCGAATACCTGGATCGAAGCAATGCCGTGCAATTCGCACTTGCGCAAGCTCGCGGAAAAAGTAAAAGACGGAATTCGCGCCGCCGGCGGCACGCCGCTCGAATTCAACACCATCGCCATCAGCGACGGCGAAACCATGGGCACCGAGGGAATGAAGGCTTCCCTCGTGAGCCGCGAGGTGATTGCCGATTCGATCGAACTCGTCGGAATGGGCTACATGTTCGACGCGATGATCGCCCTCGCTGGATGCGACAAGACCATCCCCGCGACCGCGATGGGCCTGACGCGTCTGAACTTGCCTGGCCTCGTCCTGTACGGCGGCTCGATTCAACCGGGCCGCTTTCGTGGACACGACGTGACAATTCAGGATGTGTTTGAAGCCGTCGGCGCGCATTCCGCCGGAAAAATGTCGGACGCCGATCTGAAAGAAATCGAGACCGTGGCCTGTCCGGGCGCGGGCGCATGCGGCGGCCAGTTCACGGCCAACACGATGGCCATGGCTTTGGAATTCATTGGTCTCACGCCCATTGGACTCGGCAATGTTCCGGCCACCGATCCCCGCAAGGATGAAGCCGCTTATCGCGCCGGCACCCTGGTGATGGAACTGCTTCGCAAGGGGATAACGCCGAAAAAAATCCTGACGCGCCAGGCGTTTGAAAATGCGATTTTTTCCGTCGTGGCGACGGGCGGCTCAACCAACGCCGTCCTGCATCTGCTGGCCATGGCCAAGGAAGCGAACATTGAACTCCATCTCGACGATTTCGGCGAAATCAGCGCGAAAACGCCTCTTCTGGCGGACATGAAGCCCTGGGGAAAATATACCGCGGTCGATTTATACAACGCTGGAGGGACTGCGCTGCTTGCGAAACGGCTCCTCGATGCGGGCTTGCTCCATCGCGGGCAAATGACGGCCAGCCTGAAAACGCTGGACGAGGAAGCGCTCTCGGTGAAAGAACGGCCGGGCCAGGATGTGGTGCATCCGCTATCAGACCCGATTAAAACCACGGGCGGCCTGATGATTTTGCGGGGCAACCTGGTTCCGGAAGGATGCGTCGTGAAGACCTCCGGCCATGAAAGGCCTCACCACCGCGGCCCGGCGCGCGTTTTCGATCGAGAAGAAGACGCGATGGATGCCGCCGTGAAGGGAAAAATCAAAAAGGGCGACGTCGTCATCGTGCGTTACGAAGGGCCTCGCGGAGGGCCCGGCATGCGCGAAATGCTCGGCCTAACTGCCGCCCTCGTGGGCCTTGGCTTGGGCGAAGACGTGGCGCTCTTGACCGATGGCCGCTTCAGCGGCGCGACGCGCGGCTTGATGGCAGGCCACGCCGCTCCCGAAGCCGCGCGCGGCGGTCCCATCGCCATCGTCGCCGAGGGCGATCAAATCGTTTTCGATCTCGCGACAAAGAGCCTGCGCGTCGAATTGAGCGACGCCGAAATCAAGGCGCGCCTCGCAAAATGGAAAGCGCCCGCGCCGCGTTACAAGACCGGAGTTTTCGCCAAGTACGCCGCGCTCGTGAGTTCCGCGTCTCTCGGAGCAATCACGACTGCGGAGGTCTAGAACCCGGGAACACCAATCTCCCGATTGGCGCTATGGGCGTTGCAATTCAGGGAACCGGCGTTAGGTGGTGGACCAGTTTCCGACAACCCCGTCTATCAAGTTCAGGCAACGCCCGAGCAGGCTCCTGCAAGGCAACGAGCGAGTTGGTTGTTTCGGCAGCACGATGTCTCAGAGAGTCAGGATGCTGCAACCGGGCGAGGTATACTGTCGATGCTGACTACCTGGAGAAACGGTGCATGAAGAGACTGCAGGTCGTAGTTTCACTTCCGAACGATAACGCCTACCAACATGAGCAGAAGTCAGCAGCAAGGTCAACCGCACAACGTCTGGGCCTCGATCTACAAGTCATCCAGGCAGATGATGATTCTGCAACCCAGATCCAGCAGTTACTCAAAATCGTCGATTCCTCCGCGGAAACCCGGCCCAACGCATTCTTAGTTGAACCTCTGAGCGTGACCGGGCTTCGCCGCGTCGCCGAAGCGGCGGTTGCCAAGGGAATTGCATGGGTCATGAGTAACAGCGAGGTGGATTACATCACACAGCTTCGCAAGAGCCCGAGTGTTCCGGTATTTACTGTGACTCAAGGACAACGCGAAATTGGCCAGCTTCAGGGCAAGCAGCTTGCCGCACTTCTGCCTCAGGGCGGATATGTCTTGTACGTCGAGGGGCCGAGCATGAGCTCTGTAGCGCTCCAGCGACGCGAGGGCATGGAAACTACCAAGCCCCGGAATATACGGATCACGACGATCCATAGCAATTGGAACGAAGAGAGCGCCTATCAAAGTACAAGCACCCGGTTACAACTTGCGTCTTCTCGCGGGGAAAACTTTGACCTGGTGGCCGCTCAAAGCCATGAAATTGCGTTAGGAGCCAGAAAGGCATTCCGAAATATCGACAATCCAGAACAGCGGGAAAAATGGCTCGGATTGCGATTCATCGGCAGCGGTATTGCCGGGCAAGTAAAACCTCTGGTGGATGGAGGCATCCTGGCCGCCGCGGTAATGACATCCGTGACCATGGAATCTGCTCTCAGAATATTGGTGCGTGCAATCGAAACAAAAGTCCAGCCGCCCGAACGCAACGTTGTGGAAGCAAGGTCGTATCCCGATTTGGAAAAAATGGCGGCACGGTGATAGGTGATAAAGGACGCTGCAGGGTGCCGGCTGACGGAGGCTAGAAGCTATCTCATACGTAGGCATTGTGGGTCGCGGCTTCAGCCGCGACACTAAGGCACCAAAAATATGCGGGCTTTAGCCCCTGGCGTCTTGTCGAGTTTAGGTGACTCACTCTGGCCGCGCGTGGCAGATTCCCAATCTCCGACAATCCCGCTCATCAGGGCTTGCGAAACTTTGGATGAGATTCCGATAGATGGGTGTATAACGGAGTTCATCCGGAAGGTGCAAAGAGAGTTCTCGGCCGAAAGGATTAAGATCAGGGTATGCGCTCATATCTTCTACTCGCAGGGACATGTTTGCTTTTGACGGCGTCCGGGTTGGCCGGCGCCAAGCAGCCGCAGGAGAGCCAGTCCGCTTCTTCCACCGCTCCCTCGCTGGATTACGAATATTTCAAGACGCAGGTGGAGCCCGTCTTTCTGAACAAGCGCCCCGGCCACGCCCGATGCGTTGCGTGCCACGCAGCGAATAATGCGCCGTTGAAAATGGTGCCGCTGGCCCCTGGAGAGACGAGCTGGAGCGAAGAGGAATCGCGCAAGAACTTTGAATTGGTCAAGCGCGTGGCCACCGCCGGCGATCTGGGAAGTCCCTTGCTCCTTCACCCGCTGGCCGAATCGGCCGGGGGCGACTTCTTTCATAATGGGGGCAAGCATTTCGACTCGAAGAACGATCCGGAGTGGCTTATATTAAAGGCGTTTATTCAAGGGAAAAAGGCGGAGTAGCGCGGGGCAGGCCGAGGGCCAAGCGATCTATAAGGAGCGTTGACGAAGATGACGAACAAACATCTGTTTCGCGGTGGTCTCATCATTCTAGCGGGGATGGCTCTGTGCCTGGTGTCCTTGAAGGCCGCGCCAAACAGGGTCGTCCGGATTCTTCAAACCAACTCCGCCGGAGACAACGTCCACATTATCGATCCGGTGACCAACAAAGTGGTGGGAGAAATCAAGGGGATTGAAGTGAACCATGGCGTTGCCGTGGCCCCGGACGGCGCACGGATCTACATCAGTGACGAAGCGGCCAAGACGCTGGACGTGGTCGACCCCAAGACGCTGGAAGTGACCAAGCGAATCCCGCTGAGCGGGCATCCCAACAACATCTCCGTAACTCCGAATGGACGCTCGCTCTACGTCGCCATCGCCGAGGCGCCCGGCGGCCTCGACGTGATCGACACCGCTTCGCTTACGAACGTCAAGACCATCCGCACGAAGGGCACCATCCATAACCCGTACGTTACGCCGGACGGCAAATACGTTGTGGCCGGCTCCATCCCGGCAAAAGCGGTGAACGTGGTGGACACGGCGACCAACGAAGTCGCCTGGGTCATTCAAATGGACAGAGGCGTCCGTCCGATGACCATGTCGACCAATCCGGACGGGTCCACCAAATTCTTGTTCGTTCAGTTGACCGATTTTAACGGTTTCGCGGTCATCGATTTTGCTTCGCACGAGGAAATCAAGCGCATTACGAATCCAGCCCTACTGCCGGGCAAGAAGGAAGTGCCCGAAGGCTCCGATCCATCGCATGGCATGGCCGTCACTCCGGACGGCAAACTGCTGCTCGTCAACAGCCGGGTGAACAACATGCTGTATTCGTACTCGCTGCCGGACCTGAAGATTGTGGGAGCGGCGGAACTCGGCGGGATGGGCGCGGCATGGCTCACGCTTACTCCTGACGGCAAGACGGCTTACGTGGCGAATGCGGTGACGAATGATGTTTCCGCAGTCGACATCAAGTCGATGAAAGAAATCGCGCGCATCCCAGTCGGATTCGTGCCCAAGCGAAACACGACAGGGATGCTTCAGGAATAAAATTGTCCCATGTGTCCCGAACAAATTATGTGCCTTAACCCCGGTACCCGATAATCCCATTTCACGGACATGGCATCATTGGCTTGCGACCAGCAAAGAATCTGTTGCAAAAGTTACCTGTTTCGACCCACATGCGCTCCTATGTTCGGCCAATCGGCCATAATGATATTTTGCGGTGAATGCCGTCGAATGGAGTGAACGATGCATGTTGGTACGGACGCAGAAGTCTTGCAGCTGCTTTCTGACGACAAGTGGGGCTGCGGAATCAAACTGGATGGAACGCACCTGTGCTACCACAATGCAGAGGCAAACTGCATCGAGCTAAAATTCCCTGATTGGCCCGGAAGGGCCGCATATTTTTCGTCGCGTGCATCGAGACTGGGCCTCGTCGGCGACGCAGAACAATTCCAAGGTGCATTGCTCTGGATTACTTTTTCGGAACTTGGGAGTTTTGCGCCCGTCGGATGGAAGCTAATCGAAAAGATGCGTCAAGGATTCGGTGAGAATCGACCGCTACAGACCGCGAGAGCGCACTTTTTCAGACGCGATGAACTACTCGATTTGCAAGCATTCTTGTTGCCCTGTTTTATTTTTGGGTGGGACGCTTACCTCGTGCCTTTCGGAAGTAACGACTTTTTCGTCCATGTCAGTCACGATGAGTATTGGGGAGCCGTTTCACGGACACGAAAAGCATACGACTTATTCTTTGCAGGATTAACGGACTTGAATCCAAAAGAATCTTCGACTATGCGAGAACGATTTTGTCTCGCGAGCGGTACATAACGTCGAGGAACGACTCAAACAGAGAGGGCTGCGCCAAGCCCCTTATCGGAATGTATGGTCCGCCGCAGAGTTGCAAGCGAAAAACGAAGAATGGCAGTTGGTCTGCGCCAATGTATTCGGCCTTCAGTGGAGTCGGTGACCCCGGGCCATGATGGATGTCCGCTCGCTCTCGTCCTCATAAACTGGACGGCCTCGAAGCGACCTTTTCCGATATCGGGTTTCGAGAGCGTGGGAGAGACCCATTGCCATCTCTATTTTCCGCCAGCAGACCTGGCAGGAATTTTTTTCCTAAACAGGGATTTTAGGTTGTGATCGCAAGAACGGGAGCGCGATAGCGTTCGTTCTTGCATAAAACCGCCCAGGCCATGCGAACCAGTTTGTTGGCCAAAGCGACGACGACCACATTCTGGTGCGTTCGCGCCAGCAGTTGCGCGAGCCATTCGCTCAGGCCGGGAGCCTGCTTGTGTCGCTGTTGTAGTACGCTGCGTGCGCCCTGAATGAAGAGTCTTCGTAAGTACTTATTACCCCGTTTGCTGATGCCCAGCAGCTTCTGTTTGCCGCCGGTGGAGTACTCTCCCGGAACGATCCCCATCCAGGCCGACAGATTTCGCCCTTTTCCAAAGGCGCTCGCATTGCCCACCGCAGCGATCAGGGCTGTTGCGGTGACCGGGCCGACTCCTGGAATCTCCGTGAGTCGTTGGCAGGCTTCATTTTCTCTGGCCGTTTTCTGAATGACTCGATCCATCTCCTCAATACGTGCTGCGAGTTGTTCCAGTTCCAATTTGAGCTGAGCCAGCAGAACACGGAAGGAGTCGGACAGATGCAACTCAGCGTCTTCCAGGATGAGAGGCAGTTGCTCATCCAGATGACTTCGCCCCTTGGGCAGAGTTAGTCCACGTTCCAGAAGAAGACTGCGAATCTGGTTTACCACCGCCGTGCGTCGCATCACCCAACGCTCGCGCACGCGATGCAGCGCCTGCAGGTCCAACTGCTCCTCCGTCTTGATCGGCACAAAACGCATCCTCGGCCGTTGCACCGCTTCGGCAATGGCTTCGGCATCGATGTAGTCGCTCTTGTTCGTCTTCACATAGGGCTTTACGTACTGAGCGGGCATCAAACGCACTTCGTGCCCTTGCGCTCGCAGTGCCCGCCCGAGGAAGTGTGCTCCACTACAGGCCTCCATGCCGATCAACCCCACTTGCAAATTCGCGGTGAAGGCCAGCAGTTGGGTGCGCGAACATCGCTTCCGTACTACCACCTGCCCACTTGCATCCAAACCGACCAGATGAAACACCGTCTTACCCAAATCGATACCCAGCGCATGAATTTTCATGAGATGCCTCCTTGCCCCGCACTCTACAACTTTTAGAGTTCTGCGGCGGACCATCCCATTAACTGGCCCACCACGTGGCGTTCCCGGGCTTCGCTCGGAATGAGAAAGCATGGTACCTTTCCGCAAGCGGGAAAACAGCCGGAGGAGATCCCTATGAGAGACAATCGTCAGTTTAAAACACCTGCGCGCCTTTACATTCTGCTCGCTGCGGTGACAGTCCTGCTCTTTACTGCCGCGGGCGTGACCATGGCCGATTCCCTGCTCCTGAAGGAGCAAGGCAGCTTCTTCGTCGGCGGCCGTACCATTTTTACGGACGCGCTTACCGGATCTACCACAGGATTTTTGGGCTCCGGGATTAACAGCGGAAACATCACGGTCGATCAGATGTACGTCCAATATCAGATTCCCGAGGGCGCCGACTCGCATGTCCCGGTCGTCATGGTGCACGGATGCTGCCTCAGCTCGAAGAGCTATGAGACCACTTCCGACGGGCGCATGGGCTGGAACGAATATTTTCTTCGCAAGCACCGTTCTGTCTATCTTCCCGACCAGGTTTCGCGCGCGCGTTCCGGATTTGACTCAACGATCTACAATGAAATTAAATTGGGAAAGCGCCCGCCGAGCGATATGCCCGAGATGCGCACAGCGACCCACGAAATTGCCTGGCTGGGATTCCGGTTCGGCCCATCCGCCGGGAAAGCGTTCCCTGACGAACAGTTCCCTGTGGAGGCATTCGAAGAGTTCGGAAAACAAGTGATCCCGGACCTTAATGGCGGACTTCCCGCAGTCAATCCCACGTGGACGAATCTATCGGGCCTGGCCGTCAAATTGAAGGGCGCAATCCTGATGGGCCACTCCGAATCGGGTTTCTTTCCCGAGCAGACGGCGCTCATTAATCCGACCGACATTAAAGCCATGATCACGATTGAAACCGCGTGCCCCGCGCTGAACTCGGAGCAGATTGCAAACTTGGCGAAGATTCCGATGCTGATCGTCTTCGGCGACCACCTCGGAGATGTGCCTTCCTCGCCAATCAAGTGGCAAGAGAGGTTTGATACTTGCCAGCAGTTCGTCCAACAGGTCAAGGCAGCGGGCGGAGACGCGACCATGATGCACTTGCCGAAGTACGGGCAGTTCGGCAACAGCCACATGCTCATGCAGGACAAGAATAGCAACCAGGTCGCCGATCTAATATTGAAGTGGATTGACGAGCACGTGGAAAACAAGCACAAATGAGCCCACGATAATTGCCGATAGGAATTGTCGAATGCCAGAACCTATCTAATAAATGAAATTCCTATTGGAAGTTTCTCAAAATTGAAAATACGGCGACGATGTCGCGCCAACGGCGCGGAGGATGCCAGCCCGGGGCAACGCCCCGGGTATCGTGCCCAAATCTTATCTTCCGCCCTGAAAGGGCGGAGGGGGAACCTGCGCCGCTTCAGAGTCTGTGTGAGAACTGACAATTGACACGATTTTGTAGCGCCCGCCTTCAGGCGGGCACCTTGGATCCAAGCACATGCCCGCCTGAAGGCGGGCGCTACATGAACCAAAAGCGAGCTTCTACTTGGAAAGAGGGTTGGCCATCACCTTCTTGTATTCTTCCGCCTCGCTGGGCGCGCAGATCATCTCCACAATGTCCGTGTCGGCAAGCATCAATTTGAGCGGGAATTTGTCGCGGGCGAGCCACGGCTCGGTGTAAATCTTGGGATCGTCGATCTTGACGGTCAGCTCCACGGCGTCATGGCTCAACCGGTGGTATCGCTCTTCGACGCGCATTTCGCCGCTGTGCGGGTTCCCGGCATTGTCGAGCCAGGTCCTCTCGTCCGTCCCGACCGTCTCCACGACGAATGTGTAATCGTCCTCCCACTTCCCCACCGAGTATCCATACCAACTCGGATCGGGATCTTTCGGAAGTTCCCGCCCGTCTGTCCAGATGACCCGCCACACGCGCTGGTACTGATACACGATCAGCATCTTTTTGGGAGTCTGGACGACCTGAAACGGCCGCAGCTCAAACAGCAGGTTTCGCGGAAATCCCGCGGGATCGCAGCCGTCCAGTGGATCATTGACCAACCCAATGGGAACTTTTCTGGGCCCATCACCGGGCTTGTAGACATTGTTGGCTATGTTCTCGCCCAAAGCCGTGAAAGGAGCATGCGATTTCACTCCCGCCGGGGAGATACCTGCCAGTATTAGCTTGTCTTCCACTCCCCAAATCCCGGACAGGTCGCGGCGAGGGGCAGGGGCGGTCTTTTGAGTTTTTGCCGCTTGTGATTTTTGATGCGGAGCGGTCTGCGCGCGCAAGCCAATTGAAATTGCCAGGACCGCGACTACTCCTACGACCGTCTTCACATATCTCTTTCGCATATTGAAATCCTCACGCGCCTGCCCTTAACGCACTGCAGGGTTCCACCCGATTAACGTTTGCCCGTTGGGAAGGACGACCTTCATAAGTTGCCCGACCGGCGCGCCGTTCTTGGCGGGTCGCACGGTAACCGTGACTTGATCCCCGACATTCAAGGTGTGCTTGGTCCAACCGCGCCTGGTCATGTCAATGGGATTGCTGACTTCGGCGGCCCAATGCGCGACCTCACCCTTTTCATTCGTTGCGTCAAACTTCAGGAAACAATGTGGATTGGCCCACAGCCACTCCGTCACGGTTGCCTTCATGACCAATTCTTTTTCCATGTCGTAGCCAGCCGTACCGTGATGGGCCGCCAGCGGAATGGAACCAGCCAGAAAACATATGGCCGCGATGAAAACGCCGAGCACCTTTTTTCTCACAACAGACCTCCGATCTTGGTTGCAGAGAGCATCTCCGCCCGGGAAGAAACCTGGCCGAATACGGCCCCTATTGAACTGCAGCCTTCTGCTTCGCCAATTCCGCGAGAAACGTTTGCTCGCGTTCGGCAATATAACTCTTGTAGCCCTCGGGATCGATGAATGGATTCGGCCCGCCCTGTTTCATCCGGTCATATTTCGCCTCCATGCCGTAATAATCTCCGTGCGCGCCGAGGAATATATCGCATGGCAAGGATTTCAAGACGCGGAACATGCGCTCGTAGTCGGAAGCAATCTGCGGGTAGAGCGCGTTGTTCACGAGCTTGTACCCGGCATTCACGTTTGGACTGCCCACAATGACGACGTTGTAGGTTTTTCCTCCATCCGACACCTTCATCGTCCAGGTCGTCGTGCCCTTGGTGTGTCCCGGGGTGAGATGCGCGACCAGCACGGTGTCGCCAAGCCGCACTTCGTCGCCGTCATGCAGCACGCGGTCGACTTTCGTGGGCTGGTAGCGCGACGCTGGATTATCCCCGTATTGGAAATTGCCTTTTCCGCCGGCTTCAATTTCCGGCACGTCGGCGTCCATGACCATGTACTTGGCTCCGGTCAGTTCCTTCACCGCCGCGCTGCCCGCGCAGTGGTCCCAATGAGCGTGGCTGATCAGAAGAATCTTGGTGTCGCTGAAGCGAAATCCCAACTTTTCAACGCTCTCCCGAATCATTGGCACGGACTTTTCCAGACTGCTGTTGATCAGAATATTTCCCTGCGGCGTGGTGATCAAGTAAGAGGCAAGTCCCTGGCTCCCGACGTAATAAATATTGCCGATGATCTTGTAGGGCGGAAACGGATTGGTCCAGTCGGGCGCCTCCTGCGCCAGCGCGCCGCCCGCGAGTGCGAACAGGAACAAGAAAGTCATGAGGCGGAATACTTTTGACATATGGCCCTCTCTTTCCGAGCGCGTACCACTCCGCGACGCGGGTAGTCTACTCCAGAACGATTCGGTTGGGCGATCCTCTGTTTGATGGAAGAATCCTCGTCGGCCAAGCCACATCTGGAATAAACTAAGTGTAGCGCGGCTGGCAATATTTATCGTGCCAGGCAGCACCTTCTTCACCGGAGAGAAATTCCTACGGCGCCGTAGAGATGGACCGCGAAACACAATTCGCCACCGAACTCCAGGCCCTGCGCGTGCTCTGCGATGAGGCGATTCCGCGCAAGGACCGGCAGAGACTCATGCAGGATCTCTCTCAACATCCTTTCATCGAGCCCGAGCATCAGGTCGTCTTTGAATCGATCCGCGCCCTATCCTCGCGCGGCCCCATTTCCATGGGGCAACTGCGTGTCCACCTGAATAATCGCGGATTTCCCGACACGGACGTCGAAAAATATTTTCTTTCTGCGCCAACTAACCCTGGCCGCCGGACAACATAACTCCATGACCGAAAAGGCCCCCTCCGAACGAAGTTTCAGCCAGCCGCTGGCGATCTTTTCCCTGATCGTCGCGGCGCTCGCCGTGGCGCTCCTCTTTTTTGGCGGCACGATTCGCCGGTTCATCCGCGAATCCCTCATGCAGCGCGTGACTTCCGCGCACTACGAAATTCTTTGTCCTCCGGGCGCCTTGTCGCAGGACGCCATGTCAGGATTCGCGGGCAAGCGAGAGCCGCTGTTCACGAACCTCAACAAAAAGCTGCGCGATGCCGATTCCAACGTGGAAATTCGCGTGGTCCTCGACCCCGATTTCACCGTCCCGCCCGGCGGCGAGACGAGCCAACAGCCTTACTCGGTGACAGGAACGACGATTCGCACCAGGCTCAAGGGGCGGATTCCCCAGCTTCCCGCCGCGGCGGATGCGGAGGCGCTCCTCTACGCCGCCTGGGGCAAGCCAGGAAACGCGCAACTCGCCCGGTGGACAGCGGTTTGGCTCGTGGGCGAATGGCGCGGCGCGGAAATAGGCATGGCCGCCGCGCAAGTGGAACAAAGACTCGGTCACAAAAAGGTCGCGAGTTTGCTAGTCGATCCGGGCGGCGAAATTTCCTCTCCCGATGACCGAACCCTGCTGGGCGCCGCATGGGTCAGCGAAATCGCCGAGTTCGGCGGCGCCGATACGGTTCGGAAACTCTACGCCGCAAAGATGCCCCATCCCAATGTCGCCGAAGTAACCAAAGTGTTGGACACAACATCGCTTGAGCTGGACCGTAAATGGCAGTTGTGGATGTACTCCTATCTAGCCGGAATGCCTGCGATGCCGCCTGATTCCACAATGCAGATGAACATGCCGATGGCGGGGAGTCCGCCGGTGACTGGTGACCGGTGACTAGTGGATTGTGGTCCGTGACTCGTGACCCGTGAAACGTGGCGAGTTATTGGTCGCTTTTGATGGTGATGGTGATTCGTGTTTTTAAGAGTTTTCATTTGAAATTTCAAATTTGAAATCTCAGCTTGGAAATTCCAAAGATCCAAGCACACATTTTAGATTTTTGAAACGTGCCGATCAAATTTCGCGACGCCTGGAATCCCAATCCACAGATTTCAAAGATTGAGCGCGTCGTACTTGCTTGCCGCTCGATCGAATGCTTGCAGGACCGCGGGCTTGCACGGAGGGGTAGCATTTGTCCAGCGTCCCGGGATCTTGAGGCCGCAGGAGGGGCACGCGCCGTCGCGCAGCGAGTTCTCCAGAACATCGTGCCAGGAGCGGCGAATCACGAGTTTGCCGCAGCCGTGGCAGAAAGTGTGGGCCGAGCCGCTGTGGATGTTCCCTTCGTAGACGTAGTGCAGGCCCGCATCCAGCGCGATTTTGCGTGCGGCGTGCAGCGTTTCGGGAGGCGTTCTCGGCTTGTCCTGCAGCTTGAAATCGGGATGAAATGCCGTGAAATGCAGAGGGACGTCCGGACCGAGATGTTCCAGGACCCAGTCGGAAAGTTGTCGGATTTCGTTCGGATCATCGTTGAGCGTCGGAATTATCAGATTCGTGATCTCAAACCAAACGTTCGTTTCCTCTTTCAGCCACGTGAGCGTGTCGAGCACGGGCTGCAAATGCGTGAGCGTGGTCCGGCCGTAAAATCCTTCGGTGAACGCTTTCAGGTCCACGTTTGCGGCGTCCACGTGGTCATAGATATCGTGAAACGCTTCTCTCGTGATGTAGCCGTTCGTCACCATAACCGTGCGGATTCCCGCTTCCCGCGCGGCGTGGCAAATGTCGATGACGTATTCGCCCCAAATCGTCGGCTCATTGTAGGTAAATGCAATGGAGGGGCAGCCGTACCGAATCGCCAGCGCGACAACGTCTTCCGGAGGAATGTGCGAGGAGCGGACTTGATCGGCTTTCGATTTTGAAATGTCCCAGTTCTGGCAGAAAAAACAGCCCATGTTGCAGCCCGCGGTGCCGAGCGAAAACACGCGGGTGCCCGGCAAAAAATGATTGAGCGGCTTCTTCTCGATCGGATCGATTTGCAGCGCCGCCGGCGAAGCGTATCCGAGGCTGTAGAGCTTTTCGCCTTGATTCACGCGAATGAAACAAAAGCCGGCCTGCCCTTCCCCAATGTGGCAATGCCGCGGGCAAAGAAAGCAGTGCACGCGCCCGTCGGGCATGGGCTCCCACCAGCGCCCTTCGTGCAGCGATTCCGTCTTCTGAAATATTTTCAATTCGCTCATGCCGGCCTGCGGAAGGGGGGAACTTCTCTCCTGCTTCGAGTCAATCGTCTACAAGTATACACTTCTTCGCGTGGAGCCGATCAGGCGGGAAGGAGAATTGGCGCCGAATCTGAAATTTTAAATTTCAGATTTGAAATTTAAGAGATTCGGATTTCCTGCTGAGATTTAGTCAATCGCGATTTCAGTTTTGGATTTCAAATTTGAGATATCCGAATACCGGCAATGTAAAGTCCCGGAGGGACGGCAAACCGTAGCCCACCCCGACCCGGTCGGGGTGGGAAAACTTGCAGCACGAAGCCCAAAAGCCACGGCAGGGGCGGCACATCGCTCCCATCCACATGAAATTGAATCCCTACCGAACCTGGCCCCCTTTTTGCACTCGCCAGCGCTCGGCCGTCCACGCGAGAAATGCCCTTAATTGCTTGCGCTCGCGCCAAATGAGCCGGAAGAATTTCGCGGGCCCCAGCGCGTGCATGTCACCGCCGAAAAAGGTTTCGAGGCGCCAGCGAATGTAAGGACTGGCCCACGGACGCAGCCGGAAACCTTTCGCCGTAATCCAGTAGTAGCGGAGAGCCGTGAGCATCAATACGGTGAGTTTATCGCATTCCGCGCAGCTCGAAGGGTGGAAACAGAAGATTCAAACAATTCCCCTCTTGACTCATGTCGGATCAAAATTATCATTTCTTCCTTTTCTATCTCACGGCTCTGGCCACACTAATCGCCCGCTTGAATTTTCCCTTCCAGGGGAGTAGCTTGGACTTCGCCTCGCCGATACAAAGCATCCAAGCCTCGGATCGCAGAGAAGGAGCGCAAACTATGGCAACAACAGCATCGGCACCGTTGCTCGACCAGAATGTTTCTAAATTCGTTTCCAAGACGCACAAGATTCTCATTAACGGCAAGTGGGTGGAAGCCGCCTCCGGGAAGACGTTTCCCACGTACAATCCCGCCACGGGCGACGTCCTGTCCCGGGTGGCCGAAGGCGATAAAGAAGACATCAATCGCGCCGTGAAGGCCGCCCGCGCCGCGTTCGACAGCGGCCCGTGGTCGAAGCTCACGCCTTCCGAGCGCGGCCGCATGATCTGGAAACTTGGGGATTTGATCGAAAAGCACCTGGAAGAATTTGCGCAGCTCGAATCGCTCGATAATGGAAAGCCTCTAAGCATCGCGCGCGTCGCTGACGTGCCTCTCACGGCCGATCACTTCCGCTACATGGCGGGATGGGCCACCAAGGTGGAAGGCAACACGATTCCCATTTCGTCCGGCGGCGGAACGACCCAATTTCTGGCCTACACGCTTCGCGAACCGGTCGGAGTCGTCGGACAAATCATTCCGTGGAATTTCCCGCTGTTGATGGCGGCCTGGAAACTTGGCCCGGCTCTCGCGACCGGCTGCACGGTCGTGCTAAAGCCCGCGGAACAGACGCCCCTCTCCGCCCTTTTGCTCGGCGAACTCATTCAGGAAGCCGGCATTCCCGACGGCGTCGTGAATATCGTGCCGGGCTACGGAGAGACGGCGGGCGCGGCTCTGGCGGCCCACCCGGACGTCGACAAAGTGGCCTTCACCGGATCCACGGAAGTTGGCAAGCTGATCCTGCAGGCCGCCGCCGGCAATTTGAAAAAAGTTTCCCTGGAACTGGGCGGAAAATCTCCCAACATCGTGCTGGAAGATGCCGATGTCGAGGCCGCCATCCCCGGCGCCGCCAGCGCCATTTTCTTCAACCACGGGCAGTGCTGCTGCGCAGGCTCGCGGCTCTTCGTCGAGAACGATATTTTCGACAAAGTCGTAGACGGCGTGGCGAAACTTGCCAACGACATTCACATCGGTCCTGGGATGGATCCTTCGAGCGACATGGGGCCGCTCGTTTCCGAAGAGCAACTGAACCGGGTTTGCGGCTATCTCGAATCGGGCTTCTCGGAAGGCGCCAAGGCGGTCACCGGCGGTTCGCGATCCGGAGACAAGGGCTACTTCGTAAAGCCCACGGTCCTCGTGAACACCAACGAAAAAATGAAAGTGGTGCGCGAAGAAATTTTCGGGCCCGTGGTCACGGTGATTCCCTTCCGCAACGTCGAGGAAATCGCCGCGAAAGCAAATAACTCGACCTACGGATTGGCGGCCGGCATCTGGACTCGCGACATCAAGAAAGCCCACAGGCTCGCGAGCCTGCTCCGCGCCGGAACCGTTTGGATCAATTGCTATAACGTGTTCGACGCCGCGCTTCCCTTTGGCGGATACAAACAGTCCGGCTGGGGCCGCGAGATGGGCCACGAAGTCCTCGAGGCGTACACCGAGGTCAAGGCCGTTTGCACGCCTATTTCTTAGCGTAGCAAACAACAGCGAACAAGTTGAAAATGGAGAAAGGGCCGAAGAGCTTCTTCGGCCTTTTTCTTTTCGCGGGTTCTCCTTCATCGAAGTGGTGCGAGAATACATTGATGAACGCATCGTGTTACGATACAAGGACCGGGTTCGTCAACCGGCGGTGGAGGTTAACGTATGGCTACTGCTCAAGCACAAGCTTCCCGGCGCTCCGGCGTCGGGCACGAATCGATTGAAGGTACCCTTAGCGGTCCCCTGCTCCAATTTGACCTGGCCGGCGAACTCGACCAGCTGCACCGGGACGAATCCTGGCTTCAGCCCACGGGACGAAGTTCGAAGACGCTCGTGAAGCACCCGGACCTTCGCATTGTTCTGATCGCCATGAAGGCGAATACGCGGATGCATGAGCACACTGCGGCAGGCAGGATCTCGGTGCACACGCTTACCGGCCATATCAGGCTCCACTTGCCCGGGCGGATCGTGGATCTTCCCGCGGGCCGCCTGCTCGCACTGGATCAATGCGTTCCTCACGATGTGGAGGCAACCGAGGACAGCGCCTTTCTGTTGACGCTCTCATGGCCGCTGGAAAATAAAATGGCGGCTGCGAAGGCCCGCCGGAAGAAAACTAACGGCCGTAAAAGGAACTAGCGGGAACCGTGCGTGCGGATTTCTCGCCGTCTTGTCTGGCGGCCCTGCGGTCACCGCGCGCACTCCTCTTGAGCCGTGCGACGGCAGGACGCGCTCTCTGTAAAGATAACTCAGCGAGGTGCAGAATGAAGCCACTGTCCTTCCGCGTACTGCGGTTATTCGGAGAAATGGGGAAGGACCGGCCGGACCTCCATGTGCTATTCGAGGCCGCAGGCAACCAACCAGCCGAACGAAGAAGCGTACTCGACGCCATCGATGAATTGATTCGCGCGGGGATGCTGGAGCCTTGCGGAGGCGACTTCTTCGCGGTAACAGAAAAAGGCAAACGCGCGATCGCTCAGGCTTAACACGCAGCGGAAAAGTGATTTATTTTGTCATTCCGAGCGAAGCGAGGAATCTCTCTTGGATTGAAAACCAGGAAGAGAGAGATTCCTCGGCGCGCAGCGCGCCTCAGAATGACAAACATTTGGCTTTTCCACAGCCTATTAAGCATCGAGCAGTGCTGGTCGTGCTGGTCGAAGAAAGTCGGCAAGGCGAGATCGTGAAGGTAGTGGAGGTGGTTAAAAATGAGTTCGCAGCAGGCGCAGGGAAAGCGTGAAATGCCCGGTGCGGAAGTGGTCCGCTTGATTGATCTTCTGAACTACCAGGAAGGATCCGTCGTCAGCCGGACGGTGGTCAACCGTTCGACGGGAACCATCACGCTTTTCGCTTTCGATGAAGGCCAAGGGTTAAGCGAGCATACAGCTCCGTTCGATGCAATCGCGCACGTGCTGGAGGGCGAATCGGAAATTACGGTATCAGGCAAGCCATTGCGGACGACGGCAGGCGAAGCGGTTCTCTTGCCCGCAAATCAGCCTCATTCTTTAAAGGCCCTTGGTAAATTCAAGATGCTGCTGACGATGATCCGCTCCTGAGCGGCGCGGAGCAACAGCGATTTGCGCGAGCCCGCCTAATGCGCCAGCGGGCGAACCCAGATGCGGCTTGTTGCGGGTTTGCCGAGGTGGATCGTGCGATTGCCGACCGCGAGCGTCATCGTTTCGTCGTATTCGCGCTTCTTGATGCGGGCGCGGGCGCCGGGATGGAGAGTGAGTCCTGATAGAAACTTCAGGAATTCCGGATCTTTTTCGTACACGCAGAGAACTTCGACCGACTTCCCCGTTGCAATATCGGATAGCGGGACCGCACCGTGCTTGCGCCGCAGCTTCGCCAGCCCACCCTGTAGCGGAACGCCGTGCGGGCAAAAGCCTTCCGCGCCAAAACGGGCCAGCAGTAATTTTTCGACTTCGGGCGAGATACCGTGTTCGAGGCGCTCGGCTTCGTCGTGCGCGCGCGTCCAGTCGAGGCCGATGACTTCGGTGAGCAGCTTTTCCGCAAGCTGGTGGCGCATGGCCAAGTGGTCGGCCAGGCCGCTCCCCTTTCGCGTCAGGGAGATGCGCCCGTCGCGGCGCACGACGAGCAGGCCGTCGCGCGTCATGCGCTTGAGCGCAGCGGTCACGGCCGGCGGCGTGACGCCCAGCTCTTCGGCCAGGCGCGCGCTGATCGGCTCGTGCTCTTCCTGGACCATCTCCCAGATGGCCTTCAGGTAGTCTTCGCGCGACACGCTGGTTTTTTCGCGCGGCATGGGTCTCCTTTTCGACGATCTATGTAGCGCCCGCCTTCAGGCGGGCATCGTATCGGCTCGCGAAAATGCCAACCTGAAGGTTGGCGCTACAGCAGCCGGACTACGCTGCGTCCGGCGAGTCTTCCGTTTCGCGCAGCCTCCGCGCCAGATCTTCGACGCGCGCCTCAATCTGATCGCGAATCTCACGATAAACCACAAGATCAAATCCGTACGGATCTCCCACGTCCCAATCCTCGACCTGCGGCGCGGGTTCCGTAAAAATCGACGCGCTCGAGCGCCCGGTCATGTTGATCACGATATCCGCCGAGGACATGTCTTCCGAACGCAGCGGCTTGGAACTTTGGCCATCAGCGGAAATTCCAAGTTCGCGAAGAACCGTGAGCGTCGTACTGGGAATCTCCCCGAACGGAACGAGCCCGGCGCTCGAAGGCTCGATCACATCTGACGCACTGTGCCTCGCAATGGCCTCCGCCATCTGGCTGCGGCACGCGTTGCCGATACACAAGAACAAAACTTTGGTGCGCGGGACCATCAATGTCTATCCGGGTTGCGATTCCAATGAGACAGAATGACATGGAATCCAGCAGGGCTCAAGAAGGCCTTCGCGAGATCGAGTGGCACAGGCTTCAGCCTGTGGATTTTGATCCTTGCAAGGTCAAACCCCCACAGGCTAAAGCCTGTGCCACCTAGAGGCCCAAACCAGAACCGGCAATTTTCAGGAGAGGATCATCATTGTCCGAGGTCGCGCCGCCTTGCCTCGCCATGCGCAGAAAATATTCGTGCACCGTCGTGTCGCTCGTGAGTTCAGGATGAAATGTCGCGATCAGGATGCGGCCCTGACGGATCAGGACGGGCTGGCCCTCGGACTTGGCAAGCACCAACACGTCTGGCCCGACGCGTTCGATGATTGGGGCGCGGATGAAAACCATCTCGATGGGCTCGGGTGAAATTGAGGTGGCGCCGTGGCGCACTTCGCTCGCGAGTTGGCGTCCGTAGGCGTTGCGAATGACGGTGATATCGGCGAGACCTAGAGACTCCTGCGCAGGGTTGTGAACTTCGCGCGCCAGCAGGATGGCTCCGGCGCACGTGCCAAAGATCGCGCCGCCCCGCGCCGAATGCGCAAGTAAACTCTTGTCGAGGCCTTCCTCGGCCAGAAATTTCCATTGCGTCGTGCTTTCGCCGCCCGGCAAGATGACCGCGTCCACGCCTTCGAGATCGCGCGGCGTGCGCACAAATACGTAATCGACGCCCATGCGCGCGAGCGTCGCCGCGTGAGCCTCAAAGTCGCCTTGAACGGCTAAGATTCCAACTTTCATTCGCTCCGTGCTCCCGCGTTCGTGTGCAAATTAATTTGTCATTCCGAGGTACGCTGCGTGCCGAGGAATCTCTCTTTTTCTGGGTCTAAACCAAAGAGAGATTCCTCGCTCCGCTCGGAATCACAAAAATAAATATTTTCTGGAAAGACGAACTCTCGCTCGCTACCAGCCTCGCGTCTGCAGCAAATCCTTCTCGTCGATTTGGCGGATATCCAGGCCTCTCATGGCCTCGCCCAATTCTTCCGAGGCTTCGAGGACGGCCTTGGGATCCTGGAAATGCGTGGTGGCCTTTACGATGGCCTTGGCGCGTTTTTCCGGATCGGCGGATTTAAAAATTCCCGATCCGACGAAAACGGCTTCGGCGCCCAAGTGGCGCACAAGCGCCGCGTCGGCGGGAGTCGCGATTCCGCCCGCGGAAAAGTTCGGCACCGGGAGCTTTCCGGTGCTCGCGACTTCACGGACGAGGTCCAGCGGCGTGCCGAGTTCTTTCGCGACGCGCATGAATTCGTCGCCGCGCAGCGTCGTGAGTCGCCGCATCTCCGAAGTAATCGTGCGCATGTGGCGAACGGCTTCGACGATGTTGCCCGACCCGGCTTCGCCCTTGGTGCGAATCATCGCCGCGCCTTCGGCAATGCGCCGCAACGCTTCGCCCAGATTGCGCGCGCCGCAAACGAAGGGTACCTTGAAGTCGTGCTTCCAGACGTGATTTTCCTCGTCGGCGGGAGTCAGGACCTCGCTCTCGTCGATGAAGTCCACCTCCAGAGCCTCAAGCACCGAAGCTTCCGCGAAGTGGCCGATGCGACATTTCGCCATTACGGGGATGCTCACCGTATTCATAATTTCGCGAATAATTTTCGGCGAAGCCATGCGCGCGACGCCGCCTTCCTTGCGGATGTCGGACGGAACGCGCTCCAGAGCCATCACGGCGCAGGCTCCGGCGTCCTCGGCGATGCGCGCCTGCTCGGCGTTGGTCACGTCCATGATGACTCCGCCCTTGAGCATTTCAGCGAGGCCCACCTTCACGCGCCACTGATCGGTTCCGTAGTTTCCGTTGCTTCCCATCGTCGCTGTCATTCTTTTTCTCCTCGACCAAATATCAACTCTGAACTGTAACCCATCACTCTCGCCCCGACTTCGCCTCTTCACCAGTCACCGGTCACCCTTCGCGGGGCTCGGGACAAGCCAATCATCGGGACTTATATTTCTCCCGGTCGATAATGACGAATCGCCCTTCGCCACGCGCGAGCAAATCTCCTGCCTCGTTCCGAATCTCTCCTGCATGATACAACTGACGGCCGTCGCGGCGCGTCACAAATCCCTCCACCACGATGTCCGAGTTCACGCGGATGGGACGCTTGTACTCCACGCGCAGGTCCGCCGTGACGGCATGCTCGGAGTGAAACCGGGCCGCCTTGCCCATGGCTTCGTCCAGAAGCAAGGCGATGATCCCGCCGTGAAGGAAGCCCGATCCGCCCTGGTATTCTTCTCCCAGGCGGAAGCGTCCCACGATGCGCTGGCGTGCGTCATCCTGTTCGAACGCGAGTTGCATTCCTCGCGGGTTCGCGCCGCCACAGCCGAAGCACGGGTTTTCGGGTTTTGGATCGAGCTTCATTTCTCGTCGGTTCTTAGTCCACCCGGTTTAGTGGCGCAGGCTTCAGCCTGTGGGGGTTAGTCTTCGCATGCACCAAAACCCACAGGCTAAAGCCTGTGCCACTAAACCAGCGCGACTCGGGGGATCTCCGCGCGGCGGACTCCCCGCTGGCGCTTGCGCATTTCTGCGCGCAATACATCGGCGAGCGTCGCGATTCCTCGCGCGATCTCGCGCTCGGCTACTCCTGCGAAGCCCAGGCGCAGCGTGTTTGGCTGCGGATTCTGAAAATAAAAATATCGGCCGGGGGCGAACACCACGCCGCGTTCGCGCGTGTGGATCAACAATTCGTTCGAATCAAATCCCGGAGGCAGCTCGACCCAAACGCACATGCCGCCCTCAGGACGCGTCCATTTTGTTTCGGAAGGCATATGGCGGCCTAGTGCCTGCTCGAGCGCAGCCAAGCGCCCGCTGTAGGCCTTGCGGGTACGTTCTACGTGACGACTGAGGAGTCCACGACGCACGTATTCCGCCAAGATGGCCTGCGCAAGATGACCGGTGTGCAAATCGGTAGACTGCTTCACGATGCGCAGGCGATCAATGACGTTCGAAGGGGCCACGATCCAGCCCACGCGCATTCCCGGAAACGCGATTTTCGAAAAGCTGTCAACTTGAATGACGATGTTCGAACGGTCGAGCTGCTTCAGCGACGGAACGCGTTCCCCCCGGGCGCTCAGGCGAGCGTAAATGTGATCTTCGATCACCGGCACTTGAAATCGCGCGGCGATCTCGAGCAAGCGGCGGCGTTCGGCAACCGGCAGCGTCGTCCCGGTCGGATTGTGAAAATCCGGCGTGAGAACCATCATCTTCACGCGATTTTGCATGAGCACCGCTTCGATCGCGGAGACGTCCACTCCGGGAATCATGCCGGGGCCCGATTCCGTTTTTACTGGGACTCCCAGAATTCGGGCGCGCGCGCCGGTAAAAACGGCCAGCGCGCCGGGGTACGCGGGATTTTCGAGCAAGACCGTGTCGCCCGGTCGCAAGAACGCTTTGCAGACCAGATCGAGGGCCTGCTGGCAACCATCGGTGATCAGCAAATTTTCGTCGTCCGCTTCGTATCCCTCCGCGCGGAGCATGGCGACGAGCGCCTGCTTGAGCGGCGGGTATCCGTCCGACGGGCCGAACTGAAGAATTTCGGTGCCTTCGCGACGCCACACCGCGTTCGAACACTTTCTCAATTCCTCGATGGGAAAAAATTCCGCGGCGGGCCGCGCCATCACGAAAGAAATGGAGCCGCGAGGGGCGGCCTGGGTCAGGCGGCTTAGGATTTCCTCGCCGCGCTCGTCGGCAAACAGCGATTCCCAACGGAGGCCTCCGTCGACGGAAGCCGGATGCGGGACCGCGGAAATTTTCCTGGCCACGTTTTCGCCGCGAATGAAAGTGCCGCGGCCTACGTGGCCACTGATGAGCCCTTCGGATTCGAGCTCGGCGTACGCGTTCGCGACGGTGGTGCGGTGAACGCCCAGCTGCGTGGCCAGTTCGCGGCTTGCGGGAATGCGCTCTCCCGGGCGCAGATCTCCTCCGTGAACCAGCGCGCGAATCTGATCGCGCAACTGGATGTAAAGCGGGACGTGGCTCTCGGGTTGGAGATGGAGAGGAATCATTGGCTTATCCAATCAGGCCAATCTATAGTATCTTTTTCGGGTGTAAAGAGCCAATTTGTCTTTTGCTTTTTAGTAGCACAGGCTTCAGCCTGTGTGGTTTGATTTTTGCAGGTGATACGAAACCCAACAGGCTGAAGCCTGTTCTACTTGGGGTAAACTGCCTTTCCGTTTTAGAGGAGATGTCCCCATGGCAAGCAACAAACCGCTCGATGGGAAGATTGCGATCGTAACCGGGGCTAGCCGAGGGATTGGCCGCGTGATCGCGCTGCGGCTGGCGCAGGATGGCGCGACACTCGTCCTGGCCGCGCGGACCGAAGCCGATCTGGCCAAGGTTGCGTCGGAGATTAAATCCAGCGGCGGCAAAGCGACAACCGTCGCGGGGGATCTCCGCGACCCCAGCTTCCCTGCTGCGCTCGTAAACGGCGCGCTGAAAGCTCACGGAGCCATCGACGTCATTGTGAACAATGCGGGCGCGACAAAACGCGGCGATTTTTTTGAATTGACGGACGCCGACTGGGCGGACGGATTCGCGCTGAAATTCATGGGCGCGGTTCGCCTCACGCGCGCGGCGTGGCCTCATCTCAAGGCGCGGCGCGGTTCCCTGCTGAACATTATCGGCGCGGGCGGACGCACCCCGGGCGCGGAATTCACGATTGGCGGTTCGGTGAACGGCGCCTGCCTCTCGTTCACAAAGGCGCTCGCGGACATCGGCATTCAGGATGGCGTCCAAGTGAACGCGATCAATCCCGGGCGAATCAAGACCGACCGGCTGAAACAGTTGCTGGTGGACGAGGCCGCGCAGCACGGCGGCGATATGGACGCTACGCTGGAAGCGATCGTTCGCAAGTCAAATATCGTCCGGCTGGGCGAACCCGAGGATGTTGCCAATCTTGCGGCTTTTATGGTGTCGCCCGAATCGCGTTACATGCAGGGCGCGCTGATCGATCTCGATGGCGGGCAGACGAAGACCATCTAGCGGCTCCGTAGCTTGCGGAACTATCGAGTAGCACAGGCATCCGCCGCGGCGGACTGTGCGGGTTTTGCGGTTGTCGTTTTGATTCGTGCCTGCGGGTGGGACTCACAAAACCGCACAGCGAAGAGTGGCTGTGCTACATGTGAAGTCCAAAATATCGAACCGTGATAAGCTCCCTTCTCAGGCAGCCTGACAATGAGGAAATTACAAATCAAATTGGGCGTGGCCATGCTGGTGGCTGCGTTGCTTCTCCTTCCATGCAAATTGGCGCTGGCTCAATCGTCCGATCAAGCCTCGGCCAAGAAGAAAGCCATCGCCGATCTCAAAGAGGTCGCCTACGCCGGAAACGTGAATGCGCAAGTCCAATTGGGCGTGATTTACTTGACCGGCGACGGCGTTGCGAAAGACGAGGCGGAAGCCTTGAAATGGCTCCGCAAGGCGGCGGATCAGGATAGTGCGCTCGCCGAGCGTTATCTGGCGGAGATGTATTTCAAAGGGCGAGGAGTGCCGGCTGACACCTCAGAGGCCGCCAAATGGCTGCGCCTTGCGGCCGAGCAGGGCGACGCGGAGAGCGAGCACAACCTCGCCGTTCTTTACACTCAAGGCTTGGGCGTGCCCCGAAATTTGAAGGAAGCGGCGAGTTGGATGCGCAAAGCCGCGATGCAGAATCTTGCCGCCGGCCAGCAAGGCCTGGGAGTCTTGTATGAGAACGGCGACGGAGTGCCGGAGGATCCCGTCGAAGCTGCGGGGTGGTATCGAAAAGCCGTTGACCAGAACTACGTGCCGGCCATGAATAACCTCGCCATGCTGATGGCCACCTCCACAGAAGCGAAAGTCCGCAATCCGCAAGCGGCTATCGCTCTGGCGACCAAAGCCGTCGCCGCGGGGAGCAATACCGACTACCTCGACACTCTGGCCGCAGCCTATTTCGCCGACGGACAAAATGACAACGCGGTGGAAACGGAAGAAAAAGCGCTGGCCCGCGATCCGGATAATGATTCGTACAAGAAGGCGATGCAGAAGTATTTGGCCGCAACGCATCCAGCTCGATAGGGGCTGAAGAGTCTTTGTAAGAACTTGATATTGGCACGTTTTTGTAGCGCCCGCCTTCAGGCGGGCATTTGCTTGATTCCAAGATGCCCGCCTGAAGGCGGGCGCTACATGAACCAATACTGAATCCTCACATAGACTCTGAAATGCCGGCGTTTGGCCCCTGAATGAGTATTGTTTCCGGGGGTTCTCTAAGGAACCGCCGAGAGTGAACATCAGAACGAAGTCAAATGCTCACGACGGACAAATATTCGATTTTCATTTACGCGGCGTTGGTGCACACTTGTACGGGGATGGCTGCACCGTTCGATGACGTTTCATTGAAAGATGTTCGCCGGCTGCTTGAACCGTTAGACGATGGCGAACTATTTCGAGGCGGAGGAAATCCATGAAGAGATTCATCATTTTTCTCGCAGCAGCGGCGGTGGCGGGTATCTGCTTGACGGCGAATGTTCACGTCGTAAGCGCTCAATCGTGTGATGTGGCTATCGCGCCGGCGTGCCCGTACGGTTTTTTTGACAGCCCTCCCTATGCCTGCGCTCCATTTGGATATTACGGTCCAGAATGGTTTAAGGACGGGGCCTTCATCGGGGCGGGCCCGTGGTATAAGGGTCCTGAAAACTTCCACGGACAAGTGAACAACCACTTCGATCCTCAGCACGGCTATAAGGGACCGACGCCGAATCGTGGCGAAAAAGCGGATCCATCAAAACATCCCGACAAAGTCACTAAGTTCAAGGGAAATGAAACGCGTGACGGGCACGGCCACCCGGCCGACGCAAAACCTTAGAACTAACGATGCCTCGGGCAACGTTAGCGATATCGGTTCTCTGATTTTTCGGGCGGGATCGGCCCAATCGTAAGGTGGAATTCCTTCGCGAGACCTAAGTTCTCCAAAAATTCTGTTATTTGCTTGAAGTGCTCTGCCCCAGCTTGCGCAGGCGGTCTTGCAATTTTCGGCGCAGGACCGACGGCGTATTGGGATTGAACGCCACGAGGTACCAGAGCGGCTGGCTGCGGTCTTTCGCGAGCCAGGCGAGCGTGGTGGGGTCGGCGTTCGGATGGCGCGCGACATTTTCGCGGATCGCGGCGTAGGGATGCTTGGCCAGACGGGCCAGCGTTTTGGACGTGACTTTCGGATGCTCGCTGATCAGGCGCAGGAGGTAGTAGTCGGACTGGGGCGCCTCGCGCTCGAGCTTATCGAGCATTTCGGATTTGGAATCGGCGTTCAGGACGAGGCCGACTTTTTCATCCCAGGACGAATTGATGTGATTGAGTTCCCGCGTGCGCTCGTGAATCAGCTCCTCGATCACGCGGCGCTCCTGATTGAGACGCACCTGCGGCACGGCAGTGGTCTCCAGGGAATCCAGCACGCGGAGAAGGTGCTGGCGCTCGCCGAAGACAATCTGCGTCGTGCGCGGGGTGGAACCCTTGGACGGCGATCTGCACCAGATCAGAGCGTCTCATCGCTACCTCACTCAGTAAAATCGAGTTCGCTTGCCAGATTTGCCAGCTCATCGTCTTGGATGTACAGGCTCCTTGAATCGAGATGCAAGCCGGCTTGAATCTGCCGCTTCAACCACAGTCCAGTGACATCTATTTTCTGCTCGCGGGACAAACGGCTGCGCCCGCGCTCAAATCGAGCCAGGCTCAAACCGGAAATTCCAACCACCGCTTCTTCTCCATTTACGCGAAAGAAGAAAAGTTCAGGGCGGTCCCCCTCGGTCAAAAAACCCGCACGGACAAAGTTTATATCGAGACGGCTGCCGTCAGGCCCCACGACCTCGAACCGCTCGTAGCTGGGCTCGTAAGTCATTTTGAATTATCCGACCGGTTACCCGGAGTGTAAAGTTTCGGGCGCGGCGGAGGTTCCATCCGTGCAACAGGATGAAGCTCAGCAGATGCTGAAAATTGGCAGGGATGATTGTTGCCAGACCGCATGTTCCGCCCCTGCCGGGACTTTTCCGTCTTGGAATGCGCGGCTTCCCACACCTCCCGGTGTGGGCTACGGGCTGCCGTCCCTCCGGGGCTCCTGGGAAAAATTTGGCGCACTACGTCTCTCCGCCTTTCATCTTTTGGGATGGATTGCCATTCTGCGCTGAACCGCGTAATTTGGAAATCGGAAAAATCAAAGAGTGATCGCAGTCCGGAGGAGTCGCCATGTCGGCATTTGAGGATCACAAGGATGAGCTTCAACATTACGAGCAGATGCTCGGGGCGCACCGCGGGCGGTTGGCCGTGACGCTCGACCGCGTGACGAACGCGAT
The DNA here is from genome assembly GCA_963740035.1 of uncultured Acidobacteriota bacterium. Taxonomy (GTDB): domain Bacteria; phylum Acidobacteriota; class Terriglobia; order Acidiferrales; family UBA7541; genus Palsa-360. The sequence goes on from CAVUDA010000032.1 coordinate 395,315, forward strand.
GGTGCTCGTGGGGCAGCATGGCGTGTATTGCCACAGCCAGCGCGATCCCACCAAGCCCACGATGGACATTCAAATCATCACAGATGAATTGCGCAAGGCTAAGGAGCTGATTCAGAGCGTTATGGAGGAGCTTGCGAGTGGAGAGGGAGAATCGGCTGCGGGCGAACTAATTGGCATTTGTGGCACAGGCTTCAGCCTGTGGGGTTTTGTATTTGCAATGACTAAACCCCACAGACTGAAGTCTGTGCTACTTGGGGCTGCTTACTTCCCTGCCAGGAATGGATTTGTGGCGCGCTCTTTGCCGATCGTGGTGGCTTCGCCGTGTCCCGGGTAGACGATGGTGGCGTCGGGGAGTTCGAGCAATTTTCCTTTCAGCGAACGGATGATTTCCGTGAACGAACCTCCCCAGAGGTCGGTGCGGCCGATGCTCCCGGCGAATAGCGTGTCTCCTGCGAACAGTTGGCCGGTTCCGCGCAGGGTGGGCTTCGCGGGGCTTGCATCTGCGGGCGCGGCGGGCATATCCGAAGGCATGTACAGGGAAATGCTGCCCGGGGTGTGGCCGGGCGTATGCAGAACTTGCGCTTCGTAGTTGCCCCAGCGGATCACATCGCCTTCACTCACCAATTGATCGATTTTCACTGCCTCCGGGATTTTCCAGCCCAGCCACGACGCTTGCACGTCCAGCATGCGATACAGGCCCAGATCGTCGGCATGCAAATAGACGGGCGCGCCGGTTGCCTCGTGCACGCGGTGCAATCCGACGACGTGATCGATGTGCGTGTGCGTAACCACGATGGCCGTGACCTTCAAATGATGACGCTCGATTACTTCCAGGATTCGCGCGCGCGTCGTCGCCCGGGTCGATGACGATCGCTTCGCGGGTCTGCGGATCGCCGACAATGTGGCAATTGCACTGCAACATGCCGACCGGTAGAATTTCGTGAATGAGTTTTTGGGTTTCCCGCATGCGGTTCAATATAACATTGGAATGGTTGCTTGTAGGACAGTCACTGCTGGCTGTCCTCGTAAGTCCTGCGAAACTCTGCGGGGACAGCCAAGAGTGGCTGTCCCACTAAGAGCACAAATATTTATTCTCTTGTGATGGTATTGTAGTTGTAGGGGATTTCTTCTGAACATGCCGCTCGAAACTCCATTGCTTGAACTGCACCGATCGTCTGGAGCAACGATCGGCGAATATTTTGGCACTCTGCTGCCCGCGCGGTTCGGAGAATTCACGGAGGAATATGCGGCACTGCGCAGGGCGGTGGCCCTCGTGGACACGAATTATCGAGCGGCCCTGTCGTTCGCCGGGCCCGACCGGCATCGTTATCTGAATGCCCTGCTGACCTCGAATGTCCGCGACCTGAAACCCGGCCAAGGAACCGTTGGACTGCTCCTGAATCCGCAAGGGCACATCCTCGCGGAGATCGAAACATTCGCGCTGGAGTCCCGAATCCTGGCGATCTCCCATGCAATGGTAAACGAACGGACGTATGCCACGTTCAGCAAATTCATCATCATGGACGATGTTGAAGTCGAAGACGTGACTTCCTTCACGGGAACGCTGGATCTGGCGGGCCCGCGCTGCGCGAAACTGCTTTCGGAACTCGGCGTGGGAAACTTTGGGGAGATGCCGCTGCTTTCGCACAAAGAAGTAAAGCTCGGGCAATTCACCTGCCGAATCGTTCGTCAAGAAATCGCAGGCGAACCTGCGGCTATGTTGATCGTCCCTCGGGAATACCTTGCGAATCTGTGGCGCGAGCTTTCTATGCGCGTCCGCGGCGTTGGGGGAGTGCCCGCCGGGATGGAAGCTCTTAACTCTGTGCGCCTGGAACTGGGCGCGCCATGGTTCGGCATCGACTACGGCGACAAACAAATACCGCACGAGGCGGGCCTCGAACACTCGCACATTAATTACGCAAAAGGATGCTACACCGGCCAGGAGATCGTCGAGCGGGTCCGCTCGCGCGGTCACGTCAACCGGCGGCTCACGGAGCTGCAGTTTTCCGCCGCTGTGGCCCCGCCTCCCGGAACGAACTTGCTGTACGAGGGCAACGAAGCCGGCAGCGTCACGAGCACCGGGTATTCTCCCTTGCTCGGCCGGGCGATCGGCCTGGGTTACGTGCGGCGCGAGCACTCCGCCCTCGGAACCGTTCTCGACGCCGCAGGCGCGCGCACGGAAGTGATTGCCCCGCCGCTCCTTGTCAAGAAAACGCCAGTCTGAAGGACGCGGCCCGGCGCGATTGAGTATTTGCGCGAGTTCCGGTATCGTTCCCTACTTTATGCAGAAGGTACTTCCGTGCGGAGAAACTCATTCGTGAAGCCCATTGGAATGCTGATTCTTTTTTGCGGATTGCTTCTCACGGGCTTCGCTGCGCCGGTGCGCGCCCAGGATGGGCCGGAGACGGATGGGAATGAGATAGAAATTTGGACGATGGGAGGACATGGTACGAATGGGATCACGCAGCACACCGGGGATTGGAGTGCGGGCTTTCGCTACGGATGGGTCATTACGGAGCCGCGTGGTCCCGGCTTCCTGCGCGGCCGATTCGAGTACGCGGTCGACGCGGTTCCCGTCTTCGTGGTTTTTCAGCCGACGAATACCGCGTATGGCGCCGCGGTAAATCCTGTTGGGTTGATCTGGGATTTCGATACGCGCGGCCGCGTCGTACCTTACATTGATCTCGACGGCGGAGTTCTTTTTACCAATACTCAAGTTCCCGCGGGAACTTCCCGCCTTAACTTCACGACGGCCGGCGCGGTCGGCGCGCATTTTCTCGCGGGCAAAGTCAATTGGACCGTGGACGTGCGGTTCATGCACATCTCGAACGCGGGGTTGCAAGCGCTTAATCCCGGCATAAACACTGTGCAATTGCGGCTGGGATTGGGATGGTTCACGCATCCTCGTCGCTAGGCGCAGAGCAGGCCAGTCCCGTTAGGGACGAAAGATCGTAGCCCACCGCGCAAGCGGTGGGTCAGGATGCAGGCAGAAAACTAAGCCCCGGAGGGGCGGCACTGGGCGACCCCATTGTGCCGCCCCTCCGGGGCTGGGGGATAAACTTACCCCATACCCCACCGTTAAAACGGTGGGCTACGTTATGACGCCCCTCCGGGACTTGGAGCAATACAAAAGCAGGATGCCGCCAATCACAACTGTTGTCGAACTCTTCCGCAGGACAGACTCCCGGCTCTCGCTATTCGCTCTACGAACGAACTTGGCCGATTCATAAATCCCTACCGGCTCAAGGGGCCAGCGGCGATCATATCGATTTCGATGCGCGCGCCGGGCGAGCTCAAGTTGTTGATGCAGATCGTGGTGCTGGCCGGGCGCCACTCGCCGAAGTAGCCGTTCATCACTTCGTGCATGGCATCCGCCTCGCGCATATCCGTCAGGTATTTTGTCACCTTGATGACGTTGCGCCAGGTCAACTTCTTGTGGTCGAGAACAATCTTGATGTTTTCCATCGCGCGGCGAGTCTGCTCGCGGATGTCGTCGGGTTGAACGTGTTCCTGGGGAACGTGCGGATGCTTGTGGTAGAGAGGCGACGAAGTCGCTCCGGAAATGAAAACGAGCTCCGCCGGCGTTTCTACGCTCACTGCCGGAGCATACGGCATCGTCGCGGCCTCTTCGGGTCTCGGTTGCACAGCCTCAATGTTGATCAAAGTTTCCTCCCCGCGTTGGATTCGCCATCATATCGTTTGAGTCGCTGACAATGCCATCGAGTTTCTGGTCTGGCGGGCGGCTGTAGGGGCACGACATGTAGTGCCCCTACGATTGCGACACCAGCACGCTGAAACGGCATATATTGAATAAAGCTGAGGGACTCCCGCCAGGCAATTCGTATTCGCTGAACTTTGTTACGCGATGTTCAGGGCGCGCTTAAAACTGCCGCGTTCGTTGGTGATTTTTTCTTGCAGTTGGAGAATGGCGTAGAGCAGAGCCTCGGGCCGGGGCGGGCATCCGGGAACGTAGATATCCACGGGGATAACCTGGTTGACTCCCTGCACGATGGCGTAATTGTTGAAGACGCCACCGGAAGTCGCGCAGGCGCCCATGGAAATCACCCACTTGGGCTCCGGCATTTGCGCGTGAAGCTGCTTGATGACCGGCGCCATTTTCTGCGAAACGCGCCCGGCGATGATCATCAAGTCGGCCTGGCGAGGGGACGGACGAAATACCTCCGAGCCGAAACGCGCCACGTCGAAACGCGACGCGGCCATCGACATCATCTCGATCGCACAGCAGGCCAACCCAAACCCCAGCGGCCAGATGGAACTCTTGCGCGCCCAGTTCACGGCCTTATCGAGCTGCGTGAAGATAATCCCTTCGTCCTGCAGCAGCTTGCCGAAATCGTCCGGCTTTTCCAGGGTCACGTTCTTGCCAACGGATGTGCTCATGGGGCCTCGTCGTTCTAATACATTTTCTCACACTCTCTGATTACGTGCCACATTTGGCGCGAAGGCAGGTACTTAGTCTGGTCCTTGATGCAGTAAACGGCTGCCCGCCCCAAAAAAGGGCGGCCTCTACAAAACCAGCAAGCAGCCTGCCAGGACGATTTTGTAGCGGCCGTTCCGTCCCGCGTTTTTCGGGACGGAATGGGCATCTTTCTTCATGATCAAAGTGAGGCGCAATGCAGGAAGGACCTCATGACAGGAGTCAAAATGTGAAAAGCATGTGAATTTACGCGCGGCTGTATTGACATGCTCGCGGGCGGAGCCGCACAATCGCGATGATCGCTCCCGGTTCTCGTTTCAGAGCCGCGGATCCCCGCCCCGAAAAACCGAAAAGGAGATTCCTATGCCAAATCAAGTAAAACCCGTCCCGGAAGGATACCGCACCATGACGCCGAACTTTGTTTGCCGCAATGCGGCGCGCGCCATCGAATTCTACAAGACTGCCTTTGGCGCCACAGAACTCCGCCGGGCTCCCGGACCCAACGGCGAAATCATGCACGCGGAATTGCAGATCGGCGACTCGAAATTCTTCATCAACGACACGATGAGCAAGACGCCCGTGCCGACCCCAGGCGAAGGGGTCAGCAACCCCATGTACATCCATTTGTACGTCCCGGACGCCGACGCGATTTTTAACCGCGCGGTAAAGGGAGGCGCCCGAGTGGATATGCCCTTGCAGGACATGTTCTGGGGCGACCGCTACGGGAAGCTGACCGACCCGTTCGGGCAACAATGGGGCATCGCTACGCACATCGAGGACGTGGCTCCGGAAGATATGAAGCGCCGGCAAGACGCATTCTTTTCCAAGGCCGCGGGACAAAACTGATCCGTCACTCGAGGATGAAAGCGCATTGCTTTGGGGCATTCCACTAAATTCGTGTGGCGTGCCCTCACGCACAATTCCCGCGGTGAGCCAGCCTCAGGCCCTGTGCGGCGACTCGGATCCGAGAAGGCCAGCGGCTAAAGCCTCGTTCACTCTGCATTCTTTACGGCACGTCTGAACAGGCTGCGGAAAAAATGTCTTGTTTTGTCATTCTGAGCGAAGCGAAGAATCTCTCTTCGATTTAGGTATAAGAAAAGAAACAAGGAGAGATTCTTCGCTTCGCTCAGAATGACAGCGCTTTGAGTTTTTCCGCAGCCTGTGAAGCCGTGCCCTACAAAGATTTGGAAGTTGCCACACAGGCTCTTCGCTGGATACCAGCACTAGCTCCAGTCACTCTATTTTTTGTCACTTGGTTGCCTCCTCCTTGTCTGGAAATTGTTAATTCTCCCTCGCAAGACGTTGACTTCCATTTGACTTTGTCGTGACACGCGAACGGATAAATCCCGCTACCGTCCTTGGCCGGGACTGATCGATAGCGGGAAAGGCCTGGCTAGTGCGTATCTGGGCGGCGGCTTTTCCCGCGGAGATCATCCTGCTAGTAAGGCCATTCTCTTGGGTGTGGCACGCGACAAAATCGAAAACTTTTACGTAGAGGAGAAAAAAGACAATGAAGCAATCGGAAATTGCAATTCGCAAGTCTGCGAACCGGCGCTCATTCTTAAAGAACAGCCTGGCCGCCAGCGCAGCAACCGTGGGGGTGGGATTGCTGTCCAATGGCCTCTCCGCTTTTGGGGCCGACCACGATGACGGTATTACCGAAGGAGACGCCGCAATCCTGAGGTTTCTGGCCGCGGCCGAAATCCTCGAGACCGATTTGTGGCAGCAATACACGGAGCTCGCGGGACAAGATACTCCGGACTCCGGCTACAAGACAGGGCTCATCCAGCTTGATGGCGACATGCCACAGTACATCTCCGACAACACGGACGATGAACTGAGCCACGAGCTTTTCATCAACGCTTACTTGAAATCGAAGGGCGCAAAGCCTGTCGACCTGGATAAGTTCCGCATCCTGGAAGGCAGTGAAGTAACTGACATCCCGGGAATCGACGGCAAGAAACGGCTCACGAACCTCATGGAACTTTCGGTCGATACCAGTTGGTGGACGCGATACCGAAGCGGCAATATGAACCCGGATTTTGGAGACACGTTTCCGAATGCAGTTCCGACCCTGGCCGCGGGAAAATTCACCGCAATTCCCAGGAACAATACGGAACTCGAACTCGGAAACACGAACGTGCCCGTCAACAATCACGTCCAGGCCATCGCCAATACGGCAGGATTTCACTTTGCTTTCATCGAGCAGGGGGGAACGAGTCTCTATGCTTCGTTAGCGCAGAGAGTATCCAACGTGGAAGTTTTGCGCATTGTGCTGAGTATCGGCGGTACAGAAATCATGCACTTCCAGACCTGGCATGACAAGGCGGGCAATGCCATTCCGTTGACGGACGGCGCGCTGGTGTTTCCGGACCTGACTGATGCCGCGACCCCTCCGGTGGGGGAATCGTTGCAGTCTAACCTGATCATGCCGGAGCCGACCATTTTCCTCAGCAAGAAATTCCCGGTCTGCTCGATTATTAGGCCGACTGCCACCAAAGGCGTTGCCATGGGAGCGGTTAAAGCCCTCACGGCAGACGGCCTATTCCGCGGCCAAACGCCGGAATTCTTTGAATTCCTGCGCGATCTCGCCGAGGAAGCGGATGAAGCCCGGCGCGCGATTTAACAGCTAGCTGCAACCCTCCGTAGCACCTTCCCTCAGAGGGTCCGCCGCGGATCGCCGACATTGGGGATTGCTCGCGGCTTGCCGAACAGGGCGTGTCCAAACGGCAAGCCGCAAGTCCCCATTCCGCGGCGGGCTCACCTCCGTTCATGCCGGCCTAGACCTGCCTCCTCGCACGATTTGGGGCTGCTCGTTACACGGAGTGGGCGCAACCGTTGACAGGTTGGAGCGCGCGCCGTACCCTACTTTCAGGCGCTTCCCTATGGACCTATTTGAAGAAGTCGTCAAGCTCCGCCGGGCGGGCAGGCGCGGGGCTTTGGCCACCATCGTCCACACCAACGGCTCGATCCCGAGCTATGAAAGCTCGCGGATGCTGGTGCGCGAGGACGGGTCGATTGCCGGGACGATCGGCGGCGGGTGCGTGGAGGCGGAAGTGTGGGCGGCGGCGAAGGAAGTGATGCAGGCCGAAGCGCCGCGGAAGATGACCTTCAGCCTGAATAACGAAGCGAATTACGATAATGGCCTGATTTGCGGGGGGACGCTCGAGATATTTGTCGAACCGATCCTGCCGCAACCGATCCTTTACATTTTCGGCGGAGGGCACGTTTCGATCGCGCTCGCCAACGCGGCGAATACGGCCGGCTTCGCCATCGGCGTCGTTGACGACCGCGAATCGTTCGCCAACCGCGAGCGATTCCCAATGGCGCAGGAGATTCACACCAGCTTCGAGGAAGCGTTTGAGAAGATCAAGCCCACCGCCGCGACGTACATGGTGATCGTCACGCGCGGGCACAAGGACGACATGCACGTCCTGCGCTGGGCCGTGAGCACTTCACCGCGCTACATCGGAATGATCGGGAGCAAGCGGAAAGTACTTTCGGTTTACCGCGCGCTGGAAAAAGAAGGCATCCCGATGGAAAAATTTGCGAGCGTGCATGCGCCCGTAGGGCTCGACATTGGAGCGCTCACGCCGGAAGAGATTGCCATCAGCATCACGGCCGAACTGATCGCGATTCGCCGCGGCGCGAACAATCTGCCGCACAAGGCCGTGATTATCGAGCACGCGGCACCGGCTTCGGTTCACAGCGAACGATCATCGTAAACTTTTCTGAAAAGGAACCCGTTTGCTTGCCGCCGTTATCCTCTCCGCCGGCGCTTCAAGCCGGATGGGAAGACCGAAAGCCCTGCTTCCCTACCGCGAAGGGACCTTCCTCGAACACTTGATCGAAGTAACGCGCCATCCGCGGATTGGCGTGACGCGCATTGTGCTGGGCGCGGGCGCGGAAGTGATACGCACGATTGCGAAACTCGATCCTTCGGTTGTGGTCTTAAACCCCGAGTGGGAGCAGGGGCAACTTTCCTCCATCTGCGCCGGCTTGCGCAGTCTGGAAGGTATCGATACCGATGGGATCGTTCTCTGCCCGGTGGATCATCCCTTGGTGAGCGCGCGCCTCGTTAGCGATTTGGTGGAACGGTTTTACGAGGACAAGAAGGCCATCGTTCTTCCGACTTACAATGGCCGCCGCGGCCATCCTGCGATTTTTTCAAATGCGCTATTTGGCGAACTGCTTGCTGCTCCCGCAGACAAAGGCGCACGCTCCGTCGTCTGGGCACATTCCGCCGACATCCTCGAGGTTCCGACCGACGAAGAAGGCGTGGTCCTGAATCTCAACGACCCCGACATGCTGAAGCGCGCGATCGGACCGGATGCGGTCTAGCCGCAGCGGCGCGTAGAAGCAGAGGAAATCCTAAATAGAGATTTCTCTCGCGTTCTTTCTCCGTGCTCTCTGTTTCCTCTGTGTTAAATCTTTTTTTAGTTTAGCTTGGCAAGCAGAGCCTGCACGGCGTCGCGCGCGAGTTGCGCGCCATGCAACGTGGCTTGTGGAAGACCGCCCAGCGCTTCCGAGATTTGCTCCGAAGTGATGGCGCGCGCCTCGGCCGGAGTTTTTCCGCGCAGCAATTCCGTTAAGAGAGACGAACACGCCAGCGCCGTGACGCAACCGCGCGTGCGGAATCGAGCCTCCGCGATGCGGCCCGCATCCATGCGAGCGGAAAGCTCGAGGATGTCGCCGCAGACGGGATTTTCCACGGAAACCGTGGCGGTAGCCGCGTCCAGCGTGCCCGCATTTCTCGGGTTCTGAAAATGATCGAGGACTGCTTCGCTGTACATGGCAGGAGTATAACTCGTTCCGCGATCTCAGTAGGACGGGCTTCAGCCTGTCTGCCTTTCCGGGGCAACGAAGGTCAAAACCAGACAGGCTGAAGCGTGTGCTACTTCACCCCCAGCAACTTCGCGGCGGTTTCACCTAGGATGGCGCGCTGATCGGCTTCGCTTAGGCCGGCGGCGCCGAGCACGAAATCTGCTTCGCGCGGGTCGCCCATGAACGGATCGATTACGTCGAACGGAAAATCAGTGCCGAACAGGACGTGGCTCGCGCCGACTTCGGCGACCAGATGGCGCAAGCCTTCCGCCGTGAAGACGATCGAGTCGCAATAGAGCTGTTGCTTGAAATATTCGCTGGGATGTTTTTTTACGGGCTTGCAGCGATTGCTAAGTTCGGCGCAATGGTCCGTGCGGCCCGCGTAGGAAGGTAAATAGCCGCCGCCGTGGGAGCCGCAGATTTTCAGGCCTGGGTAGCGGTCCAGCGTGCCCTCGAAAATAAGGTGGGAGAAAGCGACGGTCGTTTCCAAAGGATTGCCCACGACGTTGGGCAGAAATCCGTTGCCCTGGAATCGTTTCAGGCCTTCCACGAAGGTTGCAGGATGCAGTAGCAGCAGGATCCCCAATTCCTCGGCCTTGGCCCATACAGGATTGAATTGGGGATTTGCCAGCTCGTCGCCGTTCACGCTGCCGGCAATTTCAAATCCGCGGAATCCCAATTGCTTTACGCCGTGCACCATTTGCTCGACGGCCATATCGGGATGCTGCAAGGCCAGCCCGCCAAGGCCCACGAAACGGTCCGGGTGAGCAGCGCATAGCGCGGCGATTTGTTCGTTCTGGCGCGAGACGATCTTTTCGGCGAGATCGCGGTCGGCCCAGTAGTTGTACGCGGGGGCGAGGCTCACGGCCTGGATGTCGATTCCGTGCTCGTCCATGTGGCGAAGGCGCGCGTCCACATCTTTTGTGGGACTGAGAAACGCGCCGTCGAACGTGGGCGGGCCGCCGTTGGGAATCAGGGCTTCCGGATGCCCGTCGACCAAATCGTGCAGGTCCACGTAACAGTGCGCGTGGATGTCGATCGTGCGGGCGCGGCGGCCTCCGACCACGATTTGGCGGCGCTTCCCTGCCGCGGCTGATTGTGGAGCGCTTGCAAACGCGCGTGACAGGCTGCAATTTACGAAACAGAGGCCTGCTGACGCGCCGGCGAGATTCTTTAGAAATTTTCTGCGGCTGGGCATGAATTCTCCATTTATACGTAAGCTCAGGAAAAAGCACACAGCCAAGAGTGGCTGTGCTACTTGAAACCAACCGCTAATCCACGGTGCCGCATCTTAGTTCCCGCAGCGGGACGAGGTCAACGCCCTGCCTTTTAGATTCACTGAAATGTAAAACCGTTTGCCCGGCGCGTCGATTCCGGGCATTATCTGGTGATCGGGTAGAGGTAAAAAACCAGTGGTGCGCGGGCCGGTCATTCAGCATCTATCGAAAGCAGGAGGCCGTACGTCTAATATCCCCATGAACCGATTCCGGCTCTCGATTTCCTTATTATTTATAGCCATCTTTGCCGCGAGTGGAATTCTTGCCTGGAGCGCACCGGCGGCCGACAAAGGCGAGGGCGTTCTTCTCTCGACCATGCAGGCGGAACTGGACCGCGCAAGAACCTCGCTGGAAAAATCCGATCCCGCGCCGTACTTCATCAGCTACGAAGTGTACGACCAGCGCACCATGGTCGTCGCGGGAACGTATGGCACGATTGTCAACTCCAATATGGCGAACCGCCGTTGGGCGGACGTGACCATGCGCGTTGGCTCTCCCGCCATGGACAACACGCACAATGAAAACCGCGATTCTGGAATCAGCTCCGGCGCGCTCCCTCTGGCCGATGATCGGGACGCGATTGCGCGCACCTTGTGGGAATTGACGGACCGGGAATACCGCCGCGCTACGCCCGCCTATGCCAAAGTGATGACCAACAATTCCGTCAATGCCGCGGAGGAAGACAAGTCTCCCGATTTTTCACAGGAGGCTGCGCAGGCGCACGTGGACACGCCGACCGCTCCCATCGCGTTCAACCAAAAGGAATGGGAGGAAAAAGTTCGGAAATATTCCGCGCTCTTCCGGAAATATCCGGAAATTTACAACTCCACGGTGACGTTACAGGTCGAGCAGACGATTTCCTATTTTGTTTCCAGCGAAGGAAGCAAAGTCGAAACTCCCGGCTTGATGGCGAGGCTGGTGGTGGAGGCCAACACCAGGGCGGACGACGGAATGGACCTGGTGCGCGTCGAGACGTTTGAATCGACGAAACCCGAGGGGTTGCCGTCCGAAAAAGAGTTGACCGCCAAGGAAGAGAAGATGGCGTCGGACCTGAAGGCGCTGCGCCAGGCTCCTTTGGCCGAGCCTTTCGACGGGCCCGCGCTTCTTTCCGGACGAGCGGCGGCTGTCTTCTTCCATGAGGTGCTGGGGCATCGTCTCGAAGGCCATCGACAGCGCGGTGACACGGAAGGACAGACGTTCACGAAGAAAGTGAATCAGCCGGTGCTGCCCGCGTTTCTGAGTGTTTATGACGACCCGACCTTAGGGACAATCAATGGCGTGCCGCTGTCGGGCTCGTATTCGCATGATGACGAAGGCGTGCCTTCGCAGCGCGTGCCGCTGATTCAGGACGGGATTCTTAAGAATTTTCTGATGTCTCGCATGCCGATCACGAATTTTTCGAAATCGAATGGCCATGGACGCCACCAGGCCGGGTTCATGCCGACGGGGCGCCAGGGAAATTTGATCGTGCAATCGACGAAGACGGTGAAAGATTCGGAAATGCGCGCGCAACTCATCGACGAAGTCAAAAAAGAAGGAAAACCGTACGGGCTTTACTTTGAAGACGTGCAGGGAGGATTCACGCTGACGACCCGCGAGCTCCCGCAGGCTTTTCAAGTACTTCCCGTGATCGTGTGGCGCGTGTATCCCGATGGGCGGCCGGATCAACTCGTGCGCGGCGTCGATATTGTGGGCACTCCGCTTGCGTCCTTGAATCGAATTTTGTTGACGGGCGATAAGACCGAGGTTTTCAACGGGATTTGCGGAGCGGAATCCGGCAGCGTTCCAGTATCGGCTTCGGCCCCGGCAATGCTCTTCAGCGAAATGGAAGTGCAGAAGCGGAGCGCGTCGCGCGAGCGTCCTCCGATTTTGCCGGCGCCGGGATTTGAAGAGTTGTCAGGCGGCTCAACTTCGACTTCGCCGGCGGGAGGTGCGCGATGAACATTTTCAGGCGCGTCTCCGCGTGGCGCGTAGCCGCATGCGGCTTCGTTTTTCTTGCGGTCTCGCCTATTGCGGCTTTTGCACAGCAAAAGCAACTATCTGCAGATGCCAATTCGGATCCCATTTTGCGCGCGCTTCATGCGGAGCTCACGCGCTCGAAGGCGCAACTGAAGATGGACAATGTCGATTCGCCGTTCTACATCGAATACCGCGTCTTCGACGTCGAGCAATTCGACGCCAGCGCGGCGTTTGGCGCGTTGCGCGACCAAAACCGCACTCGGTTGCGATTGCTTCGAGCCGTCGTGCGCCTGGGCGATTACAAGCTCGACAGTTTTTTCAATGCCGGCCAGGGGATCAGCGACATTCTTCCGCTGGACAACGATGAACTCGCGATCCGCCATCAGGTCTGGCTGGCGACCGACCAGGCTTACAAGCGCGCCAGCGAGGCTTTCTCCAACAAGAAAGCGCAGCTCAAGCAACTGAACATCGACCAGCCCGTGGACGATTTCGCCAAGGCCGAGCCAGCCGTTTCCATCGGGCCGACCGCGAAGTTGGAAGTGGACCCGGCCAAGTGGACAAAAATGCTGGAGTCCGCCACTTCCGTGTATAGGAGCGACCCGCAAATTCAATCTTTCATGGCCAGCCTGAACTTCACCGTGCTCTCCCAATATTTCGTGAATACGGAAGGCACCGTCACGCGGCACGGATCCGCGCATTACCAGATTCTGTTGAGCGCGAGCGAACAGGCGCCCGACGGCATGAGACTGGAGCGCGCGCCGCAATTCACGGCAAACCATATCGAGGAATTGCCGACGCCCGACGAATTTCAGAAGGACGCGCTCAAGCTGGTCGTGGATATGAAAACCTTGCGCGAAGCTCCGGTAGTGGACGAGGAGTATCGCGGCCCGGTGCTGTTCTCCAATGACGCTGCTACCGACATGTTTTTCGATCTGGTGGTGCCGAATGTGTTGGGGCGCAGGCCCGCGCCGGGGCGGCCCGCCCGCACGGTTGGCGCGTTTGCCAGTAGTTGGAAGGCCCGCGTCCTGCCGGATTTTATTTCTGTGGTGGACGATCCGACTGTGGACACGTTTGCCGGGCATGGCCTGGGAGGAAACTACAAGGTCGACGATGAAGGCGTGCCTGCCGCTCCCGTCACTGTGGTGGACAAAGGAACACTGGTGAACTACTTGATCGGGAGAGTGCCGATTCGCGATTTCCCAGCTTCCAACGGCCATGGCCGCGCTTCCGGCAATGGCAATACGGCGCCTTCACCCGGCAATTTGTTCTTCCGGCCCGCCAAGACCGCCACGCGCGAAGAACTCAAAAAGCAACTTCTCGACGAGTGCCGCACTCGCGGATTGAAGTACGGGTATTTCGTGGACACGCTCGGGCCGCGCCTTTCGCCGCGCATGCTCTACCGCGTTTGGACCGACGACGGACACGAAGAACTTGTGCGCGGAGCGATTTTCAACGAGCTGGACATCCGCGCCTTGCGCAGCGACCTGGTCGCTGCGGGCGATGATCCGCTCGTCAGCAATCGCACTGGTTTGCCGTTCATGACGATTGTGAGTCCCTCGGTGCTGTTTGACGAGCTCGAGGTCAAGCGCGCGGACAACACCAAGGAGAAGCTGCCCGACTACCCTGCTCCCGCTCTCACCGCCGGCCGCAATTGAACGAGTCGGCGGGTGGTTTTTGTAGCGCCGGCGTCTCGCCGGTTCTGTTCCTCTTTGCAGAATTTCACCATTGCCGGCAAGACGCCGGCGCTACGTAACAACAAGCACGCGAAATGCAATTGCGCGATTTGTCGGACCTGCTAAGATATTGTTGTCCATCGGCACAAGGATTTCTTCCGCAGCGGCCGCGCCTGGCGCTGCTTGTGCCCGGGATGGGCGCACGAATTCATTCGTTTGGCGCTGGTGAATCGGCGGCGCCCGGTTGCGTCGACCGCTAACAAGCCACGTCGTCTTGTCAGCCGAAACAAAATGGCGCACGGATTTTTAACGCCTGCGTGGCAGTTCGGGCGTAAAATTAATTGAGAGCCGCCAGCCGAGCGCGGGGGAAGCAATCATGGAAAGAGACACCGACACAAACGTGTTAGGGATGGATCCCCAGGAAATACAGGAATGGGTAGAATCCTTCAATGAGGTAGTACGCGAAGAAGGCCAGGAATCCGCGATCACTTTGCTGGACCGGCTTCGCGGACACGCTCAATCCCTCGGCATCGCGCTTCCCTTCACCGCAAATACTCCTTATCTGAATACCATTCCGCTGGAAAAACAGGCCATCTTCCCTGGAGACCAGGAAATCGAGCGCCGCATCAAGAGCCTGGTCCGTTGGAACGCGCTGGCGATGGTAGTTCGCGCCAACCGCGTCGACCACAGCATCGGCGGCCACATTTCCACGTACGCTTCCGCCGCGACACTGTTTGAAGTTGGGTTCAACCATTTTTTCCGGGGACGCACCGACGAGTTCGAGGGCGATACGGTTTACCTGCAGGGACATGCTTCGCCCGGCGTCTACGCCCGCGCGTTTCTTGAGGGCCGCCTGTCCATGAAACAACTGGAAAACTTCCGGCGCGAACTTCGGGAGGGCGGCGGGTTGTCTTCTTACCCGCATCCGTGCCTGATGCCGGAGTTCTGGGAATTTCCAACGGTGTCCATGGGCCTCAGCCCGCTCATGGCCATTTATCAGGCGCGGTTCAATCGCTATCTGGAAGATCGCAGCCTCAAGCCCCGCACGGACGCGAAAGTCTGGGCATTTCTCGGAGACGGCGAGACGGACGAGCCGGAGACTCTGGGCGCGATCACTTTGGCGTCGCGCGAAAATCTCGACAACCTTATTTTTGTCATTAATTGCAACCTGCAGCGGCTCGATGGTCCCGTGCGCGGCAACGGAAAAATCGTGCAGGAACTGGAAGCCGCCTTCCGCGGCGCCGGCTGGAATTGCATCAAGGTTCTGTGGGGCAGCGACTGGGATCCGCTGTTTGAACGGGACGCGGAAGGACTGCTGTCCAAGCGCCTGGGCGAAATGGTGGACGGCGAAACGCAGAAGATCAGCGTCGAATCGGGCGCGTACGTTCGCCAGCACGTATTCGGAGGCGATCCGCGTCTTCTGAAAATGGTCGAGGATCTTCCGGACGAGGCGCTGCGAACGATGCGCCAGGGCGGCCACGACCCGCGCAAGGTGTATGCCGCCTACAAAGCGGCGTTCGATCACAGAGGTTCTCCTACCGTCATTCTCGCTCGCACGATCAAGGGCTATGGACTCGGCGAGAGCGGCGAGGGACGAAACATTACGCATCAGCAGAAGAAGCTCAACGAAGAGGAGCTTCGCGAATTTCGTTCGCGCTTCGGCATCCCGATCAGCGACGAACAGCTCGCGGAAACGCCGTTCTATCTTCCCCCGGAAGACAGCCGCGAAATCCAGTACATCCGCGCACGCAGGCAGGCCCTGGGCGGCTATGTGCCGGCGCGCAAAGTGCGGTCCAAGCCACTCGTTGCGGATCACGACGCGTTGTTCCGCGAATTTCTGACCGGCAGCGAAGGCCGCGAAGTTTCGACGACCATGGCGTTCGTGGGGATGTTGCGCCAGATGCTGCGCGACCCTGAAATCGGCAAGGTTGTGGTTCCCATCGTCCCCGATGAAGCGCGCACGTTCGGCATGGAGTCCCTGTTCCGCCAGGTGGGGATTTACAGCAGCCGCGGGCAACTGTACGAGCCCGTGGACGTTCACACATTGCTCTATTACAAGGAAGCGAAGGACGGACAAATTCTCGAGGAAGGCATCACCGAAGCAGGTTCGATGGCATCGTTCATCGCCGCGGGTTCCGCGTATGCCACGCACGGGATCAACACGATTCCCTTCTTTATCTATTATTCGATGTTCGGGCTGCAGCGCATCAGCGATTTTATCTGGGCCGCGGCGGACATGCGATGCCGCGGATTCATGCTGGGCGGAACGGCGGGACGCACAACGCTGGCGGGCGAAGGATTGCAACACCAGGACGGCAACAGTCACGTTCTCGCCCTGCCCATTCCGACGATGCGCGCGTATGACCCCGCGTTTGCGTACGAGATTGCCGTCATCATCCAGGATGGCATTCGGCGGATGTACAAGGACGGCGAAAATATTTTTTATTACATCACCGTCATGAACGAACCGTACGCGATGCCGGCGATGCCCGCCGGGGCGCACGATGGAATTCTGAAAGGCATGTACAAGTTCCGCGCGTCGGAAAATAAGAACACGAAATTGCGCGCGCAACTCTTCGGCAGCGGCGCCATCCTGCGAGAGGCCTTGAAGGCGCAGGAAATCCTGGAAGAAAGATATGGCGTGTCCACCGACGTATGGAGCGTCACGAGCTACAAGGCGCTTTACACCGACGGGATTGATACGGAGCGCTGGAATCTTTTGCATTCGGGCGCAAAACCACGGGTGCCGTATGTTTCCGAATGCCTCGCGGATTCGGACGGCGTGCTGGTGGCGGCTTCGGATTACCTCAAGGCGCTGCCCAATCTCATCAGTCGGTGGACGCCCCGGCGTCTTGCCTCGCTCGGAACCGACGGGTTTGGGCGCAGCGAAAACCGCGCGTCGCTTCGAGACTTTTTCGAGGTAGATGCGCGATTCATTGCGCTGGCCACGCTGTACGAATTGTTCCGCGAAGGGAAAATTGGCTCGGAGATCGTGCAAAAGGCTGTCAAGGAACTCGAGATCAACCTTGACAAGCCGAATCCACTATTTTCATAAAAAATATGGACGCCAGCGCAACCCAGCTTACTGCGCGAAAATCCAGGAAGCCCGAACTCACAGTCGTTGCGGCGCTGATTCTCCGTGACTCGAAGATTCTGGTGTGCCAGCGGCGCCGGGACGATACCCACAGCCTGCAATGGGAATTCCCGGGAGGGAAAGTCGAACCCGGCGAAATCCCTCAGGAAGCACTGGCGCGAGAACTTCGGGAGGAACTTGGAGTCGAGGCCGCGATCGGCCGGGAACTTTTTCGCACGCGGCATGGCTACCGCGAAGTTCAGACGGAACTCGAGCTGATTTTCTTTCAGGCCATCGTCGACCCATCCGCAGAGCTGCAGAATCTGGTTTTCGAAGGGTTCGATTGGGCGGAGCCTTCCGCGCTGCCGCAATACAATTTTCTTCAGGCCGACGAGGAATTTGTGGCTTTGCTCGCCTCGCACGCAATTCCGCTGGATTCGTCTTCGTAGCACAGCCACTCCTGGCTGTGTGGTTTTTCCAACACTTAACAAAGGCGCACAGCCAGGAGTGGCTGTGCTACGTGAGGGTCCTTCCCCCATCGACGACGATTACTTGACCGGTGACGAATGCCGACTGAGCCAGAAACACAACGGCGTCTTCAATATCTTTCGCCGTGCCTGTGCGCTGCAGCGGGGCGCGGCGGATGAAATCTTCCGCAAGCTCTGGCGCATCGCCGGGAAACGAAATCGTGCCGGGAGCGATCGCGTTCACGGTAATTTCGGGAGCGAGGGCGCGAGCGAGGCAGCGCGTCAGCATGATGACTCCCGCCTTGGATACGCAGTAATGCGTGTAGGCCGGCCATGCCAGCAAGCCGCCGAGCGACGCGAAGTTGATGATCCGGCCGTGGCCGCTGCGCCTCAGCATCGGCGCTGCCGCCTGGGAACACAAAAATTGCGATTTCAAATTTGTGTCGAGGATGCGGTCCCACTGCTCTTCGGTCAGCTCCTCGAATTTCGCGGGAAAGAACATTCCGGCGTTGTTGACGAGGATATTCAACCGGCCGAATTCCTTATCCACGGCTGCGAACAGCGCGGTCACATCGTTCTTCTTCGCGACATCGCCCTGAACCGCAACGGCGCGCCTGCCCATCGCCACGATTTGCGCGACGACTTCGTCCGCCTCGCTCTTTGAGCTGCGATAGTTGACGACTACGTCTGCGCCTTCCGACGCGAGGCGTAAGGCCACGCTTCGGCCTATGCGTTTGGCTGCACCCGTTACCAGTGCTACTTTCCCCGCTAAGGATGATTGCGACACGATGTTTTCCTTGTTCCCTTTCCGTTTGACATCCTATCCCATTTTTCTTTGAGTGGCGCGGGCTTCATCCTGCGGGGGTTGGGGCTCGCATGGACAAAACCCCACAGGCTGAAGCCTGTGCTACTTGGAGCCCATCGGGAAAATGGATATGATGTGTCGGCTCTCTTCAAAACGAAACGCGAGGAAAATCCGATGGAAACGATACGCACGGAAAACATTGCATTGAAGGTCGCGGATGGAACTTCCATGAACGCGTATGTCGCGACTCCGGCGGAGGGCGCGAAGGCGCCAGGACTGCTTGTATTTCAGGAAGCGTTCGGCGTGAACGCGCATATTCGCGATGTTACGGACCGCTTCGCGAAGCAAGGCTACGTGGCGATCGCACCGGAACTGTTTCACCGCACGGGGCCGGGCTTTGAAGGCGTGTACTCGAATTTTCCGGCCTGCATGCCGCACATGCAGGCGCTCACGCCCGACGGATTACTCGCGGACGCGCGCGCGGCGTTCGACTGGCTGCAAAAGAGTCCGCGCGTCTTGCCGAACGCGACGGCCAGCGTTGGCTTCTGCATGGGCGGACGCGTCTCATTCCTCGCCAATTCGGCGCTTCCAATGAAGGCGGCGATTTCGTTCTATGGAGGCGGGATCGCGCCGGCGCTGCTTCCCCGCGCGGCCGAGCAGCATGGGCCGATCTTGTTCTTCTGGGGCGTGCTCGACTCGCACATTCCGAAGGAGCACATTCGCAATATCATCGACGCCATGCAGGAAGCGAAGAAGACCTACGTGAACGTCGAATTCTCGGACGCCGACCACGGATTTTTCTGCGACGCGCGCCCCAGCTACAAGGAAACCGCGGCGAAGCAAGCGTGGGAGCTTGCGTTGAAATTCTTGGCGACGTATGTGAGATGAAAATTGTGACTGGTGACCTGAAGTGATCTCAACAATGTTTGGCACAGCTGAGATGGAAGGACTTATGAAATGAGCCTTCCAAGGTTCAACCAACTAAATCGAAGGGTTCCGGCGCTGAAGGCGCCGGCGCATACTAGCCCAGGGCAACGCCCTGGGTTCCTGGGAGCCGTCGATTGCGGTGCGCCCTGAAGGGGCGCAGGGTCCCCCTTCCGCCCTTTCAGGGCGGAAGATGCGATTGGGTCACGCCACCCGGGGCGTTGCCCCGGGCTAGTTACCTCCGCGCCGTTGGCGCGACACCGTGACAGTATTTCGGAGAAGGGAAATTACCAATGGAGATTTATGAGATAGGTTCTAGTAACCATTGAGAGGTGAAAAATCACCGGTAGCCTTGTCCGCTACTCGGTTTAGCCTTCGCGCATTCCTAAAACGATCACAGATCACGATTCGCCCTTCATCCGCGCAGATGGACTCAGGGCGAACGAATCACCAGTCACTATTCAACAGACACCAGTCACTCCCGGGAGGGGCCACATGGATCAACGAATGCTTGACACTCTGACAATTAAAGAAGTCGTCGAGAACTGGGCCGTGTTTCGCGACTCGGGCGACTGGGAGCGATTCCGGACCGTCTGGCACGAAGACGGCATCATGATGGCAACGTGGTTTCAGGGAACCTTCGAGGAGTTCATCCGGGTCAACCAGGAGGGGTGGAACAAGGGCGTCAGCATTCTGCACCTGCTTGGAGGAACGTCGGTCGAAATCGCGGGCACGCGCGCCATCGCGCAAACGAAAATGACGATTTCGCAGCGCGCGCCGGTGCACGGCGTTTTGGTGGATGTTCTTTGCACCGGGCGTTTCTACGATTTTTTTGAAAAGCGCAAGGATCGCTGGGCCATTGTTTTGCGGCGGCTCTTTTACGAAAAAGACCGCATGGATCCCGTCGATCCATCGAAAACGGTGCAACTGGATCCGGATATCATGGCGCAGTTCCCGGAAGGCTACTGTCACCTGGCCTATCTGCAATCCGGCCTCGGGTTCAAGGTCAAGACCGATATGCCTGGGCTGAAGGGTCCGGACGCCGATGCGCTGTATGCGCTGGGAAAAAAATGGCTGGCGGGCGGAGCGCTTTGAAGAGGGCTGGCCAATTCGCCAACCATGGCGATGGGCTTTTAATATTTAAGGATTAAAAATCTTGAAGAGCATCAACGAAAAGTCTACGACGAAATCTCCTCTTCGCATTCCGGGAGTTCTACCGGCGAGCTATCCGCCCGCGCAAGGGCTTCAAACGTCTCCATGGTAGTCGAACGATTGTTGCCTTCCATTTTCTCAATGTGAAGGAGTCGAACAGCGACACCGAACTCCCCGAAAGGCAATTCCTCGACCCGCACCACCTCACCCAGGTATTCCAGGTTGAGGCATCCGAATGCCGGAATTACGTGCAATTGAATCCCCGGCTGGTAGGAATCCCTATCCGTGATGAAGTAGAACCCGCTGCGGCTGAGATCCCTCATGCAGCGAACTTCCTCGAAATAAGCGTCTCCCGAATCGGCGAGCTGGACGTAGACCAGCCGATCGACTAGGACGCGAGGCTCGCGACGCCGGTCTGATCCGCTTGGGGAAGCCTCTTGTTCTTCTTTCGTGGAAAAGATCCTCTGTTCAAGCTCATTCAAGTCAGGCTCCCTCAGGGCGTCCCGCTCTCCACTTCTGGAGATGGAGGCCTCAGCGTATTCTCCGTCTCGAAGGGCTAGAGTACTGTTGGCCCCCGACGGGGTCCATAGAGCGCTAGTACTACTTGATATGCCCCGAAAGTTTTGCTGATTGGGAAATAGCGCGGAAGGCGCAGATCGTAGCAGATTCAATTGGGAGGAATACTGCTTCGATTAAATTTCCTTGGCCTTCTTGATCAGGGCCCGAGGCGAGTACGCATTCGCTTTGTACTGGCTCAGCATGCGGTGGGTGTTGAAGAAACTGGCGTTCAGAGAGATGCACGATCTCATGACGTGGGCGAAGGCTTCGGGCGCGCGGTAGAACATGGGAACGATCTGGTGTTCGAGTTTGTCGTAGAGCGAGGCGACTTCGGCCGCCGATTCGTCGCCGACGATCTTGCTATCGTAACCAATGGCCCACCCGGTCACGCCCTCGACGCAACCCTCGACCCACCATCCGTCCAGTACGCTCAAGCTGGGAACGCCGTTCAAGGCCGCCTTCATGCCGCTTGTGCCGGAAGCTTCCTGGGGACGCTGCGGGGTGTTCAGCCAGAGATCGACGCCGGCAGTGATGAGCTTGGCGAGGGCCATATTGTAGTTCTCGAGGTACACGATTTTTATGTTGTCATTCAGCCCGGCGGCGGCTTGAATCACGCGCTGGATCAACGCTTTGCCGCCCGCATCATGCGGATGGGCTTTCCCGGCATACAATATCTGAATCGGTCCGGCAGATTGGGCGATGGATTTCAGGCGGTCGATGTCTTTGAATAACAAGTCCGCCCGTTTGTAGGTAGCCGCACGGCGAGCGAAGCCGATGGTGAGGACCGATTCATCCAGTTGCACTCCGGATCGTTTCTGGACTTCCTTGATCAGCGCCGCCTTGGCAAGGCAATGCGCCTTGCGGATGTCCTCGATCGGAATTCCGACCGCGTACCGCATATAGGCGTTATCGCGGCGCCATTCCGGGATTTCGCGATCGAACAATTCCTGAAATTCCGGCGACGCCCAGGTGGCCGCATGAACTCCGTTCGTAATCGCGTGGATCGGAAATTGTGGGAACATGTGCTGCGAGACTTCGCCGTGCCGCATGGCCACGCCGTTCACGTAGCGGGAGAAGTGTATGGCCAGGTCGGTCATGTTGAGCATGTTGGCATTGGCGAAGCCCGCCTGCTGCAACAAGCCGGTTCTGTATTCTCCAAGCACTTGGTGGACGAGATCCCAGGGAAAACGGTCGTGGCCTGCTTCCACCGGGGTATGCGTCGTAAACACGCAGCGGCGGCGCACCACTTCAATGTCCGCTTCGACGGCCACGGTGTACTTGCGGAGCTTGAGCTGCTCCTCCAGCATCGCCAGGGTGAGGAACGCGGCGTGGCCTTCGTTCATGTGATAGCTACCGATGTGCGAAACATTCAGGTGGCGCAGCAAGGTGATGCCGCCAATGCCGAGCAGCACCTCCTGGCAAATCCGGTAATGAGGGTCGCCTCCGTACAGCGAATCGGTCAGGGTGCGATCGTAATCGGAGTTTTCGGGCAAGTCGGTATCCAGCAGATAGACCGGCACGATGAATCCTGATAAGCCATGGACGCTGTAGCGCCATGCGCGAACGTGGACGTCGCGATCCTCGATGCGAACGGTAAACGCGACTTCCACAGATGGAAGAACCGTTTCGGGCTGCCACGGATCCGGCTCTTCGATCTGATTCCCCTGCTGATCGATGCGCTGGCGGAAGTAGCCGTTCCGGTACGCCAGCGAGATCGCAACCATGGGCAATTCCAGGTCGGCTGCCGACCTCAGCATGTCCCCCGCCAGGATGCCCAACCCTCCGCCATAGGAAGGGATCGCCGGGTCCAAGGCGATTTCCATGCAAAAGTAGGCGATCTTGGGTGTGCCCTTTTCTGTCACCATATTGAAATCATAGCACCGGGGCCTCCCTTAAGACTCTAGCCGATCTCGGCTCACGTTTCGTAATCTACATTAATTCCAGCGAAGTGAGCACCAGATAAAAAGTGGGTCAAATCTCACTCTTCCCGGCAGCTTTCCACACGGTCCGGATGGGCATCCGCAACGCCACCCGGCGTACAATGTACGACTGCATTGGGGTTCGGGGCAGAAACAGGCTGAAGCCCGTCCTACGAGTTGGAGGAGAACATGCGTCACGCGATTCTGGGAGTAGGGGGCGTCGGCGGGCTCATCGGTGTGGCGCTCGCGAAGTCGGGAGAATCCGTCACGCTTGTGCTGAGGCCGGAGGCGTTGAAGGACTATCCGGCGGAGCTTTCTCTCGAGAGTCCCCTTGGATCGTTCAGCGTGCCCGTCGATCGTGCTGCGAGCGTCGCAACGCCGTATGACGTATTGTGGATCACCGTGAAGGCCACGCAACTCGAAGCCGCGCTGCGCAGCGTCACCGTGGATCCCGAGCAAATTGGAGCAGTCGTCCCGCTGCTGAATGGGATGGACCATGTGGGCTTGCTCCGCGCACGTTTCGGTCATGACCGGGTCGTCACGGCAAGCATTGGCGTGGAGACGGAACGGGCCGCGCCGGGGAAAATCATTCATCGCGGGATGGCTGTCCGACTTTCTTTTGTGTCGATCGGCGAGAGCAGGCTGGCGAGCACGGTCGAGGAATTCAGAAAATTTGGCTTCGCCTGTCAATTCGTCGCGGATGAGATGAAAATACTTTGGACAAAACTTTCCTTTCTCGCCCCGTTTGCGCTGACGACCACGGCTGCGGGGCTGACGATCGGCGAAGTGAATCGCGATCCTGTGTGGCGGAAGAGACTGGAGGCCGCGGCGCGCGAAGTCGCCGCCGTGGGCACGGCAAGCGGGACGCCGCTCGACCCCGCGACGATCATCTCTTTCTTTGATAAAACTCCGCAGGGCGGGCGCAGCTCAATGCAGAAAGACGTCGCCGCCGGCAATCCGCCGGAATTGGACGGCATCGCCGGGCCGATCTTGCGGCGCGCGGAGGAACACGGCATTGACGTGCCATTCACGCGGGAACTCGTCGCGATGATTCGCGGAAAATCAGCAACAGCAGCAAATAAAGAATGAATTGCAATATCGGAAAGAGAGATTTAACACAGAGGGCACAGAGAACACAGAGGAAAAACGGAGGAGAAAGCATCTCTTCCGGAATTTCTCTGTCTACTCTGAGCCCTCCGCGGCGATTTTTTTTCGTGGTGCGCGACGGGCGAACGAGGAAACTAATCCCCGGTCGCCGCGGCTTTGGCCTGCTCCGGATGCGAGAGCGGCATGGACACCAAATGCTCGGAGAGGAACCAGACCTGCAACTCGTTGCCGCGAATCACGTCGCTCACCAGCAGATCGTTGGTCCCATCGTCGCCGACTTCGGAGGCTTCGCGGGCCATCGCGCGCGCTTCTTTCAGGATGAATTCGTGCGCTTCGAGGAGGCGAGAAATCTGAACGGGCACTTCTTCCCTGCCGCGGGGCGGACGCGGAATGATCGTCGTTTCCGCGACATCCGCCGCCATGGCGATGCTGACGCCGCCGAGGAGTTGAATCCGCTCGGCGATGGTGTCAACCAGTTCGTTTTGTTCGCCGTGGTGCTTGTCAAAAAGCAAATGAAGTTGGTAGAACGTGGCGCCCGCGACCTGCCAATGATGTTTCTTGTACATGTCGCGCAAGGTCATGGTGTCCGCGAGGATTTGGTTCAGATTGTTGATGCTCGATTCACAAGCAGTCTCGTCAAGAGCAATCGATAGCTTGGCGATCTTTCCGTAGGGCTGGATTTCCTTGGCATGCTGGTGCAAAACCGGCTTCGCGCGTTGCGCGCCTTCCTCCAGTTGATTGATGCGCGTTCCGATGTCCCTCTTCTTAGGGCTCATAAGATTCCTCCTCAAATTCCTGCGGTCGCGGACAGGGCCACCTCCCGTATACGCCCGCGTTCAGCCTCTGTCAAGCAAAGGGCCTCGACGGCGGAATTGTTACAAAGTGAAAAAGGCACAAAGAAATCGGAAGATGTTTTCAGTTTCTCTCTTCCGCTTCTCTGTGCCTTTGTGCCGGATTTCTCAGATTTTCTTTGTGCCTTCTGCGTTGAAGATTTGGAATTTGGATTAGTTTGGCAGGAGGACCGTGTCGATCACGTGAATCACGCCGTTGGATTGGTACACGTTGGAGATGGTGACCTTGGCCATGCCTCCCTTTTCGTCGGTAAGGACGAGGTCTCTGCCCTGCATGCTGGCCCAGAGCTTGCCGCCGCTTACTGTGGTCAACGCCGCCTTGCCGTTGCCGGCCTTGATTGCCTTGGCGATGTCTTTCGCGTCCATTCTGCCCGACACGACGTGATAGGTGAGAATCTTCGCCAGCGTGGGCTTGTTTTCGGTCATCAACAGAGTATCCACGGTGCCTGCGGGAAGCTTCGAGAATGCTTCATTCGTCGGAGCGAACACCGTAAACGGCCCGGGTCCTTCCAGCGTATCCACCAATCCGGCAGCCTTCACCGCTGCCACCAGAGTGGTGTGATCGTCGGAGTTCAGCGCGTTCTGAACGATGTTCTTTGACGGGAACATTTCATGGCCGCCGACCATGGGATTGTTTGCCGCCAGGATGGCCGATGCCGCAACCAGCGTGATGACACACATCTGCGCAATCTTCTTCATTTCGTTTTCCCTCTCTTCAATTTTGATTTGCCCTGCAGCCTGTACTACGGGGCCCGCACGGAGTTGGATGAGACGTTTGCCGGATTTTTTGAGCGGGACTGCGTCGCGTGCTATCATTTTGGAATTGCCGCAGTGCTGTTCTTTCAAGTCGCGAAGGGTGGGAGGGATCGATGCGTTCGTATCAACGGTATGTCTACTGGTTGGCCGCGCTCGCAATTGTCGCGTGGACCGCTCCGCGCGCTTTTGTATTCGCCGGGGACGCGCCCCCACTGAAGTTGATCCAGACGATCGAGCTGAAAGACATTCGCAGCGGCGAACCCGACGTTTCGGCCGATCAGCTGGCCAAGAATCTGACGACGACGCGCATGGTCGGCGTTCAGAATCATTTCGACCACCTGACACCCGATCTGAAGAACAACCGCCTCTTCGTCGTCCCGGAAGATAACAAAACGATCGAAGTCTATAATATTCGTACCGGCAAATTCGTGCACAGCATCAAGGGAATCGGCGTCGGCCATTCCGTGGTGTACCGCGCCGACATTGACAGAATTTTCGTGACCGACGGCTCCGATGGCGATTTGAAAATTTTCAATGGAACCACTTATGAGCTGCTGAAGACCGTGAAACTCCTCGCGGACTCGGATGCCACCGGCTATGACCCCGTGACGCACTATCTTTACATTGCGGACGGCGGGCTGGACGCGAAACTCAATTACACCTTCCTGGAAATCGTGAACACGGATACGGGCGAGAAGGTAGGTCAAATCAAGATTGATTCCAACCGCCTGGAAGCCATGGTGGTCGAGAAATCCGGATCGAGACTGTTCCTGAATATGACCGAGAAGAATTCCATTGGCGTGATCGACCGCAAGAAAGAGGCTGTGGCCGCGGTCTGGCCGCTGACGTGTAAGGTGAACGCGTCGGTCGCGATTGACGAAAAAAATCATCGGCTATTCGCCGCGTGCCGCGACGGCAACATGAATGTGCTGGATTCCGATACCGGAAAGGTGCTGCAAAATCTTCCGATTTCTACAGGTGTGGATGATATGGTCTTCGATCCCGCGAGCCAGAGGGTTTACGTGGCCACGGGCGAAGGGTTCGTCAACGTGTTCAAGGAAACCGACCCCGACCACTATCAGGCCATCGGGAAGATTCCCACTGGTCCGCTGGGCAAGACCGGACTATTGGTTCCGGCGTTGAAGGAGTATTTTGTGGCCGTGCCGCCGCACGGAGCTACGAGCGCGGAGGTTCTGGTCTTCGCTGTGCAGTGAGTAGCACAGCCACTCTTGGCTGTGTGAATTTTGCGATCGTGGATAGTATCCGGGGGCGTGGACTTGGTGAAAACCATACAGCCATGAGTGGCTGTGCTACTTGGACTCATTCGATGGTTGTCATGGCGGCTGCAACGGCGCGCCACTTCCCGTCCTGCTTCACAAACACGCGAGTGACGCGCCATTGTCCGCTGTTGTCTTTGCCGTCGGCGGCTGTGCCTTTTCTTACGCGGCGATCGGTGAGAATCGCCGTGTCGCCGTAGACGCCGCGAATCTGGATCTGATCGCAATAGCCTTCAATCTGGCCAGGCTTTCGCGTGGCGATGCCCTTCAACATTTCCTCGGCGCTGGCCGCGTGGCCATCGGGCTGCACCTCGAACATGCGTTCGCCAAACAGCGCTTTCAAAAACTCCGTGTCACCCTTGGTGGCGGCATCGACCCATTTGTGATCGAGGTCGATGAGTTCCTGTTCGACGGTGCTCGCCGCGGGCTTATCTTTTCCGGCGCCCGAGGAGTCGAGCATCGGCGCGGCGGCGGTCGAGGCCTTGAGCGGGGTCATCTCCGCGCCGATCGCGCGCCACGCGCCGTTCTGCTTGTTCAGGACACGCAGCACCGTGTAGAGGCCGCTGATCTTGCGCCCATCGGGCGCGACGCCCTCTTGCGTCGTGCGATCGGTGAGGACCGCGGTGTTTCCGTAGACGCCGCGCACTTCAACTTGATCGATATCGATTTGGATGTGGCGGCCAGGCAGGGTGAGGGTCTTGCGCATTTCCGCGCCGGTGACGACTACGCCGCCCTTTTGGACCTCGAACATGCCATCCGCAAAAATTTGCTTGAGAAGATCCCCGTCCTGCGTCGATGCGGCGTGCAGCCATTGCTGGTCGACATCCTTGAGTTCCTTCTCAACACCGCCGCTTTGGCTCATTCTCTGCGGCGCGGCACCTGTCGCAGCGCTCATGGCCACGAATGACGCAGCGCAGAAGAATAGAGCGGGCGCAAATCCGGCAAATCCCCACACGCGTATCGAACTCATCCGCTGGCTCCTGGGTTGGACTCAAATGATCTGCGATTGCTCGCGGCCGGCGAGGCGATTAACCTTCGCCTCCAATTTCGATCTCGCCGCTCCCTTCGCATTTCGAGCAGTGGCCGCTGCCTCCGCACGATGCGCAGGAGGAATCGCTTCCGTAGCCGCCAGATGAGGCGGAGTAGCTTTCCCCGCCGGACCTGCCGCTTCCGTGGCACAAGGAGCAATTTCCGTCGCCTGGAGAATCACAATCTATGCAGACATGGGTGGACATCGCGCGCCTCCCACTAACTTCGGTGATTGTGATCGGGTTTCGATCCGGTGTCAAACGTCCGCTGAATTCGGGGGGGCTGAGTAGCACAGGCTTCAGCCTGTGCTACTTATCCCCCCATCAATCGTTTCTCGGCCTCATGCACGGCCTCGTAGATTTGATCAAAGCTCTCGATCGCGAATAACCTTTTCTGAAGCTCGTCCACCTTGACGGGAGTCACTAGTACATCGTCCAGATTGAAATCTCTGATCTCGCAGCCTTCCTCGATCACGTTCGTGCACTCCCGATGGGAGCTGATGACGCCGCTGCCGTACACCTTGATTTTTCCATTCTCGCGGATCAGCCCGAACTCGACTGTGTACCAAAACAGGCGACCCAATCGTTCGAGGATGACCGCGTCTTTCGCTTTCGCGCAGACGCTGCCATAGTGCTGAAGGAAATCCGCAAATACGGGATGCGCGTGCATCGGCACATGCCCGAAGACATCGTGAAAAATGTCCGGCTCGGGAATGTATTCGAGGGAATCCGCGGCGCGCAGCCATGTGGTCGTCGGGAATTTTCTCGCGGCGAGCATTTCAAAAAACGCTTCTCCGGGAAGAAACCCGCTCACGGGCGTGGTGCTCCAGCCCGTTCGGGGGCTTAATTGATCGCTAATCGCGCGAAGATTCGGCAGCCGATCGTCCTGCAAGCCTATGATTTCGGTCCCTTCGAGGTATTCCTGGCAGGCATGCGCATCGATCTGCGGGCGCCGCCGGCGCACCAATTCCGCCCAGACCGCGTGCTGGCCAGGCGTGTAGTCCTGATATTTTTGTTCGGTGAGGTACGGCGCTGCTGCGACGAGAGGTCCAGTTAACATGACGTTCCTCCTCTCGCTGGGGCTCTACCAATAAGTGTAACAAGAAACAGCAGGGCCGAACGGCGCGGAACGCTGCGCCTTCCCCAAACGGATACCCCTGCGGCTACACATTACTTTGGAATAAAAAGTTACGGAACGATGGGCACTAGTGCGGCCCCGGCGGGCTTCCACTTTCCGTCTTCCTTGACGAACATGCGAAGCACACGCGTTTGGGTGCCGGCAACTTTGCCCGCCGTGCTTTCAGCCTGGAGAAACGTGTGATCGGTCGCAAGGGCAACATTGCCGTACACCGCCATCAGTTTGAAATCATCGGGGTGCGGGCCAACGCCCTTGGACGGACGAGCCGCTCTCTGCCTGGCAATCATCTCCGCCTTGGTTTGAACCTCGCCCTTGATGGAAATCTCGAAAAACTGATCGGCCCAAAATTGGCTGCGGAATTCGACGCACTCTTTGTAATCCTTGTGATACGGAGTCGCGCCCGCGCTGCACAGCCACTGCTGATCCACATCCCAGAGCGCCTTTTCGAGCTCTGTCCACTCCTTGCTGCCCATTTTTGGCACCTGCTTGGACGGCTCCTGGCCGAATGCCAATGTTGAAACGGCCATCGCCGCGACGAAACACAGCACACGAATGATTCTCACAGTAACCCTCCTGGGATAAATTCGATTTCCTCCGGAATACAGCTCCCTCTGACACCTCAGCTCGATCACGGTTGCGAGATGTTAGCTCTCACTGCGCCGGGCAAGCATTCTGGTCGTTACCCACCGGGCATCACTTCAAAGAATAAGTCCATGAGGGAACCCACTCAGCTTGGCTAGCCTACTAACCCTCTTCTTCCTTGGCTGCGGCCAAAACACCCATAAGGGACTTCGCAGCATTAGTCCGTTCCTTGCGCTCGGACATCTTTGTGTCGAGGTATGTTCCGCCAATCGCCAGCGGGGCGGCAACTCCTATAAGGGGTGCAAGTGCGGGCATTAGAAGTCCTGCAACCGTTGCCCAAGATGCAATCGCAATCTTTCTGTATTTGGATTGATACTTTTCTTCGATTCGGGCAATCTGTTTTTCGTGTCCGACGAGGAGAGAGGTGACGGATCGAGACACCTCGGAGGTGACCCGATCTAGATCGCTTAGTGCTGCCCCATGAAGTTCGGAGATGCCGGCTTTCAGAACTCTGCGAAATTCTTCATTCTCGTTATTTCGGCGTAGATCAACCAGGGCCTCAACGGGTATATTGCCTAGCCACCTCAACTCTGGCTGATTAATTCCGCGAACGGCCTTGACCGTTCTCTCGTCCAGTAGGCCCAGGGCTTTTAGCCGATCATCAAAGAATTTGCATGCAATGGAGTAATAGTGCCACTGCGCAGGAAGGCAGAGCATCGGGTTAGATGAAAACTCCTCAGCATTCTCAAGAAGGTGATATTGCGGCACGATACGTTCCATTAGGGCAATGAGCACAAGCATGCCTTTAGACAGTCGAGAGATGCTCGATAAGTACTCCTCAGATCTCCATTGTCTGATCTCTTCAAGATACATCTTAAAGGCGTCCTCTAACGGTTGGCCCACGTCGCCGCCAGGTGCGACGAAGAGGTGGTGCTTGTCGATCCCGGTCAGAAAATCGCTTTCGTTTGTTGCGGCGAAGCTCTTGAGCTCGTCAAAATTTTCAAACTTTCGTCCCAAGTACACCGATACAATTCCCGTCACAAGCTCGTTGATTCGCGTCTGCGTGACAGTGTCAAGCCTTTCCAGCGATCTTTCATAGCTTGGAAATACGATTACTGCGGGATATGGTAAGTCAGCATTGACGAGAGGCTTAAGATGGAGCAGCGCGAATACGCTCTGAAGAAATAATACATTCCGAAAGCGCTCTTCCGGCCTCGGGTCTTCGACCCAAGGTAGAATCGGGTCCGGAATTAGAACGATATCGGCGTAAAGCACCATCTTCCGAACGGAGGCGAACTGCGATCCCAGAAACCTGCTACTACCACCCGAGACAAAGCTAAGACCGCCCAACTTTTTCACCTCCCCGTACAGCTCCAGTCCATAAGTCTCATAGAAAGCCTTTAGCGCGGTGAAGGCGTAATCATAGGCATCGGGCGCCCGTGTCGCGAGTTTGTGGGCTCCCTGGTTAACGGCCGTGCCAAACGAATCGAAGGTGGCAAATTCGTTGGGCCCGCTACCAGTCATACGCAAGAAATACTCTTGCAATATCCCGAAAAACTCTCGTTGGATTGCTACGATTCGATGAGCGCTAGCCATATACGATGCCTCGCTAAACTGGATCTCGGAACAATCTCACCGCACGCCACCTACATTCTTCACCGGCCCGGTGTAGGCCTCGAAACGCTTCCTCAATTCTTCGAGCTGCTTCGTGTTGGTGAGGAAGGCGCGGTAATTGTTGACGACCTTGTAGGAAAGAATGGGCTTCCAGCCGTAGGGGGCGGGGACATCGGAGCGCGGCGACCAGCTTCCTGTTTTGGATTGCTCTTCGGGCGAGAGGTACCAGGTGAGAAAAAGTTTCGCGGCGTTTGGATGCGGCGCCGATTTGAAGATGGCCGCGGTGAACGGCCAGATCGGGAGCGCGTCGGATTGCGGGAAGGCGACCACTTGCGTCAGGCCCAGATTCTTCTGGTCCATGCTGATGCCGGCGATGGTATCGAAGGTGACGAGATTCTCGCCGGACGCGATGCTGCGCACGACGCCGAGGTGGCCCTGGATGAAATTCGGCTGGTTGGCCATGTAGCGGTCCATATAGGACCAGCCGTATTTCTGAACGATGCTGTAGAAAGCGTAGAGCGTGGCATCGTCATCGGCGGGATAGCACGCAACCACCTTGCCCTTGAAGCGCGGATTGAGAAAGTCGAGCGCCGAACGTGGCACGTCTTCGGGCTTCACTAAATTGGGATTGTAGGCGTAGGTGTGGGCGTTGATCTGGACGGCGACATAGGCGCCGCTCGGGTCCTTGAAACTGGGATCGATCTTGTCGAAGCCTTGCGGCTTGAACTCGAGGAGCGCGCCTTGCTGTTTCCAGCGCACAAAATCCCCCAGCGTCTGGAATACAGCAACGTCGACTTCCAGTTTATTGCTCGTGAGCTGCGCGTCGATCTTCTTGTCGAGCACGTTGCTGAATCCGCCGGTGACGGACACGTTGACGCCGGGGTAGCGCGCGGAAAATTCCTTGGCGACAACGTCCCACGGCGCCGCCGGGCCTCCCGTGTAGAGGACCACTGAACCTTCGGCTTTCGCTTTTTCGTAGAGCGCGTCGATGCTTTGCGATCGCGCGCGCGATGCGAAAGCGAAAAGTGCCGCGATGGTCAGAAACAGAGATGGCAATACGACGGCGAGTGACGCGCGCTTATTCTTGTTCATCTTTGTCCTTCTCAGAATTGGGAGAGCGCCATAAGTGCCTCGGGCTAAGGAGACTGTATGAGAACTCAAGATCGGGACATTTTTGTAGCGCCCGCCTTCAGGCGGGCACTTTGGAATCAAGCAGATGCCCGCCTGAAGGCGGGCGCTACATAAACCAAAGGAGAATTCTCACACAGACTCTAAAGCGCCATTTGATCGCGGGGATTCGATGTCGCGCCTGAAGACTCGACCCGCAAAGCCAAAGGCAGCTCACGCCCCCGCAGCGCTCTGCGTGCCAAGAATCGCGGTTTTATTGTTCATCAGCCAAGTGCGGAAATCCTGCAGCTCGGGGTTTAGCGATTTTGAGAACGCGGGATCTCGCACGCCGCAGAAATATTCGTTGAAATCACGCTTGAACTGGAACATGTTGCCGAGATCGTCCGCGCCGGGAAAGCCGAGCGCCCGGTAGGCATCCGGAGAAATACTGTTGTAGCGAACTTCCTGCCCCAGGAGAGCGCCAAACCCGGCTGCCATTTCTTCGCCGGTCAAGTTCTCGCCCGAAATTGCGACGGTCTTGCCGATGAATTCGTTGCCGCGCTTGAAGATGCCGTAGGCGCATTTCCCGATGTCCTCCGTGGCAATTCCGGGCAGCTTTTTGTCGCCCATCGGAAGCGTGATGGCCAGCTTTCCGTCCGGGCCTCTTTGCGGGCCCATGCCGAAACCAATGAAATTGTCCCAATAGAACGAGGTCAGCAAAAAGGTCGTCGGCACGCCGAGATCGGTAAAGAAATGGTTGGCCTCGCCTTTCCCGTCAAAGTGCGGGACTTTGTACTTGCCGTGCAGCGTGGGCAAGCTAGGATCGGAGAGAGGCGACCATTTTCGCGTGTCCTCGAGCGTGGACCAGATGACGTGCTTCAGCGCCGCGCTCTTGGCTGCCGTGGCCATAGCCTGCACCTCGGCGATTTCCTTTTCAGGCGAGAAATGCCCCCAGAAAAACGTGACGCAATAGGCGGCGTACGCTCCGTCGAAGGCCTTCTTCATGCTGTCGGGATTGTCGATGTCCGCGGACACGACCTCGGCGCCCATCCTTGCCAGTTCCCTGGCCTTCTCGCCGTCCGCATTTCTGGTGATGGCGCGGGCAGTGAACCCGCCTTGCGGATCACGCAAAATCGCGCGGACCACGCCTCCGCCTTGCGCTCCGGTGGCTCCTACAACCGCAATGATTTTCTTTTCCGGCATAACGCCCTCCCTGAGGAATCAGAATCCGGCTCTTCAGTTATCCAAATCCATCATGGGCGGATCATATCATTTGAGATGTCTCTTGTAGCACCGGCTTCATAGGCTGCAAAAAAACGAAACGTGTCATTCCGAAGGGCAGGGCTTGCCCGAGGAATCTGCTTTTTCTTGCGATTGACGAAGAAAAGCAGATCCCTCGCTTCGCTCGGGATGACAAGAAAACGCTTATTCCGCAGCCAGTTCAGCCTGTGGAAGCTTTTTTGTACAAAACGAAAACCACAGGCTGAAACCTGTGATACTAAAAGCGCCCGCCCGTATTGGTTAGTGGCTCGCCGATTCTTTCGCGTGCGCCAGCAGCGCGTCGAGCGCGGCGCGATCCAAATATTTCCCCTGGACCACGACGGCGCGAATTTTCTGCGTGTTGTGAATGTCGTCGAGAGGGTTCGCATCGAGCAGCACCAGGTCGGCGGCCTTTCCGTTAGCTACCGTCCCGAAATCATCGGCACGGCCGAGAAACTGCGCGGCGTCCAGGGTGACCGACTGCAGCGCTTCCAACGGAGTGAAGCCGGCATTGACCAGCGCGGCGAGCTCGTTGTGCAAGTCGAACCCGGGAATCACGTACGGAGGACCGCCCGCATCCGTGCCGCCTAGAATAGAAACGCCGTCGCGATGATATTCGCGCGTGATGGTCAATTCCTCCTCATACGCGGCCCTGTGCAACGTCCAAAATTCCGGCGCGTTGTCCGCGATCAAACGATCGCGCATCTCGTTCCACTCCTTCCGGTCTTTCTGGCCGATATAAGCGAGGCGCGGATCATTCACGGTCGCTGCGTCGTTGAGAAAGGGGACGACCCTTCTGGCGACGAGCGTCGGAACCTGCCACGTTCCATTTTTCACGAACAGCACCGCGAGATTTTTCAGGCGCTCGGGATCGTAGTTGTTCGCTTCCAGTTTCAGCAAAGTCAGGGCGCGCGCGGCCTTTTCGGCGGGACTCGCCGGCGGCGAATCGTTGAGATGTACGATTTGATCGAAATTCTTCGAGGATTCTTCCAGGCTGCCGAACAAGTGCTCGATGCTGAGCTGGCCCGCGGTCGAGGCATCGCTCGCCCAGATGCCTCGCGGCAAATGCCCGGCGAAGGGCAGGCCCACTTTTTTCGATTCCTCGGCGATGGCGTAATATTCGTCCGGCGTCAAATTGTCGAACACCTTGATGAAATCGACGCCGCTCTGCTTCAGCGAATCGACAATGGCCTGGCCTTCGGCGGGATCGTGGACCACGACGGAGTGGTCCGGATGCGCGGGATTCAAGCCATCGACGAGCGGGCCGGAAATCACCATGTGCGGGCCGAGAAGTTCGCCGCTCACGACCTGCGAGCGCCAGTGTTTCAACTCCTCGAGATGTCCGCCCATGTTACGCACACCCAGGACGCCGTTGGCGATGAACATCGGAAACGTGCGGTCGGTCTCCCAGATATGCACGTGCATGTCCCACAGGCCTGGAATCACAAACAGGCCGCGAGCGTTCACAACTTGCGCGCCCTTCGGCGCGTGCACTTTTTTCGAGTCGCCGACTTGCGAGATGCGGTTCCCCTCCACGACGACGGTCTGGCCCGGCTTGGACGGCGCGCCCGTGGTATCGATGACCGTCACGTCGGTGATCTCCAGCGGCCTTGAAGCGAACTGCTTGCTTTGCGCCGACGACACGAGCGGAACGAGACAAACCGTGCACAGCAAGGCGAGACGCCTCACACGTTCCTCCAGGATTCTCACTATATATCAACTTCCTGGAATGATGCGCTCGGCAGGATGAGCATGCGGCGCATCGCAGGCGCGAGCCCGCTCAATTGAATTACACTCTCAAGCGCGTTTCGCGGCGTAAATTGTTTACGCGTAACATCGTGTATATGTTTTATAGAAATAAATTGATTTGCGTTAACTATTGCAAATTTGTTATATGTTGACGGTCACAAGGCAGGGGCGGGGTACCTTATTTGAAAAGGTAGACTAACCCAACCGCCCCTGTCTCACAATGCGTTTCCTTCAATCCAGAATTCTCTATCCCTGAAAACCCGACTCCTCTCACAATTCGGTTTCGTTTGAGCCGCCGGGAGGGTTGGTAGTACAGTGTGCCTGGCGTTGCGGGCAGAGAGGCAATCCTCCACCTCGTTGACAGATTATTTTGTAACGCGATGGAGGGCTTCTTCTTCTAAGATAGAGGTGGGTAAAGCTTGACGGAGGCACTATGTCCATTAGATCGCTTTTGATTTGCACCATGGCGGGTTCTCTATTTTTGCCTCTGCCGGCTCGGGCGCAGATGCAAATGGGGGAACGTACTCCGGTCCAGTTGCCTGATGGTGACGCCAAGAGTCTGGTCGAAGACTCCTGCGCCGTATGCCATAGCCTCACCAACATTACCAACTCCCAGGGGCACTCGCCCGAGGAGTGGCGGACCACGGTGGCCATGATGCGCAACGTCGGCGCGGCTGTGCCGGACGACAAAGTCGACATGCTGACGAACTATTTGATCAAGAACTTCCCGGAGAAGCCGGGCCCCACGCCCGCAATGATCCCCGGCAATGTCGAAGTGTCCTTTAAAGAATGGAGTTTGCCCACGCCGGGCACGCGGCCTCACGATCCGCTCGCCGCGCCCGATGGCACGATCTGGTACTCGGGGCACATGGCCAACCTGCTCGGCCACATCGATCCGAAGACAGGCGACATCAAGGAATATCGCACCAGCAGGCCGATGTCAGGCCCGCACGGCCTCGTGATGGACAAGCAGGGCAACATCTGGTTCACCGCGAATTTCAAGGCGTACATCGGCAAGTTCGAGCCGGCGACCGGCAAATTCACGCAGTACCCGCTGGATCCCAAGGCGCGCGATCCGCACACGCCGCTCTTCGATCAAAAGGGGACGCTGTGGTTCACCGTGCAAGGAGCGAACATGGTGGGTCGCCTGAACACGGAAACAGGCGAGTCGAAAGTGGTGACGACGCCGACGCCGAAGGCGAATCCCTACGGCATGGTCATCACGACAAAGGGGATTCCCTACTTCGTTGAGTTTGGCGCAAACAAGATCGCCAGCATCGATCCGGAAACGATGGAGATTCACGAATACCTTCTACCCAATGAATCGGCCCGACCGCGGCGTGTCGCGATCACCACGGATGATATGCTCTACTACTCCGATTATGGCCGCGGATACCTCGGTCAGTTCGACACCAAGACCGGAAAATTTGTAAAGGAATGGCCATCGCCAAGCGGCCCGCAATCCCGCCCCTACGGAATCACCATCGTGAACGGCATCGTCTGGTACAGCGAATCCGGCGTGAAGCCAAATACGCTC
Organism: uncultured Acidobacteriota bacterium; assembly: GCA_963740035.1. GTDB lineage: Bacteria > Acidobacteriota > Terriglobia > Acidiferrales > UBA7541 > Palsa-360. Next base: position 432,387 of record CAVUDA010000032.1, read on the forward strand.
GTGCGCTTTGACCCTAAGAACGAGAAATTCCAAACCTGGACGATACCCGGCGGCGGCGGCGTCGTTCGGAACATGATGCACTTCGCGGACGGAAAGCTCGTCATCACGGAGAGCGGCGAAAATGTGGTCGGACTCGTCACCGTGAAGGGCGGGGATAAAGTGGCCGAAGTAACGGGAACCAAATAGGACCGATACATCCTTGCTACGCTGATTTTGTTCTCCGGAGTTATTTCTGTACTTCGGGGGTTTTCGTTTGGCCATACGATCACGGCCCTCGCCTGAACTCCATCATTCAGCTGTTCTAGAGAAGCATTTGCTTGAAGGGGGTTCCTGGTCGAGACACTCTGTTCAAACCCGGACAGCATTCTCGGAAAGGCACCGGGCTAAATATGTCAACGACGCCTAAACCAAACACTCTGGCAGTTAGTTGGTTTTACGGCGAACATCAGAAAGCCAATCTCCAATTAACTCCGAAGTATCAACGCAACCCGATCTGGTCGATTGGTCAGAAATGCTTCTTGATCGATAGTTTGATTTCCGGGTGTCCGATTCCACAGGTATACATCAACATCAGAATTACAGGTTCGGGTAAAGAAAAAAAGACGCTGTATGACGTTGTAGATGGTCAGCAGAGACTCGCGCCATTATAGAGTTTGTCAGCGAACAGTGGGCCCTTGTGGCAACTACTGCCAAGTCATATCCTGTCTCGCATATTTACAAGAGGCATATAGGCAAGAAATGTTCTGAACTACCAGAGAAGTTGCAGAATGCGATTTGGGACTATCCCCTTGCTGTTCAAGAGTTGCGCGACTGGCGCGAAAAGGACATCCGTGCACTGTTCCGCAGGCTGAACTACGTCGTGGAACGACTGAATAAGCAAGAGCTACGGCATTCGCAATACTTCGGTGAATTTAATGAGGCTGTCGAATTGCTCACCAGGGACCCATTCTGGGACGACATTAAACTATTCACTCGGCACGATTCGCAACGAATGAAGGACATTGAATTTGTGAGCGAACTTTTTGTCATAGTTGTGGATGGAATCCAAGATCAGCAACGCACCCTCGATCAATTCTATGCAGATTACGATGTTAATTTCCCCAGTAAAGCTCGGAACATTGCACAATTTCGACAGGTAATCAGTTCCCTTAGGACACTTGCGGATCTATTTAATGACTCTCGATTTGGAAAGAAGGCCGATTTCTATGGGTTGTTCGCAGCGGTCCAAAGGTCGAATGCCAATCGAAAAGGAGCCGTTGATCTAGGTGCAGCGGTTGCACCTCTAACAGAACTTTCTAATAATCTTGACGAACAGCCTGAACGCTTTGAGGGTCTTGTGCGTGAATATTACGCCACTGTCATTGAAGGTCCGAATAAGCTTGCGAAGCGCGTACGTCGAGCGGATATCCTCTACGACCTAATCCATGGCGCCCTTGAATAGAGGTTTTTCGCGGGATCCGTAATGTCCGAACCCAACGAGGCGATTGATCGATTCGAAGTAAGGATTGAGCAGGCGCTCGATTACTATTCTGAGCTACTGCTCGCGGTGCATGGCAAGCAACGACAGGCAGCTCTCGAAACGATGTTGGCTGAGCAGTGCGCAATGTCTCTTGGGGTCTTATGGGAAGCGTTCATCCATGACCTTTTGACGGCACATGTATTGAAGAGTCCCAGCGCGTTCCGCAACGATCTCATCTCACGCCTTGACCAGAGTATTGAAGGCAGATACGGAAACGCAGTTAGCAAGTACGTTAAATTTAATTCTCCCAAGAAACCGAGTAAATCTCAACTAACGGGCATGATCGATCCTAAGGGGTGGAATATCACGGCAAGCTCGGCTGAAGACCTTACGAAACGTGCCAACCAGTTTCTACCCGCAGTAGAAGCGAAGAAATTTTCTCTAGATGCCGAAGATAGCGCCTTTATCGATTATTTGATAGGACTTCGTAACTACTTGGGGCACCGAAGCACTGCATCTCGTCGCATTGTAGCCAATGCGATTAGGGCGATGCACGGATCAACAAAGAACGCAGCATTGTCTGGCCAAGTAACATCCGTCGGAGGCTACCTCAAGGTTCGAGTCCAGCCGGATGCTACCAGAGCTCACCTTATCGGCAGACGGCTCATTGAAATAAGCCACACCTTGATATGATGACACTTGCTTCAAAATTGATCCGTCTTTGCTGATTATCTCGCGCTTTTCTGCGGGTCCATCGCGGCGCGTTGGCTGGCTGCTGATCCCGCCAGATAGAAATAGCCGACGCGGTTGTTGGCTTGCGAGCCCCACCAGATGCGGCCGTCGGCGTCCTGGAAGAAATCGCGCATGCCGTTTTCGGGGAAGAGAAACGGATAGAGCGTGATTTTCCCCGTCGCAGGGTCGAGTTCGGAGATGGTGTCCATTTCCATCGACGAAAACCAGAGGTGGCCGGTGTTCTTGTCGATCACCAGAGCGTAGGGAGTGGGCCTGCCGCCGGGGAGCGCGTATTCCTTGAACGTTTCGGTCTTGGGATCGAAGCGGCCGATTTTTCCCGCTTCGTATTCGCAGAACCACACGATTCCCTGGGCATCGATCTTCAATCGGCGCGGCCAGGAACCGGGCGTTGGCTGCTGGTATTTGATTACCTTGCCGGTCTTCGCATCTACTCTGCCGATCTTGCCGTCCTTTGAAAACTCCGAGAACCACACGTTTTCATCTTTATCGAGAGCGAGCCCGTACGCGGTCGGCACTTCCGCGAAGTCGTGGAAGGTCCCGGTTTCCGGATCGAAGCGCGTCAGCGGTTCGCCGGTGCCCCAGACCATTCCCTTGGAGTCGACCACGAGGGTGTGTTTCGTGCCGCGGCTTGGTTCCTTGTAGCGTGTGATCTGATGCGTTGAGGGATCCATCTTGCCAATGGAGTCGGTGGCCTGCTCGGAATACCAGATCATTCCGTCCGGACTGACCACGACGGAATGAATGGACGCCTGATCGACGTTGGGAATCGGGTACTCGGAGATGACTCCGCTCTTGGGATCGAGTTTTCCAAGCCAGTGGCCACGGTACTCCCAAATCCAGACATTGCCATCGCGCTCCGGCTTCGCGGAACCGGGAAAGCGATTCGATCCAGGCATATCAAATGTGACGTAGACGATCTTCATCGCGTCGTCGCTAAAGGCAGGCTGCTTGACCTCCTCATACGCTGGCAATTCGGCAGGAGAATGCGGCAGTGTCGAGTCCGGCCCAAAATATTTCGTGAGATACGCGGTGACGTCGTTGCCATCCTTCTCGTTGACGTCCTTCAACAGATACCCAAAGCTGGTGCGCATGTAATTGACGCGATCGTGCCAGCCGGTTTCGTCCCGTACTTGAGCGGCCATGCGGCTCTGGAAACCGTGGCAACGGAAGCAAGCAGTTGTCAGCTTGTCCCTGCCGCGGCCCTGGGGCAAGAGTTGCTCGCCTTGATAGATCGAGAGATCGGTCCAGCGCACAGTTCCCTTCTCCAGCGCGATTTCATAAGTGGCGTTCTGGCCCGCGGCCAGTTGTATGCCCGTGCGCGGCTCGAAGCGGTATCCGACGGCCCTCACCAGCAATTGATATTGCCCCTCAGGCAAATTTTCGATGCGGTAGCGCCCGTCCTTGTCGGAAAGAACGTTCGTCGCGATCCGCGAATCCATGTCCTGGACTTCGACGAACGCGCCCCTGAAAGGTTTTCCGTCGGGACCCTTCACTGTGCCGGAAATCGTCGCGCCGTAAGCTATCGACGCGAGAGAAAACAACAACGCAACCAAGGCCGCGCTCTTACGCAGTGGACGCATGGATCCTCCTTATTTCGATGTACAGCAGGGCAATTTCTTGTAGGAACGAACCCGATTGCATCGGTGCGGGCGCAGACTACTAGCCCGCGAGCGCGGCCTTGATGCGCTCCGGCGTGAATGGCACCTGCCGGATGCGCGCGCCGGTGGCGTCGAAGATGGCGTTTCCGATTGCTCCTGCGACCACGGTGATCGCGGTTTCACCGGCGCCCGTTGCGGGCATGTCGGGCCGGTTCAGCAGGACCACTTCAACTTTCGGGACCGCGAAGCCGAGTGGCAGCGAGTGGTAGGTTTTCCAGTCGATCGAGGTCACGTTGTGATCGTCCCAGGTGACTTCTTCGCCGAGGGCGCGGCTCATGCCTTGCAGCGCGCCGCCTTCGCTTTGGTTGCGGAGACCGTCGGGATTCGAGATCGGGCCGGCATCGATGCTGACGACGAGCCTTTTCACGTTGAGTTTTCCCGTCGCCAATTCCACTTCGACTTCGGCGACCATGGCCGAGAAACCGTTGTCGCCCTCGTAGGCGACGCAGGAGATACCGCGCCCGCTGGCGATGCCCGCTGCTGATTTGGCGCGAGGTTTCGGCGAGGGACGCGCGTCCCAGTTTGCCGTTTTCGCCGCAGCCTTTACGACGTCAAGCATTCGCGGCTCTCTCAGATGGCGTAATCGAAATTCAACGGGATCCGCTTTGGCTCTCGCCGCAAGCTCATCCATGAAGGATTCGTGCGCGAATGTGTTTTGCAGGCGCTGCGGCGAGCGCAATGGACCGGTCCAGAACGGAGACACGACATTATGCAGGAGGACCCGTTCCGACTTGACCGTGCCGGCTCCATGATCCACTCCGCCCACATGGCCCACCACATAGGACGGAACCGAGTTTGGATTGTTGCTGAACGCTGTAGGTTCGGGCGCGGGCGAACGGGGCCTGAATTCCTCGGGCTGAAAGCCCGCCAGAAATCCGGTGATGACGTTTCCGGGATATGCGTAGACCGGGCGATTCCCGAGCACAGGAGACCACGCCTCGTGATCCCAGGCGACGATGTTTCCCTCCGCATCAAGGCCGGCGCGCTCGTCAATGGTGAATGCGAATCCGTAGTTCTCCCATGCCATTTCGTCTTTTCGGGTGAGCTGGATGCGCACCGGCTTGCCGGCGGCCTGTGAAAGTAGCGCGGCGTCGTACGTCACCGCATCGGCACCGTTGATTCCATAGCAACCCGAGCCTCGACGAAAAATCACGCGCACATTTTCGGGCTTCAGACCGAGAAGCATGGCGAGCGTGGCTCGCTGGTGCCAGACTCCCTGCGTCGGCGACCACACTGTAGCCTTATCGCCCTGGACATCGGCGACCGCGCAAGAGCTTCCGATCGATCCGTGCATTTGGTACGGATGGTTATAGGTGGCCTTCACCACGGTCGCGGCCCCGGCAAGTTTTTCGTCCACGTCCTTGGAATTCACGGACATGGTGTCCCGCGTCGGTTTTTGATTGTGCAAATGATCGTAAAAAGTTTCCTGCTTCGGCAGCTCGGGAGCGGGAGACCAAGAAACTTTCAGCGCCTTGGCAACCTGCACGGCTTGCCAGGGTTTTTGCGCGACTACGCCGACAAAATCCTTTTTGACCACCACTTTCACGAATCCCGGCATTCCTGAAACCGAGCTTTCATCCACATTCATGAGGTGCGCGCCCACGGCCGCCGGCCGAACCACCATGCCATGCAGCATGCCGGGCACGCGCACGTTGTGCGCATACTCGAATGTTCCCGTGGCCATCTGTGGCATATCCGGCCGCCCAATGGGTTGTCCGAGCACGGTCCACTCGCTGGCCGGCTTGCGTTTTGCGGCTGGGTCCACCTTGAGGTCAAATTTCTTTCCGGCCACAAGTTCCGCGTAGGCGACTTTTTTCGAGGCATCGCTCTTCGAGCTAATTTCGCCGTCCACGGCGACGAGTTCGTCCACGGGAATGTTCAAATGCTTCGATCCGAGTTGCAGCAGCGCCTCTCGAGCCGTAGCGCATGCACCCGCCAGATTGCTGTGATTGAAATTCGCGGGATGCGACTGGCTGCCGGAGGTGACGCCTTGATCGGGCGTCAGGGACGTATCGGCAACGATCAAGTTGACGCGGTGAAACGGGACGCACAATTCTTCGGCGACGAGTTGCGTCTGCACAGTGGACATTCCCTGCCCGAGTTCTTCTTTTCCTGTGTAAGCGGTCACGCTGCCATCTGAGCCAATCGCGATCCAGGAATCGACTTCGTTGGCCGGGGGAGAATCCGGTGCAGCGGGCTCGCCGAACGCGCCCGCACGCGTCTGCTGCGCATCCAGCGTCCTTAAAACGCCGCCCATGCTGAAGCTGACGATGAGAGCGCCGGTTCCCTTGATAAACGTGCGGCGCGAAAAACCGGCGCGCGCCAGTGCATCCGCCGCGCCTTGCCCCATCGGAATTTCGTTCGCGGGAAGAGATGGATTTTTCATCGCCCCATCTCCTTCTGCGCGCGCCCGATCGCGCGCAGCATGCGCGTGTGCGTAAAACACCGGCAAATGACGCGAGACATTCCTTCTTGGATTTCCTTTTCCGTGGCCTTGGGATATTTATCGACAAAAGCCTTGGCGGTAAGAATCACGGCATTCAAGCAAAAGCCGCATTGCGCGGCCTGTTCTTCAATGAACGCCTTCTGCATGGGATGCGGCTTGTCGACGGTCCCCAAACCCTCGAGAGTGACGATCTCGGCTCCTTGCATCGATCCCACTTCCCTTCGGCAGGAGCGAACCGTCTCTCCCTTCACAAGGACGGTGCAGGATCCGCATTGTCCGAGGCCGCAGCCGAATTTCGGGCCGCGCAGTCCGAGGTCATCGCTCAGGACGTAAAGCAGCGGCGTTGTGGGATCGCCATCGAAGGTGTGCGTTTGTCCGTTTACTTTCAAAGTTATGAGGCTCATATACCTATGAAGTTATTGCGAAGCTGAATTTTCGTCAAGTACAAGTGTTTACGAACGAGGCATTGGAACTTTCATGGGATGTGATGCGCCTTGGCACCCCGTTTTCCGGCAAAATGAAAAGGGCCGGAACTTCAGTCCGGCCCTTTATTTTCCTCGGAACATCCGCCTGAAATTTTCCAAACTCCCAGGTTTTAACTATTCCCCAAAAACTCAACATGAACATACGTACCCAGCCGTACGTTGTAAGCCAAATACCATCCATCATGATCCGGATCCTCGTAGATCACGATATTGTCGGCGCTCCAGTCCCAGTCATTGCAGTAGCCGAAATCATACGGCGCAACTGAAAAATAGAATCCGCCGAACCAGAATCGGCTCGGGCCTCCTCCTTCGATGCGAAACGCATGCCCTCTACCGAAGCCGCCGGTAAATCGCCCGTGCTCCCAAGGACGGTCGAGGTGGTAATGAGCGTCATCCTTCCCGGTATCATGGCCAATCCATTTGTCGCCGCTCGAATGAACGTGAGGCGCTTCGGGGTGGCCCTTCTTGTCACTGTAAGATCGAGCTTGCTCTTGGGCCGGGCGGGATTGCTCTGGTCCCTGACGAGCCTGTTCTGGAGCCTGGCGAGTTTGCGGTTGGGCAGGAGCGGGTCTCGCCGCCGGCGCGGGACCGGGATGCGGCGCTGGACCGTGCGAGGGGATGTGTCCCCCACCCACGCCACGCACTCCCCCTCCCTTCGAGCCGCCGTGATTTTGCGCCGACGCGGGAATTGCAAATAACAGGAATGCGAGGAATGTTCCGAAAAGGCTTTTCATTTCAGTCTCCTGGAAGTGTATTTGGAAGCGAATTGGAGTTGCGAATATGAGGACTCCCTCTTCGGGTGGGCACTAAGTAAGACGTGCCGGGGCGACCTTAGGGTTGCATATTTCGAGGAGATGGACCCACACGCGGTCCTTGGGATCCGAGCGAGGTTGGAAAATCTCGCGTCTTCATGCAGACTACGGTACGAGAAACGAACAGACTCCACAATCGGTAAAAACCATGAGACTCGACAAAATCTACACTCGTACGGGCGACGAAGGTAAGACCTCGCTGGGGGACGGTTCGCGGCTCCCGAAATTTCATCTCCGCGTAACCGCTTACGGCAGCGTGGATGAAGCCAATTCCGTCATCGGCGTGGCGAATCTGCACGTTGCAAACCCCGACGTTCTCCAATTTTTGAGGCACATCCAGAATGATCTGTTCGATGTGGGCGCGGATTTGTGCCGGCCGGAGCGGCCCGGCGCGGAGAACCTGTCGCTGCGCATCACGGAACAGCAAGTCACGTGGCTGGAAAATCAGATCGACCGGTTCAACGCGGACCTAGAGCCGCTGAATAGCTTCGTTCTTCCCGGGGGAAGTCCCGCTTCCACCTACCTGCATCTGGCGAGAACAGTGACCCGGCGCGCCGAACGCGACGTGGCGCGCCTAGCGGCTGAGGAGCCTGTGAATCCCGCGGTTCTGCGCTACGTCAATCGGCTGTCAGACCTTCTCTTCGTCCTGGCACGTTTTCTGAATGACAAGGGCAAGGAAGACGTTCGCTGGCAGCCCGGGCTGCATCGCTAGCCCTCTCAAGTGGCACAGGCTATAGCCTGTGGGGTTTGGTCCTTGCGAGTACGAGCCCCTACAGGCTGAAGCCTGTGCCACAAAATCACTGCTGCAAAAGGCTCTCGAAGATGCGTAACTTGCAAATCCTTTCAAACATTTGAGGCTCGGTGTTGCGAGCAGAGCGGTTCAGAGAGTCGTATACACAACGTGCACGAAAGCGTCGCCGTTGAGGACCCCTTTGCCCCAGACCGGATCGAGGTCAGAGAGAGGCTTGGCGGCGACAGCTTCTTCGAGTGACTTCCCCGAAGTCTTCAGTTTCCGAACGCGACCGCGTACGGTGACGAGCATGTCGCGAAACATTCTTAGGTCGGCTTTGTTTCCGAGCGGGCCGTGGCCAGGAACGATCTTGGTTTCGTTGTCGACCATGGCCAGCATCTTGGTCGCGCCCGCAATCATTCCGCCGATGCTGCCGTTGGTTTCCTTGTCGATGTAGCTGTAGATGCCGTTGAAAAAAACATCCCCCATGTGCAGCACATTGGCCTTCTGGAAATGAATGTAAATGTCGGAATCGGTGTGCGCCGGGGCAAGATGTCCCAGCGACACGTGCTCGCCGCTGAAATTCATCTGGTACGATTCCTTGAAAGTGCGCTGCGGCAAAGCGTTCTCGGGAGAGGGATCGAAATGCAGGCCGATGACGTCGAGATCGTGCGTTTCCTTCAGCCGCTTCAGCGTGTTTTCGTGCGCGATCAAAGTGGCGCCGGCGCCGCGAACGTTCGCGTTGTTGTCGGTGTGGTCCCAATGCCAGTGCGAGTCGATCGCGAGTTTTATGGGAGCTTTGCTGATCTCATCGAGCATCTTCTTGAATCTGTCCCATGCCAATTGCGTGAACGTATCCACGAGCAGCTTGCCGTCCTTGCCGTTCAGGACAACCACGTTTCCGCCCGGCCCCATCAGTAGAGAGAGATTGTCCGAAAGCTTCGTGAACGAAATGGGAACTTTTCCAAACCGGGCCCGTGCCGCCGCAAGTGCGTCGCCAGCCGCCGCCCCGCCCTGCTGCGCGAAGCGCGGCATCGCGCCCGCGAGCGCCTTGGGAAAAATGCTCGACAGCGCCCATCCGCCCGCAAAGGCTCCCGTCGCCTGCAGAATTTCCCGCCGCGTGGCTCGCCTGATGATGTTGCCGGAATCCATGATGCACCTCATTGCGATGCGGAATCTGGTTTCGACCTTGTATGCCGGTTGGGAATATAGCAAATTCGTGATCGGATGTGCATTGAGGTTGGAACGCTGCTTGCATCCGGCTACGAGTCTTTCAGAAACCACATGTTGTGGTTATACTGAGGCGCTTCTTCAATGCGAGGAATACTTATGGATCCGTTTGAGTCTTTCAAGGCGGCGCAAAAGCAAGGTTGGGCGCATTTCGCGCCCTTTGAAGCGATCACGACTCCGTGCGCGGCGCAGCTCGTGAAAAGGGCTGGCGTTCGCTCAGGGCATCGCGTGCTCGACGCGGCGTGCGGGACGGGAGTGGTTTCGGTCACGGCGGCGCGCCTTGGGGCTCGCGTCACCGGGCTCGATCTCACGCCTGAATTGCTGGAACGTGCCCGGGAGAATGCACGCATTGCAGGAGTAGAGATTGATTGGCACGAAGGGGACGTCGAGAAGCTGCCTTTTGGCGACGCGGCGTTTGACGTGGTCCTGAGCGAGTTTGGCCATATCTTTGCCCCCAGGCCGGAAGTCGCGATCGGCGAAATGCTGCGCGTTCTGAAGCCCGGAGGAACAATCGCGTTCTCTACCTGGCCGCCGGAGCTTTTTGTCGGGCGAATGTTCGCGCTGACGGCGAGTTACCTGCCGCCTCCGCCGCCGGGCGTCGCGCCGCCACCGCTCTGGGGCGATCCAAATATTGTCCGGCAACGGCTGGGTTCAGCCGTGAAGGATATTTTTTTCGATCGCGCGACGATGCTGGTCCCCGCGCTCAGCCCGAGCCATCACCGGAAGGCGTCCGAGAAGAGTGCCGGCGCGATGGTGCGCCTGGTCGCGACCTTAGAGAAGAGCGATCCCGCTGCGCTGGAAAAATTCCGCCGCGAATACGATGCGCTCGCGAGCGAATATTTCGAGGAGAATCTATTGCGGCAGGATTATCTAATCACACGCGCCACGAAAATTTGATTGAAATACTTGGGAGCATTAAGCACAGTGAAAAGTAAATCGTGGCTCACATTTCAAATTTGAAATTTCAGATTTGAGATTTGCACTCCTCCCGCTCCTTATATACGCTCCTTCATTAAGGGGAACTTTCGATGAAACTGGCCCAAACGCAAATTCATCCGAGGGTTCGCGCGCGCCAGGTGTCTCGCCTATTCCGAACGGTCTGGATCGCCTGCGCCGGCTGCGTTTTTTGCTTTCTCTGCGCGCTGCTTGCTCCAACGTCCCAGGCCGACGAAGGGATGTGGCTGTTCAACAATCCTCCCGTGAAACTGCTGCAGGAGAAATATCATTTCCAGCCGACGGCCGCGTGGCTCGAGCACGTGCAGAAATCCTCCGTGCGATTCGACAATGGCGGATCGGGTTCCTTCGTTTCGCCGGACGGGCTGGTCATGACCAACCATCACGTGGGCGCCGATTGCCTGGCAAAAATCAGCACGAAGGATAAGAACTATCTCGCGACGGGATTTGAAGCCAAGTCAAAAGCGGACGAACCAAAGTGCGAAGACCTGGAACTGAACGTCCTCATGAGCATCGCGGACGTGACCGCCCGCGTCGCGGCCGCCGTACAGCCAGGCATGGATGCCGCTTCGGCGGAAAAAGCCCGGCGGGCGGAGATCAACAGCATCGAGAAAGAATCACGCGACAAGACGGGACTGCGCAGCGACGTGGTCACTCTGTATAACGGCGGGCAGTATCACCTCTACCGTTACAAGCGGTACACCGACGTGCGCCTGGTGTTCGCGCCGCAAAAATCCATCGCGTTTTTCGGCGGCGATCCCGACAACTTCGAATACCCGCGCTACGATCTGGACATTTGCTTCTTCCGCGTTTATGAAAACGAAAAGCCCGTGCACGTGGACAACTATCTAAAGTGGAGCGAGTCCGGAGCGGCGGAAGGCGAATTGATTTTCGTTTCCGGCCATCCCGGCCGCACCGAGCGCGGTGATACCGTGGCGCATCTCCTGTACCAGCGAGATTACGGGCTCCCAGTCACACTGAATCTTTTGCGCCGGCACGAAGTCCTCCTCGACAATTATTCCGAACGCAGCGCGGAAAACGCTCGCCGCGCCGAAGACGAATTATTCGGCATAAAAAATAGCCGCAAGGCGTACCTCGGAATGCTGGCCGGCCTGCAAGACCCGGCAATCCTTGAAAAAAAGCGCGCTGCGGAAATGGAATTGCGCGACGCGGTCTCGAAGGACCCGAAGTTGAGCCAATCCTACGGCGACGGCTGGGACCAGGTGGCCGCGACTCTCAAGACGCAGGTCAAGATTCGCGACGAATACAATCTCTTCGGAATCGGCCCGCAAAGACGCGCGCAAGGCTTCAACAGCGATTTATTCGACATCGCCATCAAACTGGTCCGGCTGGCGGAAGAAACGTCGAAGCCGAATGACCAGCGCCTGCGCGAATATTCTGAAGCCCGCCTCGAATCCCTGAAACTTCAGCTCTTCTCCGACGCGCCGATTTACGACGACCTGGAAACCGTGGAACTCGCCGACTCGTTGGGAATGATGGCCGAGGTCATGGGCGAGGAAAACGAAATCGTCCAGATGGTACTGGCCGGCAAATCTCCTCGCGACCGCGCGGCGGAACTGATTCAGGGCACCACGCTGAAGGATGTGGCGGTCCGAAAGCGCCTCGCCGCCGGCGGATTGAAAGCCATCCAGGAATCAATCGATCCCATGATCCAGCTCGCGCGGTCGATCGATCCGGAGTCGCGCCGCATCCGCCAAGTCTTCGAGCAGCAAGTCGACGAGCCGCAGCGCCAGGCATACGGCAAGATCGCCAATGCGCGGTTTGCAGTGTACGGATCGAGTGTTTATCCCGACGCGACCTTCACCTTGCGCCTCGCGTTCGGCGAGGCCAAGGGCTACACCGAAGGCGGCGAGAAGATTCCGTGGGCCACGACGCTCGGCGGCGCGTACGAGCACGCCGCCGCGCATAGCAACAAGGAACCGTTCGAGATGCCCAAAATCTGGAACGACCGCAAATCGCAGCTCAATCTCTCGACGCGCTTTAATTTCGTGAGCACGGCCGACATCATCGGCGGGAATTCCGGCAGCCCGGTGATCAATCGCCAGGGCGAACTCGTCGGAATCATTTTCGATGGCAACATCGAATCTCTTATGTCGGACTATATTTATCCGGATCAAACCGCGCGCGCCGTGGCCGTCCATTCCGCCGGCATTTTGGAGGCGCTGAGGAAGGTTTATCAGGCCAATTCGCTGGTGGAAGAAATCACAGGAAAGAAATAATTTCGGACTTATCGGGATCGAACTTCACCGAATATCAACCAGCCCCCGCGCCCTAGAAAACAGGCGGCAACAACAACATCTCATTTGCGATTGGGTTTCAGGGATACGGAAGCAGTCCTGCCAGAGTCATTGATTGCAAACCAATGACTCTGGCTGGAGCAGTTGCAAACCACGTTAGTTCGGAAATGGCAGATAGCTCCACAAATCGTTAAGGTAGCCTGGGGGGGCTCCCTGGGAAGAATCATAGCCTTCCCCGCCGAAGACGGTGACGTAACCAAGCGAATCCGGAGCCCAGAGGGCAGCTCCCCGGCGCCCGCCAACGACGTTATTTACATACGGTAGGCCGGCACCACCGGTAAAGGTCGCGGCCGCAAATACTGAGTTCTGGTTGACATTGGAGATTCCCTTCCACCAGAGCCACTGTCCAGAGCTGTGTTGATACTCCCAGATGTCGTCCAGGAATCCAGTTGGGTCTGTTGTGCTGGTACCGTACCCCCAGCCACCGTAGAACCAGAGATTGTTGTTGGCATCGGTCCAGCCAACGGCACCCCATCGCGATCCTGGCATGTCTGTGGCCGCACCGGTGCTCAGGTTGCTGATAGCTTCGGAACCATAGGTGCCGGTCTGATTCGCGAGGTTGCCGCCGGACACCCAAGTCCACTGCATGGTCGTAATATTAAATTCCCAAAGGTCGTTCAGGATCGCTCCTGCAGGGGGAGGACCGGCGTTGCCAGTCCCTGCCGAATCGAGTCCAAATCCCCCGAAGAGCCAAATGTTGCCGGATGAATCTGCCCACAGGACAGCGGCCTGACGCGAACCGGGAGACGTAGTGCCAGTCCCGGTTCCTAGCGTGCCGTAATTGCCATTCTGATTGGAGACGTTGGAAGCGGCAGGCCCGATCCAGGTCCACTGGTTTGCTGTTGCGTTGTACTCCCAGAGATCATTCAGCAAACCGATTGTGCCTGCGGAGTCCACACCTTGGCCGCCAAAAAGCCAAAAATTCCCCGACGCGTCCGTGGTGGTCGCGGCAGCCCATCGTCCTCCTGGAACTCCTCCAGCTACTCCTTGAGTCCCATAATTGCCAGCCGTGTTTCGAACGGTTGTGCTTCCCGCCACCAGGCTCCACGGGCAGGAGCTTGTGCCAGCGCCGGTCGGCTTATCAACCGAAGCGCCGGGAGTGCACTTCCACAGGTCATTGAGCAAACCCCCACCGTCGTTGCTATCAATTCCCTGACCACCAAACAAATAGAGGTCGCCGGAATTGCTGGTCCAACTCGAGCTTCCCCACCTCGAGCCTGGATATGGAACAAGTGGTGGGATGAGGGTAAGGTCGGTGGCGAGGTTGGTAGGGACATCTTCCGCTTCCAGCGGCTCGACGCGGTCTTGAAAGACGGCAGGGATGTTCTGGCTGTTTGTAAAAATGGGGAGGTTGGCCGGAACCCAGCCTCCAACAGAAGGATCATTGACCCAAAGATCGTTCAGGAAGGACGGCAGTTGATTCCCCAAGGGGCTCGGATATGGAAAACCATTTCCGCCGAAGAGCCATCTTCGGCCCTTTTTGTCTGTCCAAGATGCAGCAAAGTCTCTGCCACCGGGAGTGCTGAGGTTCGGGGGGAAGGGCACGTTCGGGGGCTGGAGCGGCGTGGTAACCGCAGCGTAATTGTTCGCCTTATTCGTGGTGGAAATGTACCACGAGTCCCAGGCCCAGTCGTTGTGTTGACAGTCAACGAGAACATCTGAAACGTTGGTAATGGCAATGCCCGTGTAAAAGAACTCACCGCAACCTTGAGGCTGGCTGGTTGGGGGCAGAAATATTTGTACATTGTAAATGCCGCCATTCGTGACCTGCGTGGGGAAGGTGAATGTAGTATCTCCGGTGACAAAAAGATCGTCTCCCGCATTGTCTTGCAATTCGAGAGTATCTCCCGCGGCTTCCACCAGACCGACCACGGATCCACTGATTTTGAAACCCGGCTGCGTGCAGATGACTTCCACAGTATTAATGTTCGAATTCAAATTGCCACTGCCGTTCACGACAGAGCAGACTTGAGCTGGGTTCGCCGGCTGAGTCAGAATGGTTACAGCGTAAGCGGCACCCGCTGGGAGCGGCACCGAAAACGTAAAAGGGACATTGCCTTTGCCGGTGACAGAGAATTTATCGACACCGTTATCCTCAAGGACAAGCCCGGAACCAATAAGGCCGGAGACTGAACCGCCGACCGTAAGGCCAGTCGTACCGCAATTGATTAGAACGGTCGTAACATTGGCCGTCGCAGTTCCCGATCCATTCGCAACGCTGCAGGTCTGCGCGGGACCGGTGGGCTGCGTCTTCACGACTACAGAGTACGGCCCACTCACGGAAGTTTTGAAGGTGAACCCGCCATTTATCGTGATCGGAAGGTCGTCGGAGCCGTTATCCTCCAGAATCATCCCGGTCCCGACAAGCCCGAGTACCGTTCCGCCGACGGTGAAGGTTGAAGGAGAACCGCCACTGCCGCCGCTGCCCCCGCTACCCCCACTACCGCCGCTACCCCCACCGCTGAGCGAGCCGCCCGACCCGGAGTGGGCTGGATAGCAGGAAGTTATCATCAGCGTTATCAACAGCAGGGAGACGGAATACGCAGACTTCAATAAGAATTTCATAACGGTGGTTTTGCTCCTTCGTAGCTCGGCGTCGAACGCGTTACGCCCCTTTGCACACACTTAACCGCACACTTCTTCGAAAAAAGTGGATGCGGAACTTCAGTATTTTGGTCTAGCGGGAACTAGACCTTCCACTTACCTGACCAACAAGAGAGGGGCGTTTTCATACCTTCGTTACTACCCTAAGGCCACGCCCAGTAAGGGTCAATTTAGAGTTGCGAGGCATGTGTCTACCTGACTAATAAATATCAGGGGCAGTAGGCACTGAGGGAGCGGCGCCCGGGCTGTCGTTATCGCGGGCAGAAAGACTGCAAAGCCCATTAAAAAGAATAGGCTACAGGGGCTCGCAATGTACTGTGATACGATCTTCTGCGATATACGTCAGCTAGAATTCTGTGCCGTTCGAGATGTCATTTTTTCGTCTCGAAGCGGCGCCATTGCTCCACGTTCAGAAACTGCCTTTTATGCGCCCTTCACAGATTCGCAACTTGATCGTTCTGACTGTCCTGGCGGTTCTCGCGCTTTGGGCCAGCTCCACGGCGGCCGATTTCGTCATCGAGTACAACTGGTGGAAAGAGATCGGGCAGGTGAATACGTGGGTGGGCATGCTTTGGTACAGCATCGCGCCCGCGGCGGCAGGTTCGCTGGTGGCTTTCATCGCGCTATGGGTTGCTCATGCGCGAGGGCTGCACTTCGCGGGAATTCTTCCGCGCGATCATCGTCTGTATTCCCGGTTGATCCCCTTTGGGCTGGCCGTCGTGGCCATCGTGTTCGCATCGAGTTCGATTGACTACTGGACGGTCATGCGCTTTTTCGGGTCGCGCGGGCTCGCGGCGCCTGCCGATGCCTGGAAGGATCAGGTGTTTTCGCGCGGCCTGCCGTTTTATCTTTTCGATTTGCCCTTCTATGCGGAAGTGCTCGGGTTCGGGTTCGTGCTGGCGATTCTTTGCGCCCTGGTCTTTTGGGCAACCGCGAAGGGCTGGCAGTTGGCGGAAAAATTTCGTTATGGCGGATTCGAGGAGGGGCCGCGCAGAACACTTACGATTGGGCCGGATTCCCTGCTGCTGACGGGCGCGACGCGCGCGGGATTTGTCCGCGTCATCTCCGTCATCCTGTTGCTTGGCTTTGCCGTCTGGATTTATCTCGGCAACTATGAGCTTCTGCTCAACTCTCACGCCTTCATGACGGGCGCGGATTACGTGGACGAAAAGTTCACGCTGCCCCTGCGCTGGCTGCTCATTGTGGTCACGCTTGGGGCGTTGCCACTTGTTTGGCTGCGGAAATACAAGAACGCGGCCGTACTGGTCGTCGGCTTTTTTATTTTGCAGGCCGCTTTGCCGCTCGTCGTCCATGCCGTCTATGTCCGCCCGAATGAGATTTCCATTGAAAGGCCCTACATCGAGCGCCACATCGAGGCGACTTCGATTGCTTTCGGCCTGAATCGGAATTCGCAGGAACTTCCCTTTGTTCCCACCGGGCAGGCGACCGTCGATCCCGTGCAGGATGCCACGCTGCTGGACAATATACGTCTCTGGGACCTTCGCGCGTACAACTTGACGATCACGCAGATCCAGGCGCTGCGGCCCTATTACACTTTTCCGGCCACTGACGTGGATCGCTACTTTCCGAACGGGCGCATCAAGCAGGTGCTTCTATCGCCGCGCGAAATTGATGTCGCGCAGTTGTCCGCCGAGGCCAGCCAGAGCTGGATCAATCCCCGTTTTATTTATACCCACGGCTTCGGCGCGGTGATGTCCGAGGTCAACAAAATCACGCCCGACGGCCTTCCCGTTCTGCTGATCGAAAACGCTCCGCCGGAAATCAAGACGCCCGGCTTTCAACTTACCCGGCCGGAAATTTATTACGGCGCGAAGACGCAGGATCCGGTGTTCGTCCACACCGCCCGCGAAGAATTTGACTATCCCTCCGGCGACCAGAATAAATATTCGACCTACCAGGGTACGGGAGGTTTTCCCGTCGGGTCGATACTACTGAAGGCAGCCGCGGCGATCTCCCAGGGCGAGCCGAACATTATTTTTACGAGCTACCTTACCGGGCAGAGCCGCATGATGATTCACCGCAACGTGCAGGAGCGGTTGCAGTATCTTGCGGGCTTCTTGCTCTGGGATCAGGACCCGTACCTCGTGATTACCGATGACGGCCGGTTGGTTTGGATGGTGGATGGCTATACAACTTCCCTCTCGCATCCTTATTCAGCCACCATTCCGGTAACCGGATTGCCAGAGGGCGCCAATTATATTCGCAACGCGGTGAAGGCCACGGTGGATGCCTACTCGGGGAAAATATCGCTTTACGTATTTGATCCCGCCGATCCAATCATTCAGGCGTACGAACATCTCTTCCCAAAATTATTTTCGCCTGCTTCCGATATGCCGGCCGACTTGCGCCGCCACGCGCGCTATCCCGAAGCCATGTTTCAAGCGCAGGCCGAGGCCTACCGAACGTTCCACATGCGCGATCCACAGGTCTTTTACAACAAGGAAGACATCTGGGACATCGCGCATAACTTGTTTGGCCAGTCGGCACAGCCTGAGAATGTGCAGCCGATGTATGTAGTTGCCACTTTGCCTGGGGAGAAGGCGCCGGAGTTCTTGCTCATTCTTCCCTTCGCTCCGCGGGGCAAGGATAATTTGATCGGTTGGATGGCCGCGCGATGCGACGGCGATCATCTAGGACAACTGATCTTCTACCAGCTCCCGAAGCAGCAGCTGATGTATGGCCCCATGCAGATCGAGTCGCGGATCGACCAGGACCAAAACATTTCCAAGGACCTGACGCTGTGGAACCAGCAGGGCTCGCATGTGCTGCGCGGAAATATCATTTCCCTGCCCGTGACGGGCGGTTTTCTCTACGTCGAGTCGATTTACATCCAGGCGAATGAAGCTCGCATGCCCCAACTCAAAAAAGTTGTTTTGGCCATGGGCGACCGCCTGATTTATCGCGACAATTTCGATCAGGCCCTGGCTGAACTGACCGGAGGCGCCGTACCGATCAAGCCTGCGCCAGGCGCTGCTGCGTCAGCTCAGACCCCGGCCGCGCCGACGCCCAGCAGCGAAGTCCCGGCCCTCGCCGAGCGCGTGCGGCAAATTCGTGATCAGGCGCAGCAATTGGTGCAAGAGCTCGAGAAGCTGGAAAAAGACGCCGGTAAGAAGTAATCGCAAATCGATTTCACCTGGGAGCGCCAATCGGGAGATTGGCGCTCCCGGGATTCAACCGGTCCGGACCGCGCGAGATCGCTTCGCGGTGCAATGAAACAAAGATCGCAGAGTGTATAATCCACGATCATGATTAACGCTTCCTACCTTGCGGATAAATTTGCGTCAGCGCTCCCGTACGATCGCTACCTTCAGACCGGCACCGAAGAGCAGCAACGCCGCTGGACGCAGGTCTATGACGCCGCACACCTGACCGATGCGCAGAAGCAGCTCGTCGGCGGATTTGTGCGCGAAATGAAAATTCTGATCTTCAGCGGCATCTGGTGCGGCGATTGCGTCCAGCAATGTCCGCTGATTTACCGGATCGCCGAAGCCAATCCTAAAAAAATCGATTTGCGTTTTGTCGAGCGGCCCAAGGAAAGTGAACTGGTTCCGGAACTGCGCATAAACGCCGGCAGCCGCGTCCCCGTCGTAATATTCTTGTCCGAAGACAACGAATGGTGCGCCACGGCCGGCGATCGCACGATCAACCGTTACCGTGCCCTGGCCCGCGCCAGGCTCGGCCCGCTTTGCCCGACCGGCATTGTCGCCCCCGAGAAAGACGAACTCGACGCCACGCTGGGCGATTGGTTGAACGAAGTCGAGCGCGCGCAACTCATGCTTCGGCTCACTCCCCGCCTACGGCAAAAATATCAAGACTAGATCGTTGGTGCGATATGACCATCCGTGGCCAAGAGCCAAGCCTGCTTGACACGACATGCCCCGGGCGTATATTCGGTTCCATACGAATTCATACGCCGTCGGAGGTGCCACCAACATGACTGATTTTCCTTTGAAGCGTCGTGAGTTCCTCGTCGGCGTTGGCGTGAGCGGGCTCGGCTTGGTCTTTGGCATCGATCTCAAGCCCGCCATGGGCGCAACCACTGAAATCGATAAGGAAGCGATCGGCGCAGGCGTGAATATGCCGTGGGTTCGCATCGCTCCGGATGGCGGGATCACTATCATGGCGCCGGCGGCAGAAATGGGCCAGGGCACGACGACAGCGCTGGCGATCGTTTTCGCCGAGGAGTTGGATGCCGATTGGAACAAGGTATCCGTCGAATTTAGCCCTTCGGACGATTCTATTTACGGCAACCCGCTTTCCTTCTTTTTTGGAATGATGGTCACGGCGGCCAGCACTGCGGTGATGGCGTATTACAAAAGCATGCGTCTTTATGGCGCGCAGGCACGACGCGTGCTTCTTGAGGTGGCTGCGAACCATCTCAATGTTCCCGCGTCGGAACTCACGACGGAACCGAGCGTGGTTGTCCACGCCAAGAGCGGACAGCGCTTGAGCTATGGAGAGATCGCCGGCTTCGCTACTTTGCCAAAAACATTGCCCGCGATTTCGGAAAAGGATCTGAAGGACCCGAGCCAGTTCCGGTTGATCGGCCACGAAATTCCGCGCGTGGATATTCCGGCCAAGACCAACGGCTCGGCAATCTACAGCATCGATATCCGGCTTCCGAAC
Source organism: uncultured Acidobacteriota bacterium (assembly GCA_963740035.1). Lineage (GTDB taxonomy): Bacteria > Acidobacteriota > Terriglobia > Acidiferrales > UBA7541 > Palsa-360. The sequence goes on from CAVUDA010000032.1 coordinate 452,483, forward strand.
ATGGTGTATGCCACGGTGGTACGCGCTCCCGTCCTGGGTGCTACGCCGATTTCCGTCAACGATGCGGAAGTTTCCAAAATGCGCGACGTGATAAAAGTGATGCAGTTGCCGCCCGACCGTGTCGCTATTGCTGCACGGACGTATGAAGCGGCGCTCATCGCAGAACGCGCTCTCAAAATCACCTGGAGCAAAATTGCCGAAAGTGAATTCGACAGCGACCGTGCGATGGAAGAACAGTCCGCGATCGCGCGCGATCTCAGCAAAGCCGGAGTGCAGGTGCAGAACACGGGCGACATCGTGGCCGCACTCAGCGGCGCCGCCAAAGTTTACAAGGCCGAATATCGAACGGAATTCGTCTACCACGCCCAACTCGAGCCGCTCAATTCCGTCTCCTGGGTGAAGGACGGAGGAAAGAGCGTGGAAGTGTGGGCCGGATCGCAGACGCCCACTCACTGCGTGCGATCCGTCGCGGCGGCTCTTGGAATTGCTCCCGAGAACGTGACGCTCCATCGCACCTACCTCGGCGGCGGATTCGGCAGGCGCTCCGCTATGGACCACGACTGGGCCGTTGACTCCGCCCTCGTATCCAAGGAGCTGGGACAGCCGGTGAAGGTAATCTGGAGCCGCGAATCCGACGTGCGTTTCGGACGCATCAAACCGATGACTGCGCAGTATCTGCAAGCCGCTGAAGACAGCAATGGCCGGTTGACCGCCTACCACCATCGCCTGGTCGCGGACGAAGCGCTGGCCATGACCGATCCGCTTCGCTTCGAGAAGGGCAAGGAATTCCCGAGAATTTCCACGACCGGCATCCATACCGATTACGACTTCCCCAACATTCTCGTCGAAGCGGTGCGCAATAAGCTCGGCGTGCGCATGTCGGCCGTGCGCGGCGTGGGCTCGACCGTGAATCAGTTCGCGGCGGAAAGTTTTGTAGACGAAATCGCGATTGCCCGGGGCGACGATCCAGTCGATATGCGCCTCGACCTGCTAAGGAAATCGCCGGTCGAACAGGAAGTGCTCCGTGCAGCGGCCGGCATGGCAGGTTGGAAGAAAGGCGAAAAGGCGGGCCGCGGTGTTTCCTACGTCAGCAACGCGGGGACTTACATGGCCACGATTGCGCAAGTCACCGTGGACCGCAATACCGGCGTGATCCGCGTCCCGGAAATCTGGATTGCGGCGGACGTCGGCGTTGCGGTCTCGCCGCGCAATCTAGACGCGCAGTTGCAAAGCGCCGTCATCCACTCCTTGAGCAATCTGCTCAAGGAGCGCATCACGTTCAAGAACGGAGCCGTGCAACAGTCGAATTTCTACGACTATCAAGTCCTGCGCATGTCGGAAGTGCCGGAAGTACACACGCACGTCGTGCCCTCTGCCCGCAATCCCGTAGGGATCGGCGACCTCGGAGGAATTGGCGTGGGCCCCGCGGTCGCGAACGCTTTCTTTTCCGCAACCGGACGACGACTCCGCCAGTCGCCGTTCCTGCCGGAACGCGTGCTCGCGGCGCTAAAAACTTAAGGTGCGGACAAATGGAAATACTCGGAAGGCGATGCGCGAACGCGGAAAGATTTGTTGCCGAGGAGGTTCATGCCAGTGATTTTTCTCACCGTAAATAAACGAAGCGTGAAAGTGGATGTGGAACCCTCCACTCCCCTGCTCTGGGTCTTGCGCGAGCATCTGGGCCTGACCGGGACAAAGTATGGCTGCGGCGTGGCGCAATGCGGCGCCTGCACGGTTCATCTGGATGGCCGACCCGTGCGCTCCTGCAGCACTCCCGTATCGCGCGCAGCAGGAAAAGAGGTCACCACCATCGAGGGGATCTCGCCGGACCGGAATCATCCGGTGCAGCGCGCCTGGCTCGAAATCGAAGTGCCGCAGTGCGGCTACTGCCAATCCGGACAGATCATGAGCGCGGTCGCGCTACTGAAAAAAACTCCCAACCCGGCTGACGACGACATCAACCGAGCGATGTCCGGAAATATCTGCCGCTGCGGAACGTATCCGCGAATTCGCCGCGCCATTCACCGCGCCGCGGAAATGGCCAAAGCAGGCGCATGAGATTTGAGATTTGAGATTTGAGATTTGAGATTTGAGATTTGAGATTTGAGATTTCGAATTCTGATTTGAGATTCTAAATTTGACATTTCGAATTTGAAATTTGAGATTGAACGAACTGCTTCGTCGGCCCGCTCACGACCGCATCAATCTGCCATCGCCTCTTCATGGATTGTCCGCAGCCTGGGCCGCTCGATGTTGGGCAAGAACGCCGCCAGCAGGCCTACCGCCGGCAGATACGAACAGACCAGATACACGAAATTGATGCTGGTCAAATCCGCGAGCCAGCCGAGGACCGCCGCGCCCAGTCCCGCCATTCCGAACGCGAACCCGAAGCAGAGGCCGGAGATCATTCCCACTTTTCCCGGAACCAGCTCCTGCGCGTAAACCACAATCACCGAAAATGCGGACGCCAGAATCAAGCCAATCACCACGCTGAGAATTTCGGTCCAGAACAGATTGGCATACGGCAGGGCCATGGTGAACGGAAGCACGCCAAGAATCGAGACCCAAATGACATTCTTGCGGCCGATTCGATCTCCGACTGGTCCGCCTATGAGCGTGCCGACCGCGACCGCGCCAAGAAAAACAAAAAGATGGATTTGCGCGCTTTCGATGGTCACGTGAAATTTGCTCATCAGATAAAAAGTGTAATAGCTCGTCAGGCTCGCTAGATAAACAAACTTCGAAAATAAGAGCGCCATCAGAATCGCGATCGACGCCGTGATCCGTCCGGTCGACAAGTCCGGCGGCTTATCAATATCGTGCTTTGCGCTGAATCTCTTCCAACTCTCCGCGTGGTTCTTGGCCCAACTGCTTACTCCGGTGAGGAGAATCATGCCCGCAAGGGCGGCCAGAGAAAACCACGCGAGACTGTTTTGCCCGCGCGGCAACACAAAGAACGCCGCCAGCAACGGGCCAAAGGAGAGCCCTGCATTGCCGCCAACTTGAAAAATCGATTGCGCGAGACCATGTTGCCCGCCCGACGCCATTCGCGCGACACGGGAAGACTCCGGATGAAACACCGACGATCCGGTCCCAACCAGCGCCGCCGCGACCAGCAGCGCGGGAAACGAGCGCGCGGCCGCCAGAAGGATGAGCCCGATCAGCGTGGCCCCCATCCCTACAGGCAGAGAAAACGGCCTGGGCCTTTTGTCCGTGTAGAATCCGATCATCGGCTGCAAGAGCGACGCTGTCGTCTGGTAGGTAAGCGTAATCAATCCGACTTGCGCGAAATTCAGATTGAAGGAATCCTTCAGCAACGGATAAATCGCTGGCAAGAGCGACGACATCATGTCATTCAAAAGGTGACACACGCTGATGGCCGCCAGCACTTTGTAAACGACCTTATGTCCCACTTCTACGAGAGTTTCAGTCTGAGTCGCAGCCACTTTTCATTCCCCCGACATGCAGAACACGTTGCGGTTTTGGGATCCGCCCCTTTTCATTGTATCAAGACTCGCCAGTTTTCCGGGATTCAAACCATGCCCCTCGTAAGTCAACATGGTGGGATGTGGGGACAATTCGTTAGACCGTCTCAGGCAACGGTTTTCCGCGAGTCTCCGGCAAAAATGGCCCGGCCGCGAGACCCAGAATGTAGATCGTGGATACGATCATCGCCGCATTCCCGTAGCCGCCGAATCTCACGATCAGCGTGCCGGCCATGAGCGTGCCTCCCGCGGCGATCAATCGAGGAGCATTGAAAATGAAACCCAAGGCCGTGGCGCGCATGCGTGTCGGGTAGAGTTCGGGAATCCACGTCGACAGCCAGGTGAGTTGTCCTGAGCCGAAGAATCCGACCATCGCCGAGACCGTCACGAGCAGGTGAAGCTCGTGCGTCCACAGAAATAAAATCGGCGTGGCCAAGAATGAAAATGCGAAGTAAGCGAGAGTGACCGGCCTTCGCCCAAATGCGTCGGCAAGAAAACCCATGCTGACGTATCCGGCGATCGTTCCGGCGTTGTAAGCCATTCCGGTGAAACTGGCCCATTGCGGTGAGGATAGCCCGGCGCTGGCCGCCACGGAGCCAATGTAGGGAGGGACCCAGGTCGAGATTCCCCAGAAACCCACAGCTGAAGCCGTAGCCATGAGAAATGCGATGGTTGTTCTCTTGCGAATTGCCGGCGAAGCGAATAGATCAAGAAATGTAAAACGCGTCAGCGCGCGGTCCTCCACAATTGCCGCGCCGCCGCTTTGCTTCCGCCGGTTCGCGGCTTTGCGTTGCTCGTTCGCCTTCTCCCAAAGAGTTGATTCCGGGATCGCCCGCCGGATCCAAAGAGTGAGCAGCGCCGGAAGAACCCCGATCAGATACATCGTTCGCCACGCACCGGGACCCGTCGCGCCAATGAAGAGCCAGAGGAAGGAAGCAAGGAAAAAGCCGATTCCGAATCCGCATTGGAATAGTCCGCTGCCTTTGCCGCGCGCATTATCCGGCCAAAATTCAGCGGTCATGGAAGTCCCGGTGACCCACTCGGATCCGATGGCTAACCCGGCGAGAAAACGAAGGATCGCGAAGGAAGTCCAATTCCAGGAAAACGCGCTGAGCCCGGTCATGATCGAATAGGTCAGAATCGCGTAGATCATCGTTCGCTTGCGGCCGACATAGTCGGCGAGAACGCCCGCCAGCATTCCTCCGACGGCCCAGCCGCATAATGTCGTGGCGATCACTGCTCCCTCGTAGGCTGGGATTTGCGAATATTTTTCAGGAGGCAGCAACTGATGTAGAGCCACAGCGGCCGTCAGGATTAAGGCATACGCCTCAAAGCCGTCGAACACCCAACCGAGATTCGACGCCAGGAGCGTGTTCCATTGGGTGCGGTTAAGAGAGCGATACCAAGGCTCGATGGAATATGAGGTCAAATTCAGCCTGAGCGTGGCTTGCGGCGCGCGGCTACAGTGACTTTGGCGCCGATCTGTTTCTGGATCGAACCCATGTCAAAAAAAACGGTCTCGCCCCAGAGCTTGTTCCCGCGAAAATGCCAAACAACAAGTGCACGCACCCGCACGCGTTTCCCCGTAGGCCGAAGGCCGAGGAACGTGCCCCGATGGGTCCCGCTCCACTCGTTTTCGGTCACGATGCACTTGTCATCCGCAGCAAGGAATCGCCTTACACGGACTTTGAAATCCGGGAAGCCGGCCCAATGTTTCGTGTATCGCTCGGCCACTTTTTTAGGGCCGACGAACGGCTTCGGCACGCAGCAAACATCGTTGAAGCAATCCGCGGTCATGCCCTCAAGGAGCTCCTCCATATTGTGCGTGCTCTCGGCCTTGATGTGCTCGCGAAGAACGGCGAGGCGTTTCTTTGGTATCCGCATCCAGTTGGTCTCCCCGACTGCTTGATCTGAATTCTGTAGCGAATCACATTACACGAGCTTGACGCATGACGGCTTCGGATTTCGTACGGATTTCTTTCGCGACCTCGTAGGGATCGCCTTGTTGGAATTTCGGCAGGAAAAGTTCAACAGAGAGCGGGCCGGCGTATCCTTTTTCGGCGAGCTTGCCCAGAATGCGCGTCAGCGGGCTGACTCCGTCACCGGGTATGAAGCGCGTCGAGAGATCCAACATCTCGCGCGGTATGTCGGGCACATCCTGAAAATGCACGTGGCCAATTTCCCCGGGACGGATCAGCTCGAGATCCTCGAATTTGTTGAGGCCGGACCAGAAATGATAACAGTCCAGCATGGGCGCAATATTCGGATGCGCCGCCGCGCGGGTCATTTTCAGAATCGTCGGCAGCGTGGAAATGAATGTCGACGTGCGCAGGAATTCGATCCGGAGCGACATGTTGAACTGCTTGGCGACTTCTCCGGCATCATGCATGTTGTCGGCGCCGGCTTTGTAATCGTCCTCGGTGACTTTCTTCGTGGTGGCGGAGGAGGCGTAGACGCGATTCAGGCCCATGTTTGCAAACATCTCGCAGCGTCTCTTGAGGTTGTCGAGCGCGGCGGCGCGATTGGGATTCGGCTCCCAGAGTTCGGTCACACCAGTCGCGGCGTGAACGAGGTTCAGTCCGAGGTCGGTGATCACGCGGCGGGCGGCGGCCAGGTCGTCGGTCTTCAGAAATTCATCCAGCAAAATATTCGTGATCTCGACATTCTTGATCCCCGCGCGGGCCCAGCCTTCCAGCGATTTGCGGTAGCCCGCTCCGTTTGACGTGTTCTGGTGCATGGCGAGCGTCATCTTCTTCTCGCCGCCGGCGGCCGACAGGGCGCTTGTAGCCGCTAGAGCCACGGGAGTCAGGAGCACTTCTCTTCTGGAAATCGTCGTCATGGAATTCGTCCTTTTCCCGTTCTTCCTGAAAAAGTCGATGTGGAGCGGGTTCTTGTAGCACAGCCACTCTTGGCTGTGTGCCTTTTGCGATCGTCATCAAGTCGGTTGGCCTGCGCGTGCAGCGTACAAAACCACACAGCCAGGAGTGGCTGTGCTACTCGATCCGCTACGCCTTCGGCACTGGCGGCCAAATTCGCAGTGCACTGTTGGGCCCATTAGGCGCGTGAACCAGGTTTGGAACTACGGAGTGTCCGTTCAGGCCCAATGGTGAATTCGCAACCGCGGGCGCGTAGTCCCGATCAAAACCTTCCTTGGACGCGAACTCGTAAATTATTCCGTGCTTCGCCCAACCGGCGACCGAATTAAGCTTCCGCGTCCTGACGCACGACGGCGTCGCGCACATTTTCGGAAGCCGCTCGAGAACATATCCGGCGTGCATCTCCTCCTCGAATTCCAGGGCGCAGTCGAAGCTCCCGATCTGGACGCAGGGAGCGCCGGTCATGCCTTCCTTGTAGGAGGCGAGCGCGCGGCCTTCGCGCCTGCCCGTCTCGGTAAAAATGTTCATGCGCTCCCCGGTCCGCATGGCGAGCATCTTCTTCCCCTGCTCCGGCAACGCCGCGTTGATGAGGCTCGGAACAGGATCGCCGAACACGTTGGCATCGGCTGCGGCGACGAGGAGCATGTAGTGATAACCCTTGCCGACTCTGGGATCGTCTACATGTTTGTACCGCGTCGCATTTTCAGCGCCGCCTTCGAGATCCTGCGAGGCGTAGTGCGCCGCCCACAAATAGCCGGGCCGCTTCAACAGGCCGGGAAGATATGTTCCATGCAGCCACGAAAAATAGGCGTCGCGGCCCTCCATCGGCAGGTCGTACCACGTAATCCAAATGCCTCGGTCGGCCGGCGCCGTTCTCCCGTGTTCCTTCTGCCGCGCGGGTTTGGAATTTGAACTTTGCGCGAAATTATTTTTCGTCGCAGCGAGCGCGATGGCCGCGCCGCTCGCGGTCTTCAGAAAATTGCGGCGATTCCGGCTTGTTTCCCCATCCTGCTTTTTCATGTCGTCTCCTTGGCCTTAGCAAGTTCAAACACTCATCTTGAGCAGCTTCGCGGCGGTGTTGCCGAAAATCGAAATACGCTCCTCGTCCTTCAGACCCGGAACGGCAAGAATCCTGTCCACCGGTGTGCGATTCCACAGCGTCGGATAGTCGGTCCCGACAACGACCTGGCTCGGACCCACCACGGCAATTAGATGTCTCATGTCCTCAGGCGTAAAAAGCACGGAATCGTAATAAAGCTGCTTCAGATACTCCGTCGGCGGCTTCTTCAAAGGCTTGCAAAGATTGGGAAATGCAATCAGGCACTGATCGTTCCGGCCCGAGTAGGAAGGCAGGTATCCGCCGCCATGCGCCGCGCAGATTTTCAAACGCGGGAAAAGGTCCAGCGTTCCGTCTTGAATCAAATGAGTGAGCGCCAGAGTGGTTTCCAGCGGGTGCCCTACGACATTGTCCAAAAATCCATTTCCCTTCAATCTCTTTTCGTCGATTGGCGTACCCGCGGCTTGCGGGTGGATGAAAATCAGCGTCTGCAGTTCCTCGGCCTTTGCCCAAAACGGGTGAAATTTAGGATCGGAAAGATCGTCGCCATTCACGCTCCCGCCGATGGCGAACCCGCGCATCCCCAGCTTCTTCACGCCGTCTTCCATTTGCTCGGCGGCGAGCGACGGATGCTGCAGGGCCACGCTGCCGAGGCCCGCGAACCGATTCGGATGCGCGGAGCAGAATTCCGCGATTTTCTCGTTCTGAAGCTGGATGATCTTGCGCGCGAGATCCTCATCCGCCCAATACCAAAACGGGTTGATCGACAAGACCTGGACATCAATTCCCATTTCATCCAAATCCGCGAGATGTTTTTCAACATCATTGTGCATGTTGGAGGGATTGTCCGGACTCGCCTGCGTCGCATCGCCTGGGCGCCCCTCGCGCCCGATGCGATCCTTGACCAGATCCCAGGCTTCGGGCACGCGAACATGGGCGTGAATGTCAACGACCTTCACGCGCCGTCCGCCGACAACTACCTCGCGCGGTTTGCGTTTGGCGACGGCCGGTACGGCGGATTGCCGCGGCTCCAGCGCAAGACCAAATGAAGATTCCGCGCAGCAGCAACTGGAGAAAAATATTCCCGCCGCGGTGCTGGACACGCTCTTTAGGAATTCTCTGCGGTTCGGCATGGTCGATTTTTCAACCTTTTGCCAGCTTCGATTTCCGTTTGGCAATTCCGGATGGGCCTATTTATACACCCGAGGCCGTTCGGAGGGAACGGCCATATTGTTTTTCGCTTTGAATCCCTGGGAAATATCCGCGTTGGGCTTCCTGGAGAAGTTCCATCTGGTCACCAAGAAAAGATAGCGTTACAATCTGCAGCCATTATGAGCAAACCCACCTCAAACGCCCGTCGTGAATTTATTAAATTTCTGGCCGCAAGTCCCTACGTTGCGGCGCTCGGAGGAGTCGCCGCCTTTTTCGAGCAAAGCGGCCTCGCCCAGAGCTTGCAGGCAACCTCCGACGTCATCACCAGCCCTGCCGGCGCCTTCGACGTTTTCGATTTCGAGGAGGCCGCCCACCGCAAGGTCCTGCAACCGCATTGGGCGTACATGGCCAGCGGGGTCGACGACGACGCCACGCTCCGCGCGAACCGCGAAGGTTTCAAGCACATCGAATTGCGTCCGCGCCGGTTGCGCGACGCCACCAAAGTGGACATGCACGTCGATCTGTTCGGCACAACGTATAACAGCCCAATCTTCCTGTGCCCGACCGGCGGCGAGAAATCGTTCTTCGCCGATGGAGAATTGTCCGTGGCGCGGGCGGCAAAAGCGCATGGTACTTTGCAGTTTCTATCGACGGCAACATCAACACCACTGGAAGACGTGAACAAAGAGAGAGGCCAGCCGGTCTGGTATCAACTGTACGCAACGACCTCCTGGGATGCGAACGAGAAACTTCTGCGGCGCGTGGAAGCCGCCGGCTGCCCTGTGGTTGCACTTACGGTCGACAACACCACCGGCCGCTTTAGTGAGACCTACCTCCGCACTCGTGGAAAAGACCTGCACACGTGCCTTAACTGCCACGAAACTCCCGAGGGCCCTACCGTCAAGGAGCGGCCGATGTATGACGGCATCGACTTGACTGGAGTGAAAACCCAAAACCCTTCGATGGACTGGGCCTTCCTCGATCGCCTGCGCAAAACCTGGAAAGGGAAACTCTTTATCAAGGGGATGGACACGCGCGAGGATGCGCGGCTCTGCGTCGAACACGGCGTCGACGGCATGCTCGTATCGAACCACGGCGGGCGTTCCACCGAAACTTCGCGCGCGACGATTCAAGCCCTGCCGGAAGTCGTGGCTGCAGTTGACGGCAAGATTCCTGTGTTCGTCGACGGCGGCTTCCGCCGCGGCACGGATGTGTTCAAAGCCCTGGCCCTCGGCGCCAAAGCTGTCGGGATCGGACGTCCCTTCCTGTGGGGTTTGGGAGCCTTCGGCCAGCCTGGGGTCGATCGCGTGATTGAAATCATGCAGGCCGAACTGAAACTTGTGATGGGCAATTGCGGCACCCGCACCGTCGCCGACATCACCCGCGAATACGTGGAATCGCCTGACTGGAAAATCTAAGTGGCACAGGCTTCAGCCTGTGGGGGTTAGTCCTTGCTAGGCCGAAAACCCACAGGCTGAAGCATGTGCCACCAAAACTCCGCACCTTAACGCGGCGGCTTGGGCCACCAACTCACAAAGCCATCTTTGTTCGGCATTTTGACGCGCGGCAGAGACTTGGCATCGAGCACCGCATCCGAAGGAACAATTCCGTCGATCGACAGGATGTAAGCCGTGACGGCGTAGACTTCATCATTCGTGAGCGATTGCGGAGAAGTGATCGGCATGGCTCGCCGAATATAATCGAACAACGTAGTAGCAGCGGGCCAATAGCTTGCCGGCGTCTTGACCGGCTTACCAGATGCGAGCGTACCAAGCCCTCCGGTAAGTTGGTCCTGCGGCTTCCCCGCGCCCTGCGCCCCGTGGCAGGACTGACAGGATTTGGCATAAATCGCCAAGCCCGCCGAAACCGAACCGCTTCCCGCAGGCAGTCCCCTCCCATCGGGCGAGACCGTGATGTCTATCTTTCGAATTTCTTCGGGCGTGAGCGGGCGTCCAAGATTGGGTCCCTGCGCACTGCAAAAAGATGGCAGCAGACAAATCGCTCCAAGCGAAACGAGACACGCGAATTTATGCGTAGACATTCTTCACCGTCCCATCGGCCTCGATGCCCCAGCTTTGAATGCCGTTGAAGTGGTACCCCTGGCCCGGCGCATACTGCGCGATCCAGCTGGCCCTGGTTGGCTGCGTGCCACCCGTCTCGTCCGTGGCCCGGCTCATCAGAGTGGAAGGCTGCCCATCCCACTTCCACGGCATGCGGAAGCGAGTCAGAGCCTTCGGCAATACCGGCCCGTTCAACGCCGCAAGCGCCCAGGTCTTTCCGCCATCCGCGGAAACTTCCACTTTCGAAATCCGGCCCGCTCCCGACCATGCCAGCCCGGAAACTTCATAAAGCCCCGGTCCTTTCATGGTCATTCCAAAGGACGGCTTGAGAATCGCGGATTTCGCCTGCTGCATGAACATGAATTGGCGCGCCTTTCCGCTGGGCATCAATTCCGTATAGTGCGAAGTCTCATCCCTGGCATCCACCGGCGTATCGGTCACATTCAAGCGGCGCAGCCACTTCACGTTCATGTTGCCTTCGAAGCCTGGAAGCAGCAGCCGCATCGGAAAGCCCTGTTCCGGGCGAATCGCTTCGCCGTTTTGATACAGAGCGATCATCGCGTCGTCCATGCATTTCTCCAGCGGGATGCTTCTGCTCATCGCGGCCGCGTCGGCGCCTTCCGCGATCACCCACTTCGCTTCCTTCGTCACGCCGGCTTCCGCAAGCAAAGTCGAAAGCCGCACTCCGGTCCACTCCGAACAGGAGAGCAGGCCGTTCAATTCGCCCGCGGTGATTTGCAATGGCTGCGGCGAGCCAAATGCTCCGCTGTTGCCGGCGCATTCGACGAAGTGGATATGCGTTTCCATCGGATAGCGCATGAGCGCGTCAAGCGAAAATGCCAGCGGCCGCTTCACCATTCCGTGAATAAATAATTCGTGCTGCCCCGGATCGATGTCGGGCACGCCGTTATGATGTCGCTCGAAGTGCAATCCGCCAGGCGTGATGGTTCCTTCCAGCAATTGAAGCGGCGTGCGCGAGACGCCCGTTCCGGCGCGCCCCGGCGCAATCGTGAAGACACGCTGCACTTTTTCCTGCCATTTCGAAGGCGTGCCGTAAGCGGAAAACGGCCGCCCGGGCGTCTTCATCCATTCCGGTGCGTCCGCGCCAACACCATCGTCAGCCTGTGCGGCGCCCACACCAGCGGCAGCGATCCCAGCGGTGAACAGAGCGCTCCGCAACAGTGCGCGCCGGTCCATTAATCCATTTCCCGCATCCGTTTCTTCACGCAACGTAATGGTTTCCTTTTTCACAGGATTGCTCATAGCTACCCCCATCTGTACTCATATCGCGATCCGAAAATAAAACCGCCTGGATGCCGAAGAAAGCTTAACGTGACATCGAGGCGGCCTCAAGCTTCCATTTAGATTATCTCTACTTTGACCTAGTGTGTCCTCCACCCTTTGTCCGACGCGGTGGAAAGGGTAGAGGAATTTGGATTCTAGTAAAAGATGTCCGCAACACTTCGAGATCTGGCCAGCGCGAATGTATTATTTCCACGCCGCGTAAATAGGCTTGCTGACCAAGTACGCGGGATTCGCTCCCGGCCGCGGGGTGAATTTCTGCGCGCGCCCATTATCCACTTCGGCGGTATAGAAATTCCCGTCCTGGTCCACGCTGAATCCGTGCACTCCCCAGAAGCCGCCCGGAAAATCTCCCCAGGTTCCCCAGGAGTACAGGAAGTGTCCCTCGAGATCGTACTTCAGCATCTTGGACGTGCCGCGGTCATAGGCCCACAACATCCGGTCAGCTCCGATATAGAGGAGGTGTACATCGGACGGGTCCTTGCCCATGCTCCACTCGTAAAGATATTTTCCGTTTTCATCGAACACCTGCACGCGATGGTTGCCCCGGTCGTTGACGAAGACGTGCTTGGTTACTGGATCGAGAGCTACCCCGTGGACGTTATTCATGTAGTAGGGCCGCGTGTCATTTGGCGGCGTGCCCTTCATGCCCCAGTCCATCAGGAATTTTCCGTTCTTGTCGAACTTCGCGACGCGCGTGCCGTTGTAACCGTCCGCCACGAACAGGGTGCTGTCAGGTAGCCAGGAGAGGAACGTTGGCCGGTTGAAATGCGTGCCATCGGCGCCATGCACGGTGGGCGTGCCAAGCGTCTGCACAAGTTCCTTCATGTCATGCGTGAAGATGTAAATGGCGTGCATGTGATCGTCGACGATCCAGATGTGTTTCTCCGGATCGTAGGGATTGATCGTGACGTAGTGCGGCCGCTTGAACAGGTGGTCGTACTGCGGAAATGTCTCAATGATTTTTCCAGTGGAGTCCACGATGGTCAGGCAGTGTTCCCACTTAGCGTCCACGCCCACAACTCCTTTTCCCAGCATCCAGTTCTTCGGTCCGTCGTCGGGTTCCTGACCCGTCCCTCCGGATCCCGGTAGGGCCGACACGGTCGCATCCCGCCAGGGCAGGCGCCCGATCGGAAAAATCAAGCTCGATCCAAATTCCGGGATTAATTTCGCATCCGGCCGTTTGATGTTGGGAAGTTCGCCGCGAAATAGCATGAAAACGCGATTCGGATTCTCCGCGTAAATTCCCTGTCCCGCTCCCCAGGTCCACTTCTCATTTCCAGGCAAGGTGCTGACGTTTGCCGGCCAATCTTTGGCGACATCATAGGGACCGAAAGTGTCCTGGCCTCCCACGACGCCCGGGATCGCCGCGATGCTGCCCGAGTTTCCCTGCCCCTGAACCGTCCAGGGATTGCTGCCAAAGGAAAATCCAATCACGCACCCCACACCAATCGCCAAAACCGTCAAAAGGACTTTACGCATGAATCCCCTTCCCCATGTTTCGACTCTGAGATTTGTATTGTTGGCGTGGCACGAAACGCCGGCACGCCCCCCAGCCTTATATGCCCGCGGCATGGGCGTGTCAATATCCTCCTATCCGCGCGAAGCGCCTCTTCCGGAATACTGCGAACCATTCTAAATTTCTTGAAACAATCTTGCTTTCTAATTCGTCCTATATGTATTGTCGGAGGAGCGCCGGATGCTCTCCGGCAGATAATGTCGCGACAGATCGCGAATCAAACGGATAGGGGATAACGTGAAAAATAGTCGATTGAGTATTTTCGTCGTGTGCATGGGGCTTTTGGCTATGGCGCCCGTGGCATTCGCGCACCACGGCACGGCGAACTACGATACCAGCAAGTCGATTACTGTCAAGGGCGTGGCCACCGGATTCGATTTCGTCAATCCACACGTCCAAATTTTCTGGGAAGCTAAAGACGATTCTGGAGCGACGGAGAAATGGCAGGGAGAACTCACCAGCCCCAATCGTTTGACCCGGGTTGGCTGGACCAAGAGTTCCATCAAGCCCGGCGATACCATCATTATCAGCGGCTATCCTACGAAAAGCGGTTCTCATGAAATTTGGATTCAGAAAGTTGTGATGGGCAGTGGCGAAGAACTTCCGACGGGTGGCGGGAACTAATAAATTCGCAGTCGCTTCTGAAATGATTCGAGCAACACAATTCTTAGCTCCAGGGGAGATTTTCCGTATGCGGAATCGCGTTGGCACGTTCATTCTAGCAGGGCTCGCGGCATTTGCGCTCTCCTCCGCACTGCCCGCACAAACCGGTCAGCAACAAGGAACCTCGAAATCCGCGGCGGCCCCCGCGCCCGCGCCGGAACACGATCTTACGGGCGTCTGGAACATGCATTCCACGCCCGCGCAGCGAAAGTATACCGGCAGCACTTATACTGCGGAGCCGCCCGACATGACTCCGTGGGGTACGGAGAAATATAATGCCAACAAGCCTTCCAACGGCCCCCGGACGCATTCGCTCAAGGAAACCGATGACCCGGTCCTGAAACAGTGCCTTCCTCCAGGAACTCCGCGAATCTATCTCCAGCCGTTTCCCTTTCAAATCGTGCAGACTCCCAAGGAAATCCTCATGCTGTTTGAATACGACCACACCATCCGCCAAATCTTCGTGGACGGCCGCGCCCATCCCGAGGATGTCACTCCCACCTACATGGGCCATTCGATTGGCAAGTGGGACGGTGACGCGTTGGTGGTCGACACCATCGGATTCAACGACAAGAGCTGGCTGGACCGCGACGGCCATCCCCACAGCGACCAATTGCACGTCACCGAACGGTTCCATCGCGTCGATCGCGACAACATGACGATCGATATCTCCATGGAAGATCCGAAAGCCCTCGCGAAACCATGGAAAACGCAGCTGAATTTTCAGCTGAGGCCGGGGTGGGACATCATGGAACTGGCCTGCACCGATAACGGCGCCTTTGAAGACTTCGAAAAGTGAAGGACTTCCCTGTCACGGCAAGGGACCAAGCCGGTTCCTTGCCGCCTGCGGGATGATTCCCCAAAAAGATTGCGCCCCGCACCCTGCCCCCTGATTTCCACAACCGATCTTCATTTGGAACTTTCGATGCAATCTTCCGGGTGTGCCTGCCCCATGAATTGGCCGAAAATTCCTTCAACTGAATCGATTCTCTGCTCCGGCTCGCGGGCCTGCCGAATTCCCCGCCAAGAACTTTTCCGGATCCGTTTGGCATTCTCCGCAAAGCGCAATTCTTAACTTGACATTTAATTTTGGTTGGACGAGTATCGGTTTCATGGGGATGTTGTTAGGAGTTACGTTGTGGATTTACTTCAGGGTCCGAATATTGGGGTAGGTTGGTTTTTCTCAAATCTTTAGGGGTGGCAGATCGTAGCGAATCCTGGCATTTCTGTTCGACCAGATAATAACGTGGCCGCGAGAAGGCGTGCGGTCGCTCGTTCGCTAGGACTGCAATATGAATCAAGGAGGGTGGGCCATATGAATCTTGGGATTTTGTCTTCACCGAAGTGGAAAAGCGCTTTTGCTGTTGCAACTCTGATCGCTGGATTGTCGTTGTTCACTTCTGCTCCGTTGTTCTCACAAGGAAGCACCGGCCGCATTCTCGGAACCGTAACGGATCAAACCGGTGGCGCTGTAGCAGGCGCGGCGGTAGCCGTTACCGATACGGAAAGGGGCACTTCACGAAATCTAATCACGGATGAAGCGGGAGAGTACAACGCTCCCAGCCTGACGCCCAGCACCTATAAGGTCCATGTGGAAGCAAAAGGTTTCAAGGCGATCGACCGCCAGAACGTCATTTTGGAAGTAAACGGCAACGTCCGCGTTGACATTCAGCTGCAACCCGGTGACGTCAGCCAGACGATCACCGTGACCGAAGAAGTACCGCTTATCGAGACGACCAACGCCGAACTCGGCGGAACACTGCAAAACGCGATTATCGAAAACCTCCCGCTGAATGGCCGCAACTTCGAAAATTTGCTCACCCTCCGCCCGGGCGTTGAGATTTATGTGGGTGGCGGAGGCTGGACCCAGAGCACCAACGGCGTGCGTCCTCACGACAACGTCTACATGGTCGAAGGCGTGAACAGCAGCGACCCTTATATGGCCCAGAGCATCATGAATGCGGCCATGGCCGCAGGCGATGCCGGCACGATCTTGCCCGTCGATGCGATCAGCGAATTCAAAACCCAAGTTAACCCGTCGGCGGAGTACGGTTGGAAACCGGGCGCGGTGGTCAGCGTCGGCATTAAGTCAGGCACCAACGGCTTTCACGGCACGGCCTACGCATATGGGCGTAGCGATTCCTTCGACGCCCGGAATTACTTCAATCCAGATCCATCTGAGAAGACACCTCTGAGCCTGGAACAATTCGGCGGCACCTTTGGTGGGCCGATTAAGAAAGATAAGCTTTTCTTTTTTACGAATTTTGAAGAACAGCGCTATACGGTTGGGAATCCATCTTTGCACAAGGTTCCCACCACAACCGCCGGCGGCGGTGACGGCGTAAGTCTCATCGACAGCTGTCAGAATGTATTGGACACGGTAGGCGGACCGGGCACTCCAGGAGGGGTGACCAACCTCAGCTTGGAACTCTCTGGAATGTCCGTCGGAACCGCGGCTGCGGGCCACCCGAACGGGACCTGCATAGCGGGTACGCCCGCAGGTGGATTCTTGGGCCTGTTTCCGGTCAACAGCTCGGGGGAACTGCCTACTTCCCTGACAAGCGTTAACGAAATCAACTCGGGGCTCGTCAAGACCGACTATCACATCAATGACAAAAATACGTTGACCGGCATCTATTTTATCAGCCCAGGAAACGGGATTCTTGCCGATAACCCCGGTCGCCAGCTCGATCCGCAATTTTTGACGAACCAATACGCCCGCTCTCAAGTAGGTTCAGGAGCTTGGACCTGGACTCCGAGTTCCACTTGGGTAAATGAAGCCCGCGTGGGTTACTCTCACTATTTCCAGGTATTTCAAAGCCAGGATCACGCCATGGATCCATCCACTTACACATTCCACGGACAGTCCTTGCCCATCTTCACAGGTCAAACCAATCCTGACTACTTTGGCTTGCCCCGGCTGAGGATCAATGGCTTTTCCGGATGGGAAGCGGGTGCCTCCTGGCCGAAAACGGTGGGACCGGATAGCGTGACTCAATTCGCGGATCACGTCTCGTATCTTCGCGGCAAGCACGCTTTCAAATTTGGCGGCGAAATTCTGTTGGAGAAGAGCACCAACAACGTGACAGCGAACACCAAGGGCCCCGTCCAATTTCGCTCCTTGGACAACTTCTTTGCGGGCACGGCGCAATCGTCGAACAACACGGCCTTCCTCACAGGGAACCTGTTGCGCCACATGACCTATGAAGGGTATGCCGCCTTCATTCAGGACGACTGGCGCATCAAACCGACAGTCACGGTGAACCTCGGCCTTCGTTACGAGATCACCACCGTCATGAAGGAAGCTAACAACCTGATCGGCAATTTCGATCCGGTCAAAGGGCTGGAACAAGTCGGCGTAGGCGGTGTCAACGCTCCCTTCAATGGCGACCACAATAACTTTTCTCCACGCTTGGGAATCGCCTGGGACGTCCGTGGCGATGGCAAAACTGTGATCCGTGCTGGAGGCAGCATCATTTACGAGCAAGTCAGTTTGGATGCTTTCAATGGTCAGGGTAACTTCCTCGGGCTGCGCATGATTCCCTCCGGGGCAGCGCTCTACTCCAACGGCGACGGCACTACCTTTACTCAGGGTGCGGGGACCATCAACGTCGTAGACACAGCAGGCCTCGTGGGTTCCAACGCCTGGGCCAACAACTCGTCATCCACCCCACTTTACTCACAAACACCTAAGTGCGGCACCGGCATCGGTGGCGACCCATCGCCCTGCAACATCCTGGGAGTAGCCCGCGACATACGTACGCCCTACGTCAGCACTTGGACGCTCGGCGTGCAGCGAGCGATCACCAACAACATGTCAATTGAAGTCGCCTACGTCGGGAATCACGGCACGAAGCTGTTGGGTTTGACGGATCTCAACCAGCCTCCGCTCGGCTCCGGATTTACAGCGGCTGGCGAGCGGTTAAACGAACCATACACGAAGTCCTGCCCTACCATCAACGGCGTTGGACAAGGCATCGGCAATAATCCCTGCTTCCCGTATCTGGGTTACATCGACTTCTTTTCTAACAGCGACAAATCTAACTACAACGGCTTACAAATGTCTCTGACGCAGCGGACATCCCACGGGCTGTCCTTCACGGCAGGTTACACCTATGCCCACGCCCTCGACGACAATGGCGACAATGAGGGCAATGGGCTCCACACCCCGATCGATAGCTCGATCCCCGGAGCGCTCTACGGGAACAGCGATTTCGATATCCGCCACCGTTTCACCTTCTCGGTGGACTATGCCATTCCCGGCAGAAAGGGCTTTGGTCAGATGTTGGAAGGCTGGGCGATCAATTCCATCGTGACGATTGAAACTGGCTCTGTGTGGGGAGTGAACGACCAATCGAACGATTTCAGCGGGACTGGCGAGTCCGCAAATCCAATCGGCAGTATCGGCGAACAGTGGGTTTTCTCGGGCAATCCTGCTGACTTCACGCCCGTCCATGGATGGACGGACACAAATTGCACACCTGGGCAAGGCTGCGCCGGGGGGGTTCCCTATTTCCCCGGAGGTAACGGCGGGACCTCACCCACTGGCAATACAGCCTGTGACTCGAAGGCTGCGTCCCTCGGTCCTAGCGCTTTGGCTAATCTCGATAGTACGGGATGCTTTGCGGTGGGTAATTCCGTTCTGGTTCCTCAAGCCAACGGCACTCTTGGGACAACGGCCCGCAACATCTTCCGCGATCAGGGCTTCAAGAACTTGGACATGTCAGTAACGAAGGGGTTCAAGTTCAATGAGCGGTTTGGCGCCGAGTTCAAAGCGGAGCTTTTCAATTTGTTCAACCATCCGACCTTTGCCAACCCCTATGGCGGACCGGGCGGTGCAACCGCTGATCCCTCGGTCGGTGCAGGGTATGGGTTTACTGGCTTGACGCCAGACGTGCAGGCCTCCAACTCCGTGCTCGGCTCGGGAGGCGCGCGCGCGATGCAGTTGGGGCTGAAGCTAACCTTCTAACCCGATCCTCACGGATCGGCTGAAATAGTAAAGGGGCCGGATTCACTTCCGGCCCCTTTTTTATTTGGAGAGAGATGTTCGGATTTCCGGCAGTGACTCAGACTGATTCTGATTGGAACATACCGCTGCCCGCCCTAAATACGGGCGGCCTCTACATAAACCACCAAGATCGGACGGTTTTGTAGCGGCCGTTCCGTCCTGTGCATTTCAGGACTGAACGGGCATCTTCGTGGGCACAGTGAGTCAGCACCGAATTTCGCCGCAGGACCACAAGTAGAGTGAAAGTTTTGTTTGACGAAGGCGTATTATGGAGCCATCGGGCTTGTTCCTTGACATCGTCGCGGCAGCGCTGTAGAAGCACTCCAACAGAGCGAGAGGATATTA